>CANLCX010000001.1:0-122500 GCA_947489315.1 uncultured Sphingomonadaceae bacterium
TACATTCTCTCACATCAATTGTCATCAGCGTCTTCAATCTCCCGACAAAGTCGAATGTCCGCTTTTGCGCCCTAAGCGGACACTAGCGTGCGACTGCTTTATCCCGAAAGCTTACGTTTCTAGCCAACAAACACCAATGAGATTGCTACAGCACATGTGATCGACTATGAATCGATGATGATGTCCTGTAATACCTGTGTTGTTCGCAGTCTTGCAATCTGTTCGGTGCTAACACCCGATGAGCTTAACGCACTGAGCCGTGTTGGCCGCACCGTCAAGCTGAGCAAAGGCCAGATATTTGCCTGGGAAGGTGATGAATCGCTAACCGTTGCCAATATTGTAGAAGGCATCTTTAAATTGACATCATGTCTAGGTGGCGGCCGGGAGTAAATTATCGGCGTTGCGTTCCCATCGGATTTGATTGGTCAACCGTTCGGAGCGAAAATCGAATATACGGTGACTGCACTTAGCGGTGCAAGCCTTGAATTCTAGCCGAACCCCTTTTTACGGGCCTCCAAATCAAAAAAGCGATGTACTTCGGAGCTGGATATCGGTTCACTAATCAAAAACCCTTGAATTTGATCGCATCCCTCTGCTTTTAGGAACTCGAGCTGGTGGGAATTTTCGACGCCCTCCGCAACCGTTTTAAAGTTTAAGGCTGCACCAAGACCTGTCACGGCATTGATGATCGGAGCGGAACCCTTAAACTGATCGATCTGAGCAATGAAACTTCTATCAATCTTCACTTTGTCGAATGAGATAGCGCACAGATAACTCAAGGAAGAAAACCCGGTGCCAAAATCGTCCAGCGCAATTTTGATTCCAATTTGGCTCAATTTCTTGAGCATTCTTTTAGTTTGATCAACATTTTTGATAAAAACTGATTCCGTAATTTCTAACTCCAGTCGGCTAGGATCAAATTGATTTTGTGCCAGCGTTCGCATAATTTTTGTAATGAAATCTGGCTCGGCCAGTTGTATGGCTGAAACATTTACAGAAACATGTATTCCCTCTGGCCATCCAGTTGCCTCACGGCAAGCCTCCATCATAACCCAGTCACCGAGTGACCCGATAGTTCCGGATGCTTCTGCAATTGGGATGAACTCGCTCGGAGAGATCGCCCCTAAATGCGGATGGTCCCAACGCAGCAGAGCTTCGAACGAGTGGATCTGGTTACTGTCAATATCGAGCTGTGGTTGGAACAACAGGTGCATTTCACCGTTGGCTAACGCCGATTTGAGATCATGTGCCAGCCGGGCGTATCGCTCATGTTTGCGACCAAGATTATGGCTGAACATAACAGGAGTTCTGGGGTTGGTCTCTTTTGAGCTATAAAGCGCGATATCCGCCTCTTTGGATAGCATTTCTTCTGACTTCTTACCTGCCAATCCTGATGTCCATCCGATGCTGGCAGAGCAGTTCAAATATTGTGATTCAATTTCGAAAGGTATAGCGAAAGCGCTTTGGATTTCCTTTACTATCTCGTCACATAGTAGCTTGTTGCCGTTCATGTGTTTTATCACAGCGAACTCGTCCCCGCCAATCCGCGCTACAAGCTCGGAGCCCTCAACAGCAGAGAGTCGTTTGGCAACTTGAACTAGCAGTTCATCACCGGCCGGATGACCCATGTCATCATTTACTCTTTTGAAATTGTCTAAATCGATCAAAATCAATGAGATGCTATTTTCACTGTCGTCCGGAAAATGGTTCTGACATGTTATCGCTCGGATGGTCTCGACAAACATTTTTCGGTTGGGGATACCTGTCAAAGGATCAATTCTGGCAGCTAGCCGCAATTTCTCTTCTAACCGAAATTTGTCGGTAACATCTTGGCAAATGCCGATGATCGAAGTTAGTTTTCCATTATTAAACTGGGGTTCACCAATATTTCGAACCCTTTTCCATTGGTCATGAGTGGTCAGAAAGTCGGTTTCCAAATCAAATGATTGCTGATCTTCGATAGATCTCTTGACCGTCTCAAAGAGCTGAGTTTTAGCCTCTCCGGGATAATATTCCATCACATTTTTTAATGATGGCATTCGGCCGACCGGGAGTCCATGAATAGCAAAAATCTGGTCGGACCATGAAAGTTGATAAGTTTCGGTGTCGATCCGCCAAGTACCAATTTGTCCTATCTTTTCTGCTTTGCGAAACAAAAGATTTGCATTGTCGATCTCGATTTGGAGCGCTTTTTGTTCGCTAATGTCAAAACACAGGCCAATATAACCTTTCGGGACACCTTGTTCGTCCCGATACAGGCTACTGAGAGCCGAGATCCATACACTGTCGCCGGCTGGTTTCTGAAAGCGAAAATCTAAGTTAAAGACCTCCTCCTTTTCAACCGCATTGTTCCAGCATTTCCATACACGAAGGCGATCTTCAGGATGAATCGCATCGGCCCAACCTGGACCCATAGCTTTAGCAGCGTTCAGCCCGGTCAATTCTATCCAGGACTGATTGACGTATGTGCAACTGCCGGAACAGTCCGTCAGAAATATTCCAGCTGGTGATATATCAGCCAAGCTCTTGAAGCGTAGCCCATCTTTTTGGACGTCTATCTTGTCTGCTTTGTCCATGTAATGATTGAACGGTATTTCTTGTTTTTTTTAGCTTCGACAATAACTTTTTCTGTCCGCTTTTGCGCCCAAAGCGGACACTAGCGTTGTGGCGGCTATATCCCGAAAGCTGACACCCTATTGATCAAGCATAACGTACCAACATAATAGGATTATTAACCGAAATCTCGTATCTAGGCGTTCTGAAAAACTTGGAAAGCAGATGATCGACTTAAAGATATGTGCCCTCACGGGCGAAGTTTTAGTACCTGGAGAACTCCATCTACACTCTGACAAGCGCTCAACCCAGAATCAATTCAAAGTCGTGCAGGGCTGGATTGCACTAAAAATCAACGGATCGCTTTCTGGCATTCGGCTAATGCCAAAGATTGATAAAGCATTGGACGGACTGTATGATTGGCCATCATCGCCGTTGAGCTTTAAATTTTTAAGATACGGCAGCAGTATGGGTGATTTTCTTCACGCTTTATCTGTCAGTGAGAATTTGGATTGGGTTTACGGCGATGTGACTACTGCATCTGTAACAGTTGATCCCGAAATAACCGGTCACAGCTGCAACGCGTCCGCCGATGTTTCCAGATTGCGCGCTGAATGTGAAAAATTCGATGGAAGTATGAAGGTAAAATTAGTCGGTGATCTAAAAAATACTTATTACCGCAAAGACGGGGACCCTGATTTCGATGGGATGCAGTTCCATGGTGTTTTCGATGTACCAGCCGCTTATATCGATTTCATCGAACCAAGAGTTCGATTGTCGGCAGGCAGTCAACCATTCTGGTACCACTCAGAATTAGATAAATGTCCTCCGGCGGTTCCCATTCGATCCAAAAACTTTGACAGCATTATTTTGTCTCGTGGTACCCCATATTCGGGCAACGAACTGAAGTTAACGCCTGCACGCTTACTCGATGCCGAGAAATACAATTTCACCACATATAGAATTGGCGAAACTAGTTTGAATGTTCGTCCACACAGCGAACCACGACAAGCGCCTAATGGATATATATCCTCAACACATGCTTCTCGAACACACTTGGAGTTGTTTGATTTTGGCTACAAAAGGCTTGTCAGGATGCTTGGGGATGAAGATCGAGCCAATTTGCGTATGGCCGGTAGCGGAATTGGATGTCTGTTAACTCATCCTGATCCTAGAGAACAATATACGTATATACAGAATATGACCGAGTGCACCGTTGAAGTTGAACGGCATTGCGAAGGTTTGGATATCAAATTGAATGGTTGCCTTGAGCCGCTGAACGATGAAGGAAAGAAGCAAGTCGCAGAACTTGGGCCAAAGTTTCAAATCTCTCTTTTTGTTTCTAGAGCATATGCACTTGCTCAAAATTGGGGGATCACGAGTTTTGCACAAGAAAGACGTCAAGAATTAAACAGGTAGAGTAAGCAGGCCACCTTCCAAACTCCTCGAAGGTTTTATCCAGCCCAAAAAAGCAAAAATCTATTGCGTTCGCTCCTGTCCGCTTTTGCGCCCAAAGCAGACATTAACGTCGCGACTGCTTTATCCCGAAAGCGGACATTAACATCGACCAACCATGACCACATCTCGGCCTCGTCCCAAAGCAACCCAATCAACCCATTTCGGCTGTTGGCAAGAACCGTTCGCGGCTTTCGCTGGCACGTTGCTGTACGTCGCGCAGTGCTTCCTTTTCAGTGGCATCGAGCATCGAACTGATTAGACGCAGAAAATGCTCCCGCATGGCACGGCGCGCGGAAGCAGGATTGCGGGCCTTAAGGGCGTTCAATATCTCCCGATGCTCCTCGGCACGAATGGCGGCATCCTTATCACACACGGTTTCGTAGCTATGTCTAACCTGAGGCAGTACCTCTCGCACTCGCCACAGCGTCTCAATTATATGGATTAGGGCATCATTACCGGATGCTTGCGCGATTGTTGCATGAAATTCACGATCGGCTGCAAGGGAAGCATTTTCCTCGCTGCTCGCCATGGTGATAATGAGATCATCAAGCTTTTGCAGCTTATCGTCAGAAATGACTTTTGCTGCCAACGCTGCCGCTTCCGCCTCGATCAAGGATCGCGCCTCGGTAAGCTCAAAAGCGCTTACATCAGGAAGATGACCGGGGTTTTTTGGCTGCTCCTCACAGACATAGGCGCCTGTTCCGGTTTTAGTCTGAATACGTCCGATAGCTTGCAAAGCGATTTCAGCTTCACGAATAGTGACCCTGCTAACTTCAAACCTTTCGGCCAACTCTCTCTCGCCTGGTAAGCGGGTTCCGTGAGGAAACACACCCTCATCAATCAGGCCGCTTATCCGTTCCGCAACACTATGAAAAAGTCTCTGCTCAGCCATATGTTCGAGAGTTCCTTTCCATAGATCGACATTCTCTATTTCAATCTTTTTGACCTAGTGCTGACCCATATCAATTATCGATTGTTCAGCAGGCAACTCTAAGCTCCAAATTGGCGCAGCAGGTTCAAGCTCCCGCTGCGCCAATCCCCCTGTTGGAATGCCTCGAACTCATAATCGCAAGTGCGTTAGATCAAAGACACCCGAACCTCTTAACTAGAAACCGCAGATAAGGGACTGGGCTAAATTTTATGGCCCAAGACGTCCCATTTTACCCCGCAGCAAGAGCTTAATCGCCGCAATTTTGATCGCGACTTTTTTCTAGAACCTGACCGAAGCACCAAAGGTCAGCCGACGATCCGGAAGACCTTGGTTACAAAACAATCCACCAGAATTGACGCATGATTGTGTAATGTCCGACTTGAGCAGGTTTACGCCTTCAACACCAATATTGATATTTTCAGTCACATCATAAGTGATACTAGCGTTCAACTGCCCGCGTGCTTCCGTAGTTACCGGAAAGCCTATTGTACTACCTAGCGAAGCACCAGCCGCAGTATCCAATGTACGGAACGCATCGCGCCAAGTGTAACGAGCACGAGCCGAGATACCATATTTCTCATAGTACAACGTCACGTTGTAAGCATGTGGAGAGAAATCAAGTAAACCGCGTGTCGCAGTGAACGGCCCGGTAAGGCCACTACTGGATTCTAGGATTTCCGTACCACGACTATCGGCATCAGACGTGTCTTGGATTAGACCGCCGCCAAACTTCTGATAGGTATAGTTGGCAATCACACCGAAGCCGGATGCAAATCCAAGCGTATCTTCGAATTGAGAAAGATCATATTGGAATGCAATCTCAATACCGGTTTGTGTTGTTTCACCCGGATCGTTGACCGTTGTATTAATGGGAACACACAGCCCGTTACCCGCATTTGCATCAGAAGCCAGAACATTACGATCAGGAACCGGATTAAAGATGCCACCTCCTTCGCAAGGGGGCGTTATATCGCGGAAGCCATTGGCATCTTCAACAGCTGCTTCAGTCAGCGTCTGGAACAGATCTGTTCGTGTTTTGTGGAAGAAACCAACGCTGATCACGGATGACGGTGCAAAATACCATGACAGCGAAGCATCAAATGAAGTCACTGTTTCTGGCTGCAAAGCGGGGTTGCCAATAACCACAGCATTATTCGGACCAGTTGGAAAACTAATTGAGGTAGATAGAGCGTTGAAATTTGGACGATTAATATCTTCGGTCCAGCTGGCACGCAAAGCCAAATTGTCGGTCAGGTCTGCCACAATATTCACACGCGGCAGGAATTGATCATAATTACCGGACGTTGTTACCTGATTTATCGCAGCAGGAACAAGCACCGCACCCGTTACAGGATCAAGGACCTCGGCGACAATCTGGTTACCAATCGAATTAACTCTCGTATTAATATAACGAAGACCTACATTGCCGCGGATCTGACCGAAGTCAAAATTCGCCTGCCCATAAACGGCATGGCTTGTTTCGTTAATGTTAAACGAAGCCCCAATATTGCCCGTATTCGTCGGGTCAAGATCAGCCAACAAACGGCGGCCATCGGCAATCGCCGCTTGTCCACCCACAGTTGCATCTAGCGCAGCCTGCAGCGTACTAAATGTACCCTCACGGTCACTAAATGCCAGATTCGGATCGATCGTAATGAAGTTACGAATGGCCAATGTCCGGCCATCCGCATCACCGAAATTATCTGGCCCGACAGCAAGAAGATCTGAGAATGCTGTACCGAACGGACTGTTATCTAGATTGCCAGTACTAAAGGTTGACCGAAGCCGCGTAAAATCAGATTCTAATCTGTTGTAACGATAACCCCAATCTACAGAGGTAATAAAGTCACCAATATCTTCTAAATCCAAGCTAAGATCGATACGCCCAGCTACCTCATCATTTTCAGTCCTGTTGTTGCTCGCGGTTACCGCATCCAACACAACATTCGCGCCACTAAGATCAGTCAGATCTGCACTTGTCGGAGCAAAAGGCGAATCAAAGTTGATACCGAATGCCAGCGAACCACCAGTCAAATCATAGATGAATGGAACTGCGTTATCGTTACTACCGTTCCCTGCAAGAAAAGGATCTAGCGCAAGCGGATTAGGGTTGATGAAATTCAACGTCGTATCCAGTTGCGGACTTGAGGTTCTAGAACTTGTTCGTGACGCCTCTACCCGAGCAGAAAGGCGGCCGGTTTCATATTCTCCACCAATTCTGAACAGAGTGCTTTTGGTAAGACGAGCACCGGTATCGCTCGAAAAGCGCAGATTGGGATCATCATCATCATCGGCGATATTCGGCTCAATAACGCCGGTCAATGCCGCCTGGATAGTACCCAAATTCACACCGCCCAATGAACCAAAATTAACCGTTTCAAAAGTAGCTGGGACATTTTGGTCGGCCAAGCTACTCACACCCGAAGCCTGGATACGCGAACTATCCTGCCGGCGTTCCTGATCATTGTAGAAGCCATCGAAGAAGAACTTCAAATTATCACTCGGAGCCCATTCGACCGAACCAGCAATATTGATTGTGTCATATTCAAAATTTTCGAGCTCCTGATTAAGGAACTGAATACCGAGATAGTCAAAATCTGGCCCCGGGGCACCAGCTGCCGTAACGCTTTCGCCAACCGAAATCAGGGTATCGCGGTCAACGCGGGGGCGGAATGATGTTGATTCTTGCTGCGTATAACTACCAGCTATCACGATGCCAATTTCGCCCGCACCGGTAGACCAACTATTACCAAAGCTGCCTGCAATTCTTGGTTTGATACTGTCAGAAAGCTCACTATATTCCCCTTGCGCACGGAACGATATCAGCCGTTCTGTCAAATCAAGTGGGCGAATTGTGCGAAGATTGATGGTACCACCAACGGAACCTTCAGTTGTTTTAGCCGTTGGCGCCTTCGTGACTTCAACTGCAGCGATGATGGCTGCGTTAACATCTTCGAAGCTAATACCGCCGCGACCAGAAGTAGGGTTACCCGTGAAATCATTTCCTGTGCCAGATCCAATAGTTCCAACACCGTTAATCTCAGTCCGGTTTGCGCTAGTACCACGGATTTGTACACCAACGCCAACACCACCTCGACGAGTGATCTGAACGCCTGTGACATTTTCCAGAACCTCGGCAAGGTTTTGATCGGGCAGTTTACCAATATCTTCAGCCTGAATGACTTCAACGAGACTTGACGCTTCGCGCTTTTCAGCGAGCGCGCTGGCAAGAGAACTGCGAATGCCGGAAACGATAATGACATCTTCGTCTGCGTCATCCGCGACTGTCGTACCCGTATCTTGTGTTGCCGTATCTTGTGCATAGGCCGGGCTAGCCAAAATCATGATA
Organism: uncultured Sphingomonadaceae bacterium; assembly: GCA_947489315.1. Lineage (GTDB taxonomy): Bacteria > Pseudomonadota > Alphaproteobacteria > Sphingomonadales > Sphingomonadaceae > Parasphingorhabdus. The sequence goes on from CANLCX010000001.1 coordinate 8,292, forward strand.
GCCGTGCTGCCCAAAAGTGCCGTCATAGCGCTCGTTTTGCCAATGGCTGACGCGCGCGCAATTCCTCCTCGAAACATCCTCATTCTCCCATATTATTTTTATTGATGGAGAAACTCGGCTCATTATTCCAAATTGTCAACCGTAAATATATACCTATATGTTTATATATGATGCACTTTATGTCATACCAATTATATATACCAATAATCAAAGTGATAGACGGATTTGATCGGATCTGATCAGAAAATCATCGACCTTTGCTCTAAGTTAATCCGTAAAAAGATGAATTTTGCTAATTGATTTTCTAGGAATTGGATAAGCTAGTGATTGTATCGGGAAAGGATCAGAGTAGTTTTGATACATTGTCCGCTTTGCAGTCTGCTGAACATTGTTAACACGCCTGGCGTAAGACACGTCCGATATCGCTGCCGGTTGATACCCAAACATTGGTATCCGCTTTTGCGCCCAAAGGCCGCTATGAACAGCACTCGATAGACTTCACGGGTCAAGATGATCTTGGCGTCAGAACAAGGTCATTGTGGGAGTTTAATCCTCAGCCTCAAAAATTAGATGAGTATCTGGTTTTCGATCAACCCGTGTTTGCCCCGTGTTCGGGTCCTGTTGTGGCAGCTGTTGTTCCTCAGCTGAACTGTCTATCGCAAGATAAGGAATTGCGGAGATAAAAACCTCAAAACCAAGTTTTTTATAGAAGTCAATTGAGCGGTCCAAGTTGCGGACGTTGATATTAATGTGACCCCAGCTAAAATTAGCTTTGCTATCTGTCGTTATTGCTCCTCTCAACCGGTCAACTATCTAAGACTATATAAGTCCTGATGTTAAGCAATATGATTGTGGCCCTATTACACTGTGTGCGCGACGGCTTTCTCTGGCCTAAGTCCAGCGTCTGCTTTCGGGATATTACGGACACCTCGCTAGTTTCTACTTTGGGCTCAAAAGCCGATGTATTGAAGGTCTGGAAAAGCTAACCTTGAAATTCTCTTTTGTGCTGTTTGCCGCTGTCAGAAATTTTGTCCCAAAAAGCTTTAGAATCAACCCAGATATGATAGGCAATCTCCAGGTTTTTAGCCTCCGCTTCCGGCAACCCTGCCGGAACAAACATGTTCATTCCATCGTTCGCACCAGGCATTGCAGAGTCGTAATTTCTACAAAACCAACTTTGCCAATCAGCATTTGGCTTTTTCCAACACGCAATCTGTCTATCGATCGCTGACGGGGACGGAAAAATATTATGAACCTCTAATGTTATTCGGCCCATTGAGTCTCATTTGGTCAGCAGTTCAAACGCCTCCAAAATTTGGCTCATATATTTTTTTGGGTCCCAGTGGATTGTGACTGTACCGATCGCATTGAAGGAGAAAGCCATCAATAAATCTCCTGTAATGAGAGGGTCCGTTTCTCTTGGCAGATCACCCTCAGCAATCGCATCTTCGATTAGAGATCGGAAAATTGCACCGATATCGTTCCGTGCTTCCCGGATCGCTTGAAATTTTTCTGGTTCTCTGGCTATTTTGATCTGAGTGGTGCTGCTGAGAATATGCGTGCCGGCGCTTGATTTATGGCCTTCACCCAACGCGGTTAGCATTTGCCCCAAACTCTCTTTCCAACTTCCCTTGCGATCCAATATTTCCGATAACAGTGCATGGGTGTCTGCCATCATGTGAAGGACGGTTTTGCTAAACAGGTCGTCTTTCGATTGATAGTGATTGTAAATGGCCGGGCTGGTCACTCCAGCATTTCGCGCAATCATGCGCATATTCACTTCGGCATAATCATATTTTGCAAACAGGATCGCCGCTGCGTCCATGATTTTTGATCTTGTGGCTTCGGAAGATCCGCCCTTGGGGCGGCCAAGAGTGGGCTTCTCATGCTGTTTTAAGATATTCACTTGGGTCAGAAACGGCCTCCCGCAACATGGATTGGAATTTAGGCCGGTTCATACCAGACGGGGGAACTATAAGCTCTTTCCTGAATATCGGCAGGATATTCTGAAGGTGCCTCTATATTATATTTCTGCGCATCATAAGCCGTCCATCTTTTTGAAGGCATTTGCAGCACGCGTACGTAGTAGAAAGCATTTTCTTTTGCTCTGAAATCGGGATCGGCCCAGAATGTGGACAACTCTGCTTCGCCCTGTTTTGTGCCAGCCAAGGCCACATCAAATACCCGTTCTTTCAGTTCGCCTGTTTGCGAGCGCCAACCCTTGACCACTTGTATGCGTTGCAAATTTACGTCTTCGGGGTCCTTAAGCGCCTTGATCAGAAAAGTGGGTGATTGGCCCTCTTGTGCAGGCGAGATTATCCCACCCATGGGAACACCATTTTTATAGCCCCATGTGGAAAAATCAGTGCGCTTTAGATCGGCTTTGGTGAAGCCCCATCCGGCAAAAAGCCGTAACGTGATACGCGGCCCGGTCGTGGCATAAACCTCGCGGCGTTTTATGGCGTTGAAAAGCTCTGCGCGAGTATTTGCCCGAGCCCAAATGCCTGTATAACCAGAAGAAGTGAGCTTGGCATTGCGCCACAGGGCACCGCCCATATTGCTTGTTGATCGATCCGCCGAAGGTTCCGAATCCTTAAACTTGCCCCAGAAATTATTGTCGTCTGCGGTTGATAAAGAGGTATGCGAATCCGTAGAACCCATGAGCCCGAACTGATAGGGGTTTGCCCCCAATTCTGCCTGGAAAGACAAGCCTTTTTTCAAACCACTGCGGGCATATTCACCTTGCAGCATTTTCTTGCGCAAAACAGGATCTGTTGGTTTTGGTTTGAGCGAGATATCAGTTTCATCCCATGTCTCAAAATCCGCAAATTCATCGTCCGGCGATAGAAGGGGGTGCGCCTCTCCGTCTCCCTTGACCTGGGTGACTTCATATACCGGTTCCCACCGCATGCGTTTTTTCGCATATTGGCTGGTTATGCGTTCGCCGGTCAGCGTGATGTCATCAAACATAAGGCCGCCAGACAGATTTCCGTTATGCGCGATCGCCAGCACCTTGCCCTTGGTTGAGCTTTCATATTGGGCGAGAAACTCCCAGAGTTTCTCAGGATCATCACTTTCTAGCGCCGAGAAAGGAATAATCTGACCGGTCTTTTCCGGCCCGTCCTTGAACACCACAACCCGGTGCATGTTCCGGCCCCCTGGCATTGATGTCCATTCATATCCGGCGAACGCGGTGAATTTTCCCGGTTCATTATAGCGCTCCGCGACGTCTATAACATCTTGCCAAACTGTCGCGGTAAATGCCTTGCTCGGCACTTCTTGAGGCATCGTGCCGGTCACCATGGCAACATATTCGTCCATGATTGGCCCCATGCCCTCTGAACCTTGCAGATAGCCCCGCCATCTTTTCCCCAAAGCTGATGAAAGAGCTATTTCATCCTCATTTTGCAAGCCAGTGAGATAGCCAAGATATTCGGCATGATCAGCAACCATTAAAAAGTCCAACGGGCGGCTCAATTTTGCCCGCTGTCCCGAAGATGTCTTTACGGTTTCTCCGCGTGCAAAACGGTAAGCCGCCTCTGGCCCCAGGTTTTGATTACCAAAGCTATTGCTATCGAATGACAGGTTAGAATGCACATGCAGATCGCCCCAGAACACCGCGTCCGGCACAGCTGTGAGCTTGATGTTTTGAGCTGCTGCATTTTCGGCTGGGGTGTTTCCGCTTTCTGTATCTCCGGCATCCTGACATCCCGCCAGACACAATGTCATCGACGATAGGAGCAAAGTGATTCTGGTAGATGAAAAAAGCATGCGGCTCTCCTTTAGCGCTGATCCGGCAGCGATTCCATCTTTACGATTCATGCTGACTGTCAGTTTTGATGATAGGCTATAATAGAAAGTGATCATATGTTCATTTAATAGAAGAGATATGGAAATAGAGCCTATCCAAACTACAAGGGAGAGGACGATTATGGTTTCCAAGAAACACGCACTGAAGAAAAAGCTGGCTTACGGAACGATGTTAACGGCATTGGCCGGGTTAACTAGTCCAGCATTTGCGCAGCAAGACTCTGGGGAGCAAGCCAGTGAAGATAGCGATGTAATCGTTGTCACCGGACGTTTGCGCGGAAACTCTGAATCCATTCAGGACGTTCCGCTTGCCGTTACGGTGGTCAATCCGGAACAATTAGGCGCGCAAGGCGCTTTGAACATTGAGGATTTGGAGACGCTTTCCCCCAGCTTGGTTATCGACGCGGTTGCTGCTGGCCCGGGCGCAGGCGCTATTTCCCTGCGTGGTGTTAGCTTTGAAGATGTGGAAAAAAGTTTCGAACCAACGGTCGGCGTTGTCATTGATGGCGTGTTTACGGGAACCAATACCGCGCAGCTGACCAACGCCTTTGATTTTCAACAAGTCGAAGTCTTGCGAGGTCCGCAGGGTACTTTGTTTGGCCGGAACACCATTGGTGGCGTTATCAACGTGCAGCGATCCCGGCCCACCAAGGAATTTGGGCTGCGCGCAGAAGCGACTTTCGGCAATTACGGCCGGGAAGAATATAACGCGGTTTTCAACTTTGGGGACGGCGATGTATTCGGCGCGAAGCTCTTCTTCTCCGATCGTGCTTTCGACGGTTTCTATAACAATGTGACACTGGATCGCCGCACGGGCGCAAACAATATCACCAGCGCTGGCGGAACGATATTAATTGAACCGAATAGCGACCTGGAAATATTGCTGACTGCTGAAGTTACCAAAATTGGCGGTGACCCTGCGGTTTCGTCCTTGTCCCAAACTGGCGAGGCAATTTGCGGTATTCCTGCTGTAGCAGCGCAGTGTAACCGCGATACCCGCGATGATCTTTACACAGTGTTCAGCAATACTCTTGGCGATGTGGATTATACCGAAGATTCCTATTCGGCCCGGATCAATTACACGATGGGCGATCTCACATTGTCGTCGATTACCGCGCTGAAAGAGTCCGATGAACTGGTCATTCAGGATTTTGATGGAACATCGATTCCGTTTTTTACCACCAGCCGGGCACAGCAATATCGCCAATTCAGTCAGGAATTGCGACTGGCGGGCGATTTTACCGAAGGCTTTAGCGGTGTTGTCGGACTATTCTATTTTAACAATGAATATCAACTGCAGCAAACGACAACGCTTCCAACCGGTTTCGGGCTTCCTTCCGAAACCGACCATGAAACCAAATCCTATGCCATTTTTGGTGATTTTGATCTCGAGCTAACCGATCAACTGCGCCTTAGCGTAGGTGCCCGCTATTCCAAGGACGAGAAAGAATATACACGGTCAATTTTTGCTGGACCGGGACCACTTTTGGCCCTCTCTAACGAAGATGACTGGGCACAGTTCACACCGCGTGTCAGTATCGATTATCGCTTTACCGATGATATTCTCGGCTATGCTTCCTATGCGCGCGGCTATCGTTCTGGTGGTTTTAACGGCCGTGCCAACAGCCCGTCCTCTGTCGCTGTTTCATTCAATCCAGAGACGGTGGATTCTTTTGAGATAGGGGCAAAGACGCAATTTGCAGATGGTCGTGTCACATTGAACGTGGCTGGTTTCTACACAAAATATAACGATAAACAGGAAGATGTTGTGCAAGCAACGCCGCCTGGCTCCCCTAATCCACAAGAGACTGTGACGTTGAACGCAGCAAATGCGTCAATTCTGGGTGCCGAATTCGATATGCGCGCCGAGCTTTTTGAGGGCTTCACGATTACCAGCTCGCTTGGTTTACTGGATGCCAAATATGATGACTTTTTCATCGATGTTAATCTCGATGGTGTCCAAGATCCGGGCGAAGATGCATCAGATCGTGACTTGCGCCGCGCACCGGATGTATCATTCTCCGTAGCTGCAAATTACGAGTTGCTGTTTGGAAGCAACAGTACATTGAATTTCAATGCCAGATACAGCACGACAAGCTCCTATCAGACAACTATCGTGGCGGCTGCCGGGAATTTCGGTCAAAATGATCCACGCGGTTTGCATCAGTCGCAAGATGATCTGTCTGCTTCAATAACCTATAAACATAGCTTTGATGACGATTCAAATATGTATGTACGGGTTTTCGGGCGTAACCTGACCGACAATCGCGGGCTGGGCTCTGCCCTGCCAGTGGCCGGTCTTTTTACCTTCGGAACCGGAATCTCTCCAAGGCAATATGGGGTTACGGTAGGATTTGATTTCTGATCGGCTGAAAAAGCCAGAGCGCAAGATAAGATATCATCTTATACTGGTCAGTTTGCCTCCCAAAAGGCATCCACTTAAGGGCTCTGCTGGTCAGAGCCCTTTTTTTGGCTGATGAATGATGAATCGAGTTCCTATTAGTAAGGTCGCGGTGGCAACCGGCGACGGAAAGGTTTAATTCAACTGATATCCACTTTTGAGATAAAACGATTATAACGCTAGTGTCCGCTTTCGGAATAAAGCCGCCATGTGGGAACGGAATCAAAACTACATTCGGTTGTCCGTGCGAACTGCCACTTAACGAATGCCATTTTCCGAAATTGCTCTTCGTCATTGAATTGGGCTTAACATGCCCTGAGATTATCGACCTTGATCCGTCATAGTGCAAACTTCGCTACTGCCAGGTGGCGATCAATTTATCATATTCGATGGTAACCGGCTTAGGCTTTTCGTTGGTAATCTTGGCTTTGGGTGAGCCGGATTGGTTGAGCCAATAAGCATCATCTCGCTCTTCATTGAGTTTCGGGCCCAGATCGCCTTGCAATCCTGATCGCTCCAACCGGCTGAGCACGCGTTCCTGTTGCTGACATAGAGCATTTAGCGCTTCCTGTGGCGATTTTGTGCCGGACGAAGCATCTCCAATATTCTGCCACCAAAGCTGCGCCAGGCGTGGATAGTCGGGGACATTGGTTCCGGTTGGAGACCATTGAGTGCGTGCCGGAGAGCGATAAAACTCAATCAGTCCGCCTAGTTTCGGCGCGCGCTCGCTGAAGGAATCATGCTGAATGGTCGATTCCCGAATGAAGGTCAGTCCGACATGGGCTTTTTTCACATCCACGGTTTTTGAGGTCACAAATTGTGCATAGAGCCAAGCCGCTTTTGCGCGGTTGGCTGGCGTTGACTTCATCAATGTCCATGAGCCTGCATCCTGATATCCCACTTTCATGCCTTCTTCCCAATAGGCACCATGTGGGCTGGGTGCCATCCGCCATTTCGGCGTTCCGTCTTCATTGAGAACAGCGGACGCTTCTTCACCGACCATATTGGCCGTGAACGTCGTGTACCAGAACATTTGCTGGGCAATATTGCCTTGCGCCGGAACAGGGCCCGCTTCTGAAAAAGTCATTCCAGCAGCCGATGGCGGAGAGAAGTCAGCAAGCCATTTGGAGTATTTTGCCAAGGCATAGACCGCTGCTGGTGAATTGGTGGCTCCGCCCCGCGCCATGCAGGAACCGACGGGCTGTGACTTTTCGTTTACGCGGATACCCCATTCGTCAACCGGTAATCCATTGGGCTCACCAACCGATCCCATCCCGGCCATCGACATCCATGCATCGGTAAACCGCCATCCGAGCGAGGGGTCCTTCTTGCCATAGTCCATGTTGCCAAAGACTTTCTTGCCATCAATTTCCCTGCCGGTGAAAAACTCCGCAATATCTTCATAGGCCGACCAATTGACGGGGACGCCAAGATCATATCCGTATTGTGCTTTGAAATCGGCTTTGATCTTCGGGTCCGTAAACCAGTCATACCGGAACCAGTAAAGGTTGGCGAATTGCTGATCGGGAAGTTGATATAATTTCTTATCTGGACCTGTCGTGAAGTCGGTTCCGATGAAATCCGGCAGGTCGAGATTGGGATTGGTCACATCCTTGCCTTCGCCCGCCATCCAGTCGGTAAGATTGCGTACCTGCTGATAGCGCCAATGCGTTCCGATCAGGTCGGAGTCATTGACATAGGCATCATAGATGTTTTCATTCGACTGCATTTGGGTTTGCAGCTTTTCAACCACATCGCCTTCACCGATGAGGTCATGGGTGACCTTGATTCCGGTGATGGCTGAAAAGACCGGAGCGAGAACCTTCGATTCATATTCATGGGTAGCGATGGTTTCCGACACGACGGATATTTCCATTCCCTGGAATGGTTTCGCTGCATCCATGAACCAGGCCAGTTCGGCTTCCTGTTCTTCGCGGCTGAGGCTGGAAAGTTCACCAATTTCTTCATCAAGAAAATTGGTCGCTGTGCCCTGCGGATCGGACATGTCTACTTGATTTTGTGACTCATTCTCAGTTTCTGTGGTGCCAGAGCAGGACACTGCCACTAGGCTCAAGCCCAGGATTATAGCTGTTCGAACAGTTTTCATTGTTTTGATCCGATCTTTTCCAAATCTATACCCAGCGAAACACGCAAAATGCAAATAGTCCGCAAATGATGAGCGCCCCATATTGCGGTGCGTCCAGCAAGCCAATCCATGCGAGGTTGATGAAAGCAGAGCCGAGGAGCGAGATGAACAGGCGATCGCCGCGCATCGTTTCAATACCTAGTATGCCTACTCGCGGAGTGCTTGGATATTTTCTATGCAGCAATCCCATGCCAACCAAAGTGACGGCGATGGTCACGAAAAATAGTGCAGTCGGTAAGGTCCAGGCCATCCATTCCATTGCTAGCTCGTCCCTATCTAAACCCGCCCAAGGGCGAAACCCTTGGCGATGTGATTGCGTACGAAATAAATAACGATTGCGCCCGGGATTATGGTCAGGACACCGGCCGCGGCGAGCACGCCCCAATCCAGGCCGGATGCAGAAACGGTCCGGGTCATGATCGCCGTGATGGGTTTTGCTTCGACACTGGTGAGCGTGCGGCTCAATAATAATTCCACCCAGCTAAACATGAAACAGAAGAACGCTGTCACACCAATACCAGGCGCTATCATCGGGACGAATATTTTCGTGAAGAAGCGCGTAAATCCATAACCATCTATGAAAGCCGTCTCGTCAATCTCTCGCGGAACACCGCGCATGAAGCCTTCCAATATCCAAACTGCGAGAGGAACGTTGAACAGGCAATGCGCCAAGGCCACGGCGATATGCGTATCGAAAAGCGACACGCTGGAATAGAGCTGAAAAAATGGCAGGGCGAACACAGCGGGCGGCGCCATGCGGTTGGTCAGCAGCCAGAAGAACAGATGATTGTCGCCAAAGAACCGATAGCGGCTGAACGCGTATGCCGCTGGCAATGCGACGGACAATGAAATCACCGTGTTTAGCGACACGTAAATGAAGCTGTTTACATAGCCCATATACCATGACGGGTCGGAGAGAATTGTCTGGTAATTTTTCAGCGTAAAGTCGGCAGGAAACAGTGTGAACATCCCCAAAATTTCAGAGTTTGATTTGAAACTCATGATGACCAGCCAGTAGATTGGTACCAGCAAGAACAACAAATAGACTGTCATCACCACGATGGACAACCGCACTTTTGGTTTGTGTGCAGACGCATTTTTCTTGGCCGGGCTCATGACTGCGCCTCGTCTTTGTCGGCGGTTATCATGACGGTATAAAACACATAGGATATGAGTAAAATGACAAGAAAGTACATCAGCGAAAACGCAGCTGCTGGTCCCAAGTCAAATTGCCCCAGTGCCATTTTGACCAAGTCTATGGATAAGAATGTAGTGGTGTTTCCCGGACCACCGCCAGTGAGTACAAACGGCTCGGTATAAATCATGAAGCTGTCCATGAAGCGCAGCAAGATGGCAATCATCAACACACCCCTCATTTTGGGCAATTCAATAAACCGAAAGACGCTCCACCGGCTTGCCTGATCTATCATCGCGGCCTGATAATAAGCGTTCGGAATCGAGCGTAGTCCGGCATAGCAGAGCAGCGCAACCAGCGACGTCCAATGCCAGACGTCCATAGCTATCACTGTGGCCCAGGCATCAAATGCGTTCTGCGAATAATTGTAGGAAATGCCCAGATCGGAAAGGGCGCGACCCAGCAATCCGATATCTGCGCGCCCGAATACTTGCCAGATCGTGCCCACAACATTGTAGGGAATAAGCAGTGGCAGCGACATCAGCACCAGACAGATTGAGGCTGTTATTCCCTTTTTCGGCATGCTTAGCGCCACTAATATGCCCAGCGGGACTTCAATCAGGAGAATGATGGAAGAGAAGAGAAGCTGCCGGCCGAACGCGTCCCACAGCCTTTCGGAGTGCAGCAGTTCCCGGTACCATTCCAAGCCGACCCAGAAAAAATCATTCCCGCCAAACGTATCCTGGAACGAATAATTGACCACCGTCATCATCGGAATGATCGATGAAAATGCGACCAGGATTAAAACCGGAATTACGAGAAACCAGGCGCGTTGGTTTACGGTTTTTTCCATTAGGTAGCGCCTCCATCGATCTTGCCCGCAGATTGAGCATCGATGCGCCAATCGTCACAGAATATGCTGACTTTATCAGGATCAAGGATCACATTAGTCATGTCGGTTTCAATTTCAAAACCCTCTTCGACGGCGATGTTGATTTCGGTATCGAACAATGCGGCATTGATGAATTTATGCCTACCGACATCCTGAACACGGTTGATGCGTACCGGCAATCCAACGCCCTTTGTCAGGCTTATGAACTCAGGCCGGATTCCCAATTTTAGGTCTCCGTTCGGATTGCCGTAATCGTGAGTCAGCTTAATTGTTTCGTCGCCCAATCGGGCTTTGTTGCCGGCAACTGAAACCGGAACAAAATTCATCCCGGGAGAACCTATGAAATAGCCGACAAAGCTGTGCGCTGGTGTTTCGAATAGCTCTTTCGGGGTCCCGATTTGTACCACCCGCCCTTCGTGCATCACCACAACCTTTTCTGCAAAGGTGAGTGCTTCGGTTTGATCATGGGTCACATAGATCATCGTATGATTAAACTCGCGGTGTAATGACTTTAGCTGCGTCCGCAGCTCCCATTTCATATGCGGGTCGATCACCGTCAATGGCTCATCAAACAGGATGGCATTGACATCATCGCGAACCATCCCACGCCCCAAGGAAATTTTTTGCTTCAAGTCTGACGTAAGCCCGCGCGCCTTTTTCTTAAGATCCGCTTGCAGTCCGATCATCTCGGCTATGCGCCCGACACGCTCGGCAACATAGCTGGCCTCCATCCTACGATTGCGCAGCGGGAAAGCCAGATTTTGCTCGACCGTCATAGTGTCATAGACAACCGGAAACTGGAAAACTTGCGCAATATTGCGCGCAGCAGTCGATGATGCGGTCACGTCCTCATCGGCGAACAGAACCCGTCCATGAGTCGGTGTGAGCAGGCCGGAAATTATGTTGAGCAAAGTCGTTTTGCCGCACCCGCTGGGGCCAAGCAGCGCATAAGCGCGCCCGTCTTCCCAAGTGTAATTAACGGCCTTGAGTGCGAAATCATCGTCGCCGCCCGGATTCGGATGATAGCTGTGCGCCAGATTTTCGAGTGTTATCGATGCCAAGTCTATACCCCTAATTTTTCAGGTTTTGGATGGGGCGAAGCGACGAGTTTTCCTTCATTGTCAAAATAGAAGATATTTTCAGGGCTGAGACAGACTTTGAGCGCTTGCCCCACCTCAAAAGCCTGAAGCCCTGAAACCAAACCGATCCATCTCTCATCCATCGTATCGAGGTGAACAAAAGTGTCCGATCCGGTCAGTTCAGTGACAATCAGCTTTGCGTCAAACTCGATAGCGCCGGACAGGCTTTCGCCGACCGCAAGATGATGCGCCCGAAACCCAGCCCGATATTCACCATCAGGCAAGCTCGCCAAGCCATCATTCATCTTTGCCGATTGTTCGTTCGGGAAGCGAACAACCGCACCTTCTTTTTGAACTGACACAAAATTCATAGGCGGATCAGAATAAACCCGCGCGGTCGTCTCATCCAGCGGATTGCGATAGACGTCCATCGCGGGTGCAAATTGCGTGACCCTGCCTTCCCACAACGTCGCGGTATTCCCGCCTAGCAACAACGCCTCTTCGGGCTCGGTTGTGGCATAGACGAAGATACTCCCGGATGCCTCAAACAGTCGTGGGATTTCTATGCGCAATTCCTCACGCAATTTATAATCCAGATTTGCCAGAGGTTCGTCCATCAAAACCAAGCCCACGTCTTTCGCCAAAGCCCGCGCCATGGCGCATCTTTGTTGCTGCCCCCCTGATATCTCGCCCGGCTTGCGATCCAAGATAGATACCAGCTGCAGTAACTCAGCCATTTCCTGTACTTTTGCATCAATCTCTGCAGCAGATTTTTTCTGTAGCTTTAGCGGAGAGGCAATATTGTCATATACCGTCATCGCAGGATAATTGACGAACTGCTGATACACCATCGCGATGTCGCGGTCCTGCACCCGCTTTTTGGTAACGTCTTCGCCTTCCCAATAGATTTTACCGCTATCAGGTTTGTCCAGCCCCGCCATGAGCCGCATCAGCGAAGTCTTCCCCGCCGATGTTGGTCCCAGAAGGACGTTCATCGTTCCTTTCTGCAATTCCATATCGGTGGGATAAATATGCGTCTTGCTACCAGATATCTTGGAGACGCCTTCAAGCTTCAAACTCATCGCCTATTCTCACCGAGCGTGCCATCCAACCGGCCTATTTCGGCAATTGCAAAATGAGTCATGAATTTGAGCATCTTTTCTCCCGGAAACAACAAGCGCATCATCTTAAATGAGCAGGGCCCAGACTATGGCACTAAATGATACCGAAGGCATTCAGAAAATGCTCTGAAATTGTGGAGCACGCCTTGCTCAGATCGCCGGGTCAGCATTGATCAGAACAGCAGGCCATTAGGTTCCATTCCATAGGTTTCATCACTCAATAGAAAAGTTATGATGTTCTAATGTCCGCTATCGGGATATTGCAGACATTGGTATATGAGAAACCTACGCTCGTCGGCACCTTGACGGAAATTGGATCGAAATCACTTTTCAGCCAACCGCTTCAACCCATCTCCGAACAAGGTTTTCCAGCCACCCTCTGCGCTACTTGCTGATGCCTCGGTAACATTACCCAACATTGCATCCGAAACGATAAGCGCGCCGCCATTATCGCGATCTTCAACCGCCAGTTTCAGCATGGAGGTTGTCGGCCCACCCCAATCGGGTGCCATATAGCCGACCAGATAGAGTGATTTTCCAGGCGACACCATCTGCACCCGATACCATTCCAGACTGCTGCCATCCGCAGCGCTTTCGATCAACTGACCCCCAGTTTCCGCGTTCAAGGTCATTTTTGAGCCTTCTCCCAGTGCCCGAAAATCATCCATCCACCAGGCGTCAATTTCATCGATCATCAAGGTCCAGATATCAGCAGCGCTACGCTTGATTGGAACTTCAAAGTGATATTTGATAATCTTTGCATCGATAAGGTCGATCACTTTTATTTCTCCTGTTCGGCGATTTTCTTCAGTTTGTTGGTAGACGATTTTAATCCATCAATATGTTTGACCACCCAGCTATTGCAGACCGACTTAATGGGCTCCGGATTGAGATAATTCCAGCGTATGCGGCCTTCTCGGCGCACATGGATAATCTCTCCTTCGGTTAATATGTCGATATGCTTGAGGACGCCGGTGCGCCCGATGTCGGGGAACAGGTCGACTAGCTCGCCCGTTTGCTTGGGCCCCGTTACCAGCGCCTCAACAATCAAACGTCGCCGCCCATCGCCGAGCGCTTTCCAGATCAAATCATCCTGAGAAAATTGATATGTCACTATTTAGTGACATATAAGCAAATGAACATCTTGTCAATTGCACCGCAACGGGAAGGGTGGATATTTCCAACGCTAGTGTCTGATATGCGAATAAAAGCAGAGGCCAACCAAATCTCCATATTCTCACCGAAAACAATATGCTATCTTGCCTGGCTATCATGAGCGATCCTTCACTACACTTTTTGATATTCACCGACCTTGATGGAACTTTGCTGGATCATCATAGCTACTCAGCGAAACCCGCTGATGGTTTGATCCGACAGCTGCGAGACCTATCGGTGGCGAGTGTCATGCCGACTACGAGCAAGACGCGTTCCGAGTTACAGGCGTTACAGCAATCTATACCGATTAATGATGCGATTAGTGTGACGGAAAATGGCTCAGTCATTTATGCTCCCGATGGTCGCTCCTTTACTGACGAACAGCGCGCGCAGACTATCATCATGGGGGTCGAATATACCAAGCTATTGGACCAGATTAACGCTCTGCCACAACATCTGCGGCAGCATGTTACCGGCTTTGCTGATATGTCGATGGACGCGCTGGTAGAGGCTACTGAGCTCACCGTTGATGAAGCCCAGCGCGCCAAGGAGCGGGAGGCGACAGAGCCATTTATCTGGTCCGGACCGGATAGGGCCTATGATGAATTAGAGGCGATTATGGCCGGAGCTGATATAAGCATTCAACGCGGTGGGCGCTTTTATCATTTTACCGGCCAAGCCACCAAAGAACAAGCGATGAAGCGGGTGATCAGTGCTTTTGTCGAGCGACAGCCGGAAACGAATTTTCTATCCATTGCGCTTGGTGATGGCCCCAATGACCTTGGCATGATTGAGGCGGCTGATGTGGGTGTCATCATGCCCAATCAGGACGGCGTAACCATCACATCGTCCCGGCCCCATGTTCGCGTCGCCGCTGTTCCGGGTCCGCGCGGCTGGGTTTCTACAATTGTCGAGATATTGAAAGAATATGGTTTAACCCTGCCCGAAAGATGATTAGGCTATACCCTTAGAAACTGTAGGGATTTACATGGCTGACTTTCATCAAAATGGTACAATTTCCACTCTGCACAATTTGACTGATCGATCGGTTGAATCTCTGGAAGCAGATTTGATGAACTTTCGGTCCGCTAATCCGATGGCGCTGGTTCTGCCGAGCCTATTTTCAGAGCTGGAGGGACCGGCCCTTCAACATATTGTCAATGAATTGGCTCAAGTGCCCTATCTTGATGACATTATTATCGGATTGGACCGGGCAGATAAAGACCAGTTTGAATATGCCAAAAGCTATTTTTCCCGTTTGCCGCAACGGCATCATATTTTGTGGAACAGCGGTCCGCGGCTGACGGCTCTCGACGAAGAATTGAAGCAACGCGGTCTGTCGCCGGCGCAACCGGGAAAGGGCCGCAATGTCTGGTTCTGCTTTGGCTATTTTCTATCAGCCACGAATGCCCAAGTGGTCGGGCTTCATGATTGTGACATTTTGACCTATGATCGGGCCCTGCTCGCCCGGCTGATGTACCCGGTGGCCAATCCAACATTTCCCTATGTTTTTTCAAAAGGCTATTATGCGCGCACAACTGAAGAGAAATTTAATGGCCGGGTTGTACGCCTGCTAATCGGGCCGTTGCTCGCTGCGCTGAAGAAAGTGTGCGAGCCCAATGAGTATATTACCTATCTCAACAGCTTTCGCTATGCGCTGGCCGGGGAGTTTGCGATGGGACGACAGGTGGTCAAAAATATCCGTATCCCATCCGATTGGGGGCTGGAGGTCGGCGTCCTTTCAGAAGTCTGGCGCAACCATAGCACCCAGGCTATCTGTCAGGTCGAGATTGCCGATAATTATGATCATAAGCATCAAAAAGTGTCGCATGATAATCCCGATGCTGGTTTGTCGAAGATGAGCATCGATATCACCAAATCCATCTTCCGCAAGCTGGCCACCGACGGTCAAATTTTCTCCCAAGGGACTTTTCGTACCCTCAAAGCGACCTATTTCCGGATTGCGCTCGACCGGATCGAAACCTTTTACAACGATGCGGTGATGAACGGGCTGACGCTGGACCGGCATGAAGAAGAAACCACGGTAGAGCTGTTCGCGCAAAATATCATGACGGCCGGTGATGTCTTTCTGGAATCGCCCAATGAAACGCCTTTCATGGCCAATTGGAACCGGATCAACAGTGCCATTCCCGATTTTACCGATCGTTTCAAAGAAGCGGTTCGGCTCGACAATGAAGACTAACGTTTGCGCGCCTAAATTTTAGCAGGCTTGACGTTGGTGATCCAGACGGACTGATAGGGCGCCAAGGAAAAATCCCCTTCGATATCGGAAATGGACTGGCCCGAAATCAAATCCCACCATGTATCGCCTGCAATCAGGTTAATATCCGCCAATGACAGTATTTTCTCGCCCTTGGTCACATTGGTGACGGCGAAGATGCTTTGTTTGCGATCTTGGCTTTGTCTCCAGATACCGAACAAGCCTTCGGGCAGGGCCAGAGTGAATTGCACGGCATTGGGGTGAAAGGCGGATTGTTTCTTGCGGAGTTCGATCAAGCCAAGGAAACGATTGAAAACCTTGGCCTCGACGGTGTCGGGGTTGTCGAGTTTGCTGCTGATATCATCATAGTCCAGTTGACGCCGATTGATCGAGCGATTTTGGCCGGTCAAATTGACCTCTTCATAGCCATTGGGTGTTGCAAGCAAGCTGTGAATATAGATCGCCGGAATGCCCTCTAGCGACAGCATGATCGCCATCGCCGCCATGAATCGATCTATCTGATGCTCGTCAGGGCCATCGAGCGTGCCCTGCATCGCCTCGAAATAAGAGATGTTCATCTCATAAGGTTTTTCCGTGCCGCCCGGACCGCGTCGCATCGAAAGCCGACCGCCAAAGGCTTGAATCGCAGCGAGCATCTGATCAACCTCGCCCTGCGGCAACACGCCTTCTGTCGGACGCAGCCCGATGCCATCATGGCTGGCGGTAAAGTTCAGATAGGTACAACCGGTCAGGGCGGGTGGATTGCTGCGTGTCAGGCGCTTCAGGTAAAGCGCATCACCAGTTAGTAACGCATGGACAAGCAAGGGCGGCAACGAGAAATTATAAATGACATGCGCCTCATTCTGGTTGCCGAAATAGGTCAGATTTTCGTGATTGGGGATATTGGTTTCGGTAATGATGATCAACGTTTCCACATGATGGTCCATCAACGTCCTGAGCAGCCTTATGACCTCATGGGTTTCATCCAGGTTGATCGAGGCCGTGCCAATTTTCTTCCACAGGAAAGCGATGGCGTCGAGCCGGAAGATGCGCACGCCATGGGCGATATAGTCGGCGATAATTTTAATAAATTCGCATAGCAGATCCGGATTGGTGAAGTCGAAATCCAGTTGATCAGCGCTAAAAGTGCTCCAGACATTACGGTCGCCCGCTGCTGTACGAAAGGGTGTGAGAAGGGGATGTGATCGCGGACGCACCACTTGCCCCAGATCCGAGCTCGGATCGGCGGTATAATAATAATCTTTGCCCGGTGCTTCGTCGGACAGAAATTGTTGAAACCATTTCGATTTGCTGGAACCATGATTGATCACCAGATCGGCCATGAACCGATAATCCCCGGCAATCGCTTCAATATCAGTCCAGTCGCCGAGCTCTTCGTCGACTTGCAGATAATCGATGACTGCGAAGCCATCATCCGAACTATAAGGAAAAAAGGGAAGGATATGTACCGCACCGATGGTTTGACCGATATGTTGTTTCAAAAAGCGGTGCAGCGTGTGTAGCGGCTTTTCGCTCTCAGACCGGATCGTGCCGCCATAGGTGATGAGGGCAATGTCGCTCTCGTCCCATAGATATTTATCGGCAATATGCTTCCGCTTGATCATCTTGTCCGGGTCGGGCCAGAACAGGGCGATTATATGATCCGCCAGCGCATCGGTATCATGACCCCGATAGAGGATGCTCAGATGCGCCGATAGCCGGCTACGCAGATGGTCGATGGTGGCGCGATCATTCATGATGGGGGTTCAAACTCCGAAAAGTCACTTGACCGCGATGGGACAATCGGGCCTTTATTGTATAGTGCATAAAACAACAAATCCCGATTCAATAAAAGCTTTTTTAAAAGACCTTTATGTGTGGGCACTGGCACCGGCGCTGCCTGAAAATGCGATGCGGGATGTACAGTGGCCCAAGGTCACTGGCCGGAGTTACATCCTCGCGGTTGGCAAGGCGGCGGCGCAAATGGTGGCCGCTATCCATGACCGCTTGCCCGATGATGCAACCGGTTTGATCGTCACGCGGCAGGGATATGCACAGGCTGGGTTTGCGCCGGACAGTTTGGACCTTGTCGAAGCATCGCACCCTGTGCCCGATGCAACCGGTGCCGATGCCGCGCGAAGGGCGCTGGCGGTGGCCGATAGTCTGGAGGCGGATGATCTATTGCTGGTGTTGATGTCGGGGGGCGCAAGTGCGCTGCTGCCAGCGCCGGCGGAGGGTCTTGCGCTGGCCGAGAAACAGGCGATCACCCGAGCCTTGCTCCACAGCGGCGCACCGATTGCGGAGATGAATATCGTCCGCAAGCATCTGTCGGCCATCAAGGGTGGGCGCCTGGCAGCACGGGCGTGGCCCGCCGCGACTCATATGCTGGCCATTTCCGATATTCCCGGTGACGATGTCGCGATGATCGGTTCCGGCCCGACCGTTGCTGACCCGTCCACCTGCGCTGATGCGCTGCGCATCATTAATCGTTATGCGATTGCCATTCCGCCCCGCATCCGCGCGCAGCTCGGACAAGGCGCGCTGGAAACTCCTAAGCCGGATGACCCGAGCATGCAAAGGGCGACCGCCGCCATTTGCGCGCGTCCAGCCGATATCTGCGCGGCGGCCATCACCGCTGTCGAAGCGCGGGGCTATGAAGCGATCATGCTGGGTGATGCGCTGGAGGGGGACGCGGCGCAGCTGGGTGAAGACCATGCAAAGCTGGCGCTGCAGATACAAGCGGAGGGGCGCAAGGCGGCGCTTGTTTCCGGTGGTGAAGCCACGGTCACGGTCCGCAATCATGACGGCCGTGGCGGGCGCTGCACCGCCTATTTGCTTGCCTGTGCCCTGGCCTTGAACGACGCGCCAGGCATCACCGGATTTGCCGCTGATAGCGATGGCATTGACGGGTCCGAAGATAATGCAGGCGCTTACCTCTGGCCCGGCATCATAGCCGCGATGGGCGGCGCAGACACTGCTCGAGCGCAGCTCGATAACAATAATAGCTATACCGCTTTTGCTGCCGCAAACGGTTTGTTGATGACCGGCCCATCGGGCACCAATGTTAATGATTTACGGATATTATTGATCGGATAGCATGAATGTCCGCTTTGGACGTAAAAGCCGACATTGGGTCGGAAGTATCTTATTAAATTTTCAACTGGATTCCTTCGCCATAACTCCCATGATCTAATTGGAGCGACAATCCGATGAATATGCCTCTTTGTAGGGTTTCTTGAAGCATCTGATTAGTGCATCAACGACATCAAGGTTTAGCGGCCACTCGCCTTCCCAAGTATCTGGTCGAACCGCTTGCTTTAAATTATCGCGCTCTTTTTTAGCTGGGCAAGATCGCGTTACAAAAACGCCATCGTTGCACGGACGTAGGCATTCCATCCGAAACTATCCTGCTTTTCAAAAGATTGCCGCAATGCAGAGACTGCACCCGGATAATCTCCGGCAGATGCTTTTAGCTGACCTTCGTGAAAATAAAGAACTGGTATCCTTTGCTCCATATTAAGGCGATATATTCTGATCAGTCTGGCCGCTTCCATTTCGCAACCAAGTTGCTGGGCCACCTGGCGCCATCCGTTGTTCATATCTTGATCAAATTCGTCGAAGCTCAAAGACAATATTTCAGGATCATAGGAGCATTTTTCCAATGGAGGTGTTGTTGCTGCAGGATCAGAAAGCCACAAGAGAAACGCTAGCTCAATCATAATTTGCTACCTATTGTCACACCAAGCCTTGCACCAGATTGAAATCATAACACAATTGTGATGGCTTCGGCCAGCGCCAACGTCCGATTTCGAAGCGCAGTAGATATGATCTTCGGCAGGCAATCACGCCTGAAGCCCCCGTTCTCGTATCGCCGCCCTGTCCGTCTGACCGGTTTGAAACATAGGCGGAATGACCATCTCGGCTACACTGACATGATAATCAATTTAAATTGCACAGTACTGTAAAGTAAATGTATCAATTAGAGCACAAGCTAGTGATATATTTACAAAAAACCCCGATCATACTGTGTTGAAATTGATTTTACAGCGATTTTTATGTAATGCACATAGTTGTATATTCACAACTATCGGGGATTTTACGTCATGGGAAATTTACAGTCGCTTGCAAGCTCTATCGCAATTTCCACAGCATTGATCCAACCGGCCTTTGCGCAAGATACTGTCCAGGCAGACCAAGCCGATATATCTGCCTCCAGCGATGACAACGAAGCATCAGATATTATTATAGTCACGGGTTCGCGCATTAGTCGACCAGAGCTTGATGTTGCCAACCCGATTGTTTCCATCACTGCAGAAACCATCGAAAATACGGGTCAAACCAACATTACCGATGTTCTTATTCGCAACCCGGCATTAACAGCATCACTTGGCGGATCACTATCAGGCGGTGCTGACGCAAATTTTGGCGAAACCGGCGGAAATTTCCTCGACTTGCGAAATCTTGGCCCTGAGCGCACTCTTGTACTAGTGAATGGAAAGCGTCACGTCGCTGGAATTCCCAATTCCGCTCAGGTCGATATCAACTCCATTCCGCAGGACCTCATCGAGAAAATCGATATTTTAACTGGCGGTGCATCCGCCATATATGGCGCCGATGGCGTATCCGGAGTTGTAAACTTTGTACTCAAGAGAGACTTTGAGGGGCTAATTGCACGCGGCCAGGCAGGCATTTCCAGTCGCGGAGATGCGGGCAATCAATTTGGCTCCATCGTTGCGGGCACGAATTTTTCCGATGATCGGGGCAATATCACGGTCGCTTACGAGTATAATAATACGGAAAGGCTGAGCAGTTTTCGAAGAGATTTTACCGGCGATCCATCAGAAACTTTCGGTCTTTTTCGTAATTTGAATGATTTCCCGGACGACCCGAATGTATTTGACCGTATTCCGTATAATAATCTGACATGGGCGGACAGCGCTCCCGATGGAGCGGTGGATCTCGATCTCGATGGGATCCCTGATTTTACCGGTAGCGGACTAGTCTATGACCGCGGAATCCCGCTGCGGTCTGCTGCCGGTCGTGCTGTTGGCGGATCAAACACGCCGACCGCTGGTTATTTCGGCGATTTGCAACCGGCTTCTGAACGCCACAGCGCTAATTTACTAACAAGCTACGAGTTTTCGCCAGCACTGCGTCTTTCTGCTGAGGCAAAATATGTTCGCAACACAGCATTTTCGGTAGGTCAGCCCAGTTTCGACTTTTTCACATTTTTGGCATCGGATAACGCATTTCTTGAAGATCGCTTCGGTGCAGGAGCGGCTCCAGGCGGTGCCTTGCTCTCTCGGGATAATTTTGACTTGGGCCAACGCGGCGAAGATAATAAACGGGAAACCATCCGTTTTGTCGCTAGTGCCGAAGGTGAAATCTCGGATAACGCGACCTATGAAGTTTCCTATGTTTATGGCAGGACGAAAGCCACGAATAGACAAACGAGTAACCTTATCGGCGATCGTTATTTCGCCGCGCTGGATGCAGTGCGCGATCCGGCAACCGGGGATATTGTCTGCCGCTCCACACTGGATCCAACAGCCAATATTGATCCCAATAATTTTGACCAGCCCGCCAGTACCTTTACCCCCGGGGCAGGCAGCATCTGTCGGCCGCTAAATTTTCTCGGAGAAAATGTCGCAACGCAAGAAGCATTGGATTTTGTCCTCGCCGATAATACCAACCGGTCGAGAGTAACCCAGCAGGTCGTTTCGGGATCTATATCGGGTGATTTCGGTGCCTTTTTCGAATTACCCGGCGGGCCCATCGCCTTTGCTGTGGGCGCAGAATATCGAAGGGAAACGAGCAGAGATACGCCTGATCAGCTCATTCAAGACGGTTCCTTCCGAGACTTTGCGCCAATTCCGATCAGCAGCGGAAAATTCGACGTCAAAGAGATTTTTGCCGAATTGAACGTGCCGATATTGGCAGATATGCCCTTTGCGCATCTATTGTCGGCTTCGGCTGCTCTAAGGTTGTCGGATTATTCAACCGTTGGGAATACCACGACTTGGAAATTTGACGGGATTTATGCCCCGATACGCGATGTTCGATTTCGTGGTTCCTATTCGCAGGCTGTTCGCGCGCCCAATATCGGTGAGCTATTTGCGCCGCAAGGTGGTGGTTTCAGCTTTATTGACGACCCATGCGATGTCACCAACATCGGAGAAGGCACATCTTTCCGGGCGGCCAATTGCAATACAATTTTGTCGGGCTTGGGTCTGACAGCTGCCGAAATCGCGGCGTTCAGCCCGTCAACTGATGCACAGAACACCACCTCCCGCTTTGGTTTGTCGGGCGGAAACGAAAATCTCAATGAAGAAACAGCGCGAACCTGGACGGCTGGTGTTGTGGTGCAGCCCAGCTTCATTCCAGGGCTGACCCTGACGTTTGACTGGTATGATATACGCATAAAAAATGCCATCAATACGCCGACCGCACAAGAGCTATCGCAACTCTGTGTCGATCAACCAACCGTGGACAACCGGTTCTGTGAAAATATCTTCCGCGCAACTGGAACCGGCTTCATTCTGGGTGATGGCAATGATCCGCTTCAGCAAATCGGCTATATTGTGGGGCCGGAAAATGTTGCCAGTTTCGAAACCGCTGGAGCTGATTTTTCAATCAATTACAATATAACGCCAGAAGGAAATTTTGGTACCTTCGATTTCAGTCTGATTGGTGGTTATCTCGATAAAATCAACTTTGTTCCGTCAATCGGGGCCGAAGTCGATAATGATATTCTCGAGCAGTATAACCCACGCTGGCGCGGTTCGTTTAACTTGAATTGGAAGCTAGAGGATTTCTCGTTCAACTACGGGTTGAACTATTTCAGCAAAACTCGGCGGTTCACGACCGAGCAGCTGGAAGCCAATCCCGATCTCTCCGATCCACGCTTTTTCTTCTTTAAGGAGCGCTGGGAAGTTGATCTTCGTGCTGGCTATGAAGTTGGAGATGGCTTTGAAATATTCGCTGGCGTGAATAATCTGCTGAACGAGAGGCCTGACTTTACCAGTCTGAGCTATCCTGTATCCGGCGTTGGCCGGTTTATGTATGCGGGCGCGAAAATTAAACTGGACGGTCTCTTTAACTAGCGTTGCGCAAGAATAAAACCAAATGGACCTGCCGAAAGGGAAACCGGATGGTGGTCCATTTATTATGCCTCAAACCGGCTCTCCAAGATTGGCCAACACTATACAGCAAGACATTCACAAGCGGCCAAAAAGCTAATACTCGAAAATGGCTACAGCTCCTAACTTATAGCGTGGAAATGAATTCATCGGACATGTTTTGGCAGCGCCTATAGAATTTTGGCGAAACCAGCCGTACCCGCGGTCGCGGACTTTTGCTTTCTAACCGATGCGCTAGGCGTTGCAGCTTCCAACAGCTGCTGCTTATCCGGCTCGTCCTTCAGGATCGCTTCCATGGTTTCGACGCACAGGCGTACAGAATCATCGGCAAGTTCATACCAGATCTGCTTTCCATCCCGCCGTGTTTTCACAATTTCTGCGCGCCGGAGCGCCGCCAGTTGCTGGCTCAACGCAGGTTGCCCGATACCGGTTTCATTGTCTATATCGCTGACAATACTCTCTCCGCCAGCGAGGAATGACAGGATCATCAATCGCTGGGGCTGCGCATAGACCTTCAATTTCTCAGTGGCGCGATCGGCCAATTCCCGGCTTTCGAAGAGCGCGGTCATACCGGCTTCACCTTCCTGCAGAACCAGTCTTCACCATCGTCAATATCCGAAATTGAGGCCGGCGGCACGGCAAGAAGATCATCGCCGGGTTGCCACCCCTCGGGAGTGAGAGCTTTCCCGTCTGCAACCGTTTGCAAAGCGGTCAGCAGGCGGACCATTTCATCGACCGATCGCCCGACATTATAGGGATAGCAAGTTGTCGCCCGAATGATTCCCTCAGGATCAATGAAGTAGCTTGTTCGCATAGCGGTAGAGTCGGTTGCATTTTCGTCGATCATCCCAAAGGCTTTGCCGACGGCCATGCTGGGATCTTCAACAATCGGAAAGGATATCTCCGCCCCGTATTGTTCCTGAATGACGCGCACCCATGCGAGATGCGAATATAGACTGTCAACCGACAGGCCAACCAGAGCGCAATCCAGTTTTTCAAAGGCGTCGGCTTTGCTGGCGAGAGCGATGAATTCGGTCGTGC
Organism: uncultured Sphingomonadaceae bacterium; assembly: GCA_947489315.1. Lineage (GTDB taxonomy): Bacteria > Pseudomonadota > Alphaproteobacteria > Sphingomonadales > Sphingomonadaceae > Parasphingorhabdus. Next base: position 32,432 of record CANLCX010000001.1, read on the forward strand.
ATACTGGCGTGAAATCAGCGGGATGGGAGAAAAAAATCAACCAACGACCTCGATAATCGGACAGCTTGACCGGACCATGTGTGGTGCGTGCTTCAAAGTCCGGAATCCTGTCGCCAACGCGCAGCATTGCAGGGATATTGGGTTGTTCTTCCGTCATTAAATCTTCCTCTGGCACCCGTTTGGCATCGTGGTCCCATTGACGCAACAAGTATAGTGTATTACATGATTTATGTAAATATGAATATAAAAGGATATCCCATGACCGACTCAGTAGTTACCCATGCGTCGAATCAAGTGTCTTCAGCGCAGCGGAACATCCCGATTATCAAGGCGTTTTTTGACGAACCAACCTTCACGGTCACTTATATCGTCTACGACGAGGAGACGAAAAAAGCAGCGGTTGTCGACAGTGTTTTTGACTTTGATCCCGCGTCAGGACGAACGTCTTTCGATTCCGCTGACCAAGTGATCGACTATGTGAAGGAGCAAGGTCTGGAGGTCGAATGGCTTCTGGAAACACATGCCCACGCAGATCATCTTTCGGCCGCGCCCTATCTGCAGGAAAAACTCGGTGGCAAAATTGCTATTGGCGAGCATATCGTCACCGTCCAGCAAGTGTTCGGCAAGCTATTCAATGCCGGCACGGAATTTCAGCGCGACGGCTCTGACTTTGATCATCTTTTTGCCGATGGCGATACGTTCAACATTGGCAATATTGATGTGACCGTGATGCATGTTCCCGGTCACACGCCAGCGGACATAGCCTATGTGATTGGCGATGCGGTGTTTGTAGGCGATACGATGTTTATGCCCGACTACGGCTCTGCCCGGGCTGATTTTCCAGGCGGTGATGCGCGGCAGCTATATCGTTCGCTCCGCCGGATATTGGAGCTTCCCAGAACCACACGCCTCTTCATGTGCCACGATTATCTGCCGGAAGGGCGCGATCAATATGTCTGGGAAACCACCGTTGCCGCTCAGCGAGAAGGTAATATTCATGCCCATGACGGGATAAGCGAGGATGATTTTGTCAAGATGCGCACCGCGCGGGACAAAACGCTCGATATGCCGCGTCTGATCTTGCCATCGGTCCAGATCAATATGCGTGCGGGTCATCTGCCGCCAGCCGAGGATAATGGCGTGCGCTATCTCAAACTTCCGCTGAACGGCGTCTGATGCTCGCCGCTTTTCCTCACGCGATGCCGGTTGAAGGTCTCATTGGCGGTCTGATGATCGGGATCGCTGCAGCCCTGATGCTGCTTGGTCTTGGTCGTATCGCCGGTGTCAGCGGACTTGCGGCGCGGGCGACAGGCATTGCGGACAGCGGCGCACCGCGAAGCATAGCGATAGCTTTCGTTATCGGCTTGCCCCTGGGAGCGTTTTTGGTGTCCCTTGCAACCGGTGGCGTAGTAACGCGTTTTCCGCCATCGGTGATCCCGATGATTTTGGGCGGCTTGCTCGTAGGGTTCGGCACGCGGCTCGGTTCAGGATGTACCAGCGGCCACGGTGTCTGCGGGATGTCGAGACTCTCCCGCCGTTCGCTCATTGCAACAGCTATTTTCATGGCTAGTGGTTTTATCACGGTGGCGCTGATGCGCTTTGGTGGTTTGTTATGATCCGCCTTGCGATAGCCCTTGTCGCCGGGAGCATATTCGGTGCTGGCCTTGCCTTTTCCGGCATGTCCGATCCAGCGCGTGTCCAGGGCTTTCTTGACCTGTTTGGTAATTGGGATCCGACGCTCGCCTTCGTAATGGGCGGAGCGATTATTCCGATGGCTTTCGCATGGCTCATCCAGCGGCGGATCGACAAGCCATTTGCAGACGCCCATTTTTCGTTGCCCGGAACAGTAGATATCGATCGCAAATTGGCAATTGGAGCCGGTCTTTTTGGCGCTGGTTGGGGCATTAGTGGCCTTTGCCCCGGTCCGGGATTGGCCGATCTGGCCATCAATCCTCTGCCAGCTTTAACGTTCGTTATCGCCATGTTGGCGGGAATGACGGTGCACCGCGTGACCAATTGATTCATGAAAATCATCGGGAAGGATGTCTAATGACAAGTGACGGGAAAATTAGAGAACCAGATACGGCAACCGAGCGAAGCCATTTTGACATTGTCATTGTCGGCGGTGGATCAGCGGGCATTGCGACGGCCTCAAGCATATTCAAACGCAACCAGAATGTAACTCTGGCCATCATTGAACCGTCCGATGTGCATTATTATCAGCCCGGCTGGACAATGGTTGGCGGCGGTGTGTTTTCTCTGGACTTCACCCGGCGTGAGGAAAAACGCCTGATCCCCAGTCGTGCAAAATGGATCAAGACCGCAGCAGAAACATTCGATCCGGAGAGCAAGCTTGTTCTCACAGCCGACGGCCAAAAAATCAGTTATGATGTGCTGATCGTCTGCCCCGGGATCAAATTGAACTGGGGCGCGATCGAAGGCTTGCCAGAGGCGCTGGGAAAAAACGGTGTCACATCCAATTACCGCTATGATCTCGCGCCCTACACAAATCGCCTGGTTCGGGATTTGGCGAAGGGTCGCGCGCTATTCACACAGCCACCCATGCCAATCAAATGCGCCGGCGCACCGCAAAAAGCCATGTATCTGTCCTGCAGTCGATGGGAAAAGGTTGGCATTTTGCACAATATCGATGTGCAGTTCTACAATGCGGGCGCAGTGCTATTTGGTGTGAAGGAATATGTGCCGGCGCTGATGGAATATGTCGAACGCTATAATGCGCATCTGAACTTTGAATCCACGCTGGTTGCTGTTGATGGCGAGGCGAAAATCGCGACTTTCGAACAAAGAGACGGTGACAAGACGAAGCGTGTCCAGGAAGCATTTGACATGATCCATGTCGTCCCGCCGCAATGCGCTCCGGATTTCATCCGATCAAGCCCGCTTGCTGCAGAAAACGGGTTTGTCGATGTTGATCAGACAACATTACGGCATGCAAAATATCCGAATATTTTTTCGCTCGGCGATGCCTGTAGTGCGCCCAATGCCAAAACCATGGCGGCTGCGCGCAAGCAAGCACCGGTTGTAGCGGTGAATGCGCTGGCCGCTTTGGCAGGCAAGCCGCCAGCAGCGGATTATGACGGTTATGGCAGCTGCCCGCTGACAGTGGAAAGTGGTAAGATCATTCTTGCGGAGTTCGGTTATGACGGCAAGCTGTTGCCCAGCTTTCCCACCTGGCTGATTGATGGTACGCAACCCTCTCGACTGGCGTGGTTATTGAAAGATACGATACTGCCTCCAGTCTACTGGCATGGCATGCTCAAGGGGCGCGAATGGATGGTCAAACCGCATCAAATTGGCGCGAATTGACGCGCAGATGAAAATCTCGAGATATTTCCCAATCCTCGAATGGGGACGATCGTATAATTCTACGACTCTGACCAATGACGGGGTTGCGGCCATAATTGTCACCATCATGCTGATCCCGCAAAGTCTGGCTTATGCCATGCTGGCTGGGTTACCCGCACAGATAGGGCTTTATGCGTCGATCATGCCGCTGATCGCCTATGCCATATTTGGCACCAGCCGAACCTTGGCTGTGGGTCCGGTTGCGGTTGTATCGCTTATGACTTTGACCGCCGCGAGCACCATCGCTCCGCCGGGGAGCGCCCAGTTTATCGCAGCCGCTCTGGTATTGGCCTTGCTGTCGGGTTTGTTTCTCTTGCTGATGGGTTTGTTCAAGCTTGGCTTTCTCGCCAATCTGCTGTCCCATCCGGTGGTATCGGGGTTTATCACCGCCAGCGGTATCATCATCGCAACCAGCCAGTTGAAGTCCATTCTTGGTATCAAAGCGAGCGGCGCTGCGATGCCAGAGCTGGTTACAAGTCTTTTCGCGTCGATTGGCACAGTGAATATCCCGACGCTTGTCATTGGCGTGCTGGCCACAGCCTTTTTGTTCTGGGTCCGTAAAGGATTGAAGCCGCTTCTCATGCGTTTCGGCCTGAAAGCACGCGCAGCGGATTTGACGGCTAAAACAGGTCCTATCGCCGCTGTTGCGGCGTCGACAATTGCTACCATAGTTTTCGGATTGGAAGCCAAAGGGGTGCAAGTCGTTGGTGATATTCCGCAAAGCCTGCCGCCGTTTTCCGTGCCGTTAATCGATTTCGATCTATGGCAGAAGCTTGCCATTCCGGCCTTGCTGCTCAGCATTATCGGCTTTGTTGAATCGGTATCGGTCGGGCAAACCTTGGCCGCCAAACGGCGCCAGCGTATCGATCCGGATCAGGAACTTGTCGGTTTGGGCGCAGCCAATTTGTCAGCAGCATTTTCCGGCGGCTATCCTGTGACCGGCGGGTTTGCCCGATCAGTGGTCAATTTTGATGCAGGAGCAGAGACCCCCGCCGCCGGTGCCTTTACGGCTGTCGGTATCGCCGTTGCTGCTCTGTTTCTGACCCCATTGCTGGCATCGCTTCCCATTGCCACGCTTGCAGCAACGATCATTGTTGCCGTGCTCAGTCTGGTCGATCTAAAAACCCCACGCACCATTTGGCTCTATTCCAAGACCGATTTTGCTGCGATGGCGGCAACCATCGGCATCACTCTTCTTGCAGGGGTTGAACCAGGCGTTATCGCGGGTGTCGCCCTTAGCCTCGCGCTATTTTTGTGGCGCAGTTCGCGGCCCCATGCGGCCATTGTCGGACGCGTACCGGAGACGGAGCATTTCCGTAATATTGAACGCCACAACGTATTCACCGATCCGCGTATTTTGACGATCCGGATCGATGAAAGCCTGACCTATCTCAACGCCCGCTGGCTGGAAGAATTTATACTGGAACAGGTCGCTGACCATAAAGATGTCCGCCACGTGATCCTGATGTGCTCGGCGGTTAACGCCATTGATGCATCCGCGCTGGAAAGCATAGAAGCGGTTAATCACCGGCTTGATGACACTGACATTTGCCTGCATCTTTCCGAAGTGAAGGGACCGGTAATGGACCGGCTGCAAAGATCGCATTTTCTCGACGAATTATCAGGGCAAGTTTTCCTCTCCCAAAACACCGCATACTCCAAACTCATCGAAGCCAGTAATCACAAGGAAGTAGCTGATGATGAAAAAGATTTATGGAAAGCAAGAGGCCTCATATGATTCAAAATGATCTCGCAGTTAATCTGGGTCGTGTGAGATTTGCAGAAAGTAGCGAGGCTGCCCGGTATCCGATATAACCTGCCTTCAGGGCGTCTGAATTCAGAGATTTCAGACAATATGCTTTGGGGCAGATGCTAACCATGTCCGGATCAATCGACTTGCGGATAGTAAGTCAGAATCTGATCCATGAGGTACAGGGAGGTTGATATGACGGATGGTCACAAGCAATTCGGGGGGCTCGAACATAGCCATGACCCTGCCGCCATTGCTGCCCGTTTGAATGACAAACGACGGACATCCTATCTGGCCGACTTCGTTTATGGCGGGATAGACGGCGCGATCACGACATTTGCAATTGTTGCAGGGGTGGTGGGCGCCTCATTGTCTTCAGGCGTCATATTGATTCTGGGATTGGCCAATCTCTTGGCTGATGGATTTTCGATGGCGGCGAGCAATTATAGCGGCACGAAAACGGTGACCGACAATATCAGTCGGCTTCGACTAATGGAACAAAGACATGTGGAGACAGATCCCAAAGGCGAAAGAGAAGAGGTCAGACAAATACTCGAAAGAAAAGGATTAAGCGGAGATGCGCTGGAGAGTGGCGTTCGATCGATAACATCTGATCAAGAGAGCTGGATCGATTTCATGCTTGTTGAGGAATATGGGATGCCGTTTACAAAGCCAGAGCCGGGCAAAGCAGGGTTGGCTACATTTATGGCCTTCCTGCTTTGCGGATCAGTGCCGTTGATGCCGTTTCTAGCCGAAATTCCCAATCCGTTCGAGGTGGCAATGGCAATGACGGGCGTTGTGTTTTTCCTAATAGGAGCAATGAAGAGCCGTTGGGCAACCGCCCCTTGGTGGCGCTCTGGATTGGAAACATTCTTCATCGGGAGTTTCGCAGCAGCATTGGCATATTTCGTCGGCAACGCACTCTCTTCTTACTCTTGAGAAGTAGTCGTTTGAGTCAATAGATACTATAAAGTCCAAAAAGGGTCGCGCGATATTTCCCCGAACCCATATGCTATTAGGACGAAAGCTCTAATGTCCGCTTTCGGGATATTGCGGACGTAACGCTAGCGCCCGCTTTGGGCGCAAAAGCGAATATCGGTTGAATGCCGTTTGCATCAAATATATTTTAAAGCCTTGAGATATCAGCAGACAGTCAGACCTCAATCATAACCTACTAAGCACCGCTCAGAATTTCTTTTCCTTGGCGCAAGCTTTTGAGGCGCCGCGTCACGGCGAGGGGACTGCCAGTGCTGCGTGCTAGCAAATAGTAAAATGACGGTATGATGATCAATGTTAGCATCGTGGATATGCTGACGCCCCATACGATCACAATGCCAATGGCTTCGCGGCTCGCGCCACCGGCGCCAGTCGCCAGCATCAGCGGAAGCGCACCGGCAACCGTGGCAATAGATGTCATCAGGACAGGGCGGAAGCGGCGTTTTGCAGATTCCAATATGGCTTTTTCAAATTCCTTACCTTCATCGCGCAGCTGGTTGGCAAATTCCACGATTAATATGCCGTTTTTGGCGGCTAAACCGACCAGCATGACCAAACCGATCTGGCTATACAGATTGAGCGTTCCGCCCATCACGGTGAGGCCCAGCAGCCCGCCACTGACAGCTAGCGGCACTCCCAGAATGATGATCAGCGGGCTGATAAAACTTTCAAACTGCGCCGCGAGCACCAGATAAACCAATATGATTGTGAAGCCGAGGACGAGCCAAATGGAACCGCCCGTCTGCCTGAGCGCGCGGCTCTGGCCTTCATAGCCAATGGATACTACTTCCGGCAGCGATGCGGCTTCCTCTTCCAGGAAACTTAGCGCCTCGCCGAGCGAATAACCGTCTGCCACCGTGCCTTCCAAAGTGATTGCACGCAATTTGTTGAACCGGTTCAGCTCGCCAGCTTCCGCTCGGCTAGTCAAAGTTACCAGACCCGATAACGGGACGAGATTATCGTCTCGCGCACGGACATAGACATTGGCAAGATCCTCAGCGGTGACCCGGTCTTCCGGTTCCGCCTGCAGCACCACGTCATATTCCTCGCCCCGGTCCACATAGGTTCCGGCATTGCGCGAACCCATCATGGTTTCCAAAGTTCGACCGATTTCTTCAACCGAGACACCAAGGTCAGCGGCCCGCAAAGTATTGACGTTGACCACCAGCTGCGGCCGGGTTTCTTTATAGTCCGATTCCAGCGTCGCGATGCCGGGATATTCTTCAGCGGCGACAAACAGCGCGTCGCGGGCCCGTGTCAGTTCCTCATAGGTATCACCGGCAATCACAAAGCGAATGGCCTCACCACCGCGTCCGCCGATGGTTGAACCGCCGGAAACAAACACCCGCGCTGCCGGGTAATCCCGAAACAGCTTGTTGACCGCCGACTGGGTTTCAGCGGTTGTCATATCACGCTCATCCCAAGGTTTTAGGAACATGATTATCCGACCCGAAGAAAAGTCTCCCGAAGGGCCAAAAGAGCCAGGTGCCCGGAACAAGACCCGGCGCAGCGGACCATCTTCCTCGGTCAACGGAAGCGCAAGCTCTTCGATGTCGAGCATTGTCTTTACGAGTCGGTCCCAACCCGCGCCTTCGGAAATGGTTGCGCGGCCAAACATGAAACCGGTATCTTCCGGCGGGGCAACCTCGCTTTTCAGCGTTTGCAATCCGATAACAGCGAATAAAGCAGCGAGTCCGAAGGCGACGCCTCCTAGCAGAATAGGTTTGCTAATCCATCGCGACAGGATGCTTTCATAGCCCACACTTGTTTGCCGAAACTTGCCATCGACATATCGACTCAACTTGGTCTCGCCGCCGCCTTTTTTCAGGATTTTCGAACACATGACCGGGATGAGCGTCAGCGCGACGAAAGTGGAGATGGAAACAGCGACAATCATGGTAATGGCAAGTTCGCGGAACAACAGGCCCGTTTCACCCGGTAAAAACATCACCGGCACAAAAACCGCAACCACCACAGCGGTAGTAGCGACGACCGCAAAACCCACCTGACGCGCGCCTTCAAAAGCTGAAATCAAGCGGCTTTCGCCACGCTCAATGCGCGAATAGATATTCTCCAGCACCACGATCGCGTCATCCACGACCAGACCAATGGCCATCACCAACGCGAGCAAGGTCAGCAAATTGATCGAAAGACCAAGCAACCAGAGCACGAAAAATGTCCCGATAATCGAAATCGGAACAGTTACCGCAGGGATGATGGTGGCCCGGACAGAACCAAGAAACAGGTAGATAACCGAGATGACCAGGATCGCAGCAAAAGCGAGTGTTTGCCAAACATTGTCAATCGCCTTGGCAATGAAGACGCTGCTGTCATAGCTCACCGCAAGCTCAACACCGGGCGGGAGGAGGGGGGTAATCTCCGCAATGCGGTCCTTGATATCATTGGCGACCTGCAACTCGTTCGCGCCTGATTGCCGAATGATACCCATGCCCACACCCGGAAGGCCATTGGAGCGGAAATGGGCATAAACATTTTCCGGGCCCAGCTCAACGCGGGCCAGATCACCTAAACGCAGCAATGCGCCATCATCGGTGCGCCGGATCACCAGCGCCCGAAAATCATCGACATTGCCATAAGCTCTGGCCACGCGAACCGTAAGATTAAGATCGGAGGATTCAACTCTACCCGCGGGCAATTCGACATTTTCCCGCCGCAGCGCTTCTTCAATATCATTAGGTGAAATGCCAGACGCAGCCATTTTTTCGCGATCCAGCCAGACACGAATGGCTGGACGCGAGGCACCGCTAGGCTGCACCCGAGCAACCCCGTCAATCGAAGAAAAACGGTCCACCAACACCCGGTCGGCATAATCGGCCAGCCACAAGGATTCGCGGCCTTCGCCGGTCAGGTTGAGCCACATGAAAGGCCGCGCATCAGCATCAACCTTGTTGATTTCAGGCGGATCGGATTCTTCGGGCAGATTGTCCAGCGCGCCGGAGACGCGATCCCGCACGTCATTGGCGGCCGCATCGACATCGCGATCAGGCGAGAATTCAATGGTAATGTCAGACCGTCCATCGCGAGAGGATGAGCGGATCATCTCGATACCTTCCACCCCGGCAATCCGATCTTCCAAAATCTGTGTGATGCGCGATTCCACAACATTTGCAGCGGCGCCGGGATAGTTGACATCGACCGAAACAATCGGCGGTTCAATTGCCGGATATTGCCGCACCGGCAGATCGAGAAAAGCGACGATACCGGCGAGCACCAACAAAAGGCTGAGGACGACCGCAAAAACGGGTCTTTTGACCGAGACATCTGAAAGGATCATGAGCCGCCCGCTCCGCTGCTGCGGGCCGGTTTCGCTGGTTTTTCGCCGGCTTTTTCAGCTGTCTTTTCAGGCACTTTCTGACCGGGCAACACCGCGTTGACTGGGGCGTCGTCGCGCACCTTGACGGTTCCATCAGCGACAATCTTGTCGCCCAGAGCGATCCCGCTTCTGACCTCGACCATACCCTTGGAACGCAGACCGACTTCGATCGTCGTGCGCCGTGCGATCCCGTCTTTGTCGACCAAGAAAACGTAATTCTGATCTCCTTGGGCGAGTAAAGCGGTTTCCGGAATGGCGAGGCCGGTCCGGGTTTCCGAAACAATGCGTACGCTCATCAACATACCGGGACGTAGTTGCCGGGTGCCGTTTGGTAATATCGCGCGTACAGTCAAGCTGCGCGAAAGGGGGTCGACCAGCGGGTTGATATTGTCGATCGTGCCAAAAAAGCTCTGATCGGGATAGGCTGATGTTGTTGCTTCTATCACCTGACCGGATTCAAGCGCCGTCAGGAAATTTTCCGGTACAGTAAAATCCAGCTTGATCGATGAGATGTCGCTAATCGTGGCAATCGGGCTGCCTGACGTTACGACGGTACCAGGCGATACCGTTCGCAAGCTCAAAACGCCATCAAAGGGCGCGCGGATAACCCGGTCGGATATGCGAGAGCGGATGGCGTTGGCATCAGCTCTGGCACCATCACGCAGAGCCGTCTGCTCGTCCACCGCGGCGTTGGTAGCAAAACCGCGTTCCTGAAGCGAGGTCAGCCGCTCCAATTGTTTTCCTGCTTCACGCGCTCTTGCTTCTACCGAACTGAGATCCGCTGATTCTTCACCCCGAGACAATTGCGCAATAATAGCACCGCGCCGGACAATTGCGCCGTCGGTAAAGCCAATGCGCTCGATTCTTTCGGTCACCGGCGAGGTAATGACGGTCTGCTCATTGGCAAATGCGGTACCGACCGCTTCAATCTCGCTGACAAATTCTGCTTGTGTCACGGTGCCGCCAACAACTGTGGGGGAGCCGCCGCGCCCGCCGCTTTCTCCACCGGCATCGCCACAAGCGGCCAATGCGAGCAGCAATGCCAGTAGCAATGAACTGCGAAATGTCATCTGTCGGTTACCTTAAAATCAGAAAAGCCGTTTCCAACTTTGTCTACTGGGGGATTAAATTTCTAAAGCATGATGGAATCTATATTATCGTTAGTTTCTTCTGATAACAAAATATGTGCGAAAGAGCATCTATGTTTGATAGCTAAGGTATTCTATCTGTCTATCGATCGCTGACGGGGAACAGATTGGTGAGTAGGGTGCTGAGTAAGATTCATCGTGGTGCGTTAACATCATATTGTATGAATAGTATATGCAGGCTTCAGATGAAACGGCGCAGTCGTTCTTTGTCGCTCTTCGAATAGCTCGATGATGCTTTCTCGAGCTTGCACCACAAGAGCATCCTCAAATTGGCGGTGGCTGGATATGCGATCCAAAAGGACAGCTGCTTGAGCAGCTAGTCTCATAGCACTTCAGCCAATGCTCTCTTTTTTGCTTAAAGCAGGCATTAGCGTTTCGACTGCTTCATCCTGAAAGCTAACGGTCTCTAGCAGTCTTGTGAGGGAGCACCTGATATGCGCCGAAGAAATGTTGGTGGACAGATCCATCTTGGTTTAAGCCGCTTTAACAATCTCCCTAGCTGCTTCTCGAACAGATTCGATCATCGACTGGCGGAGCAGATACTCCCGTCTGGCCGTATTGTCGGACAGCAGTTTTCGCATCGCGTTCTTTCGTAAATTATGCACGCCGGATTCACCTTCTGTCATGAAGGCCATATTTTGTAAGGTTTGTTTTTGAACAAATTCATGGGTCTGACGCTGCCGTTCATCGTTAAACTGCGTCAGTAGCGCTTCTTTATCACCGGATCCCTTAATTATTTCGACCAGTTTCGGACAAAGATTAAAGGCATCATGAATTCCGCTATTCATACCAAAACCGCCGAGTGGATTATTCAGATGAGCCGCATCACCGACGATCATTGCTCTGCCTGATCGAAAGCTTTTGGCGACTCTTTGATGTACGCTGTAAATAGTACGGTGCTCAGTCTCCACATCCGGTTTGTCAATAAGACCGGCAAATACCTTTTCTTTTTTTTCATCTGATTTCAGATAATCATCGCTGTCGTTCCCGCTGGCTGGAACCAGAACCCTCCAGAGAGATGGCACACGTAGCAAAACCGTCCATTCCTCGGGATCCGAAACGTAATTTACCAGCGCCAGGTTTGGCAAATGGTCTTCAAGCGGCTCCTTCGTTGTCAGACACAGAAACTTCTCTGGATAAGTGAACCCGTCAAATTCAACTCCCATTAGTTTCCGAACAATACTATTGGCGCCGTCGGCACCGATTAAGTATTTCGCATGAATTTTGCAAATGTCATAAGGTGTTTCCAAAAAGACTTCGATACCTTCTTTGGTTTCTACATAATTCAGCATCCTGTGATTAAACAGGACCTCTGCACCGGCTTCTTTTTCAATTTTCTCTGCAAGCATTCTAGACAAATGATATTGTTCACATTGAACGCGGAATGGAAATTTCGTCGCATCCGCTATTTCGTTAAGATCAAACTCAAATATCTCGCCGGTTTGCCGTGCACGCAATGATAAATCGGTGCCTTTAAGCCCTGCTCGATCAAAGCATCAGCAAGGCCCAAGGAGTCCAGCATTTCCAAGGTCGGGGGATGGAATGTTGATGCGCGTAAATCCTGTGCACAATCGCCGCCAGCTTCCACTAAAGTCACCTTGACGCCGTGCTTTGCGAGATAATATGCGGCGATACACCCGACCGGGCCTGCTCCGATTATAACGACATCCGTGCTTTTCATAATTCCGTCTCGAGTTTAATAGATATTGTTATTTTGAAGTGAAACAGCGTTCCAGCTTTTTCGATAGGGCCAAAGAAAATTCTCGCCTGTCGAAAGTTGGAGCCATGGGTTGCTATCTAATATTGGCTTTACGATGATCCTAATTTTGGGAGCAATAGAGGCTCTTGAGGGATCAGAGTGGTCTTTTCTTCGGTGAATAATTCGATCGAACCGGGGAGGCCATCGCGGCCTATGCCCGATTGCTTGAATCCACCAAAAGGAGCTCGCAAGTCGCGGGTCATCGGAGTGTTGACCCAAATCGTTCCAGCACGCAATTCTCTTCTCGCGCGCATTACAGATGGTAGGTCATTCGACCAGATATAACTGGCTAAGCCAAAGTCATTATCGTTGGCGCGCTTTATGCCGTCATCCAGGTCCTTTATTCGTTGTATGGTGACAAATGGTCCGAACAACTCTTTCTGACATAGTTCCGCTTGGTTGCTATCTGTCTCCACGACGGTGGGCGCGAAATAATAGCCGGAATCAAAACCAGATGCGGCCTGGGCGCCGGTATGGACTTTATAGCTATTGTCTACTTGGGCTGTTTCGGCAAATGCCAGCAACCGGTCAAAATGGGCTTTGAAGGCCATTGGACCTATTTCGGTATCATCTTGGAAAGGATCGCCAACTCGAAGGGCTTTGGTTCGGGCGGTGAATTTGCTGATAAACTCATCAGCCACGTCATTTTCGACCATAATCCGCGATCCGGCAAGGCATTGCTCCCCATTACCAGCAAATATCCCTAGTAAAGACCCATCAATCGCCCTTTCGATGTCAGCCGAATTCAGAATGATATTGGCTGATTTTCCGCCTAATTCTAGCCCTACTTTCTTAAGGCTTCGCGCCGCATCCGCCATGATATTCTTACCGGTTTCGGTGCCACCGATAAATCCAACAATGTCCACGCCGGGATGTTGTACGAGCGCGCGGCCCGCTTCTATACCTGTGCCGCAAACGACTTGCACCACATGACGTGGAACGCCTGCTTCCTCCAATAGCTCGCAAAGCCGCAATACTGCCAGTGGCGCGTATTCCGATGGCTTGATAATGATGCTGTTTCCCAATGCAATGCCCGCTGCGAGCTTCATGGAAGCCAATACTAATGGTGCATTCCAAGGGGATATTAAAACGCCGACGCCGACTGGGTCGCGGGTAACTACAGCCAGATATCGTCCGGTCTGTTCGTAACTTTCACCAGCTAGTCCCGAAATTATATCAGCGAAAAAAGTAAAGTTTTCGGCGGTCCGTGGAACATGCATTGACTTGGATTGTTGCACAGGGATCGATGTTTCCAAAGTTTGCAACAGCGCTAGTTCTTCTGCGTGCTTTTTAACAAGCGTGCTAACGTTCCTTAGTATCGCCGACCTCTCAGCGGCTGGCATTTTTCGCCAAGGGCCATCTTCGAAAGCACCACGGGCATTCGCCACCGCCTGATCAACATCGGTTTGACGGGCATGGGGGACTGAAGCAAAAGGCTCTTCGGTTGCTGCGTAAATTAATGTTTGCGCGTTTGGATTGTTGTCCGCGGATACGCTAAGCGCTGGTTTCGGTAAGCGAATATTGTTCGCTGCGATTAGATCGTGAACTCCAGAAGGTTTTTGGTTTTTTATCATCAATCTTCACTACAGCTCAATGATAATTCAAGCATGATTATTTTGTGCTTGTTCACGATCCGAACAAACGCATGCTGGATTAAGCGTGATCGGGTTCTGCTTATTCGAGCTGGTTGCCGATTTTCTGTGCTACGTCCTTTAGCGGTTTGAAATATCGGGCAATTGCGTCATCCATTTGCATGGCATTGGCAAAAAACGTCAAAGTGAGTGCGGCTTTGAGTTGCCCTTCGCTAAATATAGGCACTGCAAAAGACGAAGTTTTGCCGGGCGTCTCGTTAAATTGGGTTCTGGCCATAGTGGCGTAACCAGCATCTCGGATTTGTCCCAACAGGCTGCCCTGTTCGACCATCTGCAAACCCATGGTTTGAATGGCGGCCTGCTGTCCTTGCAAGCCATTGAGGACAGTTTCGCGTTCGTCATCCTCACAAAACGCCAGAAACGCTCTGCCTGATGCGCAATCCAGCAGCGGGAATGTATAACCTGGATAATAGTTGATAAACGTCTGGGTTGTCAGTTGGTGGGTGGCATGCTTCACCATCATGCGATTGCCGACGCGCACGACAAGGGTAATCGGCCAAAGATGCTCGATCGTATAATCGTGCATCGGTTGTTCTGCAGCTGCAACAAGGCGGTCATCTTCCTGAAAGCCAAAGGAAAGGGACTTTACCAGTTCGGTTGCACGGTATCGTTTCCGGAAAGGCTCTTGTTCAATCACCCCTTCATGGATCAGTGTCTGAACAATGCGAAAGGCGGTTGGATAAGGCAGGCTCGTTGCATTTGAAATCTCTGTCAGTGTCGGAGACCGCAAGCGGTTGATTGTTTTGATTATGTCCAGTGCCCGGCAGACAGATCGTATGGGTAACCCTTTGTGCATATAAAGAAAATGACACGTTTTTATTCCACTGTCGATCACAATTGAGTATCCAAGCGCTGGAGCGCAGAACAAATCTTTGCAAAATCTGCTCTGTTGCAAAGAAACCATCTATTCGCCTGTCGAAGGAAGCTTCTTGGAAAAATGAAACGGACCATGCAATGCTTTACGCCAGTTGGAAACTCTATCACGAGGTTGCTCTATGGCCGATAAAATTGGTTTTACGCCCAATCGCGACGAAGCATCGCGCCAAGCTTTTATTGGTAGTCTGAAAGGCTATATAAATTTCAACATCGAAACCCGGCTTGAACAAGTTTATGACGAAGTGCTCGTCCCGGAATTTGAAAGCCAACAGGGCTCTGCTCCGCAGTCTCGTGCAGACGCAGCCGGTCTATTGGAATCGCACCCTTTATATCATTTATGGTCGACCCTTACATTCCACAGCCAGAATATGATGTGGAATGCAGTTCAGCAGACCTCAGACCGGATCATTGAGGATCAGGTCGCAACATTCGAAAAGCTGTCGCAAAAACCTGATCGTTTGGGAGTGTTGTCGCTGAAGGATGAGCTGGTTGTTCAGGCCCCGATTAGTACGACCGAAATCCATCGGCAACCCGGTGGTTACTGGAAAGAAGCGCGGCCCAATGACATTGAAACGGCCTTAAATTATTCCGGTACCGTTGATCTTTATCGCAATGCAAAGGGGATGGGCACTGGCGGGAAGCTTGGTTCCGATTCAATCGGTCAATTGTTGGCCAGTATCTCCAAAAAAAGAGCACCGACCCTCGATCCGCAAGATATTCTCGATATGGGCTGTGGGACGGGCGAGCAAACTTTGGCTTATAAACGCGTATTTCCAGATGCTGCCGTTACGGGCATAGATTGCGCTCGGCCATTCGTCCGATACGCGCACGGTATGGCTGAAAGTGAAGGCTTGGGTCTGAATTTCGCTGAGATGGACGCTGGCAATACCGACTATTCCGACGACAGCTTTGATCTGATAGTTTCAATCATCATGTTTCATGAAACGTCGCCCGCACAAGTCCGAAATATTCTGAAAGAGAGTTGGCGATTGCTAAAGCCAGGTGGGCTGGTGCTTCATCTAGATGTTCCCTACCAGCCGCATCGCATGTCGCTTTTCAAACAGGTTACAAACCATTGGCAAGTGCGCCACAACGGGGAGCCTTTTTGGACAGGGTTTGCTGAAATGGACATATATAAAGAATTGATCGATGCGGGTTTCGACGATCAGCACGCTTTTGCAGATTATGAAACAGTCGGTCCTGCAACATTCTTCTTCTTTGGTGGGCGGAAAGATCAATGAGTGGGGCGGATGAAAACTCTGAATTTCCAGTAGGGCCAAAGCCGGGTGATCGTCATCGGTCGTTTTTTGACGATCCGATTATTGATGACCTGATCCGGTCTATCGTTAGTTTGACTATGGAATTGTCTGTTACCCGTGAGCGACTACAAGCAATCGAATTGATGCTTGAAAAGCAGGGAAAGCATGACGAAGAGTTCGCGCCGGATGAAGCGGCCAATATGCAGCAAGCAGAAGACCGGAAAAAGCTCATAGCGGATATTTTAGGGCCGATTGTTGAGCGGTTAGCTCAACAGAAATAACTGTTCAAAGCGGCGTCGCAAGCGATTTCAAATCGATATTAATTACTGGTTTCCGGCTAGGTCCGGCTGTTATTTTTGTGCGCATAATAGGACTGTTTGTTCGCTTGTCGAATATCAAATCCAACAATCTTGAACAATTATGGCGTTCCTAGAAGTTTGATGCATCGGGGCAAATTACACCAGACAGCTCAGAACCATGACATCTTTTCGGGAGCAAATAATGACCTATAAACTGCTAGCCAATTCAGCCATTGGCGGTTCAATGTTGCTAATGCCCAGCGCAGTATATGCTCAAGCCACAGCCGAAGAGATGTCGGACGGAAACAGCGAAAATATCATTATTGTAAGCGCCCGGCGTCGCGATGAATCGGTTCAAGATGTGCCCCTTGTCGTTGAAGCAATTTCTTCAGAACAAATCGCATCGCGCGGCATTTCTGATGTCGAAGATATCGCGAAATATACGCCGGGATTGACTTTTGATCGTGGCATCAGTTTGCAAGATACAAGGCCTGTCATTCGCGGTTTACCGGCAACACGAGGGCGTCCTCCCGTAGGCGTTTTGTTGGATGGTATTGATATTTCTACTGAGGCCTTGGGCAATGCTGGTGGGGGGTCGCTGCTGAATGCGCGATTGCTCGACCTTGAACGCATTGAGGTTGTGAAAGGGCCACAATCCGCGCTGTATGGGCGTGCGGCATTTGCGGGCGCCGTAAATTATATTACAAAGCGGCCCACCGATGCGTTCGAGGGTGAATTAAGCGGTTCCTATGCCAGTTTTAATAGTTTCGATCTGGGCGGAGCGATTAGCGGCCCGATTTCCGAAAAGCTGGGTTTTCGGATTAGCGTCAAACATGCACAGTCCGATGGTGACTATGACAACCCCGTATCAGGTGCCGATCTTAACAGCTTTGAAACAACTGGAGCCTCGCTGGGTATCGAATTTGACAGCGGTGAAGGCGTGAACATTTATTCCCGCGTATCCTACTCTGAAAATGAAGCGAGCCAATCTGCAATCCAAAGTATAAGTGGATTTGTGCCAGGGAATGTTTCTCGTCCCGGGCCGGATACGCCAGAGGGTCAAGCCGTACAGATCGGGATTGATGGTGGCGCCCTTGTAGGGGGCTTTGGGCCCGTACTGCCGTCAAACGTGCCTCCCCGCGGTACGATCAGGTTTGATGGTGTAACCGGGCTATCAATAGATCCGCGAACCGGAGAAGATTTTCCTGGCTCCGATGGTTCGACTTTTACCGCAACATTGAACGTATCGGCAGATTTGGGACCATTTGAATTTATTTATAATGGCGGCTTTATCAGTCAACAAGAACGGCTAATTTACGACGGGGATTTCTTCGGCTTCCCGCTAGCAACCTTCGTTGACGGGACGGCCGAACCGCTGAACCTCTTTGACGTGGTCGATTTTGACAATGATCTGACATTGATCAGTCAGGAAGTAAGGTTCCAAAGCCTTGATACCGATCCATTCCGCTGGGCCGTTGGCGGCCTCTATTGGCATTCTGACATGAAACAAGATAGCCGTTCCTTGCGGACCATATCCGGTTTTCCGCTTAACGGAACGCCTCCTGTCGCTGGTTTCTCCGGCACGAGTTTGTTGCTGGGTTCAACAATAAATGCATCGCCATTTGGCCGGAAAATCGATAGTTTCTCGGTCTACGGTCTGGTCGAATATGACATCACTGACAAGCTAACTGTTGGTGCCGAAGCCCGGTACATCAGCGAAGACACAACCGTCACACGGTCAGATTTTTTGCAGGCCGCTTTCGCACCTATTGGGCCGGGATTTATCAATCCCGTGCAACGCGAAAGCATATCCGATGATGATATCGTTCCGCGTTTCTCGATCAACTATGATCTCTCTGATGATGTGCTAATCTATGCATCTGCAGCCAAAGGGTTTAAACCGGCGGGTATCAGCGAGCTCGACTTTGGATCGCTATTGGCGGACTCTCAATTCAAGTCAGAAACAGTGTGGAATTATGAAGCTGGATTCAAAGCCAGTTTTGCGGATCGGCAGGTCATTTTTAATGCCGCTATCTTCTACATGGACTGGACCGACAAACAGGTCACACAACTCGTCGAAGATCCAGTGGCGCCAAGCGGTTTCCGGTCGACGGTCCAAAATGCCGGTGCGGCGGAAGTGCTCGGTCTCGACGCCTCCTTGGCGCTGCGCCCGAACTTTGCGCCTGGTTTGACGTTTGATGTCGGATATACCTATCTTGATACCAAATATACCGACTTCACAGTTGCAACGAACAGCGCGTTTACGGTTACCGAAGGCGCCAACTGTACGATCGGTACTGTTGGTCCCGCAACGGTTTGCTTTGTGACATATGATGGCAACCGACTGGAACGCGCTCCCAAGCATCAATTGGTGTCTAACCTAAATTACCGTGCCGAATTGAGTGATGGGCTGGACTTCCTCTTTGGCGCATCCGTGCAATATCAGGGATCTAGATTCTTGACGGAAACCAATCGCCTAAAGCTGCCTTCTTATGTGAATGTGGATATGCAGATTGGTCTGGAATTTGAAAATTATCTGATTCAGGGATTTGTTGAAAACCTGACCAAGGAAGATGCTGTGCGGTCAGCGCAGAACAATTTTGACCTCTCCACATTTGGTCGTTCTGTAAATGCTTACGCACCACAGCGTCGCACATTTGGTGTTCGGGCACGGGCAAAGTTCTAACAGCTATGAAAAGCCAATGGCAGGAGCCGATATGAGTGACCTAAAATCCATCAAAGCTGATCTGCGTCAGGCAATAGATAATTGTCGACCCGACGGTACATATGAAGACGATGTGTTTGAGGCGGTTCATGCGCTGATCAACCAGATTGTGCCATTATCCCCCACACCGCGGCCATTTGACGAGCAAAAGTTCGTTGAATCGCCGTGGGGATCGCATTTCGCTCAATTCGGTCCGAAACATACAGCCGGTAAGCCTATAAAACACCAAACGTCATTAAAATTACAGAGTTTTGCCAAGTTTCCGGATGTTCCGATATTGGTCGAAGATATTGACCAGGAAATTCGGGTGGAAGGCAATCATTACAATAATGTAAGCCATGTTATGACGGCTGACGCGCAACATTCGGCATCTTTGATTATATGGGGTCGCTATTCGGTCACTGATGAAGAACCGCAGCGTTATTCCGTCGATTTCTATGCGATCGAACTGCGGCCTCCGGAAGGGGTGAGCGAAGAGGAACTGCGCCAGCAATTTGGGTTGGAAAAGGACTTTTCCCTATACCAGGAAATGAAGCCGCCTAAGCTCCATTCTGACATCGTCTATTGCGATGATGATATGCGGATTAACTTCGGCAGTATGGGCGGGGTCTACGTGATGCACCGTCTCGACGGTCCAGGAAAATCGGTATCGTTTGAATGAGTACGGTCCCGGCAGCTTTGCTGTCTAAACCCAAATTGTCATCTGAACTGGCATGGGCATCAGGCTCTTTTGCGACGGGGGCACTATTCAATG
Organism: uncultured Sphingomonadaceae bacterium; assembly: GCA_947489315.1. Lineage (GTDB taxonomy): Bacteria > Pseudomonadota > Alphaproteobacteria > Sphingomonadales > Sphingomonadaceae > Parasphingorhabdus. The sequence goes on from CANLCX010000001.1 coordinate 52,350, forward strand.
GAATGGCGTTATTCGCGCTGTTTTTCATGACCAATTTTTTGGGAATCGCGCCCGCGCTTGCTGGTACAATCATTCTTGTGACCCGGATCTATGACGGCATTATCGATCCGGTGATCGGAGCGGTAAGTGATCGCACAAACCATCGTTGGGGCCCAAGGCGAATATATCTGCTCATTGGTGCCATTGGCATGGGCGCGAGCTTTGCCTTTTTCTTCAATCAGCCTGTGATTGATGGCGTATCGACCGCCATAATGACAACATTGATTCTGTTGCTATATTCCACAGCTTATTCCGTCTTTACGATCCCGTATCTCGCGATGCCGCCAGAAATGGCGCCCAGCTATGATGGTCGGACTCGGCTTATGAGTTTCCGTGTATTCTTCCTAATGGCAGGCGTTATTGGCGGTTCTGTTGGCGCACCAATTCTGATCAAAATCAGCGGCGGAGATTTGGCCGGCTATCAATCCATGGGCGCCATATTGGGGTTTTTTGCGTTTCTTTTGTGCCTTATTGTCTTTTTTGGCGCGGCCTATTTGCCTAAGGTCGAGCGGCCGCCAGTTGCAAAATCTGACAGTCTGATCCAATTGCTTGCCAGTCCATTTGTTGATTGCGCGAAAGTGTTTGGCAACGCGCCATTCCGGATATTGACCTTGGTCAAGCTCTGCCAGTTAGCCGTTCTTTCTACTGTACTTGCCTGCACCCCGTATTTTTTTGGTTTTGTTCTCAACATGGGTCAGGAACAAATCGGTCAGTATTTCCTGTTTTTTGGGCTTTCAGGTATATTGTCTGTACCTTTGTTCCGCGGTGTTATTTCAAAATTCGGCAAGCGAAACAGCTATATCATTTTGATTATATTATATGGCCTTGGTTTGGCGTCCTGGTATTTGTGGGTTCCTGGCGAAGCAGAATATTTATTCACAGTACGGGCGATTTTCATTGGCGTGTGTTCGACCGGCACATTGCTTTGCGCGCTGGCCATGCTTCCTGATACAATGGAATATGACAGGCTACAGTCAGGTGAATCGCGTGAGGGCGTTATGAGTGGTGTCTTCACCTTTGTTGAAAATGTCGCGGGAGCGCTTGGTCCTTTTATCGTCGGTTTGTTATTGCAAGCTAACGGTCTTATCCAAACGCGGGACATGACGGTCAAGCAACCAGAATCAGTGTTAAACGCCGTGCAGATGGGTGTCTCGATTGTCCCGGCACTATTCTGCTTGCTCGCTATCCCATTGCTCTGGGCTTACCGGCTAGACGCAAAGCAGTTGGACAAAATGCGCAACTAGTTTTTGTTCGATTTCTGGCGAATGCTGGTGCCTTTTTCAGCGACTATGCCGTCTATGATCAGATTGGGAAGTTTGCTATTATCCCATCGTTGCCCTTTCGGGGGGGACTTGCCCATGCGGAGAATGACGAGCTCTTCAGACGGAATAATGTAGCTGACCTGATTGGCGTTGCCGTCAAACAAAAATAAGTCAGAGGCAGCATAAGGCTCGCTATGTAATGTGGTATATTCCTTTTTGTCAGGATTGGCGATGCCACGCTCCTTGATGTAATCTCCAGCCAACCAGATGCCCATACCATAATAAGCATTTTGTTTGGTGCCCTTGCGCATCTCGGCCACAAATTCTGCGGGTAGGAGGTGAGAATCTTTCCATTTTCCGTCATTCAAAAGCAAGATGGACAAGCGCATCCAATCCCGCGCCGGCAATAAGATGCAGCATCCCGAATGCGCCGTACCATCTGTCCGGTTCATCCAAATCTCGCCACCATTTGCCCCAATGGGCTGCAAGATATGCTCCGCGATGAAATCTTCATATTCTAGTCCGGTTGCCGCCTCAATTAGTGGCGCCACCATTTCCGATGTTGCATTGGAATAATCATAGCGCACACCCGGGTCATTTATGACTGGATAATCATAGATGATCACGTCCTCATGACGGGGATGGAGATAAGCGCGGTTTAGAATATCCTTCGGATCCATTGCCGCAGCCTGTGGGAGAAACCCGGTTCGCATATCCAGCAAATGCCTGATCAGGATTTTTGATTTTCGGGTATCCGTTTTCCAAGCCGCAATATAGTCGGCAACGGGTTGATCGAGCGATTCTATATGTCCCAATGCCAATGTCCGACCAATTGCAATTGCAGTGAGCGGTTTTGCGAAAGACTTGGAGTTGAGGAGAGTGTCCGCTTTGGTGTCCCCAAAATATCTCTCGGATTCTAACTTACCACCGCGATATATCATCAACACCGAACTATTGGTCTTTTCGGCATAGATATTGGCGGCTTCAACAGCAGTTTGATTTATCGTCCGCTTGCCCTCCAGTGCGTCGGAAAAATACCGATCTGGGCGGCCGGGAACCGGATGCATTAAATCATAGCTATCTAATCCGACGCCAGTAGAGAACGACCGAACCAACGCGGCAAAGCGTTCATTATATTGATCTTCTTCCGGCTGTGTATACGGACGTTTTGTCGGTGCACTTTCGTCGATGATGGCCTGCCTGTCCGGCATATTCTGACTGCCATTAGATGAGCAGCCGACCATCGTAACGGATACGAAAAACGCGGCGACGGTTCTCTTCATTTTTATCCCATTTCTTTGCTGAACAACTGCCATAAAGGGGCCGATGGAAGCATCATCCCTATTCTACTGATAGCCCGGCCATGCTCGCTACTCGTGTATAATAAGATATTGTTCGATATGCGAATAACTGTTCGTGCGGCATTCCCCTTCACGAAATCGCTGTGATTATTGGCAAAGCATCATGGCGTTATTGCGCCCGATACGTTGGGCCACGGTGACGTGCCAGATCCCGGGATCGGCGACTCTGATGTGGGATCGGGAATCGAGGTCTCTTGTCGACGCCAAACTATCCAATAGGCGGATAGGGCTTTTAAAAAGCCAGCATTTCAAAACGTTTTGCGCAAACCTGTCTGTAGTTTTGAAGCAACCGTCAAAGCAGCAGCGTTAAAAATATGTCTTTGTTCTAGGTTCAGGTTTCACACAGGGAAAAAGAAAATGCGCACACAAAAAGTCAGTTTCATGGCCATGATGGTGGCAAGTGGATTTGTAGCTCCAGGAGCTGTTTTTGCTCAAACGGCGGATTCGGCCGAAGCAGATGATAGTAATGTAATTGTCGTGACAGCCCGTAACCGCGAAGAAAATATTCAGGAAGTGCCGCTTGCGATAACTGCGTTCGATGCAGAAGATATCTCCCGCCAGGCTATTCAAGAATTAGACGACGTTGCGCGTTTTACTCCAGGTTTCAGCTTTGAGGATTTCTCCGGCGGTATCGGTACGCCGGTTATTCGCGGGCAGGCACAAACACGTGTTACCGCTTTGGAATCCAACGTTTCCACATTTTTGGATGGCATTTACATTCCCCGCGCATGGGCGGTTGATTTGGGTACAACCAGTCTTCAGCGTATTGAGATCGTAAAAGGCCCGCAAAGTGCGCGTTATGGACGCAATGCTTTTGCAGGCGCAATCAACTATATTCCGAGGAAAGCCGAGATTACCGGTGAAATTTCCGGTGAGATTGAGGGTACAATTGGGTCTGACGAGCGCTATGACATTGGCGGTTTCCTGAATTTCTCGGTCAATGAGTGGTTCGCCATTGCGGGTTCCTATGAATATTCCTCTTTTGATGGTTCTTGGGAAAATGATCACCCGTTTGCAGACAGTCTGGACTTGGATCGCGGTACATCTGGCAATGTCGGTGGCCGGGACAATGAAGCCATTTCGGTATCAGCGGCTTTCAAACCCTTGGACGGGGTTCGCTTGGAAGCGTCCTACAACCATTTTAACAGAAAAGAAGAAGCCCGCGCGAACCGCTATTTGGCGGAAGTTCTGGGTGATTTCAATTGTGGTTCCAATCGCACTATTTTTGGCGTGGGCCCCAATCCTGCGCTAATCTGCGGCGACTTGCCGGCACCGGGAGATACGGTCACCGTCGATCCGCGGGCCTATGGTGTCCATTCAAAAACCGGCTTTTTCCGGGCCAATTTGGAAATCGACGTTTCTGATGCGCTGACATTCAGCTATTTGTTCGGCAACGTAAACGGCGATGTTGATATTGCAGTCAGCGGCGAACCGGAGCCCATTAATTGCGGAACGCTTGTGGCGGGGCGGTGTAATTTCCAGAATACCCCCGTCGGCAGCATGAATTATGATTCCCATGAGGCACGGCTTAATTTTGACAATTCTGGTCAGTTTCGTGGAGCAATCGGGGTCTATTATTCCGATGGTACAGACATCACGACATTTACGAGCAACAATTTAAATCCGATCGTCAGTGCCGATGATCCTTTTCCAGGCGATCCGTTCGCATTTCTGTTGGGAGACACCACCACTGACACCGAAATCAAATCGATTTTTGGCGAAATTCATTGGACATCAGCAAATGGTGCACTTCGCTTGGGAGCAGAAGGACGATATTCCGAGACAGAGATTACAGCAACGGACAATCGCAGAGCTCTAATATTGGGCGATACGTTTAAAGATTTTGCGCCGCGCTTTACGGCCGAATATGATCTCAGCGATGACAATCTTCTTTTTGCAACTGTTGCAAAAGGTTCAAAGGCAGGCGGTTTTAATCCGACAGCGCTCGCGCCAGAAAACCAAGTTTTTGACAAGGAAACCAATTGGACCTTTGAAATTGGATCCAAAAACACCTTCTTGGGTGGTGATCTTCGCCTTAACGGATCGATTTATTACACGGATTGGAACAATATCGTCATCAGTTCTCCTGATCCAGATGCGACGGACCCGAATGCCACCGCAATTGCCCAAAACCTTGGTGGTGCATCAATCTACGGTATCGAGCTGGATGCCTATTATCAGATAACCTATAATCTGAGTATCGACGCGACCTTCTCGCATTCTGAAGCAACATATGATGATGGCACCATCGATCAGCGCTTTGCGCGGACACGTGGTACTCCGGGTACGGCCTTTTTCATCTCCGCGCCGTGTGATGATGTTGTGTGTAACTCCAATGGCGATGTTGGCGGCAACGATATTGAGCGTACACCACCGACCCAGGCATCCTTTGGTATCCAATGGGAGGGAGATATAGGCTCCGGAGATAGCAACTATTATCTGCGGACCGATTTCAGCTATCAAAGCGACTTCTTCGCATCGACGGCCAATGTCGGGACAATTCCAGACCGTTTTCTGGTCAATGGCAGCGCTGGCGTTAACTTCGGAAACTTTTCTGTAAACGCCTGGATACGCAATGCTTTTGACAAAAAATATGTTTCGAACTCGTTCGTTGTCGTTCTGCCATTCGGTACCACCTATGGCGAATTTTTCGGCGAGCGCCGTACGTTCGGCATGACAGGCAAAGTCACCTTCTAACGGAGTTTGTCACGAAGCCTTTAGCTTCGTCACGCATTGCCGGGCACCTTGGGGGAGGTGTCCGGCAATTTGATTCTGATTTTTGTTTCCACGATTGCTTTCAGACCAGAAATAATTCTGCCGCTGCATCGATAATTGCGTTCTCGTCGATCCTGTAGGCATTATAGAGGTCAGGCAAGTCTCCGGTCTGGCCAAAGCGATCGGTGCCAAGGGGGCTGACCTTCATGCCTCGCACCGCGCCCAACCAGGATAGGGCTGATGGAGAACCATCCAGAACCGTGATCAGGCCGGCATCCGGTGATAATTCGTCCAGCATAAGCTTGGCATGGCAGGGGGCATTATTTCTGCCTTCCCATCGGGCGGCGCGCTGTTCTGACCATCCGCGATGAAGCAAGTCCGGTGATGTGACGTTCAGTAATCCCAATCCCGGAATATCGGTTACTAGACTGTCATAGGCTTGCAGTACTTCCGGTGCGATGGCTCCGGTAAAGGCGATGGCTGCTTCCGCGCCTTTTGCCGGTCTTCTTACCCAATAGGCGCCTTTCAGGGCGTCCGCTTCCCAATCATCATTGTCCCGTTGCACTTGCGCAATCGACCGCGTGCTGAGGCGCAGATAGACGGAACTGCCATCGTCCTGCTGCATATGATCAAAGGCCCAGCGCATCATCAACGCCACTTCGTCGGCCCAAACCGGCTCAAAATAGACGAGACCGGGCTGACCCATCCCGATCAATGGCGTATTGATCGATTGATGGGCTCCGCCTTCGGGGCCCAACGTCAGGCCAGAGGGCGTGCCGACCAAAAGAAAGCGGGCATCCTGATAGCAGGCGTAATTTAGTGCATCGAGGCCGCGCGCAATAAAGGGATCATAGACCGTTCCAACCGGCAATAACCGCGTCCCAAAATGAGGAGCCGTCAGTCCCATGGATGCGAGCATCAGGAAGAAGTTATTTTCTGCAATACCCAATTCAATATGCTGACCCGCACCGTGCGCCAGCCATTTCTGCGCGGATGGAATTTTGGCTTGCTGAAAAACGTCGGCCACTTCCTGCCTTCGAAACAGACCGCGTTGGTTGACAAAGGCACCGAGATTGGTCGTTTGGGTCACATCGGGAGCGGTAGTGACAATCCGGTCGCCGATTTCTTCTCCCGACTTTGCGAGGTCCAGAAGGACTTTGCCAAATGCCGCCTGGGTGGATTGTTCATCGCCAGTCGGGACCGCGAAACGGGCAGGTATAGTGACGGGCGGGGCATTTGCTTCCGGGTTTTGCCGCGCTAGTGCGCTGTCGTCGACGAAAGCCTTTAATTGCTTAGCTGCATTGTTGCCCAATCCGCCATAGGCCTCCCATTCTGCGCCTTTCTCAATCTCCAGACTCTTTCGATAGACCTCCATCTGCGTTGGATTCATCATGCCGGAATGATTGTCTTTGTGACCAGCCAGAGGCAGGCCAAAGCCCTTTACAGTATAGGCAATAAACAGCGTCGGCCGTTCATCATCGCAGGCATCAAAAGCGTCGGACAGCGTTTCAACACAATGTCCACCGAGATTGGTCATCAGATCGGCGAGGGCGTCGTCATCAAAGCCAGCGAGCAGTTTCTTCACATTGGGCTTGCCGCCGATGTCTTCGATCAGCCGCTTGCGCCATGCTTCGCCGCCTTGATAGGTCAGCACGGCAAAATCGGCATTGGGGCAGCTATCAATCCATTGTTCCAGCGTCTTGCCGCCGGGTTTCTTGAATGCCGCCTGTTGCCGCTTGCCGTATTTTAACGTGACCACGCGCCAACCGCAGGTTTCGAAAATGTCATCGAAACGGCGGAACATCCGGTCTGCGGTCGTGCTGTCCAGTGATTGCCGGTTATAATCGACCACCCACCAGCAATTGCGGATATCATGTTTATAGGCCTCGATCAGGCATTCATAGATATTGCCTTCGTCCAGCTCGGCATCCCCCATGAGAGCGATCATCCGGCCGGCATCGCTTTCTTCCATTTGCCCATGAGCGATCAGATAGTCCTGCATGAGACTGGAAAAAGCGGTCACCGCCACGCCGAGGCCGACCGACCCGGTGGAAAAGTCGACCGGGATGGTATCTTTGGTGCGCGACGGATAGCTTTGCACGCCGCCGAGACCGCGAAAGCGCTCCAGTTTTTCTTGGGTTTGATTGCCAAGTAGATAATGGATTGCGTGAAGGACGGGCCCGGCATGGGGTTTGACCGCGACTTTGTCTTGTGGTCGCAAGGCGTGAAAAAATAGGGCCGACATGATGGCGGTCATTGAGGAGCAGCTTGCCTGATGGCCGCCAACTTTAAGTCCGTCCCGCTTTTCACGGATATGATTAGCATTATGGACGGTCCAAGAAGACAGCCACCGCAGCCGTGATTCCAGCAGCTCCAGCATCTGCATTTCAGTTTTCATTTTTTCGTCTATTCTGGCAGTCATGAGCAGCAATATCCCAATAAAACTAGAATGATCTAATAGACACAAGCTTCTTTATGCACCAGCATATGGATTGCACCTTGTCCATCAGATGGACAAATTCAATTGCAGCCATATCAGATTGCAAGCAAGTTTCTATTGTAGATCCGGATGGATCGAGGCTTGTGTCGAAAACCGCAAATTCAGATCACGAAAAATTGAGGATATTTTATGCAAGCAATTGATCTCTCGACCCCTCAAGTTGGCGAAGCTGCTAAGAAATTTCTGGAACAGGGAACATATTCCATTTTGATTGGCGGCACATGGTCTGGATGCCAGAGCGGCGAAACATTTAATACTCTGGATCCCGCGACCGGCGAGGTCATCGGAAAGCTCCAGAGATCAGGCTCTGAAGACGTGAACAAAGCTGTTAGCGCTGCGCGCAATGCTTTTGATAATGGTCCCTGGACAAAAATGACCCCGATGGAGCGGAGCCAGATACTTTGGAAAATCGCTGATCTATTGGAAGCCAATATTGACGAATTGGCCGAATTGGAAACGCTGGATCAGGGAAAACCACTTTATGTAGGACGTTGGGCAGAGATTCCCGGCGCTGTGAACCAGTTTCGTTATTTTGCTGGGTTGGCGACCAAGATCGAAGGCGCAACCATTCCAACGTCGATCAACTACCAGCCGGAGGGCAAAGAGGTTTTTGCCTATACGCAGAAAGAGCCAGTGGGCGTTGTTGGCGCGATTGTGCCGTGGAATTCGCCTTTGGTTCTAACCGCGATGAAGCTGGCTCCTGCTCTCGCAGCCGGCTGTACCGTGGTCTTGAAGCCTGCAGAGAATACATCGCTGACAGCGGTCAGGCTGGTAGAGTTAATGCAGGAAGCCGGGTTGCCCGATGGGGTGATTAACTTGATTACAGGCTTCGGGCATGAAGCCGGTGCCGCTTTGGCCGAACATAAGGATGTTGATAAAATTGCCTTCACCGGTTCGACACAGACGGGCCGGGCCATCATGAATGCAGCGCAGGGCAATTTGAAACGGATAACGCTAGAGCTAGGCGGAAAGTCTCCTGTCATCATTATGCCCGATGCCGATATTGATGCGGCCATACAGGGTGCCGCCAATGCCATCTTCTTTAACGGCGGACAGGTCTGTATCGCTGGTTCGCGTTTATATTGCCATCGTTCGATCATCGACAAAGTATCGGAAGGGGTGGCGGCCATTGGCGGACAGATCAAGCTTGGGCATGGGCTTCATCCCGAAACGCAAATGGGCCCATTGGTTTCCAAGGAACATAGCGCCAAAGTTGCGGATTATATTGCCGACGGGAAATCAGCCGGTGCTTCGATATTATGCGGAGGCGAAACGGGAGGGCCCAATCAGAGTTTTGTGGAGCCAACGGTGATTACGGATGTAACGCCAGACATGCGGATTGTTCGAGAAGAAATTTTCGGTCCCGTATTGGTCCTGACTCCATATGATGATGTCGATGAAGTGGTCGCTGCCGCCAATGACAGCGATTATGCGCTAGCGGCGGGTGTTTGGACCGAAGGTCTCTCGAATGGACTGCGCATGGCAAACCGCTTGAAGGCCGGCACGGTCTGGGTGAATGGGCATGCCATGTATGATGCTTCGCTTCCCATTGGCGGGATGAAACAATCTGGTTGGGGCCGCGATAGCGGGCAAGCCGCACTGGAAAATTATCTCGAGCTAAAAACCGTCTGCGCGATCATTTGATCTCACGCCTGGAATAAGAAAAGGGGCGTTTCCGACTATGGAAATGCCCCTTTTCTAGGTGACGAACTATATAGTGGTAGCTTCTATATCAAACCGGCGAAAACTTCCTAAGGGCAAAAGTCTTACCCTAATTGCCCGGGAAAATGCGCTTCGTGATTTTCAGTATACCAGCCTGCAATTTCTTCTCTGGTTGCCCACCAAATGCCTTCCAATCCTTGCGCATATTCGATGAATTCCCGCAGGGCGCGGATAGTATGCGCGCGGCCTGATACATGCGGATGCAGACCGACATTCATGATACGCCCGGTTTTCGCGCCCTCCTTATGCAGAACGGTTAGCTCTTCAATCAGCAGGTCACGATATTCGTCGGTAGTGCGAGCGTTGCGGGTCAATATGGTGAAATCGTTGATAACGTTTGAATAGGGCGTTGCCACGATCGGTCCGGCATCGGTACGGATCATATAGGGCTGATCATCATTCATGATGTCACAATAAAACTTAAAGCCTTCTTCAACCAAAATGGTCGGTGTATTCAGCGTACCGCGTAGCGAAGAAGACAGCCAGCCTGCTGGTCGCTTACCGGTATGCTTTTCGTACATCTCGACAGAACGCCGGATAATATCGCGCTCGGCGTCGATATCGTCATGGAAATCCGTAAGCAATTCACCCTGTTCATGATTATGCGCGATAAGTTCCCAGCCGCGTTCCAAGCACGCATCGGTCATCGCCTTGCGCCGTTCAAAGGTGACGGCATTGGTGGTACAACCTGCCTTGGCGCCCAATTCATCAAACAGATCAAACATGCGCCAGATTCCCACGCGCTGGCCATATTCGCGCCAGCTATAATTGGGATAATCAGGAATCCGGCCAGCCAGTGCATTGGGCAGCAATGCAGGGCCGCCAGCATAATAAGGCTGGTCGGTATCTTTTACGAGATCCCATGTTTCCAGATTGAAGGTGAACATCAATGCGACCTTTGCACCATTAGGCCATTTCAGAGGCGCGCGCTCGGGCAGGGGGACATAATCATAATCAAACATTTATGGATCTTTCCTAGAATTCTTCCATTAAACGACCAAAACCATTGACCTGGTCGGTGATGCCATTTTGCCGCAGCGCGTTCCAATAGGTGGCTGTGTTGATCGCAATGACAGGTTTGCCAAGGTACATTTCGGCCGCCGCTGCAAGACGCGTCATTGATAAGTTTGTGCCAACTTGCACGATGGCGTCGACATCATCGCCATCAAGTTTCCGTAATTCATTCCGCAAAATCTCGGTCGGAACCTGCGCAATCGCGGTCCAGCTAGGGCATCGCAGGCACGTGTCGCGCACGACTTCTATCCCATGATCGGACATAAAATGCGCCACATGAGCGTTGGCCGAAGGGAAATAAGGGGAGAGCACAACGATTTTTTTGATGCCGCCATAGGCATTGAAAGCCTCAATGAGCGATTGTGAACCGGTGCAAAGCTTTAACCCGGACTCGTTCTCAATATTCTGACGCCACTTTTGCGCTCCCTCTGCGCCGCCGTAAAAGGTAACCGCGGACATGCCCATGACCAGATAATCGGGATTACAGGTCAGGACGCCCCGCACAGCATCTAATGTATTGCGCGAAATTTCGAGAGTTCCTGCCATAAATGTTTCGTCCGAGATCGCCTGCGCATCTTCCACGACAATTCGGCTATAGTGATTGGTCACGCCCCGTACGCGCAAATCGTCAAAATCCGGCTGCACGACGGTGTTGGTAGACGGGCCCAGAACACCAAATAATTTTCGGTAACCAAGAGTATCGGGGTTAGGGCGCGGTTTTAAGGGCATCAGGCGATCAACTTTTCTTGTTCCAGGCAATCAATCATTGATTGACGTAGCAGGAAGCTCCGGCGGGCTTCAGGATCATTGTGAACACGCTGCATTTCTTCTTTGCGGCGATTATGTTCACCGCTTTCGCCTTCGGATAGATACTGCATGTTCCTAATTGTCTGTGCCTGGATAAAATCATGTGTTGTGGTGTGGCGTTGCCGTTCGAAAATACCGAGCGCTTCGTCGGCATCTGCACCTTTATTATATATGCGGGCGAATTTGTCGCATAAATTAAACGCATCATGAATGCCGCTATTCATCCCAAAGCCACCAATCGGGTTATTGAGATGGGCCGCATCGCCGATAATGGCAACGCGATCATGCATGAACTTTTTGGCCACCCGCTGATGCACGCGATAGATAGTGCGATGGGCGGTTTCCACTATTTCGCCATTGCCAACCAAACGATCAAATACGTCAATTTTCTTTTCGTCAGCCAGCAATTCCACATCTGGCTGTTCTTCCTTGGCAGGGACCAACACACGCCAGAGGGAAGGCACTCGCAATAAAACCATCCATTCTTTGGGATCAGAAACATAGTTGACGTGACACAAATTGGGTAGTTTTTGTTCCAGCGGCTCCGTGGTCGTGTAGCACAGGAATTTTTCCGGATAAGTGAAACCATCGAAATCGGTATCTAGCCATTTGCGGATGATGCTGTTCGAACCATCGGCTCCGATTAAATAATCTGCGCGAATCTGGACAATCTCTTGCGCGTTTTCGGCATAGACATCTACGCCTGTCTGATCCTGATCAAAGCCGACTATGCGGTGCGCAAAACGAACGTCAGCTCCAGGTAGGTTGCGGACACTCTCCGAAAGCATGCGCGATAGATGATACTGCTCGCATTGCACGCGATAGGGGAATGGTGTGTGATCAGAGATTTCCCCCATGTCGAAATCTATCACATCGCCTGTTTGACGTTCCCGGAAATGATAAACCGGAGCTTTTAAACCTTTTTCGATCAGTTTTTCGGTAATCCCAAATTGATCCAGCATTTCCAGAGTGGGTGGATGAAATGTTGAGGCACGTAGATCAAGCGCGCAATCGTCGCCAGATTCCAATAATATTACGTCTATTCCTTTACTCGCTAGAAAATAAGCGGCGACGCTTCCGACAGGTCCTGCACCTGCGATTACGATCTGTGTTTTCAGATGCTGCATGTCTATTGCTGCTCCAACTTTGATTTGTTTTGCGTCATATGGCACCTCTTCGGGTGTTGGAGAGCCGTATTGTCCTAGTCTGGGCATGGCAGTAACGCCCTTGCCTAAACTATCCGTCGAGCGGATACTGGAGCTTCTGAATACCCGGATGCGAGCCTATTTGTTTATTAGTAAGCCAAATCGACAAAGGATAAAGAATCATGGCCTTGAACAAACGCCCACTTCGCGAAGTCACGCAGCAAGACATTGATGACTATGCTCGGGATGGGGTGGTCTGCTTGCGAAGCGTATTGGATCGCGACTGGATCGACTTGCTAGAACCCATTGCGCGCGAGGTCATAATTGACAAGAAAGATGTCGGTCTGTTGCCGACTATCCCGGGCCGTTATATGGCGCGATGCATCGAAGAGTATCGCAGATTTGTCTTTGAATCACCGATAGCGGAAGTTGCAGGCCAGGTCATGCAGTCGAAGGAAATCCGTTTCTTCTTCGATGAATTTTTCGCCAAGCCGCCGCAGTCGGATGCCAAAACCTTGTGGCATTGTGACCGAATGGGTTGGCCCGTTACCGGCACAATGGTGCCATCACTCTGGATTCCGTTGACGCCGATTGTAAAGGCGAACTCGCTTGAAGTACTGGCGGGGACGCAGCATGATGATGTGCCTTACTGGTTATTCTCGCCCAATGCGCGCAAGATGATCAAGCCGGATGATCGGGTGCCGCACCCAGAAATAGAGAGCAAGCGCGGAGACCCGAACTTGCGCTTTCTGTCTTGGGATATGGATCCGGGCGATTTACTGATCGTGCATCCTTGGGTGCTCCATTATTCGGCTGGCAATCCAACCGATGACTGGCGCGTAGCCATTTCCGAACGCGTTTTTGGTGATGACATCCGCTGGGCTCCGCGGCCCGATTGTGTAAATCTGGCCGGTGTCAGCTTTGACGAAATGCTCGAAGGTGAAAAGCCTGAGGGGTCGCATTTCCCGCTCTTATGGTCCGAAGACGGGCGTGCTGATGGCGATGCGCATTTCCCGCAGGGTTTTGCTACCCGCTGGCCGAAACAAGAAATGGCCGGGGTGAACGAATATAAGGCTTTCAAGGAATTGAAGGTAAAAGAAGATGCCGGGGAGCTTTCCCGCAAGGACAAAGCGCCGGCAAACTGACGCTATTATGAGCCTGGCCAAGAAATTAAGGGCGCGTTTGCAGCAGCGCGAGATTGTTGTGGCTCCCGGTGTTTATGACGCGTTCAGTGCGTACCGGGCTGAAGTCGCCGGATTCGAAGCTCTGTTCGTATCGGGATCTGCGCTTGCCGCCACGCATCTGGCCCGTCCGGATATAGGATTGTTAACAGCCAGTGAGTCAGCGGATATTGTCGCGCGCATTGGAGACCGTATTCATATCCCGATGTTTGTTGATGCGGACCAAGGCTTCGGTAATGTTTTTGCTGTTGCCCGTACAATCAAGATGTTGGAGCGGGCAGGGGCTTGCGCCATTCAGATCGAAGATCAGCAAGAAGTGAAGCCCGCCAGTAAACCGCTGTCGCGACCCCTGATCAGCCGCGAGGCGATGGTCGATAAGATCAAAGCGGCTAGAGATGCGCTAATCGATCAAGAAACGATTATCAGTACGCGCAGTGATGCCATGACAACCGAAGGGTTTGAAAGCGCGATGGAACGGGCTCATGCTTATGTTGAAGCTGGGGCTGATATGGTTTTTGTGGAATCTCTGACCAAGCGTGAGCAGATGGAAGAGCTTGTCCGGCAGATGGACGGCAAAGTGCCTCTGCTTCACAATTTGCTCCGCGAGACAGACGAGGTGAGCGACGCGCAAACTGTCGAACAGCTAGGTTACAGCGTTGCGCTATTCCCGGCTACTGCGCTCGGTGCCGTGGGTGCTGCGCTGGATAAAGGTTTCGCAGATTTGAAAACGTCGCCGCAACTTGGCAATGGTGGGCCAAAAACCGATCGCATTGGTGCTGATGCCTATTTGAAATAGAGGAAGAGCTTATCATGAAACTTTTTTACTCCCCATTTCACAGTTTTGTTCACAAGGTTTTAGTAACGGCTCATGAATGCGGTCATTGGGACGATATTGATTTTGTCCCGACCTTTCCGTTCAAAAATTTGGATGGGGAGGATCAGGGCGATAGCTATAGTATCTCCCTGTTAAACCCGCTCGACAAAGTGCCGACGCTGGCGACGGATACGGGTCAGATCATCTATGGCAGCCAAGCGGTGTGTGAGTATCTTGATGCCAATAGTAAGGCGCGCAAAATGTACCCTGCGCCCGGCCCAGCGCGCTGGGATGCCATCACCCGCCTGGCATTGGGCGACACGATTTTCGAAACGACCGTGCAAATGGTCGCGGAGCAATGGCAGGAGCCCGAGCAATGGAATATGCGGGTTTTTGAATCGCTATGGCCGAAATATATCCGCGCGCTTGATGGGCTAGAGCAAAAAGTGGCTGGATGGACGGATTTTGATATCGGTCATGCTTCGCTGCTCCATGCCATCAGCTATCTCGGTTTTCGTGCAGAATTTTACGAAGCAAAAGATCCGATCCATCCCGATTTCCGCTGGCGTGAAGGTCGCCCGGCGCTGTCGGATTGGTTTGACGAGGCGATCATGCGCCCGTCGGTTCAATCCCATTATAATAAGGATTATGAAGGCGATACCAGCGCCGAGCGCTGCCAGCAGGCGGTGCAGGATATACTCGCCCTGCAAAAGGAAAATGCCAAATGATCGATTTCTATTATTGGCCAACGCCAAACGGACATAAAATTTCGATCGCGCTGGAAGAATTCGCTCTCGATTATCAGGTGAAGACGATCAACATCCTGAAAGGCGAACAGCATGTCCCGGAATTTTTGGCTATAAGCCCGAATAACCGGGTACCTGCTATTGTCGATCATGAAGGTCCCGATGGTGAACCCCATGCAGTTTTTGAGGCAGGCGCGATATTCCTCTATTTTGCGCAAAAGACCGGAAAATTCTGGCCCGAAGATCCCGTGCAGCAATCCATTGTGACGCAATGGCTGTTTTTTCAAAATGCGAGTATCGGACCAATGTTCGGTCAATGTGGCTATTTTAACGGCTATGCCAAAGAGCGCGTGGAACATGGCATCCAACGCTATTGTGGCGAAACCAAGCGGCTTTACGGCGTAGTCGATAAGCGTCTGGGAGAAGAAGAATATCTGGCGGGCGGTGACTATTCACTCGCGGATATGTCAACCTTCCCCTGGATGACCGAAAAGCAACAAAATCTGCATGGCATAGACATCACGGAATTTCCGAACGTCAAACGCTGGCTGACCAAAGTCGGAGCGCGCCCCGGCGTCCAGCGCGGCCTTGCGGTCATGGCTGATGATCTCAAAGTCGGTAATCCGACGGACGAAACATTCGAAGCTATGTTCAATCAGAAATGAGTGCGTGTTAGTGGGCCAATCCTTCGACCACCAAATTGACTATTTTCGCATCGTCATAGGCAAAATTCACCTGTCCGGTGCGAACGATCGTGAGGCCCTTGGACGGAACGACATAGACGCGCTGCCCGCCAAAGCCGTCAAAAAATACCACGTCTTCTGCTAGATAGGGCGCACCATGCGTAACCGCGAGCGGGTTTTGTGGGCTATATTGGCGCTTCGCGACATAAGGCGATCCCAGCCAGATATGCAGACCATAGTTGGGATTGGTCGGTGATGGGTCGGCCATGGTCTTGATCCATTCGGCAGAGACGATCTGTTTGTCACCCAGTTTGCCTTGGTTACGGATCAATTCGCCAATACGGGCCCAATTATGCGATGTGGTGAACAGGCCGGCATAATAATGAGGCGAGCCACCTTCCCGGTCGAGCCAGAGTCTGGCTTTGTCATTGCCGACAGGACACCATAGCTTCCGTTCCAGATATTCAGCATAGCTCTTATACCCCTTTTGCTGCAGCGCGCGTTCCAGCACAATGCCAGCCACTTGGCTATTCACATTGTTATAATGAAACTCAGCTCCTGGTGCATCGACCATGGGATAATCAAAGGCCACCGCGTTGATATCGGCTGCGAGCAGCAATTCCATTGATTTGGAAGCAGGATCCGAAAAACTGTATAGTTTTAACCCGCTCTCCATATTGAGTAACTGCTTGAGCGTAATTTTGCCGCGCGGATCATTCCGCCATTCAGAGATATAGCGCTCTGCGGGATCATTCACTGACCCTATAATGCCTTCATCAATCGCAATTCCATAAACCAATGCGAGCACAGATTTGTGCATGGAATAGCTATCTGTTGCCGTGACTGCACTGGCTTCACCGGCATAGCTTTCGTGCAGGATTTTTCCGTCTTTCAAGATAACAAGACCGACACCCTTTTGCGCTTTCGAATAGCTATCGGCTTGGGCTATGGCCGCGGCCAAACCTGCCGTCATCGTTGCATTGCTATCAGGTAGCGGTTGTTTCGCGCACATATCACCAATGGTTACCGTCGGCGTGAACAGTTCGACATCTAACACGGTCGCGCCTTTGAGTGCCTCTGATGCTGCTGCAATATCGCGCTGTGGAATGGGATTGGCGGCCGGTGTCATACAGGCGGTAAGCGAACAGACCATCGCCAATATCGCCATCGAATGTTTCATGTGCATAGTCATCTAGTCCTTTGTCACGACTACGCCGGAAAGCGGCGTTGGGCCTTTAGAAACTTGCGTCGGCTTCAAATTCAGATCCAGGAATTCGATCGTGGTTGCGATGGCATGATCGAATCGTTTCGATATTTCCGGACGGATCGTTCCACCGCGCCCGAACAGGCCATCAAAATAGTGATTCACTTCTTCTCCGACCCATAGCCAACGCGCGCCCTTTGGCGTTGCGTCATATGCTGCTTTATGCAGCCGCCAATCATCTATAAAATCCGGTAAGATATCTGCTGTGCCCGTCACCGTCAGGCTTGGCACATCGATAGTGGACCACCCTTTGGAATCGATCATCTTTGCAAGGGGGCCGGGCGGAGAAAAGGCTATAAGCGCACTAACATTCCCGATTTTGCGGATTGGGCGAGCGCCATCGGGGTCTGTCGCAATTGCTCCGGCACCGAGCTGGGCGATGAGTGCGCCATAACTATGACCCATTAACGCTACACGCGTCTCGTCAATCTTTGTTCCGCGGCTTTTGAGCAATGCGACCACCGGGTCTGGAACCGCCGCAAGATAGGCGATCTCGTCATTGCGGGTCTTCCACACTGTTTCGGACTTTGGTTTGGGATCGAGTGCCAATATTTCCGCGTCCAAATGGGTCGGAGCGAGGATGATATAACCCGCTTCGGCAATCGGCTGGAGCATATTATGGTAGCGGTCCGGGCTAGAAAAAGCACCTGTCGAGAAGACGACTAAGGGGAAGCTGCCCGATCTATCCGGCGCGAATATCGTGACAGGAAATTCGTGACCGTCATCGGTCGTCAATAGGGTTTGGATGTCGACGGCTGCAGGCTTTGCAAGAGTGCTGGGAATCTTGTGCGGGTCTTTCATTGCCAGCGCAGCGCCACTGCCCAAAAATAGTGAAAGCCATACGGCGCCTAGGAACAGATCACGCCGATGGATCATTCGGCGCCCGTCAGATCACCGATAATGGTTTTGATGATCGCGCCTGTTCGTTCGTCTAACTTGCTCTGCATCGCTTCATCAGGTTGGTAATTGTCGATCGCATCGGTGACATCCACACCTTTGTCCGCCAGTATTTTTTCTAACACCATCTGCCGGTCATTCAGTACGCACACTTCCCGCATCAAACTGATCAATGCGCGACCGAGATTATCGGTCTGCCCAGGACGTAACAAAGCCCCTTCCGGAAAGTTGAAGCTTGTCGGATCTTTGTGGTCGGGGCCGCTCATTCTGGCTTGCGTCCTTTCACGACATGCGGATAAATTCCGGTTGCTTCAACATCGATAAAGCCGGCATTTTTTGCCACTTCTGCTAAATTGAGACTGGCTGACTCTCTCCAATGCGGTTCGCCGCCATATTTTGCACCGCGATCCGCTTTCCACTGGCCCATCTTATCGAGGTCGGCATAGCGTGTGACATCGGACATGATCATATCGCCGCCTGGCTCCAACACACGAAACGCTTCCGCAAACGCCTCTTGGATCGCAATGGCGGGCATTTCATGGAGCATGATATAGGATGTGACGAGGTCAAAGCTTTGATCATCAAAGCCTGTTTTCTCGGCGGCGCGTTGATAGAGTTTCCAATCCCATCCATTATCATTGGCCGTGCGATGAGCATGTTCCAGCATCCGGGCAGACAGGTCGACGCCGGTAATCTGGGCATCAGGATAAGTTCTGGCCAATGCGGTTGTAAAATGCCCGCTGGAGCACCCCATATCTAATATGCGTTTATAACTGTCTCGCGGGGCCATTTCGGCAATTTTCTGGCGCTGTGCAAATATCCCGCCGGGGAAAAAACGCGCAACCATTTGCTTGTGAATAATCTCGCCATGGACATAGCCCATATGCTCATGACCGTCCCAACCGCCGGACGTACGATGAAAATGGACGCCGTCCCAATAGGCTGGGAGCGCAAGTTGCGGGTCGAGTTCCAAGCTGGCCGTGCCGTTGGTTGTTGCATCAAGCACAGGCTGTAAGTCTGGTCGTATTTCTTCAAACGCCTCAATGGCTATCTTCCCATGGCTGCGGCCGTGCCAATCGCCCATCAGCCGCTGTGTTGCATAGGCGGACGAACCTGAAAGCGCCTCGTTGATCGTTTGTTCTCGGGCATCTAGATCATCGGGCAGGTCGTCTGCGCTGACATGGGTTTCCAAATCTGCATTCACGCGTTCCACGACCGGCCGAGCAGCAATACCCATCTGGGCCAGGAAATCGACCGATGCACGGCCCCGTTGTTTCAATTTTGGATTTTGTAATTCCATCATGCTTTTCCTTGGCTGGTAGTATTTTCTGCTGTCTGTAATTCTTCTTCGGTGAGTTTATACCCTGACAATAGCCAAATCGCTATGAGACCAAAAACGGCGGGCAACCATGATACCGAAAACAGGAGTGCCGTATCTACGTTTCCGCCCTGCGGCACATCAAATGGCAGCTTATTGTTAAACCCGGCGATAGACAGCGCAAAGCCAACAATCAGCGGTCCGATTGCTCCAGTAAATTTCTCAACGAAACTATAGAGCGCGGTAAACGCACCCTCTCGCCGCACCCCAGTGCGCTTGGCATCGGCGTTGATGATATCGGTCAACATCGACATGGCCATCACGACATTGCCGCTAAATGCTATGCCTACCACGGCTCCGCGCAGAACGATTGACCAGACCGGCTCGCCTTCAACAGCGAACGACCAGCTCAGCGCGTAGATAATATTGATTGCCCCAGCGAAATAATAGGCGTTCTTCTTGCCGACCTTTTTCGAAAATTTGACCAGCAGCGGGGCGAAGATTATCGTCGAGATGCTAACGGTCAGACCAAATGTCGCCAGTATGTTGAAATCGCGACCTAGGCTTTGAACGAAAAAATATGCGAAGGCCGCAGCCGTGGTCTGCACACCCATTAGCTGCGCGAACTTTACGCCAATCAGGCGCAGGAAATGCTTATTGCTGCGCACAGCATTAATCTCGTCGAGCATCTGCGCGGCGTTGCTTTTTGTGCTGGCTGCCGCGCCTTCGGTAAAACGCGCCGAGGCCGTGGTAAAATAGGCTATCAGCATGCTGATGAGAATGAGTACTGCGCATCCGACGCCCACAACCGCGTAGCTCCCTGGGTCGGTCTTGCCTAGATATTCCAGGACAACCTTTACTCCCGCTGATGCTATAAGGCTACCAAGGGAAATGAATACCATCCGGTAGGCATGGATCGATGATCGTTCGTGATAGTTGTCGGTCATCTCGGCTGGCATCGAAATATAGGGAATATTGTAGAGCGTGTAGGCGAAGGCGTAGAGGCAAAGCACCATGAAGATATAGAATGCGGTGAGGATTTGATTGCCGAGCTGTGGTGCGGTGAAGATCAGCGCAAAGCTTGCCGCGCTCAGTACAGCACCCCACAGCAGGAATGGTCGCCGCCGTCCGCGCGGCGATTTTAGACGGTCGCTCCACATGCCAACGATCGGATCGGTGACAACGTCAAACAGCTTGGCGAGAAAAATGACCAGGCCAGCTAGCCACGGATCAATCTGCAATATGCTGGCGGTAAACAGCAGGATCAGGCCGGATATCCCGTTCATCAGCAAGGCAACACCGAATGCGCCGGTGCCCCAGCCGAGCTTCAGCGAAACGGGCAGCGTGCCGTCGATTTTGTCGGTAGACGCTTGCGCTATTGTGGCCATTGGCTCCTAATTCCCTTTTTGCGGAACTGGCGCAATGTCGCCCGGCTCTCTTTCAATCGCATTGATGATCAAGTTAGGAATATAGCTGTTATCCCAAGGCTTGTCCTTCGGCGGACGACCACCTGTTCGCACAATGACCAATTTTTGGGAGGGTATAATATAGACAACTTGACTGCCATTGCCGTCGAAAAGGAACAGATCCTTGTCGGCATAAGGTTCGCTGTGCAAAGTTTTGCCTCCATCAATGGAGGGATGGAGCGGTCCGCGTCCTTTCACATATTTTCCCGCAATCCAGACACCCAGACCGGCATGTGGATTTTCCTTTGTCGCCGTGCGCATCTGGTTGACATAGCCTTCCGGAAGCAGTGTTTCGCCTTCCCAAATTCCATCGTTCAGCAGCAATATGCCCAGTCTTGCCCATGTTTGCCCCGGCAACTGGATACAACAACCTGCATGCGCCGTGCCGCCTGGCCGATTGACCCAAACGGTTCCGCCTTGCGCGCCAATGGGGATAAGCAGGGCGTCGCTGACATAGTCATGATAGCGTTTGCCGGTCGCCCGCTCGATAAGCGGCGCTACCAGCTCCGAATTGGCATTGGCATATTCGTATCGGCTACCCGGCTCGTTAACCAAAGGATAGTCGTTGATGATCACTTCATCGTGACGCGGATGCAGATAGGCCCGGTTGAGAGGATCTTCGGGGCCTTTAGCAGGCCCTTGCGGTAACAGACCGGTGCGCATGTCGAGCAGGTGACGGACCAGGATTTTAGATCTACGCGGATCGCTTCTCCACTCGGTAATAAAGTCGGCGACGGGCTGTTCCAGTGACTGGATATAGCCTTGCTGGATGGCGCGGCCGACGATGATTGCGGTCAATGGCTTGGCGAGAGATTTTGCGTTGATCAGATAATCGCGATCGGCGCCGCCAAAATAGCTTTCATGGACCAATGCGCCGTCATGCCAGATAAGAAATGCGGAACTTTCCCGTTCCTCGGCAAAGGTCTTGGCCATTCGCAAAGCAGCGTCATCAATGCGGGGCTTAGCTTGTTCTAGCGGTCCATAAGCTGCGGCACCGCGTACTTTTTCGAGCGGATCATAGGCTGGTAAGCCACCGCCGACAATTGCTGCATTTTGTTGCGCTTCATATCGTTGCATATAGAGCGCTTCTTCGGCCGCGCTATCCATTACAGGGTTCGCTACTGGCTTGTCTACGGTCGCGCAGCCCCCGATTGCCAGTGCAAATGGCAAGACTAGCTGGCGAGATTTAGTCCATAAGGTCAATTATTGTCCCCTTGTTTTCGGTTTCGGCCCTGTGCCAGACGGCATGTGCCGCGGCCAAATCCTGCGATGCTACGCCGAGTGATTTATAGAGCGTAATCTCGTCATCATTTTGCCGGCCCGGAAGCTTGTTATCGATCACTTCGCCGATTTCGCCGACAATATGGCCTTTGGTGACGACGCCTCGCTTAATCGCACCTAGCAATTCCCCAGCCCCTGCCATGGCGGCATCGCGATAATCGACATAGAAACGGGATTTTTCGACGGCCATTTCGTCGACTTCTGCGGTGGTCGCTATTGCTGAACCAACAAGGTTGATATGCTGGCCCGCTTTCAGGTCAGCCCCAAATAAGATCGGAGATTTGGCGGATGTTGTCGTGCAGATAATATCTGCATCAGCCACAGCTTCTGCAACGGTTTCATATGCCACCGTCTCAACGCCTGTCTCGACGTCAACTGCTTTGGCAAGAGCAGCTGCGCGGGCGCTGTCACGCCCCCATATCGTAATATGATCAATGTCTCGGACAGCTCGCATAGCATGAACATGGCGCATGGCCTGTTCACCATTGCCAATAATGGCCAAGCTTTTGGCGTTCTTGCGTGCCAGAATATCCGTTGCGAGCGCGCTTGCTGCGGACGTTCGTATGGCGGTTAACGAGGACCCTTCAATCATTGCGAGGGGAATGCCCTTCACGCTATCGAACAGCATCACCATGCCTACATGGGTGCCTAGCGGATCGCCATGAGGCCGATCATATTTGCAGGCTAGCTTAATTCCAAAGCAAGCGGGGTCGCCCAGCGTGCCCGGCATGATAGCCAGTTTTCCGGCAGCGTCTGGTACCGGCATAAATTGTCGGATCGGTAATGTTACATCGCGGCGAGAGGTCGCGAGCATGGCTTGACGCATGACGTCCACACAGGGGCCAACCGGCAAAAGCCGTTCCACGTCGGATTGGGTGATAACCCGCATTAGCTAGGGGTTCTCGGCGGCAAGAAGCGCATTTTGTCCATAACTTCCTGGACATTGCCAGGCCGGTCAAAAGGTTCCGGCATCGGATCGTCCGGTTTGCGGTCTTTGCCAATGGCATAAAACCAGTCTTCCAGTCCGGGTGGGAAAAACACCCAGAACATTTTCATGTCGATATCACCGGTATTCTTGATCCAATGGGTGCAATTGCGCGCAAACAATATTGTTGTGCCAGGCACAAATTTTGCGACGACACCGTCGATATCTACTTCACCGGTGCCTTCGTAGACGAAAACCAGTTCGTGATTTTGTTTATGTCCGTGCTCGCGCACCATACAACCGGGTGGTAGCAACTGTATTCCACTGGAGAAACTATCATAGGGCATGTTATCGGGCGTAAGGTTGACGTCGACATAGCCGCGCGAAGGCATGGGTTGCCATAGCGAGCGGCCCTCATCCGGCCCGACAATGACCGATTTCCCCTTGGTGATGTCGTCTGCCATGGCAGCCTCCTATTGCGTCAAAAATTCCAGCACGCGTCTGTTATATTTCTCGGTTGATACAATCGGGCTGAAATGCCCGCCGCGATCAAGTAGATATGTTTCCGCACCTTCAATCAGATTGCCCATTTCTTCGGTAAAGCCGGGCGGAGTGATTTGATCATCCATTGATCCAATGCACAATGTTTGCGTTTCAATCTCATGCAAGCGGCTCCGCAGATCATGCGTGTAGACAGCATTAATGCGGGACAGCTCCACTTCCAGACCCGGAAATGCCGCTAGCCGCTCTTCCATGAAGGCGCGTGCCGAAGTCATTTGCGGCTGCAAATGCGAGCTTGGCATGGCCAGATACGTACCCACAGTGAGGTAGGCCAATGGTCCGCAGCTGATCAATATCTCACGCCGCGTGCGGAAAAGTTCGGTCAGATAGGTGTCCGGGCCGGCCCAGCTGCAAGACAGGACCAGCTTTGTAAGGCGCTCCGGTTGATCGAGCGCAATATGCTGCCCAATGGCCCCGCCGGTTGAATGGCCAACCAGGCTTGCCTGCTTGATGTCCATAGCATCCATCAGCGCCAGAACGTCTTGCGCCATATGTTCTGCGCCATACACAACCTTGTCCGGTGTGCTGTTGCCGCAACCGCGATGGTCAAAAGTAGTGACGCGGAAATGCTCGGCAAAAGCCTGTACCTGATTGTTCCAAAATGCGCCGCGCCCGCCAAGGCCGGCGACCAGAAGTAAGTCCGGCCCTTTGCCGGTCGTCTCGACATGGATTTCCGCGTCACCGACATCGATGCGTTTGGTTTCGGTCGCGATGGTCATAAGGTGACGAATATCGATTTGGTATTCAGATAGAGCTCCAGCCCTTCGCGCCCATTTTCGCGGCCAATGCCGGACTGTTTATATCCACCCAAAGGCACATCCCAATCTGCACCCATCGCAGTGTTGACCCCCAATATGCCAGCCTTGATCTTGCGTGCCATCCGGTGGCCCGTGGAAATATCCTGCGTCCAGACTGCGCCCGCCAAACCATATTCGGTGTCGTTGGCCAGTGACAGTGCTTCCTCTTCTGTCTTGAAGCTTTGCGCGACCAAAACGGGTCCGAAAATCTCTTCTTTTACGATTTTCATATTGTTGTTGGTCTGGTCGATTACGGTCGGCTCTAGGAAGTACCCACTGTCCCCGTGCTGCACGCCACCAGAGGCGATTTCTGCTCCTTCTTTCTGCCCAGCTTCAATGTAGCTTGTCACGCGTTCGAACTGCTTGGCGGAGACCAATGGCCCCATCATACTTTCTTCATCCAGTCCCGGCGCGATTTTCAAAGACTTTCCAACTTCGGCAATGCCCTTGATAACATCATCCTTGACATCTTCATGAACATAAAGCCGCGATGGTGCGGTGCAGGTTTGGCCGCTATTATAGAATATGCCCATGGCTGAAGCGGGGATGGCTTTTTCGAGGTCTGCATCCGGCATGATGATATTCGGTGATTTCCCGCCCAGCTCGAGGCTGACTTTCTTGAGGCCTTCTGCCGCCGCGTGGGCGATAATCTTTCCGGTCGCGGTTGATCCGGTGAAAGCAATTTTGTCGATGCCGGGATGGTTGATCAACGCTGCGCCGACACTGTGGCCATAGCCGGTGACGATGTTCAAGACACCTTCGGGCAGACCGGCCTCGAGCATTAATTCACCGACCCGCAATGCAGAGAGTGAAGTGTCTTCGGCAGGTTTGAGAATGACGGTGCAACCAGCGGCAAGGGCAGGGCCCAGCTTCATCGCCGCCATAACCAGTGGATAGTTCCACGGCACGATCAGCGCGACAACGCCAACGGGTTCTTTGATCGTATAGACATGATGGTCGCCCGGCATATTGATATTATGGGTGCTGCCATGAATTTTGTCGGCCCAGCCAGCATAGTAACGCATGGCTCCGATGGACGCAAAAACGTCGCCGCGGGCAAAGTTTATCGGCTTGCCATTATCCAGCGTTTCCAGCTGCGCTAGCTCCTCGGCATGTGCCTCCATTTTGTCGGCAATCTGGTTGATCAACCGGGAACGCTCACCCGGCTTCATTTCCGGCCAAGGACCATTTTCAAAAGCGTTACGCGCGGCAACGACGGCATTGTCGACATCGCCAG
This sequence comes from uncultured Sphingomonadaceae bacterium, assembly GCA_947489315.1. Taxonomy (GTDB): domain Bacteria; phylum Pseudomonadota; class Alphaproteobacteria; order Sphingomonadales; family Sphingomonadaceae; genus Parasphingorhabdus. Next base: position 78,085 of record CANLCX010000001.1, read on the forward strand.
TGCTGGCATCACCGATACCGGATATTCGTGTGCCATCGGCTGGGTTGATGACATCAATCAAGGCATCGCTGCCGGCGTCTTGCCATTGGCCGCCAATGAGCAATCTCTGGTCTTTGGCGATGAAAGATTTTGTTTCGGATGCGAGGGTGATCAAGGCCATTAAAGAGACTCCATTTCGATTTTTAGTACCATATTGCGATAGGGTTTGAACGCGCAAAAAACCAAAATCAGGCCGATAATCATCGTGGCAGGTGGTGCGAGCGCAAGCGATTGGTCGATAGCGGCGGGTGATCCGAAGACATTATCGGTCAGCCATGCGACCAAGAGCGGCCCGGCAGAATAGCCAAGCAGATTGGCAATGAGCAGATAGACGGCAATGACCTGCGCTCGCATGCGGTTGGGTGTGATCAATGGGAAGGTCGAAACACCTGCGCCAAAGGGAACAGTTCCAAAGAATAGGACCAACGCCAGCAGCGTCAGTGCAACCCATGGTGACGATACCAATGGAAAAGCGATGGCGAAGGGCAAGGCGCATATTATTGCAATTATGGGCAAGCGCAGCGTCGCGTCTTTAACGCCAGCAGCCAGCATTTTCTCTGCCGCAAAACCACCAGCGACGACACCGGTAACGCCGCCCAGCATAACCACTGGACCGAAAAATTGACCGACCTCCAGCTGGGTCCAGTCATGCACTCTGATGAAATAGCTTGGCGCCCATGCGCCGATGCCAAACTGCGCCGCGGCAAAGCAGGAAAACCCGAAGAATAGTGGGAAGAAAACAAGCGCATGTTTTCGGATAAAACTCAGTATTTCTAGAGCCGGCGGCGCATCGTCAGTCGCAATGACCACATTTCCTTCCCGACGCGCAGGTTCGCGGATCAATAGCAGGCAAAAGAACACTGGAACACTAAGGAACGAGACTGCGAAAAACGTCATTTGCCACGGTTTAAACGTTCCGAAAGGCAGCGTGATCGGTCCAGCGGCTTCCAATTGGGCATAAAGATATCCCCCAATTATCAGAGCTAAACCTGATCCAATAAAGCCGGTTCCGGTAAATACGCCGATTGCGGACGGCAGTTTTTCCTTCGGGAAATAGTCGCTGATCATCGAAAAACCTGCGGGAGACAAGGTCGCCTCGCCAATGCCAACGAGCATCCGCGCAAAAAAGAGAAAGGCAAAGCCCATTGCCAAACCGCTGCCGAAGGTTGCGGCAGACCAGCAAATCAATCCGCCTAATATGACCCATTTCCTATTATATCGATCGGCAACCCATGCCAGCGGGATAGCCATAAATGCATAGAGCAATGCGAAGGAAAAGCCCTGCAACAAGCTGATCTGGACATCTGTCAGGCCAAGATCTGCCTTGATAGGATCCACCAGCAGATTGATGATCTGGCGATCTATATAGCTCACAATGGCAGCGAACGACAACGCGGCCACAACCAGCCAAGAGCGCAGCGGGGACACCGCGGCCTCGTCCAGCGATAAAGTGGGAGCGGTCGCTTCCAATTCAACTGCGGGTGAGATTCTGGTCATAGGTATAGAGCCTATGACCCGCTTACCCGACGTACAGCATAAGAAGCGTATTTAACCGTCAGCCGAACAAGAAGTTTCGCTGCCCTCGTCATTGTCGTCATGCTATCGCAGTAAGCTAGGATGAATATGGATGCGAGCATATCAAAAGGACAACAAGCGGGCGTCATTGATGCCCTGATCGCAATTTGTGGCGGCGATGCTGTGACCACGGATAAAGCTGACTTGCGCTATTTTTCGCAGGACTTGTTTTTTGAAGGGCATCTGCCGCTTGCTGTGGCGAGCCCTGCAACCGTTGAATCAGTGGCCCAAATAGTTCAACTTTGCCGCGCACAACGCATTGCAATATTCCTTCGTGGCGGCGGAATGTCCTACACGAAAGCGTTCCAGCCAACGGTTGCAAAGGCAATCATGCTTGATTTTTCGAAGCTGTCGACAATTCGGGAAATATCGATTGAGGACGGGCATATTACCCTAGAGGCCGGTTGCACATGGTTGGCGCTGGATGAAGCGCTGGCCAAGCATGATATGCGAGCACGTTTCTGGGGACCCATGTCCGGGCGATCAGCAACCATTGGCGGCTCGATGAGTCAGGGGACCGTGACATTCGGTTCCGGTACAACCGGGGCATCTGCCAATGCTGTCAAAAGCTTTGAGGTCGTTACCGGAACGGGTGAGATCGTGCATAGTGGATCCGACGGCACGGCAGGAACAATGCCGTTTAATCGGAATTTCGGACCTGATTTGACCGGTATATTTGCCAATGATGCTGGCGCATTAGGAATCAAGACGGCGATCACTCTAGAGATTGAACCGCGCCCCGCTCATATTAGCGGGCTGTCCTTTGCTTATGATGATTTCGACGCGATGGCGAAACTATTTTCAGAGCTATCGATGCGGCGCTTATCATCGGAGATGATCGCAATGGATGGGGATGTTGCCCGGCAAAATTCCGGCGCGCCCAATCTCATGGAAGACGTAAAAGCGATGTGGCGCATTGGCAAAGCGGCTGGAAATCCGCTGGCAGCCATCAGTCGGATGGTGCGTATCGCAATGGGCGGAAGACGATTTCTCGATAAAGCAAAATATACAGCGCATTTTGTTGTCGAAGGCCGTGATCGGGCCGAGCTTAAAAGCCGGATCAACGCCATTCGCGAGCTTGCGAAATCGGGGGCAGAGATTGTCAATACCGTGCCGTTAATGACGCGAGCAGACCCGTTTCCAGTCTTGCCGGTGACGCATCCTGACGGCCGCCGGATGTTACCGATTCACGGGCTATTTCCGCAATCCACATTGCAGCATTTTCATCAGGATTACTCGTTGCTCAAGGCGAGCTTCGAACAAAAGATGAAAAATGCAGACGTTACTATCGCCGAATTTTTTGCAGGCGTTGCAGGCGTCGGCTTGCTTTACGAACCGGTTTTTTATTGGCCAGATAGCCTGTATGAATATCACGACAATCTGACGCCCGACTATCTGGAAGGGAAAATGCCAGTGTTTCCTGAAAATTTGGAGGCGCGTGACGTGGTCGCAGAATATGTTTCAGCTTTTAATGCGCTGGTACATCGACATGGCGGCACCCATTTCCAGATCGGTCGATTATACCCCTATGCCGAAAATCGCGAAGGTGGCGCTGCTATGTTGCTGCACGATCTCAAAGCCGCTCTGGATCCAGATAACATCATCAACCCGGGAGCATTAGGCCTGTGAGCCAAAAACGCGTGATCGATAAAAACTCCAAAATAGCGATTGTTGGCGGCGGTATTGGCGGATTGGTGGCCGGTATCGCCCTGCAGAAAGCCGGGTTCAATCCCGTTATCTACGAACGCGCACCGGAATTTGGGGAGGTTGGGGCCGGTATTTCCATGTCGCCCAATGCGACACTTGGTTTGGAATCTCTGGGTTTCGGCGATTATTTGAACGCGAACGCTAACGAGCCGCTGGAACAGCGTTTATATCATGGCGAAACCGGAGAGTTGCTCAAGACATTTGATCGTCGCGATTGCCGTGAGACTTACCAGGCAGGCTATTACCAGCTCCATCGTGCCGATTTGCTCAATATGTTGATTGACGCTTTTGGTCGCGACCATTGCGCGATGAATCACGGGCTTGCCGCAATTGATAGCCGTGAAGATGGTGTGACACTCACTTTTGAGGACGGCAGCACCGCCGACGCAGATGCTGTTATCGCTGCTGATGGATTGCGGTCAATCATCCGCGACAGCTTGTTCGATTCCGATCCACCCGAATTTAGCGGGCATGTGGCTTGGCGTGCCTTGGTGCCGGCTGGAAAGCTCGGGCCAAAATCTGTTGAACGGCTCAACATCAATCATCTCGGCACGGGCCGTAATATTGTTAGCTATCCGGTCCGCGGAACCGAACTCGTCAATATTGTCGCGTTGACTAAGGCGGACGACTGGGCAGAAGAAAGCTGGACGGCCAAGGCATCAAAAAGCGAACTGGCACAGCATTATGAAGGCTGGGCGGATTATGTACAGGATCTGCTAAAGGCGATCCCCGGAGATGAATTATATCGCTGGGGCCTGTTCATTCGCAAGCCGCTTACCAATTGGATTAGCGGACGTACCACCTTGCTGGGCGATGCCGCTCACCCCATGCTGCCCTATATGGGGCAGGGAGCCTCGAGCGCTATAGAAGATGGCGTCATTCTTGGGCGCGCTTTCGCTAGTGCTGAAACGTTGGATGAAGCTTTGAAAATATATGCGGACACCCGAATAGAACGCGCGTCTCTTTTGCAATCCGAGTCCAATCTCGGAGGCGAGCGATTGCACGCCATTGACCCATACGCATTTCGGGATACACCGATTAAAAACGAGGATGCTTTGGGCATCTTCGCTTATGATCCGGTGACTGTGCCGCTGGTTAAATAGTTTCAGACGGGTTTGGTTGCGATTAGAGATTGCAAGAAATCGTTGGAAACCGCTGGGCCTGGTTCCACTTCGAAACCGGCAGCTTCCAAAATGCCTTTAAAATCACTTGCCACAAAGGCTGGTGAATAAGGTTCACAATTATCGCGGCTGTCATTGTCGATCATGAAGCGATAACCGGCCGGGACCTGACCCTTGTCATTATTCGGGAATTCAAAGATCGAGAATACACCACCAGGCCGGATGATCCGGAAAAGTTCTGCGATGATTTCCTTCATCTTTTTCACGGGCACTTCGTGAAACAAAATATAGGCCAATACCATGTCGAAATGATCGTCGGGATAGCCGCTATCTTCGGCTAAGGCCTGTTTGAAATGCACGTCCTTTTTCCTTTGGACGGCGCGCATATGTGCATAGCGGATAAGCGGAAGGCCAACGTCAAGGCCCCAGACTTCGGCATCCGGATAAAGGTCTTTCAATACCGTCGTGGACTGACCGATGCTGCAGCCGACGTCGAGAATGCGCTCGATTTTTCCGTCCGCCGGCTTGGTTGTCTTTTCGGCATGCTCTATGTGTAACTCGTCCTGATCATTAAAGCCTTCATAGAATATCTTTGTTCCATAGTGGAATACGGCGCCGCCCAATGGATCGTCGGTATAGCCGCCCGGCTGGCAATGAATTTCGCAGCGCGTGTAGGTCGGTGGTTCGAACGAGGGATCATAGTGGATATTGTCCGGATGCGATTTTTCCGCCGCGTCCATGTCGGCCATGATCTTGTCTGAATTTCTGAAAAAGCTAGCCCTTGTGCCGCGCCACATCATTTCCTGTTGCGAGCGCACAAAACGCTGCCAGGTTGGCGTGAACGGAACCTTGGCGAAGACTTTCTTGATCTCGTCTAAAGGGAGTTCCGACCCGTCAGCCGGTTTTGTCACTTCGCCCGTTTCGAGCGCTTTGTCCAATGCCGCCTCGCCATTGGCGGACATGACTGGAAAGCCTTTTTGAATGGCGAATTTGCGAAATGAAGTTACAAATTCAAGATAGCTTTCATCTGCCAATTTGGTCGGGCGGGGCAGCACACCAATATTTCCACGGTCCACGTTCAAGCTCCTATCAAATCTTTGCTTTATCGGCCAAATCACTGGTCGGGCGGCGCAGGAAAGCGCCAAAAATACGTTCTACAAAAGCATCACGCTCTGTTGCTCGTGCAGCAATTTCGATTTCGTCAGGCATATGCGCTTCAATTTCCTCACTCACGTCAATGCCTTTGGCCGCGAGGATTTTTTCAAGCACGATCACCCTGTCGTGATGGGTCCAGACGGTTGCGGAGAGTTCCAGCAGGGCATCCAGAACATTGTCGATAACGACATTGTCGAAATAAATCCGGCCATTACCGCCAATCTCGTCGCCTAATTCTGCCGGGACCTCAATTTTCTGAGACTCGTCGTTCATAGTTCATATCCTAAATCTGTATCGGCTGGTTATGCAATAGGCTGGCAGATAACCAAAGCAAATCGGGCACATTATCCGCGCAATGGATAGGATTTAGGGATATGCTCCCTTGACCGACAAAATCGGCAAAGGAGGGGTAATGAGCAAAAACCAGTCTGAATATGCAAAGATAAGCGCTTTTGCAGCGGATGAACCAGAGAAATTCTGGGCTGATGTCGCGGAAAAGCTGAGTTGGACAAAGCGTTGGGATGCGGTTGTCGGAAAAGCGGAAGGCCCGATCCCGCGCTGGTTCATCGGAGGAGAACTCAACGCATGCTATAATTGCGTTGACCGGCATGTTGATGATGGCTTTGGCGATCAAATCGCGATCCAATATGAAAGTCCGGTAACAGAGACGGCGCGCAGCCTGACCTTTGCCGAACTGAAAGATACTACCGCCCGGCTAGCCGGAGCCATGCAAGCGCGCGGGGTCGCAAAGGGTGACCGTATCATCATCTATATGCCCAACTCGCCTGAGGCTGTGATCGCGATGCTGGCATGCGCGCGTATTGGCGCCATTCACTCTGTGGTTTTCGGGGGATTTGCGGCCAAGGAGCTGGCTGCGCGGATAGACGATGCGACGCCCAAATTGGTTATCGCCGCCAGCTGCGGGATTGAGGGCGCTAAAATTCTGCCTTATCAACCGATGCTGGAAGAGGCCTATGCCCTTGCCGATCATGAAATCGACGCGACGATCTATTGGCAGAGAGAACAAGCGCCGGCAGAATTAGATGGTACACGTGCATTGGACTGGGCGAAGGAAGTTGCGGATGCGGAACCGGCATCATGCGTGTCGGTGGCTGCAACAGATCCGCTTTATATTCTCTATACATCAGGAACAACCGGACAGCCCAAGGGCATCGTCCGCGATACGGGCGGCTATCTCGTTGCGCTCGCTTGGACGATGGAAGGCATTTACAACTGCCCTCCCGGTGACACTTATTGGGCGGCGAGCGATGTCGGTTGGGTTGTGGGCCATAGCTATATTGTTTACGGGCCGCTTTTGAACCGCAACACCACCGTAGTGTTTGAAGGTAAGCCAGTCGGCACGCCGGATGCGGGTATATTTTGGTCGATTATGGCGAAGCACAAGGTGCGCAGTTTCTTCACCGCGCCGACCGCAATTCGGGCAATCAAACAGATTGATCCGGAAGGTGCACTGGCAGCCGGGCATGATCTGTCACCCTTGCAGGCTGTCTATCTCGCTGGTGAGCGCACCGACCCCAGCACCTTGGAATGGACGGAAAATCTGCTGGGCAAAACGGTGGTTGATCATTGGTGGCAGACGGAAACAGGTTGGGCTATTTGCGCGAATCCATTGGGTATCGAAGAGTTACCAACCAAAGCAGGTTCAACCAGTGTCCCGATGCCTGGGTGGAATATTGAATGTTTGGATGACGATGGCGCGCCGGTTGCTGCAAATGAAACGGGAGCAATTGTTGCCAAGCTGCCGCTGCCACCGGGCGCTGCACCAACCCTATGGAATGCCGAAGCGCGTTATGTCGAGGCCTATCTGGATCGCTATCCCGGCTATTATCTCTCCGGTGATGCCGGTTATATTGACGAGGACGGCTTCGTCTATGTGATGACGCGTACGGACGATGTGATCAACGTTGCCGGGCACCGGCTATCATCCTCTGCTATTGAAGAAGTTCTGGCCGCCAATCCAGCGGTCGCGGAATGCGCGGTGGTTGGAATTTACGATAGCTTGAAAGGTCAAATACCGGCCGGTTTTGTTGTTCTAAAGGCAGGGGAAGAGAGCGATCCTGCCACATTAGAAAAACAGCTTATTTTGGATGTGCGCACGGCCATTGGACCCGTTGCGGCGTTTAAGCAGGTTCATATTGTCAGCAAGCTGCCCAAAACCCGGTCCGGTAAAATCTTGCGCCGCAACATCAGACAAATTGCCGACAAGGAAGAAGCAACAATCCCTGCGACCATAGAGGATCTAACTGTGCTGGATGAATATTATGATCTATTTGACCATGAATCGGGCGCGACATGAGCGGGGCTGCGCTTCGAGCTAAAATGGCTGGCGATCAGATAATCGTAGCGCCGGGCATCTATGACCATATGAGCCTGTTAATGGCCAATAAAGTCGGCTTCGACGCGCATTATGCCTCTGGCTATTGGGGCACGGCCTCGGCAATGGGTGAGCCGGATGTTGGTATCGCGGGCTATAGCGATTTCATTCGCATTTTTGGCGCTTTTGCAGCCAAGAGCAAAGCGCCTATCATTGCCGATGCAGATACCGGTTTTGGCGGTATCGCCAATTTGGCCCATGCCGTCAAAGGCTATCAAAAGGCTGGGATTGCGGCGATTCAGATCGAGGATCAGGGTTTCCCCAAAATATGCGGTCATGTTGGCCGTGCGGTTTCCGTCGAAGCGGATGAAATGATCGCGCGCATGAAAGTCGCTGTTGAGGCTAGGGGCGACGGGGATATTTTGATTATCGCGCGCAGCGACGCCCGTCGGACAGAGGGGCTGGATGCGACAATAGAGCGGCTCAACCAATATGCAGAAAACGGCGCCGATATTTTGTTTTTGGAAGCGCCGCAAAGTCTGGAAGAAATAACAGAAGCAGCAGGCCGGGTGACCAAGCCGATTTTGATTAACGCGGCGCATGGCGGCTTTACGCCCATATTGTCGCCGCAGGAATATCAAAAGCTTGGTGTCAAATTTGTCATCTATCCGGCTGGCGCTCCACTTGCAGCGGCGCAGGCGGCTCAAAATTTCTACGCCAATTTGAAAGCTGGCGACGCCAATGATGAGGGCAAGGGCCACTTTGACTTTGGTGAGATGTCCCGTTTGTTGGGTATTGATGATGTCGTTGCGCTTCAGAAACGGCACGACAGTGTCTAGAGAAATACAAGCAGCCGTATCCGCCGGAAAAGGAGCGTCGCCGATTATCGAGTCCTTGCTGCTCGACGATCCACTCTCGGATGAATTGGTTATCGCCGTTCAGGCGGCCGCCATTTGTCATACAGATATCGGTATTTCCGAATGGTCTGAAACGCCCCGCGTATTTGGTCATGAGGGGGCTGGCATTGTCACTGATATTGGCCGGGATGTTAGCCGTTTCAAAATCGGTGATCGGGTGGTTGCGACATTTGGTTCCTGTGGCCAGTGCCGCAATTGTAACGATAGCCATCCGGCCTATTGTTTCGACAATATCGCGCTGAATATTGAAGGACAGCGCAGCCGCCCCGCACTGACACGGCCTGACGGCAACGAAATCGGGGGTGCCTTTTTCCAGCAGAGCAGCTTTGCCACCCATGCGCTGGTCACCGAACGCAATGTGGTCGCCATACCCGACGATATGGATTTTGCCACAGCCGCGCCATTGGGTTGCGGGATACAGACGGGTGCTGGAGCGGTTATCAACAATTTTGCGGCGGAAGCGGGCCGTCCCTTGCTGGTCATTGGCTGCGGCGCCGTTGGATTAGCAGCGATAATGGCCGGGGAAATCGCGGGCTGTTTTCCCATCATCGCGAGTGACATAAACGCGGATCGATTGGACCATGCCAAAAAATATGGCGCGGATGTTTTGGTGAGGGGTGATGATCCGAATTTTGTGGGCAAAGTACGGGAAGCATCATCGGGCGGCGTCTCTTACGCGCTCGATGCGGCGGGAACGCAAACAACCTTTGAGTCTGGCATTGCCTGCCTTCATCCGGGTGGTAATTTTGGTGTACTAACCATTCCCGGCGGCTTTGAAGATCCTGTTTCGCATCCGGGAGGGCTGTCGTTCATGACGACAACTATGACCGGTATTATCGAGGGGGATAGCGTTCCGGATAGCTTCATTCCGTGGATGATCGAGCAGCACCGGGCTGGCAAACTCCCTTATGATGAATTGATAACCCGCTATCCTTTTGAAGAGATTGCGACTGCATTCGAAGCACAGCGCAGCGGCAAAGCCATTAAACCCGTCCTGATATTTGAAGGCCTATCCCCATGAGCAAGATCGAAATTATCCGCGCGGAAAGCGTAGAAACTATCATGGACATACCTGTGATTATTGTCGGCGGTGGCGGCACCGGTTTATGCGCGGCGTTGGCCGTGCGGGATGCCGAGGTCGATGTTCTGGTGATCGAGCGGGATCGGCAGCCGCTCGGGACAACATCCATGTCCACCGGCTTGATTCCTGCGGCTGGCAGCAAGGCGCAAATGGCCAAGACGATCGACGACAGCCCCGAAATTTTCGCGCAGGATATTATCGCGAAGACAAAGGGTAAGGTGGATCAGGCGCTGGTCAGCCATCTCACCGAACAATCCGCGCGAACGATCGATTGGTTGATGGAAGAGCATGAAATCGCTCTCAGTCTCGTCGACGGTTTTACCTATCCAGGCCATAGTGCTCTGCGCATGCATGGGATGCCCAGCCGTTCCGGTGGAGAGTTAATGGGTGCGCTCGCCGCCGCCTGCGAGGCAGCAGGTGTTGATATTCTTACCGATGCGACGGTCGATGCGCTTTACGTGAATGCCGAAGATCGGATCATTGCAGTAGGTGCCACTCGTCCCGGTGGTGGACAGGATGTTATCGGGTGCAACGCTTTGATTCTGGCGTGCTGCGGATTTGCCGGCAACCAGGAAATGGTGGCAGAATTAATTCCGGAGCTGGAGCATGCAACTTTCCACGGACACCCCGGCAACAAGGGGCATGCCGTTTTCTGGGGCCAGGAACTAGGCGCCAGCATGGCCGATATGAGTGCCTATCAGGGCCATGCCGGATTGGCGGCAGGCTATGGCATACCGATACTTTGGCCCTTAATTGCCGAGGGCGGCATCCAAGTGAACCGGGCGGGCCAGCGCTTTTCCAACGAAGCGGCAGGCTATTCCGAACAGGCTGTGAAAGTTCTCGAACAAGAGGGGCATGTGGCCTGGAGCATCTATGACGAAACCCGCCACCAGATCATGGAACAATTTGATGATTATCAGCAGGCAAAGTCTGCGGGATGCCTGATGACTGCCGACACGCTGGAGGAGCTTGCTAAACAAGCCGGCATCGCGGTTGAAGGCTTAAAGGCTAGCGTGGCGGACACATGGGCTTTGGTAGACAGCGCCAAGCCCGATCAATTTGGGCGGAGCTTTGCCGGTAAGCAGAAATTGGCGGCCCCTTTTTATGCCGTGCGGGTTACCGGCGCTTTATTTCATACGCAGGGCGGCCTCGAGGTCGATAGGGATGCCCGGGTTTTGAAGACGGATGGCACCATATTTCCCAATCTCTACGCAGGCGGAGGCGCGGCGCGCGGTATTTCCGGACCAGGCGCTGATGGCTATATGGCCGGGAACGGGTTAATGACAGCGACCACTCTGGGACGGCTGGCTGGAGAGCATGCAGCCCGATCAAGCGCTGCGACAAATGTCTAGTCTGCCGACTTTTTGAGGCTTTCGGTTATCTGTGCAGCTGTCTTTTGCATGGCCTCGAGGAAATTTCCGGTAGCCTCATCTGCTTTTAGCGCAGAAGCAAAATAGATGATTGCCAGTGAACCAATAATGTCACCGTCCGGACCATTGACCGGTACGGCAAGAGAGGATGTTTTTCCCGGTTCCTCATTATAGAAATTGCGCATTTGATGGGCAAAGCCGTCGCTGCGTATTTTATTCAAGACAACATCATCGGAAAGCATCAGCAGTCCCATTCTTGATGTTTCATTATCTGTGGCCTGCCATGCTTCTACAATCGTTTGGCGCTCTTCGTCAGAGCAATGGGCAAGATAAGATTTGCCCGTAGCACATTCGGCAATCGGTAACGTATATCCGGGATAATAGTTGCTGAAGGTCAGCGATGTCATCTTGTGGGTGGAATCGCGCACCATCATTCGCGTTCCGACCCGGGTAGCCAAAGATACCGGCCAGCTGAATTCGCGGCAGAGCTCCTCCAAATGGGGGCGAGCAACCGCCACGAGTTGATCCTCTGATTGAAACCCTGTTGCAAGTGTTTGTACTAACGAGGTTACGCGATACCGCTTGCGGGCTGGTTCGCGTTCAATCAGACCTTCATGCAAAAAGGTTTGCACGATGCGACACGCGGTCGGGTAAGGGATGTTTGCACTTTTCGAGATGTTCATCATCGTGATGGGGCCATCGCGATTGACAGCCGAAAGTACCGCTATGCCGCGAGTGATCGCTCTAATAGGTACGCCACGTTCCATATGCCCATCCCTCTATCCGTCACGCGGATAGATAAGCGGATTCAGGCAGTTACCGCAACTCATTTTATGCTGCGCTGCGCAATATTTTATTCACGCCGCTAGTCTCCAATAGCGGTTGCGATCCAGTGGTGGGTATCGGGAAACCGGCGCTCCAATTCTGGCAAATCATTGATACATAGAAATTTTATGCTGGCGCTCTCGGCGCTGTGTAAAAATCCGCTGATCTGCTGTGCGGTCCATCGGCCTGACTCATCGCCATCGACGTGGAGGTGGTCGCGTGTTTCGTGAATACGGCCCAGTCCTTTTTTAATACAATGGTGGTTGTGCAGGCTTTGCGGTAAAAACTGTTCGATGTCGCGAAAGCGAAAGGAGCTGTTGCGGACGAACCGGTCATGATGATCGGCAAATAATTCCGCCATGATCGATCGTTGCATCGGGTGGACAACATGCGCGCTGGCGAACATATGGTCAGCGCCAAATCCCGCAAGACTGGCGGCCTCAATCTGGTTATAATGGTTGAGCAACGCCGCCGCGTCCCGGCTATCCCCGCATTCCTCCAGATCCGAAAAATCCACCCATTTGCCGCGCATCACCGGGCCCGTCGCGGTGAAGAAATCAGCAAGCTCGACGCGAGACGTCAGGAATACGTCGTCGTTAAAATAGATGAAATGTTCGGACAGACCGGGTATCCGCCACAAAAAAGTTTCGATCGAGAGCGAGTTAAACGTGGGCAGCGCCGCTTCATAGCCAGCAAAAATCTCTTGATGGTCGACGATGCTGATTTTTTCGCTAAATTCCGGGGGCAGGCCGGAAAGGATGGGGATTTGACCATCGGTAACGATCCATATTCGCCGTACATCTGGCGCGTTATTGGCGATGGACCGCAGGCAATAGTTCAACTCGTCACTGCATAGCCAGCGATGCGGGTTAATGCCGTTGCCATGCAAAGGCGCCTGCGCCCCGTTCAGGTAACGGTCCCGCTCGGCCTTTAACTCAGGGTCGGCTCCATCGACCCATGTAATGACAATGTCCGCATTAAACATTGGGCCTGATAGCCAAGTCATCGGCATTTGGGTAGTGTCTCCCTGGGCATGGGATGGTTTGTCATCAGCCCATGCGATGACATGGGCCGATCTAATTTTCTTGCCCCAAGTAAAGGCGGTTTTCGGGCTGTTCTAATCCTCCCCACTGTGGGGGAAAAGACACAATGATGATCAAATAGCGCGTGTCAAATTTACAGAATTGTAAACAATTATATTTACTGTAGGTAAATAGTCGAGCGGGGTGCTCCATAGGGGAAAAATAGCGTGATATCGAAATTGGGGCGGCTCGTCGGCGCGTTTTGCGCACTGGCGATTTTTGGTACAACTGCGGGCTATGCACAGCAAATCATAGCGCCAACACGCGATGAGATTGAGCGCGTTGTTCCGTCAACTGACACTGTTCCTCCGCGCCTCACGATCGAAGATAATGTTGAAAGATCGCCCTGTCCGCTGGACAAGCCGGAATATGACGACATTCGCGTCGATATTGATGACGTTTTTTTCAATAATCTGAAAGGCGTGTCCGAGGCTGAAATGCGTCAGGCTTACGCGCCCTATCTGGGCAAATCACAGCCGATTAAAAGAGTGTGCGCCATCCGCGATGCAGCCGCGACCTTGTTAAGAAGCAAAGGCTATCTGGCCGCTGTAGAAGTTCCAGCGCAGCGGATTGAAGGCGGACAGGTGAAATTCGAAGTGCTCTACGCCCGCATTACGAATGTGCGTGTGCGTGGCGAAGCAGGGCGCGCGGAAAAGCTGATCGGTAGCTATCTGGCGAAACTTGAAAATGATGAAATTTTCGACCGCAACAATGCCGAGCGCTATCTTTTACTGGCCCGCGATCTTCCCGGTTATAACGTCCGGCTGACGTTGCGGCCGGCCGGTACAGGGCCAGGGGAACTTATCGGCGATGTGACGGTAACCCGAACACCGTTCGAAGTGGATTTGAATATTCAGAATTTGGCAGCGCAAGACACGGGCATCTGGGGAGGTCAACTGCGCGCGCAATTTCATGGTCTTACCGGCATGGGCGACACCACAAATATTTCATTTTATTCGACGGCTGAATTTCGTGAGCAGCAAATTTTGCAAGCCGGTCATAGCTTTCGTGTTGGCGGTGAAGGTTTGCGCTTCAGCGGCCGATTTACCTATGCTTGGACAAAGCCCGATCTGGGAGCCTTTGGCGGCGGGAATACACCTGACCTGACAGCCCGAACTTTGTTGGCATCGGTTGAGGCGAGCTATCCTTTGATCCGCAGTCAGGCGCGCAACGTCATGGTGTCCGGCGGCTTTGACTATGTGAACCAGAAGGTGGATTTCATTGCTCCGCTGAGCCAGGATCGTCTGCGTGTTGCCTATGCCCGCATCGATGCCGATGCGGTTGATAGCAAATCAACCGGTGCGCCGCGTTGGCGCTTAACCGGTAGTTTGGAGCTTCGGCGTGGTTTGAGCATATTGGGCGCGAGCAAGGGCTGTAATCCGCTTTGCCCAGCGGGCGTGACCTTGCCAAGCCGCATAGATGGTGATCCCACGGCCACGACCATCAGAGCCTCTGCTTCTGCAGAATATGTTGTTTCGCCAAAGCTATCCTTTTTCATTAGGCCCAAAGCGCAATATGCCTTTGATCCATTGTTCAGTTTTGAAGAATATTCCGGCGGCAATTATACTATCGGCCGTGGCTATGAGCCGGGTGTCATCATCGGTGATGATGGCGTTGGTTTTCAACTCGAAGCAAGGGGCCCGCGCATTAGCCCGCCGAAAAGATCCAACATCACGATCCAACCCTTTGCTTTTGCTGATGCCGCATGGGTTTGGAACAAGGATCGCCCCGGCAATATTGATCCGCAGCGGCTATTGTCCGTTGGCGGCGGCATACGCAGCAGTTTTTCGGACCGCGCGCGATTGGATCTAACGGTCGCTTTACCTACCCGCGCGGCAGGATTGCAAACCCGCAAGGGTGACGTGCGCTTTCTGATATCATTCACGACCAAGTTACTCCCATGGGGAAAACGCTAAATGACCGGTAAATCAAGGCTCTTACATTCGCTTCGCTATCGGCCATTGGGATCCAGCGCAGCCCTTGCCCTTGGCCTTTTCTTTGGCACGTCCACAGCTGTCCATGCCCAGATGGCGTTTCAAGGGGTGCCAACCGTCCAATCAGGTGGCGCTACCATCGAATCCAACGCATTTGTTGATACCATCTCGGTTTTTACAGATCAGGTGGTGATCGATTGGTTGCCCAATGACATGGCAGTGAATGGCGCAGATATTGATTTTCTGCCTGCCATTGGCACAGCTATTTATCAAAGCGATCCGGAAATGAGCGGCCCGCCAGACTTCACCGTCCTTAACCGGATTGTTCCGGCAGATAATACGCGACCGATCATCCTAAACGGAACCATCATCAGTCAGATTGGTGATGGTTTAGGTATGTTCAACCCTGGCGGCAATGTCTGGTTTTATGCGCCCGGCGGTATCGTTATCGGCGGGACTGCTGTCATTGATGTGGGCGGGCTGTTCCTGACCACCGCCGATCCGATTGCTGATCCGGATGGCAATTTTATCGAGCCCGACGGAACAACCAATTTTGCCCCGGCAATCAGCGGTAGTTTTGCCGAAATAAACGCCGGCGCGTCGATCACGCTGACACCGGAAAACAGCTATGTTGGTATGCTCGCACCCATTGTCACACAATCGGGCGATGTCGACGTGAACGGGTCGGCCGCCTATATCGCGGCGGAGCAGGCATCGATTACATTTAATCAGGGCCTGTTTGACATTAACGTCACCATTGGCACCGACGGCGATATCCCAACCGGTGTCGCCTTGCGTCATGATGGTGTCACCACCGGTCCTGTCAGCAGCGGCGTGGGCGATAATCACCGCGTCTATGCGGTTGCGGTCCCAAAAAATAACGCGATCAGCATCGCCATCCAAAATGGCGGCGATATCGGCTTTGATATTGCCGGAGCGGCTGATGTTGTTGGCAATGCGGTGATTTTATCCGCCGGCCGCAATGTTGCCGGTGATGTCATAGTAGACACGCCGGTCAACGGGATTGATGCGTCGATAGAGATTGAAAATACCAGTTTCACGTCGGCCGTAACCGCGCGGGCTTCGACCAATATTACGGCGACGGCCAATGCAGGCGCGATGGCATTTGCCTCCAACCTGACATTGCGGGCTGATGATCTTGTCGATGTCATGGCTAACGGAGCGGGCAGCACGATTACCGTTGATGGCATGACGAATCTAAGCGCCGATGTTCAGGGCGTGGTGGACGGGGAAGACGGGACCGGTGGCGTGATCGGCATCCTCGGCAGCGGCGGAGCCATTACTTTAAATGGCGATGTCATGCTCAGTGCCAATGGCACGGGCGCCGATAATTTCGGCGTTGGCAAGCTTGGTGACGGATTTGGCGGAATAGTCGAGATTGGCGCAGAAGGCGGCGGCTCCGTAAATGTCAGCGGCGCAGTCACGATGTTCGCCGACGGCATTGGCGGTTTTAGCGGCAGCGGAGTCGATGGCGGTGACGGCATCGGCGGTACCGGCAGACTATTGGCCAATGATGGCAATTCAACCGTATCGATTGACGGCAATTTGTCCATTTCTGCGGCGAGCAACGGGTCGTCGGGTAATGGCGGATTGAATGACACAAACGGCAATGCCGTTGGCGGCACGATCACTATTTCCGGCACGGGTGGCGCTAATAATCTAATCGACATCAGCGGTGTCACAACACTTGGCACGGGCGCATTAGGTGCGGATGCATTTTCTGGCGATGCCGGTTCGGCCCTAGGCGGTGATATTACGATCGATGCTGGTTCCGGAACCACATTGAATTTTGTCGGCACGCTCATCGCTGGCGGAATGGTGCAGGGCGGCAATAGCGATGCGCTTGGCGATGGCGGCGATGTGACTGGTGGTGCGATGTTGATTACAACATCTGACGCAACCGGCATTATAACAACCGGCGCGGATGTGCAGCTAGGAAGCCCAGTCATTGGCGGTTTTAGCAGCTTGGGCATGTCCGGAACCGCACTAGGTGGTTCGGGCACGATCAGATCTGGCCCAGGCAGCATCACAATAACCGGCCCGGTTGATGTCAATGCAGAGGCATTTGGTGAAAACAGCACTTTCGGTGGATCTGTATCACTCGAAACCACCGGCGGCAATTTGACGATCAACGACAACGCCAACCTGAGTGCGAACGGCATGACCGGATCTGGTTCAAATGACGGCACCGGCGGCAATGCAAGCATCTCCGCCAATGGCGGCATGTTGACAATTGGCGGCACCAGTTTTGCTTCCGCTGACGGATTGGGTGGTTTCGACGGCGGAGCGGGCGCCGGTAACGGTTTTGGTGGGACGGTAAACTTGCTGGCCGATGGCGGCGGCATTGTGAATCTGGTTGGTGATGCCACATTCATATCATCCGGTTTGGGAGGAGACAGCATTTCGGCCGGAGGAGGATCTGGTAACGGAACGGCCGGGTCGATTGTTGCTCAGGCCGGAGCAAATAGTACGGTAAGTGCGACCGCTCAATTGACACTGCAGGCCAATGGATTTGGCGGCGCCAATGATGGCGGCAGTGACGGTGGCGATGGTACAGCCGGCACAATTTCAGTGGAAGCAATCGGCGGCGATGCAAGTTTCTTAGTTGGAACGGACACATTTATTTTTGCCGAGGCGCTTGATGCGGGCGATGGCGGAGCAAACATCAACGGCGGCAATACCCTGGGTGGTTCGGTCACTATCTCCGGCAGTGGCGGTCCCAATAATCTGATCGACCTTGGTGCAACGACCATCAATGCATTTGCCCAGAATAACAATATCTCGAGCGGCGATGGCGGAACGGCGACGGGCGGCAATATAACCATCACGGCGGATACCGGTACGTCAATGAACTTCAACGGCCTGATTGGAACGGCATTCGGTACCGGCGGAATGGCTATGGGCGCTGGCGGCGACGGGGCCGGCGGTGCAATCCAACTCTCAACAAATGGCAGTCTGGCGAATATTTTCGTCGCTGGAGCGCTCGATCTTTCTGCGGACGGAAACGGCAGCGCTGGTGACAGCGGCGGCGATGGAGTGGGCGGCTTTGTGGGAATTTCCGTCGGGCCTGCTAGCACAATAGATATTGTTGGCAATACAATGCTTTCCGGCATTGCCGTTGGTGGCACCTCGATCGGGAATGGCGGCAACGGCGGCAACGCAACCGGTGGTTCTGCAGATATCACAGCGCTTGGCGGAGGCGACGGTGCGCTGTCTGGCAATGGCTTGAACATTGCGGTTAACGCGACTGGCGGCATCGGCGGTGCCGGATTTGATGGCGGGACCGCGACCAGCGGAGCGGTGACCATGCAGGCCCGCAATTCGGCAGCCGGTGGTCTCAGCAGCATCAGTTTCGGTGACACAGCCATCAATAGCACAACCAGCGCGGGCAATGGCGGAAATGCGATCGGCGGTGCCCCCGGTGGCAATGGCGGTGATGCCGTGGCGAGCGGAGCAATAGCGCTTTTAGGTTCATCGGGTAGCGGCGTTCTGACGCTGGGCAATGTTAACATCAACAGCTCTGCGACAGGCGGCCTTGGAGGCTCTGGCGGTGATGGCGGAGTTGGCACGGGCGGCAATGGTGGTTCCGGCGGGTCTGCTACGGCGGCTTTTGTTCAGGTCGGCACCACGAGCGGCATTGACACACCAGCTAATTTGGGAGCTGCGACATTTGGCAATATGATCATTACGGCCGATGCGGTGGCAGGCAATGGTGGTGACGGGGGAACGGGCGCGATAGTCGGTGATGGCGGTAATGGCGGTGCAGCTTTCGCTGGCGAATTGACATTATTGTCGCGCGGTTCGCCGGTCATTATCGGCGACGTAAACTACACCGCCCAATCGGTCGGCGGTGACGGCGGCACAGGCGCCGCGCAAGGCGATGGCGGCGATACGACCGGGCCTGACGCCACTATATTAGTGACGAACCGCTTCAACCGTATCGAACAGGGTTCGTTAAATGCCGGCAATATCAGTATTTTCAGCACGGCCAACGGCGGCGCAGGCGCTGTTGCGGGAACCAGTGCTGTCGGGATTGGTTTCATTGATATTGTGCAGGGCACAGCAACGATCGCGTCTTATGATGCGTTTATATCGGGCGATACCGCCGGTGCAGGCGATCCGCCCAGTTTCTTCTCTGCCGTAGATGGCACGCTTAATGTCACCAATGACCTGACTTTGGTCACCGATAGCAATATCGCGGTCGTGACAGATAGTGGCGCGATTACGATCGGCGGCAACCTCGATCTGGATACCAACGGCACCTTCGTCGTCAGTAGCGACGGCACGCCACCAGTTAATCCCGGATTGCTGTCCGTCGGGGGCACAACGCTCCTGACGTCAGCCGGGGATGTTGTCTTGAGCACGAATATCGATGCTGCGGCTGGCTTGACCACTGCGGTCACCGGTGATGTCAGCTTTGGCAACATAGTCAGCGGCGGCGTGATCGATATTGCTGTCACCGGCAGTTTGCAAGCCGGGAATCTGTCGAGCGTCGGTGATCTTATGCTGGATGCGACCGGCGCGTTGACAACCGGGGATCTGGACAGCACCGGAGCGGTGATCGTGTCTGCTGATTCTGATCTGATGTTGGGCAATCTGACAGCTGTTGGACCGGTACAGGCGACATCCGTAAGCGGCAACGTGACAGCCCTTGCTGTAGATACGGATGGTGATGCCATCCTGACCGCCAATGCTGGCGGGGTGACGGCGGGTATCATTGATGCTGGCGCGAATGTTCAAGTCGATGCGCTCAATGCCATTACTTTGAGCGACGTTACGGCTGCCATGTCAGCGCAAATCGCTTCTCAGACGGGAGCGATCTCTGGCGGGACTATTGATACGGGCGATGATTTCATAGTCGCTCCTTCTGGAACCGCGGACATTGGCTTTGGTGATGTAACCGCTGGCGGGCAGATTGAAATCGAATCCAATGGGGCTCTTGCTCTTGGTGCCGTGGATAGCGGTATGGACGTCGTGCTTACCGGCACAACCGGTCTTGATACCGGGCTGGTACAGGCCGTTGGAGACGTTGCTATTACATCGGGTGGTCTCGTCGATGTGCAGGGCATTTCTGCTGGTGGTAATGTTGATCTAACCACCACCGGCAACAGCGCTAGTTTCGGTAATATCGATTCTGCTATGGATATTTTGATCGACGCCACCGATGCTCTGATCCTCACGGACGCTAATGCAGGCGGTTTGATTGATATTGTGGCTGGCGGCAATGTGCAGACCGGCAGCCTGACCAGTCTTGACGACATCAGGCTGGATTCAGATCAATCGATTCTCGGCACCGGCGCGATTATGACGGATGGTGCTTTTGTGTCGCAGGCTTTGGGCAGCGGCAGCTACGGCAATATCTCTGCACAAGGCGTCGGCAATGGCGGTATATTGGGTATCGCTATTGATGCCGCGGCGGGGATTTCCACCGGCGATCTTTCCACCGGTTCAGCCGCCATTGGCCTGTTGACGCCGGCGGCCATAGCGACCGGCAATGTCACCAGCGCTACCGATGCCATATTCTTGGCCGGTACTGGGATCACGGCGGGCGCTATTAGCACGGCGAATGGTCCGGATAACTTCATATATCTCGCCAACTCCAGCATGGATGCGTTTTTTGGACCTAATGGCGATCCCACACCCTTGTTTGCGCTTGATCCAGTCGCAACCAGTGGTTCGATAACGATCAACAACGCCGTATCCGGCGGCAATTTGGTTGCGGCCACAGCGGGTGATTTTGTCAGTCAGGGCAATATGGCGCTTTCGACCTTGTTTAGCGTCGAAGCAGCTGGCCTCGCAGGCTTTGGCGGTATCCTGTCCGCGCCGACCATAATGTTGATATCCAGCGATATTGATATCGGCGCAAGCGGCGGTCTGGGTGATGAAAATACCAGCGAATTGACGTTGACGAACAATGGCGGCAGCGGTGCTTCCATCGGCGATGTCGCTTCCGGCCCGTTGGGCTATGACTTGAGCAATGCCGAGGCAGGCCGTCTCCGCGCCAATATGATCAACATAAGTTCCGATGGTTCGGGCGGGGTCATCATTGGTGATCTGGACCTGACCGGTTCCGATGCCATTGGTGCTAATCTGGCTGGTCCGGATGGAACTTTAGAAATATCAACAACAGACAATATCCGGGTTACGGGTAATCTCAACATAACCGATATGGCCGCCGATAACCTGCTGTCCCTGACCGCCGATACAATCGGTGTCGCCAGCGATACAGGCGGAATCGTGCTCGAAGGCAGTTCGCCCGGCGGTACATTAAATCTCTCCGCGCGGCATATCCATGTCGGCAGCACGACATTGCTCGACAATCTGGCTGTCGATCCGTTTTTCGATGGCCGGGATGATTTATTGGCGCGCGCGACGCCGACAGCCAATCCGGATGGTTCCATTCAGGCCGCCAGCATCACCTTTGCCGCAGAGGATACCCTGCTCATCCAAAATGTTGGCAGCGGTGGCATAGCTTATGGCTTTTATGCCGAAACCGGTCAGGTCGAAATAATCCCGACTGGCTCGGATAATCTGGATATGGTCATCTATGGCGCGACGCTCAACATGGATGATACGCAGGTGTTGAATAACGAAGTTCGGGATACGATTTTCCCAGTCGCACCCGCCGATGGCTTCACGGCTGGTTCCGCCATCAATGGCTGTTTGTTGACGGCATCCGTCTGTTTGGTGGTTAGCAGTGATGACACGCCGATAGCGGTCAGCGTCCGCGATGTTGTCGAGGAACAACCACAGGCCGTGGAAGAAGAATTATCCGAGGAAGAGAAAGAAGAAGCGGAAGAAAAGGCCACCAGTAAAAGCCCGATTTCACGCACCGTCTCTATCATCAATACCAGCCCGATGAACAGCACCGGGTCCATATCGGAACCGGTGACCAGCGGCGGCAATCCCAATTTAATGGGTGTCCCGAGCTCGGCGCCATTGGATGACATTAGCGAGGTGGACGGACTATGATCGCACGGAAAAATAAGTTCTCCGCCGCTCTGCTTTTGGGCACGGCGACGGCCATGCTGGCATCGCAACCGGCCATCGCGCGCGATTTGCCACTATCCGTTCAAGACAGCTTCCGGATCGGCAGCACGGGCGTTTTATGTACCGCCCAAAATGCGCCCAATCTTCCGGGGCTAGAGGGCATGTTTGACCGCGGTTACCGCATAGTTTGCCGGGACGCGGCGACCAGTGTCGGGACATTCCTGGCGATCCGCGATATCGCAACAGATGCGGTGACGGTGGCCGGTTTCAAGACATCCGACACGCTGACCTGCCGACCAGAGGGCAAGGCATCGATAGACAATCTCGGGACGGTTTCCGCGACAATTTGCACCAACAGCGTGACCCGCATTGATCACCGCATCTATTCGACTGAGCGCGGCAACACGACCTATATTGCCCAGGGACTTGCCGGATATGATTCCGCTCTGCGCCTTGGATTGGCGGCGCTGGTTTCTGACCAACCTGTTTCTGGTCCGGTCGAGGTCGCCACGACCTCGGTCAGCGATCCGGTTGCTTTTGCGCGTATTCAAGCCGGGTCACTAGATATCGAAGGCGCGCGCAGCGAAGCCTATTCGCGCAATCATAGCGGCAGCTATGCCGAAGCATCGGAATTTTTCGAAACATTGGTCGCGCGGGATGGCAGCAGCACCGGCCGCACCGCAGAATTTTTGGCCAATCAGGGTCTACAGCAATCCAATCTCGGTAATTTTGCCAGTGCGCGGGCGTTGTTTGATCGCGCGGATGATTCTGTTGCCGGGCGCGACGGTGTAACCCAAAGGCTGATCCGTAATTTCCGCACGATTCACTTGCTCAACCAACAAAAGGCTGACGCTGCGATCGCGTTGTTGAAGCGCCCCGTCGTTAAGATTTCTGACGGCGTTGATGGCAATGTCGTTTCATCCGGTGAGATTACATCGAAACTGTCAGACCAAATCAATCGCGAGAATGAAAACCTGAGACGGGTTGGCGGATTTGACAGCGGATTGAGCGATTTTGAACGCGGTCAGATATTGGACGGTCAGGCGAGCTATTTGCGCGGCGTTGCCATGCGGATCAACAAAGATTTTAAAGCCGCTGCCGAAGCGCAAAATACAGCGCTGCAAACCATAGAATCTGTGCGAGATGGCCGGGTCATCTCTACCGCTTGGTTGCGCTCTGATATTCGATCAGAATTGGCACTGACATCAGAGGTTTCGGGCAATCTCGCTTCTGCAAAAGGCCATTTTTCCGAAGCCATTGCGATTTTTGAAAGAGAATATCCGCAATCGCCCGCCTTACTGGCGGCCAAAGCGCGCTTTGCTGGATTTCTCGGGCGCAGCGGCTCGGTTGACGAAGCGCTGGCGCTCTATGCGACGGTCGTAAAGGAAAGCAGCTCGGTTTCCGGAGCCGCGGTTGTGATGCGGGATCTTCTGGGTCCTTATTTTGAACTTCTGACGACTAGACCAGCGGGCGATGGCGAGGCATCGGCGGCCATGTTCCTGGCGTCGCAAGCCCTTCAAAGACCCGGTGTGGCGCAAACACAGGCGGCGCTCGCACGCGAACTTTCAGAAGGCGATGATGAGGCTTCCGCTCTATTCCGCTTGGCAGTTTCCCGCACCCGCGAAATTGCCAGAACCCGAAGTCAGATTGCGCAGCTTTCGTCAAAAGCCGCGCCCAATGCCAATGATGTTCGCGATCTCAGCTATGCCCGTGATGCGCTAAGCTCGCTGGAGCTGGAGCAAACGCGCCTGCAATCGCAATTGAGCAAATTTCCCCGTTACCGCGTGCTCGCCCCGCAGGTCATGCAGCTTGATGAATTGCAAGCGCTCCTGAAAACCGGGGAAGCCTATTATAAGGTGAATATCGTTGGCGATGCCATATACAGCATTCTCGTGACACCGGATGCTGTCCGCAGCTTTAAAGTTGCCGATGACTTGCCGGCGCTGCAGAAAAATGTGAATGATTTGCGCGATTCCATCGTTCGTATCGAATATGGCGCGCCTGCCACCTATCCGTTCAATGTCGAGCTGGCGCGCGCGCTCTATCTGTCCTTGTTCGAGCCGGTTGCAGCGCAGCTGGCTGATGTCAGCCACCTGATTTACGAACCCGATGGACCGCTGCTGCAACTGCCGCCCTATTTACTGGTTGAGGATCAAGCCAGCGTTGACGCCTATGTCGAGCGCACGCAGGATATCGATTCAGATCTGTTCGATTTTACCGGCGTGAAATGGTTTGGCAAAGACCGCGATATGTCGATTGCGGTATCGCCGCGATCCTTTGCCGAGGTGCGGGCGATTGCGCCATCAACGGGCAAATATAAATATCTTGGGCTAGGCGAAAATGCAGTGCCTGATGCCAACTTGCAATATACCGCGACGCAGGATGATGAATGCCAGTGGGGCATAGAAACATGGGGCAATCCGATTTCCTCATCCGAGCTTAATCTGGCGAGCAATATTGTCGGCGCGTCAAAATTAAACGTCGTTACCGGCGCTGGTTTTTCCGACAGCGCGCTATTGGCGCAGGATGATCTCAATGAATATCGCATCATCCATTTTGCGACTCATGGCCTTGTGACAGCACCCAAACCACAATGTACGGCGCGCCCCGCTTTGGTCACCTCATTTGGTGGCGAAGGATCTGACGGGCTGCTGAGCTTTCAAGAGATTTTCGATCTGCGGCTCAATGCCGATGTCGTGATCCTGTCGGCCTGCGATACGGCCGGGATGGCCAGCGTTGGTGCGTCACGCGAGGCTGGCGTTGCCACCGGCGGCAACTATGCCCTGGACGGTCTGGTGCGGGCCTTTGTCGGCGCGGGCGCACGATCGGTTGTCGCCAGTCACTGGCCCGTGCCGGATGATTTTGATGCGACCGAGCGCCTGATCGGCGGCATGTTCCGCGGTGAAGACGGCGAAGACGATGGGGCGCTGGCGACATCGCTGCGATTGGCGCAACAGAAACTGATGGATGATCCGATTACGTCCCATCCTTATTATTGGGCCGCCTTTGTCGTGCTGGGCGACGGTTCCAAACCTTTGCTAAGCGAAGAATAAAGCTTCTATCCAGATAAAAAAGGCCGGACATGACATCCGGCCTTTTTAAATTGGTCAAGTCTGGGACCTAGCGTTGCGGTTTGTAACCGGCATTGGCCATTTCGTTCCGGCCAACCACCATATGGTGAACCTCATCCGGTCCATCCGCGAGACGCAGGGTTCTTTGATTGGCATACATGCGCGATAGCGGTGTCCATTGGGAAACACCGGCAGCACCATGAATCTGGATCGCTTCGTCGATGATCCGGCAGGTAATCTCTGGCACATAGGCTTTGACCATGGACACCCAGACACGCGCCTGTTTGTTGCCCATCACGTCCATTGCCTTGGCCGCTTTGAGAACCATGAGGCGCATGGCTTCAATATCGATGCGCGCCCGTGAAATGACTTCCAGGTTTTTGCCGAGCAGCGCCAAAGGCTGACCAAAGGCTTCCCGGCTGCCGCCGCGATGGATCATCAGGTCGAGCGCCCGTTCAGCGACACCGATTGACCGCATGCAGTGATGGATACGTCCCGGTCCAAGGCGCAGTTGCGATATTTCAAAACCGCGGCCTTCGCCCAGCAGGATATTTTCTTCCGGCACCCGCACATTGTTGAACTTGATATGCATATGGCCATGCGGCGCGTCATCATCGCCGAACACATGCATGGGTCCGATAATCTCGACGCCCGGGGTATCGATGGGCACCAGGATCTGGGATTGTTGCGAGTGGGAGGGGCCGTCTGGATTGGTGCGGACCATGGTGATCATGATTTTGCACCGCGGATCGCCCGCGCCGGAAATGTAGAATTTCTCTCCGTTGATGACCCATTCGCCTTTTTCGAGAACCGCTTCGGTCCGGATATTGCGCGCATCCGAGGAAGGGTGGCCCGGCTCGGTCATCGCAAAAGCCGAGCGGATTTTACCTTCGAGCAACGGCACCAGCCATTCCTGTTTCTGCGCTGTCGTGCCGACACGTTCCAGCACTTCCATATTGCCGGTGTCGGGCGCGCTGCAATTCATGCATTCGGACGCCAAAGGATTTTGACCCAGCACGCCAGCGATGAAAGCATAATCGAGGTTCTTCAATCCTTCGCCCGATTCCGCGTCCGGCAGGAAGAAATTCCACAGCCCTTGCTCGCGCGCCTTGTCCTTCACGCCCTCGAGCAATTCCAGCTGGCCCGGTGCATAGCTCCAGCGTTCCGCACGGCCTTCGCCCATTGCGAAAAACTGTTCGGTGATCGGATCGACTTCTTCGGTGACGAAGCGTTTGACCTTGTCATAGAGCACGCGGCCCTCGTCGGACATGCGCAGATCATTCATTTCTGAATCATTGGGATCTTGGATCATTATGGTTCCTTTTCTAGGATGATGGGACAGTCATGTCCGCATAAGCGGTTGATGAAAACGCGAGTCGTCATTTAGTTCAGTGATGAACTATATCACATAGACTATGGATAGCAATATCAGCCTTTGCCTGCCAAAATCCATGATTTATAATTCACCTATGAACTTATAATCGGTTCACAAGACGCCGGAAATAGGATAGCATCAGGCGATGACGGCAAGAAAACTCCGATTTTATTCGCGGCTGCAAATTGCCGCCCATGTGCTGAAGAAAAGCTCTGACCGGCGGTTGCTGGAGGTTGCGGGCGTCACCACCGCGCAAATGTCGGCCCTGGCGATTATCGCGTCGGAAGAGACCACGACCCAGACGCGATTGGCGACCGAATTGGGGCTGAATGACTCCGCGATTACCGCGATGGTGCGGCGGCTGATTGATCTGGAAATGGTGGCGCGGGTGCGCGATGATACGGACGGGCGGGCGTGGCTGCTAAAGCTGACCAAAACGGGCGCCGAAGCGGTCAAAAAAGCTAGCGCGATTACCGATCAGACCAGCGCCAAGGTTGACGAATTGCTGGGCGCAAAAACCATCGCCACGGTGGTTGCGGCGATGGAGCTGATTATCAACGACGCGGATTGAGGGACAGGCCTGCGCGCCTAATTCCCCGCGCCGCTATCACTCCACCATCAACCTCCTTATTCGCCGGCGCAATGCGCCCCCGCCGCGTCGCGGCCCGCGCCGTTGGTGTCATGCTGATAGAGCAGGCGCAGCAGATCATTGGCATGTTTGGTCCGCTGACCCACGACCTTGCCATGATACCAGACATCCTGCTTCTCCCCCGACCCAATGCGTGTTTGGCGCACGCTTCCACGCGACTTCGCCTAGCGGTGTTTTGGCCCGGCGCAGCGCGCGCTGCCACCGCTCGGCAAAATCGGCATCGCGCTGGCGAAATTTATAAGCGCTGTTCCAGCTAATCCCCGCCATGCGCGCGGGTCCTAACGACGATTGATGCGGGGCATCAATCTAAAGGTGGGGGCGAACACAGCCCGTGCGGCCCAGCGATTCAATAAATTTATTCTGCCGCTCCACCGTCCAGCCATCATGGCGGACCCGATAGGGTTTTTGCGGCGGAACCTCTGAGGGCGTGGCGGGCAAGCCCGCGGGATGTTCGGGATTGGGGTTGTCGTCTGCCATGGGGGTATTGGCCCTTTCGTTCTACTTTTGTTCCTTTGATTCGGGCCGGTGTATCAAAAGGTGGGGGTTGTAGGAAAGGGGTTTATTTTCTCATACGATCTGACGGAATGAAAGTTTGATTTAGGGCAATATTGAAGTACAGCATTAAAAAAGGTCGCCATTTACAAGATTGGGGAAAAAGATGGCGTTCACATACATCGAAAATTTAGGTTCTGGTGGTTTTGGGGTAGTTGATCTGGTTTCGGATGCCGACGGAGATCAATACGCGCGCAAAACATTTTCGATCAATCAACCGTTGCCAGATGAGCTAGTGCCTAATGTAAGAAAGAGATTCGTGCGAGAAGCTCGATATCAATCTGGAGTTAAGCATCGAAACATAGTTCCTATACTTGACTACAATCTCGACGGCGATGATCCATATTATTTGATGCCAGTGGCAGAATCCACGCTGGAGAAGGATATACAAAAAGATCCCCAATTGACAGGCGCATATCGACTGGCTCTCGCAGACATAATTGCGGGGCTAGAGGAATTGCATTCTTTGGATATGTATCATCGGGATTTGAAGCCTCAAAACGTCCTGAGGTTCACGGATTCGAATACTCAAGAGGCCTACTACGCAATCAGTGACTTTGGATTTGTTTCGATGAACGACTCTAGTTTATCAAAGCTGACAGTAACGGGAATGGCAAAGGGTACCGATTATTATACAGCGCCTGAAATAACAAAAGATCTAAGAGAAGCATCTGCACAATCTGACGTATTCTCTTTAGGGTGTATTTTGCACGACATGATAGGTGTTGATCCAAGAGTTCCATGTAATGAAATCCGCGAAGACGGAGAGTTTGGCGCCCTTTTGCTTAATTGCACACGGTCTAAGCCGGAGCGAAGGTTTAAAAGCGTAAGCGCTGTAAGAGATGTTCTCGTTTCGATTGATCCTGATGCTGGAGCAATTGAAAACGATGAAGCGGTTAGTTTTGCAGAGCTATTGGATTCCGGTGAGACACTGGCAAAGGGCCAAGTCAAAAAGATAGCGAATTTTGTAGAGGACAATAGTGAGAATGTAGATGGCGTTGCGATTTTAAGGAAAATTTCGATTGATCATATCGTGCAGTTTCAAAAAACCGACGCATCAACTTGTAAGCGTATTGGGTTGGTCTACGCAGAATGGGCTTCAGAGGGCACTTTCGATTTCGATTTTTGCGATGTTTTAGCTAACAGGTTGAGTGCTTTTATGTCAGATGCTTCCATCGAGTTAACAGCAGAATGTTTGATGGCAATGCTTCACTTGGGAACTGGCCACAATCGATGGTACGTAGAACGGATGTTCTTCGACAATTGTAAAGAAGGTATTGAAGAAGGTTTGGCAAAAAGGCTTGCTGTTGAATTTAGAGCAAAGGGTGAGTCTATCTGCAAAAGAATTGAGCACCTAGAATTGTCGATTTCGGCCGATCGAAACCTGTTCCATCCGTTAATTGTTAAAGCCCTAAAAGAGACATGTGAGTGAATATCAATTTTGCATCATTTTCAGAGAGTGGACCTAGAGCTCGTAACGAAGACTCTATTTTGGCAGAGACGTTTGATGACAATCGGACGATTATAGCGGTTGCTGACGGTTTGGGTGGGCACTTCGATGGCGCAATGGCGTCGAGCATAGCTGTAGACTATTTAAGAGAAAAAATAGCCGGCGAAAATCAAGTAAATTTGGTGCAGATATTTGACGAAATTCATAATGAGATATTATCCCATCAAAGCGGAACAAGCGAAACCCATCAAATGGCGACTACACTTACCGCAGCGTTCATACAGGGCAAACGGATTGTAGGCGCGCACTGCGGAGATACACGATGTAGCGTGTTGAGAGGGGATGGAGGCAAAAAGCTTACGATTGAGCATACTGAAGCTCAAAGGTTGTTCGAAGCGGGTAAGCTCTCAAAAGCAGAGCTTCAGAACTATCCCAGGAAGAACATACTAGATAGCGCGCTGGGAAGTAGAGTTAAGCCTCGAATTGACACATTTGATTTCGATCTACAACTGGGCGACAAGGTATTTATTTCATCGGATGGTTTCCATGAAAAAATTAAGTTAAGAGAGCTTATTCAATTGGTAAGTACGGCCACCGACGCGACACAAATCGTGTCGAAGTTAAAGGAAGAAGCGTATCAGCGAGTACTCGAAGATAATATGAGTTTGGTTGTTGCTACTTTTCAATGAATTTTGCTGAGTTGAAAGAATGGCGACCGTTCCAAATTGTACCGCCATATTCAATACACATCCCTGCAAGTCTTCTGTAACAAACACAGACAGCCCATATAAAGTAACGGTTTTAACCTGCAATTTGACTCTGTTGAATTGAGCGCTCTAGAGTCGCGCCATGACATGGGGCAAAAAACATCTCGCGCTGGCCGCTTTGGGCTTGTCTATCATGGGCCTGTCAGCGCCATCGCTTGAGGCGCAGAACCGCCCCTCTCAGCTTAAGTGGGTAGTGGTCATGCCTTTTGCCGATAGCAATGAGAAAAACCGAAGCGGTCTTAGTCAGGCGCCGAGACCAAGGGGCACTTTCAGTCGCTGGATGAAAAACGGGGATTATCCGTACCAAGCTTTGCGAGAAGAGCGGAAGGGTAATGTAGCGCTGTTATTGACAGTGACGAGAGTTGGTCGGGTGCGCGCCTGTGACGTAACCCAATCAAGCGGACATGATGATCTGGATCGGTCGGCCTGCAAAAACCTGTCTCGACGAGCGCGTTTTGTGCCTGCGCGCAATTATGTGGGGAAGCATGTCGAAGGTGTCTATCCGATAGCAGTCCAGTTTTTTAGCCCGCCATGGAAATATATTGCTCAGGCTGAGCAAGAGGGAATTATATCGGAGCCACCTGTCGTAATTTCGGCGGACTAGGTTCTCCCCATTTTGCCCCTCCTCAAAAACCTCTGTGACAAAAGCGGCCAGATCAAATGTAACGACTTGTAAAATTCATCGTTTCGACTCACCATGCAAATATAGCGAATACCGGGATTAGCGTTCGTCGCGCGAAGTAGGCATTTTGAACTGGGGATATGGTGCCTGCTGCTTTCCGTCGTCACGCTTTGCGCGTGGCCACCTCGGTCCCCATCGCTATGCTCGTCATCCTGAACTTGGTTCGGGATGACGAGCTGGGTTCGGGAAAACAGGTGTGTGGTTGGGCTGCCAGTGGCCCGTGCTCCGGACTTGATCCGGAGCCGAGGGTGTTTGTCGTGGCGCTGCGTAATCTCTCCCAAGTGTTCCGCATCAAGTGCGGAACACGTGGCTCTTCCCATTGCACCCCCGCATCCCTTGGGCTAAAGCGCTCTCGAACATCGATTCATATGCTGGTTTGCGCCTAGTTGGCCGCATTCCCCAAACCGGCAAAAGCACAGACAAAAAACAAGGGACTATAATATGACCACCACCGGACAAGACTCGCTGGGCACGCGCTCGACCCTCTCGGTTAATGGCACCGACTATGCCTATTATTCGCTCGCCAAGGCGGCGGCGAAGCTCGGGGATATCGATCGCTTGCCCTATACGCTGAAAGTCCTGCTCGAAAATATGCTGCGCTTTGAAGATGGCGGCCATACGGTGGCGGCTGGGGATGCGCAGGCGGTGGTGGACTGGCAGAAAGAGGCCAAGTCCTCGGCGGAAATTCAGTACCGTCCGGCGCGCGTGCTGATGCAGGATTTTACCGGCGTTCCCGCCGTTGTCGACCTCGCCGCGATGCGCGACGGGATCAAGGCTTTGGGCGGCGACGCGCAGAAGATTAACCCGCAGGTGCCGGTGCATCTGGTGATTGACCACTCGGTCATGGTTGACGAATTTGGCACACCTCAAGCTTTCGAGAATAACGTGGCGCTGGAATATCAGCGCAATATGGAGCGCTATGAATTTCTGAAATGGGGATCGAAGGCGTTTGACAATTTCTCGGTTGTGCCTCCCGGAACCGGCATTTGCCATCAGGTGAATCTGGAAAATATTGCGAAGGCCGTGTGGAGCAGCAAGGATCAGAATGGCGAAATGGTCGCCTATCCCGATACTTGTGTCGGCACGGACAGCCATACGACAATGATCAACGGCCTGGGCGTGCTCGGCTGGGGCGTGGGCGGCATTGAGGCGGAAGCCGCGATGCTGGGCCAGCCGGTATCGATGCTGATCCCCGAAGTGGTCGGGTTTAAACTGACCGGCGAGCTGGCCGAGGGTATTACGGCGACCGATCTGGTGCTGACCTGTGTGCAGATGCTGCGCGCTGTGGGTGTGGTCGGGCGCTTTGTTGAATTTTACGGGCCGGGCGTGGCGGCGCTGTCTTTGGCGGATCGCGCGACGATCGCCAATATGGCGCCGGAATATGGCGCGACCTGCGGTTACTTCCCGATTGATGACAAGACGCTGGATTATCTGCGCCTGACGGGTCGCAGCGAAGCGGACATAGCGCTGACCGAAGCTTATGCCAAGGAACAGGGTTTCTGGCGGCTCGATGAAGCGAAAGACGCGATTTATTCCAACAAGCTGGAACTGGATATGACCAGCGTGGTGCCGTCTTTGTCGGGGCCGAAATTGCCGCAACAGCGCGTGTCGATGAGCGAGCTGGACGAGAGCTTTAACCGCGATCTGGGCGAAGTTTTCGGGACCGACGATAAAGCGGGCCGGGTTGCTGTCGAGGGCAGTGATTATGATTTCGGCCATGGCGATGTCGCGATTGCCGCGATTACGTCCTGCACCAATACGTCGAACCCCAGCGTGCTGATTGCCGCCGGTCTGGTGGCGCGTAAGGCGCGGGCCTTTGGTTTGCAGCGGAAACCTTGGGTGAAGAGCAGCCTTGCGCCGGGGTCTCAGGTGGTGACGGATTATCTCGATAAGGCGGGCCTTTCCGAAGACCTGAACTATCTTGGGTTTAATCTGGTCGGCTATGGTTGCACGACCTGCATCGGGAATAGCGGGCCTTTGCCGCCGGCGATTAGCAAGGCGATTAATGACAATAGTATCGTTGCGGCGAGCGTTTTGTCCGGCAACCGTAACTTTGAAGGCCGTGTGTCTCAGGATGTGCAGGCGAACTATTTGGCTTCGCCGCCGCTGGTGGTCGCCTATGCGCTGAAAGGCACGGTGCGTGAGGATATGTATGAAACGCCGATCGGGCAGGGCAGCGATGGCGAAGACGTCTATTTGAAGGATATCTGGCCAACCAATGATGAAGTGAACGAAGCCATGGGCGGCGCGGTCAATCGCGAGATGTTCATGAGCCGCTATGCCGATGTCTATAAGGGCGATGCGGCGTGGCAGGATATCGATGTGACCGGCGGCGACACCTATCAGTGGCGCGCGGGGAGTACTTATGTGGCCAATCCGCCCTACTTTGACGGCATGACGATGACGCCGGAGCCGGTTGGGGACATAATTGACGCTAAGACACTGGCATTATTGGGAGATTCGATCACGACCGACCATATTTCGCCCGCCGGTGCGATCAAGGAAGATTCGCCCGCAGGCGAGTATCTCCGCGACCATCAGGTGAACAAGGCGGACTTCAACAGCTACGGCAGCCGCCGCGGAAACCACGATGTGATGATGCGCGGAACTTTCGCCAACATCCGCATCAAGAATGAAATGGCCGACGGCAAAGAAGGCGGCCTAACCAAATATAACGGCGAGATCATGCCCATATATGACGCCGCCATGCGCCACAAAGCCGACGGCAATGACCTGGTCGTCATTGGCGGTGAGCAATATGGTACGGGCTCTTCGCGCGATTGGGCTGCGAAAGGCACCAACCTGCTGGGCGTGCGCGCTGTGATTGTCGAAAGCTACGAGCGTATTCACCGGAGCAATCTGGTCGGTATGGGTGTGTTACCGCTGCAATTTGTCGAAGGCGTTGATCGCAATACACTGAAGCTTGATGGCAGCGAGAGCTTCACCATCAAGGGTGTTGCCAGCCTTAGCCCCTTGCAGAATCTGGAAGTCGAAATGACCCGTGCTGATGGTTCAACGGAAACGTTCAACACGCTCTGCCGGATCGACACCGCCAACGAGATGGAATATTTCCTCAACGGCGGCATCTTGCATTACGTGCTGCGTAATCTGGCGGGGTAAATTGCCTATTTTGCCGCCAAAGTTGCTTCAATTTCGCGCTTTGGCGGCAATACTAGCTACATCTTTGATGACATTAGCGCCTAATGTCCATGCACGGTCTGAGGTTAACACCCAAAGCCAGATCGTAGCCGCTCGAGCGGAACGTTTCCTGTCTCTGGTGATAAGCGGCGACAATGAATCCCTTATCAACGAAGGTCTTGTTTCGGGAGAGCTTGCAGAGCCAGCGTTTCAGGCGCGAGAGATGGGCTCGGAAATCGACAAGGTTATCATGATCTCCGCGTCAAAGGCTGTTGCCAGGCGGGCGGCTCCTTCTGGAGTTCCCAATGACTATTTCTATCTGCAAAAACCAGACGATCAATGGCGAGTATATGCAATTAGATCTTTGGTACTTCCTGTTTTTGTTTGGGAAATGAAACGTGAGATGGCTGGTCGATCTGATCTTACGCCCGATTTGAAAGCAACCCATCAGAATATTTTGCTCACAACTCTATCCGATTCCGAATTGAGATCTTGGTTTGAGGATCACAAGGCAGAGCTTGAAGAAATGCGTCTGCTGAAACCGGTCTATGATCGCTCTATGAACGAATTAGACGTGAATGCTGTTTTCAAATCAGATCAGCCGCGCGTAAATAAACTGGTTGAGAAGCTACATCTCAATTACGCGGAACAGAAAGGTAATATGTTTGACGTTAATATAGGCGGTATATTGGATAATAGTGTTGGTTTTTTGCACGCTGCGCCTGAACATGTTCCGAAAATCTCCACGTTCCACTATATTTGGATCGAGCCGTTGGGTGACGGGTGGTATCTGTATAAAACAACCTGACCGGGCGTTGCAGTTCCTACTTTCGCGGGAATGACGATGGTGTTAGCTTCCGCACATAGGAGAAACCCATGCCCCGACTGCGCGAAATACCTCGGTCTGAAGTGACCGACGATTATGTCCTGAAGCTTTATCAGACATTGTTCGGAGATCGTGATCCGGTCGCAGAACCGGGCACCGCAACCGGGACACCGGGAAATTGGTGGACTGTCTTTGCGCATGTCCCCGATGCTTTTAAACATACGACCGAAGGCTTTGGCT
This sequence comes from uncultured Sphingomonadaceae bacterium, assembly GCA_947489315.1. Lineage (GTDB taxonomy): Bacteria > Pseudomonadota > Alphaproteobacteria > Sphingomonadales > Sphingomonadaceae > Parasphingorhabdus. Next base: position 112,987 of record CANLCX010000001.1, read on the forward strand.
TTTACCGCTCACCCAATCGCAAACTGGATCCGAAGCTGCGCGAGCTCGGCCAAATTCGTGCCGGTTACGCAGTGGGATCGCAATTTGTCTATTCGCAGCATAGCAAGGCGATGCGGTTCGAGGGTTTTTCCGAAGAGCAGGTCAAAGCCATTCCTAATTGGTCCGTGGCGGATTGTTTCAGTCCGGTGGAGCGTGCTGTCCTCGCTTACACGGATTGTTTGGTGTTGGAGCAGGGCCGGGTGCCCGATGGCGTTTTCGATGCTTTGAAAGAGCATTTGTCGGAGGTCGAAATCCTTGAGCTCACTTACATCGCCTGCACTTATATGATGCATGCGGTTATGAGCCGGGCGCTTCGGCTGGAGTTTGATGATGTTGATGAGCGCATTGTGGAAGTACCGGCACCAGAGGGGGCCACCGCAGACGTTATGGGCATGGTCGATAAACGGAAGGATGCAAACACATGAGCTATCATCATCTCGCTCTCGCCGCCAAGGATATGGCCGCCATTCACAGTTTTTATGAAGGCGTCATGGGTTTTGAACTGGTGACTGTCGAAATTGCGCCGGTCATGGGCGGCGGCTGGGGCAAGCATTTTTTCTACCGGATGGATGGCGATGACAGCAAGTTTATTGCTTTTTGGGAATTGCATGATGTGCCGGGGCAAGAAGACCATGAGTTTGATTTAAATGCAGCGGCGAAAATGCCGCCGGGTACCAATCATATCAGTTTCGGCGTGGATAGTTCTGAACAACTCATCGAGCGCAAGGAGCAATGGAACGCGGCGGGATTGGATGTTCTGGAGATTGACCATAATTGGTGCCACTCCATCTATACGCGCGATCCCAATGGCAATATGGTCGAGTTCTGCCTGACTACTGGAAAATTTGGTGATGCGGAGCGTGAACGCGCTCTGGCGGCACTGGATGAAAAAGAGATGAAGCCAACGCCGCCACCCGCGATGATGAAGCAGTGGTTAGCGAAAGACGCGTAAGGTCGGCGTTCAGAATAGCTTGATCAGCGCGACAATTGCCGCAATCGCGAGCAAGACCATAACAAAGCCGCGCCAGACGGGTTCGGACACCGCGCCAAAATATTTCGATCCCAAATGATTTCCGCCGATCATCAGCGGGCAGGTCAGTGCGGTCAGAACCAAAAGCTGCAGGTCCACCATGCCGCGCAAAAAAGCGACTGCGGTTGCCATAGCGGCGGTGGCAAAGAATATGGTGATCATCGATCCGCGGGATACCGCTGGCGGAACTTGCTTGCGGACAAAATGAAGGACAACCGGCGGTCCAGGCATCGCGGCAAAGCCATTGAGCAAACCGGATATGCTTCCCACCAACATGATATGCAGTGGGGATTTGTTAAGGGTCTGCGGCCGTTTCATCATGAATGCGAAAAAGCTTCCGATGGCAATCGTCGTGATGATCAATCGGGCAATATCGGCACTGACAATATCCAACAGCCAAAGACCAAATGGAGTTGTCACACAGGCGAGCGCGGCAATTTTTGTGACCATCGGTACATCGATAATCCCGCGTGCTTGCCTTACGCCAAAGGGGCCAATGATCAGCTGCATCAGGATCGCCATCAAAACGGCGACTGCCGGCGTGGCGACCAATCCAACAAGTGGTACAGATAGGATGGCATAGCCAAACCCGGTTAGGCCACGGAAAAAAGCGGCACCGGCGACAATTAGGCATACTGACAGGAAAGGTAGGAGAGCCAGACCCGCATGGGTGTTCAACCAGATATCGAGTGTCTCAATCATGCGGGCTCTTCGCCGATTCTTTCCGCAAGAGCAATAAGCGATTGAAATGGAGCTATTTAAGTCCAGTCTTAGCTAGCGATATGTAAGGCCGTTTTCTTTGGCCGCTCTTGTTCGCGTGCTTTCAGGCCAGTTAGGATCGTGTCAATCACCTGCCGTAACCGGTCTTTGTCCGCAAGATGCATCATGTCCACCATCAGGTTGGGATTGCAAAAGGGTTGCACCATCGTGTTGACCAATGAGACAATCTGGTCGAGCTCCAACCCTTCAAAATAACCCTCCTCCATCGCTTCGGCGAGGATCATCGCCATATAATGGTCGGTCAGGTCGACATAGCCGCGGATGACTTCAAAATGCTCGTTGCCCAATTCCATATAAGAGCGGAACAGGTCCGGATCTTCTTCAAAACGGGCGCGTTTAATGGCTAGTCGCCGAGCAAAAAATTCGTAGAGCTTTTGCTTGGCGGGCATGTCGGCTTCGACCAGGTCTTCGATGATCGTGATCAGCTCGGCAAACCAGCGGCCTGCCATGGCTTCGGCCAGCGCATCTTTATTTTCAAAAAAGCGATAGACGTTGGATTGCGACATCCCGGCTTCCGCAGCCAGATCGGTGATGGTAAAGCTGATCGCTCCGCGTTCGCGAATAATCACTTCCGCGGTTTGGATCAGTTTTTCACGGCCGGCTTCAATATCGGTTTCGGGACGCGGCATTGGGGGGCTCCTGCTTTGCTTTACATCTCTGTGACTTATGTAGCTCATACGGTTTTATGATAAAAGATATTTTTATTTATTTTTCAATTACCCCCAAGGTAATATGTCCTGTGTCTTTTCTATATTGTCGTCTCTGGCAGAGAGTGCCTATAGAAAATCATGACCGAAAATTCGCAAGCGGAGACAGGGGCTCCAGCATCAAAGCCTGAAAAAGAGGTTGGCCCGTTCCAACCGGTTACGGGCAGCATATTGTTGTTCCGCCGTTGGTGGCGCGTTGTAGTCTGTTCCGGTGTCGATCAACAGGCTGTGATCGCCAAGGTCAAGGAAGATAGCTATTTCAGCCCGCGCTATGCGTTCATGACCTGTATGTCGGCCGGTATCGCGATATTGGGTCTGCTGCTATCTTCTCCAGCCGTTGTGATCGGCGCCATGCTGCTCTCGCCACTTATGGGCCCGATCATGGGTGCTGGTTTTGCGCTGGCGATCGGTGATTATGCTTGGCTCAAGGCAAGTACAAAGGCTCTGGTTCTGGGGACGCTGGTGGCTGTTTTATTTGCAGCATTGGTCGTGGCCCTGTCGCCGCTTCAAACCGTAACCACAGAAATTGCCGCTCGCACTCGGCCTAATTTATTTGATCTGGCGGTGGCTCTATTTTCCGCACTGGCCGGGGCCTATGCGATGATCCGCGGGCGCATGGGTACGATCGTTGGCGTTGCGATCGCGACGGCATTGATGCCGCCATTGGCGGTGATTGGCTTTGGACTGGCGACGCTCAATATGACGGTCTTTGGCGGTTCCCTGCTTCTGTTTTTCACCAACTTGATGACCATAGCTTTGACAGCGGCCGGTATGGCACGGCTTTATGGCTTTCATTCCAGTCTTTCAGAGCGTCAAACACAAGTGCAGATTGGCGTGATGGTGCTGGTATTTGTGGGTCTAGCCATTCCGCTGGGCTATTCGCTGCAACAAATTGCCTGGGAAGCCAATGTTTCGCGTCAGGCTAATGGCTATATTAAGGACCAGTTTAGCGGCAGTGCGAGGGTTTCTCAGATAGATATTGATTGGGATGCTGAACCGATTTTGGTGAGTGCTTCCGTTTTCACACCTAAAATCGTGGGCGATGCCGAGCAACAAAGCGCACGCGTCCTCAGCCGCGCTTTTCATCGGCCAATTGCGGTTGCGATTGAACAATATCGGGTGGAAACCGGCACGACTGCTGCGAGTGTTGAACTGGCAGCAGCGCGCGCGCAGCAACAGGCACAGGAAGCGGAAATCCGGGTGGTCAAACTGCGCGAAAACCTTGCACTGGTGGCTGGTGTTTCGACAGATGACGTGACGATTGATACGACAAAGCGCCGAGCGGTCGTATCGGCAAAACCGTTACAGGGGGCAACGCTCGATACTTATTATGCACTGGAAAAACGCATCGCCGATCAGGCCGCGGACTGGACCATTGAAATAAAACCGCCGGCGGTGGCCTTGCCGTCGCTGCAGGTGACCGACGGCGTGATCACTGAAAGATCGACTCGGCAGTTACCCCTGATCGGTTGGGCTGCAGCGCGCGTCCAACTGCCGCTTGGGGCCTATGGATCGGCGGAAGATATTGAAGTTGCGAGAAAAACTTTGTTCGACACCAATGCGACCACAATACGCGTGGCGGGATTGGGCGGCGCGGGCGGAACTGTGCGGCTGCGTTGGCTATCGCCGCAAGATACTGAACAGGAAGCACCATGAGCGTTTAAGCTACATTCATTTTCACGGCGTTAGGCCGTGCAATACGAACGATGGAGAGAGAAAACATGCGGCTTCTAGCTTTTACCGGTCTAGCACTGGTTACCCTTGCAACCCCGGCGATCAGCCAGTCCTCTGGACAAGGCGATATAGCGGTTACGATTTACAATAATAATCTCGCATTGGTGCAGGATACCCGCCGCCTGAATATTCCATCTGGCCGTTCGGTGCAGACCTTCCCCGGCGTTTCCGGACAGATCCGGGCCGAGACCGTCGGTTTCAATGCGGCGGACACCGGGATTGTCGAACAGAATTTCGACTATGACCTGCTCTCTCCGCAAAAATTGATGGAAAAAGCGGTTGGCGAAACGGTTACCATTGTCCGCATCAACCCGGCCACCGGCAAAGAAACCCGCGAGCGCGCCAAAGTGCTGGCTGCCAATGGCGGCGTCGTGCTGCAAATTGGTAGCCGTATAGAAGTGCTGCGCGATGACCGGCTGCCAACCCGGGTGATTTTCGATAAAGTGCCGAACAATCTGCGGGCACGGCCTACATTGTCCGTGACATTGAACAGCACGCGCGGCGGTACGCGCCCAGCGCAGCTCAGCTATTTGACCAGCGGCATGGGCTGGAAGGCCGATTATGTTGCTTTGTTCGATGAGAATGCGGGCAAGATGGATGTGCAGGGCTGGGTCACGCTGACCAATAATACCGGCACGACATTCAACAATGCCAAAACCTTGTTGGTGGCGGGAACGCCGAGCGTGAATGGGCAGCGGAACCGGGGCGGCCGGAATAATATCCGCCGGGCTGGGACAGAATCCGCCAATCGCGAATCTCTCGGTGACTTCTATCTCTACCCGCTCGCGGCGCGCACGACGATTGCCAATGCGCAGACCAAGCAGGTCAGCTTTCTCGACGTAACCGGCGCTTCGGCGCAGAAGGCCTATGAATTTACCAACCGTTGGCTCGGCACACAGAATGAACCGCAAAGCGCAGCGACAATATTGCAATTCAGCGCGTCTGCCGATGGCGGATTGGGCGATGCGCTGCCCGCTGGAACGGTGCGCGTCTATATGAAAGATGCTTCTGGCCAGCCGCAATTTATCGGTGAGAATAATATCGGTCATACGCCCATGGGATCAGAGCTCGGCCTGAAAACCGGCGAGGCCTTTGATGTGAAGGTCAAGCCGACCGTAACCGAACGCCGCCGCCTGTCATCATCCAAGTGGCGCAGCAGCATGTCCTATGAACTAACCAATGCCAAGTCGACCCCGGTCACCGTGTTGGTGATCCAGGACGGGCTCGACTTTTACTGGAGCGACACCAGGATTGTCAGCGAGAGTCTGAAAAGCGAGCGGCGCTCGTCCAACAGCATCGTCTGGAAAGTACCGGTACCGGCCAATGGGCGGGCCACCGTGACGGCGACCTTTGAGACGCGGTTCTAGATCATGATATTGAGAGCGCTCTCGGCGTTCATCCTTCTGACAACCGGTGTTCAAGCCTCCGCGCAAACCGAACCGGCTGCATCAGAATGGGCGCGCCAGACGGTAACATCCGATGGTCCGTCATCTGTGTCGGTGACCGTCTATCGCGATCCGGGCCGCACCGGCGATAGGGGCATGAACCTGCGCTATCTCGGCGGCTATGCGCTTATCACGGAGCAGCGCACCGTGACTTTGCCAGCAGGCGAGATTGACCTGCGCTTTGAAGGCGTAGCGGGCGGGATTATTCCGCAATCGGCCATTGTCACAGGTTTGCCCGATGGCGTGATCGAGAAAAACCGCGATGCGGCTTTGTTGTCGCCATCGGCTTTGCTCAACGGCTATCTCGGACGCGGCGTTACGATCCGCCGGACCAGCGCGGTGACCGGTGAGACGAAAGAATTTGATGCGCAAATCCGCACCGATGCCAGCGGCGGTGTTGTGTTGCAGACGGCGGATGGCTTTGAAGCCCTGCAATGCACCGGTTTGAATGAAACTATTGTCTATCCCGCCATTCCCGAAGGACTGTCGGCCAAACCGACTTTGTCGGTAAAGAGCCGGGTGGCAAAGGCGACCCGCGCGACGGTGACCTTGTCCTATCTTGCGACGGGTTTTGACTGGCAGGCCAATTATGTTGCGGACGTCAGTGCCGATGGCCAAACGATGAACCTATTCTCTTGGGTAACACTGGCCAATGGTGACGAAACCTCTTTTGCCAATGCCCAGACCCAGACGGTGGCAGGACAACCGAATAAAGGTCGCGATAATATCGCTCCTGCCACAGGTGGCGGGATTGCGCTGCGCTGTTGGCCGCAAGCCACGACTAGCGATATCCAAATTCGCAATCGTGCCGTGCTTGGGGATTTGAGCAGTTGGCGTACCGATGAGCAGGACATCATCACTGTAACTGCAAGCAGGATGTCGGGCGCGGCAATGGAAATGGCAGCTCCAGTCTCAGTTCAAGCCAAGCAGGAAGAGCTTGGCGATCTGAAACTCTATCGCATTCCGGTTCCGGTCACAGTCGCTTCGCAAAGCCAGAAACAGGTCGCGATGTTTGAAAAGACCGCGATCCCGTTTGTGCAATTTTACGAAGCAGAGATTCGGGCTGATGGTTATCAAGACCCATCGCCTTTGCTCACGACATTGCGTTTTCAAAACAAGAAAAAAGATGGCCTCGGCCTCGCTCTGCCTGCGGGTAAAATGGTGGCCTTCAAGCAAGCCGGCGGCGAGCGCCTGTTGCTCGGTGAGGGCGGGCTGGATGACAAGGCAATTGGTGAAGAGGTCGAAGTCACCATCGGAACAAGCCCGTTGGTCCGCTATCAGCTGGCATCAACCGGCAAAGCAGATACCAAAGGTCAGAGCGTCAACAATATGCGGCTGGTCATCACCAACGCCTCGCGAATTGCCGCGCAGGTCGAAATCAAGATTGATCGCCGCGATGATGATAAGCTGCGCAAGCTGAGCCAGAAGCTGGGCCGCAAGGATGGCAAGGATTTCTGGAAAGTGACCGTGCCCGCCAATAGCGAGCGTGTGCTCACCTATCAGGTCGTGCGCCGATAGCTTTGGGAAATAGGCGACAGGGCTTTCCTACAGCTGCGCGGTTGTGATATTATCCAGCCGTTCTTTCTCAGCGTGGAAGGTCTGACCCATATTTCGGATGGGGAGGTGCGAAAGTTTTTCAGGCGATTCTGTGTAGAAGCTGTATAAACTCGTTCAGAAAACGGCGGCTTATCCTGAATATCAGGGGGAATCAGCGCATATATTTGGTTTTTGAGCTCTCCGGGATCGACCGGGGACGATGGTCCTCGTCCAGCGCCACAAAGGTGAATAGTCCGCTGGTCACCGGCACATGTTCTTCGCCGCGATTGCGCTCGGCGACAACATCAATGCGCAGGCTGACCGATGTGCTGCCAATCCGCTCGACCTGCGCATAGACCGAGACAATATCGCGGGTCAATATGGGGGCGAGGAAGGACATGGCTTCAATGGCAACCGTTGCCGTGGAGCCCTGAGCCACCCGGGCGGCCATGATGCCGCCGGCAATATCCATCTGTGATAGCACCCAGCCGCCAAAGATATGGCCGTTATTATTGAGATCACGCGGTTGTGGCGCAACCCGCAGCACCGGTTGCAGGGCAATCAGCTTGCTCAGCTCATCCTCACTCATCAGGGGATATTCCTTCGCTAACTGGGTCGTCGATACAGTCATCATGACCCGTGCCGCTCGACATGAATACCAGTCCCATCAACGCCGACGTCAGCAGCAGCGCAAAGCCGACACCGCCAGCGGCGGCGATATACATATGGATAGAAACCAGTCCGTGGAGATAATATAAAAAGCCCAGCGCCACTATAACGCACAAGAAGGTGAGCGCCGTCATCCAGCGCATCAGGCGCCAGTATCGCGACCAGGCAATACCGGCATATAAGGGATCATCTAGCTGCGAGGGACCAGGCAAAATTTATAACTCCGTTGGGGTTGCTCCTCTTTGGACTTTATTGGATTTGCCATCAAGCCCAACTTCGGCCAAAAATATGCTATGCTCCGGTTGTGAAGAGAATCGATGGCGAGTTCAGGAGATGGGGAAAGGGCGCATATGACAATTCAGGCTATATTACAGGGACGCGAAGGACCGATATTTAGCTGCAGTGCTGATCAAAGCGTGGCGGATGCAGTTGCTATATTATCCGAGAAAAGAATTGGTGCCTTGCCGGTGCTGGACGGCGACAAGGTTGCCGGCATTTTTTCTGAACGAGACGTCCTGCATGGTATTCAGAATCTTGGGGCCGCAGTGATGGATAAGCGGGTCGCGGATGTTATGACCGCAGATGTGATTTCGGTCGATTTGCAAAAAAGCGCGATCGGGGCGTTGTCGCTGATGACCAAACGCCGTTTTCGCCACTTACCGGTGGTTGAGGACGGCAAGCTGGTTGGCTTTATATCTATTGGTGATCTGGTGAAATATCGCATCGACAAGATAGAGAGCGAAGCGGCCGCCATGCGCAACTATATACAGTCTGCCTAACCGACGGAAACTCCGATCGCATCGAAATGAGCGAGGCTCTTTTGCCGGACCGCTTTAGCGCGTGCGACCGGATCGGGATATTGGTCGCGATAGGCTTTGGACCGGACTTCCAGACTGAGCGGGATTGCCTCTGGCAAGGCAGCCAATATATCGGCAAGCGGCAGATCGCCTTCTCCTGGCGCGCTTCTTAAATCGACCGCGTCTTCCAGATAGGCGTCAAAATTGTCGGCACAGTGCAAATTACCATCACATATCTGACTATAGGGCAGCAAGTTGCCGTCGACGGCCGTGAGTTCAACTGCGGCATGCCCTGCGCGTTGAAAGTGCAAGCTATCGATGAGTACTGCTGCAGCGGGGTGATTACAGCGGGCGACAATATCCAAGGCGGCATCCAGCGACCGCACCGCAGTGATCATCAGAAATTCGAGCGACACCCGCATCTCGGCTGGTGCTGCCCATTCGCATAGCTGATGCAATGCGGCTGCTGTTATCTCCGGGTCGGGTTCGGCACTGACCACGAGGACGTTGGGCGCGCCCAGCTCTGCGCCGGCATCTATAATAAGTCGGTGGTCATCGGTCAGCACGCCGCCTTCGGGAATCCACACCACCTCGACATCAAGTACGGACATGTCATATTTTTCGATCGCCGCCTTGGTGGCTTTGGCCTGTTCCGGGGTCCAATGCTCGGGCTCTATAGTAAAGCCGACATGGCTGAAGCCTGATTGACCGGCTGCATCGGCAACTTGATCGGGCAGAAATTCGGGAAGGGTACCAGCGGCCAGAGACATTATGTGA
>CANLCX010000001.1:127500-1368774 GCA_947489315.1 uncultured Sphingomonadaceae bacterium
TCTAGGCATGACCAGGTTGAAGGTGCGGTAACACGCACTGGAGGACCGAACCGTTTAATGTTGAAAAATTATCGGATGAGTTGTGTTTAGGGGTGAAAGGCCAATCAAGCCGGGAAATAGCTGGTTCTCCGCGAAAACTATTGAGGTAGTGCCTCGGACGTTTTCCTATGGGGGTAGAGCACTGGATGGGCTAGGGGATCGCGAGATCTACCAAACCTAACCAAACTCCGAATACCATAGAGACAAGTCCGGGAGACAGACGGCGGGTGCTAAGGTCCGTCGTCAAAAGGGAAACAGCCCTAACCTACAGCTAAGGTCCCCAAGTCATATCTAAGTGGGAAAGCATGTGGGAATCCCAAAACAACCAGGAGGTTGGCTTAGAAGCAGCCATCCTTTAAAGAAAGCGTAACAGCTCACTGGTCTAAATAAGGGTTCCTGCGGCGAAGATGTAACGGGGCTAAAGATATGCACCGAAGCTTAGGGTTCATAATTTATTATGAGCGGTAGCGGAGCGTTCCGTAAGCGGATGAAGCCGAAGGGTAACCGACGGTGGACGTATCGGAAGTGCGAATGCTGACATGAGTAGCGACAAACAGTGTGAGATGCACTGTCGCCGAAAGACCAAGGGTTCCTGCTTAAAGCTAATCTGAGCAGGGTGAGTCGGCCCCTAAGACGAGCCCGAAGGGGGTAGTCGATGGGAACACGGTTAATATTCCGTGACCTGGTGGAATGTGACGGATCTCGTATGTTGTCTGATCTTATTGGATTGATCAGGCTTCGAAGAGGTTCCAGGAAATAGCTCCACCATATAGACCGTACCCTAAACCGACACAGGTGGTCAGGTAGAGTATACCAAGGCGCTTGAGAGAAGTATCCTGAAGGAACTCGGCAAATTACCTCCGTAACTTCGGGAGAAGGAGGCCCTACATGAAGGCAACTTTTTGTAGGGGGCACAAGCTGGGGGGTAGCGACTGTTTAGCAAAAACACAGGACTCTGCTAAGTCGGCTTCAAGACGACGTATAGGGTCTGACGCCTGCCCGGTGCTCGAAGGTTAAGAGGAGGAGTGCAAGCTCTGAATTGAAGCCCGAGTAAACGGCGGCCGTAACTATAACGGTCCTAAGGTAGCGAAATTCCTTGTCGGGTAAGTTCCGACCTGCACGAATGGCGTAACGACTTCCCCACTGTCTCCAGGATATGCTCAGCGAAATTGAATTCTCCGTGAAGATGCGGAGTACCCGCGGTTAGACGGAAAGACCCCGTGCACCTTTACTGCAACTTCAGAGTGGCATTAGGAAAGAATTGTGTAGAATAGGTGGGAGGCTTTGAAACTTGAGCGCCAGTTCGAGTGGAGCCATAATGTGAAATACCACCCTATTGTTTTCTGGTGTCTAACCTAGATCCGTTATCCGGATCAGGGACCCTCTGTGGTGGGTAGTTTGACTGGGGCGGTCGCCTCCTAAAGAGTAACGGAGGCGCGCGATGGTGGGCTCAGGACGGTTGGAAACCGTCTGTTAGAGTGCAATGGCATAAGCCCGCCTGACTGCGAGACTGACAAGTCGAGCAGAGACGAAAGTCGGTCATAGTGATCCGGTGGTCCCTCGTGGAAGGGCCATCGCTCAACGGATAAAAGGTACGCCGGGGATAACAGGCTGATGATTCCCAAGAGCTCATATCGACGGAATCGTTTGGCACCTCGATGTCGGCTCATCACATCCTGGGGCTGGAGCAGGTCCCAAGGGTTTGGCTGTTCGCCAATTAAAGTGGTACGTGAGCTGGGTTCAGAACGTCGCGAGACAGTTTGGTCCCTATCTGCCGTGGGCGTCGATAATTGAAAGGAGTTGACCCTAGTACGAGAGGACCGGGTTGAACATACCTCTGGTGTACCAGTCATGCCGCCAGGCGTGCCGCTGGGTAGCTATGTATGGACGGGATAACCGCTGAAAGCATCTAAGCGGGAAGCCTCCCTTAAGATAAGTTATCATAGAGTCGTGGAAGACCACCACGTTGATAGGCTGGGTGTGGAAGTGCAGTAATGCATGAAGCTAACCAGTCCTAATTACTCAATTCGCGCTTGTAGAATCCCGCCATCAACAACAATGTTGGAAACAACTTGTCGTAGATGCTGGACATATAAGCTCAGCCCACGGTAATATGTGCATGGATTTAAACATGCATATCTTACCAACGATATATCGATTAAAAGACCCGTAACTACAGCTTATGCGCTTGCTTCATTGCTTGGTGGCCATAGCGTCTGTGCCCCACCCGATCCCATCTCGAACTCGGCCGTGAAACCAGATTGCGCCGATGGTACTTTGTCTTAAGGCATGGAAGAGTAGGTCGTCGCCAGGCATTGCAGCAGGCGCATCGAGATGTAGTCACGAGGAAATAACCCATTCACTTTTTTAAAAAGCGGCCTGTCCGGCAACGGGCCGGCCGCTTTTTTATTTTTGGAAGCTGTTGAAATATAGCTTCCATTGGTGGCGCGGGATGGAGCAGTCCGGTAGCTCGTCAGGCTCATAACCTGAAGGTCGTAGGTTCAAATCCTACTCCCGCAACCAACATAAACACCGCTTTCCCAATGGGTTGGCGGTTTTTTTGCGTCTGGCCGTCAGCAAACCGATAGGCGTTGGTGAGTTTCCAGCTTGCATCGTTAAGCCAGTCTTGCACAGCGCTCGGTGTAGTGCGCTTCTCCATTTATCACCTGGTAAACGCGGCCTTATTCCGGCGAAAATCTCTGCTCGCCTACTATGGTTTCTCACTCCGAATTTGGGGAAAGGCTGTCTGATAGTAGCCAGAAGTTGGCGGCCATCAATCGCTAGCAATGTAGCGTGAAAAACGGACTGGAAACAGCGGTCGAATGGTTGTCAAATTTTCGTCTCGCGAGATATCGCCCCTCACACGGAAGCAATTCACGGCTGCAGCAGTATATGCTGATCGGTATAATCGACGAAAGGGCTGCATTTTTCGGTGCAAGCCTTAGAAGTTACCTTTCCGTTGCTATTCTTGTAGATCAACCGTCCCTGCGGCAAGAGGACGGCGTTATTAGAACTCTGAAACATGCTGCTGCCAAGAAATTTTCTTCCGGAAGCTAACCCAAACGCTTCGAGAATTGTGGGATGAAGGTCGATTGTTCCGAATACATCCGAACTTACCGTTCCGAGAAAGCTGTCGTGACAAATCATAGCAGGTATTCGGAATGGGCTTATCGTGTCATTTGTTGAATGCACTCGGCTAGGGTGGTCGGCGGTAAGGATGAACAAGTTTTCACCCTTGTCGAAACCAGCGCGCTGCATTGAGAATAGCGCTGCGACCATTTGATCAACTTCGCTCATAGTCGCGAGATAATCAGTTTTGATCCCCGGGTTCAGACCTATCGAGTATTTTTCTTGCGTGCTGTCAGAATAACCTTGATATGGCCCATGAGATTGGAAGTTAAAGAAATAATGAAACGACTTTTCTGAGCCGGCCAATGAAGCGGCGAGAGCCTTTTTTGCAAAGATATGTTCTGCAATCGTCTCGTTCGGGTTTTGAAAGTCAGCTTTCGCTACATTTAATCGGTTGTAAGCGATATTTCGTCCGTAGAACCCTGCATTATTATTATGTGCAAACCTGGAGCTGATGCCTGCAGATAATAACGAGTCGTAGACTGTTTCTACGCGAGCAAAGTCTGCATGTCTTAGCGAAGGAAGTCGAAGCGATGGCACTAGGCCGGTCGCTACTGCAAATTCGGTATCAGATGAGCCACCAGCAGCCTTCATAGTAAAGAAGTTCGTATAGTTGATACATTTGTTCCGAAGGTCAGTCACAAATGGCATGACGGCGATGCCCGAAAGTTTGGCTTCTATGGCTTCTGGATCAAAGGATTCTATTTGGATGAGGATTACGCGAGATATGTTTTGAGGCAAGGAAACTAGAGGTTCAGCAGGCTCTCGGTTGGGGAAAACAAGTTCCGCCACCTTGCCGGGGAATGCCGTTTCCGTTCCAAGATAACCGCCTTCGAGGTTTAGCCACTCGGTTATTGAAATGTAAGAAAAACCCGTCAGTCCGAAGCGGCGAACGAGAGTTTCGTTGCCGAATGCTTCACTTGCGCCCGGCGATCCAAATTTATAGACGCTTGTCGAAAATAGGGCGAGGGGGAGTAGGAGAAGGACAAGAAGAGCGCGGCCGGACAGCCGGTTTCTCGGGATTAGATAAATAAGAACAGCGCCTGTCGCCAACAGAAGTAACTCACGATAGCCAAAAATCTGTTTGAAATAATGCTCTAATACCTCACTCATATCAGCAGCATTGGCCGTACCAAACGTGTAAAGTTCAGGCACGAAGCCAAAGTAAGGAAAGAAACCGACCAAGAAAAATATGTAGAGAAAATAGGTTGTTAAACTCACGTATCCGACGATTTTTAAAATCAGTCTTGGTGATTGCGCTAGGTAAACGGGTAGAATCATTACCATGGAGTGCAACGCCGCCAGGAATATCTTGGCGATCTGGAATGTAGGGCTTTGGTTCTCAGTAAATAAGAACATGGCAGAATAGAGAACGAGACCCGACAAGTAGATGCAAATGCCAATTAAAAAAAATGATCTCAAAATTAACCCCTTACGCAATTATTTCCCCCAGTCTCCGTGTAAGATAAATGTAATAAATTCGAAATATAAAAAAGGAAATACTCAGGGATGGTCCGATAGTGGGACGCATGTGGTAGTTTTGATAATTTTGCGGGCTCGGATTCGTTTGAGCTTGATCGCCTGCTCAATAAGACTGGGCCAGCACATCATTTTTGAATAAAATGGTGAACAGGCTGAGGCTGATCCGACGCGAGATTGGGGAAATGAGCTAGTACGACACTCCTGCTGAATATGCTGTCTCTTTATATGCCGCTCGGCGGCGGCATAAGCTTTAACGCCAAGCGATTGAAATTGCGCCCATAAGATTTATGATCAACGCCTTTTATTCCACCGACTTCGAAGTGCACGTTCATTCTCGTCAACTGTTTGACTATTTTGGTCATAACGCTGCCAATGAGCTCCTTGTCCTCATGGCGGTTTCATTGGTCGGGCAATGCATCATATACAAACAGGATGACCAGACGCATATGGTCGCGTTCTAGAACATATTGGCCGTATTTTTGAGCGTTTCCCGTCTTTATCCCGCCTGGACCGTAGTTGGAGCGGTGCTTTTATCCATAGAAGTCAAATAAGGGATAGAAATGGCGTAAGCGCCGAGGCCGAGCATCACCAGCAGCGTCAGGATCGTTCCAACCATCCGGCCCTTACCTAGTTTGCCACCATCCATACCGATGCCATGGGCTACCCGGCCAAGCAGATATACACCTCCAACGACCCATAACCAAGAGGCAGACCCGTTGGCGAGTTCTATCACGGCAATGAGGATCAATACGATAGGAAGGCTTTCGCCATAATTAGCATGGGCGCGCATGCGACGAATGACTTTGTCGTTGCCGCCATCACCAACACTGACTTTTTCGGATGTGCGAACCTGTCCGACGCGAATCATTAGCCAGATATTGACTAGGGCAGCAGCGCCGGCAATCGTAAGAGTAATCGGTAAAATCATATGTCCCCCAAAGCTTTCAAAATTATCACACCTCTATAGCTGCACAATGCTTGCAACGCACAGGAAATTCGTTATACGCCCTCCTTCGCGTGCAATAAGCTGATCGCATCAGGGTGGTGATTCTCTATATACGTTAGAGGCTAGCTTGCCCAAAATCCGCATTTGGCTTATTGTACACTTATATGAAATTTGAAATTTAACGAACAGGCTGAGCAATGGCTGTCCCTAAACGAAAAACTACGCCGTCCAAGCGCGGAATGCGCCGTTCCCATGATGCTTTGAAAGTCGAAGCATATCAGGAATGTTCGAATTGCGGTGAATTGAAGCGTCCCCATCATATGTGTGGGTCTTGTGGTCATTATAATGGCCGTGAAGTAATGGCTGTCGATCTATAGTCTTTTTGGCTTTACTCGACTAACGTCACGACTATCACACAGCTAATCAAGGGGAATAACCGGTGGGGATGAGGCCGCGAATCGCAATTGACGCGATGGGCGGTGATATCGGCCCACGGGTAATGGTCGCTGGCGCAGCTTTGGCCAGGCACCGGCATGAAGGTTTTCAATTCCTGTTCGTCGGTGACGAGGCCTTGATCAAGGAAGCGCTGAAAAGCCATCCGAACCTCAGCGCAGCTTCTGAAATATTGCATGCCGACGATGTTGTGTCCGGCGATGCTAAGCCTAGCCAAGCGCTGCGCGGTTCGAAAAAAACATCAATGGGTCTGGCTGTAAATGCCGTAAAGTCAGGTGAGGTGAGTGCAGCAGTGAGTGCTGGCAATACCGGCGCGCTCATGGCGATTTCGAAACTGGCGCTACGCACTATGCCAGGCATTGATAGACCCGCCCTTGCGGCTCTATTACCGACCATGAAGGACAGCGATGTCGTTATGCTGGATCTCGGTGCCAATGCTGAATGCGACAGCCGCAATCTTGTTCAATTCTCCGTCATGGGAGCAGCCTATAGCCGGATCATGAATGGCTTTGAAAAGCCTACGGTTAAATTACTGAATATTGGTACTGAGGACGGCAAGGGCACAGGTGCGCTTCAAGTGGCTGCCGATGCTTTGAAAAACTCCGATGGTTTGGCCATGGATTTTCAGGGTTTTACGGAAGCGGACAAAATATCCACTGGCGATGTAGATGTCATTGTTACTGACGGTTTTTCGGGAAATATCGCCTTGAAAGCACTTGAAGGAACGGCCCGGTTTGTTACTGACCTTTTGAAGCGCAGCTTTTTAAGCTCTTTGCGATCTAAAATCGGGTTTCTCATCTCCCGGCCGGCAACAGAATTGCTCAAAGAACATCTGGATCCGAACAATCATAATGGGGCGGTCTTTTTGGGCCTGAACGGCGTGGTGGTAAAAAGCCATGGCAGTGCGGACGAAAAAGGCGTAGCCAATGCCGTTGAAGTGGCAGCACGTTTGGTAGAGGATAGCATTTTGGAACGCATTAGCGAAGATTTGAATAAAATCAGCAGCGTGAGGCCTCTGGAGGCATCGGCGAAATGAGTGTTACGACCGCCCGCCGTGCGGTCATCAAGGGGACTGGTTCTGCGCTACCGCGGACGAAAGTTTCCAATGCAGATCTTGCCCAAAAAGTTGACACGACCGACGAATGGATTGTCGAGCGCACGGGGATAAAATTCCGTCACATTGCCGAAGATGATGAAACAACGTCCAGTTTGGCCACCGAAGCTGCGCGCAAGGCGCTTGAGGCGTCGGGCATGACGGCACAGGATATTGACCTGATTGTTCTGGCAACTGCAACGCCCGATCAGACCTTTCCAGCCACGGCTACGATCGTACAAGATCAACTGGGTTGCAATGGCTGCGTCGCCTTTGATGTAGCGGCGGTATGTTCGGGCTTTCTCTATGCCCTATCGGTCGCTGAAAGCATGATTCGTGCAGGCAGCGCACAAAATGCGATTGTTATCGGCGCAGAAACATTCAGTCGCATTCTCGATTGGGAAGACCGTGCGACATGCGTCCTGTTTGGCGATGGCGCAGGCGCGATCATCCTTTCGGGAGAGGAAACCGATAAAGGTGTCCTGTCCACTCGCCTGCATGCCGACGGCCAGCATAACCAATTGCTATACGTAGATGGCGGAGCGGGCACTACAGGAACAGTTGGTAAGCTGAGGATGAAGGGGCGAGAGGTTTTTCGCCATGCAGTAGTCAATCTGTCATCTGTGCTGAAAGAGGCTTTGGATGCTGCCGGCGAGGATATGGATAACATCGACTGGGTTGTACCACATCAAGCCAATGCAAGAATATTGGATGCAACCGCGAAGAAACTCAAATTGGCACCAGAAAAAGTAATCAAAACAGTTGACCAGCATGCCAATACGTCCGCCGCATCCGTGCCATTGGCGCTTGATACCGCCGTTCGTGATGGCCGTGTAAAACCTGGTGATCTGCTAGTCTTAGAAGCGATGGGCGGCGGTTTTACTTGGGGCGCAAGTGTGATCCGCTACTGATTATCTGCTGATCAAGGCCAACACTTGGCCCAATGCGCTGCAATCGACTTGTTCGTCGTCAATTTTACGCCTTGGTCGAAAGAGCGTTGAGCTTGATCGCGCTCTACTCCTAGCTATCGTGATGGGGCAGATAGATTTAGACGATATAAGCGTTTCGTCACAATTTTTATTCCAAGTTTTTCGCAGTTGCTATGATCTTGGCGCGCGAAAACCCGTTCTGTTGTCCGCACTGAATATCACGGATTCGCAGTTGCGTGATCCGAAAGGGCGTTTCAATAGCTATTCTATAACTGCATTATATCAAGCCAGCATCCATGAACTTGGGCGCGACAATATTTTTCCTGACATTGGCCGCGGAATGATACCAACAGGGTTCTCGGATATCGGCTATGCTATGATGTTTGGCGACACGATTGAAGATGTTTTGCAAGCCACAGCTGCAGCGATCGACTTTGGCACTAATAGGCCCATGCTCAAATGGGAGCGAACTGCATCGGCCTGTCGTTTGTGGTGCGATCCAGCCTCCGATGGAGCGAAAGACCTAGTTCTCGTCATTTTCTCGATCTTGTCGCACGTTGGTAATCGGATAACCACTGGCGGGTTGGCGCCCGCCAAAGCTGCCTTTTTTAAGCATAGCGAACCTAAGAGTTGCGATGGATTTGTTCGCGTCGAGAATTACCCGTTAACGGTGCCGTGTTTTTTCAATCAATCCCAAACCTATCTGGAAATGCATCCGCATGTGGTCGATCTACCTAATCCACTTAGCAACCGAATGTTAGCGCGTGCAGCGCAACAACAGCTAAGCAGTTTTCAGGTCAATGAATTGCAGCCGATCCCGTTGGCGAGCCTCAGCTATAATTATTTGTTCTATTTGCTGGATAAGTCTGGACTGAGCTTAGATGCTGCTGCCGAAACTTTTGGCATGGCTGAACGGACGTTGCGCCGTAAACTTGTGGCAGAAGGGGCTTCTTTTCGTCAGATATTGGAGCGTGTACGCAGAGACGCTTGCCAGCTCTATTTTCTTGAAGGGACACGGTCGCTGTCCGAAATTGCTACAAAACTGGGTTATAGCGAACTCAGTGCATTTACCCGCGCCTACACCGCATGGCATGGCCGCTCTCCAAGCCGCGACCTTGCCGCGCATATTGCACTGGCTGCCTAACCAAAAAATTCGGAAAAATGGTGGGCGTAGAGAGAGTTGAACTCCCGACCCCTTCGATGTCAACGAAGTGCTCTACCACTGAGCTATACGCCCACGCTGCAGGCCGTCTAGCTAGCCCCTAGACGGGGTGCAAGACTTAATTCAATTCACCGATACTATCCGGTTCAAATAGTCGCTGCACTTCAAGAACCAGATCTTTAAGATGGAATGGTTTGGAAAGTATTTTGGCCTTGGGGACGGATTCGCCTGCACGTAAGGTTACTCCTGAAAATCCTGTAATGAACATCACCTGCGTATCGGGCGATACTTTGGCGCAATGTTGCGCCAGCTCAATCCCGTCCATTTCTGGCATTACAATATCGGTCAAAAGCAAATCAAATTTCTCCGATTCGAGATAGGGAAGTGCCGCCGTTCCGCGATCCACTGCGACAACATCATAGTTGGACTTTGTCAATGCGCGTGTAAGATGCTCACGCATCGCCTGTTCATCTTCCGCGAGGAGAATTCTGATCATCTGTTGGGCCATTCCCTATCACTATCGTCATAAAATCTACGGCGTTTATGCCTAAACTTAACCATAGGCGCAAATCTCTTAATATTTTGGTTCTGCTGCGCGTTTTTATACGATATTGGGTAACAGAATGAATGGAATATGATGGCTAATCAGACTGTCGACAATTTGATGCATATCGGGCCCGATGACGGGCCATTTTCGTTCCATAATGTTGATAACTTGCAATTTCCGCTGTTGATTAGTGTTCCGCATGCGGGACGCGTCTATCCACCGGAAATCATGGACAATCTGGCTGTATCGGCCGCGCATTTGTTACGGTTGGAAGATCGCTATGCCGATCGTCTTGCCGGCTCAGCCATTGCTGCTGGTTTTCCAGCCATTATTGCGCATCGACCAAGAGCCTGGGTCGATTTGAACCGCAATCGGTCCGAAATTGACGCAGATATGGTCAATGGCCTCTCGTCTATGCAGTTGCCGACGCCCAGTCGAAAGGTACGCGGCGGATTGGGTGTTGTTCCAAGCCGTTTGCATGGTGTCGGCAATTTATGGCGAAAAAAATGGCAGTGGGATGATATAAACAGTCGGCTAGGTAGTAGTCATGAGCCATATCACAGCAATATCAGTGATATTTTGGAACAAATGCGCCTAAAATTCGGCGGTGCCATCCTGTTGGATCTGCACAGCATGCCGCCCTTGGATGAGGAAGGCAGTGTGGATATCATCATCGGTGATCGTTTCGGCCGCAGCGCAGGTTCACGCTATTCAGAACTTTCGATGTCCTTCCTCCAACAGTCCGGTATTAAGGCGCGGTTGAATCATCCTTATGCAGGCGGCTACATATTGGAGCGGCACAGTAGGCTTGAAAAAGACATTCACGCGCTGCAACTGGAGGTGGATCGTCGCTATTACCTGGATGCTGCCTTACGGGAACCCAGTGCCCGACTACCAATCATGGCGGACCATATAACGCATTTGGCAAGACGTTTGGTGGATCAGATCAACAACCAATTTTTGTTGGCTGCCGAGTAAAAGCTGGCACCTATCAAAAAAAACCACCCCGCCATATCGGCGAGGTGGCCAAGGTTCAGGGAGGTGGCATTCTAAGAATGCCCGTACTGATCCAATCGGGGGATGTAGACCAGTACGACTCGTAATGTGGTCGCTTGTGTAACGAGTTGCAAGACCCAATCCCGAATTTATTGATCCGAATCTGCGCAATTGTTCGGCCTGAGCTCCACAATTATGCGGTCAATTTCGCAATGGCTTGTATAAATCGATATAAAGACGGCAGCTTTTCAGGTCGCGTCCTTAGCCAATTCTGCGAGGACGATCGTGGCGATGATGAAAATTAAGATGATCCAGTGAAGTCAGCATATCGTTTGCTTTACGTGCTTCTCTGGATCATCATATCCTCTAAATCGCTGGCGCTTCTGTAACCTGCGGAACTTTGCCAGCTTGGACCTGTTTTGCAAATACTTCACGCATGATCTGCAATGAGAATAGATGCGCATAGATCAACGGCAGCATGCCATTTTGGTTGATTTTACGCAATTCGTCACCGCGCAGCTCGCGCAGTTTTTCTTCATTAACCATCTGAAAACCACGATAGACAAATGGTTTCTCGATGCCGGTTTGCTGGATTGAGACTTCGCCATCCATCAGCAAGTCCAATTTCGTCAATTCTTCGACAAACTGGCCCGTACGTTGACCGGCTTGCTCAAACTGCTCGCAGAACTCCAAAATACTCTTGGTCTTTTCAGATGGCTGTTCCTTGTCAAATAACGGATCCCCGTCCTTGAAATCACCAATGGCGCCGGTTGTCGGATCGAAGCAGAGCGACAGTTCGTCAGCATCGGGCCGCAATTTGGCAAGCATGAAAGGATAGCGGCGGACATATGCTGGAACGTAGGCAGGTTCGTTGAACCGGCCATCTTCGCCCATGAAGGTATTGACGCCTTCATTGAGGCCCATAAGGATAAGAGGTACGCAGTTTTCGCCAACCGAAAAGACAATCGGATAGTTGCGGGACGCATTGGGAAATTCATCTATTGTCAAAGGAATTGCATGCTGTTCTTGCATGAAAGAGGCATTGTCGAGCCCTTTAATTTTCCATTTGGCATGTTCCTTGGAATTAAGCGGAACGAGATCCTTGTAAAACATGGGAAGAGCTTGGGCTTGAGGCGCACTGGCCATATGAATTCTCCGAAAATAGGTTAGAATATATTAATCTGTTGCAGGGGCTTTAAGAGGCTGACGTGCTGGACGCAAGAGGAACTAGCTTACCTGGATTCATAATGTTTTTCGGATCGAGGGCAGTCTTGATAGCACGGAGTGTCAACAGCCGCGCATCGCCTGACAGGCGGCCTAGCTCCTCCCTTTTGGATTGGCCGATACCATGTTCAGCTGAAATGGAGCCGTTGGAGGCGATAACCAGATCGTGAACCATTGGTGATATGGTCTGCGAGGATTGGGACATCCACGCAACGGCCTTTGTCGGCTCGGTAATGCCAGGAGGGGCTTTGACGTGAAAATGGACATTGCCATCACCCATATGGCCGAAGGCGGCAACGGCTGTACCGGGGAAACGGGCTTCGATTTTTTCACCGGCCTCGGTGATGAAGTCAGCCATTTGAGCGACCGGCACGCTAATATCATGTTGCAGGGCTGGACCATCCGCACGCTCGGCTTCCGAAATGGAATCCCGTATCTTCCAGAAGGCTTCAGCCTGGCCTTCGTTCGAGGCGACAGCGGCGTCGCTAATCAGCCCTTTATCTATCGCTTCCGTCAAAAGGCTTTCGACCAGCTCGCGCGGATCGGTTGCACCGGATTTATCGCGTATGATCTCTATAAGCACATTCCAGGACGCGGCTTGTTCAAGCGGCTGGCGGGTGCCTGGAATATGTCTGAGAACGGCATCGAGGCAAGATTTCGGAATGATTTCAAAGCCTTCCAGTGACTGGCTTTCGCGCGCGTTGAGAAACTGGAAAAGCGTATAGGCAGCTTGCGGGGATGAAACACCCGCCCATGCGACGCACCGATCGATCAAGGCAGGAACCGTTTTTAGCGTCGCTGCCGTGACAATACCCAATGTTCCCTCTCCGCCGACCAATAATTGTTTCAGGTCATAGCCGCGATTGTCTTTTTTCAGCGGCGCGAGACCGTCATAAATGGTCCCGTCTGGCAAAACGGCTTCCAGTCCGGCTACCAATGCTCGCATCGTACCGTGGCGAAGAACTTGGGTGCCGCCGGCATTGGTCGATACAAGGCCACCTATTGTTGCCGATCCTTTGCCGCCCAATGTTAGCGGGAAGCGTTGGCTATGCTCGTCCAGCGCTTCGTGAAGATTTTGCAATATCACACCGGCATCACAAACCGCGAGTTGGTCGCCCGCTGAAATATTGCGAATCTGGTTCATCCGGCGCATGGACAATAGCACGGATTGTCCTTTGGAATCGGGCGTTGCACCGCCCACCATGCCGCTATTCCCGCCTTGCGGTACCAGCGAAACCATATGCTTATTTGCAATTTTGACAATATCGGACACTTCTGCGGTGGATTTTGGCGAAACCAGGGCAAGGGCCTTGCCGGTATAGCGACCGCGCCAATCGGTTAGCCATGGCTGCATCTCGTCAGCGGCTCGGGTAAAGCCCTTTGGTCCGACAATTTCTGCCATATTATTTAGCCAATCGGGTATTTCCGACATCATATGCTCCGATATTTTTCGAGGATCATTAAGAATATAGATGCTTTACGCGAAAACACCAATATACCAGCAGAAACGATAGTTCATCAATTGTTCAATCGGCGTTGTTATAGGCATGGCAATGATAACTAGGGGTTTTCAGTGAGTCTTTTGCTCTATGCATCATTGCTGTCGGCTGCACCCATCACTGCGCCGCCGCCTGCGACCCATGGTATCGCCGATACACAGGGCGTGTTTGTCGCTCCGATAGAACGCCGATTTGCGCAAGTTCGTATCGAAAAAAGGGTCATTATCCGGGTGCCTCGGCGTCGATCTGCCGTTTCTTCAGCCTTGGCTGATATCACCCGCCGCTCTGAGCCGACCAAATATGTCCAAAAGAAAGTGGGCAAATGCCTGCCCATGAGCAATATCTTGGGCGTGCAGCGTTTTGGTGACCGTTATCTTGATCTTGTGACGAAAGATCGTAAGCAGATTCGGGCCCGGTTGGAAAAAAAATGCCAAGCTCGCAGCTTCTATTCTGGTTTCTACATGGAAAAATCCAGTGATGGAAAAATCTGCGCGGGCCGAGACATATTGCATTCGCGTACCGGATCAAAATGTGAGATTGACCGGTTCCGCCAGTTGGTTCCGGAATGACCGTTCACAACGGGGCTATTATCTGACGAACCGGACACGCTAGATAGCTTGACAAAAGCTGCATTTAGCACCATCCCACGACACGGCTTTTACAAGCCCATTTATCGTGCAATATAGCACCACTATTTTCCGGAAACACTATGAAATTTGCCGACCTCGGCCTCTCTGATGAATTGCTAAAAGCGGTAGCCGATGCGGGCTATGATGAACCGACCCCAATTCAGGCGCAGGCGATTCCGCCCGTCCTGATGATGAAGGACATTATCGGGATTGCACAAACCGGCACCGGTAAGACGGCAAGTTTTGTACTTCCGATGATTGACATTTTGGCGCACGGTCGCTCGCGGGCCCGGATGCCGCGTTCGCTAATCCTTGAGCCAACGAGAGAATTGGCTGCACAGGTCGCGGAGAATTTTGAGAAATATGGCAAGAACCATAATCTCAGCATGGCGTTGCTCATCGGTGGTGTCTCGATGGGGGATCAAATCAAGGCTTTGGAAAAAGGCGTAGATGTTCTGATCGCGACGCCTGGCCGTTTGATGGATTTGTTCGAACGTGGGCGGATTTTAATGTCTGGTTGTGAATTGCTGGTCATTGATGAAGCGGACCGGATGCTCGACATGGGCTTCATCCCTGATATCGAACAAATCTGCTCGAAATTGCCATCCACCCGTCAGACGATGCTATTTTCGGCCACGATGCCGCCACCGATCAAGAAATTGTCCGACCAGTTTTTGAACAATCCAAAATCAATCGAAGTGTCGCGGCCTGCGACTGCCAACACATCTATAGAACAATCGATCATCAATGTCGCGCCAAAGGCAAAGCGCAAGCTGCTCTATGGCATATTGGACAATGAAGGTGTCGACACCGCGATTATCTTTTGTAACCGCAAGACCGAAGTCCGTGACCTATGCGAGAACCTGCGCAAGGATGGATTTGATGCCGGGCAAATTCACGGTGATATGGATCAATCCTCCCGCCTTGCTGAGCTAGATCGCTTCAAGTCTGGTGAAATCAACATATTGTGCGCGTCTGATGTCGCGGCCCGCGGGCTTGATATCAAAGGCGTCAGCCATGTCGTCAATTACGATATTCCTTGGCATCCCGATGATTATATTCACCGGATCGGCCGGACCGGGCGTGCAGGGGCAACCGGTATCGCGATTACCTTTGTCACCAATCGTGACGAAGAGCATGTCGATAGCATCGAAAAGCTGACCGGCATGAAACTTCCGGTGCGAGACAGCAAGTCGATCAAGCCAGAGAAGAAGCCGGCTGGTAAAAACGCTGCTCCCAAAAAGTCAAAAGACGAAAAACCAAAAGGCGACAAGCCCAAAAAGCGGCATATTGATGATCGGTCGGTCGAGCCGAAAAATCAGCCTGCCAAATCAGCCGAAAAGCATGCAAAACCGCCTAAGCAGGCGTCGAAGTCAGAGCCTGTAGACAATGCGGATGATGATGGTTGGAATGGCCCAGTTCCGGGCTTTCTTGACGCGAAACTGGACCGCTAAACCAAGTTTTTGGTCGTTGTCGTTTTACCAAATCGCTATTGCAGCGTAAGGCTATCCAATATTTGTTTTGCTAGAGGATCGAGTGCTGCGGCACTGTCCGCAGGATAGGTAATTGCGGCCTTAATCATTGTGCCGTCAGGTTTGCGCAAGATGCGCTGGGCAGTTTTGCTGCCTTCCTCGATCAGGCCGGATGCACGATATTCGTTTTCATTGACATAATCGCCGGTCATGCCTTCTCCCGCATCTTCCAGTGCTTTGACCGCTGCGGTCAAATCGGCATCTTCGCGATTTTCAATCCAGCCGGCGGTGAGAGTGGCTTTTGATTCCGCATCATTAAAGACCTGGCCATTATCATCACTCGCATTTTCGTCAGCGGCCCAGTCTTTTGGGACCATGATCGAAAATCCGCGCAGCGCATTGGCGTAGCTGGTCATTTCGGCGCTATCGATAACAGGGGCGACACCATCAGCATTGGCAGCCGCTTCTTCGTCCCGAATCGCTTTGCTGGCAGCATCAGCCTGTTTCGCCAGCTCTTCACCGGAAGGGACATCGCCAACGGCTTCCTGTTTGCCGCAAGAGGAAAGAAACAGGGCTGCTGTTAGGGCAGCGCTAATCGGGAATGGGGATCGCATGTTTTTCATATCGGCTAGACTTAGGGAGTAGCGCGTTAAACTTCAACTCAGAAGATGCGGCAGTTCAATCAAGCAGCATTTTCAGGCTGCGTTGTCGATCCCGAGATCAGCCAATTTGCGATAGAGTGTCGAGCGACCAATGCCCAGACGGCGCGCGACTTCCGTCATCCGCCCGCGATAATGGCCGATGGCGAGACGAATCACATCCGCTTCTATTTCTTCGAGCGGACGCAAATTGCCGTCCTCCGAATATAGCGTAATACCAATGCCTTCGGGGCTGCTGAGCAAATGCGGATGGGCATCACCGGACTCGGCTACAAAAGAAGCAATCTGCGGAAACTCATCGCAGGTCAGTGCATCGCGGTCGCACATCACGGCGGCGCGGAACAAAACGCTTTGTAGCTGGCGGACATTGCCGGGCCATTGATAGCTGCGGAGCAGGTTCAGTGCTTCATCGGTAATGCCAAGGCTACGAAGCCCCGGTTGCAGGGCGAGGCGCGACAGGAAATGCCGGGCAAGAGCCGGAATATCACCAGTGCGGTCACGCAACGGCGGGATCGTAAGCTGCACCACATTCATCCGGTAATAAAGATCTTCGCGGAACCGCTCCTTTTTGACTTCCTGCTCTAACTGACGGTTGGTCGCCGCGATGATTCGGACATCAATTTGAAAGCTGTTGGGGCTGCCGAGCGGCTGGATTTCCGATGTTTTCAGGAAACGGAGCAGGCGCACCTGTGTTTCGGCTGGAATCCGGTCGACTTCGTCCAGAAATATGGTGCCGCCCTCGGCTTGTTGCAGCAGGCCGATTTTGCGATCAAAGGCGCCGGTAAATGCGCCTTTCTCATGACCAAAGAGAATCGAATCGAGCAAGTTGCCGGTAATCGCGCCGCAGTTGATTTTAAGCATCGGCAGCTTTGAACGTGGGCTGGCTGCGTGGATAGCATCGGCGATGACTTCTTTGCCGACGCCGCCTTCACCTTCAATCAGAACGGGTACGCGCGCACGAGCCGCTTTGGCGGCGATGGCGAGCGCGGCCCGAAAAGCAGGGGCTGCACCGACAATTTCTTCAAATTCTAATGGCGCCGAAATCTTTTCGCTCAGCGGTTGTAACTCACCGGCTTCCTTGGAACTTTCCACTGCAGCGGTCAGCGCCTGCAACATTTGTTCGGGGGCAACGGGCTTGATGAGATAATCGGTTGCACCGGCGCGGACGGCGTCCACAGCTTCGGTGATCGAGCCAACAGCAGTGAGCATTAATATCGGCAAGGCCGGGCGACGGGATTTTAGTTCGGCAATTAATTCGGTCGCTTCGGAGCCTGGCACCCAATGATCGAGAATGATGGCATCCAGCATCATACCATCCTGTGTGCCCAATGTGGCGATGGCGGTTTCGGCATCACGCGCAAAGATCGTGCGATAGCCGGCCCGCGATGCAAGGGCAGAGATTAACCGGCATTGTGCCGGCTCATCATCGATTAACATCAGCAATTTTGTGCCGTTTTGAGCCATTTTTATCCCATATGTGCCAGAATGAACCAATAATGTAGCAACGAGGGGTAAAGACCGGATTAAGAAGGGCTGATATTTTCTATCACTCTTATTAGGATAAATCAGGCTGCTGGGCCTTGAGCGATGCGATATATATGGTTAGAGCAGCGACAATCTTTATTCGAATATTTGGAGGAATCATGGCTTCTGACAATAATATGAAATCTGCAGAAGAAACTTATGGCCGCTTTTTGGGCTGGCTCAAAATCGGTTCGATTATTACGGCCCTGGTGACGATATTGGTCATCATTCTTCTTGTTACCTGATTGGAATAATCCTTGAAAATAGCGGTATTGAAAGAACTCGCCGACGGCGAGCGGCGGGTTAGTGCTTCCCCGGAGACGGTAAAGAAGTTCACGGCACTGGGCGCTACCATGGCGGTCGAAAAAGGCGCAGGCCTGTCCGCTTCGGTGACAGATGCGGATTATGAAGCCGAAGGGGCCAGCACGGGCACCCGCGCAGCGACTCTGAAGGATGCCGATATCGTGCTGGGCGTGCAGGGACCGGATCCTAAATCGCTCAAGGGTATGAAAAAGGGTGCGTGGCTAGTTGCTAGCCTCAATCCCTTTGGCGAACGCAAGCGGGTTGATGAATATGCCAAGCTCGGCATTGATGCACTGGCGATGGAATTCATGCCGCGGATTACGCGGGCGCAGTCGATGGATATACTATCATCACAGTCGAACTTGTCCGGTTATAAGGCTGTGCTGGAAGCAGGCTCCCATTATGGCCGCGCATTTCCGATGATGATGACGGCGGCAGGCACGGTATCTGCGGCGCGTTGCTTCATCATGGGTGTTGGCGTTGCCGGCTTGCAAGCCATTGCAACCGCCCGGCGTCTCGGTGCGCAAGTCTCCGCGACTGATGTGCGGGCTGCGACCAAGGAACAAATTCAGTCGCTCGGTGCGAAGCCGATTTTCGTCGAAGATGTCGCTGGCATCGAAGGCGAGGGCACCGGCGGTTATGCCACGGAAATGAGTGAGGAATATCAGAAAGCACAGGCTGAACTGGTATCCAAACATATCGCTAAGCAGGATATTGTGATTACCACCGCCCTGATCCCGGGACGCCCTGCACCGCGGTTGATCAGTGATGCTCAGATCGCGACGATGCGCACCGGCAGCGTGATTGTCGATTTGGCCGCTGAGCAAGGCGGTAATGTCGAAGGCGCGGTTGCTGGCAAAGTGGTCGAAAAACATGGCGTCAAGATTGTCGGAGCCAATAATATGCCATCCAGCATGGCGGCGGACAGTTCAGCTTTGTTCTCTCGTAACCTCTATAATTTCCTCAGCGCTTATTGGGACGAAGAGGCCAAGCGGCCCGTGCTGCCCGATGACGATGAGGTGACGATCGGAATACGGCTGACCAAAGACGGTAAAGTTGTGAATGAGCGGTTGTTGGGGTGAGAGTGCTATCTCCCATAATACTTGTCAGTTTTTTAGCAGGTTGCAGCCAACCAATCGGCTGGCGCGCTTTCGATCAGGTCTTTGTGACTGATTATGAAAAAAGATCGCGCTTGACATCAATGATTCAAAACCCAGTGACAAAATGTGGAGGGGGTTATTGTGGCGGATATCGGTTTTGTTCCGAGATACCTGATCCCACTTCGCGGCTTGGTTATTGGGATAAATTTGAATCGACCGATCAACAAATCAATGAGTTGATCGACAATGTAAAAGCAGAAAAAGACTTTCTTATTGAGGGCGATTTCCGTTGGAAGCCGACAGTTATAGTGTCTCTTATTCCCAAAGCTCATGCAAGGATGTGTATGGGGCCTCCGCAAGATTGGGAGAAAAATAAGGATAAACACTTGATGGCTGAAATGGAAGAGTCGTTGAGTCGTCAAGAGGCGTGGTTGCAAGAGGCCAGTTCTCTTTTTTTGGAACTTACGCAGGAAACATAAATGGACTTTATATCAATTCTCTCAATTTTCGTGATGGCCTGTTTTGTGGGCTATTATGTGGTCTGGTCGGTGACACCGGCTTTGCATACGCCGTTGATGGCGGTGACCAATGCGATTAGCTCGGTGATCATTGTCGGGGCGCTGATTGCGGCTGCGGCTGGGTCGCAGGCTGATGGTGGTCAGACCGCGAAATGGCTGGGGCTGGTGGGCGTTGTTCTGGCCAGCGTGAACATATTTGGCGGCTTTGCCGTGACCGAGCGGATGCTCGCAATGTACAAGAAAAAGGAGCGCAAATAATGCGCCGTGATCATCTAGCAAACGCCGTTACTCGTGCCCCGGACTTGATCCGGGGTCCATCTCCTGCTGTTGCGTCTGGACGCAAGCTGTGGAGATGGGCACCTGCCTTGGCAGGTGCACTGGCATTTTCAACGCCAGCGATGGCGGCTTCGGGCGAAGCGGTCAATCCATGGGTTGCCGTGGCCTATCTGATCTCTGGCATATTGTTCATTCTCGCTCTACGCGGCCTGTCATCACCGGAAACCAGCCGCGCGGGTAACCGCTATGGCATGATCGGTATGTTGATCGCCGTGGTCACCACATTGATCACCCATGATATTGCCAGCCTGCCGGAAATCGGTGTGGCGATTGCCATTGGTGGCGGTTTCGGGTTCATTGTCGCGCGCAAGATCGCGATGACCGACATGCCCCAACTGGTGGCCGGTTTTCATAGCCTTGTCGGTATGGCCGCAGTGCTGGTTGGCGTCGCTGCCTATCTCAATCCCGGTGCCTTTGGCATATTGGATAGTGCAGGCGAGCTATTGGTCGTCAGCCGCATCGAACTCGGCCTGGGTGTTGCCATTGGCGCGATTACCTTCTCCGGTTCGGTTATCGCCTTCCTGAAACTCAACGGCAATATGTCGGGTGCACCGATCATGTTGCCAGGGCGCCACGTTATCAATCTTGGCGTGCTGTCGGGTATCATTGGCCTGACCGCTTATTTTGCGATCCTGCCAACGGCGGAAACAGCGATGGTCTTCTGGATCATCTTGGCGCTGGCCTTTATCATCGGCTTCCTGCTGATCATTCCGATTGGCGGCGCGGATATGCCGGTCGTTGTGTCGATGCTGAACAGCTATTCCGGCTGGGCCGCAGCGGCAATGGGCTTTACGCTGGGTAATACCGCGATGATCATTACCGGCGCGCTGGTCGGCTCGTCCGGTGCGATCCTCTCTTACATCATGTGTAAGGCGATGAACCGCAGCTTCATCAGCGTGATTGCCGGCGGCTTTGGTGCGGACAGCAGCGGATCATCAGACGGAGCTGAAAAAATCGACCGTCCGTGGAAACGCGGCAGTGCGGAAGATGCGGCCTATATGATGAAGCAAGCGGAGAATATCATCATCATTCCCGGCTATGGCATGGCGGTGGCACAGGCCCAGCATGCTTTGCGGGAAATGGGCGATATGCTCAAAGAAGAGGGCGTGAACGTCAAATATGCCATTCACCCGGTCGCAGGCCGGATGCCGGGCCATATGAATGTGCTGCTGGCCGAAGCCAATGTACCTTATGATGAGGTGTTCGAGCTGGAGGATATTAACAGTGAATTTGCGCAGGCCGATGTGGCGTTCATCATCGGCGCCAATGATGTGGTGAACCCGGCGGCAAAGACCGACAAGGGCTCCCCCATTTATGGCATGCCCGTATTCGATGTTGAAAAAGCCAAGACCATCTTCTTTATCAAACGCTCGATGGGCGGTGTCGGCTATGCTGGCGTCGACAATGAAGTTTTCTATATGGACCAGACGATGATGCTACTGTCCGATGCAAAGAAAATGTGCGAGGACATTGTTAAGGCGCTCTAGGATATCCCATTCCTGGCAAGCGTATAACTTTATCAGGGATGCAATCTATGCGGAAAATTGGCCTGATTGGCGGAATGTCCTGGGTTTCCACGGAATCCTATTATCGCCGGATCAATAAAGAGGTGCAGCGCAAGCTGGGCGGCTTTGCCAGCGCGCATCTGTTGATGGAAAGCGTCAATTTCAACGATTATGCGCGTCTGCAGTCGGATGACGATTGGGATGCCGCAGCAGGCCTGATGACGCGGTCTGCCAAGCGGCTGGAGCAATCCGGCGCGACCGCCATATTGATCTGCTCCAACGCCATGCATAAAGTCTATGAACAGGTTGCCCCTGAAGTGGGTGTGCCGATCCTGCATATCGCCGATATCGTGGGCGATAAAATGATCGCTGAGGGCAGGAAAACCGCGACATTGATCGGCACGCGCAATGTGATGACCGAGGGTTTCTATCGCAAGCGTCTGGTGGGTAAGGGCATCACTCTGACCCCGCCGAATGAAGACCGGGTTGGGGAGATAGACCGGATCATCTACGAAGAATTGATGTTTAGTAAGGTCACCCGGGATTCAGAGCGCACCCTGAAAACCTTCATCACCGACATTGCCAAGCAAGAGGTTGATGCGGTTGTCCTGGCATCAACGGAATTGGCGATGATCGTCGATGCGAAAGCGAATATACTGCCCATTTATGACAGCACGGAAATCCATGCCGATGCGGCGGTCGACTGGATTTTGGCCGACGCCTAGTTGTATGGGGCCGTTATTATAGAAAAACTATATATTTTAGATGGTTAAATCGTTTGTCCTGTTGGACAACGATGGACAGTTTATACGCTTTCTACACAGAATAGCCTAAAAATTTCCTCGGATTTCGGGCCCGACAAATGGGCCGGAACGCCGGATGAATATCGACAACTGAGAAAGAGCAAAACGAAAATATCACAACCCGATCCGTGTAGGAAAGCGCTTTTTCGAGCGTTTGCAATATCCCGAAAACGGACGTCAGGAGTTTATGATAGCTCGAGCCGTAGAGGTCTGTAAACCAATGCTCCCCTGACTTACTGTTGGTCGGCAATGCAAATATCTGCGGCCAGCCAAACTATCTAAAACATATAATGGTCATCCAGCGACCCTTGCGTTACCAATATTCGCTCTGTCACTTAATATCTCCGATGAAAGCAAAGGCTATGGCGACGCAGGAAGTTTTCAAACATGATGAAAGTCGCAGTTCGGCTGCGTTGATGTCAGACCAAGACATAATTGCGCGGATATTTGATCATATCGACAACAAAACCACCGATGTTGGCCAATCCAGCTGGAAGGAGCCGACAAAAAACTATCAATCTGCCGAGCGACTTGATGCAGAGTTGGCATTGTTACGTAAACGTTGGGTCGTCTTTTGCCCTTCTGCGGCATTGCCCAAATCAGGCGACTATATCGCGAGGGATACAGCTGGAATCCCATTAGTCGTAGTCAGGGGAAGCGACGGAAAAGTGAGAGCTTTTCGCAACGCATGCCGGCATCGCGGCGTCCAGGTTGCCACTGGTCAGGGTTGCGCCAACATGTTTGTATGCCCCTATCATGGTTGGTCCTATGGCAATGATGGTGCACTTCGCAGCGTGCCCCATAAGGAAGGGTTTCCTGACCTGAACAAGGAAAATCGCGGCCTGGTTTCTGTAGATTGTTTGGAAAAAAATGGACTGGTGTTCATAAAGCAAGACCCGAGCACCAATGGCGTCAAAGATGAGACCGATTTGCCCGATTTAATCCCGGACGGATGTCGCGTCATCAAATCGGAAACATTTGAAATTGAGGCGAATTGGAAGCTTCATCTGGAGAGCGCTTTAGAAGGCTACCATATCCGTTCAACCCACCAGACAACTTTCTTTCCGGTTCAATATGACAATTTAACGGTAGTTGAATCATTTGATCACAACAGCCGAATTGCTTTTCCCTATCAAGCCATTGAAGGATTACGGGATAAACCAAAATCAGCTTGGTCAACCAACGGCAGGATAACTTTTGTTTATCACCTCTTTCCCAACATCATTATTTCAACCTTCCCAGATTGCATGCAAGTTGTAATCTTGGAACCACTCGGGCTTGAATTGACGCGCCAGCATATGTTTCTGTTGTCCGATTGCGCGGAAGAGGGAAAAAAACTGGACGCTATTTTAGAAGGACAGGAATTTGCCAAAGCAGGCGCTATGGAAGATCGCGAGGTGGTTCTTGGCGCACAGCGCGGCTTAAAAAGCGGTGCAAATGAATTTCTGGAATTTGGTTTGTTTGAAAGCGCCATTGGCCGATTTCACGCGGCACTAACTGGAGAGCTAGCGAACTCAGCCTCATAACAAGGCTGAAATTCTTCACCCAATTCCAAGTGTGATCTGTGTCCGCAATATCCCGAAAGCGGACATTAGCTAACAGTGAAATCCGGCAATATATTTTCCAGCGCTTCGAAGAAGATACGGTCCCACTCTGTGATATCTGACCCAAGGCATTTTTTGAGGTGAAAGAGGTCGTTCCAATTCAACCTCTCGCTTTCAACTTCTGGTTCATAAACACTGACCACTCTTCTGGCGATTTCGATTGGATCTTTTCCAGAAAGGGCTTTAGCCAGCCCAAAATCACGCCATACTCTCGTCGGGTCGTCATATGTATTGTAGAAATTGAACAAGATCACCCAAAATCCAAAATCCAGCATTTCTTCAGTCCAGCCATGCGCTTTAATCAGTGCGGGAATAATCTCACTCGGGAAATAATATTCGTGTCCCCCATCCATCAACTGGCCAAATTGTTGGATTAAAGGAAGTGAAGAATGGTCTAGCTGCGCCAGCCTCAATACAGCATGTCCGAACAAACACTCGCCTTTGTCAGAGAAGCTATACACTGTTTCCTTGCCAAATTTACTTACGGCCACAAAGCGTTCAATCAAACTCTTCAAAGCCGGCAGCGCCCAGTCACGATCCCTGTCTGCAACGCTATCAAAAAATTCTTGTTCCGAGATGGAAGTGCCACCCAACTCGAATGAGATATTAATTTGATGATCACAGGCCCTGTTAGGAAAGTCTCTATCCATAATCTGTATTAGGCTGTTGATTGCTTCAAGACGATGCGTACATTCCATTGATGTGAGGGGTATTCGAATAGTGCTCCTGTCTTTGCGGATTTTTCTAACTTTTCTCGTGTATTTGTCTTTGTCAAAGGCGCTTTTGGGTATGGCATCCAACCCTGCTTCCCAGCCGTCGTCAGCGATAGAAATCATCAACGGCTCGAACCGATCTATTGAGTTAACACCTTCGTAAATCATCGTTCCAGTAGTTTGACCTTCCCTTTTTGCAGTTGCTGGAACGTCAGGCATCACAGCAGTTAGTCTTCGATCGGTTCCTATTTCTATTCGATGTGGTTGGTTGACCCATGGTATGACCATGCCAGTCTTGAAACCCATTCGTTCACTCCAAAGTCGTGGCGATACATGGCCATCAATACCGACGCAGATTAGAAACCCGCTTCGGTCCATCCAAAATGCTTTGCCATCGGTTTGCCAGCCTCGAATATTACTGAAACCAGAGTCGTAGAAATCATTGAGGTTCTTGCTGATTCCATTCCAGAGATCGTCGTTTGCCTCAACTTGTGTTCCAAAGTCCTCGCGGCTTGGAAAAGGATCATTGCCAGAGTGATCCGCTGCTTTAAAGCCCAGCGCAATCAACGACCACAGACGATCACGTTCAGGAGCTGACATTAGCATTTCCCTAGTTGCAAGATTTGGCGTATTTTCTTGCACCAAAACCTCATTCGTTTTGCGACCGAATATTTTTCCTCTGATATTGGACAATCGGGTGATCGTATTATCGTCACCTTGAGGCCTGTCCTCGGCAATACGCTTGCGAATTGAAGACATAGTATTTGTTGCGTCTGGCAGTTCTTCAGCCTTCAACCAGGCAACGACAATCCGTTTTTCAAATTTCAACGGAAATGCCGTCCACATTTGCAGGGTTAAGCCATAATATCTTCGCTCCGGCTGGCCTGGACCGGCACTACGTTTTTCAATTGGCAGGCTGCTATGGTCCTGGCGAAACCAATATTTACCGTCTGGGCTATGAGTCAACCAATTGATGGTTCGATAGCCCGCCGGTATTTTAGGCATTTCAATAAAGCTCTCTTCCGATTTGAGATCGGAAGGATCAAACCTTGTCATTAGCGACACAGCCTTTTCATCACGCCTGCCGAAGGTCGCAAGTAAAAGTGCTCCATCGGGCATGATTACAGCGGAGTTTATTATTCCATTGAATGTCGGGCCATCACGGTCGCAAAGGATAGTTCCCGTCACGGTCTCTAACTTATATATTCTCGAAGGCTTGGGTTTATCATCCGACTTGGACGAGGGACAGATTAGATAGATAAACTGACCATCCAGGCCAGCGACTGCCAAAGAGTCTCGGGGGCTAATATTATCTAATTCGAGTCTGAACTTCTCAGTTTTCTGAAGAATATCGTATACCCGAAAGGTTCTGTCAGATGCGATTTGCCATAACCAATCACCATCAGCATTAATAATCCCAGATCGCCCAATGCCTTCAAAGATCCAATCTTTTCCATCTGGATAACCAGTAACCACCGTAAATCCGTCAACAGCTTGAAACTTGTACACCCGAGATTCCCTTAGTGATTTAATTGGAGCAAGACGAATAGCGCAATTTGGATAATAATTTGCAAACTCTAACCAGCTTGCAATCATCAATAAAGTGCGATGAACCGGATATATTCAGTAAGTTTCTAGCGTCCGCTTTTGCGCCCAAAGCGGACACTAGCTTAGTCGTCCGAGAATCCCTTTTTTGGTTGCATCACGTGCGGAGCACAACCTGTCCTTGTACCTTTGTCTACTGACATCCCTGTCAATGCTCTTGGCAACGGCGTAAAATTGCGTCATTATCTGCCCAATTGGGAGAGAGAAATATGATCCGGACGTTACTAGCCGCTACCGCTTTGTGCTGCACCATGCCGGCATTTGCCAAGACGATCACCATCGAAGCTGGCGCAGACGCGCAGGAGCGGTTGCAGGAAGCGCTAATTCTGGCCGAGCCGGGTGATATTGTCGAACTGGGTATAGGGACATTCGAACTAACCGATGGCCTGTCGCTTGATGTTGATAGAGTGATCGTGCGCGGTGCCGGGATGGATAAGAGCATCCTCAGCTTTGCCGGACAATTGGGTGCCGGAGAAGGCCTGCTGGTAACCTCTGACGATGTGGTTTTGCGCGATTTTGCGGTCGAGGACAGCAAGGGCGACGGCATTAAATCCAAAGGCGCAGACCGGATTGTCTACCATGCGATCCGCGTGGAATGGACCGGCGGACCCAAGGCGACCAATGGCGCTTATGGCATCTACCCGGTCGAGGGGAGCGACATATTGGTGCAGGACAGCGTGGTGCGCGGGGCCTCTGATGCCGGTATCTATGTGGGGCAGTCGAAAAATATCATCGTCCGGCGCAACACCGCGATCGAAAATGTCGCAGGGATTGAGATAGAAAACAGCTTTGATGCCGAGGTCACCGAAAATCTCGTAACCGAAAATACCGGCGGCATATTGGTGTTCGACTTGCCGAACCTGCCGCAAATGGGCGGACATAATGTGCTGGTTGCGCGCAATGCGATCATCAACAATAATACCGACAATTTTGCGCCAGAGGGCAATATTGTCGCCAGCGTTCCGGCTGGTACAGGCGTAATGGTGATGGCCAACCGCAATGTACAAGTGGTCGAAAATGCCATGATCAACAATGGCACGACCAACGTGATGGTGGTGGCCTATACGCAGAAATTTGACGATGCCAATTATGACCCAACGCCGCGCGACGTCTATATCGCCGATAATGTCTATGGCCGTGCTGGTTTCGCTCCTGATTTTGACGGCGGCAAGCAGCTGGCGGCGGCATTTGGCGGCGCGCTCCCCGCGATTGTTTATGATGGCCTCGGCAAAGGCCTTATCGTCAATGACGCGGTT
Source organism: uncultured Sphingomonadaceae bacterium (assembly GCA_947489315.1). GTDB lineage: Bacteria > Pseudomonadota > Alphaproteobacteria > Sphingomonadales > Sphingomonadaceae > Parasphingorhabdus. The sequence goes on from CANLCX010000001.1 coordinate 155,027, forward strand.
GCGATCCTCAATCTTGGCCTGACAAAAGTCGGTCAGGCACCGACCGAAGCCAAGCCATCGCTCGACAAGCCAAGCGGTGCCGGAGAAGCCGTCGCATTGTCACCCATCGTCTTGCCTGCCTCAATGGAGGCAGCCCTGAAATAATGCGCACCTTCCTCGCCGCCATTGCCCTCTGTGTTGCCGGTTTCGCGGTCAGCGCCGCGCCAACAAAGCGATTGGCGCCGGTGGCCGACGCGGTGATTATGGCGGATGGCATGCCGAAAAAGCTGTCGGAATTTGGTTTCTTTACCGATGCTGCCGGGTGGAAACCCAATAAGGGGGTTGAGCTCTATCGGCTCAACAGCGCGCTGTTCACCGACTATGCCGAGAAATATCGCTATATTTATGTTCCCGCAGGGCAGCAGGCCGTGGCCGATGGTGACGGCCGGCTGGAATTTCCGGTCGGCTCCGCGTTGATCAAAAGCTTTGGCTATAAGATTGATGGCAAGGACCGGCTGCTCGAAACCCGTCTGCTATTGCACCGCGCCGATGGCTGGATTGCCTTACCCTATGTCTGGAATGCCGAGCAGACCGAAGCGACATTAAAGGTGGCGGGAACTAGGCTTCCGGTGCGCTTTACCGATCCGTCGGGTACCGCGCGCGACATCAGCTATGCCGTGCCGAACAAAAACCAGTGCAAGGAATGTCATTCGCTTTCAAACGCCGTGGTGCCGATTGGGCCAAAAATGCGCAACCTGACGCATGATACGCTCGATATGCTGCTCAGCAACGCGATGCTGGAACAGCCGAGCCGCGATCATCCGCCGATACCGGACTTTGGCAATACAGCCATGCCACTGGAAAACCGTGCGCGCGCCTATCTCGATATTAACTGCGCTCATTGCCACAACCGGCAAGGCTCGGCGAGCAATAGCGGCCTATTTCTGACTTATGAAGAAGAATCGCCCGTCCATCTGGGTGTTGGCAAACGTCCGGTCGCGGCTGGGCGTGGCAGCGGCGGTTTTGCCTTTGCGATTGCACCGGGCGAGCCGGACAAGAGTATCATGATGCACCGGCTCAAAAGCTTGGAGCCCGGCGTGGCGATGCCCGAGGTCGGCCGATCCTTGGTGCATGAAGAAGGTGCGGCGCTGCTGAGCGAATGGATTGCGGAGATGGATAAGTAATTTCGGCCTTGGCAGAAAACTATTTCGCCCGAGTCCAATTCTGACCCTGACAGAAGAAGGCAATACAGCCCTTCATCTTCAGTTTTGTCTGCGACGTTAGACTAACTTCTGAACGATAGGTTTTACCGCTTTTGGGATCATAAACTTTGCCGCGCCAGATTTTTCCATCCGGTTTAAACCCGGTCAGAATCGCGATGCCCAGAAGTTTGCGGTTACGCAGTTTCTTGTTGGGGTTATTAGTGTCTTTCTGGTTCACGCCATTGGGCGGCGTTACGAGATATTTGTGGATACGACCGCAGACCGTATCGCCGCATTTACTAATTTTCACAATCGCATCGCGGTCCTGGGTGACCCAGTTGCCATGAATCGAGTCAGCGGCCAGCGCCGGTGATGCCGCCATTAGGCCTGCAATCAAAATGGTGGTTTTCGCGATCGGCAATTGATTCATGTGGGTCTATCCTATGATGTCTGTTCGGTCGTCCTTAGCGGCTCTTTCTTTACCGCTGTCTGAACGCGGCGGAAAAGGACCCCTTTTTCGGCCCACAGGATAAACAGAAAGGCCGCGATGCCGCAAAAGAAAAATCCGATGACCAATGGCAGGGTGGAGCCATCAAATTGCAGGCCGATCGCGCCGCCAATTGCGGCCGATATCAACGTCCGGGTAAAATTCTGAAAAGAAGACGCGACGCCCGCATTTTTGCCAAAAGGCTGCATGGCGATGGAACTGAAATTCGCGCCGGTAAAGCCAACCATGCCCATGGATGCCGCGAGCAAAACTACGAACAGCGGTAGAGTAAGCCATCCAGCCAGCGTCACCGCGAGATGGATGATCGCGATGAATATAAAGAAGATCAGCGCCGCTTGCGACACGCGGCGTGCTCCAAAGCGCATCACGATCCGGCTGTTGATGAAATTGCCAAAGGCCATGGCCATGGCATTAACCGCAAAGATGAAAACAAAGATATCGGCTGCATCAAAAGTGTTGAAAAAAATCTGTTGCGCGGACGCGATAAAGGCAAAGAGGGGTGCCATCATTACGCCACTGGCGAGGACATGACCCAGGGCATTGCGGTGCATGATCACTTGCCGCCAGGAACCGACCACGGAGGACATGTTGATCAGCGTTTTATCTTCAGGATGGAGCGTTTCGGGCAAGCGGATGAGCAACCATAGCAGGGCTATGGCTCCGAAAGCGGAGAGGACGATAAAAATCACCTGCCACGGCGCAAAGACCAGAACAAGCTGGCCGAGCATTGGTGCCAGCACCGGCACGGCCATGAATACCATCATGATGGTCGACATGGTCCGCGCCATCGCATCGCCTTCATAGCGATCGCGAATGATACTGTTGGCGAGCACGCCCATGGCCGAGGCTGCGAGCCCCTGAATGAACCGCGCGGTGAGCAGCAGATCATAGCTTTCGCTAAACGCGCAGAGGATGCCAAAGGCCACATAAATGACCGTCGTCACCACAAGCACCGGTTTCCGGCCATAGCGATCCGCTAGCGAGCCATAGAGGATCGACCCGATGGCCATACCGTAAATATAGGATGTGATGATCCATTGCCGGTCATTCTCGCCCGTCAGACCAAAATCATCGGAAATCAGGCCGAGCGCTGGCAGCATGATGTCGATCGCCAGCGCGTTGAGCGACATCAGGCTAGCCATCATGAAGATCAGCTCAATCCGGCCGATCGGAAAAGGGAGAGACTTGTTATTCACTGGCGGGCTATGGCAACTAATATTCATCGTGGCTATAGGTGAAAATGCTATAGGTGAGCATATGAACAGGGAGTTTTTCGGGATCGTTGATAAACAAGCCATATTGTTGCTTTGGGGCGCTGTGTTGGCGCTGTTTTTTGCCGCTTCGTCCGCCTCTGCGCAATTGCCAACCCCGCCGGTGCCCGGTTGCCAATATGCTTATGGTAATATCTACGGCAGTGTCGATGGCGCGCGCGCTGGGGAAGCGATGCGGACCTATGATGGTGCGAAAATCACTTCGCCAGAACAGCTCGCTGGCTATTCGCAGGCCGCAGGTGACAAGACCATCTTGATCGAAGGTGGCAATTTTTCGGGTTGGGATTTTACCGGTGTGGAGCTGTCCAACATCTGCTTTGTCGAAAGCGATCTCAGCCGATCGGACTGGACGGGAGCTAAGGCTCCGGGCCTTGGTTTCATTAAATCGAATATGGAAGCGGCCGGGATGATCGGGGCAAGGATGCCCGATATCCTGATCCGCAGCAGCAGCTTTGCCCGCGTTGATGCCAAGGCCGCTAACTGGAGCAGTGGCAAGCTGGATGGTGGTTGGGACGGTGATGTTCAGGGGCTGAATATCGACGCCGCCGACTTAACCGGTTTCAAATTTGATTGCGGGATTACCGTCAGCGATGGCTGCCCGATCAATCGCAACGGGATTAGCGCGCGAGGCACAAAGCTGGCTTTTGCTGATATCAGCAGCTTTGGTTTTTATGATGCCAATTTGACGGGCGCGGTGTTGAACCAGACGGTCATCAGTCCGCGTCAGCTGACCGAACTCAAGGATGCTCGCAATATGGGAGCCGTATTTATCGCGGGCGGCGACGAAAAGGTCATGGTGCTGCCCGAAACTTGGGCGGTATTGATGGCGTCCGCCCTTGCGGCTGAGGAAAATGATGCGCCGTCATTCGATTGCGACAAAGCCAGAACCGATGTCGAGAAAGAAATTTGCGGCGAATATAACAGCGCCCTGCGACAATCTGACCGGCGGGTGGCGGCCTTATATAAAGCGGCACGCAAGCAAGGCAGCGATGTTAAGGCCAGTCAGAAAGCCTGGCTGAAAGATCGCAACGCCTGTGGCGCAAACGAATATCCCACTGATTGTTTGCGCAAATCTTATGACCAGCGTGTCGGGCAATTAATTGGTTTGTTAGGAGAACCGGACTGGTTGAGATCCGGTGAGGAAGCCTTGTTCGTGGAAGAGGTGCTCCCGCTGACCAAGGAAGTGGTCGAGTCGCTGAGCTACCAGCAGCTGATACCAATATTGGCCAACGAGGCGCGCTCAAGCATGCTCGTCGGGCGAAGCGCGGATGGCGGTTTATATGCGACAGGAGATGCGGTCGGCGCCAATGCCCATATATGTACTATTCGTATCAAGGATGTGCGCTTTGACTCGGCAACCGGTTGGTACGGGCTGTCAGAGATCAGGAATGGCGTTACCAAAAACTTCCCGGTTTTGCGCTATTATGATGAGCAAATTGAAATATATGAAGGCGGTAAGTTTCGCGGCGATGATGATAGTCCGGCAATGAACTATGTCAGTTGCGGCGCGCGGGCGAGCTTCCCGCCGATGGTCAGAATGACGGTTCCCGCAACGCTCATGGACCGTTATCGCAAGGCGACCGAAAACGCTCCATGAGTGAGCAGCTCGGCATCCGTAAAATCATCCATATTGATATGGATGCCTTTTTCGCGAGTGTCGAACAACGCGATCATCCAGAGCTTCGCGGCAAGCCCGTGGCGGTCGGCGGATCAGCGGCACGCGGGGTTGTCGCGGCGGCGAGCTATGAAGCGCGTGAATTTGGCGTGCGTTCGGCCATGCCATCGGTGACCGCGAAACGGCGCTGTCCCGACCTGATTTTCGTCAAACACCGTTTTGATGTGTATCGGGAAGTGTCGCAACAGATCCGGGCGATCTTCCGCACTCATAGCGATCTTGTCGAGCCGTTATCGCTGGACGAAGCCTATATTGATGTGACGCAAGACAAAATGGGCATTGGCAACGCAACGCGGATTGCAGAAATGATCCGCGCCGAGATCAAGAAACAGACCCAGCTGACCGCCAGTGCCGGGGTAAGCTATAACAAGTTTATCGCCAAAATAGCATCGGACCAGAACAAGCCTGACGGGATTTGCGTCATCAAACCGCATCAAGGTGCGGATTTTGTCGCGCAACTGCCGGTGCGGCGTTTTTTTGGCGTCGGTCCAAAGACTGGCGAGCGGATGGCGAAGCTGGATATCCACACGGGCGCGGATTTGCGAGCACAGTCAGAGGATTTTCTCCGCCAGCATTTTGGCAAATCGGCCGGCTATCTCTTCCGCGCCTCTCGCGGTGTCGATCACCGCGAGGTCAAGCCCAACCGTATTCGCAAATCGGTCGGTGGCGAACGCACCTATGGCAGCGATCTGGTCAGCGACACGGATCTCGAAGAGGCGATGGAGAAGATTATCGATATCGTCTGGAACAGTATCGAGAAAACCGGCGCGCGAGGGCGGACCGTGACGCTGAAAGCCAAATATGCTGATTTCCGGCAGATTACCCGCTCCAAATCACTGGAACGCAATGTCGAAGGCAAAGCGGAATTTGCCGATATCGGCCGTGAATTGCTTGCTAGCATTATGCCGGTGGAAAATGGCGTGCGTCTACTCGGGCTGACGCTGGCGAATCTCGAGGGGGTCGAAGAGGTGAAAGAAGAGCCCGCTGTTGAGGTTGAGCAAAAGGCGTTCGAGTTTTGATACATGTGCACCTATCATTGCGCACCATAACCCACCGCTGTGCCCCCGCGTAGGCGGGGGCCTATCTCCGGTTCTAGTGTAAAAAGGCTCGCGAAGAGGAAAGCGCTGACCTGAAGTCTTGCTCATCTCTGACATCTGCATCCGGTCGCACCAATAGGAGATGGGCCCCCGCCTACGCGGGGGCACAGCAAGATTATTGCGGGACGCTGCCTAGAATTTGAATCCGGCTTCAATGCCCCAGATGCGCGGTTCGTTGACGAAACCGGTTAAGTTGTTGAAGTCAATCGCGCCGACAGCGGATTGATCATTGGTCAGGTTGCGAACAAAACCGGCAACGTCGAAGCTGTCGGTTTTATAGCCGATGCGCAGACCGCCTTCGAGTTGGCCACCATCCTGAAATTCAACTGATTCATAGAGGAAGAAGTTGATTTTCGAACGATAGGACCAGTCGGTGTAAGCATAGACTTCGCCGGCGCCTACTGGGATGCTGTAGGCGGCTGTCCAGTTCGCAATCCAGCGCGGGCTCTGTGGTAGGCTGTTGCCATCAATGTTGACGATGGCAGCGGAAAATGGAGCCGCTGGAGTCACAATCGGGTCGAGCAAGGTGCAGAGCGAGACATCCGGAAACGTGTCGACGCGGGTCGCACCACAAGCTGCTGTGGTCAGGCCGTTATCCCGGATTTCGGTGTTGTTGTAGCTGAGGCCAGCGGTCAGCAGCAATGCCGGCACCGGCTTGAATTCCATGTCCAGTTCCAGTCCATAGCCGCGCACATTGTTGGCATTGATCAAGCGATTGGCATTCACGCCGCCGCCTACTGCTGTCAGCTGCGCATCGTTGAGATTATAGAGGAAACCGTTGAGGTTGATCCGGCCGCGACCGTCTAGGACCGTCGCCTTAATACCGGCCTCATAGGATTGGCTGGTTTCGGAATCGCCAACCGTAACGCCGTCTTCCAGCGGGGTTGCTGTTGCAGGCGGGAACAGGATGCGGCCCTGAATGCTCGGTGCGCGATAGCCTTTGGCGACGCGAGCATAGAGGTTGATGTCATCGGTCGCGGCATAGGTGATGCTGGCATCCCAAGTGATGTTATCGTCTTCAACCGAGCGGGTAACCGTGCCGAGCGGGTTTTGCAGGAAGGTCGGGAATTGCGTATCCTGTGAACGCACCACGCTATAGTCGCGCTCATCATTATTATAGCGCAGACCACCAGCAAGGGTCAGTTGATCGGTAATGTCAAAGCTGACGGCGCCGAAAATGCCAAAGGCTTCACTCTCTTGGCGCTGACGCACAAAGATGTTGATGCCGCCCGGTGCGTTGAGGGGATCGCCCAGCGTCGAATAGTTCTCACTGTCGATGCGCAGCTTTTCCTTGAAGTAGAAAACACCGCCCTGATAGCTGAACGGGCCGTCGCCGTTGCTTTCCAGCCGCACTTCTTGGGTGAACTGGGTCAGAAATGGCACGCTGTCGCGCGTTTCCGCCGTGAACGGGATATCGCCCGGACCGAACAGAGCGGGTGGCAGGAAGTTAGCACCGAAGCCGCCATCGACATCACCAACGGAGCTGGCATCGCCACCCCAATAGCTGGTCACGGAAATCAGCGACACTGGGCCGAGATCATGGGAATAGCGTGCGGCGAGATTATAGGTTTCGACATCCTGTTCGTTTTGGCCATCGGTCGCCACTTCGTCGCGTTCGAAATCATCGTTGAGGCCGGATTGACCACGGGTAAAGATATTGGCGCGGAATACGCGTGCGGTGCCTTCGAGCTCACGATATTGACCGGTGAGCAAAAGCACTTGCTCGTCAGTTGGTGTGAACAGCAATTGGCCGCGAATGGCGAACTCATCATAGCCTTCAAAGGCATTGGATTCAGGTGCTGACGGGTTGGTATTGTCCACCCAGTCGTCCTGACGCTGATAAAGCGCGGAAATGCGAACAGATAATAGGTCGTCCGCGAGCGGCAATGTCACTGCGCCCTGCGCATTGACGGCATTGAAGCGACCATAGCTGATCTTGCCATAACCATTCAGATCATTACTCGGTTTGACCGAGTCAAATTTCACGATGCCCGCTGGTGTGTTGCGGCCAAAAAGCGTGCCTTGTGGTCCGCGCAAGACTTCGACGCGGTCGAGATCGAAAACCGGGAAGCCTTTGAGGATCGGATTTTCGAGAACGACGTCATCATAGACGAGACTGACAGGCTGAGCGGCGTTAAAATCAAAATCGGTATTGCCGAGGCCGCGAATATAGAAACGTGGGAAGGTCCGGCCGAATGAGCTTTCCACAACGAGGCTAGGCACACGAGCAGAAAGGGCGCGAACATCCTGACCGCCAGCACCGATGGCGTTCAACTTGTCGTCACTCAGTGTCGAGATGGAGAGCGGCACATCCTGCAAGTTTTCTTCGCGCCGCTGTGCGGTCACCACAATGGTGCCAAGCTGATCATCATCTACGCCGGCTTCGTCTTGTGCGAGAACGGGTTGTGATAGCCCGCCTGCGAGGAGAGCGCCTGCAAGGGCGAAACGAGAAATGGCAGATACGGATATGCGGCGCATGACGATGATCTCCGGCAATGAAATTGGTGATGGACTCGGAGAGCTTCCCTGTTCCCCGTGCCGCAACCCCTGACCATCTGGTGGGCGGCGGTCAAGTTTACGCGGTTGTTAATAGCGAGAATCGCACGGAATCCTGCGCAACTGTTGCAATTGCGTTACAAAACCATCGCTGAAGCAGGTTTTGGGCTGGTGCTAGAAACTCATTTCGTCATAGATACGCGACAGATCGCCATTCCACTCGCCGTGATAGCGTTCCAGTAATTGGGCTGCTGGCGATTTACCCTTGGCCACGACTTCGCGCAGGGGATCGAGAAATCCGCTTTCATTGTCGCCGCTGGTGTTCAAGCGACCACGGGCGGTGAGGCCAGCAGAGGCAATGTCGAGTATCTCGCCCGCCAGATCGAGCAGCTTGCCGCCATTGGGTAGCGGCGCATTCAAGCCCTCTTTCGGCACGGCATTGCGCAGGGCTTCGCGTTCTTCCATGCTCCAGCCTTTGACCCGATCCCAAGCGGCATCGAGCGCGGTCTGATCATAGAGTAGACCCACCCAAAAAGCGGGCAGCGCGCAAATCCGGTTCCACGGTCCGCCATCGGCACCGCGCATTTCGAGGAAACTTTTCAAGCGGACCTCTGGGAAGGCGGTCGACATGTGGTCGTTCCAGTCAGAAATGGTGGGCTTTTCGCCGGGCAAAACCGACAGCTCGCCCTTCAGGAAATCGCGGAAACTGAGGCCCGCTGCGTTGATATATTTCCCGTCGCGAAAGACGAAATACATCGGTACGTCGAGCATATACTCGGCATAGCGTTCATAGCCAAAGCCCTCGTCAAACACGAAGGGCAGCATGCCGGTGCGGTGCGGATCGGTGTCGGACCAGATATGGCTGCGGAAACTTTCAAAGCCGTTGGGCTGGTTTTCTGTGAAAGGTGAATTGGCGAAGAGCGCCGTGGCCAGTGGCTGTAGCGCCAGGCCAACGCGGAATTTCTGGGCCATGTCGGCTTCGCTGGAATAGTCGAGATTGACCTGGATGGTGCAGGTGCGCAACATCATATCGAGGCCGAGAGTACCGACCGTCGGCATATGATCGAGCATGATACCATAGCGGCCCTTGGGCATGATCGGCAGCTCGGCACGGGTCTTGTCCGGCCACATGCCCATGCCAAGAAAACCCTTGCCGGTTTTTTCGCCGATTGCTTTCACTTGCGTTAAATGGCGGCCGGTTTCGTTGCATGTCTCGTGGAGATTTTCGAGCGGCGCACCGGAAAGTTCCAGCTGTCCGGCTGGCTCCAAGCTGACGGTGCCATCATCGCCCGCCATGGCGATGACTTTTCCATTTTCCTCAACCGGCTTCCAGCCAAATTCCTGCAGCGCGAGCAGCAGGTCCTTGATTCCGCCGGGCTCATCATAGCTCGGGGCGTGATGGTCGGTGGTACAATAGACGAATTTCTCATGCTCTGTGCCGATGCGCCATTGCTCTTTCGGCTTCTCGCCGCCTTGCATTGGCTCGATAAGCTGGCTGACATCCTCGATCACAGGATCGTTGCTATTTGAAACTTGTCTGGTGCTCATCTTTTGCGTTTAGGCAAGTGTCCGAAATATCGCTAGAAATATTTTATTCTGGCGCGAGAAGAAAAAGAAAGGGATGTGTTTTTACGCTGCCGTGCTCCGCACTTGATGCGGAGCCTAGGATGGCTGTCACGCACCCTCGCCCTGGGCTCCGCATCAAGTGCGGAGCACGAACTTTGCAGAAGTTGGAAGAATTTCAGCTGTTCACAACAGCCATTTAACCGCGACAAAGCCGCCAACAAATAATATCCCGCCGAGAGTGGTCGCCAGCGCGAAATTCTTATCGATCCATAACTTCATCGGAGCGCCAAAGCGCGCAAGGAGCACGGCGACTAAGAAAAAGCGAGCCGAGCGCGCAATAATCGCAGCAACGACCAAAACATAAAGCGGCATGGCAGTGCTGCCAGCGGCTATCGTGATGACCTTGAAGGGCAATGGCGTGAACCCGGCAAGCAGGACGACAATCCAGCCTTGTTCGTTGAAACTTTGCGCGAACGTATCGAACTTGTCCGTCACGCCATAAAATTCGAGAATGGCGATACCAACGGTCTCAAACAGGAAAAAGCCAATCGCATAGCCCAGCAGCGCGCCAAGCACCGACGAAACCGTGCAGATGAAGGCATACCAATAAGCGCGTTTGGGCTTCGCCAAACACATCGGCGCGAGCATGACATCGGGCGGAATGGGAAAGAAACTCGACTCTGCAAAGCTGATCCCTGCAAGCCATTTGGTCGCATGGCGATGTCCCGCCTTGTCGAGCATCCATTCGTATAGTTTTTTGAGCATTCTCTATTTTACCTCAGGCGCCGGGCGCGGGCATCCGCCCGCTTGGCTTCCCTCGCATAAGCTCGGGCGCGCAGTCGCGCTTGCCTCGCTTCGCTCGGTAGACAATTCCATGGCGAGCACCAAACCGAAGCGTAGCTTCGGCAAGGCCGACTGGCCGCCGCGCCTTATGGCGCGCAGCCAAGGGCGCGGATGCGCCCGCCCGGCGCTTGAGGCCTAACAAAAAAATCAAAAACTAATGCCCCGCCGCACCTGAGACATCCTCTAGCAATTCCTTCGGCGTTTCCCGGCCATGGTCGGTGCCAGCCGTACGGTTGCCCTTTGCAAGGGCGAAGACCACGCCGGATAGGGCCAACAGGGCAACGATATTCGGCAGCGTCATCACGGCGTTGGAAATATCACCCAAGCGCCAGACCAGTTGCAGCGGTGCGAAGGAGCCAAAGAAAATGACCACGCACCAAAGGACGCGCCAGATAAAATGCAGTTTCTTTTCGCCGCTGAGCGTAGAACCGGGCAGCAGATCATAAAGATAAGTGATCGCGCGTTCGCCATAATAGCTCCAGGTCAGCAAGGTCGTGAACACGAACAGGATCAGCGCAATCGAGACGATCAATGTGCCGATGGGAATGCTAAAGACCTCGAACGGGAAGGCGGCCGCATAGGCACCCGATGTCATGGCAAAGCCATTGAGATCGGATTGCCAGGCATGTTCGACCACCTGTTTCACGCCATTAGCATCGGTAAAGGTAAAGTCTCCCGCGACCGTTAGCATGACCAGCGCGGTCATGGTGCAGATCACGATGGTATCGATAAACGTACCCATCATTGCAAAGCGGCCCTGTGCCGCCGGATCATTGGTCTGTGCCACAGCGTGGGCGATCGGGGTCGAACCCTGGCCGGCCTCGTTAGAAAACAGCCCGCGCGCAACACCGGCGCGAATGGCGATCATGATCATCGCGCCGAGAAAGCCGCCAGCGGCTGCGTCATAGCCAAAGGCCCCGGCAAAAATGCGGGAAAAGGTTTCCGGCAGATAAGGCAGATTGATCATCAGCGCGACGAAAGCCATCACGAGATAAGCGGCGGCCATCCACGGAACGATTGTTTCAGCGACTTTACCGATGGATTTGATGCCGCCGATAATGACAGCGAAAACGGCGACGGCAGCGACCGCGCCGCCAATCCATTCCTCGACACCGAACAGTTCGTTGGCACTGTCGCCCAGACTATTGGCTTGAATGCCGTTACCGGTAACCAGCGCTGAAAACAGCGCACCGATACAGAAAAGAACCGCTAACCAAGTCCATTTCGGGCCAAGGCCAAGGGTAATATAAGTCATGGGTCCACCGCGATAGGTGCCGTCTGCGGCCTGTTCGCGGAAGCGGATGGCAAGCGACCCTTCGGCAAAGGCGAGCGCCATGCCGAATAAAGCGGTCACCCACATCCAGAAAATCGCACCAGGCCCGCCCAGCGTAATGGCAGTCGCCACACCGGCCAGATTGCCGGTACCGACTTGCCCGGAAAGAGCCGTGGACAAAGCGGCGAAGGGAGAAATCTCGCCCGCGCCCTTTTTGTCGGATTTCTTGAAAAGTCCTGCGAGAGCAGGGAACAGGCGGCGCAGCGGATAGCCGCGCAGGCCAATCATGAAATAGATACCAGCGCCAAGCAAGATGATCACCATCGGCGGGATCGGTTGGCCGGCAATGGCAAGGACCGGTTCCCCGTTCCAGCTTCCGCCCCAGATAAAATCTGATACATTGGTGACGGGTTTAATGGCGGCTTCAAATCCGGAAACTGGCGCTGTACTCACTCAAATTCTCCCCGTTTCGCATCTTTGATGCTGAAATCTGTTCTGTAATTTAATTACAATGGAAACAGGATTAGCAGCCACGCCGTTTTTGGCAAATGCTTTTGCCAAACGAGGATGAAAGCCTATGATAAAGTTAGAAAATCAAAACCAATATGATGATTCTTACAGATGGAGCAGCGCATATGAGTGACCAGATCAGCAGCCTTTGGGTAAAGAAAGCGGACCTGCCGCAAGCCGAATGGCATGAAACGCCAGCTCCCGACTTGGCTGATGGGCAGATATTGCTGGAAATCGAAAAATATGCGCTGACCGCGAATAACATTACCTATGCCGCGGTTGGCGATGGCTTTGGCTATTGGAATTTCTTCCCCACTGGCGATGCGGATTGGGGCATTGTTCCCGTCTGGGGTTTTGCCAAAGTGGTCGCGTCGAGCAATGCAGATATTCCGGTTGGTGAGCGAGTTTATGGCTATCTGCCAATGGCCAGCCACCTCGTGGTGTCGCCGGGCAATGTAACTGACGCTGGATTTGTTGATCATGCCGAACATCGTCAGGGTCTGGCGATTATCTATAATCAATATCATCGTCTCGGTACGGGCGCCGGACAGGTGGAAGATGAACGCGCGCTCTATCAGCCGCTGTTTACCACCAGCTTCCTGATTGAAGATATGATGCGCAAGGCGGAATGGCATGGCGCGAAAGCGGTCCTGCTGACCAGCGCGTCATCGAAAACGGCGCTGGGTCTGGCATTGGTCGCTAAAAACCTGAGCCCCGATATCAAACGTATTGGTCTGACATCGGCCGGCAACAAAGCCTTTGTCGAGGCAACCGGGCTTTATGATGAAGTCGTGCCCTATGATGACATGACCAGCCTTGATGCATCGCAGGAGATCGTGTCCGTCGATTTTGCCGGTAACACGGATCTGCGCACCGCGATTCATGCCCATTGGGACGCCCATCTGAAATTCAGCTCTCTGGTCGGCGTGACCCATTATGAAGCACGCACGGAAGCGGGCGATATGAAGGGTCCGAAACCGGTCATGTTTTTCGCCCCGACCGTCGCAGAATCGCTGATGAAAGAAGTCGGCCCCGCGACATTCCGCGCCATGGTGGACGAGCAGTTCGCGTCCTTTGTCGCGGTGGCGGCTGGCCATCTTTCGGTCGAGCATCTGTCTGGGCAGGACGCCTTGCAAAGCGCCTATCTGGAAATGCTGGCCAACAAGGTCGCGCCCAATCGCGGGTTGATCTGCGCTATTGGCCAATAGCTGATCAATAGCGAAAGCCATTGATTATCAACGAGGAACGGCAGATAACGGGTTAAACGGGGTCGCACCTGTTGGGGGATGGGATGAACGATATACCGGTTTCCGGCCCAAATCTGGCCCACCATGCGCTATTTGATGGCGTGTCGACGGCGGCGCTTGATGCGCTAGAATCTGTCTCCACGTTGAAACCCGTGTCGGGCGGTGAGACGCTGGTGGCGCAGGGCGATGATGCCGATGCGCTCTACTTCGTCGAATCCGGCCGGTTCCGCGTGGTGGTCAACAAGGTCCATATTGTCGCCCATATCGAAGCCGGCGAAGCCATCGGGGAACTCGCTTTTTTCGCGGGCGGCAAACGCACCGCCGATGTGATCGCGACCCGGGATTCAGCGATTCTCAAAGTCTCTCGCAGCGCCTTTGATACCATTGCGAAGCAGCATCCCGAACTGACGCAGGCGATGCTCAAACTCGTTTCCGAGCGGCTGGTGGTCGCCACTAGCCGCGCCGGTTCGGTCAAGAGCAGCACGCCGCGGGTGATTGCCTTTCTGCCGGCTGGTACTAGCCAATTGCCGGATGGCTTTCTGGCCCGTTTAACGGCCGCTTTTGAAGCAACCGTGGACGCCGACATACCGGTGATCGCGGTGGACCAAGGCACCAATGAAGCCTCTGACGGGGCGGCCTATCAAGCATGGCTGGCGGAGCAGGAGGCCAAGGGCGCCTATGTCCTGATTGATGGCAGCGGGTCGAACGAATGGGGTGAACAGGTTTGTCGTAACGCCGATGCGCTGGTGATGGTCGGGCGTCCGGGCCGCGCCGAACCCGAACTCAATGCGATGGAACAGAGCGCGATGCGCTGGATTGCCGCGCCGCAGCGGACCTTGCTTTTGGTCCGCGAGAAGGCCGACAAGACAATCACCAAGAGCGCCGCATGGATCGACCCGCGTGAACCCAAGCTGCACCATCATGTCGCGCTCGACAGCGATGCCGATTTCGCCAAGGTCGCGCGCTTCCTGACCGGCCGCGCGGTGGGCCTTGTTCTCGCGGGCGGCGGCGCACTGGGCTGCGCGCATCTGGGTGTCATTCAGGCGCTAAGAGATGCCGCCATCCCGATCGACTTCATCGGCGGCGCGAGCGCAGGGGCCGCGATGGGCGGCGCGATTGCGCGCGGCATGACCGTCGAGGAAACGCTCGACCAGATGGAGGCGATGTTCATCAAGGCCAAAGCGATGCGTCGGCTGACCCTGCCGCTCTATTCGCTGCTCGACCCGACGGTGTTCGATGCCGAGCTGCGTCAGCGCTATGGGACCAAGGACATAGCCGACCAACCGATTGCTTTCTTTGGCGTTTCTACCAACCTGTCGACCAACGGCCTACATGTCCACCGGCGCGGCCCGCTGTGGGAATGCGTCCGCGCGTCGGGCTCTTTGCCGACCATCTTGCCGCCCTTTATCGACAGCGATGGCAATATCCTTGTCGATGGCGGGGTGCTCGACAATGTGCCGGTCAAGGTCATGCATGATCTGAAAACCGGCCCTAATATTGTCGTGTCGCTGGGTGATCCCGACGAAGTCTGGCGCACCGATGTCGAATATGATGATATCCGGGGCCGCTGGACATTGATGAGAGATGTCTTGCTGCGCCGCAAACGGGACGCGGAATTCCCCTCGATTGTCGAAATCATGTCGCGATCGATGGTGGTGGCGAGCCGGATGGCGTCAAAAGAAATGCTGGGCGATGACGATATTTTGGTTAATCCGCCGATCATCCCGGATATGCAAATACTCGACTGGCATTTGGGCCGCGAGCTGGCCGAAATGGCGTCCGACTATATCACCAAAAATGTGATCGAAAGCGCCGGACTGAAACAGCTTTAAGCGCCCGTACCCCTGCGCAGGCAGGGGCCCATCTCCCACCCGCGCGGCCAAATGCGGATGTGAGGGAAGCGCGGCGCTTTGCCGGCCACATCCCCCCTATAGGGTGCATAGTTACTTGGAAACGGGAGATGGACCCCTGCCTGCGCAGGGGCACCGCGGGTAGCGCCAGACCGATCCCATCGCGGCGCATCTGCCTCATCTGTCGTTCAGCCGGGCCTCTATATTTAGGCCCATATCTCTATTACATAGCGAATCCCCCAATCAGGAACATTCATGACCCCCACTGGCCCCCCGCCCCAAACCCTTGAATTTCAATGCGAATGCGGCGCTATTCATGCTGCCCTGCAGGATGCGTCGCCGCAATCCGGTCGGCGTCTGATCTGCCATTGCAATGATTGCCAGACCTTTGCCCATTATCTCGGCAAGGCAAAGCTGATGCTCGACGACCATGCCGGCACCCATGTTTATCAGACCGATCCGACCCGATTTGAAATCACCAAAGGGCAGGATCGGCTGGCCTGCGTGACCGTGACCGGCGGGCCGCTGCTGCGCTGGTATTGTGAGACATGCAAAACGCCGATTGCCAATACGCTCAGCTCCACCCGCTTTCCGTTTCTGTCGCTGATCCTCTCCGGCTTTGACCGCGGCAAAACCGACGCGCTGCTCGGGCGGGATGCCGAACATGTATCGGTGGATTCCGGCGCCGGTAATCTCGGCAAGGTCAAGATAGCGGGGATGGCCGGCATGCTGTTCAAGCTGCTGGTCAACACCGTCAAAGCCCGGTTTAACCCAGAGCTGAAAAAATCGCCGCTGTTCGATAGCGAAACCGGTAAGGCGGTCGCCGTCCCGATCAAACTGGAACCCGCCGAGCGTCTGGCGATCGATGAAAAAGCGGATATTTACCGCGAGGTTTTGGCGGAGATTAGATAGGTCGTCTGACGGTTTGCAAGATATGGATGGCAGTCATGGTTGCGCCATTGCACTTGACCGAACCCGTCTTTAGTGTCCGCTTTGGGCGCAAAAGCGGACATTAGGAATGCAGAAGCTATCGGTCGGATAACGCTGCGATGACGGACGTTCACAACAGTCACATCCTACGTCCGCTGTGGCTGGCCGGACCTGCTGCCCAAGCCTTCGAGCACCAAATAGGTGATTATTGACGCTTTTTTGACGATAGCGCCGTTGACGCAAAGTTACATTTTCGGGCATCAAGAGCGCATTGGAATTACAGATAAGTTAGACTTTTCGGTGCGGTACGGAAACCCCGTTTCTGCCTATGGCGGAGCTTTGTCTGTTGAAGCTTGGGGGTGAAGACGTTGAATAAACTGGCCAGAATAACGATCGCGCTAGCAGTGGGGTGTGTTGCCGCCAGCGGATCAGCGCAATGGATCAATCACTAGCCCCCCCCCCAGTATTTACGCAGTGAATTTGGCTTGTTTAGGAGAACTATAATCGCGAGTGTAGTAGCAGAGGGGCGTCGTTTGCCCGCATTCACCGATAGCCGAAATCTCCGATTGTTCATGGGAACCCTGCTCTATTTAGCGCAAGGTTTCCCCCAAGGAGTCGTCTTCTATGCCATCCCAAGTTGGCTCGCTGTAAATGGGCAAAGCGCAGCAGTTGTAGGATCGGCTGCTGCTGCGGCAACTCTGCCTTGGATGTTGAAGTGGGCCGTAGGCGCTCTTATGGACCGTTACACCTTTATGCCCATGGGCCGCCGGAGACCTTGGCTGGTGGGAGTGCAACTATGTATCACACTCATGTTCCTCGCCTATGCAGTCGTGTCGCCATTACCAAGCGAGACAACGATGGTGATCGCCTTTACCTTTGCTTTGTCTTCACTAACCGCAATTCAGGACGTTGCACTTGATGCGCTCGTTATCGACCTCACACCTGATAGAGAAAGAGGTCGCCTAAATGGATTTATGTTTGGCGGAAAGTTGTTCGGCATCGCTGGAGGAACGGCAGTAACCGCCTATTTCATACAGCATCATGGCATCGATGCAGCGATGCTGGCGATGATGGTGCTATTCGCGATACCGGCACTGGCTGCAATCGCAATTCGTGAGCGCCCAGAAGAGCGCTTGCTTCCATGGACAACAGGTGAAACTTCTGATGAAGCTATGGCAATAAAGCCGGAGGCCTGGTGGCCGATTTTCCGTCTAGCACTTACCACGCTGCTAAAGCGGGATACGCTGCTCGTTATCGCCCTTCTGATAACATATGGAATTCACCAGACACTGAGTGATCAAGGATCAGCGATCTTCGCCGCACGCGTTTTGGGATGGGGTGAGAGTGCGTATGGCAACCTGGTGGGGATAAGTAACCTTATTGTCGGCGGTCTCTCTTTGCTGGTTGGCGGGGTCTTGATCGATCGATATGGTCCAAGGGCAATGGCGTTGGTTGGAGGTTTTGCTGGGCTCGTCTTGTTCGGCGGATATGCTGTCGCCGACACATTATGGACCAACCAGACGATCTTCATTGCTTGGTTTCTTTCGAGCTCACTTTTCATCACATTGTTCTATCTTTCGTTTCTTGTCATGGCGATGCGGGTTAGTGCGAAAGAAGTTGCCGCAACTTCGTTTGCACTGATCGTTGCAAACCATGCATTGGGAGGAAGCATAGGCGGTTTCGTACTAGGCCCGCTTGAAGAGATGGGCGGCTTCGCCGCGATATTTGGCATGGCTGCGATAACGCTTTTTCTCGCTAGCCTCTTTACCCTCTTCATGCGACGTGAAGCAGCGGGGCCGATTTTGATTGTGGATGAAACGAAATCTGTTCTGACAACTGACTAGCTGGCCTTTGGCCGAAATTGGGTCGGGAACGAAACGGCGGCTATTTACAGACTGATGACGGAAAGCAGACAATCTGCAATCGGCCCAGTTGCTGTCGTTAGAAACAACCTAAGCTAGTGTCCGCTTTCGGGATAAAGCAGTCACACCGCCAGTGTCCTGTGTGGATGGCTCCCTCATTGCAAGGACATTTTTGAGTGACTTGACCTAAGTTAGATACGGTCCTGTGTCCGGCCTGTTGATGTGGCGCAGATTATTTATCTAACCACTGGCCCTGATGGTTTCCGCGAACCCAGTCCCATTCCGCTAAACGGACTATCGATGTCCTGGACACTAGTCGGGGTGTCTGTGTTCCCGGTCTAACCGGTGTGCCATCACTCTCATCGTCCTTGTAAACTGATTGCTCTACCTCCTTTGTTTTGTCGGTCGTTATTGTCGTCAGGTTATTGCTCTGGGCGTGAACGGTTCGTTCTTTGTAAGAACAGCCCAGATGATGCGGGCTGCCTTGTTCGCCATGGCAACAGTGGCCAGACGGGCGGGCTTTCGTTCTAATATGGACGCGGTCCACGGATCAACACGCTCAGGATGTGAGCGGGCTGCCCTGAGGCGTGATGACATTCCCACAACCAGTAGCTGGCGCAGATACCGGTCGCCCATGCGTGATATCTTGCCAAGTCGCTCTTTACCGCCGCTGGATTTGTTCAGCGGCGTCAGACCGATCCAGGCGGCAAAGTCCCGTCCACTCCTGAACTGATGCCCGCTTCCGATAGTAGCTACAATGGCCGAGGCATTGATGGGCCCGATACCGGGGATGGTCTGGAGTAGCTTTATACGATGATCGCTCTTGGCAGTCTTCGCAATAGCTTGGTCCATTTTGATGATGCGGGCATGGATAAAGAGTAGTTGCTTGCAAAGCGAAGCTATAACCTCCCTCGCAATATCTGGGATATCAGGGCCTTGATCTGCATCCATATCTCTAGCGAAGTCCCGGATAGCCTCCAGGCTTTTACGTATCGCAATGCCGAACTCACCGACCAGACCGCGTATCGTGTTGGAGAGCTGTGTTCGTTGTCCTACCATCATCTCCCTTGCTCGGTGTTGGCACAATATGGCCTGCTGATCGGCGGACTTCATCTCGACAAAACGCATTGTCGGACGGGTCACCGCTTCGCATATCGCCTCTGCGTCTGCTGCATCTGATTTACCGCGTTTAACATAGGGCTTCACATAAGCAGGGGGCATCAGCTTCACACTATGTCCCAGCTGCGTCAATTCGCGCGCCCAGTAATGAGCACTGCTGCAAGCTTCCATGCCAATCAGACAAGGCTCCAGCTTCGCGAAGAATGGCAATATCTGTATTCGTCACAACGGTTTGTTGAAAGCGATGCTCCCGTCTTCCTTCACGCCATGAACTTGAAAAATATTCTTGGCCAGATCGAGGCCGATTGTGGTAATATGCATATGGGTGGCTCCTTGTGTTCGCAGTTTACGATAACAACTGCATTATGGCGCATTGCGACGCCGAGATCAGGAGCCATCCACACCATCCGCTATGGGCGCAAAAGCGGGCATCGTTGATGTTCTGCAGGCACACGGATTGCGAACATTACAAAGTTATAGCTTAACGCGATTTTTATAAAGTCCTCGCAGAATGCCGGAATGGACCTTTACAAAGTGCTAATTGACAAACTGAAACAACACCCAGAATTGACCTGTTTCGAGTTTCCGGGTGGCGTCCATATTGAACCGCCGTCTCCATCCGGATTCGCGATTGAACTTCGTTCTGAAGGCAAGCTATGGACGGTACACCTTGGGAATGCCGGTTTTCATGAAGAGTTTCGCTCTGCCGAAGAAGTATTGAACTTTGTTGCGTGGTGCTATTCGGGGCTCGCTCGGCTACGGGAGGTATGGCGAGGAAGCAAACCTCAAGAGGTAAGGCTTGAAGCATACGAAGATGGGAAGTGGAGTTGGGTTTCTAAAACAGGTTTTATTTTTGTGCCATTTTGGCGGCAACGACATGAAGTGCTGTTAGAAAATCCGAAACTCCTAAGGGATTAAGGGTATCAATTCGGTTAGGGTGCGTGGGTTCGCTTCCTACCAGCTCATCCCATCAGGAACGACCAAAGCCAATGTCCGCTTTCGGGATATTGCGGACATAGAGCTAGTCGAGCACACCCTCATTTAGTCCGTGTTCAATTTGTACATGATGATCTTGCTGTTTCGCCGGAGCCAAGGGGGTTCGTTTCAAATTTCCCGGTAAGGAAGTAACATCCATTTCTTTAAAATAGCGTTTGATCGCCTGTTCATCGATCAATATTTCACCGCCGCCAGCCCAATGTCGATCCTCATTATTTTTCTTGATCCCCGAAATCCAGTACTGTTCTCCGGTCTCTATATCAAAATAGTTCGATCCAATGCCGCTGCCTTTTAGGCTTCGGAAAGCTTGCCCATTGAAATAAACGGTCGCTCCCGTTTTGGATGCTCCGCCAATACCAATCCAAGCTGGACCATCATCGGAGTGACCGGATTTCTGTTCCACATATATAAGGCGATCTTTCATGATATCTTGAAAACAGAACCTAGGTTGAAATGCAAGCTAATGTCCGCTTTCGGGATATAGCCGCCACTAATCCTCCGACCTCCAAATCAGAAAAATAACCAAATAGGCACAAAACACTTGACATCGTCACGCTGTTTAGGTACATATCAGGAGCATCGAGAAATTGTGATTCGGGCCGAGCGGCTCTGAAACAAGGCGGTCCCGGCGGGACGGCACCTGTTTCAGCGCACCGGCCCTTTTTAATGCCTGCGGTCCTACGCGATCCGGGCGTGAGGATAGATATGGCTGAAACAAATAAAGACCCAATACGGGATATCCGCGAAGACCATTATGCCGCCAAGCGTGCGGCTTTTCTGGAGCATTTGGCGATCTCGTCGAGCGTCAAGGAATCCATGGCCATTGCCGATATTGCCAGTTCCACGCTCTATAAATGGAAGAGGAACGATCCCGATTTCGAGGTCGCCTGGATGAAAGCGCTGGCCGAAGGCTATGCGTTGCTCGAAATGGAAATGCTCGAACGCGCCCGCGCCGGCGTGGAGCGCAAGATTTTCTATCATGGCGAGCATAGAGAGACGGTCCGCGACTATGATCACAAAACGGCGCTGGTCCTTTTGCGCATGCATAAAGAGTCGGTGGCCTTGGTGCGCGCGGCGCAAGCGGAACTGGCGGGGGAGCCTGAGCCGGTGCGCGATACGCTGGAGGAGAAGCTGAAAAAAATTAACCAGCGGCTGCGCGCCTTTCGACAGGAAGAGCGACGAAAGGAGGGCGGTTGATGGCAGATGATGTCCAGACCGTTCACGAGATTTTTGCGCTCAAGCCGAAAGAGAAGGAATTTTTCCTCGGCGAGCTCAGCAAAATGGATGCGCAAACCCGCCTGGCATATGAAAATAGCTGGCACCATTGGGCGCGCGATGAACAATTGGCGCCGGCGGGCGACTGGACTGTCTGGCTGGTCATGGCCGGTCGCGGCTTTGGCAAGACCCGCGCGGGCGCCGAATGGGTGCGCGCGATTGCCGAAGCCGACGGTAGCGCGCGCTTTGCTTTGGTCGGCGCGAATTTTGCCGAGACGCGGATGGTGATGGTGGAGGGCGAAAGCGGCCTGCTGTCGATCGCGCCGCCGAAAAACCGGCCGATCTGGGAACCGTCCTTAAAGCGCCTGCGCTGGAGTAACGGGGCGGAGGCTTATCTTTATTCGGCAGCGGAACCGGAAGGCCTGCGCGGGCCGCAGCATAGTCACAGCTGGTGCGACGAGATCGCCAAATGGTCGAATAATAGCGGGCAAGCGCTGGCGGCATGGGACAATCTGAAAATGGGATTGCGATTGGGTCAAGCCCCGAAAATTGCCGCGACAACGACGCCAAGGCCGGTGGCGCTGGTGCGGGCCTTGGTAAAAGATAAGGGCGTGGTGATCACCCGCGGCAGCACCGAAGCCAATGTCGCGAACCTGCCCGCGGCTTTCATCAAAGTGATGGAGGCCGACTATGGCGGCACGCGGCTGGGGCGGCAGGAGCTGGACGGGGAGCTGATCGAGGAATTGGAAGGCGCGCTCTGGACAAGGGCGATGATAGAGGGGTGCCGGGTCGACCATATTCGTCATGCTGAACTTGATTCAGCATCCAGAGCGTCCAGCGAAGAGGTCTGTAGTCATCGAGACGGTGGCGAGCGATGCCCTGGATCCCGGATCAAGTCCGGGATGACGAAGGAAATGGCGGAAGGAATGACCCGCATCGTCATCGGCGTCGACCCGCCCGCCTCGAGCAGCGGAGACGCCTGCGGGATCATTGTCGCTGCCCAGCGCGCGGACCATAAGGCCGTGATCCTCGCCGATTGCAGTGTTGAGAAAGCCAGCCCTGAAAAATGGGCCAGAGCAGTTGCCGATGTCGCGCAAGTCTGGGGCGCTGACCGGGTGATTGCCGAAGCCAATCAGGGCGGGGCGATGGTGAAATCGGTTCTGCAAGCGGCGGACATTACGCTGCCGGTACGATTGGTACATGCCTCACGCGGCAAAGTCGCCAGAGCGGAACCGGTGGCCGCGCTTTATGAGGCGGGACGGGTGTTTCACGCCGGCGCTTTCCCGCGTCTGGAGGACGAACTTTGCGGACTGCTCATCGGCGGAGGCTATGAAGGGCCGGGGCGCTCGCCGGACCGGGCGGACGCGCTGGTTTATGCGCTGACGGAATTGATGTTGGGTAAGAGGCGGGAGCCAAGGGTGCGGGTTTAGGTTGAATTTAGAGCGTTGTGCTCCGCACTTGATGCGGAGCCCAGGGTAGACGGACGCGACAGCCATCCTACGCTCCGCATCAAGTGCGGAGCACGGCAGCGCGAAACTTTAACGAGGAATAATCATGAACATTTGGGATAGTCTAACGCTCGCCTTCAAGGGCGGGGGTGGTCACACAAAGCCGCCTTTGGGGCGCAGCTATATTGGCACCTATGGGGGCGCTTCTTTTTCGGGAGAGGCGCCCTTTTCTTATGAGGGGCGCGTGCGCGACGCTTACGTCAACAACGCTATTGCCCAGCGGGCGGTGCGGATTGTCGCCGAGGGTGAGGGAATAAACAAAAACCCGCGCCCGGCGCTTGAGGTTCCAATAAAAACTCTCCCCCCTCTCCCACAACAATCAACTCACACCAAAGCGCATCAGCTTGATCGCTTCACTGTTCATCACCTGCCTCGCTGCGCTCGGATGATGGTCTTGAGGGTATCCCGGTCGATCAACGAGCCGGGCCGGGCATTGAAACCTTGGTCTCCGGTTCATCCGCGCTATGTGTTTAACGCGCAGGGTGATCTGGAAATTGGCTGGACCCGGCGGTCGCGTGCGGGTTTGATGTGGCCGGATAATATCGAAATACCGTTGGCGGAAGAGACCGAACAATACCGGGTGGTTGTGGGGACGAGTGTAATGCTCGAACCAACCCAACCATCGGCCGTTATTCCGGCGGATCAAGTGCAGGACTATCGCGATTCCGGTGCAACAACGCTGTCGCTGGAAGTGCGGCAAGTCGGCCGTCACACTATCTCTGACCCGTTATCTTTCACCGTGTCGATATAGCAGTCCTATCCCGGCGCCCTCTCGTCTATTCAAAGGAAAGCAAATGACAATATTTGAGACAGCCCGTTTTGCATTACCGCTACTGGCGGCAGGACAGGCACATAAGGAGCTATTTCATAATGACGCGCTCATATTACTTGATTTTTTAATGCATCCGGTGGTCCAGGCTGTGGCAGATGACCCCCAGTCATTGTCGCCTGTGGCAGGTCAATGCTGGTTGGTCGGCCCTTCCGCTGTCGCCGACTGGAGCGGCAAGGACAATCAGATTGCGGGATGGTCAGCTGGTGGATGGCATTTCATTAAGCCACAGGAAACAATGAAGATTATGGTCGTTGAGAAGAGACAGTCAGCAATTTTCCAGAATGACAGCTGGCATTTTATCGCGACGATCGATGCGCCAGTGGGTGGAGCAATTGCCGATTTAGAGGCCCGATCAGCGATTGATTCGATATTGAGCGCTTTAAGAACAGCGGCGATTCTGCCGCAAATACCGTAAGATGATTCTGGTTTCGGCTCACAATTGACCCTGTTTGCAGCACCTTAGAAGTCGTTTTTCCCGTTAAATCACGAAAATGGCGACATTTTCGCAACAGTTACGCGATTTGTCGGCTTGCACTGCCTTGGGGGAAAGGTTACAAAGCGCCGTGAATTCAGAACCTAAATGAGAAGGGGAATATAAATGCGGAAGCTTGCCATAGGATTGGCGCTTGCCTCCACGGCGCTCGCTTCACCTGCTCTGGCCCGTGATGGCCAGTGGTATGTGGGCGTAGAAGGCGGCGCGATGCTGGTTGAAGATATTACATCCGATATCGGTACAAATAGTAATGCGTCAGAAGTTGACCACGATGCTGGTTATGATTTCGACGGTATTGTCGGTTATGACTTCGGCGGTTTCCGTTTGGAAACAGAAGTTGCTTATAAATCAGCAGCTGCTGATCGGCTTCAAGTCGGTGCCCCTGGTATTCCGTCGACGGCTGCTGGCGGCGGTGTTTTTGCCGGCACCACGCCTATTAACGGCGAAGTCAATGCTTTGAGCTTCATGCTCAACGGCATGCTCGACTTTGGCGATGATGACGGCATTCAAGGCTTTGTTGGCGGCGGTGTTGGTGTAGCTCGTACTGAGATTACCAATATTTTCGCTGGTCCTTATCTTGATGATTCGGACACTGGTTTTGCTTGGCAGGCTATTGCGGGTATCCGCGCGCCATTGAGCGATAGCTGGGACGTTGGTCTGAAATATCGTTTCTTCAATGCTGACAAGATCGACCTTGTTGATCAAGTTGGTAACGATGTCAGCACCCGTCTGCGCACCCATTCGATTTTGGGTAGCTTGATCTACAACTTCGGCGGCGAACCAGAGGCACCACCTCCACCGCCTCCTCCGCCACCACCACCACCGCCTCCACCACCACCGCCGCCTCCACCGGCTGCTGTGTGTGCGCCTGGACCGTATATTGTGTTCTTTGACTGGGATCAGTCAGACATCACGCCAGAAGCTGCTACAGTTCTGGACAATGCGGTTACAGCCTATGGTGATTGTGGTTCGGCTCAGGTTATGTTGGCGGGTCACGCTGATAAATCTGGTTCAGCTAGCTACAATGTTGGTTTGTCCCAACGTCGTAACGCTTCGGTTCGGGCTTATCTCGAATCACGCGGCATCGGCGGCGGAGCGATCTCCAGCGAAGCCTTTGGTGAATCACGTCCTCGCGTTGAAACCGCAGACGGCGTTCGTGAGCCACAGAACCGGCGTGTTGAAGTTATGTATGGTCCTGGTTCAGGAAACTAATAACTTTCAATCTCGATTTAATGAAAAGGGCTGGTCTTCGGACCGGCCCTTTTTGTTTGTGCGGTAGACGCGCTGTGCTTAACATTCCACGTCTTTTTCTGCCGATCAGGATTGTCGTTTCGGTTGGTTGGTGAAGCTTTTGGTACTTGACGGCGCGGCCCAATTCATCCTTCTTATCCCAGAAGGCAATGACCCGATTTTCTAAGATAAACCGGAAGCATACGGACGACTATAACCCGCATTATCAACGCCATCATCTGATACCGTTGCAAGTGGCATCGATAGCGGATGTCATTAGACCGTTGAATAATCGGATGTCCGGCGGTTTTGATTTTGATAATTTTGATAAGAACGGTGTCCTGTTGCCTGCCAACGAGAAGTTGGCCCTGCAAACGGGGCGCCCGCTCCATCGCGGTCCCCATCCCCGTTATAACGAACTGGTCATTGATCGTTTGCTTCTCATCATCAGGCTAAGTGACAAGATCGCAAACGGTCATCAACGTCAGGCCTTTTTCCGATTCAGAATTGACCTGTTGCAACTGACCCTTCGGCGGGCTCTTATCGGCAGTGGCTTGGCGAGGCTTCGCCTCAACAAAAGGGACCCAGGTCCATCTTCCGCAGCTTTTAGAGGCTTGGATGCCTGTATCGATATACTGTCGATGCACACCCAATGGCCACCGCTAAGATAAGGGTCCGATCAGCTCAACAGGCTCTGGAAAAGTCGCAAGCCATCGGTTCCGCCATGTTTGCTATCTATGGCGCGTTCGGGATGTGGCATCATGCCCAGGACATTGCCTTGTTCATTCAAAATGCCCGCAATATGACGTGCTGATCCATTGATATTTTCGGCATAGCGAAACGCAATCTGGTCATTATCTTCCAAGCTATCCAAACTATCATCATCGGCAAAATAATTGCCGTCATGATGGGCTACCGGAATGGTAATGGGTTGATCTTTCTCATAACCGGATGTGAAAATTGAATCTGACTTTGCAACAGACAGATCGACGTCCTTGCAAACAAAGTCGATTTTTTCATTTCGCATCAACGCGCCCGGCAACAAGCCTATTTCCGTCAAAATCTGGAAACCGTTGCAAACACCAAGTATTTTAACGCCTTTTTCGGCTGCTTGAACGACGGCGTCGATAATATTTGCCCGAGACGCCATGGCGCCCGACCGCAGATAATCACCATAAGAGAAACCGCCCGGAATGGCGATGATATCGAGACCGCCGGGCAGCGCACTATCGCCGTGCCAGACCATATGCGGTTTATTCCCGGTTACCGTTTCCAGCGCGACAGCCATATCGCGATCACAGTTTGAGCCGGGGAAAACAAGAACAGCAGATTTCATCGGTCAGACTTCTTCTGTCGCTTGATCGGTGAATTTCTCGATTTCAAAATTTTCGATGACGGTATTGGCCAGTAATTTTTCGCACATTTTTTCAATGTCGCTGTCGCTGGTTCCATCCTCAACATCAAGTTCAATGAGCTTGCCCGCACGCACATCATTCACGCCTTTGAAATCAAGACTTTCCAAAGCGTGGTGAATGGCTTTTCCCTGAGGGTCGAGGACACCATTTTTTAGCGTCACAAATATTCTTATCTTCATGGATCTCACTTTTCCAATGGCCGACATGATGCGCTATTTCCTATAGCGCGGTCGTCGCTGGGAGCAAGAGGTGGTTGTCAGGCGATGGGTTGAATCATAGCCGCAAGGCGTCTGCCGTCAGAAAAATTTCGCGAGTTTGAAATTCACGCGGTGCCGGTTCATCTGATACAAGTCATAATTGCTGTCGACCCGCGAATAATTATAGTCGACCGATGGCGAAAAGCCGAGAAACTTGATTTGGCGGCTGCCAATATACGCACGACCGAAACTCCGCCAGTCTTTGCGCTTGTCGGTCGAATATAATGCTATCGCTTCGTCAAATGTCGAGCGGCTTACACTGCCGGAAATGCCGGCATTTAAACCAAATGGCAATTCCCCGCCAATTCCCAAATTCAAGCCATAGTTGATGCTTGAAAAGGCATGAGAAGTCAGCAGGTCGCGGCGACCAAAAACGCTGGCCGATGCGATCAGTGATTTGCCGATTAAATGTTCATAGGTTACGTTTGCACCCAATTGCCAACCGCTAAAGCTGTCGCTTAGCTTCGAGTCTGTCCGGCGACCATCGAGTTCGATGCCCACTCGTTGGCCCTGACTGAGAGCTGCCTGAAGTCCAACCCGCGCGCCATATTCACGCGTCGCGAGTTTACCGCCGAACCAGCGTTGTTGGCCGACGGCTTGCAGGGACACGCTGGCATAACGAGCGATGCGCAGTTCTGGACCTACTGCGATTTGACCGACAAAATCATCTGCGGCTTTGCCTTGATAGTTGATGACCTTGCTGTCGGCATCGAAAAGGAAAGCGAGTTTATCATTGGCTTTGAGACGAACGCCGCCAGAGAAGCCCGCAATCTGTCCTATGCCCGATCTTTGCCGCGCGCTTTCATCCAGTTCCAATTCGCCTTGCGCGTCACCGAGAACCGGGAAAATAGCACCAAAATTGACATCGATGGTTTCCGCATTAGTTGCGCCGTTGATGTTGGTATCGGGAGCGAAACCGAAATCAAAGCTGAACCGCCAAACGCGCTGATCGCGAAGTATGCTGCGGGTGTTGCGGATCGTACGTGAAATTTCGTCAGGCAGGTTTTCGTCATTTTGTGCCAGCCGAAAATGATAATCTGCGCTCGCTTCCTTGCCACTCAACAAATAGGTGCGGGCAAGTTCCAGTCGAACCCGGGTCTGTCCGGGGTTTTCATCAAGGATGGAACGGAATGTTTTGATCGCGTTTTTCAGATCGCCCGTTTCAACGGCTATATATCCTGCTAGAAACTGCTGTTGCATTCTCATGTCAGGGACTAGCCTGAGCATTTCAATCAGAGGCAATGCGCGATCATATTGTTTGGCTTGAACCAAAGCCTCTGCCTTGGCCAGCAGTTGTGCCGGAGTGACTTGAAATCGGCAGGTGCCAGATGTATCGCATTTTGGCGTTGAAGCCGGAACGATATTATCGACTGCGGTTTCTACACCGGCGTCCTCGCTTGTTGCTTCTTCAGCGGCTGCCGGAACAGCGCAAAAAAAGGCGGCGAGACCGCCCCCCAAAAAAAGCGCTCGTTTTTTAGCAGCCTGTATGGACATATCTGGCCCCTAGTTGCCTCTGCCGACAAAGGTTCCCAATATATCAATCCGTTCGTCTGGCGTGCCGCCAACAATACGGTATCCGCCGCCAACTTCTTCACCATCGGGGCCATAGAACGCACCGTCGATGCTGGATCCAGCAATATTTACGTCCAGACGTGCGCCACCAGGATTTACAAACCACGCTTCGTTAAATTGTCCGAAGAAGCCGCCAGCTGCAACCAGATCGATCTGGCCAGCCCCGTTGGCGCGGAACTGAGCATTCTCCAGTACGCTTTGTCTTCCGCTAGTGCCATCGAACAACGGAGCACCGACGGAGCCGTCGAGCGATAGAGCGAATGTGTTCGCACTAAAATCCACACTGGTTGATGCTCGTCCGGCTATCCACTGGAAATAGGTATCGGTATTGCCCAGTGTATCGGGTTGATCATTGAACACCATAGATGCCAGCATCGTGCCTTCGAATGTGCCGGTTCCGCTGGTTGGAACATCATCATTGGCGCTAAGCTCGCCATAAGCAAATGCGCCCCGTTCAAATGTATTTACTTGTCCAGGATGCTGGGCAACGGTGGTTCCGTCTGCCTGTATGAAATCTCGCTGAGTTACGCTGGCCGTATTTCTTAAATAGCCCGCAAAAGTAACATATTGTGTTTCGGTTCCGGGTGTTTGATAGAAAAAAGTGGTGGAATCATAACTACCGGGTGCAGAAGGATCAATGAGATCAAAGACAAATTCTCCGGGTATCCGGCTGTCCAAGAACACATTGTCGCTAGAGCCAGATTCTAGATAATTGATACCGGGAAGGTTCCACTGGGCAGATCCCAAATCGGGAGTGCCAAATTGAGGTTCGAGTGCCCCTCCGAAATTGGTGCGGTGCAACGGGTCTTGAAATCGGCTTGCGCCCGATGTTCCCGCTAAACCATTGCTGAAGCTCACCTCAAAGATCGCATCGCGCGGATTATAATCAATGCTCAGATTGCTATTGCGAACGGTCGTTGCATTCCCTTGATAGAGCTGGCCACGTTGGCGGGCTATGCGGGTCGCGTAACTGCCATCCGGATTCAGAACCGGTTCCCCATCTGCATCGAACGCCATTAAGGTGGGGCCTGCATCGTAAGAATAACTATGTGAAGCACCAACAGCGACGTAAGTTTTTTGTTCGGTCGGATTGACAAATGTATGGGTTTCTCCGCTGCCATCTCCGGCACCGCCTCCACCTGATCCAGTCGGTGGCGCTGCACTGCCTGCAGTTTGGGGGCCGGCGCCGCCGCAAGCGGCAAGCATTGTTGTACTGGCTAACAAAATCAAAAGGCGCATCGGGCAAATTCCTCACATGAGTTCCACATGAGGGCGGTGCTATCAGTCTAATGGTTAAATTCGCGTAAACCATCGCGGTAATTTATAGGTGATGTATCCGCCCTCTGGGGGCATCAATGCACCTTATGATTTAACAATAGCCCGAAAAACTATGGTTACTTTCCGCGCTTTTTTCGTTCACTATCTAGATCGAGCACTTCACTGATGCCATCTTCCGGGAACAAACCCATGCGCCGGGCAACTTCCTGATATGCTTCGGCTTCTCCGCCAAGATCACGACGGAAACGGTCCTTGTCGAGCTTTTCATTGGTCTCGATATCCCATAGCCGGCAGCCGTCAGGACTGATTTCGTCGGCCAATATGATGCGGGAGAAATCGCCGTCAAATAGGCGCCCAAATTCTAGTTTGAAATCGACCAATTTAATGCCGATTCCAGCAAACATGCCAGCCATGAAGTCGTTAATGCGAATCGCCATAGCGGAAATATCCTGCATCTCCTCCTGCGTCGCCCAACCAAAACACGCGATATGTTCTTCCGCAACCAGCGGATCGCCCAAGGCGTCATCCTTGTAACAATATTCCAGCAATGTGTGCGGCAGCGGCGTGCCTTCTTCGATACCCAAGCGCTTGCTCAAGGAACCGGCGGCCACATTGCGGACGATGACTTCGATGGGCACAATTTCGACCTGTTTTACCAGTTGTTCGCGCATGTTCAGGCGGCGGATGAAATGGCTGGGGATGCCGATATGACCAAGCAGGGTGAAAATATGTTCGCTTATGCGATTGTTGATCACGCCCTTGCCGTTGATGGTGCCTTTTTTCTCGGCGTTGAAAGCCGTTGCATCATCCTTGAAATATTGAATGATCGTGCCGGGTTCTGGTCCTTCATAAAGGATCTTGGCTTTGCCTTCGTAAATTTGGCGACGACGGGACATATCGGGTTCCTACTCACAGGAAGAAGCATCAAAAACCAAGCCCCGAAAGTGCGAATCAAGCGGACTCGGACAAATCGGGGCAACGTTCATTTCCTATAAGCCAAAGCACTTGGCGGCGCAATCAATCCTCTGTTGGCGGGGCCGGTTCGATGGTTCGGCCCCAGAATGTACGATCTTCGGCCTTGAACCGGCGGCGCAGATAAATGACGAGGGCTAGTAGCAATATCCATGGGAATGTAATCGCGATGAGCGTAATGACGGCTGCAATCGAATATCCAAGGGTGGCTGCCATATCACCCAAAGCCTCCCGGATGGGCTGTGAGAAACCGCCAGCGCCCGGCGCGCTCGACTGATAGTTGATCATCACCGTGCTATAAGAGACGCGTCCGCGCATTTCTTTGAGCCAGCTGCGCGCTTGGTCAATTTCCTCATTAACGCTGGTAACGGCGCGTTCCGCCTCGACAAGCTCAGCTACCGTGCCTTTGCGGGTCCGCAGCAGTTCAGTCAGGCGTTGAGAAAGCAGAACCCGACTGCGCAAGCGCGCTTCAGTATCGACAATCTTTTTGGACAAGTCTTCGCCCGTAATGGAAGCAGCGATCTGGCTGCCGCCGCTTTGATCCACGGCTTCGGCCAATTGTTCACCAAAAGCGCGGGCTTTCGGCGCAGCGACTTCTAGGTGCAGGCGGCCGGTAGCATAATCCCCTTCGCCGCCGCTGTTCGACATATTGAGGACACGGCAGCCGTTGGCAGGGAGCTGGTTGCACAGAGCAATATGCTGTTGCTGGGCTTTTGGAATTTCCGACGAGGGGAGCCGGAAGCCATAGTCATAGCTGTAAGCAATTTGGGGTTGGCTAACGGGGATTTCGCCATTGGCCTGTTCTTCTGGCGAAGCCATCGATGCCAGTACAGGTTCGCGGGCGATTCCAGCGTCTGCCCCCGCGGCCTCGGTTTCAACGAGATCATATTCGGAGGCTGTCTGGTCGACACCGCTGCAGCCGGCGAGCCCTAAAATGACTATAGTAGTGAATAAGGTCTTGCGCATTCGCATATATCCTCTCCATGTTGGGGATCAGCAGAATTAATGTAACACTATCACATAGTCAACGGCAAGGCGTTTATTTTTAGCGACGAAGCGTTGAAAGGAGTGGCTTTTGGCCAAATATGCCACCATCGATGAAGTCATGGAAACGCTTTATGACTGTATATCCGGACCACCGGGCGGGCAGGATTGGGACCGCGACCGCGAAATCTATCATCCTAAGGCGCTGATCAACCGGACCCGGATTGTTGATGGTGAGCCGGTTATCTTCCCTTTCACCTATGATGAATTTGTCGAAGCGACCATCCCGCTGCTCGAAGGGCGTTCGTTCTACGAGATTGAAATTGGCCGCAAGACCGATCTGTTCGGCCAGATCGCCCATGTCTATTCGACATATCAAGCGCGCGAGACTCCGGACCATCCGGAAATCCAGTTTCGCGGCGTGAATATGTTGCATTTGTGGAATGACGGAGCCCGATGGTGGATCATGGCGATGATCTGGGACAATGAGCGGGAGGGAGTTAATCTCCCTAAAGAGTGGCTGAACTAACAATCCTCTCCCCTTGAGGGAGAGGACAGATTTGCTTGCCGATTTATCGGCTAGAAAATCTTGGTGAGGGGTTGATAGGTTACATTGCGCCTCCACCCCTCACCAACTCCGCTAGGCAGCAAGCTGCCAAGCTCTCATTTCCTCTCCCTCAAGGGGAGAGGAGAAGCGATCACCACTTTCCCACTACACAGCATGAATCCACCCTGCTATCGCTCATCCCATGAGTGATGTAACCGACCCGCCCGAAGCGGCACCCGAAGATGAATTTGACGCTATCGTCGACGCACCCTTTGATGCGGCCCTGTCTGAGCGTTACCTGATTTATGCGATGTCGACGATTACCGCGCGGTCGTTGCCTGATCTGCGCGATGGCCTGAAACCGGTGCACCGGCGTTTGTTATGGGCGATGCGGCTGCTGAAATTGGACCCGTCACAAGGCTATAAGAAATGCGCCCGTGTGGTTGGCGATGTCATCGGTAAATATCACCCCCATGGCGATCAGTCCGTTTATGACGCGATGGTCCGCCTCGCGCAGACTTTCTCGCTGCGCTATCCTTTGGTCGATGGGCAAGGCAATTTCGGCAATATCGATGGCGATAATGCGGCGGCCTATCGCTATACCGAGGCGCGTCTGACCCGTACGGCGATTGAGCTGATGCATGGGCTCGACGAAGGCACGGTTGATTTCAAGCCGACTTATAATGGCGAAGATGAAGAGCCGGAAGTCATGCCCGGCCTGTTCCCCAATCTGCTCGCCAATGGCGCGAGCGGCATTGCGGTGGGCATGGCGACCAGTATCCCGTCGCATAATGTCCACGAGATTATCGATGCAGCGACCTTGCTGATCGAAAAACCATCGGCAGACCATGCCGAGATCATGGAGATTATCAAGGGGCCGGATCTTGCCACGGGCGGTACATTGGTTGATCCGAAATCGGTGATCGATGCGGCCTATGAAAGCGGACGCGGCGCGATGCGCGTGCGGGCCAAGTGGGAAAAAGAAGACGCAGAAGGACGCGGCGCATGGCAGATTGTCATCACCGAAATTCCCTATCAGGTACAAAAGGGCAAGTTGATCGAACAGATTGCCCAGATTATCGCTGACAAAAAACTGCCCATCCTTGCCGATATCCGCGACGAATCCGACGAACAGGTTCGCATCGTGTTGGAGCCTAAAAGCCGCGCGGTGGATCCCGAGGACCTGATGAACGCTTTGTTCCGGATGAGCGATTTGGAAAACCGCTTCTCGCTGAACATGAATGTTCTCGACAAGGATCGCACGCCCAAAGTCATGGGCATTACCGAAGTATTGCGGCACTGGATTGTCCATCAGATCGAAGTGCTGGTGCGCCGGTCTCAGCACCGGATGGACAAGATTGATGCGCGGTTGGAGCTGCTTGAAGGCTATATCATTGCCTATCTCAATCTCGACCGCGTGATCGAGATTATCCGTAACAA
This sequence comes from uncultured Sphingomonadaceae bacterium, assembly GCA_947489315.1. Lineage (GTDB taxonomy): Bacteria > Pseudomonadota > Alphaproteobacteria > Sphingomonadales > Sphingomonadaceae > Parasphingorhabdus. The sequence goes on from CANLCX010000001.1 coordinate 189,194, forward strand.
TGACGAGCCCAAGCCGATGCTGATGGAGGAGTTTAAGCTCACCGACCGACAGGCCGAAGCGATCCTCAACATGCGGCTGCGCTCGTTGCGCAAGCTTGAAGAAATGGAATTGCGGACCGAGCGGGACAAGCTGCTCGAAGAACGCGAGGGCCTGGCCAAATTGATCGAAAGCCCGGCACGGCAGAAAACGCGTCTGAAAAAAGACCTCGCGGCCATGCGTAAACTCTATGCAGAGGATACGGCGCTGGGCGCCCGTCGCACGATGCTGGTCGAAGCCGCGCCTGCCCGCGAAATTTCGCTCGAAGCCTTTATCGAGAAAGAACCGGTCACCGTCATCATGTCGCAACGCGGCTGGATCAAGGCGATGAAGGGCCATGCCGATCTCAGCGCGCCTGACAGTTTCAAGTTCAAGGAAGGCGACGGTCCGAAATTCGCCTTTCACGCACAGACGACGGACAAGCTACTGATGTGCTGTGACAATGGGCGCTTCTATACATTGGGGGCGGATAAATTGCCCGGCGCGCGCGGCTTTGGCGAGCCCGTCGCTTCGATGGTCGACATGGATCCTGGCGCGGAGCCAATTTCCATGACGGTGGCAGACATGAAAGCTAAATTGCTGATCGCGTCGTCATGGGGGCGGGGTTTCGTCACCAATATCGCCGATGTGGTCGCGGAAACCAAGAAGGGCCGTCAGGTCGTAAACCTGAAAGGCGATGCCAGATTGCTGGTCGTGCGTCCGGTTCCCGCTGATGCAGACCATGTCGCGGCCATTGGCGACAACCGCAAACTGGTCGTCTTCGCGCTGTCCGAAATGCCGGAAATGGCCAAAGGGCAGGGCGTTATGTTGCAACGTTATAAAGATGGCGGCCTATCCGACGCGACGGTGTTCAAACTCGAAGAGGGTCTCAGCTGGGCCATGGGCGGCGACACGGGTCGGACCCGCACCGAGCATGACCTGACCATGTGGCGGGTTGCGCGTGGGGCGGCTGGACGCCTGCCACCAACGGGATTCCCGAAGACCGGGAAGTTTGATTGACCCTTGGATCGCGCTAATGTCCGCTTGGGGCGCAAAAGCGGACGTAACGATTGGCTAAACCTTCTGGTCAGCTGCTTCATCTTGTCAGAGCCAAAGAATTATCTTTGACGATCTAGATCACTGATAAACGGTATTGTTCGGCTCAGCTGGATTTACAACCAGCATCAGCCGTTCTTCGCCGGTGCCTTCGATCGGTGGGGAGCGGTGTATGGCCGGAGCTTGTGATGACCAGAGGCGGCCTTTGAACAGGGCAACATCACCGGCCTGCATCTGCTGGATATTATGCGGATCGCTGCAATCGCAATCGGCTAGATCATCGCCATCAATCCACTGTGTGCCCTGCCCAACATAGGTAGTGATCAGCCGTGCTGTGACATAATCGGTGTGAAATTTCTTGCAGGCATTGGTTGTGACATGCTCGAGCCGGATTTCGACAAATTCGCTCTGCATGATTTGGGTGAAATGATTGGCGAGCACCAGAATATCGTTGTGCAAGATGTCCCGAGCAACGCTTCTTTCATGACCTGCATCGTCAAGAGCACTATCGAGCATGGCAGGTAGCTCATCGATATTTACCGTAAAACGGACATCAACTATTCCATCCAGTTTAAGGTCCGACAGGCCCGATGGTGCTGAACGTTCCCAAATGGCAATTCCTACGTCCTCAACTCGAATCGCACGCAGGGCTTTGGGATTTCTGGCAGTGAATGCGATCGAAGGCGCTTTGGCATCCATGCTCATTCGGCAGGCTCCAGAGCAGGTTGTGGGGCTTCCCATGCCGGGAAGGGGTCGGCCAGTGTTGACCATATATCAGGCACGAATATTTCCTCTTCTACCAGACAGGTGTCAAGCTCGCGGCGAATACGGGCCTCGTCCATGCCGATGCCAATGAACACAAGTTCCTGCCGCCGGTCGCCCCATGTTGGATCCCAATGTTTCAAGACAAATTCTTCAAATGAGCCATCTTCGGGCCAACGGTTCTTCGGAACTGTTGCCCACCAGCGTCCCATGCGCGCAGTAATGGTCTGGCTACCGGCAACGGCGAGCTCGCCCAGATAATCGGGCCGAGTGGCGAGCCAAAAATGACCCTTAGCGCGGATAACACTATCGAGCCCATTTTGTGTCAGGAAATCATAAAAGCGCGAGGGGTCAAACGGGCGGCGGGCGCGGTAAACAAAACTTTCGACGCTATATTCCTCCGTCTCGGGACGATGGTCAGCATATCCGTATAATTCTTTGGCCCATAACGGGTGCATTTCCGCCTTTTCATCGTCGAATAAGCCAGTATCGAGAATCTGATCAAGATCGACCTTTGCGTAATCCGCCTCGATAATCTTCGCATCGGCGTTAAGCGAGGCAACAACCTGTTTGACCACAGCCAGCTGTTCGGATGATACGGCGCTCGCCTTGTTGACGATGACGACATCGGCAAATTCAATCTGCTCGACCAGCAGGCTTACCAGGCGACGATCATCACCTTCGCCAGCAGTTTCCCCGCGATCCGCCAGAAAATCATGGCTAGAATAATCGTTCATCAAGTTAACCGCATCGACCACAGTCACCATGCAATCAAGCCGTGCAGTATCACCCAGGCATTGCCCTTCCTCGTCGCGAAACGAAAAGGTTGCTGCTACGGGCAAGGGTTCGGACACGCCCGTGCTTTCTATGACAAGATAGTCGAAGCGGCCTTCTTCGGACAGCTTGCGCACTTCAAGCAGCAAATCATCCCGTAGCGTACAGCAGATGCAGCCATTGGTCATTTCAACCAGCGTCTCCTCAGATCGCGACAAAGCCGCCTCTCCACCGCGCACCAGATCGGCGTCGATATTCACTTCTGACATGTCATTCACGATCACCGCAACCCGCTTACCCTCACGGTTAGCGAGAATGTGGTTCAATAATGTTGTCTTGCCTGCTCCTAAAAAGCCGGAAAGGAAAGTCACGGGTAAGCGCTTGATGGATTCTGAAATCATAAAACTGAGTCCTTGCGAATCATGTAATGTTGTATCATATCATTATTCTCTTAATTTCTAGCCACGATGCCTGCAAGGAAAATTCAAAAGTGCCTCCACAATATACCAACCGGTTTGAAACGTCCGCGCTGTTCCTGTCAGGTCTCTGTGTTGTCCATTGCATAGGCCTTCCGCTGCTTTTGGCCGCCATTCCTGCACTAGCCAATGTCTTGGCATTACCAGAAACAGTGCATTTTTATATTGTCTTGCTCGCCTTGCCCTTGAGCCTGTCGGTCCTTGCTTATGGTACCTGCCAACATAGGTCGTTCATTCCACTGGCAATGGGAGCTGCGGGGCTTTTCTCCATGACAGTTGCCCTTACTGCGACACATCATAGCGATGAAATTATCCTGAGCAGTATCGGAGCTATCGTTGTGGCATTTGCTCACATTAATAACTGGAAGCGTCGCTCGCGATGCGCAGTCGATGCGGCAATTTGAAATTGAAACGCCGGAAAGCCTTTGTCGTAGATGAGCAGGTCTGGAAAGTTCTGGTCAAAACTACCCGGCCCGTTGGCGCATATCAGATAGCCAATATGATACCCCCGATTGCGGCGTCACAAGTGTATCGGTCTCTTGAACGTCTGGTCTCAACTGGCAAAGCAAGACGGATAGCCGCGCGCAATGCGTATGTTGCAGCATCTCCCAAAACCGATGTAGTAGTCATTTGCCGCAAATGCGGCGAATTTGAGCTGCTTGAATGCCCCGATGCAATCGAAGGATTGGGAAGGCATTGCGACCAGCGAGGTTTCCAGATCGGTCAGATTTTTCTTGAAATGACTGGAAGCTGTCGGACTTGCCGTGAGTGACGGGGATACTGGATCAACCATATCTGATGAGATTGGGCTTGGATAAATATTAGAGATGATGTATCATATCATTTATGATCAACGTCAAAAACATGCGTGCAATCACGATTCTATCCCTTGCAATGGTGGGCTTTGGCATGCAGCGGTTTAATCCGTTTCAAGCAGAACCCTATGACAACAGCAGTTCATGGGGTGCCAGCCTCAACCAAAACAGAAAAATGACCCCTATGCCGAAACAGCAGGATTCAGACACAGAGCCTGCCGAAGAAACGTGGAACGACAAGCAGCAGTCAGATGAACAGCAAAACCTGACATCCGATACAGCCAGCGATCCGGCCGCTGACAAGGCGATATTTTACTAAAACCATGTTGCTTGAAATTGAGAATCTTCAATATAATATCAATGAGAAGCCGCTGTTTTCTGGCTTTAATCTCTCGATAGAGGAGCAGAAGAATCATCTCCTTGTTGGTCCTTCTGGGTCGGGGAAAACAACACTCATCAATCTAATTTGCGGGCTGTTGTCGCCGGAAAAAGGTGCGATCAGAGTGGCCGGACATGATATTGCAGCCCTTTCCGAGAGTGGCCGTGATAAAATCCGGCGCGAACATATCGGCATTGTCTTCCAGACGTTACGGTTGGTTTCTGCGCTGGATTTGTCGGCCAATCTTTTGCTGGCCCAGCGGCTGTCTCGAGGCACTATAGATGCGTCCCTGATCACTTCTTTGTTGAAGAGGTTAGGCATAGCGCACCGCGCCAAAGCGAAGCCCCATCAGATGAGTCAAGGCGAAGCACAGAGGGCGGCAATTGCCCGGGCGTTGGTTACCCGGCCCCGGTTGCTAATTGCCGATGAACCAACCTCTGCTCTTGACGAAACCAATGCCCGGCAGGTCATGGATCTCTTGTTGGAATGTACTGCTGACTATGGTGCCACATTACTGATCGCGACCCATGATGACCGGCTAACGCCGCTGTTCCCCAACCGCATTGTTCTAACAGACCATATGTTGAAAGCGGCCTGACCCATGTTTGAACTTGCTCTTGCCTATTTACGCGACCGCAGTCTCACAACCGCTCTCAACATCCTGTTACTCGGCATTTCTGTGGCGATGTTGGTTTTGCTAGTGCAATTCGGTAACCAGCTTTCCAGCCGTCTGGACCGTGATGCGCAAGGTGTCGATCTGGTCGTGGGCGCTAAGGGCTCACCGCTGCAACTCATTCTTTCGAGCATTTTTCATATTGACCAGCTGACTGGTAATATCCCGCTCGACAGCCTTGAAATGCTGCGCCGTGATCCGGCTGTGAAAGCGGCAATTCCTCTGGCACTGGGCGATAATTTTGATGGCTACCGGATCGTCGGAACAGATGAATCCTATGCGACCTTTTATGGCAGCGAAGTTGAACAGGGAAAAATGTTCGAAAAGCCAATGGAAGCAGTTCTGGGTGCCGCGGTAGCCAAAACAACCGGGGCGCAGCTTGGGCAGCAGTTTATTGGCAGCCATGGCCTTGAAACGGAAGAAGGGGATGGGCAAGCGCACGACCAAACCCCCTTCCAAACAGTTGGCATCTTGGCCCCGACAGGTACCGTGGTTGACCGCCTTATCCTGACTTCGGTTGAGAGCGTCTGGGACGTTCACGGCATTGACCACCAGCATGATCATCAGCCGAACGCCGGACATGATCATGGTCATGATACGGATGATCAGGTGCTGTCGGCGCGTGGGGAATTGCAACCCGAACTCACCGCCATATTGGTGAGCTATCGTAACGCGGCTGGCGCCATCCGTATCCCCGCCATGATCAACCGCCAGACCGAGATGCAGGCCGCAACGCCAGCAGTAGAAACGGCACGCTTGCTGGCCCTATTTGGTGCAGGGATCGAAGGTGCACGGATATTCGCATGGATACTCGCGGCGACCGGCGGCCTCGCTATTTTCATCGCCCTGTTGAACATGGCCCGCGCACGTGAGGGCGACCTTGCGCTATTGCGGGTGATGGGCGCCAGCAAGGCTCAGGTTTTCGGAACAATATTGCTTGAAGGCCTGATCACGGCGGCTGCCGGAGCGACTCTGGGGATAGCCGCCGCCCACGCGGCGCTTTTTGTTGCCAGCCGCAGTTTCCAGACGCTGAGTGATCTTGGGCTAAGCGCAACACAGTTTCTCCCTGCTGAACTGGGTATCATCGCTGCCGTGCTGCTCATCGGCATCGTTGCCGCGCTTATACCGGCAGCACGTATTTTCCGCATTAATCTGGCGAATACCCTCGCTCGAACATCATGAGGTCCTCCATGAAAATCCTCCACGCTATAATATTCGCATCAGCACTATCCTTATCCGCTGCGCCAGTGCCGGCTGCCATGCAAGATGGCGGTAAGGCACCTGTAAAGGATATCTGGAAACCCGCAGCCACCCCGAAAGGCGGAGTCTCATGGGCTATTTTAGAAGGGACAAAAGAGAAGACGCGAAAAGGTAAGGACGGTTATATCTATTCAAAACCGCTATTTACACCGGCCGTAAAATCGCTCGCCGGAAAGCGCATCAAGGTTGCAGGATGGATGACGCCACTTGATAAAGGTGTGCGGCAGAAGAGGTTCGTATTGCTCGCTTATCCGCCAGGATGCCCTTTCCATTTTCATGCGATGCCGAACCAGTTTATCGAAGTACTGGCTGACATTCCCTTCCCCACGGACGAGAGGAAGATGCATATCGTTAGCGGTGTTCTTGAACTCACCGGACAAGATGAAAGCGGAATTTTCTACCGCCTTAAAGCCGCGAGCCCGTCATAGAACCAGATACTCCTTGATGCTGCCGATCATTTAATTGTCTGGCATCAGCATTTGATAATCCAAGCTCTATATATTTGAGAATTCCTCAAGCCTTATGTCCGCTTTCGGGATGAAGCAATCACTCGGCTAATGTCTGCTATGGGCGCAAAAACCTGCGTTAGAGCCCAACCACCCAATTATTTTGTGAATTCGATTTTTTCGTCAAAAGATAAAATAAGCTTTCACGTATCGGATGTTTGTGCGCGCATCAGAATATTTAGCAATATTGCATCACGCTCCTCTTTGTTTGCGTGTTGCAAAATATGGATGCGGCCTGTTTGTTCGGCACTGATAAGCTCGGCCAGACCGTGCGCCGCTGCCCATGTGGCGAGCACGTCCGCCATTGCAGATTCGTCCACAAAAGGATCCAACTTCGTAACTTGCTGAACCTCCTTGGCCAGTTTGTTGAATGCGGTTGTTGATACTGCAGAAAGCGCTTCATCACTTTTGTCTGGCCTTTTTGAACCAAACATCAATCGAAAAAGTGCCGGATTCTCAATGGCAAAATCAATATAGCCCAAACCGGCAGCAGCGAGTTGATTTTTGGGATCAGCTGGCCTCTCGCTTTGTCGTTGTTCTTGCGCCTTGATGAACCGCTGATACCCTATGGTGGATAATGCCGTCAGCAGGCCCTGCACATCGCCGAAATGATGTGTAGGTGCCGCATGACTGACTCCCGCCCTCTTGGCTACTCCCCTGAGAGAAAAGGCTTCGACGCCTTTTTCTAGCAACTCCTCTTCCGCGGCAGTCAAAAGAGCAGTGCGCAAATCTCCGTGATGGTAGTTGTTTTTTTTGCCCATTTTAGTTGGTTCCATATGTTTGAGATAGACCGGTATCTTTCCACTGTCAAAATTATCTTTACATTGGTAAGATACCGGTCTATCTCCGATTCAGATTTGCTAGCCAGTTTTCATTGCAAAGTACAATTGAGCGTAGGCACAGTTGAACATTTGCACGTCGCTGGACCGCATATGAGAGATTGACGGATATATCTGAAGGACAGCGCTTAATGCCGAATTCTAAACCAACACATAGTCCGAATGGACTGCACTATGAAATCCGTGGACACGGAAAGGAAACCATCCTGTTCTCGCACGGGATGGCGTGGAATACCGAACTGTATAAAGAGCAGATGACTGCATTCTCATCGCGTTTCCGCTGTGTAGCCTATGACCATATTGGACAGGGCCAGAGCGTTGTTCCATCCGAAGGCGACGAAATATCAATAGAAACATGCACTGACAAAACGATTGCGTTGATCAAGCATCTCGACTTGGCGCCCTGTCATTTCGTCGGCCTGTCTATGGGCGGATTTGTCGGGATGAGAATAGCTGCACGCCGTCCTGATCTTCTCAAATCCTTGACCTTAATGGCAACATCGCCCGATCCGGAAACACCAGACAGTGCCCGGTCACTCCGATTTCTGAGTTTCATGGTACGATATCTTGGTGCGGGTTTGATCAAAGGAGGGGCCGCCAAGCAGCTTCTTGGAGAAACAACCTTAAAAGATCCGGCAAAAGCAGAAATCTTGAAGGAAGCGATACGTATCATTGGTTCGAACAAGCGATCATTGTTTAAGACGATAAACGGTGTTTTGCGGCGCGATAGTTGTCGTCATGAGCTAGCGAAAATCGATTTGCCAACAGCAATTATTCACGGCGAAGAAGACGCCGTGTTCCCGCTTGAAACGGCCAAGGAATTAACCAGCCTAATCCGAAATGCGCGCATGGTATCGATACCCGGAGCAGGCCATAGCCTTCCATTTGAAAACCCAAAGATGGTCAATGAGGCGCTTGAAGAATTTCTGAGTTCGGACGCTGTGAACAATACACAGCAACTGACTCATCGCATCAATATAAGAGTAGATAAAATGAAGGAATCGACATAATGACGAGCGCTTATAAAGGAAAGGTTGGCCGCGCATTTGTAACAATTGGTCTGTTGACGCTGCCTTTTGCTTACAGCAATTTTCTGCCCACTGCCTTGTCCAGCAATGCTCTGGCGGACTATATTAAAAATCATTTTATTCGCGAAGTAATATTTGGTGTCACTCTCGTGGCATGGACAATTATTTTGACTTTCAAGCCATTAAATCGCGCAAATTTTAGGAAAATAGCGATATTTGGTTCGGTCGTTGTCCTGCCATTCTGGATCGCCCGGGCATTTGGATGGTCCGTAGGCGGTATGGAAGCGGTTTGGGGTGAAGCGATCCAAGCCAGCGGCGCATATGCTTTGCACGTTCCTCAGGCCTCATTATTTTTTATCGGTCTTGCGCTGTTGTGGGGTGAATTGAAATCGGCAGATTTTAAAGAGGCCAAGCACCCTGAAATATGATTGCGATCTTCTTGTCTTGATCAAAAAAGGACCGGCTGATGGCATTTCCTTGCTGACATCAGGCTAGTCAAAAAACCCTTAAAACATTTGAATCTCTCATGACTTTCACATCCCGTCTGGCGCCCATGTCGGCAGCCAGCAGGAAACTATTAACTCTAAAACCCATCAACGTTAAAAGGTAAATCCCCCCATGAAAAACTCAACATCACGTTTAACAAAAACAGTCGCTACTTCGCTTCTGGCCTGCACCATGTTCTTGCCTGTTCCTGCCTACGCGCAAAATGAGAATGAATCTAACGGTCAACGCGGCAATGAAGGCTGGCAGGTTTCTATTGCGGCAGGGACGATTTTTGCCCCAAAATATTATGGTGATGACGATTATCAATTGAACATCATTCCCAATATTTCTGTGCAATATGACGATCTGTTCTTTGCCTCGATCGAAGGCATTGGGTTGAATGTCGTGAACAAAAATGGTTGGCGTATCGGGCCTATAGCGAAATATCAATTTAGCCGTGATGAAGATGGCGACAATTTATTGGCTCTCGGCAACGATACGGATGATCTGATCGGCCTGGGCGATGTCGATGGAACCATCGAACTAGGCGGGTTTGCCGAATATTCAGTGGTCAATTTCAGCGGAAAAGTTGAAATGCGTCAGGGTGTCAACGGACATGACGGCTTTGTGGGAGAGGCCGAGTTGAAATATAAGTCTACGTTCCCTGCATTTGGCACAACCGCTTATTGGTCGCTTGGTCCTGAACTGACCTTTGGCGACAATAAATATAATAGTGCCTATTTTGATGTTGATGCTATTCAATCAGCAGCCTCCGGATTGGCCCAATATGATGCAGACGGCGGGCTAAATTCATATGGTATCCATGGGTCCGTCGTAATGCCTATGACGGACCACATCTCCCTTATTGGGTTCGCCGGATATGACCGACTGTCAGGAGATATTGCCGACTCTTCTCTGGTTCAAGAGCGTGGTTCTGAGGATCAAGCGATCGCCGGTATATTGCTTAACTATAGGTTCTAGAAAAAGCGCACCGGTCCATAGAAATGGAACCATCCGATAATCTGGGAGCTAATTTGGCTTAGGACTTTCCGCCACGTATAGACTTGTACGGATCGGGTATCTTGGTTGAACTTTTGAAATGAGGTCACGATGAGTAAAAAGAAATACTTATACATAGTGGGAGGATTTCTAGGGATTTTGGGGCTTTCAACCGCACTGGCAAGCACCGGGTGCGAAGACCCACAGGGTAATTCCGCCAGTTTTGAAAGCGTAACAATCGCTCCGGATTTGCTACCTTTTTCCGAAGGATTGACATTTACACAAGTCAAAAAAGAAGACGGCTCGATCGCGACGCTTTTGGTCGTAGAATATGATGGCGAGGATGTGCGCGCAATTGATGTGGCCTCACTTGGTTCCTCTGGTGGTGAGGACATATTCGATGCGATATCGGAATTGGAATGGTCCGATCTGCAATCAGCGACGGCACGTACCGATCTGCAAAACCTCTATCAGATGGAACAGCTGTTGCCAGCGGCTGGGTCGGGCAATCGCCATGTGGCTACAGGAACAAACTTTCCCGAACATGCCAGCGAAACCACAAGTACTTCCGTCTTCAACTTCCCCAAGTTCGGGCTGGCAACTCCACCTCGGACTAGCATCCGATATGATCCCGATATACTCCTCGACTATGAAGTTGAAATATGCAGTCGCTTTGATCGAAACATAGGCTCGGTCGAAGACTTCGATACCGCAAGAAAGGGGTTTTTCCTTTGCGGTGACTTTACTGATCGAGCAACCCTGATGCGTCTGATCGACACGAGCAATTTCGATTCCGGCAACGGGTTTAGCGACGCGAAAAGTGGGATCGGTTTCTATCCCAGTGGGCCTTTTCTGGTAGTTCCCAATGACTGGCGCGCGTTTGTCAAAGATGAACGGATGACGACATTTGTAAATGGCGAGCCCAGGCAGGATGCACGCGGTGGCGAGATGATGTTGGATTTTCGCCAGATTTCTGAAAAAATATTGAAAGATACCAAACAGCGTTTCCTCTATAGGGATGAACGCCACACATTAATGCCCAAGAATTTCCTGGAAGCAGGCATGAGCTTGATGTCGGGTACATCAGAGGGCGTAATTTTTACACCGCCCACACGCTGCGACATTGCCGCCGGTGTTCGTAGCAATATTTCTAGCGGCGATCTGTTCAGGGGTCGTCCGGTTTTTGAGTCAGTAGTAGAAACCTTCATCGAGCGCGAAATGCAATCCGGGCATTTTCTCCAGGCAGGTGATGTTGTTGATTATGAATCGAGCACCATGGGAACGATCAAAATCATAGTTACCCAGCCTGGTACATCCGATGCACCATAAACGCACCGTACTTAAAATCACAAACTGAAATCCCGGACCCAAAATATGACCTCCGACACTACTATATACTCAGCTTTGTTACTGCGATGGATCTTATAACATAAAAAGTGTTGAAAAACAGCTGTTTGCGGACGTCTCCGGACTGTGAAATGGTGACGGTTGCAGTCTTCAGCGAACGGGTCTCTGTCGCAATTTCCCTGTTCTGCGGGAATTTACAGAGACTCTTCCTGAAATCCGATGACCTCGACGTGATTGCTATGGTTGCAGGCCGGCATTTCTGCGGGCTTTAACCTAAAATTCCCTAACGAACCGATCAGGGAATTCTCAGACTATATCAGGGAACAAAACTGAACATGCAGGGAAGGTTGCTAGCGTCCGCTTTGGGCGCAAAAGCGGACATTGATGTGGTTTGATCTGAACAAGTGCAACGCAGCCCGCCCCGCAATTTAACTCACGGGTTGCAACGCCCATAGAATGGTGTGATCACACCAGTTTATTGAAAAACAATGCACTGTAGAGTGCATCCCTTCTGATTTGGCTGCAGGAGACAGAAAGTGAGAATATCAAAACGGATATTTCAGGCGGCATTTGCAGGGCCATCGCGATGATTATACTGATTTGCCCGAAATTATTCCAAGTCAACAGTGCGCTCGGAGGTTCCAGTCCGGGTGTGATCGACAATTTCCAACAGCCCGTCACGCGCAGCCAATGTCATGAGTTCGGCGAGTGAGTGCACATCCAATTTTTGCATCAGGCTGGTGCGATGATTGTTGACCGTGTTTATGCTGATCCCAAGGCGGGCAGCCAGGGCTCCGTTGCTGCTGCCCTGGATCAAACCGATAAATATCTGACGTTCCCGCCTGGTCAAGCTGTCATGAATGGAAGGTTCATCCAATACAGCTTTCACACTCTTCGAAACCCGCCTTTCGCCATTGGCGATATCACAGAGAAGCTGGGGCCATCGATCAATTTCATCCCCCTTCAGAAGAAGACCATGAGCGCCGCTGGCCATGGCACATTTCATTATGGTCGGGTTTTGCAAGCCGGTCATAAGGACGATTTTTGTGTCCGGGCACCAGCGGCAGATCTCTTCAACCACCTCGAGCCCCGTAATGACCGGCATGGCAATATCGACAATCAGAATATCCGGACGGTGTTGTTTGGTTGCTGCAATGGATTTGAGACCGTCCTCGGCATCGGCAAGGATGATAAAGCGACCATCACGTTCCAGCACGCCCCGCAGCCCCGCGCGCACAATCGCATGATCATCTCCGAGGACGATCCGCAATGGATTTTGCGAGTGAATAGTGTTCATTGTCCCCCAACCACGTTTTTTCCAGCGGCTTGTCAGCAATACCCAGATCGGCGTGCATAATATGAACAGCGTGCCCGATATTATCAACCAACTTGTGCCGCACGTCCAAAACCGGCCATTTGGCCGGCTGAGACTGCCGCTGCTGGTCCTGTTTTCCTTCCTTGTTTTGGCAATGATGAGTGATCAAGCAAAAGCGAATCAGGGAGTGATTAATCTCGCAAATCTTTCCACAATCGAAGATATTCAGATGATTGCAAAACCGGTTTTGCGGAAGCAAACCGGCCAGCTCGAATTTGTCCGATATAGCTTGCAACTTGAAAACAGCGGAGACCAACCTCTCCTTTTCAGGATAGTGACCGAGGAAGCTGCACGGGCGGAAGTGCTGATAAGCCTCGTTGATGAAGGCCAGACAGAGATTCTTCTCCAATCCCGCCAACGGTTCAAAGATGCAGAAACGTTTAGTAGTCAAAACCTTCAATTGGCATCTCGACCGGTCGTTATCACCAAAAGCGGATCGGTCCGGCTTGATATTGATATCTATGTTGCCCTCAACGATAAGGCCTTTCCGATCAGTCTGGTTTCCGAAGATCAATATATCGCTAAACGCCAATTGGTTACCGCAGTTCATGGCCTGTATTTCGGTTCAACCTTATTTGCAGTCGTGTTGGCCACTGGCTTTGCGCTGTTGATGCGGTCGCATGTCATCGCCCTATTTTCGTTTTACACTTTCACGCTGATCTTGCTGAATATTCATACCTATGGTTATGCAACACCCTATCTGCCAGAATTTTTCTCTATCCATCATGACGGAATAAAGCGCTTTTTGCGGCTTTCATGGTGCGTTTTCTATTTCTTCTTTGCGACCAGTTTTACCAACGCCTCTCACAATGCTCCGCGCATGTTTCGGGTTGCCCTATTTGTAGTTGGAGCAACGGTCATAAACTCCCTAATTGGTTCGGTGTTTCATCTGCCGATCACGACAATCATAATGATTGTGACCGGTACCGGATTCTTGGCTATTACCGGCTATTTTGTGTGGACAGCGCTTCGTGAAAAAGTCAAAGGCGCGGGTTTATTCGCATTCGGCTTTTGTATCTTGCTTGCTTACATCATGCTCACAATACGCGCCGGGTTTCCGGATGTAGCCAGCTTTAATGATCAGTTCGACACCGCCGCTCTTTTTCTTCTGGTGCTGGATTGCCTGGTCTTCAGTGCTGCGATTATCAGCCAGGTGCGCGGCATCATTCAGGAACGGGACGCATCAAAAGAGCAACAGCTTGCGGCTGCCATGCAAAGCAGTGAGATCGCTAATCGGCTGGCACAAGCGCATGTTGATCGCAATGTCGCCCTTGCAGAGATTAGTCGCGCGCGGCGCAATTTGTCCGAAACGCGGCATGATTTACGTCAACCGCTTGTTTCGTTGCAGAGCGCACTATCTGGCGTTGACCCCAAAAACCGGGAACTTCACCGGGCACTGGAATGGAGTATCGACTATATAGATCAGTTGCTTTCAGCAACAACGCTGGACGAGGAAGGCGCTGTGACAACGCTCAAGCGGAAAACCGAGGATGTTCACAGTCGCAAGGAGACTGCGCTGAGTGAGCATTTATTGACGCTGGAACAGATGTTTGCTGAAGAGGCTCTGAATAATGGTTGCACCCTCAAAATTGGCAAAAGTGATCTTGTTCTGGCGGTACCGTCGGTTGCAATTCACAGAATTTTGTCCAATCTCATCGACAATTCGATCAAACATTCTGGCGCAACTTGCATCGGTGTGGAAGCCGGACTGCACGATGGGCAAGCCTGGATAGAAGTGACCGATAATGGTTCGGGATTACCGCCAGAGATCATAGCAAAATTTGCCGATATGTACAGCGAAAGGGATCGCGATCAGAATCAGGGACCTCATGGATTGGGCCTTGGAATTGCGCGTTCGATTTCCACCGGTGAAGGCCTCAAACTCGAACTTTGCCCGACAGAATCCGGGACATGTTGGAGGTTATCCGATATTCCCCTTTCGAAACCCCGATGATCGCCCACGACATTTAAAACTGGCTCAGTTTGTCTGATATAGTGGGAATCAATATTATTCTCGCAAGCGGACAGCCGCCCTTCCCCGCTATCGACCATCATTTATCTTGCCGATTGCTGGTTGCTACCAAATGGTGTGATTGCACTATTCCGCAGCGGTCGGACTGATCCTAGAACCAGCGGCACATCAATTCAGGAGACCCGATATGCGACCGCAAACCTTGCTGTTACTTGCCGCCACGAGTTTGACCCTTTCCGCCTGTCTCGGCGGCAGCGGGCCGGTTAAAAGCAATCTCTCGCAATTTCACACACTGGATTCCGTTCCGGCTTCCGCCACTTTTTCGGTAGTCTCTTGGCGGCCGGAACTAGACAGGTCGCTCGAGTTTCGCAGCTATGCGCAGCGTTTGACTGCGATCATGCGGGAAGCCGGACTAAGGGTTGTCGCACCTGGTCAACCGGCAGACTATATCGCCTATCTCGATTATGGCATCGATGATGGCCGTCCTGTCACATATACTTATAACGTGCCGCAATGGGGCGTGACCTATAACGCCCAAACAACTTCAACCGTAGTGGATGATACCAATCCTGGGCAACAGGTCATCAACAGCACGGTGCGGGGCGCGGATCCGACATATGGGGTTACCGGATACCAACAGGAAGTACGGAACAGGACCGTCTATGCCCGGTTTGTGCATATCGATATCCTCCCAAAGAACGCAAACGCCCAATCCACTCCGGTATATGAGTTGCGTTTGAAAAGCAGCGGATCGTGCGGCAGCATTCCATCATTGATGCCGCGTTTCATGCGGGCCATCGAGAAACGGTTTGACCGCAAGTCCGGATATTCGGGCAAGGTCAAAACCGGCGGTGTGGACTGCTGAACATCTGGCCGATGAACTCTGGCAGATAGCAGGCACAAGCCTCTGAATGGCCGTGATTTGTTGAAAATCCAATGAACTTCACATGAACGGTTTTATGCCGAAAATAGTGTGAGTCCACTATGGGCTTCCAGGACATTTTTCCACATGATTGCTCGATCGCTAGACACGGGGAGAAAGACCATGAAAAAGATCAGACTGCATTCCGGATTGTCGCTTGCAACAATGGCATTGGCGGCGACCACCATTGCGGGAGCGCAGCCGGCGCTGGCACAGTCCAAAGATTTCCATTCCTTCTTCCCAAAGAACAGCAGCGAAGCCCGGGAGTTGGAACAGCGCGGCAATCAGACGCGAGACCAGAGACGAAATGCTCGGCGGACTGCCGATCCCGATTTCAATGACCCGGATTATCGCCGGCATGTCGGCGACCTCGCGGCCAATAGCGACCTGCAGGCGCTCGAACAGCGCGGTTATGACGCCCGGCGGGCACGGCCAGGACAGCAGATACGCGATGAATATGACTTAACACCGAAGGAGCGCCGGGATTTGCAGCAGCGTGGTCGGCAGGCGCAAATCACCCGCGGACAGCGTAACGGTTTTCGTCCTATGGCGACGGGAACAACCGCTGGCACTCGGCAATATCAACCTCGAGCGGGATATCGCAACAACGGATATCCGGGCGCTGGTAGAGCGCCGGTCCGCGGCCAGGGTGCGCGCAATATGAGCAGGACTAGCCGTATAAAAAGTACCGCAAGGACGGGCTTCACCGGGACATCCCTTTCGAACAAGGTTTCGGCGGTTGATCTGGGCACGGAAGCATTTGGAGGTCGGAGTACCGGAATCGGTGAATATGGTATCGATATGACTTTCGGCCAGGCGCAAACCTTTGCGAACGGGAATGATCCCGTCATTGCTGCAGGCCGGGCGACACAACGATTTGGTCAGAATCTTTATGGCGCCGCAAACGGTGTTGGCGAGTCCATCCGCGACCCGCGAAGGATTCCGGGAAATGTCGGCCGCGCTGCGACAGGCGTTGCCCGCACGGGTGTCGGCGCTGTCCAATATGTCGGACAAACGGCAATCAAGACCACACGGGACGGGGCCCGGTTCATGACCGACCCCAAATATGCCACCAAGCAGGTAAACTATGGCGCGAAACAAGTCGGAAAAACTGTGAATAATATCAGCAAATCGACTTGCAAAGGTTTTTCCACGCTCCTCGGGCTCAACAAGAAGAAGTGTAGGTAGGAACTCCGATCCTGACCAATTCATCCAGGGAGAATGTACATGACCGTCATTTCGAAATTGGTTTCCGCGGCTGCCTGTCTGATCGCACCCATGACAGCATCGTTCTGGAGTGCACCGGCACAAGCCAGTGGAACTACTCCTCAGTACCGCGCCTATTGCGAAAACAAATACCGAACCGGGGTCTTGAAAGGGGTCAAGCCGCGATGGAGTTATGGCTATAATCGTAGCACAAAGCGGATGGAGTGCCGGGAAGCGGACTCAATGGGGCTCAATACATCGGTAAAAGGCCGAACTTTCTGGATCAACTTGAATGACCTGTGTCAATTCACGACAGGCCAGTCGGATTTTCACTGGCATGGAGAAGGTCGTGTTGCCTGCGGCCGGAATGATCACAAATGATGAGCGCATTAACCCGCCAGACCGCGCTGGGTACGTTGATGTTTTCCGTATGCCTTGCAATGTCGGGAATTCTGCTTCCTGAACCCGTCAAAGCCGGTGGATCATCGATCAATCTGTCGAAATTCTGTGACGGCAGATATCGTACCGGTCTGCTGCGAGGCTTGCAGGGCAAAATTCGCGCAAAGTGGAACCCCAAACGTAAGAAATGGGGCTGCTACATTCCCCAGAAAATCGGCTATGGCATTGTCACTCCGGCTGGTTTCAAGCCTCTTGGCTATGCCGAAGCCTGTCGAAAGATGCGCGGGACTTCGCTGTACCATGTTCATGGCCGGACGTTGCACTGCGGGCGGGACAATGCACAGCGCAAACAGCCGCCCCGCCAGCCGCAGCCCGCTCCGCCATCGACGGGGAACGGAAGAGGTGAAGCCCAGTATACTGCGCTCAGCATGTGCAATCGATCGCGTACCGATACCATCTACGCTGCGTGGGTATGGCACGACTGGGGTGAACGGAAGCGTCCGAAAAACTGGCGTGCCCAAGGCTGGATCAGATTGGCGCGCGGACAGTGCGAACGGATAGAGTTTCCGCACTATCGTAACGGTGATCCTTATGACGATACGGTATATCTGCACGCCACTTCGGACAGCATTAACTGGGGAAAAGGCGACTACGCCTTCTGTCTGCACCCGTCTGACTTTGATCATCTAGGTGCCGACAAAATGGCATGCACAGGTCGGGATCAGTGGCTTGCAGAGACGTTTGAGTTCCAGTTAAATCCCGGCGCCGAGAATAGGTTCAATTTCAACTAGCCGCTGATAGTGCCAGTGTTCAGACCAAAGTTTTACGAGGTGTAACATGCCTATATTTGCAAGAAAATTGGGTGCAATTATCAGTGCCGCTTTCCTGTTCGCATCGGTTCCGATATCGGCCCAACGCCTTCCGACTACGGAAAATGGCTTCTACATGATGCGCACGAATGCAGACGACCTTTCCGACTATCGGTCGGTAGACAGCATGTGTATCGGTGAGAATCACGATGCGCTGATCGCCTTCAAAAGTACCGGTGATGGCACGGTTGACTTTTTTGATCTGAAACAGGGTGAAAAGGTTGTTCCAGCCAAATTGAAATTGAGCGAACCGGATGCCGGGGTCAGCCAGATACGTCACAAGCTGATTGAACCGGGAAGCGATGAGGTTGTTTTGGAACTGCATTTCATAAATCCTGGCGCATTGGGCAATTCAACCAAAATACCCATGGCGACGCTATCCCACGTCAATGTAGGGCAGATGAACTTCACAAATCTCGACTGCATGATGGGCAAGCATATATTATACGCCGGTATCGATCAGGACCACAGAGTAACGGTGATGGCCGACGCAGAAGGTAATCTTTCTTTTCTGCTGAGCTCGATAAAAGAACCCGGAGTGGCGATGAATTTGACCGGCGGGTTCTGGTCCTCTGGCAAGCGGGAAGAAATCATCTTTACCTTTATTGAAGGTAGCGCGGTGACAAGCATCAAGGCTGCGCCTCACCAGCGCATTGAATATCCGGCATGGCGAACCGCCAACCCGGACGGGCGTCAATATTCGGCAAGCCCTAATGGGTTTTTCGTAGCCGATATGGCAAAGCTGGGCAGCAAGTCGAACCGATTGCCCTATGGGCTCGCCCTGCATTTTGAACGGCTTGAAATTTGCCGTCATCTTGCTGGTGAAACCAGCGGTAACCCGGAGCGCGACAAGCAGGTTGCTGAAAGTTGGTACAATGCAAGATGCGATGAAGCCAAGGCACAGCATGCGGGATATGTTAAACAGTTTGCGGACAACAAGGCGGTTTCCGAGATACTGAAAACGCATGGAGCAGATTTCTTGGACCGTGGTCACGGGCAACAGTAACGGGGAAAAGCAAATGGGCTACAAAAGCTATGCCGCCGGGGGGCTCGTTGCAGCGGTGCTGCTCACTATTTCTGTCCTTATGCCGACGGCAGTATCGGACAACCGGGCGCATGCGTCACCCGCCATTCCCGCTATGTTGCTTCAAACCTTGGATGAAGCCGAAAACCAATGCCGCATCGCACAGGAAAGCTGCATGATCAATTCGGACCGTTGCAAAGCCAATTATGATAACGCCGTCAGGCGACAAAATCAGTGCAAAGCCCAGCAGGATAAGCAATATCGAGCGTGTTACGACAGGGTATATCAAACGGTGCGGCCCAGCATTAGTACAAATCGTCAGCGGGTAGTGGAATGGAAGAATCAACAGGCTAAACATCAATGCCAATATCTAAAAGATACAAGCCAAAGTTGCCCGAGACCGAGAGATGACTGCTATTCTCGCGGCTATTGCATTCAGCAATATCAGCGTTGTTCATCCAATGCTTTCCTGCAGGACCAATCAAACAATCCGCCATCAGCTCGTCCGCGCAATGAGCGCCAGCCAGAACGGAGCGTTCGCCAAACCCCTCCGCCCCGCTCAGAACCTAAAAGGCCTGCCCATCCGTCCACAGTATTGAAACGGGCAAAATTGCGCGCAAGCCCTGCATTTTTCGAAGTCCGACTTACCAATCCATGCACGCACCCGGTTCGGGCTGCCTACGCCTATAATTGGGGCTCGAAAAATAGGGATTATGTATTATGGGGCTGGGAAACTATTCCGGCGCGCGGTGATACCATCGTCAAATTGCCAAAAAAAATGCACAATTTTTATGCCTATTTTGATCAAGCTAAGCTGGACCGGCGGCAACAAACCAAAAAATTATTATATATTAATCATGACTCGGATTTTCGGGCGGGCCTCAATCTTGATAATCGCCCAGCGAAGCCGAATGTTACGGAGGCGCAATATACTTATATAACGGGCAGAGGTTGGTTGCTCCGACAAAATTACAAAAAATATAATTCAGCGTCCATTACGGGCTGTGGGAGTTAAAGGGTGTGAACATGATGCCGCGCTTCAATCCCGTTAGCCCCTTGGCTCTTGTGGTGACAACCGCGAGTCTGAGCTTGTTGCCGGCCCAATCCCAAAACAGTCATCGGATCGTGTTCCAGACGGACCGGACAGCAGTTACCTACCATTGCGAAAATGACATGACGCTCAATATCACTTTCATGGCCATAGAAAATTTGCCGCTGATCAAGCTGACCCATCCGTCCAAGCGATCCGGCAAAAGCTGGCGTAATCTGCTGCTTCCGCAATCTCAAAGCGGAAGCGGAGTGCGTTATGCGACAGACTTTACCAGCGTGCATATGCAAAATGACGCGCTTGTGCTGACCTCAAGGGAGTCCGCGATGACAGATGAAATTTCACCGGTACGCTGCGCAAAAACGGCCATTGGCGTTTAATATTTTAACGCTGTCGAACAAGCTAGGGCGAAATCTGAAGGGGCAGCATCCTATGCTGTTCAAATCGGCCATCTGCGATGACGCACCAGCCAGAATGCGCCGCCGGCTGCAGCACCAATTGGGCCAAGCGTAACATAATCCTCCAGGGCACGCATCGCTGTTATCTGGTCGCCGCGGAACAGGACGGGGATGCCAGCAGAAGCTCCGGCAAGGAGGAAAAACCATAGCCCGGTGATGTTGCGGATTTCTGAAACAACTATCGCAACCAGAGCAACGGGGGCAGCAAAAATCCCTGCCATGGCAGCGAATACAGGCAGATAGCCCAACTGGTTCGCGAAATCCTCGATCGAAGTCACGCCTTCCATGAGTGGCTGACCAACCGTCATGAGACCAGCGATCAAAAATATTCCGAGCGCGGCGGCGAGGCTGGCGGCGATATAGGCGATTAGAATGCGGATAAGTGCCTTCACGCTTGTCATGATGACGACCAAAGCAGGTTCCTCTCTTCAGGGGTTCTTTTGCGACAACATAGCCCGGCCTTGATCAACTGCTAATGGTGTAAAGACACTATTATCGGCTAAGACAAGAAGACCGCGAGCAGTGCACCGCCATCCCAATGCACAAGGTCCGTCAGTCATACGGCCTTACAGATGACCGATATTCGGTCTTGTTTTCGACAATTTCTAGCGTCCGCTTTCGGGATATAGCGGACAATATGCGTTGCAATCATGGCGGGATTGCCGGAAGAAAAGGGATGAATTTTCGATCTGTTTTCTTAGTCCTTATCTTGTTCGTCAGCTTGAGTGCATTGGGACTATTCATATCGGCCCCATCTAACTCCGATGTGTCAATCCCGAATGTGGATAGCCTTACGGCAGCGACGCCATTGCAATTGGATATCGTCGCTCAGGTTGGTCCGTGGCCAGTAGCCTCTCGGCTAATAGGCTATCGAGGAAGGTTATGGTTTGCCAATTCTATCAAGGGCCGCAATCATAATTCTGCTGATATCTGGAGCCTCAATCCGGTAACTGGTGAAAAGCGATACGAACGCCATCTGTTCAGCCAGGATGCTGGTATACCATTGGTATCTAATGGTTTGCTCTACTGGCCGTTTGAGGACGCTTTGCTCTCGTTTGGAAATGGCGTGATCGAAGTGACCGACGGAGAGGCCTGGCAGCCTTTACTGATTCCTAACGCCCCAATTTACCACACTAATCAGTTGCTGGATTGGCAGGGAGGCTTGCTAGCGATTACCGGGACGCGAAATGCTGGGATGCAAGTGTCGAAAGACGCCGGGCGCAGTTGGGATGAATATTATATCCATCCAACACCGTCGACCCATGTCAGTCGCTTGAAGGAAATGATCGTGTTTGATGGCAAGCTTTATGCTGCATTGAACGATGCCAAAGTTAAACGGCTTACAGTCTGGACGGGTTCTGGTTACCAAACGGTTCGCAGCTGGCCGCTCAACCGATATTTCAATGGCTTGGTTGTTCACAAAGAAGCAATTTATGGAATTGTCGGGCGCGGTAACGAACGAGAGATCTGGAAATATGATGGAGTCAATTCCATAAGGGTTGGTCAAAAAGGACCTTTTACTGACCTGACCAGTGACGGGGATCAACTCTGGATAGTCTCAAGAAACGGCAAGCTTTGGTCGAGTGCAATGGGCGAGAAATGGGTTCGTCATGGGGACCTCAAAAAAGGCCGACCGACGTCTATTCAAGCTGTTGGGGGTTATATATATGTGGCCGGTGCCGGCGATGACGGACGCGGCATTATCTGGGGCCTGCGTGACCAAGCCATCCCCATGGGGCCGAAACCAACAAAGCTGCCATTGCAAACCCAACCGAAACAAGGCGTTACGGATTGGGCCAATGCCGGTCAAAAGCTGGATGCGTTGCTGTCAGACCCGTCGTCCTATGGGGCATCAGGAAACGGTAAGCTGAGCGCATTGGTGTTTCAGGCCGCCGCGCAAGGCGCGCCGCCGGGATTTTTTGCAGCGCGGCTTAAAGCGAAAATACCGTCCATGAATGTGTCCGCGTTCGGAGGTAATATGCAGCTGAGGGCGGAAGATATTGCGC
This sequence comes from uncultured Sphingomonadaceae bacterium, assembly GCA_947489315.1. GTDB lineage: Bacteria > Pseudomonadota > Alphaproteobacteria > Sphingomonadales > Sphingomonadaceae > Parasphingorhabdus. The sequence continues at coordinate 211,889 of CANLCX010000001.1, forward strand.
AGTCCTTGCTGCTGTCGGGGATGGAGCGGGCGGGCCATCCTAATGTACCGGTCGAATATCTACTGGACCCGTGGGGATCTTCACCCAATTCCTATGAAAAATATTTTGAATTGGAACTGAGCGCTTTGCGCGCAGTGGTCGGTTCCGGCCAGAACGACAGTCCTACGATTGAGGCATTACTTAAACGGCTCGACTATGCTGACGACCCGCCCTGGTTGAAATCGCAAATCATCGGAACACTGACAGCGGTGAGCGATGAGCATTTCGGTTATGATATCAAAGCTTGGAAAAAATGGGTTCAGAGCAAAGGGCAGGATGCTATTCACGCAGATTGAAGTTACGTTCGGACTGAAATTGAGGCGGACGCCAATTCGCTAAGACTTGCTATCTGCAGAATATCAACCCCATCTATTCCGCCAGGCTTTCCATCTCATCCAAATCAACAGCCGCAACTGCAGATTTCAAAACGTCGATGGACTCTACCTTGCCCTTGGCTTCAACATTGAAGCGATCAGCAAAAACAGTGCTATAACGCCCACGTTTGTTGCTGCTGTCATAGCGTTCGGTGGTTAGTCGCCCATCAACCTTGCCGGTTCTTTCCTCAACCGTACCGGTTTGTTTTTGGGACTCAATGTTGAGCGCCCCACCGAGAGTCGCAAGCCCAGCGGCCGCGCCCAAGTCAGTCACTTGAAGGGTGATTTGATCCTCGCCCGTTCCGTAAGTAGCCTCCGCGGATGATCCGCCAATGCCAGCAACGGAAGCACCATTTGTTTCAAAACCAGAACGGGTCAAGCCGCCGGGCAGGCTTGCGGGCAATAATTCTAACAATTTATCGGGTGCCGTTGGCGGTGTCGCTGCGCCATTCTGCGCCCGCTCGCTGGCGGCCTCCATCTTTTTACCGGCTTCTTCCAGCTTGCCTAAATCCACAGAGCCAATCCCCGGTACAGAAACAGTTCCGGACATGGCGCCATCATCGCTTATTGCAGATGGCCCGCTGGAAAAGAGGAACATCAGAGGGGCCATGATTGCGCTCAGGATAAACCCGGCAACAGCGGCGGAAACGACGATAACAATGGTGTAAACAACATTCTTGTCTTCCGGTGCCTTCATCAATACCGGCAGGCCGGTATAGAGTAGATAAATGCTATAAAGTCCCAGAATAGATAGCATTCCAAGGCCTGGAACAAGATTGAAAATCGCCGCAACCCAACCGGCCGTTGCACTATAGGCGGCAAGCTTAAAGGCTTTGTCTCGGTTCGGTGTGGCGTCGAATTTCGGCGCCAAAAAGTCAATCAGCAGTGCCAACAGAAAAACAATAACGAGCGTCGCTAGATAGCTGATAATTGCTGTTGAGAGCGCGCTGAAGAAAGACGGGCGGTAGGTGATACCAAAGGCACCATGGCCAAATGCCAGCGAGTGAATGAATGTTGCAACAGGCCCGATCGCAGCGAGCGGAAGAATGTAGGATTTATAAATATCAGCAATCGATGTTGTTTCACCATCGATAACCGACCATTCGTCTTTGGGCTTCAACAATATGCCCTTGACCCGTTCCACCAGGCTATTTGTTCCCTTTAAAGAGTTGTTCTCGTCCACCATATTTCCCCTGTTTTTTCCATACGAGCATGATTGCGAGGCTTAGGCAAGGCGAATTGGCTGCTTCGATTCCCAATTTCGCCGTTTGTAAATAACCACTTATGTCTGCGATCAGACACTGCCAGCCAAAACATGACGCTATGATAGCCGGACAAACAGCAGCCCGGGTGAGCCAGATCACTGAGCTGTGCGAGTGACGAATTGGTTTGAGGTCAACGCCGCGTTCTTCGTTGGGTAAAGATAAGTGCGAATTCTTGCCGCGTCCTAACTTGGCACAGACTTGTAAAAGGTTAACAAAAGCTTACCAAAAGTTTGACTTTAAAGGCATTTTCGGGCCAATGAGGCGATAACGAATGGTCGTGAGGGGTCGCGCTCGATTCGATTTCGTCAGTTTTAATGCTTTAACGCCGGTAGATCTGGCGAGAGGAATATAATGAAGAAACTTTTTGCAGCGCTGGCACTATCAGCAGCAACACTCGCACCGGCACATGCTGGTGTTGTCTTTTCAGATAATTTTGACGCTGAAAACGGCGGTGCTTCGGCACTAAACTACACGGGTTATGCGAATTTTAACTCAACTGGAGCGGGCACAACAGATCTGGTCGCGAATGGCGATTTTAGCATCAACTGTTCCGGATCTTGCGTAGACTTGGATGGCTCGCCAGGACCAGGAGAACTGGTCAGTAGCAGTAGCTTTGCTTTCAACACGGGTGATCTTGTCCGTCTGACTTTCGATATTGGTGGCAGCCAACGGCGCTCTGGATCAGATAACTTTTTTGCTGGTTTTAATTTTGGTTCTACTGTCACGATGAATGACTATGGCTTTAATTTTACCGGTTCAGATATAGTTGTGTTCCCAACCGTTGATACCACGTCAGTTACTACCTCGTCATCAGTGGTTTTTGATGCAGCCTTCTCTTCCAGATCGATATTTTTCACCGCTGGATCAGCCGGATCATTGAACTTTCTGTTTGGCTCTAACAGCGCGGATAATGTTGGACCGTTGCTTGACAATGTCTCCCTCGATATCAGCGCGCCGGTTCCTGAGCCAGCAACCTGGGCGTTCATGATCTTTGGCTTTGGTCTCGTCGGCAGCGCGCTGCGTCGTAACCGCAAGTCGCTAACGGCCAAACCAGCTTTGGCATAAATCCTGTGACCTAGCGCTGCTGGGTTTAGGTTCGAAATTAAAAAGGGCTCCCCGTTTACGCGGGGAGCCCTTTTTCTATGGCGGTGCGAGGCGCTAGATGCTTGTCGCTTTATTTCGCATCCTTTTTTTGAAACGCCGGAAACTCCGAGCAGGCATCATAGTCTGCTTTGACCATCGCATAGCGGTGGTCAATTGCGCCGGAAAACTCGGGATGGGTAAAGATATACAGCCGGTCTTCTTCGACACACTGGGCCGTCCATTCCGCGACATCAGACGGGTCCAGTCCGCCATCAATGACGGCGGCCATTTCCTTGAACCTTGGATCGCTCTCGTCGCTTCCGCCCGTGGGCTTGTCAAAGGCGCTGCGGTGAATATTGGTTTTGACCCATGCCGGGCAGAGGATGCTGACACCGATATTACTGGGCGCGAGCTCCAGCTTCAGGGCTTCGGAATAGCCGACAACCGCGAATTTGGTTGCGTTATAGGGCGCCATTCCGGGGGCGGCACCGTGGCCGGCCATGGAAGCGGTGTTGATGAAATAGCCGCCTTCACCATGGCTTTGGATCAACGGCGTGAAGATTTCGACGCCATGGGCGACACCGATCAGGTTGATATCGACGATCCAGCGCCAGTCTTTCATATCGATTTCGCCGGGCATGCCGCCGAGTGCCACACCGGCATTGTTGACGACGATATGGACCTTGCCGAATCGATCAATCGTTGCCTGAGCAGCGGCCCGCATCTGCGCTTCATCCGCCACATCGCAAAGGACGGTAGCAACGTCTGCGCCATTAGCGGTTAGCGCTGCGGCAGCCTCGTCCAGCTTGTCCTGATGGATGTCCGCCAGCATGATCTTCGCCCCGCGCGAGGCCAGCGCCCCTGCAATGGCATAGCCAATGCCCGCGGCTCCGCCTGTGATGAAGCAGACCATATCTTTTTCGATTTTCATATATTTGTCCTTTTGTGATCGGCGTTTGGGTTAAGCGCTCTTGATAATATCGCGGGCAAGCGTGCGCACCCGGTCTTCGCCCGGAAACTGTTCAGCAATCCAAGCGGCTTCGACTGTCTTCAGGCTCTCGGCCACAATCGGCCCGGGTTTGAGGCCCATAGCGATCAAGTCGCCGCCGGTCATGGGCAAGACCGGCTTTACCCAGCCTTTGAGTTGGGCAAGGCTGGCTTCCAATTCATCATCTGCTGCAAATAATAAGGCGATATCTTGGGCGGCGTCGGCCCCATGGTGATAGGCGATTGCCGGGATATCCGAAACAGTCGGTTCTAACACCGCCAACCGGCATGCCACGGCGCGGCGCAGTTTCTTGGAAAATCTTAGGCCTGTGGTGATTTCTATGGCCTTGTCCGTGTCTTTGGGGAACAGGCCGACCAGTCGCCGCACAGGATCTGGTGAGATATCATGAGCTTCTTCGCGCAAGATGAGCGTGGCCAATATCTGTCCGGCATTCGTATCAATTTCGGAGACAATATTGGCAAAGACGTCAGCCTCGATCATTTCCTGAACAGCATAAACCGGATCAGCTGCGGCGAGCAATTTCATCAACTCGTCTGCTACCCGCTCTCGGGATAGCTTGCCAAGCTCTCGCGATGCCCGGCGGCAGGCGTCAAATGTTGCTTGGTCGACAGCATGCTGCCCGAACCGAGCGAGAAAGCGGAAATAGCGCATGATCCGCAGATGATCTTCGGCGATCCGTTGCTCGGCAGACCCGATGAAGCGGATGTAGCGTTTTTCCAGATCGGCCAGCCCGCCGAAATAGTCGTAAATCTCGAGCGTTTCCGGGTCAGCAAACAGCGCGTTGATCGTAAAATCCCGGCGCGCCGCATCTTCTTTCCAGTCATCGCTAAACGCCACGGTGGCGCGGCGGCCATCGGTCGACACATCGCGGCGCAGAGTTGTGATTTCCACCGGACCATCTGTGGTGACGGCGGTAACCGTGCCATGCTCAATGCCTGTTGGAATGACCTTGATGTCGGCATCTTTCAGCCGAGCCATTACCGCATCGGGTTTCAGGATCGTTGCGACATCAATATCCTTTACCGGCAGGCCGAGCAACGTATCGCGGACCGCGCCGCCAACGAAACGGGTAGCGCCTTTGCCGCCATCTAGCACAGCGATCAGGTTCTTCAGCGATGGCCGCTGATGCCATGGGGCTTCTGGTAATATCATGAGAGCCAATCCAGTCGTTTGGATAGGTTGACCAATATGCCCGCAGTAATTCCCCAAATGCGGCGACCTTCCCAGTTAATCTGGTAATATTCGCGCTTGGCACCGCGCCATTCACCGACATGGGCGTCTTGGTTTGTCGGATCGAGCACGAAATTTAGCGGAGCCTCAAACCAGTCGTCCACTTCTTCCGGGCAGGGCACGAGTGGCAGGTCGGGCGGGATTACGCCTAATATCGGTTGGATATTAAAGCCGCTGCCGGAATGATAGCGGTCGGTCGGGCCGATAATATCGACTTGCGCCGGATCAAGGCTGACTTCCTCTTCCGCTTCGCGAAGCGCGGCATGGATCGCGTCCTTGTCCTCAGGATCAATCTTGCCGCCGGGAAAGGCGACCTGTCCCGGATGGCTGCGCATATAATCGGGCCGTTGGACCAAAATGACGCCGGGTTCGGGTCGGTCGGTAATCGCGATTAGCACCGCCGCACTGCGCAGACTGCCGAGGTCTTTGATGAAACCGCGTTCGTCCGACAGCGCATGATCAAGATCACTGGCATGGCCGCTCTCTAGCGCCAGCGCTAGTCTTGTTCTCAGATCAAGCGAACTCGTCATTCCGGCTTTTCAATCGGAAAAAAGGCACCGTGGCTCCATAGCCCGAACGGATCGAGATCATCCGCCAACGCTTGTTCCGCCAGCTCATAGTAAACCGGACGCGCCAACAGGGCTTCGAGCCCTCGGCGAACATGCAGATAGGGTTGTGGAGCATCAGCGGCGGCCGGGAAGCGCAGGGGATGCTCGGCATTGGCGACAACCAGATGATCGGTATTGAGCCGGAAGGCCATTTTGCGATCCTTGCCTTGCCCTTCGCTTTCCATCTGAACGGCTATGAACGGCGCGTTTTCCACTTCGATGCTGAGCTTTTGATAAGGTGTGACCAACGCATAGCTGTCATCCACTTCGCGCCGGAGCAGGGTTGAAAAAGCGCGCACCATGGCCGGCCGGTTGATCGGTGATCCCTGGTGGAGCCAGCTGCCGTCTGCGTTGATGCGCATTTCGCTATCGCCGGTTTCCTCCGGCTGCCACTCTTCCACCGGCGGTAATTTTTGAGCCTCTGCCAGTTCCGCGATTGCGGAAAGGGACAGCGAGGCCAGTTCAGGTGGTGGTGCATAAGGCATAGCTATGGCCTATTGTGGGAAGCTGCTTTTGTAAACGGGTTCAGTTACTTGTAGGGCGGATCCATGGCCCCAGCTTGCCCTTTTCGGGTAAAACAGCATCTTTTGATGCGCGCACCAACAACCGCTCCGGATCCCAAGGCCCTGGCAGGCTCCATCCGCCTGTCCGCTCAGGCGAGAATTCAAAGAAGCGGTCATAATAAGCCGGATCGCCTATCATCACTAGCGGTAAGCTCTCTCCCTGTTGTAGTTCTTTGAGCAAGCCGTTCATTAGCGCTTGGCCAATGCCTTCGCCTTGACAATCAGGGTAAACAGCGACGGGCCCAACCATGATCATTGGATGCGTCTTGCCTGCGTCATCAGTGAGCGCGACCGGCCAGCATTGCAAAGAGCCGAGCAGCTCATTTTCTGCCATATTCACCGCTGCGACGCTTAATCCTTCCAGCATGTCCATGCCTTCACGGACTTTGTAAGCGGTGCGCTGGGTGCGCAGTTTGCCAAAGGCCGCGTTGAGCAGATCTTCGACCAGCGCAGGATCAATTTCGGCAAGGGGCATGATGGTCGTCAAATGATAAGTCCAATTCTGTCGATCAACTTCAAGAGTGGCGCATTTAACGTCATTGAGGGGTGGTGTCGAGCGGCAGTATGATAGGGCTAAAATCGGTCTTGCAGTGTTGATTGCACTATGGCGTCACCGCGTCTAAAAGACAGCAATCACAGGAGGGTTATGCAAGTGAATAGTCAACAGGACCAGCAACCACAAACAGAACAACCAATCGCTGATGCCAGCGGACCAGTGACTGGAAGGCTGGCTAGGCTGCGCAAAGACCCAAAAGGTTGGATTGTACTGGTTTTAGCTATTAGTGCCGTGATCGTGTTTTTCGGATCTGCATTCGGGTCCGGCATTGGCCTGTGGGGTTGGCAAGCTGGCCTCGGAATTTTGCCATGGACTGGCTTGATCGCTGTGATTGCATTGATTATCGCGATTGTCGGGATCATATTGGATCGCCGCAAACAGCGTAAGACACGTTGGCCTCTGCTCGGTCTTGGAACCATAGTTTCGCTTGGTTTTGTCGGCTATCTGGCGAGCTATGCGATGACGATCGGGTCGCTTCCCGCGATTCATGACATCACCACTGATCTGGCTGATACGCCACAATTTTCCGCTTTGACTTTGCGCGCGGATAATTGGGATAATATTCCCGGCGCGGACGATGGCGAGATGCGCGGTATGAACCCGCGCCAACGCTGGGCGACTTTGCATCAGGATGCCTATCCTGACATCCGCTCGGTTCGGATTGATCAGCCGGTTGCTGAGGTTATTGAAAAAGCCAAACGACTGGCCGAAGATCGCGGATGGGAAGTCGTTAGCGTCGACCCCGCATCAGGCCATTTGGAGGCCACCGCCACCATCTCCTTATTCCGGTTTAAGGATGACGTAGTCATTCGTGCCCGGGCCGCTGAAAATGGCCAAGCCAGTATCATTGATATGCGTTCTGTATCGCGGGTTGGTATTCACGACCTTGGCGCCAATGCCAAACGCGTGCGTCAGTTTTTGAGCGATCTATCGGGAACGACTACTGCCGCTTCTTAAGCTAGCGCTACTTTGCTGGTGTCAGCTTTAGCAATCGGCCGCCTTCGCCATCTTCGAGCACCCACAGAGCACCTTCTGGGCCCTGCTCGACTTCGCGGATGCGCTTGTCCATGGCATAGCGCTCTGCTTCTTGAGCGGTTTCGCCATCAAAGGATACGCGGATGATCGCTTCGCTTGCCAGCCCGCCGATAAAGGCGCTGCCTTTCCAGGCAGGGAAGAGGTCGTCTGAATAAATGATCATTCCAGATGGTGCGATGGTCGGAACCCAAGCCACTTTTGGTGCGGCGAACTCGGGACGCGTATCATGGTTTGGAATCTTCTTTCCATCATAGTGATCGCCTTCGGAGACGATCGGATATCCATAATTGGCTTTCGGCTGGACGAGGTTTAACTCGTCACCGTCCTTCGGCCCCATTTCCTGGTTCCAAAGTCTACCTTCGCTATCAAACGCCATGCCGAGAATGTTGCGGTGTCCCAAGGACCAGATTTCAGGAAGCACGCCTTCCTGGCCGACAAACGGATTGTCTTCCGGCACGCTGCCATCGGGATAGAGGCGGACAATCTTGCCAAGATTACCGGTCATATCCTGTGACGGATCAAATTTCTGACGTTCGCCGGACCCGATAAACAGATATTTGCCATCGGGTGAAAATACCATGCGATGGGAATAATGACCGCGGCCGGTGGTTTTGGGGTTTTGCGTCCAGATCGTCGTAAGATTGGAAAGCCCTGGCGCTTCGGCTTCTACGCCCGGTTCGTTCGGTGCCAGAGAGAGGTTAGCATGTGCGACAACGGCGCCTCTCGTATCATCTTCACCAGCTTCAACCCAACTCAGATAGATGCGCCCGCTGGTTGCAAAATCGGGAGATAGCACGACATCGCCAAAGCCGCCTTGCCCGCCATAATCCACTTCCGGGGTGTTGAATATCTCGGTTTTCTCGCCTTTCTGGTCTACCAGAAACAAATTACCCTTTTTCTCGGTGACCAGCATCCGGCCATCGGGCAGGAAGGTCATCGCCCAAGGCTCATCAAAGCTGGCGACTTCGGTTTTTTCAAAAGGTATCCGATCAACTGGCGAGATATCTCTCGAAGCTTGCGCTTCGTCCGAACCATTTTGAGTGGCCTGTGCATCGTCGCCATTGCTGCAGGCGATAAGGACAATAGACAATCCGGTAGCGAGGGTGAGGTTTCTCATTTTTGTTCCCATAATCATTTTATGTGGTGATCCAGTAAGTTATCGGGCGATGCAATAAGTTGCGAATTGCTAATTTCGAAAAAAATATAACGGATTGCAATGATAATTCATAGACTATTCGCGTCGAAATTGGATGTTCACCGGTTACTTACCATTTCTGGTTAAAGCCTTGGACTATGTTTATAGCAAAACCAGATGCCAATGATCCGCGTCCGCCATCGGCGGTGTCGGGCGGCGTTGGCGTAGCGGGTCTGATTGGCTTGGTTTCCTGGATATTAATTGCGCGCCAATATGGCATGGACGGGCCCTATTCGGCGCTGGTCGCTTGCGCGGCCTGTGGCATACCAATGGTGATATGGTCCTTGCTCTACGAGAAGGTGCATTTGCGGGAATCTACCGGAATTGACTGGAAAAATCCCAAGCCGTTCAAGCAGACATTTGATATTAGCGTGGCCAAGCTCGCCGGCCTTTGGGCGACATGGGCGATTATCGCGCTAATCTATTGCGTCGGGCGTTGGTATTGGACCGGCCAATATCAGTTTTCGATGAATATGATGGAGGCAGCTGCGCCTTTCGTATTTGGCTTGTCGATCCCCTATGTGATGTGGATGGACCGGCGTTTTGTCGAACCGCGCGACGGCGCGTGGCATTTTGGGCAATTCCTGATGGGAGCCCGTGATGAATATGATCGCGAGCAGATTTATCATCATCTGCGTGCTTGGGCCGTGAAAGGCTTTTTCCTCGCATTCATGATTTCCATCGTGCCGGGCGGATTTGGCGACATTGTGCGTCTCGACATAGCACAAGTCATTAGTAATCCTGTGGCCATAGCCCATTGGTTGATTATCGCGATGTTCGTGGTCGATGTGCAATTTGCCACTGTCGGCTATTTGCTTACGATGAAGCCATTGGATTCCCATATCCGCACGGCCAATCCTTATCTCGCCGGCTGGGTCGCGGCGCTGATTTGCTATCCGCCATTCATTCTAATGGACGGCCCGCTCAACTATCATGTCAACACAGCGGATTGGGCCTTTTGGCTGGAGGGACATGATACCATCTTAGCTATATGGGGCGGAATATTGGTTGTCCTGACGGCCATTTATGCTTGGGCGACTGTTGCTTTTGGTTTGCGCTTTTCCAATCTTACCCATCGCGGTATCCTGACCAACGGACCATACAGGTTTACCAAACATCCGGCCTATGTCGCCAAAAACCTCTATTGGTGGCTAGCGACCATGCCCTTTCTCGTCACGTCGAATAGCTTTACCGATATGGTGCGCAACACCGTCATTATCGCCGCCGTCAGTGGTGTCTACTATTGGCGTGCGAAGACCGAAGAAAAGCACCTGCTCAGCGATCCTGCCTATAAGGAATATGCCGAGTGGATGGATCGCAATGCACCGATCCCGCGCGCGATTAACTGGCTGAAAGTGAAAATTGGTTGGTGGCCGCCAGCGGACAAGGCTGAGCCCGATATTCAACCTGCCGAATAGGGTCGCCGTTCGGGCTATCCAAAACAGCACCGTCCTTTTATGGTCGGTCCATGACAATCATCGGTACAGACGGAAAACATCGCTGTTTTGGCGGCCAAGCGGGTAAAGAATTTTACGGAATTTATCATGATGAGGAATGGGGCGTTCCCGAGCATGATGATCAGAAATTATTCGAAAATCTGATATTGGAAGGGGCGCAAGCCGGATTGAGCTGGGAAACCGTGCTCCGCAAACGCGATGGCTATCACCGCGCTTTTCACGGCTTTGATATCGCGGGTGTTGCGGTGATGACCGATGAAGAGCTGGAAGCCTTGCGAGAGGATGAGGGGATCATCAGGAATAAGTTGAAAATCTATTCGACCCGCAAAAACGCTTTGGTCTTTTTGGACATGCAGAAGGAATTTGGTAGCTTTGACGGCTGGCTTTGGGCGCATGTTGACGGAGAGCCGATCGTAAACCGACCGAAAGATAGTTCCGAAATGCTGGCCACCTCACCGATGAGCGATGCGATCTCCAAAGACCTGAAAAAGCGGGGAATGAGCTTCGTCGGCAGCACGATAATCTATGCCTATATGCAGGCCATCGGAATGGTCGATGATCATATGGCGGATTGCTGGCAGGCTTGACCATCAATCGCTTAGGTGGTCCGGGCCAACTGTATAGTTGGCAAGCCTGTTCATTGCTGCGATAGGGCCGCCATGACACACCCCGCACCCACAAGAGCCGCCGCGTTATCGCGGCTTGCCGATTTCACCGCAAATATTGGCCATAATTACGCACATAAGCGCAATTTTGACTATGGTCCGGATGCTGATATCGAACAGGATAAGTGGCGCGACAATGTCTCGAAACTATCGCCCTATATCCGGCATAAGCTGCTCTCCGAACAGGAATTAATTGCCGCTGCGATTAAAGCCCATGGCGCGCAGGGTGCGGATAAATTTATCGCGGAAGTGCTCTGGCGCGGCTATTTTAAGGGCTGGCTGGAACAGCGGCCCGAGGTCTGGGCCGACTATGTCACGAATAGGGACGCCAAATTTAGACAGGTAAAAACGCAGGGCAGCGTGCGCAAAGCTTTTGAACAGGCTAAAGAAGGCCGTACCGGCATTGATGCGTTTGATCATTGGGCAAAGGAGCTTGTCGAGACGGGCTATCTTCACAACCATGCGCGGATGTGGTTTGCCAGCATCTGGATTTTCACGTTGAAGCTGCCTTGGGAGTTAGGCGCGGACTTTTTCCTCCAACATTTGATCGATGGTGACGCTGCGTCCAACACACTGTCCTGGCGCTGGGTCGGGGGATTGCATACGAAGGGCAAAACCTATCTCGCGACAAAAGAGAATATCGTGCAATTTACAAATGGACGTTTCACGCCAATAGGTTTGGCAGCAGAAACTATCCCGCTGGAAGAGGACAAAACTTACAAATTGCGTCCGTTTAAAGTTCCGCCTGCACCGCCAGCCGCTTCGGCCTTTGCGCTTTTGGTGCATGAAGAGGATTGTCATCCTGAAAGCCTCATATTGCCTCAGAAGCCATCGCTGATCATTGGCGTGAGCGGTCCGGATGGAAAGAGCCCCAAAGGCGTTTCGGACAAGGTCCGCGTTTTTTCAAACGGAGCCGTGGCCGACGCTGTGGCGCGCGCGGCAGAGCATTTTGATTGTGATTCCGTCATGTGGAACAAGGGCGAAAAATTGAGCACAGTTTTGGCCAATGCCAGGATAGAGCGGCTCCTGTCGCCGTGGCTGCCGGTTGGCGCACTAAAAGATTCGATTGGTAAGGAAATTCGGGGCAATAACACCCGATGGGTGGTCCGTGATTATGACGCTGCGATCTGGCCGCTGGCGACAAAAGGCTTTCACCCGGTGAAGAAAAAGGCACCGGATGCGCTGCGTGCCATCGGAATGGAGCTATAATGAAAGAGCATTTTGAACGCCACAAACAGGCTTGGACCAGCGAAGAGGTTCAAAAACTCCATGCTTTTGCCAAAAAGGGTATGACCCTAAAAGCGATATCCAAAGGCCTGACCCGCAGCGAGGAATCGATCAGGAAACGTGCCAAGGCCGACAAACTCAAAATAGCGAAGAAACGCTAGCGGAGCCTCTGACGAGCTGTAAAGCTATGTAAAATAGAGGAAATAGTAAAATATTTACATTTTCCCTCTACCTCACAATTTGTGGGGAATAATATGTTAGAAGACAAAAAGATCGGGGGGCTCGGGCAATCCGACCAAGACCTGATTTTACGGGAACAACTTACCGAACATGGTAAGTCTGTGCGCGTGACGGTATTCGCGAATATTGTCAACGCTGTCATATTGTCGATATTGTTTTTTAATCAAGCGCCACTGGCCATGCATGTCCTTTGGTATGGCATGTTTGCCTATCTTTCCATCACACGGCTATATCTGGCTAAGCAGTCCGAAATCGTGGAATTGTCTCGTGAACAAATGTTGGGGCTGAAAAAGCGCGTTACATTTAATGCGGCTGGCTACGCCCATATGTGGGGCGCGGGTGTGGCTTGCCTGTTACCCGTTGCGACGCCCAATCAACTGATGCTTCTGGCCATTATCGGGGCCGGAAAAATGAGTACAGCCGTCGTATCATTCCGGCACATTCCAGAAGCATCGCGGGCCTGGACCATCATCATGTATATCGGTCTGACCGCAGGTTTGCTCTATCTTGGCGGGATTGAGAGCTATGCGGCCATCGCCTTGCTGACGATGTTCGCAGCGGTTCTATATGTTAATTGCGGCAATATATTTGAGAATTTTGCCAAGCAGCTAACGACTGGACAGGAAATCCAGAGATCAGCAGAAACAGTTAAATTACTGCTGAATGATTTTGAAGAACAAGCATCAAACTGGCTTTTCTCTGTCGATTCAGAGGGGCGATTGATTGACGTATGTGATCGTTTTGCAGAAGCGGCCCAACACTCCCGTGAGACGATGAACGGAATGAAGATCGTGTCGTTGATTGAGGACAAAGAACAGTGCGCGCGGTTGACCGATCATATTAGCAGTGGTCGTTCCTTTCGGGATATGACAGTTTCTGTGGATGTTGGCGGTGACCAGCTATGGTGGACGATCAGCGCCCGGGCGACAGACGATACGACAGACGCCGATAATATTACGATGCGCGGTGTGATCGAAGATATTACCGCGCAAAAAAATGCAGAAGCTAAAGTCAGTTATATGGCCCATTTTGACGGTCTTACCGATTTGCCCAATCGGCGACTGTTTACCGAGACACTGAATCGCACTGTTCATAGAGCTGAGCCGGACGACGAAATCGCACTCATCTTTTTCGACCTTGATCACTTCAAAGCGATTAATGATACATTGGGCCATCCCATTGGTGACAAGCTGCTGCAAATGATTGCCCGTAGGCTCGAAACACTGGCTAAGCCAGGTGACTTGCTGGCGCGCATTGGCGGCGATGAATTTGCATTGTTGTTAACCGGTGCAAGGGCCCATGATGTTGCCGAAGTGGCAGATGCCATTGTCGAACAGGTTGGCGATCCGTTCATGGTTGATGACCATAATGTCATAACTGGTGTGAGTGTCGGTGTCGCGTCGTGGAGCCCCGATATGGCCGATGCCAATCAGCTTCTGAAATATGCTGATCTAGCGCTCTATTCTGCAAAAGGCGATGGTCGCAACCGTGTCGCCTGTTTCGAAAAAGGCATGGACATTGCCGCCAAAGCGCGCCGGAATCTGGAGCTAGACTTACGAGCATCTTTGGGCCGTGATGAAATGCGCCTGCATTATCAACCTCTTGTTGACCTGAAAACGCAAAAGAAAATCGGCTATGAAGCCCTGTTGCGATGGGTGCATCCAGTACGCGGCGTTGTTATGCCGGATGATTTTATTGGGGTAGCAGAAGAAACCGGAATGATTGTCCAATTGGGCGAGTGGGTTATTCGCAAAGCGTTGGATGATGCCGCAATATGGGATGAAAACCTGACGGTCGCAATAAACCTGTCACCCACCCAAATGCGCAGCGCAAGCTTGGTGTCGACGATCGTCAACGCGCTGGCGCATTCCGGCGTCGACCCCAATCGATTGGAGTTGGAAATCACAGAAAGCATCTTGATGCAGGATAGCGAAGCCAATATCCGTACCCTGCATACGTTACGCAATCTTGGCATTCGTATCTCGCTGGATGATTTTGGTACCGGCTATAGCTCGCTCAATTATCTGCGCAGCTTCCCGTTCGACAAGATCAAGATAGATCGCTGTTTTGTTAGCGAGATTGATACACGTGAAGATTGCCGGGCGATTATTCGTTCTGTCATTAGTCTAGCGCAGAATCTGGGTATGACGACAACGGCCGAAGGCGTGGAACGGGAAGATCAGGTCGACGAATTGCGTTTGGAAGGCTGTGACCAAGTACAGGGCTTCTTATATGGAAAAGCGGAAGCCTTGGGAGAATTTACCGATCTGCGAGCCAATGATAAAACGATTCCCAATGTGGAGACTATTTATCTACCAGCGGCGGAAATACCGATCGCAATAGACCAGAAACGCAAGAAAGCCTGATTTTCCAAGTCTAAAGTCTTAGAATTCCCAGTTCTAGAGCTCGGATCGAAGCACCGGTCCTGTCACTGGCGTCCAGTTTCGCAAAAACTCTCCGAACATAAGTGTCGGCCGTTGATCCTCCGATTTTCAGCTCTGCCGCAATCGCTTTATTCGAACGGCCATGAGCGATTAGCTGGATAACTTGCGCTTCCCGTTCCGATAACTGCACTTTACGTTCGAACTGTTTGTCCAGAATATTGCATATTCGGACATGGGCCGCGCCGGCCAAAGCGGCGACCGTAGCGATGGTGCTTTCGTCAAAGGTCAGTTGAACGGGATCAAATGTAAAAGCAGAATAGGCATGACGCCCTTTTGGACCAAATAGAGGGATGCCGATCCCTTCGGTTAGCCCATGGTCCTCAAGTTGACTAACGAACCTTTTTTCATCTTCATTGAGCCGACGTGACGCAAGCGCGTCCTGCCACAACATGGGTTCACCGTGCTGCATGATTATATCTGGGATCGGATCACATTTTCGAAAACCAGCTTCTTCATACAGCTTCAGCCATTCTTTCGTAAAGCCTGATGTTGCTAGCTGTACCGTATGATCGGTTTGCGACTTCAATTTGGGAGTAAAGTGGTAACTGGTGCGGTTCGCGCCAAGGTTGACGGCAGCTATGCGAACAAGCTCGAGTATATCTGAGAGTGAAGATAGCCCTGCGATCTGTCGGAAAACGATACCGATATGGAAATTTTGGTTTTCCGTAGCCATGGCCCCGCTACTCCCCATTAATTGTATATCATGCGGCAGTTTACAAATTTTTTCAAGTTGTCCCCCGTTTGCGTGACACAACCTCTTGACGCTACGCTTATTAGAGCGCCGCTGACAGTCGACACTATTAACATGCCCCTCAATGTAAAGTAGAGAAATATGATGGATCAAACGCAAGATCAAACGTCGCTATTGGAAGAAATCCGGCAAAGGCTTGAGCGGTTGGAGAACCAACATTGGGAGCGTGCGATCGAAGAGATCGATCTCGGCCAATTTGCGATTGATCTCAGGCGCTCTAGAGTTGGTATTTTTCCTGATGAATATTGTACGGGCAACATTTGGGACGTCTTGCTGGAACTATATGAGGCAAAACGATCTGATGGAAAACTGAAACTATCAGAGATCGCGACCAAAGCAAAAATACCTGAAAAATTGACGCTTCGGTATATCAACCTGCTATCGGCGGATGGATTTCTATATTACGAAGAAGACGGAAATGACCATGGCGAGCCATATATATTACTGACAGACAAAGCCATGGTTCGGATCGATCAATTATTTAAGCATACCCGGATGAGGCTTGGCGGGCCGACAGGCCTGCCTGGCTTGGCCGATAACGACACAGCGACTGCTATGGACAGCGCTGCGGAGGTCGTTTGACTTCTTTTTTGTGCTGCCGCGACCATATTAATCGCGAGCGGCGGCAATCAGAATCTTGACGCGGCGACTGCTTCAAAGCATGGCCGTCTTATGCGATTTTTCTCCGACAATGCTGCGTCCGTCCATCCTAAGGTGATGGCGGCATTGGCTGCGGCCAATAGTCAAGATACCGCTTATGATGGCGATGCCTTGAGCGCGCAATTGAGCAGCGCTTTTTCTGATCTGTTTGGAACCGATGTCGAGGCAATGTGGGTGGCTACCGGAACTGCGGCAAACTCATTGGCTCTGGCGGCGCTGTGCCAGCCGCACCAAGGCGTGATTTGCCACGAAGAAGCCCATATCGAACAGGATGAAGCGGGAGCGCCCGGTTTCTATACTGGCGGCGCGAAACTGATGCTCGCAGGTGGGGCAGGCGCGAAGCTTTCGCCCGATACGATTGACACTATGTGTGCCGCGATCCGGGATGATGTGCATCAGGTGCAGCCGGCAGCGGTGTCGATCACCAACGCGTCGGAATATGGCCTGGTCTATACTCCGGACGAGGTTGCAGCGGTCTCGGAAGTTTGCAAACAGCGCCGTCTTGGGTTGCATATGGATGGAGCCCGCTTTGCCAATGCGGTTGCCACGCTGGACTGTCATCCCGCCGATGTGACATGGAAGGTGGGCGTCGATGTGTTGAGCTTCGGCTTTGTGAAAAATGGCGGCATGGGCGCGGAGGCTTTGGTGTTCTTTGACAAGGACCTAGCCCGCGAAACCCATTATCGCCGCAAGCGTGCAGGTCATTTACAGTCGAAGGGTCGCTATCTTGCAGCCCAGCTATTGGCCATGCTTCAGGATGATTTGTGGCTCGACAATGCGCGGGCGGCCAATCAAGGCGCGCAGATCATTGCGGAGGCCGCCAGCGAACGGTTGCTCTATCCCGTCGAGGCCAACGAGATTTTCATCAAGCTATTGGCAACCGAAGCGGAAGCTCTTCGCAATGCTGGATTTGATTTCTACGATTGGGGTGAAGGACAGGCGCGGCTGGTAACCAGTTGGAACCAGAGCGCGGAAGATATTCGTCCCTTGGCAGAGGCCATCGGAGCCTTATGAACGCAGAGCAGGGCGGCGAACCAAATTTGCTGACGCCGCGGATATTATTGCCGTTTCTCTTGGTCTCTCTGATCTGGGGCTCGACCTGGCTGGTGATCAAGGATCAGATTTCCGACGTTCCGCCAAGCTGGTCGGTCAGCTATCGTTTCATCATCGCTTCGGCCGCGATGTTTGTGCTGGTCGGATTCAAGCGGCTGCCATTTCGGCTGGGGACAAAGGGTCAGTTCTGGGCGATCCTGATCGGCATTGCCCAATTTTCGTTCAACTTTAACTTTGTCTATAATGCCGAACTTTTCATCACCTCTGGCCTCGTCGCGGTGCTCTTTGCCTTGCTGATGGTGCCTAATGCGATATTGGGCCGGATATTCCTGGGCCAACAGATTAACGGTGCCTTCATGGCGGGGTCAGCCATTGCTGCAGTCGGGATCGGTCTGCTCTTCTGGCACGAATATAAGAGTTCCCCGGCCACATTGGCCGATGTTCTCTTGGGCGTAGCGCTGACCGTCGGCGGGATATTATCTGCTTCTGTTGCCAATGTGATGCAGGCTTTGCCCAAGCTCAAAACCTATCCGATCCTCACGCTTTTAGGATGGGCGATGTTTTGGGGGGCGTCCATCAATGTAATATTGTCGTGGATAACGGTCGGGCCACCGGTCATAGAAATGCGCGCGGCCTATCTCGGCGGAATAGTCTATCTCGCGATCGTCGGTTCGGTCATTACATTCCCGCTTTATTTTTCTCTACTTAGAGAAATAGGCGCTGGAAAAGCGGCCTATTCCAGTGTGCTTGTGCCAGTCGTAGCGATGATCTTATCGACCTTGTTCGAGGATTATGAGTGGACGGGTCTGCCAGCCGCTGGCGCGCTTTTGGCGATGGCGGGATTGCTGGTGGCACTCCGGGCGCGCAAGCCGAAGCAATCATAGCCGGTGCAAACGAGCGACAAGGCTTACCCGTTCTAGGTCGAGAATTGTGCTGGAATTTCTGGATCCATCGTATTGAGCAGCGGAATGCTGTTTTTCGGCAAATGGGCATAAGCAGCGGTCCAGCGCGATACCCAATCGGGATCTTCAATCTTGCTGGGATGATAACCGGGTAGCACAGATTTGATCAAGGCTGGCGCAATGTTCACAAAGAACCGCGCGATCATCCGATAGAGCCGCAACCGGCTCCACCAGCTTTTCCATAAGCCGTCTTTTTTCAGCATTTTCATATAAGCCTGACGGCTATATTTTGCCACATGATAGGTTGCGAAAATCAAACCCCAGACACGCGCCCGATAGGAACCGAACAAATCCTGATACAGATCAAAGGCGACGTTCTTATGTTCCGTTTCTTCGACCATATGCCATAATACCAGCGATGTTACCGCAGGATCAGCACCAGCAAACAGGTCTCGCCGGTCCTTGATCAACCATTCGGTTATGCCCATGGTCATGGTTTCAAACCCGGCGGCATAGGCCACACGCCAGCGCAGGCTCTTGCCTTGCAGTCGACGGTAATCACTCTCCATATTCGCCTCAACATCGACGAGATCAGGATAATGGCCTTGCTTCAATATCTCATTATAGCGGCGATGGTTCTGATAATGCTGACCTTCCTGACCAATGAAACCATATACGTCTTCTTTCAATTCCTGATTGCTGGCGTTTTTCAATCCCTCTTTGACCGTCTTGATCAGAAACGGTTCGAGGTAGGGCATGGTCAGCGACGCGCCGTTGAGCATGTGACTCCATTCGGGGCGGTCAGGATGCCAAACAGGATTAATTTGCTCATCAAAGGCAAAGGGGATCGAGCGGACTATGATATCGGGATAGCCATCCCGGGATAATGTGCTGCTCATGATGGATTTCCCAATGTCTTATAATGCTTCCATGCGCCCCATGCGAACAGACCGAAACCGATATGCACCGCGACGATGGGCGGCCAGCCGAACAAATAGATGATATTGTTGATCGTCACGTCACCGGGAAAGGGACCGCCGCCAAATTCCAGACCTCTGGTGCCGAATATGGCATTGGCAATGGCCGGCAGCGTAAACAACCACGCATAGGTCAAAGAGGACCAGAAAAGCCATGTCTGGCCTTTGGACCCCAGTCGCACAAACGGCGAGACAGCGGCGAGTGCAATCAGGATCAAACCATTGGTGATGCCTTCCAGATGCGCCATATTCCATGCTCGGCGATCGCCGCCAATTTCAACCGGAATATCGGTAAAAAGTGGCCACAGGTCCAGCGCGCCCAGCAGGAAAAAGAAATAGAGCCATCCTGCTAGAGCAGAGGAAATGAGCAATCCAACCCCATTTAGTATCAGTAATGTTCGTCGCTTCTCGCTCAGCATGATATTCCCCTATATCTATCGGCCAATTCTATCGGCTCTGCGTTTTTTTAGTCGATCCCTTTATGGGCACCACATTGGACAGCTTCGCGACCGCCTCCACGCTCAATCTTTCGAGCGCTTGCGTGCACCAGTCGGCCCATTCATTTTCATATCTTATGCCCACTTCCAGCGCGAGTTGCCGCCCCAGATCGGAAAGGCACTCCGCATCACCCAATATCTTGTGTTTGGCCAAATATTGCGCATGCCGGTCGCGATGGCGTTCCAGTCGCAGGGACAAATGTTCCCGCAGGGCATCCAGATCCACAGCATCAATGCCGTAAAGCTGAACCAGAAAATCATCTTTCAATTCCTGGGGCTGTGATGGCTCGCGAGACCATGACAGAAGCGCCTCACGACCAGCGTCTGAAATCGTGAAAACGATGCGATTGGGTTTGCCGGTTTGTTGCATTTCCTCTGCAAAAACGAGCTGCTTTTCTTTCAGCTTTCCCAATTCGCGATAAATTTGCGAATGACGCGCGCGCCAAAAGAAACCGATGGTTTCATCAAACTGCTTTGCCACATCATAGCCCGACTTCGGACCCTCACTAATCGCGACAAGGATTGAGTATTTTAGTGACATAAATTGGTCCCGACCCTATTCCACTAATGGAATATATATGACACTTGTATAATATGAGTCAAGTTTGGCCGGAAATGTGGTCGGTCTGATAATAAAAAGTCCGCTGTATCCCGAAAGCGGACATTAGCTTAGATTGAAAGCGCAACGATTTTTAGTCGAGAGGCAAGGTGTCTAAGACTCTCTCTTGGTCTCAGGTTTTCCATAGTAGTAGTATTTCGATTTTTCCTTTTGGGGAGCTATCTGTGGCAAATTACCCGCATGCCTTTGAGTCAAGCCAAGATACAGCTTCCAAATGGTAATTTGATCATCACCCGTTCTATCTTCATTTAGAGCAGCTAATAGCTCGTCAGAAATATAGACCTTGCTCCATATGTCATGATCTGGAGCTTCAAGCAGAAACAAATGCTGTTTCATTCTCTCTGCGCGCAAATGGATATACCGAATTGGGTTAAATATATCGGTCCCAAATCTGTATGTTTTTTTGATTTGATCGGCTGACATTGGCGACACATCGATTGATTTCGTATCAAAATCCGATTTTGAAAGATCGATCGCATCAATCCAATTAAAAACATTTAGATACCACATCTTACCAACTTTATCGCCCAGCCATTCCGGCTTTGGCTGCGGTCGATTTGAAATAACCGACGACATTTTGAACTCTTGCCCACGCACCACATCTACCGGGAAAAATTCAATATTCGGAATGTCGAAAGACTCTATGATCTCTTTTGCACGATTTGTGATTATGGCGCCGCTGCGGGTGCAAGGCGTGAGCGGTTTTACATTATCAAGATTTTCATCAAGGCTAACGGCTCGCAAAACAGGTGCTTTCCCATTTTTAGGCATTAACGGATAACCGAATGCCCGATAACTCATGAAATCCAAAAACTGCTCCTCGCCGCTTTCGTCAAATCCCAGAGAGTCGTCACCCCCCATGTATATGCTTGCAGTGCCAGGTTCAGTACCGACAGCTGCGCGCTTCAAAGATATCAGATACTCAAAGCGGTTAACTTTCCTTCTCTTAAATAAAAACACTGTTCTGACTTTCTCCGATAGGCTGCGCAACAATAATCTAAACTGTTCCGAGCGCAATCGTAGTGTCGGCTTTCGAGCCCATAGCGGACATTGGCTAGCGTCAACGCGTTACACCTTATTTTCAGTGGCCAAGTCTATATCCAGATGTTCGCTCAGGATAGCGCGGACGTCTATTTTCGCCTTCAAACGTGAGGCGAGCAAGGCCATGCCGCTGATTTTGCGCTGAATGAACAGCAGGTCGGTTGGCGGGATATGCCAAGTGGCTCTGTCTGCGGCCACATCCATGCCTTGTTCGGTTAAAGCGGCGACAAAGCTGCGGTCGCTAAAGTCAAAAAGACCAGGGCGGTTGAGCTCGCCGAGAATGATGTCGATCATGCTATCAATGCGGGCGCGGTGTTTTTTGATTGCAGCTTCGCCAACAAAACCAGCCGCCAGTGCTGCGTTGCGGACCGCGGCGCGATCATCGTTGAACGCGGCTTGGATCAAGTGTTTGTAAGCCTCGGTTGTATCAGCTTCGACCAACCGCGTCGCCCCGAAGTCGAGCAGCACCAGCTTTCCTGTGTCCGGTTGATAGCGATAATTGGCAAAATTGGGATCGGATTGGATCATGTCAAATTCAAATATTTCGCGCAGAACCAGCTGAAACAGCAAACGCATGGCCACGTCACGGGTCTCTTGCGGGGCATCCACCAGCGTTTCAATTGCCTTGCCCTCGACAAAGCTCATCGCGAGGACTTGATCGGTGGTGAATTCCTTGTCGAGAACGGGAATGACATATTCAGGCGAGCCAGCCAGCAAATCCCTGAACAGCGTTAAATATTTACCTTCGCGGACATAATCCGCTTCCTCACGTAATTGCTTTTTGGCCTCCGCCAAAAGCGGCGCGATGTCGAGTTCCCGCGGCAAGAGATTGGATATCCTGAGCAAGGCGGCAACATTATCGACGTCGGAATCGATGCTTTCCCGCACGCCGGGATATTGGACTTTGATCGCCAGATCGCGACCATCATGGGGCATGGCCCGGTGTACTTGTCCGATCGACGCTGCCGCAATTGGGGTCGCGCCAAAACGGGTAAAGCGTTTCCGCCAATCTTCCCCCCATTGCTCCGCCAAGACCTCTTGCAGCTGTTGCGGTGGCATGCGGTGGGCATTTTGGCGCAATCGCGCCATAATCTCGCTCAGTTCGGGTGGAAGCATATCGCCAGCATCCATCGAAATCATCTGGCCCAGTTTCATCGCTGCTCCGCGCAAATGAGACAGGCGATCGGCGACTCTTGAGACATTGCCCGGCGTGAGCATCATATCGCGCATGGCCGGCCGTTCGCCATTGGCCAGTCTCCGCGCGCCCTCGGCCATCATCCCGCCAGCAACGCCGCTGGCAAGGCGTCCAAATTGTCCGAACCGGGACAATCGCCCGCGCGGAACGCTACGACCCTTTGGATCGTTATTATCGGTTGTCATATCTCACCATCCCCGGCTACCGGGAATTCCTTTAAAGGGGCCAGCTAGCTTGCTTGTGATCCAGCCGCCATAAAAAACGCCAGATTGTGGGACGACTTTTTCGCCGTCGACGCTGCAGCGATCAAATGGCGCAGCATAAAAAGCAACATGATCCCGCAACATAGCGAAGGTTTCGCTGGGCGTGGGGTAACTCCAGCCGACCCGTGGCAAAACGATATCACCGACTATGACATCCCAATAGGCCGCAGCGCCCTTCCATTCGCAAAAGGAGCTTCCTTCTGCGCGGCGCAGCATGCCCGGTGCAATATTTTCGGGCGGGATATAATAGCTCGGCGGGTGGCTGGTTTCGAGCGTACGGATACTGCGCCGCGTGTCTGCTACGATCAGTCCCTTATGTTCGATCACTATTCGCGAGGGGCTAGGCTCGGCTTTGGCCGGGCGGGGATAGTTCCATACGCTTTCTTGGCCTTTGCTGACGGGTTCGGGTTTCGGCCTCATCATGTTTTTGCCCTTCCGCCTGCCAACCGTTGCAGGCGCGGTCTGACACGGAGGAATAGGAGATATGTCCGTTCGATCAGATTTGATACTGATGATCGCTGCGCCGCGATACCAAGGGGCCGCAACAATGGAATGGCCCGCCACATCACTGCGAATGCCGCGGCGCCAGAGTGCAACGTGCCATTTTCTGAAGCGTGAAAGCGTTCCATCATCAATGTACGATCCACAGGACAAGGCGTTTCGAAACGTGTCAGATCAATAAACGCGACGCCATTTTTCCTATCGAGACGTTTCATCAGCGCTATTTCGCGAATACACAAGGGACAACTGCCGTCATACCAGACTGTAACATGGGTCATATTTCTAACTTGTTCCTTGGGACATATTGTCCGACCGCGAGTTCTCGCTAAAAGCTTAAGTCCGGGTTTGATAAATGCTTCAGCAGTTTATACGCCCCTATGCTTCCTCAACGCCATACGGCCGAAAGACACAGTTATGAAAATTGCCATTATCGGTTCCGGACTATCCGGCTTGGCATCTGCTGATTATTTCGTCGCCGCTGGGCATCAGGTTTGCCTGTTTGACAAAGCGCGCGGACCCGGCGGTCGGATGTCAACGCGTCGCGTGGAAAGCTCCGCTGGAGAAATTAGCTTTGACCATGGCGCGCAATATTTTACGGCTCGCGATCCGGTTTTTCGAGCGATTGTGGATGGATGGGAAAAGCTCGGCGTGGCGAGCCGATGGCTTGATGCGGGCGCGGATGCATGGGTTGGATCGCCAACCATGAACGCGCCGGTAAAAGCTCTCGCGGCCGGTCATGACGTAAGTTGGTCAATGCGGATAGAGGGATTGGTCCATAAGGAAAACGGCTGGCAATTGCAAAGTGACACAGGTCCGATCGATGCGGTCTTCGACACCGTCATCATGGCCATTCCCGCTGAACAAGCCGCCACAATGCTGGCGCCATGGGAACCGAGGTTCGCAGCTATCGCCAAGGCGACCGTTTCCGAGCCGTGCTGGACTTTGATGCTGGCATTTGAAAAGCCGCTCGGCATAGCAAATCCCATAATTCGTGATGATCCGGTGATTGGATGGGCTGCCCGCAATTCCGACAAGCCCGGTCGTACCGGACCGGAAAGCTGGGTCATACAGGCTTCTCCATTATGGTCCGTGGAACATCTCGAAGACAGTCAGGAAGATGTTATCGCAAGCCTCACTGACCGTTTCGCGGAACTTTCCGGCGTATCTTTGCCTGATTCGTTAGTAATATCCGCGCATCGTTGGCGTTATGCACGATCTGGCCGGACAGCTTTCGACGCCCTCTATAACGACGACCTCAAGATAGGCGTCTGCGGTGACTGGACGCTTGGGCCGAGAGTCGAATGTGCTTGGTTATCCGGCGCCGCGCTAGCAAAACTGGTGCTGGCCTAAAAGGCTGCGGACCAATGCGTGGTGCCTGAGCCTATTCCACCAATGCAGCCATGCCTGCCTTAAACTCGGGATATAGCGGTTCCCATCCCAACAGCCGCTTTGCTTTGCCATTGGCGACCCGGCGATTTTCTTCGTAGAACCCCAATGCAGACGCTGATAAATCGGCGTTTTCCAACGACAGCAGCGGCGGCGGCTCCATACCAATGAGCCGCGCGGCATGGGCGATAACCGCATGCTGCGGCGCCGGCAGGTCGTCGGAAATATTGTAGACGCCCGCCGGTCCATCGAAGGATGCGATCACTGCGGCAACAATGTCATCGACATGGATGCGGCTGAACACTTGTCCCGGGACATCAACGCGCTTGGCTTTACCCTGTTGCACCCGGGTGATTGGATTGCGATCCGGTCCATAAATGCCGGGCAGGCGGAGCACGCGGACGTCGTTGCGCAGCGCCTGCCAACCCAGGTCGGCGTTGCTGCGAGCCTTGCGCCGCCCGGAACCAATGGGCGCGCTTTCATCAACCCATGCACCTTTGACATCGCCATAGACCCCGGTGGAGGAAAGATAGCCCGTCCATTGGAGTGACGCGGCTTTGATAGCCTCGCCATAATGATCCAGCACCGGCTCACTGCCATCGCGGGACGGCGGGACGGATGAGATTATGTGGGTGGCCGCGCCAATCGCTGCCAAGACCGAAGTTTCATCATCAAACGCAATGGCATTATCCGTTTCTTCTCGCCGGGTAGCCGTGACCTGCCACCCTTCGCCGCGCAGCCGGTCGGCAAGACGGCTTGCTGAGTAGCCCAGTCCAAAGATCAACATATGGGGCATCAACGTCTATTCTTTCTCTAGTGGACCAGGTTGGACGATAGCGGGATTATCTGTGTTCTTCGCCTTCCACTCCATAGCCATTCTAACGCGAGTTGCGCCCGATGGGTGATCAAAGAACAGCATCTCTTCAATTTCTCCCGGTTCGATTTTGCGGTATTCCGATAGCCGCATCGCAACCTTGGCAAAGCCATCCGGCTCTTTGGCCGCGTTGAGGCCGAAGAGATCGGCATCGCTTTCATTCACGCGGATCAGCGTGTTAAGCGCCGGTGTTGCGGCAAGGAAATAAACCGTCAGCAACAGGCCGAATAACGGTAGAGCCGCCGGATCGGTCATATCTCGGACACCCCATTTTTCGCCATGGCGGGCTATGAGCTTTGGCGCGATCCGTGCCACTAGGAACAAGCCAACCGCCATGATCAAGCCAATGATAAAGATAGATCTCCAAGTATGACCTAGAACATAGTGGCCCAGTTCATGGCCCATGACCGCCGCGACCTCTTCGGGATCGGTGCGCTCCAGCAGATTGTCATTCAGCGATATGCGGATAGAGGGGCCGATACCCGAGACGTTGGCAGAAATCCGCTTGTGCTGTTTGGACTGGTTAAAGACATAGATATGCTCGGTCGGGACGTCATGTTCCGCAGCCATAGCGACAATGCGGTCACGTAGTGGGCCGGGTTCCATTTCCGTATATTCGTTGAACAAGGGCGATATGAAGACGGGACCCAATAACAGTCCGATAAAGAGGAATATCGAGATCACACCGGTTCCCCAGATCCACCAGGTTTTTGGTGCTCTGCGAATGACCGAGAAAATGGCCATGATCAACAACGGGAAAATGATAAGGGTAATCAGAAGTCCGATGGCTTGCTCACCGGCCCATTCGCCAAAGCTCTGGCTCATCAGATCATATTGTTTTTCGCGGAAGAAATCCGTGTAAATGATCCACGGCAAGGTCAGTATAAAGCTGACGACAAGATAGGGTATGGAGGTGAGCCAGGTGACAGCCCATTTGCGCTTTACTTTCCGTTCCGCCCACGCCCGGAAACCTGATGATAGACGTGATTTCAGTATGAAAAAATCAACCAGAAATGTGACGATAGCGCCCCATAGGATGAGCCAATAGCCACCTTCAAAATAGCTATTAGATTTTTCCAGCTCTCCGCCTTGCAACGTGTCGATATAGGCCCGTGTGGCGGTTTCGACGTCGAAGCCACCGGTCGCTCCTTGTGCCATTGCCGGTATCGTGACTGCTGCCAATAGCAGCAGCGCTTTGCTAATGACCGGTTTCGAAAATGTCACAATGGCTTCTCCTCGGAAAATACTCAATCCGACTGTATTATAAATCCAACACAGTCAAGTTGGATATTTTGATTGTCGTAATCTACTGCCGGTCATAAAGCAGAGCCATGCTAGATATTCAAAAGACCGACGCAGCCATGCCTGCGACAGCCCCTGCCATCATCCGCCGCGAAGATTATCGCCCGCCGGCTTGGTTCGTTCCCGCCATCGCGCTCGATTTCCAGCTGGGTCTGGATCATACGGTTGTGCACGCCATGCTCGACGTGCGGCGTTCGAAATCGGCTAAATATCAGGAACCGTTGCTGCTCGATGGCGACGGCTTGATCCCAACGGCGGTCAAAGTTGATGGCGCGCCGTGGACCGACTGGCAGCTGATCGACGGCAATTTGCAATTGCCGCTGCCCGGTACGGCACATGAAGTGGAAGTTACCGTTGAGATTGACCCGTCGACCAACACGCAGTTGATGGGACTCTATGCCTCACAAGGCATGTTGTGCACTCAGTGCGAGTCAGAAGGCTTCCGCCGGATTACCTTCTTCCCTGACCGGCCCGATATTTTGAGCCGCTATTCGGTGCGGATGGAGGGCGACAAAAAGACCTTCCCGATCCTGCTGTGCAATGGTGACAAGGTGGCGGAAGGCGAAGGCGACAATGGTCGTCACTGGGCGCAATGGAATGATCCTTGGCCCAAGCCGAGCTATTTGTTCGCGCTAGTCGCCGGTGATCTGGTCGTCAATACGGACAGCTTCACGACGCGGTCGGGCAAGCCGGTAGAGCTGAATATTTGGGTTCGCGATGGCGATTTGCCGCGCACCGGCCATGCGATGCAGGCGCTGAAAGACTCGATGCGCTGGGACGAAGAGGTTTATGGCCGCGAATATGATCTGGGGCTGTTCAACATTGTTGCGGTGAGTGATTTCAACATGGGGGCGATGGAGAATAAGGGACTGAATGTCTTTAATTCCCGCTATATATTGGCAGATCCCGAGGTCGCGACCGACGCGGATTTCGATGGCATTGAGGGCGTTGTGGCCCATGAATATTTCCACAATTGGTCGGGCAACCGGGTCACTTGCCGCGATTGGTTCCAGCTTAGCCTGAAAGAGGGCTTTACGGTCTATCGCGATCAGAGTTTTTCGGCGGATATGGGATCGGCCGCGCTCAAGCGGATTGAAGATGTCCGCATCCTGCGCGCCGCGCAATTTCCCGAGGATGCCGGGCCGCTCGCCCATCCGATCCGGCCGGAAAGCTATCAGGAAATTTCCAACTTCTACACCGCCACAGTCTATAATAAGGGTGCCGAAGTCATTCGCATGATGGCGACTTTATTGGGCGCTGAGCGGTTTCGCAAAGGCACGGACCTCTATTTTGATCGCCATGATGGGGAAGCTGCGACCTGTGAGGATTTTGTTGTCGCCATGGAAGAGGGCGGCGAGATTGATCTCGCCCAGTTCCGCGGCTGGTATCAAACACCCGGCACCCCGCGCGTGTCGGCGAAACTGAGCCACGACCCGCAAACCGGGACAGCAACACTCGATCTGAAGCAAAGTCTGGCCGCCGGCGGAGCGCCGCAGCAACCATCAGATATGGTCATCCCGTTGAAAGTCGCTTTGCTCGATCCCGCAACCGGCGCGCATGAAGGCGAACAGCTGATTACGCTCGATCAAGCGGAACAGAGCTTTACTTTCGAAGGACAGAAAGACCATCCGATCCTCTCGATCAATCGCGGATTTTCTGCGCCGATCATTCTCGAGAGCAGCCGGACCGCCGAGGAACTGGCTTTTCTGTCATCCCATGACGATGATCCGTTTGCGCGGTTCGAGGCGATGCAGCAGCTGATGACCAACTATCTGGTCGCGAAAGTGACAGGTACGCCAACGGACCGCGACACCATCTTGCAAGCCGTCGGCGCCGTTTTGGCCGATGAAGATATCGATCGCGCGTTTTTGGCAGAATTGCTTCTGCTACCTAGCGAAGCGTTTCTGGGCGACCAGATGACGGAAGTCGATCCGCAGGCGATCCATGACGAGCGTGAGAAATTGCGCGGCAAAATTGGTGTTCAGTTTGAGCGCAAATTCCGGCGGCTCTATAAGCAATGCGTGCCGGGTGAATTCTCGCTGGATGCCGAAGCGCGGGCAGACCGCAAATTGCGCAATGTGGCGCTCGGCTATATTGCTGCATCACAGGTCGAAGATGCAGCAGAGCTTGCTTTTGCGCAATTTAAAGACGCCAATAATATGACGGCGATGCAGGGCGCGCTTGGCGTATTGTCGCATATGGATGATAAAGAGCGGAACTGGGCGTTTGAGGATTTCTTCAAGCGGTTCAAGGACAATGCGTTGGTGCTCGACAAATGGTTTACATTGCAGGCCATGTCACAGCGCAGCGATACGGTGAAGCGGGTCGAAAGCCTTGCGAAACATCCGGATTTTACTTTGTCCAATCCCAATCGGGTGCGCGCGCTTTATGCCGGTTTTACTGGCAATCCTGTGCGATTCCATGACCCATCCGGCAAAGGTTATCAGATGCTTGCCGATATGGTGATCGCGCTGGATGGGCAGAACCCCCAGACCGCAGCGCGCTTCATCCCGCCACTGGGCCGCTGGCGCCGATATGAGCGCGGCCGATCGGAATTAATGCGATTGGCGCTGGAGAAAATTGCGGCAACGCCCGGTCTATCGAAAGACGTGTCCGAGCAGGTGAGCAAGAGCCTTGCCTGAGCAGAGCCAATTGGCGGTGGATGTCACGACATCACCGCTTTTGAAGGGCACAGATCACGGCTTTCTTGGGCGAGCAGGCGGGCTATCCAACGGCATTTATGCCGGGCTGAATGTCGGCCTTGGCAGTGACGATGATCGCGATGCCATAATTGAAAATCGCCGGCGGGCTAAGGCTGCGGTCTTGCCGGACAGCGAACTTGTCACGCTGCATCAAGTGCATAGCGCTGATGTCGCAACGGTCACCAAACCCTTCGCCCTTGATGCACGTCCCCATGTCGATGCGATGGTGACGGACCAGCCGGGCCTGCTCCTCGGTATATTGACCGCTGATTGCGTGCCGGTGTTGTTTCATGATGCGTCGGCACAAGTCATCGGCGCGGCCCATGCCGGTTGGAAAGGCGCCATTGGCGGGGTCACGGACAACACGATTGTGGCCATGGAAGCACTCGGTGCCTCTCGCGACAACATAAGTTGCGCTATCGGCCCCTGTATTGCGCAGGCTAGCTATGAAGTGGATGCGGGTTTTTATCAGCGCTTTGTCGAGGATGATCCTGCTAACGCCGGTTTTTTTGAAGCGGGGCAACCAGATCATTTTCAATTCGACATCGAATCCTATGTTGCGGATCGCTTGGCCAAAGCGGGCATTGCGAAAATCGACAAGCTCGCTCTCGATACCTATGCGCATGAGGATCGCTATTACAGCTACCGCCGCAGTTGCCATCGCGGGGAAGCGGGCTATGGTCGGCAGATATCGCTGATCGGTTTGCGACGCTAGCCGTGCCCCTGCGCAGGCAGGGGCCCATCTCCAATTTCGGCAGCTAGATGCAACGGCGTTATTGAAAGCCAAGCTAAAGACTTGCGATTGCTATTCCATGACTATTGCGACTAGATGACCCCCTCGGAGATGGACTCCTGCCTGCGCAGGAGCACAAGGAGTGGGGAACAGGAAATGAACGCCCAGCGCGTCGGACTTTTTGGTGGCTTGGCGGTATTTGTAGCGATGTTGTTCATTCCCGCTCCGGCGGCGATGAGCCCGGCGGCATGGCATGTCGCGGCGCTGACCATATTGATGGCGACATGGTGGATGACACAGGCGGTGCCATTGACCGCGACCGCTTTGCTGCCGTTCCTTGCCCTGCCGGTGATGGATGTGATGGATGTCAAAGCGACCGCCAGCCAATATTATTCGCCAATATTGTTTCTGATCTTGGGCGGAGCCTTTCTGGCGCTCGCGATTGAGCGCGTCGGTTTGCATCGGCGGCTGGCGCTCGCGATTGTCAGCATGGCCGGCAAAAGCGCATGGGGCACTTTGTTCGCCTTCATGATCGCGACCGCTTTGCTGAGCATGTTGATTTCCAACACATCGTCGACCCTGATCATGATCCCGATCGCCGTGGCGGTGCTGGTCGCTGGTGGGGTCAAGGATGGCGAGACCGAGGGTTTTGCCGGAGCGCTGATCATGGGCGTAGCCTTTGCCGCCTCCATTGGCGGTTTGGGCACATTGGTGGGGAGTCCGACCAATGCGATTGCCGCGGGCCTGATCAACAAGACATTGGGCATGGATATCGATTTCCTCAGCTGGCTAAAGTTCGGCATACCAATTGTTTTGATAGGAATTCCGGTCTGCGCAGCGATCCTGATCACGGTCCAGAAGGTCGGCAAACATAGTTTTGACGGCGTCGGTGTAAAGGCGGCCATCGGTTCCCCCGGCCCTTGGAGTATCCCAGAAAAACGCGTGGTACCGGTTGTCGCTATCGTCGTGCTGGGCTGGCTGTTTCTGCCGCAGATAAAGGCGGTGCTGCCCGATGGCGCAGTGCATGATGGAAGTATTGCGATATTGGGCGGCTTGCTGTTGTTCATGCTGCCCGATGGCACAGGACGCAGATTGCTCAACTGGGACGAGGCCGATCGCGCGCCATGGGGCGTGATCATGATGTTCGGTGGCGGTCTGGCGCTGGCCGCTGGGATCATTGAGTCGGGCCTAGCCGATTGGTTGGGACTGGCCCTTGCGCCGCTGAAAAATGTACCCGTCATTGTTATCGCGGTGGCGCTCGTCGCGCTGGTCATTCTGGTCACCGAATTTGCCTCTAATGTCGCAACCGCCAGCGGGATCATGCCGGTGGTGGCCAGCCTGATCCTCGCCACTGGCGTTGATCCGGTATTGCTCGCGATGCCTGCCGCAATGGCGGCAAGCTGGGGCTTTATGTTGCCTTCCGGCACGGGGCCAAACGCCATTGCCTGGTCTACCAATCACATCGAATTGCCCAAAATGCTGAAATCGGGGTTGGTGCTCGACTTGGCCGGGATACCGATCATCATCGGCTGTATCTGGATGGTTTCATTTGTAATCAGTTGAGTATTCAGGCATGCACGCTCCATCAAATTTCATGGTGGAGAGAGAAAAAATGTCCGATCAAAATGACGCCAATCAAAGTGAGGATGGCCCGCAAGAGATTGATGTTCCTGTAACGCCTCGCCGGATGCCCAAAGCACCGATAGAAAAAATTGGCGGACGCAAGCTCAAGCCCTCTACTTTGATGATGGGCCATGGCTATGATCCGGTATTGTCGGAAGGTTCGCTCAAGCCACCAATTTTTCTAACCTCCACCTTTGCATTCGAAAATGCGGCGGCAGGCAAGCGGCATTTTGAAGGCATTACCGGCAAGCGCCCTGGCGGTTCTGACGGTCTGGTTTATTCGCGCTTCAACGGCCCCAATCAGGAAATTCTCGAAGACCGTCTCAGCATTTGGGACGAAGCCGAAGATGCGCTGGTTTTCTCCAGTGGCATGTCGGCCATTGCGACAGTGTTGCTCGCCAATGTCAATCAAGGCGATGTCGTGGTTCATAGCGGACCGCTTTATGCAGCGACCGAAACCCTGATCAACAAGATATTGGGCCGTTTTGGCGTGACCTTCCTTGATTTCCCAGCAGGCGCCAGTCCCGATGAGGTTTCCGCACTGCTCGAGAAAGCCAAGGCGCAAGCTGTCGAAAATGGCGGCAAGGTCGCGATTATCTATCTTGAAAGTCCGGCCAATCCCACCAACGCGCTGGTTGATATTGAAGGCGTCGCTGATGCCCGCAATCAGGTTTTCGGTGACGAGGCCGCTCCACCTATCGCGATTGATAACACCTTCCTCGGCCCCTTGTGGCAGCAGCCGCTCAAACATGGCGCGGATATCGTGATTTACAGCCTGACCAAATATGTCGGCGGGCATAGTGACTTGGTCGCTGGCGGTGTTCTGGGCTCCAAAGCGCATATGGATCCGATCCGGGCAATCCGGAACACGATCGGGACGATTTGCGATCCCAATACGGCGTGGATGTTGATGCGCAGTCTCGAAACACTGGAACTGCGCATGACCCGCGCCGGTGAAAATGCAGAGAAAGTCTGCGCGTTTTTGCGCGATCATCCAAAAGTGGATGGCCTTGGCTATCTCGGTTTCATTTCCGATGCCTCACAGCAGGATATTTATGACCGTCATTGTAGCGGAGCGGGCTCAACCTTCTCGGTCTTCATCAAGGGTGGAGAGGCCGAAGCCTTTGCGTTTCTTGATGCCCTGAAAATCGCGAAGCTGGCGGTTAGTCTTGGCGGAACCGAAACATTGGCAAGCCTGCCAGCGGCCATGACCCATTTGTCCGTGCCGGACGATCGCCGGGCAGCGCTTGGCATTACGGATAATCTGGTACGGATTTCTATTGGTGTGGAAGATCCCGACGATCTGATCGCTGATTTTGAACAGGCGTTGGAAGCGGTTTAAGTCGGGTTGGTGGGTACGAAAATGGATAGGGTCACACAGGGTCACACTCCCTAAAGCGGCAAGATATTCTTACCAGTGAACAATATTCAAAACTGAGAAAGAGCCGCTATTTTATGTAACATAGCGGCGCGATTGTAGGAAAGCCCTCTGTAGCGAAAGGCTCGTGTGTATTTCCATCGGAGGCGCGCGACCGGATGATCTGATCACTAATTTCGAACAGGCGCTGGAAATGGTTTGATATATTCCTCTCCCCTTGAGGGAGAGGAAACCAAAGCCTTGGCAGCTTGCTGCTTAGGCGACGTTGGTGAGGGGGCAGCACCCCTCACCGAGTTGCGCTAGTGAACACGTTCACAAGCTCCACTTGTCCTCTCCCTCAAGGGGAGAGGAATTAATCCCAATCGATGATTTTCCACCCTTGCTTCTTGGCTAATGCGCGCAGCTTTGGCGTTGGTGTCGTCGCAATTGCTTCATCGGCAAATTCGAGCATGGGCGCGTCACTGACATGGTCGGAATAGGCGCGGATATGGATGGCTTCACGGGCTAAGCCTTGCTCGTCCAGAAAGACCTTGATCCGGTCAAGCTTGGCTTCGTCATAGCAATTTTCGCCGACAATTTCCGGTAGCACTTGCCCCTGCTCATCGATTTCCAACTTGGTCGCGATAACATCATCAAAGCCCAGTCGCGTGGCTATGGCGTTGACATAAAGCTCATAAGAAGCCGTCGCCAACACCAGCTTTCTGCCTTCCGCTCGGTCAGCTTCGACCTGCGCAATGGCTTTGGCATAGCTATTCGCCTGCATCACTTTGTCGGCATAGCTCTCGATATGCGGCTCCAGCTTTGCAAGGCTCGGTTTGCTGCCGAGCAACAGCCTCTGATTATAGGTTTTTAGGCCCTTGCGGCTGATCAGCTTCAAACCATAGCCGATAAACCCGAAGGGTAGCAGCGGAAGGAAAACCAGCCGCCATGGCGCGCGCGCGAACAGCATGTGAAACAGGAACGGCGTATAGGTCCCTCGCACCGTAATCGTCCGATCCATATCGTAAATAGCCAACTTAGTCATCGCGCCCCATTTCTCAGTAATGCGATCCTATTAGCAGCACCGACAAGAATGCACCAAATAAATGACTTGTCATAATGGCTTGAGCTTTCAGCGAATTTCGGTCACCAATGGCGGTGATGACAGTGCCTAGCGATTTTGTCGAAGAAATGACGGAAGACGGAGTGACTTCACTGCGCTTCACCGGTGATCTGTCTATCGCAGCCATCGGCGATTTGCCGGAACGTTTGCGCGATTATGGCGAGGGCGTGCAGCGGCTCGACCTCTCCGATATTGGTTATATCGATACCGTTGGCGCCTGGTTAATCCACCGCACGGCTCGCGATAGTGGCGCTGAAATTGTCGGTGGGGATAACGACGCGGAACGCTTGATCGCCGCCGTGAGCGGAGTTGATCAACCCGCTGAAGTACGTCCGGATCCCCCCAATCCCGTCATTCGCGTGTTGGATGAAGTGGGCGAAGCGACAACAATCGCCTTGACGACTTTGGCCGGTTTGGTCGGATTTTTTGGTTCCGTCCTGGTTTCTGCTGGTTCATTGATTCGGCATCCTGGGCGTATCCGTTGGAATGCAGTGATCCAGCGATTTGATGTGGTTGGTGTGCGCGCGTTGGGAATTATCGGATTGATGAGCTTTCTGATCGGCTTGGTGATTGCCCAACAGGGCGCGGTTCAGCTGAGGCAATTTGGCGCGGAGGTCTTCACCGTCAATCTGGTTGGACGCCTGACTATGCGGGAACTGGGCGTCCTGATGACCGCCATCATGGTTGCGGGCCGTTCTGGTTCCGCTTTTGCCGCGCAAATCGGGACGATGAAGCTGACCGAAGAAATTGACGCGATGCGCACCATTGGGGTGTCACCGGTCGAAGCTTTGGTGCTGCCGCGCTTTCTCGCGGCGGTTTTCATGCTCCCGTTGCTGGGTTTCTATGCATCGGTTGTCGCGATCATCGGCGGCGGCCTGCTGAGCTGGGTAGAGCTGGACATTCCGCCCGCGACCTTTTTCGCGCGGATCCGTGAAGTGGTGCCGCTGACCGATGTCTATGTCGGCCTCGTCAAGGCGCCGGTATTCGGCGCGATCATCGCTGTTTGTGGCTGTTATCAGGGAATGCAGGTCAAAGGAAATGCCGAAGAAGTCGGCAAACGGACAACCGCTGCGGTGGTACAGGCGATATTCCTGGTCATCGTGCTCGACGCGTTTTTTGCCGTATTTTTCAGCTGGATCGGATGGAACTGATGGTTGATGAAGATCCTATCATCGTAGACCGCGAATTTTCTGGGCCGCTGATTTGTGTTAAAGGGCTGCGCAACAGCTTTGGCGATCAGGTGGTTCATGAAGGCCTAGATATTGACGTCCGCAAGGGCGAGATTTTGGGAGTGGTCGGTGGGTCCGGCACCGGAAAATCGGTATTGATGCGCTCCATTATCGGGCTGCAACAACCCGATGAGGGTTCCATCGAAGTGTTCGGTGAATCGCTGTTGGGTCGCTCGGATGCCGAAACCATAGATGTGCGCAAACGCTGGGGCGTTTTGTTTCAGGGCGGCGCATTATTTTCTACGCTGACCGTGGCAGAAAATGTGATGGTTCCGATCCGCGAGTTTTACCCCGAAATGGACCGTGATTTCAGGCGAGAAGTGGCCAAATATAAAGTCTGCCTGTCCGGTTTGCCGCCCGAGGCTTCGCCCAAATATCCATCGGAACTGTCCGGAGGGATGAGAAAACGAGCAGGGATCGCTCGGGCGCTGGCGTTGGACCCAGAGCTGTTGTTTCTGGACGAACCCACCGCTGGACTGGACCCGATTGGCGCTGCGGCTTTTGATAATTTGACCCGGGAATTGCAACAGACTTTGGGGCTTACGGTTTTTCTAATCACTCACGATCTGGATACGCTTCATGCCATTTGCGACCGGGTAGCCGTGCTCGCCGACAAACAAGTGATTGCCGTGGGAACGATACCAGAGCTGCTCGCTATGGATCATCCGTGGATACAGGAATATTTCAATGGTCCGCGCGGGCGCATGGCAGCATCACAGACGGCGAGTGGAAATTGAAAATGCCCGCTAAATACAGAGATTTGTTGCAGGTGCCGATCCGGCTGGCCATAAAGGTGAAATAATGGAGACACGGTCCAATCATATTCTTGTGGGTGCTATCACCCTGATCTTGCTTGCTTTGGTGGCGGCATTTCTGGTGTGGATTGTCCGTTTTGGCGATGGTGCGCAGAAAGAATATGATATTTTCTTCGCTCAATCCGTTGGCGGCCTTGCCAAGGGGACTGGCGTTACTTTTGCCGGTGTTCCATCGGGCCAGGTCTTGGGTGTGGAATTGTGGAAAAAGGACCCGAATTTCGTGCGGGTGCGCATCGCGGTGAGCGAAGAAACACCGATTTTGCAGGGCACGACGGCAACGATCCAGAGCATCAGTTTTACCGCCCCACCCAATATCCAACTCGATGGTGCGGTTAAAGGCGCGCCACCTATCGTCGATCTCGGGCCTGAAGGCGTTCCGGTCATTCCGACCAAGCCCGGCGCATTGGGGGAGCTGCTAAACAGCGCGCCATTGGTGGTGGAGCGGCTAGCAACCCTGACAGACCGGCTGACTTTATTGTTGTCGGACAAGAACCAGGAATCCATCGAAGGTATTTTGAACAATACCGAGCAGCTGACCGGCAGTCTGGCGAAGCAAGCGCCCAATCTGGAAGCGTTGATGGCGGAATCGGCGATTGCAATTCGCAATGCCGGACAAACGGCCGAAAAGCTCTCTTCCGTTGCGGATAATGCCAATCAGCTATTGAGCAATAATGGCGAACCATTGGCGAAAAACCTCACCAAAACCTTGGCTGCTGCAGAGAAAAGCATGGCGGCGTTGAACGTTGTTCTGGATGATGCACGTCCCGGGGTTCAGCAACTGGGAACCAAAACATTGCCCGAAGTCGATCAACTCGTTCAGGATATGCAGGCGCTGACGAAATCGCTCACGTCAGTGACCGAGCGGCTGGATCAGGGCGGGGCAGGGTCATTACTATCTGCGCCCACGCTGCCAGATTATGAACCAGGCAAATAGAGGCACCAATGGGAAAGCAAGGCTTCATGACCATATTCCATAAGACAAAATCCTTGGGGTTATTGGCTGGCCTTGGCCTGCTGAGTGCATGCGTTAGTTTTGGCGGCGCGGAACCACCGCCATTTCTATTGTCGCTGACGTCGGGCATGCAAGTCGATGCTGGTGCGGTCCGTGCGGGCCCTAGGGCTGGTGCTTTGGTGGTTCGGTTGCCTTCCACACCGCAAAAATTGAACAATCTGCGTGTACCGGTCCAGACCGGTGCCACCGGAATCGCCTATCTGAAAGAAGCAACCTGGGTCGACAAACCGGCCCGGCTTTTCCAAGGGCTGCTTACAGAAACCATCGCGGCCAAGAATAACCGGCTGGTGCTGACACCCGTTCAGGCGCAGGGGAAAGCAGATACCTATCTGGCCGGTGAACTGGTCAATTTCGGTCTGGATGGCCCGAGTTTGACGGTCACTGTCACTTATGACGCCGTGAAAATGCGTCAAGGCCAGCCGATCGAGAAACGGCGTTTTGAGGTTAGTGAGAAAGTTTTTGCAGCCGAAGCAGGCCCGGTGGGTCAGGCTTTGAATAGTGCAGCGAATAAAGTGGTTCTGGAAGTGGCGGACTGGGTCGGTTGATCGATATCACTGGGCTCAACGCTTAACTTTCGCCGTAAACAAAGCCTTCCGGTTCTGGCCATTCCATTGATGTTGCTGCCATGACCCGAAACAGCCTGCCCATTTCATCGAGATGCGTTAGCCGATGATGGGCGGCGCGAATGGAGCCCGCCTGTTTGGGTGCGCGCTCAGCCAGTTTTTTGGCTCTTTGGTCAATCCCAAGTGCTTTGAGCCACTGGCCCTGTTCTGCTGGACCATGGACGGATAAAAGTCGGGTTTTGGCGATATTAGCGAGGCTGTGAAAATTGACATGGGCCGTGAGATCAGAGGTTCCCGGGCTGTCAAACGGGCTGATTGGCAAATGGTCTTTGACCGCTTGCAACGTACTGCCTGTGCCCGGCCGATCATAGCCATAGTCGATGACCAATATCACCCCGCCCTGTTTAGCGAGCCGGCCGGCGAGCTTTTCGAAAAGTTGCGAACTAGCCGGTGAGCTTTCCAATATCGTTCCGTTGGGCAAACCGGCAGAGGATTTGGAAACCTGATTTTCAATGGTTTGCGTGCCGGGAATGGCGATAAATTTATTGCGATCCCGGGCAACCATATGACGGCGCCATCCCGCCTGCGTAGAGACAAATTGTTCTACCGGCAGGGCATCGAAAAATTCATTGGCGACGATCATGAGCGGTGCATCGGTTGGCAGACTGTCGATGCTCTCATGCCATGCAGCACTGGTATGCAGTGCGGCTTGTTTGGTTTTTAGAACGGGGCTTGTTTCAACAAAATGGACTTGCGGATCACAGCCGAATTTCGCCATGGCGCGCCGCGCATCCGCCGCGAGGGTTCCGCGGCCGGGGCCCAGTTCCACATAATGGACATGATCGGGACTGCCTTTGCGGAGCCATAGGTCCGATAGCCATATTCCGATCAGCTCCCCGAACATCTGACTAATCTCTGGCGCGGTTACGAAATCGCCATCCTCGCCAATCGGGTCTTTGCTCGCATAATAAGACGCATTGGCAATGCCGATATACTCACTGAGTGGAATCGGCCCTTCTCGGTCGATTTTTTCAGCGAGGATATGCGCGGCCGATAGGCTCTCAGGCAACGCTCTTGTCCCCAGCGGTTGGTTCCACGCGCACGCGCCGGCCCTTGGCCGTAAACACCAGATAGATACCGAGCAGTAACATCGGCACCGTCAGGGTCTGTCCCATGGTCAGGCCCCAGCTGAGATTTTCTAGGCCCTTATCCGGCTGGCGGAAAAATTCGACCGTGAACCGGCTGAGCCCGTAAACCAGCAGGCCGGTGCCGACCAATTTGCCCGGATGATAGCGCGCGTCGGTTTTCCAGAACAGCAGCGACGTGATGATGAAGTAAAGCAACCCTTCCAGACCTGCTTCATAAAGCTGGCTCGGATGGCGAGGCAAATCACCAGCTGCAGTTTGCGTAAATACAATTGCCCAAGGAACATCAGTGACGCGGCCCCAAAGCTCGCCATTGACGAAATTGGCCAAGCGGCCAAAGAGCAGGCCGAACGGAATAACACAGGCGATATAGTCACAAATGCGCAAGAAACTAAGCTTTTCCTTCCGGGATATGTACCAGATGGCGAGCACGACACCCAAAACACCACCATGGAGCGACATGCCGCCATTCCAGACTTGGAGTATTTCAATCGGGTTGGACAATATTGCCGGATTATAGAAAAATACGTAGCCGAGCCGCCCACCGAGAATGATACCCAGCGTTGCATAGAAAATCATATCATCTGCATGGCGCCGCGCCAAGGGAGCGCCGGGCTGAACGATCAGCTTGGTGAGATACCAATAGCCGATCAAAATGCCCGCCAGATAGGCCAGTGAGTACCATTTTAACTGGAAAAACCCGAGGTCAAGTGCGTTGGGAGACAGTCCCAATTCCTCAAATCGCGTAAATTGCGCCGCACTTGCAAGAATAATATCAATCAACTCTTTTCCCCATCAGGTTTCATCGTCATATAGCAAGGGCATATAACGGGAAATTCTCCGATACCAAGAGGGAAACCCAAACTGACTTTGCGGGAGAAAAATGAAATGCCGTCGCCATTAGACACGATGATCAACGAAACGCTGGCTGCGATGACGCAGCCGGGACAGCTTTTGGAGCTGGATAAGGTCCAGAAATATGGCGTGGACATGCCCATTTTCAAAAATGCCCCGAATAATGTTTCCGATTATTTTGCCTTTTTCTGCATGCAGCATGCGGATAAGGAATTTCTCGTTGATGGCGATATCCGGCTGACTTTCAAGGATACTTATGCCGCTGCGCGTGTGTTGGCTGGCGGCCTTGTCGCCGGACATGGCGTTCAAAAAGGCGATCGGATCGGTATAGCGGCACGCAATTCGGCAAATTGGATTATCCTCGACATGGCGATCACCATGGCTGGTGGCGTGTCTACCAAGCTTAATGGTTGGTGGCAGGGTGATGAGCTGGCTGATGGTATTGAGGATGTCAGTTGCTCGATTGTTTTTGCCGACAAACAACGCGCCGCGCGCTTGTCCGAATCGGGTCGCGATCATGGAGCGGAAATTGTGCTGTTCGAACATGACCTGCCGCCGCTCGAAGGTTTGAAGGCCTGTCTCGCAAAAGGCGGGGACGCCCAAACCGCGCTGCCGCAAATGGGGCCTGAGGATAATGCGACGATATTGTTCACATCTGGTTCCACCGGGCGGTCCAAAGGCGCCTATGCCGAGCACCGGTCGGTTGTTCAGGGCGCGATGAGCTTTGTCGGCGCTTTTGCGGTCATGGCGCATCTGATGGAAAAAGCCGGAACTTTGCCGGATATTCAGCCAACCGCCTTGGTTGCTGTGCCGTTATTTCATGTCACGGCTTCCGTGCCGTTGATCCTCGTTAGCTTTGCCATCGGCCGTAAGCTGGTGATGATGAAAAAATGGGATGCCGAAGAAGCGATGCGTCTCATCGAAAAAGAAAAAGTGACCTATTTTGTCGGCGTACCGCTGATGAGCATGGAGATTTACTCGCACCCCAAACTGGCCGATTATGATCTCAGTACCTGCGTTTCCATGGCTGCTGGCGGCGCGCCACGGCCGGTGGAGCATGTCAAACGGATTAAGGAAGGCATGGGCAAGGGTTTCCCGCTCATTGGCTATGGTCTGACTGAAACCAACGGCGTGGGTTGCTCGAACACCAATGAAAATTATCTCGAGAAGCCGGATAGCACTGGTCGCGCGACGCCACCGATTGTGGATGTCGGAATATTGGACGATGATGGCAATAAGGTAGCGCAGGGTGAGCGCGGCGAAGTGTGTATCCGCAGCAGCGCCAATTTCACGGGCTATTGGAACAACGAACAGGCGACCAAGGAAGCCTTTACCGACGATGGATATTTCCGCAGCGGCGATATCGGTTATCTCGACCCGGACGGCTATCTCTATATTGTCGATCGCAAGAAAGAGATTATCATTCGTGGCGGCGAAAATATCAGCTGTCAGGAAGTTGAAGCGGCGATTTATGGCCACACCGCAATTGCTGAAGCCTGTATCTTTGGCGTCGATGATGAACGCTTTGGTGAGGTTCCAGCCTTGGTCTATCATGTAAAGGATGGGCAAAGCCTGCCACAGGATGAGCTCCTAGAGTTTCTGAAAGACAAGCTGGCACCGTTCAAAATGCCGGTTCATATCTGGGAATATGAAGAGCCGCTGCCGAAATTGGGCACCGCGAAAATTGCCAAGATTGTCATTGCGAAGAAGCATCGTGAAATGCTCGCGGGCACTGGATGAACGTAAGCGCCAATATACCAAAGCCGGCGGCTGACCCGGGAAAGCGGATTGTCCGGCAGCGGGATATTATTAATCGCCGCAAGCTAGCGGAGCAGATTGAGGCGCTGATTGCCGAACATGGCATGGCTAAGGCGCGTCCTGAAATATTGCCATTGCTGCAAGACGCATTGGCTGATGGCCGGGCAGAGATTAGTCGGCGATTGATTGAAAAACCATCGGCTGGTCATGAAGCGGCCGCATCCCAGTCTTTTCTGATCGATCAATTGGTGCGGATCA
Organism: uncultured Sphingomonadaceae bacterium; assembly: GCA_947489315.1. Taxonomy (GTDB): domain Bacteria; phylum Pseudomonadota; class Alphaproteobacteria; order Sphingomonadales; family Sphingomonadaceae; genus Parasphingorhabdus. The sequence goes on from CANLCX010000001.1 coordinate 254,073, forward strand.
TTCACGACATTGCCGTAGGCCATCAATATCCGGTGAATAACCCGTCGTCGGGTGAGCGGATCGCAGTGATGGCAGTTGGCGGCTATGGGCGCGGGGAAATGGCCCCGCATAGCGATGTGGATATCGCATTCCTGACGCCGTTTAAGCAGACCAGTTGGACCGAACAAGCAATTGAAGCCATGCTCTATTGGCTTTGGGATTTGGGTTTGAAAGTGGGTCAGAGCAGCCGTTCTATCGATGAGATGGTCCGTATGGCGAACGAAGACCTCAGTATCCGCACGGCTTTGTTGGAAGGCCGTTATGTCTGGGGCGATACCGGGGTTTATGAAGAGTCTAAGGTTCGGTTTTTTGCCGACGTCGTCACGGGCACGGACCGTACTTTTGTTTCCGAAAAACTGGCCGAACGCGATGCGCGCCATAAGCGCATGGGGGATAGCCGCTATGTGGTCGAACCCAATGTGAAGGAAGGCAAGGGCGGCTTGCGCGATCTGCAGACATTATATTGGATCGGCAAATATATTCATCGCGTCACCGCGGCAGCGGAACTGGTAGATGTTGGCCTGCTGACAACCAACGAATTTAAACGCTTTCGCAAGGCCGCCAACTTCCTGTGGGCCGTGCGCTGTCACATGCATGACATGACCGGCCGCGCTGAGGATCGATTAACCTTCGATCTGCAACCCGGCATTGCAGAGCGGATGCGCTTTGCCGACCGGCCCGGCAAGTCAGCCGTAGAACGGTTCATGCAATATTATTTCCTGAACGCTAAAGTGGTTGGCAATCTGACCGGCGTGTTTCTGGCCCATCTCGATGAGACCCATAATGCCGGTGTGCGGCGGTTCATTCCCAATATCACGCGGCGGCCGAAAAAGTTGAAGGGCTTTACGTTGGATCGTGGGCGGCTGGCCTTGCCGGATGAGAATTTCTTTGAAGAAGATCCGGTGCGGTTGATCGAGATTTTCCAGCTCGCGGATAAACACGGACTGGAAATCCATCCGCTGGCTATGCGCGCAGCTCGCCGGGATGCGAAGCTGATTACCAACAAGATCCGTAAAGACCGCCGTGCCAATGCGCTGTTTCTGGATGTGCTCTGTTCGCCGCGTGATCCTGAATTAGTTTTGCGCTGGATGAACGAAGCGTCGATTTTTGGCCGTTTCATTCCCGATTTTGGCCGCGTGGTCGCGCAGATGCAGTTTGACATGTATCACCATTATACGGTCGACGAACACAGTATCCGCGCTATCGGATTACTCGCCCGGATCGGCAGCGGTGACCTTGTGGATGATCATCCCAATTCGACCGAGACGATCAAGAAACTGAAAAACCGCCGGGTGTTGTTTGTTGCGACCTTGCTGCACGACATTGCCAAGGGGCGGGGGGGCGATCACAGTGTGCTCGGCGCCGAAGTGGCTATGAAGCTTTGCCCGCGCTTGGGGCTGGAACCCTATGAAACCGAGCTGGTGGCGTGGCTCGTGCGGCAACATTTGCTGATGTCCGCCATGGCTTTCAAGCGTGATTTGTCCGATTTTAAAACTATTCAGGATTTTGTCAGTCAGGTGAAGAGCATTGAACGGCTCCGTTTGCTGACGGTTCTGACGGTTGTTGATATCCGCGCGGTTGGGCCGGGTATCTGGAACAGCTGGAAAAGACAATTGCTGACGGACCTGTTTCAGGCCGCTGAAGAAATGTTGCTGCTTGGCCATAAGCAACGCGGTCGCAAAGAGCGGATCACCCAGAAAAAGGCAGCACTGGAAGAGGCTTTGGATATCCCCAAAGCGCAATTTTCGAAACTCGCCAAACGCCTCACGGATCCCTATTGGATTGCCGAACCGGACGATATTATCGCCCATAATGCGCGGCTGATGATGCGGGCAGGGGATGATAATCTGGCGATATCAGCAGAGGCCTATCCCGAACGCGGCGCGACATTGGTGACCATCTATGCTGCCGACCATCCCGGCCTTTTCTATCGCATTGCGGGCGGTATTCATGTTGCTGGCGGTAATATTATTGATGCGCGTATTCACACCACGCGGGACGGCATGGCGCTGGATAATTTTCTGGTGCAGGATCAGCATGGTCAGCCTTTTGCAGAGGAGAACCAGCTGGAACGGCTCAAAACAGCCGTCGAAGATGCATTGGCCAACCGTTCCAAACTGGCGACCAAGCTGGAAGCCCGTCCGCTTGCTCATTCGCGGGCTGGCGCGTTTAATATCGTTCCCAATGCGATGGTCGACAATGATGCATCCAATCGCTTCACAGTGATTGAAGTGACCGCGCAGGACCGTCCGGCTCTGCTCAATGAACTGGCCTACACATTGTTTGAGTCCAAAGTTACTGTGCACAGCGCTCATATCGCGACCTATGGCGAGCGCGCGGTGGATACATTTTACATCACCGATTTGTTCGGCGGGAAGGTCACAAACAAGGCCCGGCTGAACAATTTGAAAAAGAAGCTGATCAAAGCGGCCACGCAAAAGGAAGAGGAAAAGACCGCCGCCTAGCTGAGCTTGTCTTTTAAAGCTGCCAATGCTCCAAAAGGTCCGGCTTCCTCTTCGCTTTTCAGGCCCTTTTTCTCCGCTACGCTGTCCGCATCGGGACCGCGCGGATAGGGATCCAGCGCCAGATATAATGTTTGCGCAATGGCTTCACCAAGATCAATTTGCGCTGCTTCATATTCGATCACATCGCAATCCTCTGGTGCCAGCTCGATTTCCTCTTCACTGGGCGGAGTGTCGTTTTTCTCTTCGAAGACAATATCAAATGCTTCGGTGATCTGGACCGGGAAAGGCTGGCCGCTAATCGCGCAAGCCTGATGCAGGTCCGACTGGATATTTCCGGTGAACTTGATTTCATGCTCTTTGGCCTCAAGACGATAGTCTGCCGTGATGGCCTCGATCGATGGCAAGTCAAAGCGCGTGGCCAGCGCCTTAAGTTGATCTTCGTCGGCGACAATTTGTCCCGTCAAAGGCGTGCCGCCGATATCAGACAGCTTGATAATCTTGGACAATTCGGGCTGAAACGGGGGCGATGGTGCGGTCATATAATAGCCTTGGCGATGTTGCCGGCAATGACTTGGTCAATGGCTGTTTCGGCAATGTGATTATAAAAATGGGTAAATTCTTTGGTCGTGAAATCCAGTGCCTCGGGCGTTGGAGTTTCGCCGCGATACAGGTTACGGGTCAGCGCGTCTGCTATATTGGCGCTGCCGGTCAGTGCGTCCCGATAGGCACCAAGCCGTCCGCCCAGCGCACTCATCATTTCGCCGACACGTTTGCCGACAATCATGTCGCCAATGCCAATCTGGCGCAACTGGGCGTCCATATCTTTGACAAATAATTCGGTCAGCCAAACATTTTCCTGCTTCGCGTCATCGGCCTGTTCCAGGCGGATCAGGACGACACATAAAATAGCGGCAATCATGTCAAAGCGACCATCCAGCGTGTCAGGAACCGCGCCCTGTTCATACCAGCCGAGGCGCCGCCCTTCGGCAATCACAGCATCGTAAAGCGGTTGCATCGCTAGATTCGGGTTTTTGCGCCCAAGCAGCTCGTTTAGGAATGACATTATATTTGGACCCTGATTTTGATAGACAATTTGATGGCCTGATGATCGCTTATGTTAAGACTACATACAGGGGATATTGATATTTACACTGCGAGATGCAATGGGCCATATCATAAGCGGTTTTTAGTCCGCTGCAATGATCGAAACCGTCTTGTTCTTTGCGGGCGGGCGGCTTTTTTGGAGAAGTGAGTTGATGCGTAGCCAATTGAAAATGCATTTTGTGCTAACCGGCCTGGTTGCGGGCGGGCTGTTATTGTCCGGTTGTTCCCAGGTCCGTGGCCATCAAGGCTATATTGTCGATACCGTGCTGACCAATTCTATCCAGCCCGGGGTGGATAACCGTCAATCTGTAGAAGCCTCTTTGGGGCGGCCGACATTTACCGGGCAGTTTGATGAAAATACTTGGTTTTATGTATCACGTGAGACCAAGCAGCTCGCGTTTAACTCACCAACACCACGTGACCAGATGGTCATGCGGGTCACTTTTGACGAAGCCGGTAACGTGACGGCGGTTGATCGCACGGGCTTGGAGTTGGTTGCCAACATTAATCCAAATGGTGACAAGACGCCGACGCTGGGCCGCGAACGGTCGTTCTTCCAAGAGCTGTTCGGAAATATTGGGGCTGTTGGTGCAGCGGGTTCGCGAGGCGGCAGCAACGACCCGACTCGGCCCTAAGTACGGACTGTTCGGCTAGTTTGCCATCCTGACTGCGGTAAGGACGATAATCTTTAAAAAATGTCGGTTTTCCGGGCTGGTTCTGTTGTGCCCCGTAATTTCATTTCCGCCAGATTATACAGTTTATACACAGAATTGGCTAAAAATATTCGCGCAATCCAGGCGTTGAAACAATTCAGTGTGTCTTGATCGATATTCAGATCTGAGAAAGAACAACCATGAGGTTATCATAGCGCTAGCCTTGTAGGAAAGCGCTACATCCAATCCGCCCCGCACAGGGCTGGATTGGATGTAGTCAAACAGTCGTCTTATTTGGCTATGCCACTTGCGGCCAAAACCGCGAGGGTGACCAGCTCAGAAGCGGTCGAGGCCATGGTCGCGATTTGAACTGACTTATCCAGACCGACCAACATCGGTCCGATCACTGCATCGCCGCCCAGTTCGCGCAGCAGCTTGGCGGACAAATTGGCTGATTGCAGCCCGGGCATAACCAATACATTGGCGGTGCCGGATAACCGGTTAAACGGATAGTTTGCCATCAGTTTCGGATTCAGCGCGACATCGGGCGCCATTTCGCCTTCATATTCGAAATTGACCCGGCGACCGTCCAATGTGGCAACGGCTTCGCGGATATTTTCGAGCCAGCGACCAGCAGGATTGCCAAAGGTCGAATAGCTGAGGAAGGCGACGCGTGGTTCATGGCCCATTTTGCGGGCGACCGCAGCGGTTTGCTCGGCAATGTCGGCCAGTTCTTCAGCGGACGGTCGTTCATTGACCGTTGTATCCGCCATAAACACGGTGTGGCTTTGTCCGACCATCACGTGAATGCCAAAGGCGGTGCGGCCTTTTTCGACATCAATAACCTTGGCAACATCTTTGAATGTCTGCGAATAAGGCCGAGTGACGCCGGTAATCATGGCATCGCCCTGATCCATAGCCAGTAACGCCGAGCCAAAGATATTGCGGTCCTGATTGACCATGCGTTTGATATCGCGTTGCATATGGCCTTTGCGGTGCAGGCGTTCATAGAGCATGTTGACCATGTCAGGCACCAGCGGGCTGTTGCGTGAGTTATGGATTTCAAAGCGATCGGGATCGCTGACGCCCAGTTCCTGAAGTTTTTCGCGCACACGGTCATCGCGGCCAACCAAGACGGGCGTGCCGTAGCCGCCATCCTGGAACTGGATTGCCGCGCGCAGGACAACATCTTCTTCGGCTTCCGCAAAAATGACTCGTTTCGGTGACAAGCGAGACGTTTCATAGGCCTGCGTGAGCACCGATGTGGTCGGATTGAGTCGCGCTTTCAGGCTCTGACGATAGGCATCGAGATCTTCAATCGGCTTCTGGGCGACGCCACTGTCCATTGCCGCTTTGGCAACGGCGGCAGACACCACATCCATCAGACGCGGATCAAAAGGCGCTGGAATGATATAATCGACGCCAAAGGTGGGCGCTTGCCCGCCATAAGCGGCAGCGACTTCTTCCGGCACCTGTTCGCGGGCGAGTTCTGCAATGGCATAGGCCGCCGCGACTTTCATTTCTTCATTGATACGGGTTGCCCGAACATCGAGCGCGCCGCGGAAAATAAAGGGGAAGCCAAGGACGTTGTTTACCTGATTGGGATAGTCCGACCGTCCGGTGGCCACAATGGCATCGGGTCGGGCCGCTTTGGCATCAGGCGGCGTAATTTCAGGATCGGGATTGGCCATCGCAAAAATAATCGGCTTTTCGGCCATATCCTTGACCATTTCGGGTTTCAGCGCGCCAGCAGCCGAGAGGCCAAGGAAAACATCTGCGCCGGTTAACGCGTCGGTCAGGTCGCGAGCGTCGGTATCGATCGCATGAGCGGATTTCCATTGATCGACATTGTCGCGACCGCGATAGATGACGCCGCTGCGATCACACATGGTGAGGTTGTCATGCGGCACACCCAGTGATTTGATCAGCGAAGCACAGGCAATGGCCGCCGCCCCTGCGCCGTTGACGACGACTTTAATATCTTTGACATCGCGGTTGGTCAGCAGGCAGGCGTTGATGATGCCGGCCGCCGCGATAATCGCGGTGCCATGCTGGTCATCGTGGAAAACCGGAATATTCATCTGGTCGCGCAGGGTTTGTTCGATGATGAAACAGGCTGGTGCCCCGATATCTTCGAGATTAATGCCGCCGAAACTTGGTTCCATGATGCGCACCGCGTTGATGAACGCATCGGTATCTTCGGTGTCCAGTTCGATATCGATGGAGTCGACATCGGCGAAGCGCTTGAACAATACGGCCTTGCCTTCCATCACCGGCTTGGAAGCCAGTGCGCCCAAATTGCCGAGGCCCAAAATGGCGGTGCCGTTGGAAATGACCGCGACCAGATTGCCTTTGGCGGTATAATCATAAGCTTTGGAAGGATCTTCGGCGATCGCACGGACCGGCACAGCGACACCGGGGGAATAGGCCAAGCTCAAATCGCGTTGGGTGGCCATCGGCTTTGATGCGATAATTTCAATTTTTCCGGGGCGTCCGTGGGAGTGGAATAATAATGCTTCGCGTTCAGAAAATTCTACATTGCTCTCGTTCTTATCGGCCAAATTGTCTCTCCGTAATATGGGTTTGGCACCCTCTGCCAAAATCCCCGCGTCCCCAATAGGGCCTACTCCGATTGCTATGGCTTGGGCAAGTGTTGCTTCATCTGCGGTTCATCTATTTTTGGCGGCGAAGTTTCTGATACGCGGCCTTTTCTGAACAGCGGGTCTGGGCTATCGCATCCCCATGGCAACGCGGACTCAGCAGAAACCGGACAAGAAAAAAGCAACAGCTGCGAAAGCTGGTGCCGATGTCAAACGCACGCCGATGATGGAGCAATATTTTGCGCTGAAAGAAAAGGCTCAGGATTGCCTGCTTTTCTATCGGATGGGCGATTTTTTCGAACTGTTCTTTGACGATGCCAAACTGGCTTCGGCGGCGCTCGATATCGCGCTGACGTCGCGCGGGAAAAATGCCGGAGAGCAAATCCCCATGTGCGGCGTGCCGGTCCATGCAGCAGAAAGCTATTTGGCGAAACTAATTCGCGCCGGCTTCAAGGTCGCGATTGCCGAGCAAACCGAAACACCTGCCGAGGCGAAGGCGCGCGGCGGATATAAGGCATTGGTGGCGCGCGACATTATCCGTTTTGTCACCGCTGGAACATTGACCGAAGATACGCTGCTCGATGCGCGGTCGGACAATATGCTGGTCGCGGTTGCCGAGGTTCAGGGGCAGATCGGTATTGCGGCAAGCGATATTTCGACCGGTGATTTTGAACTGCTCCAAATTTCCGAAGATGCGCTGACCGCCGAATTGTCGCGGATCGCGCCCTCGGAAATTATTTGCAGCCCTTCGCTGGTTGCTCGGCTGGAGGCGGCTACGGAGTGGCCTAAAGAGGATTTCGATAGTCAAAAAGCCGAGCGCAAACTCAAGACGCTATTCGGCGTATCGACGCTGGACGGCTTTGGTGATTTTGCGCGCAGCGAACTGGCGGCGGCTGGCGGGCTGATCGCCTATATAGAACATGCCGCGCAGGGAGAAACGCCGTTTCTGAAGCCGCCGGTGCAGCGCCATGCGGGCGAATATCTGCTGATCGACGGCGCGACCCGCGCGAGCCTTGAAATTGAACGGACTATGGCGGGTGAGCGCAAGGGCAGCTTGCTCGCTATTATCGACCGCACCGTAACGCCAGGAGGCGCGCGCTTGCTGGGCCGCGATCTCGCTGCGCCGCTTTTTGATGAGAGCAAGATCAACCTACGCCTTGGCGTCGTCCAATGGTTTCACGATGCACCGGCCATTCGCGACGCCGTGCGCGATGCGCTCAAAGCCATGCCGGATATTAGCCGTGCTCTGGGCCGGATATCGGCAGGACGTGGCAGTCCGCGTGATGTCGGCCAGATACGCGATGGTCTAAGCGGCGCACGGCTGTTGCGCGAGCGGTTGGCGCTCGACATGGCGCTGCCAGATATGATGAACGCGCTGCTTCCGGCGCTTGATGGCCATGCAGCGATGGTCGATCTGCTAGAACGCGCGCTGGTTGAAACACCGCCGACGGAGATGAGCAATGGCGGCTATATCGCGGCGGGCTATGATTCCGCGCTGGATGAATTGCGCAGCGCCGGTTCCGATGGCCGCAAAGCGATTGCGACGCTGGAAGCGCGCTATCGCGAAGCAACCGGGATTAATACGCTCAAGATCAAGCATAATGCGGTGCTTGGCTATTTTGTTGAAGTGCCAGCGCGCCATGGCGACAGTTTGATGGCCGAGGATTCCGGTTTCACCCATCGCCAGACATTGGCGGGTGTGGTGCGGTTTAATTCGACCGAGCTGCACGAAGAAGCGGTGCGGGTGACGCAGGCCGGGGCGCATGCGTTCGCCGCCGAAGCCGCCCATTTTGAAGAACTGGTCGACAAGCTATTAGAGCGCAAGGATGCGATTGCTATGAGCGCCGATGCGCTGGCGCGAATTGATGTGTCCTCGGCCTTGGCTGAACGGGCGGTCGAGGGGCAATGGTGTCGACCCGAATTTGCCGATGGCAATGTGCTCGATATCAAATCAGGTCGCCATCCGGTGGTCGAGGCGGCGCTGAGTGCGTCCGGTGATCCGTTTGTCGCCAATGATTGCGCCTTGTCCAATGATGAGCGGCTCTGGCTGGTATCCGGGCCTAATATGGGCGGTAAATCGACCTTCTTGCGGCAAAATGCGTTGATCGTGATCCTGGCCCAGGCGGGTGGCTTTGTGCCTGCCGCGTCGGCGAAGCTCAGTCTCGTGGACCGCCTGTTCAGCCGCGTCGGGGCTTCTGACAATCTGGCGCAAGGGCGCTCGACTTTCATGGTCGAGATGGTCGAAACGGCGACTATCCTTTCTCAGGCGACAGACAAGAGCTTTGTCATTCTCGACGAAGTGGGCAGGGGCACGTCGACCTATGATGGTCTCGCCCTCGCTTGGGCGGTGGTTGAGGCTGTCCACGAAACCAACCAATGCCGCTGCCTGTTTGCGACCCATTATCATGAACTGACCCAGCTGGCGGACCGGCTCGATGCGATGTCGCTGCACCATGTCCGTGCGCGGGAATGGAAGGGTGATCTGGTTCTCTTGCATGAACTCGCCAAAGGGCCAGCAGATCGCAGCTATGGTCTGGCCGTGGCAAAGCTCGCCGGCATTCCCAAGCCGGTGCTCAAACGCGCCAAGTCCGTGCTCGATAAATTGGAAGCCGGAAAGGCGGAAACCGGGGGTTTCGCTGCCGGTTTGGGTGACCTGCCTTTATTTGCGGCCAGCCTTGTGGAAGAGGAAGCGAAATCCGATATGTTGAGAGAGGCTTTGCGGGACTTGGACATTGATGCCTTGAGCCCGCGTGATGCGCTCGATCAACTTTACGCGCTGAAATCAGTGCTGGAACAGGAAGAATAATGAACCGCTGGATCATCATCGTCATGTCTGCGCTGCTTTTGGCCGGCGGTGCCTATGTCTATAGCTCCCGCAGCGCCAATGCAGAGCCTCTGGAAATAGGCGCGGCCGCTCCCAATTTCGAAACCACCGGGGCGTTGGCCGGTAAGCCATTTAAGGTCAACCTGTCGGACAAACTGAAAAATGGTCCCGTCGTGCTCTATTTCTTTCCCAAGGCCTTTACTGCGGGCTGCACGATCGAAGCCAATATGTTTGCCGAAGCGACCGCCGATTTTGAAGCGGCCGGGGCGACGGTAATCGGCATGTCGGGGGATAGCATGGAAGAATTGACCAAATTTTCGGTCGAGGAATGCCGCGATAAATTTGCCGTGGCGCGCGCCGATGATGCGGTGATGGATGGCTATCAGGTGCGCATGGAGCCGACATTGGCCCTGACCAATCGGACGAGCTATGTCATTGACCAAAATAGTAAAATTGCCTTCGTACATAGTGCGCAAGACCCCAAAGCGCATGTGACGGGAACGCTGGAGAAGGTGAAGCAATTGGCGCGCGCGAAAATCGCTGCTCCCCCTGAAAATTGATAAAGATGTTGCATTTGCCGTGAAGCTGGATTGAAAGACAGCATGACCGATCCATCGAACAATCACGCACCCGACCCAGCGATGCTGGCCAAGGCGGAAACACTCACCGAAGCTCTGCCTTATTTGCAGCGCTATGCGGGCAAGACTTTTGTCATCAAATATGGCGGCCATGCGATGGGTGATCCCGCGCTGGCGCGCAATTTTGCCGAAGATGTCGTGCTGTTGAAAGCCGTGGGTATCAATCCCGTGGTTGTCCATGGCGGTGGCCCGCAAATTGGCGCGATGTTGGAACGGGTCGGGGTTGAAAGCAAATTTGTCGATGGCCTGCGAGTCACGACCAAGGAAACGGCCGAGATTGCCGAAATGGTTCTCTCCGGTGCGATCAACAAGGAATTGGTGAGCTGGATCGAACGGGCCGGCGGCAGCGCAATCGGCATATCGGGTAAGGATGGCGGCTTCGTCAAAGCGGCCAAGCTGCGCCGCACGGCGCGCGATCCCGACAGCAATATCGAACGGATTATTGATCTGGGTTTTGTTGGTGAACCCAAACGGGTGGATCGCAGCGTGGTCGATATGATTTCAACATCCGGGATGATCCCCGTCATTGCTCCCATCGGGGTCGGCGAAGACGGTCATACCTATAATATCAACGCGGATACCATGGCTGGCGCGGTTGCCGCTGCGCTGAGAGCCTCGCGCCTGTTTTTGCTGACCGATGTGGCAGGCGTATTGGACAAGCAAGGCGAGCTGCTCACCGATCTCAATCCAACCGAAATCAAGCGGCTGCAGGAAGATGGCACCATTTCGGGCGGGATGATCCCCAAGCTGGAAACCTGTGTCAGTGCGGTGTTGAAGGGGGTTGATGCAGCCGTTGTGCTGGATGGCCGGGTGCCCCACGCGATGTTGCTGGAAATCTTCACCAGCAAGGGCGCGGGTACGCTGGTCCGCGATGATTTTGAAACGGTTGATTAATTGCCGAACTGTATTATATTATTGATACACTAATTTGTTGGCATAGATTGCTTGGCATTGCGCGCCACTATCGTTTAATGGCCATCACTATATAAAAAGGTTTCGGTCCATGTTTTTTGCTCTGTTTCAGATTATCGGCATTTTGTTGAATGTCGCGATTACCATCATCATCGTGCAAGCGATTATGAGCTGGTTGCTCGCGTTCAATGTAATCAACTTGCAAAATGACATTGCACGGGCGATCTGGACGACGTTGGACGCTCTGACAGCGCCCATCTACAAACCCATCCGGCGGATCATGCCAGACTTTGGTTCGATTGACCTGACGCCGATGGTGGTGATTATCAGCATCATCATTTTGCAAGACGCAATTCTGCCGCCGCTCGGAGCGGCTCTCATCCCCTTATTGTGAGCTTCCCTATATGAGCACGAGCGGCGCAACCATAATTGATGGCAAGGCCTTTGCCGCTGGCCTGCGGGAACGCATAAAAGCCGCCGTCCCCCAATTTCAGGAAAAAACAGGCCGCACGCCCGGATTAGCCGTAGTGCTGGTCGGCGACGATGCCGCGAGCCAAGTCTATGTCGCGTCCAAGCACAAGGCGACCTTAGCGGCCGGTATGGAAAGCTTCGAACATCGCCTGCCAACCGACACCACGCAAGAAGATCTGATCGCTTTGGTCGAACAACTGAACGCAGACGAGGCGGTGGACGGGATATTGGTGCAATTGCCACTTCCGGATCATCTGGATGAAAAAGCCGTCGTCATGACGATTGACCCCGATAAGGATGTCGATGGCCTGCATGTCATCAACGCTGGTCGGCTGGCCAATGGTGAAGAGGCTTTGACGCCTTGCACCCCACTCGGCAGCCTGATGCTGCTCAAGGACCAATTGGGTGACCTTTCGGGTTTGAATGCTGTGGTTGTTGGGCGCTCCATTTTGGTTGGCAAACCGATGGCGCAACTGCTGCTCGCCGAAAATTGCACTGTGACGATGGCGCATAGCCGCACCCGCGATCTGCCGGATGTCGTGCGCCGCGCTGATATTGTCGTCGCCGCCGTTGGCCGGGCCGAGATGGTCAAGGGCGACTGGCTAAAAGACGGAGCGGTGGTCATTGATGTCGGTATCAACCGGCTCGCGCCCGAGCCTGGCAAGGAAAAAGGCCGATTGGTCGGAGATGTCGCCACGGCTGAGGCGATGGAGCATGTCCGCGCCATTACGCCTGTTCCGGGCGGTGTTGGGCCGATGACTATTGCTGTGCTATTGCGCAATACATTGGTCGCCGCATCTGCGCGCGCTGGCCTTGCTAAGCCTGAAGGATTTTAATCCATGAAAAAACTGTTTGCGGCATTTGGAATAGCGTTACTGCTGGCAAGCTGTGCCAGTAACGGTCGACCGAGCGATCGCGAACGGTTTCTTCGCGCAGCCGGTAAACCGACTGCCAACCCCAGCGACATTGTGAAAGCGGAACTCGCCTTTGCGCGGCTGGCGCGGGAAAAAGGGCAATGGACCGCTTTTCGCGAAACCGCAGCACCGGATGCCATCATGTTTACGCCAGAGCTGGTGAGTGCGCCGGTTTGGCTAAAAGGCAAAGCAGACCCGCCGCAGGCGACCGAATGGCAAGCGCATAAGATTTATATGTCCTGTGATGGCAGCATGGGCGTGGCAACCGGCGCATGGCAGGGCGCCAAAGGTGGCACGGGCTATTTCACCACCATCTGGGAAAAGCAGGATGCCGAAAGCCGGCGTCAGCGCGGCAAAGATGTAGAGTGGAAATGGATATTCGATCACGGCGTGCCATTGGACAAGCCTTTGGCAGAGCCGGATTTCGTAACCACGCGCGTAGCGACCTGCTCCAAAGATGCGCTGCCGGCCATAGCCGCCGCTCCAAGTGGGGAGAAAAACAAGAGCGGATTTTCCGCTGATCGCACGATGTACTGGAATGCGGAAAGTTCCGCCGACGGCTCGCGATCGGTTCTGGTGCGCCTATGGAATGGCGTCGAATGGGAAGATATCGTCTTTGACGATGTAGCCGCGCCCGCCCCATGACCGAGCTGTTTATTTCCGCCTTTATCACTTTCTTTGTGGTGATCGATCCGCCCGGCTGCGCGCCTATTTACGCCAGCCTGACCAATGATGCCTCGGCTGCGCAGCGCCGAATTATGGCCATAAGAGCCATTGTCGTCGCAGCGATTATACTGGCGGTTTTTGCGGCTTTTGGCGAGCAATTGCTGGGCGCGCTGGGCATCAGTCTGGACAGTTTCCGCATTGCTGGTGGTATCATGCTGTTTATCATCGCGCTGGAAATGGTGTTCGAAAAACGCACCCAGCGCCGGGAAGACCGGGCGCAAGATATTATCGATCAGCCGGAAATTGAAGATGTCTCGATTTTCCCAATGGCAATGCCGATGATTGCCGGGCCCGGGTCCATCGCCGCCGTCATGTTGCTGATGGCGAGGCATGAAGGCTTGGATAGCACCTTGGCGATCTTGGGCGCACTGGCGTCGGTATTGCTGCTGACATTGGCTGGGCTGCTGCTTGCCGGCCCATTGATGCGCATTTTGGGTCACAAGGTAGAGCAGGTGATTACGCGGGTGCTCGGGGTTTTATTGGGCGCGCTGGCAGTTCAGTTCGTGGTGGATGGTCTCAAAGCCAGTTTCTAAAGGCTATAGCTTCCGCGCTTCCTCAATCAGCATAACCGGCACACCCAGTTTGATCGGATAAGCGACGTCCGCCGCTTCGCTAATCAGCTCTTGCGCTTCTGCGTCATAGACCAGAGGGGTACGCGTCATAGGGCAGACCAATATGTCCAGTAACTTGGTGTCGAATGTGCCTATGGGCTTGTCGCTCATTGTAATGTGACACGGCCTTCGTCGCCATCTTGCCGCCCGAAAAATTCCAGCAACTGGATGATCAGCTCCGCACGATTGGACAGGCCGTCCACTTCCAGCAAAGCCTGTTTGGATGCTGCATCAAAAGGCGCAATCTGGGCAATGCCGTTGACAAAGGAATTATCATCGAGCCGCCCGATACTGTCCCAATCGACCTGATAGCCTTGCAGTTCGGCAAATCTGCGGGATTCAATTTCCAACGCAGCGCGTTCGGCGCTGGCCAGCACTTCGTCCAGTTCCGCATTGTCTTCAATCTCTGCCCGAACCTGCCGAAAAGCGGTGGAGGCATCGATCTCCTCGATAATCCGGAATCGTGACACGCCTTCCAGCACGATGTTGAAACGGCCGTCATCCATGGCTTCAATGTCGATAATTTTACCGACACATCCAATATTGAACAATTCCGGTACGTCACCATCTGTCTTCGGCTGGATCATGCCGATCCGCCGATCCCGCGCCATCGCATCGTTGATCAGCGCGCGATAGCGTTCCTCAAAAATATGCAGCGGCAAATGCATGCCCGGGAACAGCAGTGCGCCTGTCAAGGGGAAGATCGAGATGCGTTTGGTTTCAGTCATATCTATCCGAACAATATCGCGGAAAGCTTGCGGCGGGTGGCAGACACCCATTCGTCCTCAAGGCCAACCACTTCAAACAGCGAAAGCAGTTTTGCTCGCGCTGCGCCGTCATTCCATTCTTTATCTGCGGCAATGATGGTCAGCAGATGTTCCGCTGCGCCATCATGGTCGCCCGATGCAATCATGGCGCTCGCAAGATCAAAGCGCGCTTGATGATCCTTTGGATTGGCAGCAACGGCAGCACGCAAGGCCTCGGCCTCGCTATCATCCGGCTTGTCTTTGGCCAATATAAGCGCAGACTTGGCGCGCTCAATGGCCGGATCACTCGCCATGGCCTCAGGCACACCCGCCAAGGCCGCTTCGGCTTCAGGGAGGTGGTCTGCAACTATCAAAGCGCGAATCAATCCGCCAACGGCTTCGGCATTGTCAGGGGCCATATCGGCGATTTGGGCAAATATGCCGGCTGCGCGCTCGCCATCGCCCTGACCGAGTACATCTTCGCCCATGGCAAGCAGCGGGACAATATCCTGTTTGGGTTCTGCGCCGCCTTCGCCAACCGGAAGCTGCTCCAGCAATTGGTCCAATATCTGCCCCAACTGGCTCTCGGTGCGCGCAGAGGTCAGGTCGGCCACCGGTTTGCCCTGAAAAATCGCATAGACGGTGGGAATGGATTGCACCTGAAATTGCGACGCGATGAATTTATTCTCGTCGACATTCACTTTCGCCAGCATCACGCCTTTATCAGCATATTTGGCCGCCACTTTTTCCAGCGTTGGCGTCAGCGCCTTGCACGGTCCGCACCATTCGGCCCAGAAATCCAGGATCACCAGTTTGTTCATGCTGGGGGCGACTACGGCCTGCTGAAATTCTTCAACCGCCTTTTGTTCGTCCACTGTTAGTCCTGCTGTCGCCAATTGCTGCTCCTGTGCTTTTGTACTTGATGCCATTCGCTCTAGCCGTTTTTGGCGGGAATCGCTCAGTGTTTTCTTGTATATCCGGACTTTATGTGGGGACGGACCCGGCAAAGCCAAGCATATTTTTACTTTTCGCAGCAGCGGATTGCAAAATGGGGCTTGCCGGACCCCATAACGCATGCTAACCGCGCGCCTCAACTGCTGATGACGATAGCGAATAACCCGATGTCACAGCAGCGCCGAGCGGGCGTAGCTCAGGGGTAGAGCACAACCTTGCCAAGGTTGGGGTCGAGAGTTCGAATCTCTTCGCCCGCTCCAGTTTTTCAATGACTTAGCTATATATTAGTCGTCACCTAAAGCTGGTTAGGTAACGTATAGGTAACACATTGCACCGTTTCCTCCAATCAAAGCACAAGCGATTTTGGAATATAGCGCAAATCTGATATTTTTGTTCGATGGAAGAAATCAGATCACATGTTGTGGGGTGGCCTGCCTTGATGACTCAGGAAGTTGCAGCCTCTTATCTGTCCTTGGATAGCGACACATTTATAGCGGCAACAACCAGATATTCGATTGCACCGATGTTGGTCGAGTCTGAGAAGCTAAGATGGCGTAAGGCGGACTTAGACAGGTTGATAAGACGATTTCCTTATGACCAATTGCTAGCACCTACGGAACGACTGCTGCGTTTGGAAAATAGCGCATTGGAGTACATAGCAACCAAAGTTGCGGAGAAGCTTGATCAGGGTCCCGCACGACAGTCATCACCTATGGTTTCAATCAATGAGACGGCGCAGCTTATGGGAGTCGGGCGTTCTACCATCTATCGTTTAATTGAAACTGGCAGGTTGTCGAAACGAAAGATCGGAAGACGAACGTTGATAACCAGAGACAGCATCAATGATTTGCTGATCCCATAAATGATAAAAGCGCTTGTGATCGGTTGACAAGCTTTGGCGCTCTGGCTTACAGGCCCAGCCCTACCCCGTGCCCAGATGGCGGAATTGGTAGACGCGCTAGCTTCAGGTGCTAGTATTCGCAAGGATGTGGAGGTTCGAGTCCTCTTCTGGGCACCAGATATTTTAATAAGTATCTGATATATAGGTGTAAATTTGGAACGATGAAATCTGGGCCACCTTTTGAGCCACCCCCTGTTTCTCACCGGAATGAGTAAGAATATACGACCAGTTGGTCTTTATTTTGTCTTTGCCAGAAATCTGCTACGCTTCTCCGACCCGGGCTTTTGCTAAACCCAGGGCATCATGATGCTCTCTTTCTAGGAGACATCGTGATGAGGATAGTTTCTAAGCGTCAACTAAAGGAGATGGTTCTTTATTCGCCGCAACATATCGCAAGGCTGGAGAAGGCAGGCAAGTTCCCCAAGCGGGTAAAGCTGGGCCCGAACAGAGTGGGGTGGGTTGAGGGCGAAGTATTGGATTGGCTTCAGTCAAGGTTGAATTGCCGCGACTAACCTACCGGCACTCCTTTTTAGGAGCGGGCGGCCAGGTGAATTTCTGGTCGCCCAACAACTTTCAAGGGAACCTTGACAACCTGTTGGTTAGCTCCAAAGTTAACACCTAATTTAAGATTGTTTCCAAAAAGAACATCCATTGCTGACGTTTGTCTTATAAATTTACACAATTATAGAGTGTAACTTGGGCACTTCGTTTATATAGTCATTTTATTCAGAAGCTATTTTCCGGGGGGATACTAGTCGAAAATGCGCTTAAATGAATGGCCGAAATGGCTAACTGCCGAAGAAAGAACTTTGATTGATACTTTGGTTGCGAACGGGGTTGGTAGCGAAGTCGAATATGAGATGTTTCGGTACAACGGGGACCCCGAAGTTATCGAACAATTGGATACTAGGCGGTTCAAATATTTCGCTAGAAGTCCGGACTACTACGATCCTTTGAAGATACTAAAAAACGCTCCGTTTTGGATGCGAGAAATCGAAATTAAAAATTTCTCGACCTCTGTACGTCTGCGTAACGTATTTTCAGATACAGGAATAGAAACCATTGGGCACTTATTAGATTTCAGCACTATCGAGCTTCTTTCACTTAGAAATATGGGAAGGAAGAGCTTGAGTGATCTATCAAATGCATTGCTAGAACTGAGCAAAAATCGACCGAATGATTACCCACCAATTTCTCGAGAGACCCCCCAATCGTCTAGCCAGGAACAGGATTTCAAACAATCATGGTTCTTTTTGATGGTAAAGGACAATCCGGGGCTTAGAGCTCTCTTATCTGATGAGGGAATAGAAGATGAACTAACCTATTTGCAGCACAAAAATTCACTCTCCGATCGACTCAGGAAGCAAATAGACGACTATCGCTTCAAAGTACTCGTCAATTTAGCTGATCAAGATAATCCTATTGCGATATTAGAGATCGCCCCTAGTTGGTTGTTAAATACAGAAGTCGAATTCTTCCCGTGCCCGGCCCGGATCAAAAACATAGCATCTCGTTTAGATATTGATCGCCTTCACGACTTCCTTAAATTTGACTTTTTCACGCTACGTCGGATGCCCAATATGGGTATAAAGAGCCTTAGGGAATTCGCTAATGCGATTGTACTTGCGCAGGATAAAGGCCCTCCACCCACGCTTGAGAATCCCGTAAATTTTGATGAAACTCTGTACGAATGTTTATTGAGCTCCATCAATTCCCTTGCTGATGAGAGGCACCGCTATATCATCCTAAATCGTTTCGGAGTGGGATGTCCTCCAATAACGCTCGAAGAAATTGGAACTTCTTTAAATATCACGCGGGAGAGAGTCAGGCAAATCCAGAAGAAAGTTACGCAAGCGATCACTGATGGAGAATATTGGGATGACTCTCTAAAATTTAAAATTCTTCGTAGATTCAATGAGAAAAATGGACCGATTATTTTAGAGGAAATTGTCGAAGTTGACCCATGGTTTTCCGAATTTCAAAACCAAATGGGGCTACTGAAAAGGGTCATTGAGCATTTCGCCAACTTGAATTTACATTTATTCGATGTGGCTCGAAAGACAGTGATTTCCAAGATCTCGAAAGATGAATGGGATCAATGTGAAGCAGAAGTCTTGAGCTTTCTGGAACATAGCTTAGACATGAATTACAGTTTCGAAGATGTGGAGCTTATAATCGAACATCAACTCGCCAAGTATGATGCGGCCGAGCTTACAGAACTGTTGTTCGATGAAATATTGAGGGTGCTAAATTTTTCCAATTTTGATGGCGAAAGTGTTCTGGTTAACATCGGTAATTCAATATCAAACCGGCTGAACGTGGTTTTAGAAGAGAGTGATACTCCTCT
This sequence comes from uncultured Sphingomonadaceae bacterium, assembly GCA_947489315.1. Lineage (GTDB taxonomy): Bacteria > Pseudomonadota > Alphaproteobacteria > Sphingomonadales > Sphingomonadaceae > Parasphingorhabdus. Next base: position 272,978 of record CANLCX010000001.1, read on the forward strand.
GCACTACAGCAAAGCGAAACTGCACTATGAGGAAAGATACGGTATCGTCGCTACCGAAAGGCAAATTCACTCTGCACTTTCTCACTACAATTTCCACTTGTTTGATCGCGGTGTATTTGGGGTATTGAAGCACCTTCCAATCAGTTTGGAGCGCCTTGCCGAGTTAGTGGAGCAGGCTGAACAGTTGGCTAACGAAAAACGGAGTAAACAATGGCACACTTCAGAGTTGCTCAGAAAATTGGTGGGCCTACAAATAATTATTGAACATGAAGGGGTTGATAAATACGTATTGAATATCGGTTTACAGATATCTTCTAAGCTAAAGTACTTGGGAAAAATGGTTTGGATATGTGATGATATCGAGAACGTAAACGTACCCAGAATCCAACTCAAAGATGCGATACCAGTGATTATAAGAGACAATGGTGGCCCGATGACGGTGAGAGAAATCGTAAATGAGTTAAAAAAGTCGCGGGGTGTAGGTTACGATATAACCCAACAGCTATACTTGAGTGATCTGATCGCTAAAACAGATCCTGGGCGTTGGGGTTTGCTATCGCGTGATTTTGAAAAGCCTCTTTCGTACTGGAGTTACATTAAAAGCGAAATTCTTGATCACTTGAGCGCTTGCGGGCAGGCAGTACACAAAAGTGAGATAATCGAGGTGTTGTCCAGCAGGGGTGTCAGTGAACTGCCGAAAATCAACCTTTTGCTTGGAATAATCTCTAGCGATGAGGACTTCAGGACATGGCCTGGAGGGTTTTTTGGAATGGCATCACAAGATAATCCCAATCGCTTATCATTGTCGCAGGCATTAGCGAAAGTTTTGAGTTCGACAGATATCGAGTTCACTACTAACGAGATCATGGATTCGCTCTCGGCCTATGTGTCGTTCCCTTATAACAAGTCTCAATTGTCGAGAATGATCAACGATTGTGGCTTTCAATATGAATTAGAGACTGGATATTGGACACACCAAAATTCTCAGACGACGTGATGGTACAAGTCATATTTTTTTAAGTAAGGCTCTATATCAACATATGTGGATGATTTATTCAGTGCGAGACCCGCAAACTCATTGATGCGTTTTAATTCTGCTATCATCAATTTGCGACCTAACTCGGGGTCACTCACATTCTCCAATGGCAGAGTTGTGACGAAGTCATAAATGACAGCCTTGATTTTACCTTCACTTTTCCGCAGTATCCTACCTCTTCTTTGTATAAACTGACGCTCTTTTCGCGAACTGGACATAATGAATGCTGTCGAGCAAAGTGGGATATCCACTCCTTCATCTAGGCATTTCATAGCCACTAAAGAATCTACTTTTTCATTCTTAAAATCGTCAAGAATGACGGCTCGGCGAGCTTTGTTCTCATTTGCAGTAAAACGAGACGATCTCCATCCATGTTTATGCAAAATGCTTGAGATAATTTCTATTTGCCTGAAACCTTCGTCATCCTCGTGATCCTCATTTTCCAGCATTCCTTCCGCACAGTAAAACAAGCTATGCTTTATGGGCTTTAAGGTTCCCAGCAGTTCTTCCAGAGCTTTCGGCTTGTTTTTTGATCCATTTACAAGTTTGGCGCGCTTGAGTAGCAGCGCGTTCAATCCATCTTCTTCTTGCTCGGACGGGAATTTTGTATTTTTCAGGATCGCATAGAGTTTTGCGATTTTCTTCGACAGCATTATATATTTTTCTGTCTCATCGGGTGTCATAGCTACGGGTATTAAATGATACTCGTACGGTGTTAATACGTTGTCTTCCAATGCGTCAGCTAGAGAATACGTATCTACAATCTTGCCGTAATATTCCTCAATCCGCTGATTTCCGTCGTCTTCCGCACCTCTGTCAGGAGTCGCAGATAATCCCATTCTCAAATTCGCTGTTTCGGGCAGAGCTTTGTATGTAGAGTGAGCTCCATGATGATGACATTCATCCCCCACAAACATAATGTACTCGGATAAATCTTTTCCGAGTAAAGTAAGGTTGTCTACAAATGTTCTTTTGTGGGAAGTCATTGTCGCATCCACAACGACCACTGCGACGAAATCGGTCAACCCACTTTTAAAGTCGAGAACCGCCTTCGCGAGTTGTGATGACCAATTTGCCTCACCACCGTAACAAACGATTGGTCTGACATTAAATATAGCAAGATTTTCGGCCCATTGATCCGCTAAGTTTTGATATGGGACGGCAACGACAAGAAAAAGGCGATTCCGATTTTGGAACATTTTTATGGCCCCATAGATTGCCGTAATCGTTTTTCCTGACCCAGTTGCTAGTTCAAAAACTCCCCTAAAGTCATTGCTTTGCCAATTGTCCAATGCTCGTTTTTGGTGCTTGTGCAATTGAAATTTTCGATCACCTAGTCTGTCAGGAATGATGGGGTGGAGGCCACTTGGTGATGACATCATAGAGTCTAAGTGCTTCTGCCAAAGATCGATTTCCAATTGGATGTTCGGCCGTTGGACATCCGGATATTTCTTAGTTAAAGCGCTTCGAGCGATGGCAGATATATCCAACACTAACGTATCATTTGCTTTGTTGGACCAAAGCTTATTGAAGCTTGCAATATGAGGCTCAAAATGATCTCGAAATTCTGGAAGCCAACTTTTGAAGACGTTTATTGTCTCATAGTTAAATGGAAGAAGAGCATTGTTAGTTTCGTTAGCAGAGCCTTGAAAAACAATAAAATCCCCCGCAATATCTTGAAAAACTCCGATTTTCTGATGATGAATGCCGTGGCGCCGCAATGCGATTTTGACATCAAGTTTCTCATTCTGGACCAACCACGTAAGTACTTGAAGCTGGTGTTCAATTAGAGGATCATTGACTGTCGCGATGATTTGATCGAACTCATCTGAAATACGTTCTTCAAGCTGTCTAGCATCGTACCCTAAAGAAATTGCTTCGTACTCTGGCTCAGTCAGGGTTGAGCCGCAAATCAATCTCATGTGCCCATCATTATCAATAAATTTGCTAAGTCCGGCGGCTGAACTCGTTAGCATTTTGGCGTCAAAATACCCGACTGCGCGATCATATGATACGGACTTCGAGAGTACTGGAATGTAAAAATCCTGAAGAATATTATCTTCCTCAGAGTTGTACACTGCCTTTAGGTTTAGTTGCCTAAGCAATTTAAAAATCTACTTTTTCGAACGTTTGCTCTTTGTCTTCGCTTTTATTCGAACTCAATAAATCGTTGCGTTGCAAACCTGAGACGATAGCCTTTGCGCCATGGGGGTCGCTAGGAGTCTTAAGTAGCCAATTCGATAAAATTTCGAAGCCTCCGTTCGAATACTCTTCGAAAATCTCTACCATGTCTTGATTAAAACCGTCTGCCTCGGAAGCTCCAACATCGTACCTCAGAACATCCAAATTTTTTGTTTCGCCAAGAGCAACTAAATATATGTAGTCGGTATAGGCATCATTATCGAACGTATGCCACTCTATGCTATCCACTTCTCCCTTCGGTAAAGGGATTCTCTGACCCATCTCGAATCCTAGAACAGCCGCATAGCATTGAAGCGCTTTTTTTGACGGAAATACCGCATGCCCCGTCTTAGGGTTCTTAGCGACTAACAAGTCGGTAAGGGCAGTATGTTGCTTACTTCTTCGTATCCCTCTCATGGTAACTTCCTAAAGAATCTGCTTTATAATTGTTCGGTCTTTCTCGGCTTCGTATACCGAGCATGCAATTTGCTCTCCTTTGACGGTTACAATATCCTCCGGTTTGTCACCTCGTTCAGATCTGTTTTCCGATATAAGAATATATTCGGATCCAATCTTATCCTCCAGAACCTTTATAACGTCGTCATCACCTTGTGTTTTTGAAAGTAGAAGAATTACTTGCCCAGATGAGTTAGGTAAAAACTCAGCAGTTGATTGCCGGTAAGTCGGATCTAACTGGCCAAAAGGCGAATCTAACATCAAGGGAGCCATCGTACCGGGCTTCAATAGATGAGATTCATCAGTTCGCCTGTTCGCCGCAAATTCTACCAAAGAGGCAATGAATGCTAAGCTAAGAAGCTGGTTCTCACCGCCGCTTTTAGCTACGGGCAATTCTGTGCTCCCATAAAACATATCTAGATTGAAGGAACCATCGATAGATGAGTAATAATCTCTCCGAGCAGTTTTTCTCAAGATCTTATTTACCTTCTCGTTGATTTCAGAACGAGAGGTCTCTCTATAATTATCTAGCTCGGCATCCAATTTGTCTGATGTAGCCGATAAGATGGCAGTCTTATATTGTAAATTCTTTGCTCGATCATTGTGAAGAAGGAGCTTGTCCCTCTTCTTTTTCATCTCGTCGATTTCTATCTTAGCATCTTCACAAGCCTTTTTGAGGCGAGCTTTTTTACCCACCATATTCTCGATTTCAGCCTCTTTGGTGGATAATGCTAATTGTCGTTCCGCGATCTCTCGAACGTTACTTCCTTGAAGCTGTTGCTTACATTCGTTTATTCCTAACTCGTAATCGTCTATCTTGTCAGCAACCTTTAAAAAGTCCTGATGTATCGCCCCAAAGTTGTCAACTGAGACCTTATGTGCCTGCTCCAACTTACCCATCCTGCTTCGAATGTTCATTAGACGATCACTCAAAACTGCTGTGCCAGCCTCTTTGATAAGTTCTGAAATTGCCGCAGATTCTTTCGTCTCTTTGTCGAATTCTCGATCACAAATACAGATTCCTTTTTCCAAAATATCATGCACAAATGTGTCTGCTATTTTGCTTGGAAGGTGGCCTTTAACATTAGCTTCCTCGATTACGTTTATACAATTGAGATGTAGCTTTTTTGACAACAGACCAATACTATCGTGATCTATCCATTTGGTTTCACGAGCCTCAATCTTCGCTTTCTCATCAAGCGCATCTTTCCGTCTTTGTTCTAGCTTCTCTTTTTTCTCCTGAATCTCTTTCGCTCCCTCCGTATTTCGGAGCGTTTCCTCAATATTCTTCTTAATGTTTTTTGCCTGCTCAAGATCGCTTTCTATGCGGGTTATCTCATTTTCATCTAGTTGCATCTGCGAGCTCAACTTGTCGATTGATGATTGAAAAGTGGCAGACCTATCGTTCTTAGTAAGGGCAGCGATCTCTTTCTCTAGCTTCCTCTCGATCGCTGCGATGTCCTTGGAGGCTTGTAACGCAATATTGCAGCCCAACATGCTCTCCACAGCTACTCTGACCTCTCTGCGGTTGTTGCTGCTCGCGAACGCCTCAGCGTATTCTCCATCAAAGAAGAAATATTTGGACATTTCTTTTGGAATGACAGTTTCCACAAAAACCATTGCGCTGTTCAATTTTTGATAATCGCCTCCGTCAATAAGAAAAGCGTCGAAACTCTCCTCTGCAAATTCGCTATTTGTGGTTCGTGAAACAAGATAGTGGCTACCATCATGTTCAAAAAAGACTTCTACAGAGGCCTTGAAGTCTTTTTCCTCAATCGCCTGGTTGCAGACAATGTTTTCTGGGTTTTCAAATCGAGCTGATGTGTCATTATAAAAACACCATAGTAGCGCATTTAACAGAGTAGTTTTACCCACTCCATTTTCAGCATGAATAAGCGTTACATTTCTCGCCTTATCACAAGAAAACTCTATTTCTTGTTCGCCATAGAACTGGCGAAAATTATTGAGTACGATCTTTTGCAGTAGCATTGCTTTTTATTCCGTAATATCTTCGAGTGCTTCTAGGATTTTATCCCTTCTTGCACTTTCTTGCCCCCCGCGCATGAATGCAGGACTTTCTTCTATTTCGATAACACGTTCTAAAAACTTATCAATTTCAGTTTGATCTGGTTTTTGTGACATTTCTGTCCCTCCCATTTATGTGGCAAGTTATCAAGTAATATAGATCGTACAGTTTAATTATGTATCTCTGTTTACTTGTGGCAAGCCAGGCATGATTTTGCTTGCCCATAAAGGTCGTCGATGTCTAGCGGTTCAGCATCTGGCCTCAAAGGATTTTTGATTGCCTTCGATTTCATCCGTTTAACTCTAACCTCATGATCGGCTTTGATCTTTGCCACACGCTCAGGTTTCGCAAGTTGTTCAAGTGATTCGCCGTGACTCCAAGTGAAAGGAGATCCATGCTCAACCGCTGTTTTTTCGTAGGTCTTAGCCTCTTCAAAAGCATCTGGGTGTCGATCCATCAGTCTTACCCATTCGATTTTCTGCTGAAAAAAGCAGAATGTACATCCACTGCGAGTTCGCCATTCGTAGTATCTTGGCAAGCCCAATCCCGAGCCTTCCAAGATTTCCAATACGCCAGGCTTGTCCACGCTAGCCTCTTTGAACGGTAGCTTGACGATTAGGTTATCGTCTTTGGATGCGTAGCCTTCTCGATATTCTTCGTCACTGCGGATTGCGACATAGGAATACACCGTCTGTCCATCTTCAAGCATGGGTTTTACCCACTGCTCAAAAGGACGGAGCTTCAGCTGCCGAGTACACCAGCGCGTTTGAGCAGAGGGTAGAAAGCTATTGTATTGTTTTAGCCAGAAATCAAAATCACGGTCGGGATTGAGGCGTTGGACGGGCTTGCCGAGAACGCCCTCTAAGCGGCCCAAAAATTCATAGACTTCGGGAAGCTCTTTACCTGTATCGGTAAAGAAATATTCAACTTCAATTTCGGGGTGGTACTGGCGCATATAGACTGCAAGAGCCGCGCTATCACGTCCTCCTGACAAACCTAAAACGTGGCGCTCTTTTTCAGGCATTATTAGGTTCTCCAAAGCGCTCGGCAATGGCGTTAAGCCATTTACCGCTACCTTTAAAACTGTCTTCTCCGAGAGAAGTCCAAATTTCTTGTATTTTTAGACATCTGACTTGATCAAATATCGCTGTAAGACCATCTTCATCCAAATCTGTATAGCATCTCCCATCGTCATAACATCTCTCGGTGTCGCCGTAACGGAATGACACGTAAATTACGCCACCTACTTTCAAAGCCTTTGCAAGTCGTTCTAAGTTACTTGGGATATCTTTCTTCGCTAGGTGCAGCATCGACGCACACGCCCATACGCCGTCATACTCTTGGCGTTCTTTAACATCTTCAAAAGACCGAACTTGAGTTTGAATACCAGTCAGTAGCGAGCTTATAGCGGCTAGGCGAGGCGAATAGTCGAATGCCGTAACTCTATAGCCTTTACCCAAAAAATATTTTGTGTCGCGACCAGAGCCAGAACCAGCATCTAAGATTGAACAATTTTTCGGTAAATACTTTTCAAATTGTGGATAAATATTACCCATATTAACCGAGACAGTTTCTGCTGCATAATGATCGGCATGATCTTCATAATATTCCCAGGTGGAATTATCTGAAAATTCTCTGATCTGAGATATGGATGACGTCATTTAGTTTCAGCCCCAGAAGTCCAACCAAATAGCAAAACCAAAAAAGCGATCACAATTCCTGCGATAATTAGATAGCCCACAAATTGACTAGAGCCGAATGGCCAATAATAGTTCATTGCTGCGAAGGAAGAAAACAAAGCTGCTAAGAATAATTGAAAACACAGCAAACTAGCCATACTGTTGTTCTGAAGCAGTGGACGTCTTGCAGCATTTGGCTTCCCGTTGACAAATGAAGTTGGGCAAAACTCTTCAATTTTATCAAGATAGCATTTGAAAACCTGCCGAACGCGGAAGGTTGATAAAATGAGGGAAAGGTTGGTCAAGAATGCCAAAAAGAGAAGGCCAAAGCTCGCAAGTTCTGGTATTCCTTTAACAGCCACACCTCCGTACCAAAGTCCGCCCGTCAACGTGATCGAGACAATCGGGATTTGAACCATTTGGCTATTAAGTGATCGAGCTTGTAGAAAATTCTGCTCGTAGCAAAGCTTTTCTCTTTCGAAATCGTTGGTGGGCTCATCCATTGGAAAGCACTTCCTGACCCTTATTTTTTCCTACATTTTTACTGGATTGGACTGTCTTGATATTTTTTCTGTTTATGTATTCGTACGATAGTTCGGCTAATGCAGCGAAAACAATGTTCTCGTTTTCAGGCTTTTCGTCGTCGATACTCTGAATCAGCTTCGCAGCTATCAACTTAGCCTTCTTCCTGTCTCCGTCGTTTACATCAAACTCGTTCATGTAAGGGGCTGGGCGATTTCCCATGCCGACAACAACTGCCATAGAGTGACGTTTATCCTCACGACCTTTAACTCTGGCAAAAACTTCTGCACGATTGAACTGTTGTGCAAAATCAGTCAGTTCAATAGCCGCCTTGTCGAGATCTGAATCTATCCAATCTCGCGCTGGTTTATTTGTCGCCAAACTAGCTAAGCCTTCAATGTCCGCTCTTCGACCTTCATACATCGCGAGGCGCCCAACATAGGCATTCAACCTAAAATCACCACTTAACTCTCTTATGTTTTCGGCCCGGTCACATAATTCGGCTAAAGCCTGTGCGGAGGAATTAGGCACCTGCAACTCTGCAAGCATATTGTCCGCAAGTCGCTCGAGCATACTAGGATATGCGCCGACAAGTTCTTCCAAGCCGTCTCGAACGCGATTTATGATTTTTTGGAAACCAGCATCCGACTTAAGTTCACCTTTTTCCCCTGCCAAAAGAGGAAGGTCATTAAAGATAAACTGATTAGGATCGTTTGCTTTTTTGAATAACCCACGAATTTGAATGGCGTTAGAAGACAGACGCATCGTGCGTTGTGTCCACCCAGGCAAACTCACAAATATTGCTATCAAGCCTCTACCTACATCAATAGGCTCCATGTTTTTAAGGCTGTTAGAGTTATCAAGCTCACGGACGATTTCTGCTAATCCTGACAATAGCTTTCGCCCAAGGTCATTCAGATTCATCCATCGAAGTTGAATATCAAGCGGGTCTTTCGCGAGGTAGTCAATATCCAAGTCTGTGAAACGAGCTTGGAAAATCTGACGATTGTATAACGCTACCTTGTCCTGCTTCGATTGGATGTAGGCGACTGCCAAGACTGGCATAATACCATCTTTTACGCCGAACGGTTCTTTGCGCCAAAGATCGTAAATTTCGCTCAAAGTTACCGACCTATTTTCAAGTTCGGAGAGCATTTTATCGGTAGCATCCCACAGCGGCGCAAGGTTTGAAACATCGGTTTTATCTGATTTGGGCGAAACAAAACGCCAAGTCTTCCCATTTTTTTGATAGAGATTGGACTGCTCTAAAATAGAGGCGAATAACCCACGTTCTGCTGGAAAGCCTTCGATGCCAAGGTATTCTTGACCCTCAAATTGGACCATTCTTTTCAACAAACCGTTTTGGCCAGCAATGGCACTGCCTGATGGCTTCATTCGGTTTAGAAGTTCATTTGCAATGTGGGGGCAATTTGGGAACCTCTTATCGGCCAAAGTAGAGGCCAAAGTGCTAAGTGCTGACTGCGTAAGCAGCTTTTCTTTCTGATCCCTAAGATACCAAGTGGCAGAATCAAAAGTACGTTGCAATTCAGTTTCTAGTTGGGCTTGAAGCATGGAAATTCGAGCCATAACCTCGCGCCTAGCTACAGCGTCACCAAGCAACTCCGAGCGCGTTTCTCTTACGTTTTCAAGCGATAACAAGTCGCTTGCCAGCGCGCTTATTGCCCATGACCTTGATGAAAAACCCGCCACAATGTCGTGGTTTCTTGAGGTCTTGCTGGCCTTACGGGCAATCTCTTCTGCTTCTTTCGCACTTTCATTTTTTGTCGGAATACATAAGAGATATAGACCTATGCTATCAGCACTCGGTTCGAATTTTTCGGCTTTTTCTATAGCCTCTTCGACTGGCGCAATCTCTATATCCATCCAACGAAGTGCGCCTGTTTTATGATAATGGCGCTTTGCCATCATAGGTTGGAGTCCAGCAAGTTCGTTTATTCTCTCGAAATCAACCTTCTCGATGTCCGATGCAGACTGGAGCATTGCTTGTTCTAGGTCGAAATCGCTCCCAGCAAAAAGGGCGTAACCTCCAAGGAATTTTTTGAAAAGAACAAGTGACCAATCACTCAGTTGGTTGACTAATTTTTTCGCTTTTACTGGACTCTTATCACCACGAGCTAGGCTCAAAATTTCCTGATTGGCTATCAACCCTGAACGGCCTTTAAAAAGGTCGATCACGGCAATTGTTTTGAGCAAGTCAATTGACTCAAGGTCGCCGCCTAATGTTTCACATCTCGCAATTGCTTCTGCCGCTATTGCCCACCGATGCCCGTCTGGGGACGCTAAGATTGATGGCTCGAGGCTTAATTGCAGATAATCCCAAAGGAGGGCGGGAGTATATAAATCTTTATCAGTCGCTCGGCTCAAAAAATCTTGGAAACCCATAGGCTCTGCCGAATTGAGAAAACCAAATAAACTGCGCTGATTTTGCCCGAAACGTCGTTTTGAAATTGGGCCAAGCAATGCAGCTACGATGGGATGAAGTGGCCAACAATTGGAAAGGGAGGATGCCAAATGCTTCGAAATCGAACCTTTTTGGCCCTGCATATTCTTAGCGACATGACTCGCTAATTCATCATAGTGCTTGGGTGTTTGTGATGTTTCAATGGCGCGGGATAGCAAGTCAATCTGCTCTTCTCCAGCCGCGTTGACGATCAAGTCAACAAAACGCCCTTGAACTTTTGACCATTCATCCCGTACATCGCGACCTAAGCGATTTGCGTATTCATCGAAAGCCTGATGCAGGATACCGATAAATACGAATTTGCCATTACTTCTCGAAGCAAGCTCGGCTATTTGTTGGAAAATATAAAGATCGCCATTATCCTGTGCAGATGCCTCTAAGACCTTACCCATCTCATCAGCTACAAGCAAAAGTCCGTCATGCTTTGTAGATGCGATGATATTAGACAATGTAGAAAGGAGTGTATCGTCGCTCCACGGTTTTTTGGACGCTTTAGCAAGTCCGTTAGCTTCCAACGACTCCCCAACGACTTGTGCAAGGCTTGCGCGCCGCCCCACCGCTCCGACAACAGCCCAACCGTTTTTAGACACTGGCATTGCATTTTGGATTTGATCCGCCACTTGCTTGCCGACAACTCTAACGCCTTCGGGGCGCAGTTCTTTATCCGCACTCAAAAGTGAGTTAAGAACCAAAACTAAGCTAGATTTTCCGCTTCCATACGGACCTGTCCATGTGAATGAAGCGTGTCCCGATGATGAGAGATGCGTTGCCATGCTTGTCAAAACATCCTCGGAAGATTTTGGACATATAAACCCTTCCAAAGCAGAAAGGTTGTTCATGTCCGCATCAATACGAATAGATTTTTGGAATCGCCGAGCGATTGTTACGTTTTCAGAGAGTGTCATTATGCTGCCCTCTGCATTTTAGTAGATTTGTAATCTGATTTTATGAGATCGTATCGCTCCGTTTCGGTCATTTCTTTACGGCGGCTTATCTGCTTCAATCCTGCGGTCTCTGACCATGTGATTTTACCACGCGTAATGTCTTCAATATCACTTATGCGGCGGAGTAATTCGTTTTCATCAAGACTGAAAACCCGCCCCGGAGAGCCCGGCTCGTGTGCTAGCGCCTCGAACGAAAGGGAGTTTGCCCCACTAAAATCGTTCCAAAACTCCGCAACTGCAAATGCAAAAACGCCCTGGCCAAGACTCGATTGTTCTCCGCGAACAAAACGGAAACCGTCTTTTTTACCTGTAGCTTTCAAGAGGTTAAGTTCGACCAATGGAGATTCGAGGCTTTCTTCGTGCAGGCCCCCTCGCGCGGTGGGTTTTGCAGCATATGTTCGAACGAAACACTCCACATCCTTTTTGACGGTTGCGGGTGATACTCTCGACCACTCTCGCTCGGATGCGAGGCGCAACAGTTCTTTGGCAAGTGTTTCGCGCTCAAAATTTAGCGCATGGAAATGATTGAAAGCAAAATACCAAGTTGTGCGGTCGGGCTGTCCACAAAGCTTCCAATGCGTCAACCAAAGTGTGGCGACATTTTCCATGAAGGGGTCGAGACCTTCCTCCCCAAATATGAGATCGCCAATCTTAGCCGTTTGAATTTTTGTATTATCGACGGTTTCGATAATCCCGCAAGCCTGCGCCCAATAGCGAATAGAAGATACCATGTTTTTACCAACTCCAAAAGTGGCGATGGCACTGCCATCGGTAAAAATGGCTTTATTCTGCTGTTCGTCTCGCGCTCGCCATACATGATCATAGGCTTTTTTGAGCCATCCGTACCTAAGCGGAAACGTCTCATGTCCTGAAAATTGTGGGCTGTAGTTTTTAGAGTATAGTTTTCCGCGTGACATATTGCTAACCTGGATGTTGTTTCCAGTTAGACGCTAGCAACAAACATGTGATTACGTCAAAGCAAAACTGGAGAGACCTTCCAGTTTGATCAAAAAACTAACACGCCAATTTCGGATATCAGAAGTCCCTCCAACATATTGAATAACAATGAAAATATCTAATTCCTATTATTTTGACCATCAGGCCACTTGTCCGCTTGATTCTAGTGTTTTTGACGAAATGTGCCATTTTATGGTGAATTCGGTCGGGAATTCACATTCAAGCGAGCATGCTTTTGGATGGGAGGCAGGCAACGCCGTATCGAACGCCACAACTAAAATCGCTGAAATGGTGGGGTGTGATCCTGATGAAATATTTTTCACCTCTGGTGCAACTGAAGCAAACAATCTTGCAATTAAGGGGTATGGGTTCGGAACTAGAGAAACTCTGATCCATAGTAGCATCGAGCATAAATGCGTGATTGAGGCAGGACGCTATTTGGAAGCGCAAGGTGGTTTAAAGATTAGATCGGTGGGAGTTGATACAGAGGGTAGGATCGATCTCGACGAGCTGGTGGCAATGGCAAGCAATACAATTTCAATGTTTAGCTTTATCGGTGTGAACAATGAGATCGGGACTATACAAGATTTTCATAAGATCGCCGATATCTGCCGAAGACACGGTATTAAGATTCATGCTGACATGGCTCAAGCTCCCTTAGCTATGAATTTGCGAGATATGATCGATTGCGTCGACACGCTCAGCTTATCCGCTCACAAATATTACGGCCCTATGGGGATAGGATGTCTCTATATTCGACGCGATGTTCAACATGAGTATAGCCCTCAAATTCATGGTGGAGGACAACAGTCAGGAATGCGGTCTGGCACCGTACCGGTTCCATTAGCCGTTGGGATGGGAAAAGCTTCAGAGATTATTATGCAAAATACCTCAGAGAGGGATGACATGCGCGCAGTAAATCAATTGCTTTGGGACCAAATCAAAAAATTGGATTTCGAAGTAGCTTTGAATGGTCCATCACTAAATGATCGTCATCCTGGAAGCCTTAACGTCAGTTTTGCAGGCTTCGATAGCGCTGATATTATCGCAGCGGTTCAACCCCATTTGGCTATTTCAAGCGGTTCTGCTTGCTCCTCAGGAACTATAGAGCCGTCATATGTCGTCCAAAACAGTACGAGAAATTTCGAAAGATCAAAGTCTGCAATTAGGTTTGGCATCGGCCGCAGCACTAACGAGAACGATGTTGGTAATGCTGTTGCGATCCTCGACCGAGCGTTACGTAAAATCTCAGAGATAGCCAAGAACTAGGCGTCTCTCTCTATCCCCATTTTGTAGGATTTTCGATCCCTATTCATAGCAACCCAAACTTACTCATAGCAGCGCAACAGTTCTAAGCTAGTTCGCGTGACTTCAGAAGAATGTAATAGCATTATTCTGAACCCGGACCTGCCCGGCAGCACTCTTCCCCAACCCTAGCAATCCCCTTTAAACCTACACCCCCTTGACGTGCTGCCGGTTTGACCTTCAGTATAGAAACGTAAAAACGGGTCGTTTTTCTAAACAGGGGAAAAAACGATGAAATTGTTATTGAAAAGGGAGCAAACTAAACAGGGAATAGGACGGATCAACTTTCAGCTCTGGGCGAAATTAGAGCCCGAAGAGGAAGAGCAGAAACTGATCGACAAATACCAGTTTAACAACGCCATATTGGCTGGAGAGCTTCAAGAAGGGTTGCTCAGGCGAGCGGCAATTCTCGGAATTGTTGTTTGGTTTGTGATCGGCTTGATTGGTAGTGCCATTGCCTCTGTTCAAATCGGAGGGGTCGTCGGCTTGATCGCCGGAGGCGGTTTTGCGTATTGGTGGGTCAACGAAAAACGAGAAATCATCAACGTGCAGGACTTAATCTGGGGACGCACATTCAAATGTACTAGCGTGATTGATTTGGCCAAGAAGGAAGCCGAGCTGGAAGACATGGTTAGCTTGCTGCGGCAAGTTATGGAAAGTTCCAAGCATTGGGATGGGACCGAAACGATACCCGTTGACGCGCTGCCCAAAGAAGAAGCAAAGCAGCTCATGTTGCGGGTATTTTAAATGCCATTGAACATTGGCCCTCGGCTTCATGCTTTTACGCACAGCCTGTTTAAATCAAGCGATGCCGTCGAAGCGAAAGAGCTTTTTGATGAAGTAGAGCAGCTGTTTGCAAATCGCGGCGTTGAGCAGGAGGCGGTTGCTTATTCGCTCTTGGCTAATTTGTCTGATGTGTTTGAGCTGCCTGCTAGTGATGAACGCCATATTCGGTTGCTCCAGACCATCATGCGCATCATAGATTTCGAAGAGTTATTCATATTGCCAGAAATAGACTGGTCCGAGCAACGGTCGATCTCGGACTATTGGGCAATCCGCGACTATCTAGCACGTCAGAAGCGGTTCATGCTTGATTTTGACGCGACCTATGAACTTTTGCGCGAAGCACTTTTTCAATGGCTGCAACCAATCTATGACAATTGTCATGAGGACCCAGTAACCGAACAGCCTGATGGTATTACAGTGCCGTCGCATCTATTGCATGGTTTTGGAAATATTGGCGAAGTGGTCGAGCAAATGCTGGGCGTTTTGAATGACGAAGATCTGATCGAACTTAATCTGTTCCCGCGCCATACTCGCAATCTCAATCGAAACCTCATTCGAGCATCAGGCGGCAATCCAGATGATCCCAAAGGCTTCACCCGTGCGCCCAAATTGCCGAGCCAAGCCGATAGTAAAAATCCCGAGCAGTTGGTTGCTACCTATCTCGATGGAACACCGCTCCTCGACATGTTCGATCAGAGTATTGATTTCACCATTCCAACCAAAGCGCGTTTCGAGCATCATCACATCGTCGCCGGTTCGGGTCACGGTAAGACGCAAACGCTTCAATATTTGATCGCTCAGGACTTGGAAGCGGTGATCGCGGGAAATCGCACGGTGATTGTGATTGATAGCCAAGGCGATCTTATCAAGAATATTTCCAATCTGGCGGTCTTTGGGCCCGGTGGTGCCTTGCACGATAAGATAACTATCATTGATCCCACGGACGTAGAGTATCCGGTGTCGCTGAACATGTTTGATGTTGGTGTGGAACGGCTAAAGAGCTATGACGCGCTGGAACGCGAACGGCTCACCAACAGCATTTTGGAACTATACGACTTTGTTTTGGGAACCTTGCTTGATGCTGGGATGACTCAAAAGCAAAGCGTTATCTTTCGCTATGTCACTAGGCTCATGCTCCATATTCCAGACGCTACTATTCATACGCTCAGAGAATTGATGGAGCCGGGAGCGGAGAAGCTATTCGCTGATGACATTGCCAAACTTACCGGATCAGCGAGACGTTTTTTCGATACCGAGTTTGCAGGGAAAGAGTTCGTGCAGACCAAGCAACAAGTGCTCAGACGACTTTGGGGCATATTAGAAAATCAGACATTTGAGCGCATGTTCTCGCATCCACGGTCAAAGCTCGACTTGTTCTCGGAGATGAATTCAGGGCGAGTGATATTGATCAACACTGCTAAGGATTTGCTCAAAGAACAGGGTACACAAATCTTTGGCCGGTTCTTCATCGCATTAATTGCGCAGGCAGCACAGGAGCGCGCCACTTTGCCTGAACATAAACGCATGCCAACAATGGTCTATGTTGATGAAGCGCAGGACTATTTTGATCGTAATATCGGGATCATATTATCTCAGGCGCGCAAATATTCCGTCGGAATGGTACTTGCGCATCAGTTTCTGGGCCAGCTTGATCCAAAGCTACAAGAAGCATTCGGAGCCAATACCAGCATCAAGTTTGCTGGCGGTGTTTCAGCCAAAGATGCGCGCAGTCTGGCACCGATGCTTTATTGCGATGCAGGCTTGATTGAAAGCCAACCGAAAGGCAGCTTTGCAGCACATATTAAAGGTGTCACCAAAGCGGCGCGACCGCTGCAGTTTCCGTTTGGCTATATGGAAGGTCTGTTACAAATGGATAAAGGGCAGCGTCAGGGGCTGCGTGATCAAATGCGGAAAGGTTACGCAGTCCATTTCTCCGAGATTCAAACGAACGATCAAGAAACTGAAAAGGACGAAAGCGCGCCTAAAAACACCAAAGACGGTGCAGTGACCGAAAGGCCGTCGAAAAACCGCTCAGGGACAACGCAGGGGCAGCCTGATACTGATCCGGGCGAGAGCTGGTAGTGACTGTCGCACCAATACAGAGGCGTAGTCGTACCAAACCACAATCAACCGGCAAACGGGTCACACCACAAGCCCGCGATCTGCTTTGGTTCGAAAAACTGCTCGAACACGGTCCGTTGCCATCATCCTTCTTGCTCGAATATTGTAAGGATAGTCACAGCAGTGAAAAGCGGGCCAAAGAGCGGTTGACGGATTTGTTCAACGAAGACCGAACACCGGATGGCGGCACATATCTATCGCGGCCACCGCAACAGTTTAGAACTTTGGATAGCCGGTATAACCAACTTGTCTACGATCTGACCAAAGCATCTCGTAAGGCATTGGACCGAGAGGGCGTGATGAGCTCTGCTGGAAACACTAGTGCTGGTCCGTGGCTGCATCGTTGCATGGTTAGTTGCGTAACCGCATCCATCGAACTTGCGACACTGGGCCGCGATGATGTGTCTTATATTCCTCAAAGCAGGATACTGGAACGCGCCAATACCGAATTGCGATATCCGACTACAATTACAGAGCCGTCCGGCTCGACTTATACCAAGGATTTGATCCCCGATGCGATATTTGGATTGCAGTATCATAAGCCGCAAGGTGATCGTTTTCGGTTTTTCTTAGTTGAAGCTGATCGATCTACTGAGCCAGCAACAACTAAAAACTTCAATCGCAAAAGCTTGTTACGCAACCTCCTTCAGTATCGCGATTATGTTGAGAGCGGACTATATAAAAAACATCTCCAACTAACTGCGCCCATGTTGGTATTGAATGTTGTGACCGACGAAAAGCAAGGCGCAAAAATGAGAAAGCTGATCGAAACGCAAATACCGGAAGGCTGCAGCTATCAGCTAATTCAAACATGGAATGACTTTGGTGAAATCTGGAAGCCACCGAATCCAAAAATTGCTTTGTTAGCCGGTAATTGGAATAGGGCTGGAGCGAAACCGCTTAGTATCGTTTAGTTTCAGCACCAGGTGCAGTTCCTGCAAAATAACCATCAGGGCGTCGAATTTCCTTCCGAGCCTTCCTAAATTCACGCTCTGAACTTGGTGCGACGAGCGCATTTTGGAAATACGCGAAATTAGTAAGGCCTACGCAATTATTCAGTTTGATAAACCGCCTATTACATGAGGAGATATTATAGAAATGGCCACGTGCCGATAACTGGAATTTAGTAATTCCAAACTATGTCATAGCCAGTGACCAAGGACTCAAATCATTATCCCGGAGAATCAGCAACTCCATCTCAACTGATGCTGCTCGCTGATGAGTATCGAACCGCTGCCCAAACACTCCAAATGCAAGGTCGAAAAGGCCACCCTTTATCTAGAGCTCCATACAGGCTTGCTGCGATCCATGCCATTGAGCTGTATTTAAACGCATTGCTGCTTCAAAGAGGTCAAAATGCTAGCCAGATCAGGGCTATGCAGCATCACTTAAGTACTCGGATGGATTTGGCTCAAGCTTCTGGATTAAAACTAAAGAAGCGTACCGCCAATCATCTGCAATCTCTCGAAGCCAACCGTGAGTATCTTGTTACGAGGTACGGTCCGGAAATGACGGCATCAATTTCTCAGATC
Organism: uncultured Sphingomonadaceae bacterium; assembly: GCA_947489315.1. Classification (GTDB taxonomy): domain Bacteria; phylum Pseudomonadota; class Alphaproteobacteria; order Sphingomonadales; family Sphingomonadaceae; genus Parasphingorhabdus. The sequence continues at coordinate 291,005 of CANLCX010000001.1, forward strand.
AATCGCCTAAACGCTACTTTGGATGAAGTGGCCAAAAAGGTGACCCTGCTATTGTCGAAAGACTAATAGTTTATCTAGCATATTGGTTTTTCCATTGAGACTTTGTAATTCACTGTTGCCCTTGGATTGACTCATTGATCACTGGATCAGAGGGCGATTTTCATCGTTTCCTCTTAGCCATCATCCAAGGTTTGTTTTTGAATATGCTTATTGGCGGAATCGGTTAACTGTTCACCATCAAATTCAAGCACGGAACTATCAACTCCACCAGACCGTTCGCCAGCACGTGGTTCATTCCGCAAAGTTGCTAACGCTTGGGCTACCCAAATGGCGGGCATATTCAACTTCATGTCATCCAATTCAGCCAACGCCGTTTGAAGCGACGCGATGACCTTAGCTTGGCGCTGCTCTTTGTTCATTGCACTGTTGCTGGTAAAACTTTGGCTAGCAAATGCAGTTCCGATAAATCGAGGGGAGGAAGATTATTTACTAGAACTGTATAGGCACCCTAAGCGTTTGGTTGCAATGCAATAGTTGGTCAAATCGAGTGTGGGCCGTTTAGGAAAACTGTTTTCGTAACGCGGTTTGCAATTCCGAAACCCGCGCTTCGATTTTCTCCTGAGTGACCGACGACATGTTCCCAAATGCACTAACCTGTACATCAACAGTGCGGTCATCTGGGCGTAGCGTCAGGGTGAAATTCATCTGCTGCATCTTGCCAATTAGAGATACGCCAATCGCACTTGAATTGTTGGTCAAGGTAACGGCGTTGCCGTTCCGATCTACGCTAGCAATATCATAGCCCAACGCTTCGCCGACCGAACTCGCCCCTTCAATAAAATTGGTTGTGCGTTTTGAAAGGGTAAAAGTATCGGTTGTTCTGAACTCGCGATTGGGTGTCAGCATTCCGACCGCACAAGCAGACAACGAGAAAATGAGTAAGGCAGATAGAAGAATACGCATAGAAAAGGTTCCGATCTTTGTTGCAAAATGTTGAGGTATAGAAACAGGGTGGCAGGTTAATCAGAAACGCTGAGATTGTTGTTCCAGGCGTTCTCGCTCTTGCTGCTCGAACACGTTTTCATAAGTCACCGTGTTGAAGAAGGTGAGTGCAAACATGACCGCCAATATCACCAGACCGATACGGGTGCGCTGCGACGAAGCTGCTTCGTCTAGATTGCCGTCGGGCGAGCGATTAACGCACAGGATGACGGTGGCGACTTGGAAACCCGTTGGTATCAGCGGTATCCAATTCAGTCCCGCTACCATATCGAAGATCGCTGCAAATATCGGCAACACTGCTACCCATGCCCGACCAATCAGGCCGCCTCGCAACCACGCCAAAACAATTAACGCCACCAAACAGAACCAATGCCACCATGTTACTGGCAGCGTGTCCGCTTCCAATGCTGCTTCGGCCACCATCGCCAGCGCCGAATTAGAGCCACCGTAGGGCAACAGGTATGTTGGTATGGCCAGCACTAGATAGGTTACAAAAAACAGCGGACCAGATTTCAAAGCATTGGTCACCATCCCAAATACGCCACCCGCATTGGCAACATTTTCATTTCCGTCAGTCATTAGTCACACCCCCTCAGTTCCCCAAACCAAAGTCTATAATATATGATTATCATATATATCAAGCTCATATATAAAGAAGGGGCTGGATTTCGTTTTGGAGACTCCAGCTCATGTCGAAATCGGTGTTCACCGATGCCTATGGAATATTGCTTGAATTGCTTGTGGAAACCCGCAAACAAGCTGGTGTGACGCAGGTTGAACTCGCAAAGCGTTTGGGCCGTCCACAGCCCTTCATATCCTATCTTGAGCGCGGCGAAAGACGGATCGATGTCGTTGAGTTTTGTGTGATCGCCAAAGCCCTTGGAGCTGATCCTGTTACTCTGTTCACCCAACTTGCAAAAAAACTGCCCGATCAAACATCAATTTGACCAGACAGTTTTTAAACGTACTTTTTAACCCATCGCGGCGACCAACTGTTCGGTTGGACCACGTCTGACAGACTCGGCTAAAGAAAGAGCTTCAAAAAGAACGGTGTTGCGAGGCTCGTTGTCGAAATACTTTCGCACTTGAGGTCGTAGCGGAGCCATTATCGGATACAACTCAATCAAGGCGTCAGCTTCGGCATACTTATTCTTATACTTGTTCACCCGCGCTATAGGGATGGCAAGCACAGGCCCCGCTTCCGCCACGCTTGCAACAGTAGCGATTACTTGTTTGGCTTGTTTGCCTTTACGCACGGCATGGACAAGCTGTTCGGTAACCACAACATTTGGAGAGAATTGATCGATCAATTGCTGCGTGAACTTTGCGGCATAAGGTGCACTTTCGGCGGCTCTTGTTGAAATGCGCCAAAACACGGGTTCATCCCCCACAATCAAGACAACCCCTACGCGGCGATAGGCAACAGCAAACGCCAGATAGCTAAGATTCTCCATCGCCTGCTTTTAGATCACCAATTAATTGGCCATGCAGACGTTTTAGAGTATTCTCGCGGTTGAACCTGGACTTTTTGTCCTTCGTTTCACTTGGTAGCGAAGGCATTTGCTGAAATAGTTGTCGTTTTGCCGTTCTCCGGATCTCCCGATAGAGGCTTTCAAACGATCGATTATAGACCAGCGATATTTTGCAGATTTCAAGCAAACTCGGTGGACGCTTACCGGCCTCCAATTCAGCTATATCTTGATCGCCCAATTCAAGTAGCGTCGATAAATCACGCTCTAATAATCCCGCCTTGCGACGAGCGGCGCACAGATCGTGCGCAAATTGTGTGTGCATATTTTTATTGATTAAACTGATAACACTGCATCAGCTTAATCTGTACCGACAGATCAGACTAGGTAGTTCATCCCCCCTCATTTTGTAAGTTTCGTTACCCTAGACAATCTCGACCACCTATGCGGTATGTGCGCGTTCGGTGCCAGATAGGTAGAACCTATCTGGTCACTGCAATACCGCATTGGTGATCACTCTAAGGGTAAGCATTGGAGTATAGGCAGATTACCGTGTTTTGCAGATCAATGCTAGAGAGCTAACTGCCACCAAAGCGCCCTAGTTTGAAATCCGCTCTTGCCGTTCAATAAGGCAATGTCACATTCCAATGAACCAGTCACTCAACTAGGCACTGCCTATCATCGCTATGGCGACAAACCGTTTGGAATCTATCGACGCGACCGCTTAAGTCACATGTATGTAATCGGACAAACTGGCACAGGGAAATCAACTTTACTCGGCAATCTGGCCGCGCAGGACGCGCAGAGGAAGCAAGGCTTCTGCCTGATTGATCCTCACGGTGACTTAGCCCGTGGGTTGCATGAAACCATAGGTGTAGAGCATGTCTATTGGGATGTGTCGGATGCCGACAGCCCATACGGGTATAACCCGCTGACCCGTGTGCCAACCCACCTGATGCCGCTGGTGGCTTCGGGGTTTATCGAGACCCTCAAGAAGCAATGGTCCGATAGCTGGGGCGCACGAATGGAACACTTGCTCCGCTACGCCGTCCTAGCCCTGTTGGAACAACCGCTTGCAGACATGCGCGACATTAGTCGGCTTTTCATGGAAACAGACTTTAGACGAAATGTGGTGGCAAGGATCAGTGACCCACAAGTCCGAGCTTTCTGGACGGTTGAATTTCCAAAAATGAAGTATTTGACCGCGATTGATGGGGTTGCGCCAATCAACAACAAGCTGGGCGCGTTTCTTGCTCACCCAGTTGTACGAAATGCGGTTTGCACACCGCAAGAACCCTTGCGCTTTCGTCGCATTATGGACGACGGGCAGATACTGATCATCAATCTGGCAAAGGGCCAGATCGGAAACGACAACGCCAATGTGCTCGGCGGCTTGTTAGTATCCAACATCCTGAATGCCGCTTTCACACGGCACGACACCGCCGAAGAACAACGGCGGCCGTTTTTCCTCTACGTTGATGAGTTCCATAACTTCACCACTACCGCCTTTGCCGATGTACTTTCAGAAAGCCGTAAATATGCTTTGGGATTATGTTTAAGTCATCAACATACGTCGCAGACCGAGCGAGCAGTATTTGATGCAGTTGTGGGTAATGTGGGGACAATGATTGCATTGCGCGTGGGAGCAAAAGACGCGCCAATCATGGCCCGACAGTTCGGAGACATTGCTGCAGAACACTTTGTTTCGCTTCCAAATTATCACGGGTTTATCCAGATGATGGTGAAGGGGAGAAAAATACCGGTATTTTCCTTTCAAACTAGACCGCTTCTCCCGTAATTTGGTGCGTCCAAAGCGCCCTAGTTTGAAGTTTGCGGGCCTATTAAAATGATCCCATGCACGACAAAGAATATCTCGAAGAATATTTTCAAATTTGCAAACGTCTCTATGAACAAATGGAGCGCGATGGCACTTGGCCGTGGGGACCAGATTCGCTAAATTCCGAAGATGTGGTAGATTCGGAAGATAATTCTGAAAAACGATGAAAAGCTGTTTTGGATACGTTCGCGTTTCGACCGTCAAACAGGGTGACGGCGTATCATTAGAAGCACAAAGAGATGCTATTCTGGCTTTTGCGAGTCAAAACAACCTTACCATCAGTAAGTGGTTTGAGGAGAAGGTGACCGCCGCGAAAAAGGGGCGTCCTGTTTTCAATAAGATGATTTCCGAGCTTAAGCGCGGCAAAGCAAAGGGGCTAATCATTCATAAAATTGATCGCTCAGCTCGTAACTTTGCGGACTGGGCTAAAATTGGCGACATAGCCGATGCTGGCATTGACGTTCGCTTTGCGACCGAAAGCTTAGACTTTTGTTCTAGGGGCGGTCGCTTGACCGCAGACATTCAGATGGTCATTGCTGCGGACTATATCCGCAATCTGCGCGAAGAGTGCGTCAAAGGCATGAATGGTAGGCTCAAACAGGGTTTGTACCCTTTTAAGGCTCCTATCGGGTATCTCGATAATGGAGGAGGTAAGGTTAAAACGCCTGACCCCGAACGGGCGCATTATATTAGAGACGCTTTTGAACTGTATGCTAGTGAGCAATATTCTCAACTAACCCTTCAAGTTGAAATGGAACGTCGGGGATTGCGAACAGCGGATGGTCGTCCGCTTTCACTGACAGGTTTGGAGCATGTGCTCAACAATCCCTTCTATTGCGGAATTATCAAAATCAAACGATCTGGCGCAATCTATGCAGGGATCCATGAGCCTCTGATTCCACAATCCTTGTTTGATTGTGTGCAGGAGATCAAAGCCGGAAAAGCAGTCAAGAAAGTTACCAAACATAACCATACTTACCGCCGCCTATTTCGCTGCGGGCTGTGTAATGGTTCAATGATACCTGAACGTCAAAAAGGACGTGTTTATTATCGTTGCCAAACATCGAATTGCGTCACCAAGACAGTGCGAGAAGATGCTATTGAATCTGCGGTCATCAGGTGCCTTTCAGTTATCCGTTTAACCGATAAGCAGATAGATGAGATGAATGAAAAACTTGTCACTTGGTTATCTAGCAATGAAACCGATTCAAGGCAGCAAGCTATTCCTCTAAAGTTAGCGGCCATTAGCGAAAAAGAGGAGCGGCTGACCGACGCGCTGATTGATCGGCTGATTGACAAAGGTGTATATAACTCCCGTAAAGAAAAGCTGATAAACGAGAAAATTCAGTTGGAAGAAGAGCTGCGAAGAAGTGGGCACAGCAGGTCTGACCCACATCATGTCCGCAAGTTTCTCGAACTCGTAAAAAACCTTGCTAACTCTTATATTTCTGCAGCACCTGCAGAAAAATACCGTATCGTCAAAATTGCAACCTCGAACCGCAAGGTAGAGTCAAAAAATATAGGAATTGAACCATCAGAATGGCTTTCAGATGTTGGGCAAGCATTAGCTGCCCACGGTGGTGCACCATCCCCAGGTGCAGATCGAACTTTGTTAGATACTCTCAACGACATTTCGATGTGTGAAGAAGTTTTTGAACTTCAAAACGATCTAATTTTAAGGGATTCGCCATAAACGCTGCAACGACGGAAATAGATACGCCTTGCTTTTAGATTATTCTAACATCGCCGCTCAACGTTGAATGTCTTTTTAATCAACTGACCATTTAGATATATTTCTGAATTCGGCTAAGGCTCTATCAATCAAAATATCACCCCGAATACCCCAGCACAGCTTTGCTTTCGCCTCTTGTACACTTACCGCAAGCCTACCGATAGCCTTGCCAGCTGGGTCGTTAACTTGTTCATCTATCAGATCAACAATGGCCGCAAAGCGACCTTGAAACACTGTCTCGCCGGTGACACAATTTTCGTCTTTTACGAGGAACGTGGGAGTAGCGATATCAAGTGTACAGGCACATTCTTCTTTTAACTCTCTCGCTAGAGCCAGCAAGGCACTCTCATCTTTCTCAACTTGACCGCCTGGCAAGCCAAAATATCCATCTACGTGTTTATAAAGAACAATTTGGCCATCTTTTAGAAATGGAACTGCTTGCACTTGTTCGAGTATTATTTCATCGGTTAGGCATTCAGCTGGAAAAAAGGACTGTTTGTGCCGCGCACCTTTCCAATCGATTTCTTCGATATGCAATGGATCCGCAGCAGCAGAGTAAAGTTTTGACATATGATGGATATTATAAGCAAGAAAACCTTTACCGTCAAAAGAGCCAAATTCTGGGACTTAACTAATAAGTTGCAGGGCAAGTTTGGATTTCCGTTCCTAAAAGAAGAACTTGCTATCTATGTTGACGATTCACGAGATAGCAGAATTACCATCACCCGGGAAAAAATGAGGGTCAGTTGGAAAGTGGACGATAGTTCTCCGGAGAAACTGAAGTTTCATGTCCGGAAACATAAAATTGATCTAGATACAGAAAACATAAAATCGAAACTCATTTACGTGCTTGGCGATGAAAACCAAAAATGCACGATAAGCCGAGTTACAGTTTTAGAATTTTCGCAAGGTGACGTTTATTTGTCGCTAATTAGAAGGTCTCTAGTCGGACCAATAATTACGATTGAAGTTCGAGCAGGCGCTGAAATCGACAAAACAAGTATTGATAAAGCTGCAGAATATGAAGCTTTCATCGGGGGTTTTATAGATTATGATCTTCCCGATCGAGTAGCTGCGCTGCCGGAACACTCAGAGGCTTGTTTTTTTGATACTGGTAAGACGCTGCTGTTAAATGATAAAATTATGGACTTCTGTCGCTCTAATGGGATCATCAATATTGCAGGCAGTCCAAGGACTTATGAGGAAGTCCAGAAGTCAAAATCAAATGATTACTCGTCGCGTCAACAGGTATTTGAAAAAGTGTTCGCCACTCGCATGTTGAGCCAAGAAAGTATCTCGATTGATCAAATTACAGTTTCCGATTCGTTGTCGGTTATTATTCCATATTATAACTCGTCAGAATCAATAAAGCGAGTTGTTGGCGGTATTTTAGGTCAAAGAGGCATAGAAAAATTTCGTTCACATCTTGAAGTTATTATTGTCGATGATGGGTCTTCTCATTCCGCCAGCGAAGTGCTGAAAGAGTGGGACTGCGGACTTGATATCAAGGTCATTCGTTTGGACGATAACGGTGGAGCGTCGCTAGCAAGACGTATCGGCATGGCTCGTGCGAGAGGGGACATTTTAATTTTTATCGATTCGGACATAATTTTGTCTGAGACATATATTCTGGATCACTATGTAAGAAACTCAGCGATCGACGATGCGCTGTTTGTTTCCTTCAAAAAAAATGTCGGAAGAAATTTTTATGAAAATGCTGAAATCGGTAGTGCAATTCAGCTAGCTTGCCCAGACCTCGACCGAGACTTGCGTTTTGAAAAAGTCGTTAGTCCAAGCTCAATAGGCGTGTATGATGTCCACGAAGAAAAGTTAGTAAATATACTCGAAGAAACCAATTTTTTCAAAGATTTCCATGGCTCCAGGGTTTTCGGAGTTTATGATCTAGCCAGCATGATAATTGGTCACAATTTTACTGGACGTCGGAAAACATTTGAAAAGCTAAATGCGTTTACACCAAAGTTTAAAGGTTGGGGATTGGAGGATACGTATTTGGGCTTGCGTGCACTAGCCAGCGGGATGTTTGTAATTCCAGTATTGTCATGCGGTGTCTATCACCTTGAACACCTACCTCGTTCGGGGGATGAAGAAACTAAACAGGCCGAATATAAGCGCAATGCGAAGATGCTGAAAGAATTGATGAGAGCCCCTGCGTCGCGTTTACTTTGAGCAGGCAGATTTTTGCGAATAGCATCTTGGACTTTTCGCCGTTTCATAGCTTAGTTGTTTTCAACTAAGCCGCAAATTGTGCTTTTAATAACCAATAATATTCGTAATTTGAATAGACTGCATTTGCCCACCCTCACCAGTTGTATGTTAGGCCGTCTGGATTGATGCCATATTTCAATCGACGCTTTACAAATGCTGGCTGTAAGTCCTCCAATACGCCCACTATTCTTATTATTGATATTAGGGTTTTCGATGGCGCCTGATTCATAAGAAAAATGATAACTATCTGCGTTATTAAACTTCACATAAATCACTTGTACAGTATTCGCCACAATCGCTAAATTTGGGTTGTGCGTCACCACAATAACTTGGCGGTTCTTCTCGGCTTCCCGAATGCAGTTGACTAGCACTATGAAAATTGAACCGTTGTCGAGCTTGGACTTAAAAGTTGGGCTCGTCTTCGTTCATTTCACTTTCATTGAGCGCAGAAATCAAGCTGTCAACCGGCATGCCAACTGCTTCAGAGAACTTTCTGTTGTTGATGCGCCATCTGCGTTTAGACTCTATCACCCTAATTATTTTTGCGCTTCCGATACTGCATTCAATTTCTGAATCACTGATGACATCCTGATGCAAGAAATAGTAACCGAAATTGGCCCAAGGGCCAGTACAAGCCTGACCTCGGCTGTTGGTCCAGTCTCCGCCAATCAGTTTTTCTGTTTCAATAACAAAGTCTAAGGGGCAATAATATTTGTAGGTTTTATCAACCATATTTGGCACTCGCGAATAGGTTCAAATCGTAAAAAACTTGCTTCTTATGCTGTGCATTTAAATGTTGAAATTCAGTCCACAAAACCGCAGTTAATCGAAATTGCGTAGGCACAATAAGCAAAGGGTTGTCCTCAATAATCGATAATCAAATGACTTCTATATCGATGATGTCTGACTTTCCATTGTATTCGATTTGAACTTGTTTGTGTTTCAATTTATTAAAAATTACAGTGCTAAACGAAAAAGGTAGAGACTGAGGCTTCTTAAAACCGTCACTCTCTTGGCAAGTTAAATTCAATAACAAAATAGCTTCATTTATTCCTTGAGGTTCAGCGATCGACACCTGCAATTCATCTTCTGGAGATTCGACTTCGGCTAAACCATGAACGTGGAGAAATTTAGTCTTAGGTACAGAGTTGAATACGGCTTTTGTCAATTTCACAGTCATAATTACCCCCGATTGAAAATATTATTCATACAGATGGATATAATTATCAATTTCACGAATGAGTCAACGAATTTTAGCATTTAGAAGTGTTTGCACGGCAAATAACTAGGAATTTATTTTCTACCATATCGCGTAAGACGCATGCTCTACGAACAAAAACTGAATTATGAGCTTAGAAAATAACTAATCAATTCTAATCTGTTCAATGGTTGACGTTTTGATTGATATTGATAACTAAGTTAATATTCTTAGCCGAATTGAGGCGAAACTAAAAAAGGGGGAACCAATGCAAAAAATTCTTGATGGGACAACAGCAGCTAACAGTAACAGAGTAATTCGTTTCGACCATGCCGAAGTGGTCGCCGGTATTGCTAATGGAACCTATTTTTTAGTCGTTAGTGGTCAGGCACCTTGCATGAATATGGACGTCAGACTGGTTCCATTAATATACGCAAAATGTCCTGAATTTTGGGGTATTGAGGTCGTCGGAACGGTGGATGGAGGTTTTTGCTTGACGGCGGTCAAGGACTTTACTGCGACAATCCCGCTGGCTGGAATAGTTGGATCAAAAGGGATCGAGGTGATCGGCTCTGATAACACTATGCGATTCCCAGTCGATGGAGGATGTGAAGGGTAGGTTCGTCGGCCCACCGAACATAAAAATCGAACCAAAGTTTTTGATAAATTTTCTAAAAGGATGACCAAAGTCATCGACAACGCGAGATAGTTGATAAAAGTTGTCATTGTCGAAGCGAGTCCGTCCAAGTATTCATGAGAATGCGGCGCTTAGCTAATCTATCAGATCGTTGATATGCCCCGACAACCCCTGTGTCGACAGCATGTCCAAGCGCTGTTTCTTTGACTTCAAAGGGGGTTTCTGTCTGTTCTTCCACCCAAGTTCTGAACGTAGCACGAAAGCCATGTGGCCGTGCCTCATGTCCCTCCCGCTTCATGAAAAGGGACATGGCCATGTCGGACAGAGGCTTGCCGCGTACAGCATTAAAAAGATACACGGTCTCTGATTGGGTGCGCGCAGTCTTTACAACAGATAAGGCTTCGTCAGTTAAGGGGATGCGATGCTCTTGGCCAGTTTTTGTTCGGTCACCCGGAAGAGTCCAAACATCGCCTTCAACTTCGTCAAATCTTGCTAGTCGAACTTCACTAGTTCGGGCGACTGTAAGGATCAGGAAGCGAAGGGCCAAGGGAACAGCCCCTGGTAGATTGGTTAGACATTGATAGAATGCCGGTGCTTCTTGGTAAGGCATAGCGGGAATGTGCTCGACTTTATGACGTTGTTTGCCAAGTAATGCCCGAGCTTTCATTGTTGCCTGCATATCAACGTCCAACCCAAGAGCGGCAGCATATTTCAAAGTCTGCCCGATATGGCCGAGTGATTTCCGAGCCGTTTCTGCCTTCGAATGCCAGATTGGTTCTAGTGTTTTTTTTATGACGTGTTGATCAAGTTCTTCGATAGGCAAATCGCCAATCTTTGGCAAGACGTGATGGCTCAATAAACCCATCCAACGTTTTACAGCATTTTTGTTCTTCAACTCAGCTTTCTTGGCTTCAAAACAACCGTGCGCGGCCTCTGACAGTGTCACTGCTTTTGGAGCTTTACGTAATCTTTTGCGTTCATCGATCGGATCAAGCCCATCACGAACAACTCTCCTTGCAGCTGCTGCACGTTCGCGTGCTTCCGCGATGGTAACGTCCGGCCAACGCCCCAAACCCATCTCACGACGTTTATCGCGTACAACGAGGCGCAAAATCCACTTTCCGAATTGCTTGTCTCGTTTGATCAACCACAGCCCCTGGCCATCGGCATACTTGCCCTTGTCGGCAGACTTGGCAGCGAACTGTGTTAAAACGTTATATCGCATAGGGATTCGAACCTTGCAGTATATTTTGGCCCACCTTTTAGCCCATTCTTGACCGCGAGAAAAGGCGAAAATCTATGTTCAACTATGTTTAACTAGATGTCTCTAAATTCCTTAAAAAAAAAGAAAAAGTATCAGAATGTTCAATTATGTCCAATGGATGCGATGCCTCTTCTGGGCACCAGATACGCTTTTAAGTTGCTGAATATCAGGTAATATTTTAAACTTGAATTTCTTCGCCCATCCAAGATTTTCAGATAGTTTTGATTTGCTAAGAGCGAACTGATTTGGAATCGCCGTAACCGAGCGGGCAGCCCGCATTACTGCGCCAAATATTCATCCAGCGTCATTTGCAGTCGCCTGATCCGCGCTTCCTGATAATTGCCGAGCGACTGTGCGCCTTTTTTTGATGCTTTTGCGCCGTTGCGTTGCATCGCAAGATTGTCGGTGTCCTGATCCAATATCTCGGCCAGCGCAAAGCCCGGTACGGTTGTATAGCTATCCTCGATTTCCAGCCGGATGGGTTTGGCGGGGGCAGGGCGTTCGCCATTTTCAGGCAGGGGTTGCAGCACCAATATCTCGTGCATGCACGTATCCACATCAATCGGCCTAAAGCGATAGCAGAGACGGATATTGATGCCGGGAAAGAAGAACATGTTGGGAAACAGGAAATATTCGAGGCTGTCCATCATCTCGCTGGTGGAAACATCGGACAGATCCACGTTGAAGGCTTGGCCATATTCCTCGCGCAACATCTTGGCATGCACGGCCCTAGCTGACGCGCCCTCGGGCAGATCGGCGGGATCGCGGCCGAGCTTTTCGAATAATTTGGCCTCGCTGACCGGCTGTTTCAGATGCGGACTAGGCACGCCAACGGCATGCATGAACCGGCTGACATTCTTGCCGAAAATATCATATTGCGCATTGGCGTCCGCGGCACTGTAAATGGCCTGGCTATGGGTCTCCAGCACATGATAGGCCTCCAGAAATGCTTCCATCGCCATCTTCCAGTTGGCGGGCAGCACTTTCTGGGTATGCAGCGCGACATAGCGGTCATCCATCGGCCATTGTTTGAAATGGTCGGGGATGACTTCGAGGTAATCGGAGAGTGGCGGTGCATCATCATCCATATTGATGAAGACAAAGCCGCCCCATATGTCGCACGGCACCTCGGTCAGGCCAAAATTATCCTCGTTGAGATGCGGGAAGTCCCAGCGGCAGGGAATTTCTTTTAATGATCCATCGAGTTGGAATGTCATCCCGTGAAACGGACAGCGGATATGCGGGCGTTTGGCGCTGCTGCTGCCTTCTGTGGCAAATTGCATCCCGCGATGGGGGCAACTGTTGATGAAGGCGCGAATTTTCCGGTCATCGCCGCGCACGACCAGAATCGAATAGGGCCCGACATCATAGACATGCCGGTTGCCGGGCTCGGGAATATGCTCCTCACGGCAGGCCCATTGCCAGGTCCGGTTCCACATATGCTCGATTTCGCGCTGCGCAAAATCTTCACTGATATAGCGGTCAAAGCCGATATCTTCGTCGCCAAGAAATTCATATTGCTCGGTCCGCATGGCCGCGGGCGGATGATCGCCGTCGGCATCCATAATATCCTGCATCGATGGACCGGGGCAGCGCGCCTCGCCCGGGGCCAGATTGGGGTCTGACGGTTTGGTCAGATCATGGGCCATCGCCGCCCCCGGCTTTGCGGCGCATCGCCTCTCGATGATAAAGCGGGTCCTCAGGCTTGCGTTTTCCGATTATCATACGCGGGTCGATAAATGCATCGGTGCACGGCATATCGCTGCCCCAATCGACAATTTCGGACCGATAGGCCATTTTCCAGACACCATCGCGTTTTTCATAGCGATCGAGATACCGGCCGCTGACAAACACGTCGCGCCGGTCGCCCGTTTCCTGAGGCACCTTGTGATAGGCCTGATAATAGACTTCACCAAAGGCCTCATCGCCTGCCACATCGATATTATGCTGGCCGATCAGATGCTGGTTGCTGTCATGGCCTTCCAGCGCCGTCATGCAGAAATCGGCAAAGCCATCGGCACCGCCTTCATAAATGCCATAGTCCAGAAAAGCGTCGTCCCAAAATTGCGCGCGCAGCAAATCGCGGTCGAGCCGGTCGAGGCCACGCATGTACAGCGCCGCCAATTGCTGAATTTCCAGCTTTGCCAAGGCGATATCCAATGCTTGTGCCAAAACCTGTCTCTCATGTTCTTTTCGGTGATAGTAAAGACCCTTGCCCTAAGGTAAATTGACCATATCGATAGCAGGAGAGTGGCATGACAAGAGAAGCAGGGCGCGTCCTGGATAGCGCGGAATTGGCGGATCGCGAAGCCATTGCAGAAATACTCGCCTTGCACTGCCGCGGCGTGGACCGGGCCGATGAAGCGGCGCTGAAATCCTGCTACTGGCCCGACGCGACCACGGCCTATGGTGAAGCGGCTGTTCCAGCCCATCCTTTTTGCAGCCAGCTCGCCAGCGCCATCAAAGCCTTTGCGCAAACCCACCATATGGTGACCAACAGCCTGTTCGTCTTTGATGGAGACCGCGCACAGGTTGAAACGACTTTGCTGGCCTTCCACTATCTGGAAAGCCCCGATGGCGATGATAGCGAAATGACTTATTTAGGGCGCTATCTTGATGATTTTGAAAAGCGCGATGCGGTCTGGAAGATCAGGCATCGCGAACCGATTATGAGCTGGAGCCAAAATAACCCCGCCACCCATGACGCGGCCCATCCCGCCTTATCGGCGCTGCGCCGGGCCGACCGCTATCCCGATGATCCGCTATATCAGCTGGCCCATACCCGCGCGTCATCCTGAACCGAAGGTTCGCGCAAGGCAGGCTGGGTTCGGATGCCGGATGGAACGAAGCGTATTAGGCAGTGTCGGCTTTGGGCGCAAAAGCGGACATTAAGTCTCAGCATCCTTCGAGCTCGTTGCATAAGAACGAATGGCTGATAAGTGAAAATATCTGATTCCAAAATAAATGCGAATTGATAAATATCGGATGTTATCTCGAAACAAGCGATGGCATATTTTTTAGCTAGCCTCTTCGCAGATCATGTTCCTACCACCACGCTTAGCGGCATATAACCCGTTGTCGGCGCGCTTGAGCCAATCCGAACAGATCCCGATTTTGTTAGACATTTTTGTAATACCAAAGCTAGCGGTAACCTTCAGATCAGGCGCGCTATCAAATCTACAATTGGAAATATTTTTGCGTAAATGATCGGCTGCTCCGATAGCTTCGTTCCTTTTTGTCCCAGTCATCAATATCGCAAATTCTTCTCCTCCAACCCTTGCGAACACGTCGGTCGGACTTAAGCTATTTCTAGTTTCAGCGGATATTGATCGTAAAACTTCATCGCCTATTGAGTGGCCAAATTTGTCATTAACTTGTTTAAAATGATCCAGATCAAAAAGAAGCAGTGCGCTGTCAATATTTTCCCGTTCAAATAGAGAAATCGTTCTCTGTACTTCACCTGCAAAAGCCCGACGATTTAAAGCACCTGTGAGTGAATCAGTGTCTGCTTCTTGACGCAATTCCAGTTCATGGATCACTAATTCACCAAGATTGCTCAATAACTCGATATTGTTGTTGCTGAATTTTCTCGGCGCGGTATCGATCGCGCACAATGTTCCAATGTTATAGCCATCTGGCGACAATAGGGGCACGCCCAGATAACTTCTAATATTCGGATCTCCCGTAACGAGAGGGTTCTGGCTGAAGCGAGCGTCTTGGGTAGCGTTTTCGATGATTAAGGGTTTTGAATTTTGAATGGTATGCGTACAGAATGAAATGTTTCTTGCCGTTTCATTTACTTTTAGACCTTGATTGGATTTGAACCATTGGCGGTCAGCATCGACGAGAGAAACTAAGGTAATTGGTACATCAAGTGCCATTGACGCGATTTTGGTTATGCGGTCAAATCGTTCCTCGTTGCCAGTATCGAGTATATTGTAACGACAAAGTGCAGAGAGTCGCCCTTCTTCGTCATCCAATTTTGTGACCAAGTTCATTGGTTTAAGTTTCCCTGACAATGTTCAACAGATTATATCTAGTGACGGACAATATGGGAGTTTGTTAAGTTCACATGATCGACCCGTTGAGAACCACACGATTGAGCCGATGCTCACAATGGTGAGAACAAAATATGAATTCTGCTAGTGTCCGCTTTGGGCGCAAAAGCGGACACTAGAAATCGGGTGAATTAAGAAACAGTCCCCGTAATCTGCTTCATTTGATAATGTTTGGGGATACACAGACCTGCTCCAGCGATTTCGGCCTGCAATTCATCTGAAAAACAGACAAGCCACTCGCGAAATGCACGTTCCCGCCACAGGTGGGCAATGCCAAATGCAGCCTTGGTAAGGGCCAATCCAGTGACGCCTTTTTTTGATTTTTCATGAGTATAGTGATTGGGATAGTCTGGACCGTAGTCACGAAACGACTCTTCTTGGCTGTCTTCGGGAGAAAAGCTATCAAAATATTGACCGATAAACAGAGTATAATAGGAACCGGGATAAACTTTATTCCTTGGCATTCTGATTTCTATTGGAAAAAACTCATGCACGGCCGGCTCCAGCCGCTCTATTATCGCCTTCAGGGCTTCGTCCACCGCCAAAATACGATCATTTAACATGATAAGCGACCCAAGTGATTTATAGCCCTTTTCGGTCACGAAAGACCGCGGCGGTTCATGAGGCTCAATCGGGCTGACGGGCAGTGCACCAGGACTTGATGCCGCTCCACGCTCGCTTATGAGTTTATCTGCAACATAGCCTGCGTAAGAAGGGCCGTCGCCCTTACCACGATCGAACAGCCTTTTTTGCTCTTCAGGCGTCTGCTCCTGGTAGTATGCATTGAGACGACGGTACCAATCATCAGCTTCAAAATCGATGTGCGCCTCGAAGTTGCCCATCGGAAAAAACTCACCAAAGCCCGAAGGTAAACTCATTCCCCAAACCATCACCCAATCTCCCGCATCTCTAAGTTATAGGCCTTCCCATCCTGCGTTCTATATCCTTGATCAATTAATACAGAAGTTTGATTAACAATCCGGCCCAATTCTAATGTCCGCTTTCGGGATATTGCAGACGTTCCCGGTATAACGCCGCCCATCAAATCCCCGCTTTCCTACAATGTACCATATAGGTTATATCATGCACTCCCTCTAACTAGGAAGAGATTGCGTGATGACCCAACTATCCCCCAAGCAGCCCGCCACCGAAACCCTTGATGCGCCTGCACCGCGCTGGACGCCGGAGAAGCAGGGTAAGTTTCTCGAAGCGCTTGCCCGCTCTGGGTCGGTGAAGGCGGCGGCAGCCTTTGTGGGGATGAGCCGGGAGAGCGCGCATCGGTTACGGCGGCGGGATAAGGGCAGGGCCTTTTCGCGGGCATGGGATGCAGCATTGATCCATGCGCGGGATGTTTATGCAGAGGAAGTGCTGGAAAAGGGTCTCAATGGTTGGGCCGAGACGGTCTGGTATCATGGTGAGGAGGTGGGAGAGCGGCAGCGTTTTTCGGTGCCTTTGTTGCTCGCCGCGCTCGCCCGGCTGGATGCCAAGGCGGATGAATGCGATCTGGCGGGCAATCCGGCGCGCGCCGCAGCAGCCGAGTTTGACGAGATGGTGGAAGCGATCAGCCAAGGCAGGGATTGTGCCGCAATGCTGGAGGAACAGGACAAGGAGGGGGAGCCGGATATAGAGCCGCCCTTTACCGGCATCCATAATGACAGTTTGATGCAACGGCTGCGCGAAAAGCAGGAGCGCGAGCAGATTGCCGCCACGGCGCCCGAAGATATCGACATATCCGACCTCGACCCCGACGATGCAGCTGACTGGGGCGAAATGCAATGGGAGCGCGCGATACGCAGCGGCATGAGCGATGACCCCGATTTCTGGACACGGGTGCGGGCCAGTGAAGCGGCGGCGGGCATTGTGCATGATGGCGATGACGTTGGCGGCTTTATGCCAAGCGACAGCATGGGCGCGGCGAGCCCACAGGCGTCTCCGCTTTAGGGGGTGTGACCCGGTGTGACCCTATATCTGCTTCCCGTATCTGCTCGGGCGACCGCGTATCGCCTATTCTGTCTTGGTGCGCGGCCGGGCCTGGCGATAGGAGCCGAGCAGGCGCACGCTGTTGCAATGGAAATGCAATTCTTCGAGCGCCCGGTCCACCGCCGGATCGCCGGGTGCGCCCTCAATATCGGCATAGAATTTCGAAGCGGAAAAGCTGCTGCCTTCCTGATAGCTTTCCAGCTTGGTCATGTTGACGCCATTGGTCGCAAAGCCGCCCATCGCTTTATAGAGCGCGGCGGGGACGTTTTTGACCTCAAAAATAAAGGTGGTCATATTGGGGCCGCTGGCCTCGGGCACCGCAGCTGCGGGGGCGAGCAGAACGAAGCGGGTCATATTATGATCCTCGTCTTCAATCGCATTGGCAATGGGCTTCAGGCCATAAATCTGCGCGGCCAGCGGCGGCGCGATGGCTGCGGCATGCGGATCGTCATGTTGCGCGACATAAGCGGCCGCCGCTGCGGTATCGGCATAGGCGACCGGGATGATATCGTGCTTGCGCAGATAATGACGGCACTGGCCCAGCGCTTGCGGGTGGCTCATCGCCGTCTTGATTTCGGCATCAACGGATTTTGCCATCAGAGTGTGGCGAATCCGCATGAAATGCTCGGCGACTATATGCAGGCCCGATTCGGGGAGCAGGAAATGAATATCGGCCACGCGGCCATGCAGGCTGTTTTCAATCGGAATAATCGCACTGCCGGCCGTCCCGGTTTTGACCGCATCCAGGGCGTCTTCGAAGGAAAAACACGGCAAGGTCAGGCAATCCGGGGCATATTCCATCGCGGCGAGGTGGGAGTTTGCGCCCGGTGCGCCTTGAAAGGCTATCGCTTGGGCTGGCGCTTCGGCGGCGGTTTCGGTCATTTTTTGGACCATGCCCAAGGCGTTTTGCGGGAAGCTATTCATGATGCTGTCGATTCCTGTTCTTTGCGCCCGTATATTCAAGGCCGCGATTGCCGCACAAATCGGGTCTACGCAAGACCTGATCGCATATCGCAAAACTGGCGCAACAATATTAGCAAGCGGGACAGCAATTGAGGTCTTGCTTTGAATCGGCGCTCTTATTAGAGAAAGCGCAAAGTTTTGGCAGGCGGCTCCTGCGTGTTATTCAGGGATTTGAGACAAGATGGACAATAACAACACCATTGCTGGCTGGGTATTGGCAGGCGGAATCGCAGCACTTGGCTTTTCGATCTTGAGTGGAAAATATTTCCACGCTGACAAGAATGAGCGTCCCGAGACAATGGGCTTTGCTATCGAAGGTGTCGAATCATCCGATGGCGGCAAGGAAGAAGTGCCGATGAGCATGATGCTCGCCAAGGCCGATATGGCGGCGGGTGAAGCGGTATTCAAAAAATGCATTGCCTGTCACACGATCAATGATGGCGGTGCCAATGGTATCGGACCGAATCTCTATAATTCACTTGGCAAACCGCACGGCCATGTCGCAGGTTTCGCCTATAGCGATGCCCTGTCATCGGTCGAAGGTGACTGGAATTTCGACAATATGAACGCGTGGCTGATATCCCCGCGTAAATATGCGCCCGGCACGAAAATGACCTTTGCCGGTCTCAGCAAGCCGGAAGATCGCGCCAATGTCATCGCCTATATGAATGCGCAGGGATCGAATCTCCCATATCCTGAGCCACCAGCAGCGGAAGAAGCGCCGGTTGAAGGTGAAGAGGCTGTAGCTGAAGCAGATGCAGCAGCAACTGAAGTGGCAGAAGAAACCGTGGCGGCAGACGAAGCGGCTGCTGCGGAATAAGCCGTTTAGCGGTTAGCCGCAGTCTAAGCCGTAAAAGTCCTGGATAATCTTCCAGGCTTCATCAGCGGTTTCTACAAATTGGAATAGATCGAGGTCTTTGGCGCTGATTGTGCCCTCTTCGGCTAGCGCCTCAAAATTGATGACCCGATTCCAAAAGTCCTTGCCAAACAGGATGATGGGCAGCTTTTCCATCTTGCCGGTCTGGACCAGCGTGAGCAGCTCGAAAAATTCATCAAACGTTCCGAACCCGCCCGGGAAGACAGCAACTGCCCGAGCGCGCAACAGGAAGTGCATCTTGCGCAGCGCAAAATAATGAAACTGGAAACTGAGCGAGGGCGTTACATATTCATTGGGCGCCTGTTCATGCGGCAGAACGATGTTCAGGCCGATTGAATCTTTGCCAGCATCGGTAGCACCGCGATTGGCCGCTTCCATGATAGAAGGACCACCGCCGGAACAAACAACAAAGTCGCGCTTCCCATTTTCTTCGATGCCACAATTGCTGGCGAGTTGCCCCAATTTGCGGGCCTCATCATAATATTTGGACTTTTCCTTCAAGCGTTTGGCGGTCTTTAAAGACGCTTCATCATTGGCCACTTCAATCAGCGCATCCGCCTTGCTGGGTTCAGGAATACGCGCCGAGCCGTACATGACCAGTGTCGAGCCAATGCCTGCTTCGTCAAGTAACATCTCGGGCTTAAGCAGCTCGAGCTGGAAACGGACCGGCCGGAGCTCCTCCCGCAGCAGGAAATCATTGTCCTGAAAAGCGAGCGTATAAGCAGGGTCTTCGGTCTGGGGCGTGCTGAGAGCCTGTTTCCTGGCGAAATCGGCTTCTTGTTTGGCACGGTAGAAGCGGCGGTCGTGTAAATCTTTGTTTGTCATGGCTTTGTCCTAGAGCATAGCAATGTGACTTGCCAATGAACTTAATGGTTTATCGGAAATATATGGTTAGCGGCAATAGCCGTTACCGCCCATATCAAAATGGAAATGATCATGGTGGTCGGCATTGAAATCGGGGCTGAGTACGGTTCCGAAGCGGCGGCAAGCACTTTTGTGAATCGCCCGCAGGAATTGCTTCTCTTGGCGGCCATTGCGCCAGTTTTTGGTCAAAGTGATCCGCCGACCGTCGGCAAGCACAAAGCCGGATACATCAATGGCATTGGCGCGGCCATGTTCGGACAAGCGCCCGGACCCGGCGATTCGGCGGCAGCTATAACTGCCCATGGTCTCGATCCGGATCAGTTCGCTACCGAGATATTGGCGCGCGGCGCGTTTGACGGCATATTCAGTCCAGGCTGCAAATTTGTTGGCCAGCTCGCATTTCACCGGGCCGAGATTTGTGACCTCTGTGCTGCGACCGACATCCAGCATTTTGATGGCGTCTATTTGGCTGCATCCTCCGCTGAAATTCTGATTAGGCAGCGGGGAGAAGCGAACACCCGCGTTACGCAATTGGCCGAAACACTGCTGGGCACTAGGACTAGGTTCGATTTTCCCACCGCCACCGGATGGTCGCTTACTATCGGGTATTCCGCAAGCGCTAAGCGCTAGCGATAAGAGGCCTAAAACTATAAAATTATGCGCAACTGGCGCTTTTCCAAATGTTTTTTGCATAAAAAGCGCTTGACGAAGCGTTCCTAAATCTCAGCTGAAGATTAGGGCTTATAGTCGTTTTTAAGACCGATGGGACAGAATTTGCGACAAGCTGATACAAATAAATTCTGGACCTATGGAGTCGGACTATCCAAATGGAAGCGATGATAGCTGCGGTCCGAACATTGAACAGTTTGCCAATTTTTTGGTTATTGTTGAGCCTTCCCGCTCTTGCGCTGATGCGCGGTTATTGGGTCGGTGATATTATCGCAATGGATATGCTGCATCCCACCGGAGAGTTTTCCGCGCGGTTCATGATCATTGCGATGGTCATATCACCGCTAGTCACGATTTTCGGTAATCGCGGTTGGACCGGTTGGTTGCTTCGGCGCAGACGATCTTTCGGGGTAGCGGCTTTTATTTACGCGATGCTGCATCTGGTTTTCTACGTCATCGATATGGAGGAACTGGAGCCGATATTGGCCGAGTTCTGGGCGCCCGGTATCTGGACCGGCTGGGCTGCGATGTTGTTATTTGTGCCGCTGGCGATCACCAGCAATGATGCGTCGATGCGGTGGCTCAAACGCCGTTGGAAGATTTTACAACGCCTGGTCTATGGCGCAGCACTGCTGACATTGGCCCATTGGCTGTTGATTCATGATGGTATGACCGGCGCACTCGTGCATTTTATTCCGTTGTTCATGTTACAGTTATTGCGAATGATTATCATCTATGGCAGAAAGAAAAAGAACGTCATCAAAGCTGATTCGCCTCGGCCTCTTTGACAACCGAACGATTGAAATCCCATCCCATCCCGATTTTTAGTTGGAGTTTTTAAAAATGAAATACCCTGCAATTACCGCCACACTTGCCGCCGCTACAATGGCTCTCGGTTTCTCCGCCCCAGCGCACGCCACGGGCAAAATGACATGTGAAGCTGGGCCGCAATCTGGTTGGGTTAGTCGCGCTGATCTGGAGGCCGATCTGGTCGAAAAAGGCTGGAAAATCAAAAAGTCCAAGGTCGATGGCGGTTGCTATGAAGTCTATGGCACAACTCCTGAAGGCGACCGGGTCGAAGCTTATTTTCACCCCGTATCGATGGAAAAATTACTGGTCCTTCGCCGCGGCAAAGAGCTTTTCCGCAAGAAATAATCTGCTCTGATCAATTTATCGAGGCCGGCATAATTGTCGCTTGACTTGCTGCGCTGCAACATACATTGCGGCGACGGGCCACGCGGTCCCAACGCCGCGCGAGCTCTCTGTAAGGAGAAGCGTACATGACTGATACTAATGTTCCGACGCCTGAATTGCGTCCAAATTGCCCGAATTTTTCTTCGGGCCCTACCGCCAAATTTCCTGGTTGGTCTCTCGATAAATTGAACACTGTGGCCATGGGCCGCTCCCACCGTTCTGCTACCGGCAAGGCGCGGCTGAAATATGCCATTGACCTCAGCCGTGAGTTGCTCGGCATCCCCGACGACTATCTCATTGGCATTGTTCCGGCGTCCGATACCGGCGCGGTTGAACTGGCGATGTGGAATATGCTTGGCGCGCGTCCTGTGACGGTCGCGGCTTGGGAAAGCTTCGGCAACGTCTGGATTCAGGATGCTGTGAAACAGCTGAAACCAGCTGACCTGACGGTGCTTGAGGCCGACTATGGCGAAATTCCCGACCTGACCCAGATCGACAAGGGTGATGATATTGTCTTTACCTGGAACGGTACGACATCAGGCGCAAAAATTCCCGATACGGACTGGATCGCAGACGACCGCGATGGAGTCACTATTAATGATGCAACCAGCGCTGTGTTCGCGCAGCCAATGGATTGGGCAAAGCTCGATGCCACCACCTATAGCTGGCAAAAAGTCATGGGTTCGGAAGCCGGTCACGGCATGCTGATCCTCAGCCCACGCGCAGTCGAACGTATTGAAAGCTATAGCCCCAGCTGGCCGCTCCCGAAAATTTTCCGTGTGAAGAAGGGCGATAAATTGAACCGCGCAATCTTTGAAGGCGCAACCATCAACACGCCATCGTTGCTTGCGACCGAAGATTATATCGCGTCACTCGAATGGGCCAAATCCATTGGTGGCTTGCAAGAGCTTCACGCCCGCGCAGACCGCAATGCCAAGATTGTCCATGACTGGATTGAAGCGACGCCTTGGCTGCGCAATATGGTCAGCGATCCCGCGAAATGGACCAATACCGGTGTCTGCATGATGTTCCAGGGTGATTGGTATGATGGCTTGAGCGACGAAGATAAAGCCGCTGTGCCCAAGAAAATCGCCGGTATGCTCG
The DNA here is from genome assembly GCA_947489315.1 of uncultured Sphingomonadaceae bacterium. Classification (GTDB taxonomy): domain Bacteria; phylum Pseudomonadota; class Alphaproteobacteria; order Sphingomonadales; family Sphingomonadaceae; genus Parasphingorhabdus. The sequence goes on from CANLCX010000001.1 coordinate 314,079, forward strand.
AAAAAATGGATATCGCGTATGACTTTAACGGTTACCGTGACGCGCCACCGTCTTTGCGTATCTGGTGCGGTTCGACCGTTGAGGAAGAAGATGTCCGCCGCCTGCTGCCCTGGATTGAATGGGCCTTTGCGCAGGTTAAAGCCGAGCTATCCTGAAAATAAACGGGCTCCGCGCATGATGTGGAGCCTCCTAATTTTTTGCGCTTAGCTGCGCTAGCTCCGCATCAAGTTCGGAGCACAAAACACAGGAATCATCAAAATGCCAAAAGTACTTATTTCCGATAAAATGGATCCAAAAGCCGCCGAAATTTTCCGTGAACGCGGTGTTGAAGTGGACGAAATTACCGGTCAGACACCGGAAGAGCTGATGAAAATTATCGGTGAATATGACGGTCTCGCCATTCGTTCATCGACAACGGTGACGCCCGAAATATTGGACGCCGCGACCAACCTGAAAGTGGTTGGTCGGGCTGGTATCGGTGTGGATAATGTCGATATTCCTGCCGCTTCCGCCAAAGGCGTGGTGGTGATGAATACACCTTTCGGCAACAGTATCACGACGGCCGAACATGCCATCGCGATGATGTTTGCGCTGGCCCGTCAGCTTCCTTCTGCCGATGCCTCAACACAGGCCGGTAAATGGGAAAAATCAAAATTCATGGGTGTCGAGCTGACCAGCAAGACGCTCGGTTTAATTGGTGCTGGTAATATCGGTTCGATTGTTGCCGAACGGGCCATTGGTCTGCGCATGAAAGTTGTGGCTTATGATCCGTTCCTGACCGCTGAACGTGCGATTGAAATTGGTATTGAAAAAGTCACGCTGGACGAGCTTCTCGCACGCGCCGACTTTATCACCATGCACACGCCGCTGACCGATCAGACGCGCAATATCTTGTCCGCTGAAGCGATTGCCAAGGCTAAACCTGGCGTGCGGATCATCAATTGTGCCCGCGGTGGTTTGATTGACGAAGTGGCTTTGAAAGAGGCACTGGAATCCGGTCAAGTGGCTGGCGCGGCGCTGGATGTTTATGCGCAGGAACCTGCCAAGGAAAACGACCTGTTTGGAACGCCGAACCTCATCTGTACGCCGCATCTCGGCGCTTCGACCAGTGAGGCACAGGTCAATGTCGCGATCCAGGTCGCAGAACAAATGGCCGACTATCTGGTCAACGGCGGCGTAGAAAATGCGCTTAACATGCCCAGCCTTTCGGCAGAGCAGGCACCGAAGCTGAAACCCTATATGACGCTTGCAAATCAGCTGGGTTCATTGATTGGCCAACTATCAAGCAGTTCGCTTAAAGGCATTTCGGTAGAAGTTGAAGGTGCGGCAGCCGAGCTCGACCCAAAACCAATCACTGCTGCTGTTCTCGCTGGATTGATGGCGGCCTATAGCGACTCCGTGAATATGGTGAACGCGCCCTATTTGGCCAAAGAACGCGGTCTGGATGTTCGTGAAGTGCGGCACGACCGCGAAGGCGATTATCATACTTTGGTCCGCGTCGCAGTGACGACTGACGAGGGTGAAAAATCCGTATCCGGTACGTTGTTCGGTTCTTCCGGTCCGCGTTTGGTGGAGATGTTCGGGATCAAGGTTGAAGCTGATCTTGAAGGCGACATGCTCTACATCGTCAACGAAGATCAACCGGGCTTTATCGGCAGTGTCGGCTCCACATTGGGCGAGGCTGGCGTCAATATCGGTACTTTCCATCTCGGTCGACGCGCCGATGCGCCGGGCGGAGAAGCGGTGTTGCTGCTCTCTATCGATTCGCCTGTAGAAGAGCCTGTCTTGTGGGCCGTTTGCAAACTCGAAGGGGTTAAAACGGTCAAAGCCCTGCGCTTCTAAAAAATAGGCTAAAAAACCGGTGGCCTGAACGCGCGCTTAGGCTATGGAGACGAAAGTCTATGCAAAAGCTGTCTAACTTGCTGCCTGAAGGCTTTCACGATTCCCTCCCTCCATATGCCGAGGCCGGGTCCAGACTCGAACGCGACGTCCACGATACGTTAGCCAGTCATGGTTATGCGCGGGTGTCTCCGCCATTGGTCGAATATGAAGATGTCCTGACGGGCCGGATGACCGGATCAGCGAAAAGCGATCTGATGCGCTTTGTTGATCCGATTTCCCAGCGGACATTGGCGTTGCGTCCTGATGTGACCATGCAAATTGGGCGCATTGCCGCGACCAGCCTGTCGGGTGCATCCCGTCCACTACGCCTCAGCTATTCCGGTCAGGTTTTGAAACTGCGCTCTGGCCAGTTACATCCCGAACGCAGTCGGCTCCAAATTGGTGCGGAGCTGATTGGTACCGACAGCGTCGCAGCGGCGAGCGAAATTGTGACCGTGGCCATAGAGGCATTGGTCCGGGCGGGTTTGACTGGAATTACGGTGGATTTCACCATGCCTGATCTGGTCGATATTCTATCCGCAGGGCCCTTGCCGCTCAGTGCGGCGCAGGCCGGCGAAGTGCGCAGCGAACTTGATATGAAAGATGCTGGCGGACTGACCGAGTTGGGCGCCACCGGCTATCTACCGCTGATTGAAGCTACCGGGCCGTTTGACGACGCCATGGCGAAAATGCGGGCATTTGACTGCGATGATCTGCTGACATCGCGGCTGGATGGCATTGCTGCCATTGCCGCGAACATCAAAGACAAAGCGAAGTTGACGCTTGATCCTACCGAGCGCCACGGTTTTGAATATCAGAACTGGTTTGGTTTCACGCTCTTTGCCGATGGCTTTGTCGGCGCGATGGGGCGCGGCGGTAGCTATGAGATTCCAACCGCCGATGGCGGAACAGAAAATGCCGTGGGATTCTCGCTCTATCCCAGTCCACTGATCGATGCCGGTTTCAGTGCAAAGGCCAAGGATATTTTATTTCTGCCACTAGGGCATGACATTGAAATCGCCGCCTCTTTGCGGGCAGAGGGATGGCGCACGGTCGCGGCGCTTTCGGACAGTGATGATGCCGCGACTTTGGGTTGCACGCATCATCTTGACGGCCAAAAGCCGGTAGCAATTTAACAGGAAGAATTTTCAAATATGGCCAATGTAACCGTTATCGGTGCCCAATGGGGCGATGAAGGCAAAGGCAAGATTGTCGACTGGTTGTCGGAACGCGCTGACGTCGTAGTCCGGTTTCAGGGTGGTCATAATGCCGGCCATACATTGGTTGTCGATGGCGAAGTCTATAAGCTCTCGTTGCTACCCTCTGGTATTGTCCGCGGCGCGCTCTCGATCATTGGCAATGGCGTTGTGCTGGATCCTTGGCATTTGCGCGATGAGATAGAAAAGCTGAGCAAGCAGGGCGTGGCCATCAACGCCGATAATTTTGGCATTGCGGAAACTTGCCCCTTGATCCTGCCCATTCACCGTGACCTTGATGCGCTGCGTGAAGATGCCAGCGGCAAAGGCAAAATTGGTACGACGCGGAGGGGCATTGGCCCAGCTTATGAAGACAAGGTTGGCCGCCGTGCCATAAGGGTCTGTGATCTGGCTTATCTCGATGATTTGGGACCACAGCTTGATCGGCTATGCGCTCATCATGATGCGCTTCGGGCTGGTTTTGGTGAGCAGCCGGTTGATCGTGATCGCTTGCTTGCGGATCTGCGAGAGATTGCCGATAGTGTGCTGCAATATGCGCAGCCCGTCTGGAAACGCCTGAATGAAGCCCGCAAACGCGGCGACCGGATATTGTTCGAAGGCGCGCAGGGCGTGTTGCTTGATGTTGATCACGGCACTTATCCGTTTGTGACCAGCTCCAACACTATCTCCGGAACCGCAGCAGGCGGATCGGGTGTAGGGCCATCCGGGACCGGTTATGTCTTGGGTATCGTCAAAGCTTACACAACGCGCGTTGGCTCCGGTCCGTTTCCGACCGAGTTGGATGACGACATTGGTCAACGACTGGGCGAACGCGGCCATGAATTTGGCACTAATACAGGACGTCAGCGTCGTTGCGGCTGGTTTGATGCTGTACTGGTCCGGCAGGCTCTGGCCGTGTCCGGTGTCGCCGGGATCGCGCTGACCAAGCTCGACGTACTCGACGGTTTTGAAGAGCTGAAAATCTGTGTCGGTTATGATCTAAATGGCGTAACCTATGACTATCTGCCGCCCCATCATCAGGACCAGGAAGCGGTGCAACCGATTTATGAAACCGTACCGGGTTGGAGCGAGTCCACCGCCGGCGCGCGCAGCTGGGCCGACTTACCTGCAGCAGCGATTAAATATATCAAGCGCGTCGAAGAGTTGATCCAGTGCCCGGTGGCTTTGGTGTCCACTTCTCCTGAGCGTGAAGATACGATTTTGGTGAAGGATCCCTTTGCGGATTAAGTTTTCCATATTTTTGACGATGGCGATGGTCAGCGCCTGTGGTGCCGGCGTGGAAACGGCTCAACAGGGCAATCCGGCGGATCGTCCCAATCCGCTTCCCATGATTCCAGTAGGGACCAAGGCAGACAGCATATTGGTCGACAAAAGCGATCGTACTCTGATCCTTTACAAGGCGGACAAAGAAATTGCCCGCTATTCCAACATCCGCTTTGGCAATGCGCCTGAGGGTCATAAGCGCTTTGAAGGTGATGAGCGTACACCCGAAGGAAACTACACCATTAATGGCCGAAATCCCGGCAGCAGCTATCATCTCAGTTTGCGTGTATCCTATCCCAATGCATCTGACCGCGCTTATGCGCAAGCAAGAGGGAAATCACCGGGCGGTGATATCTTTATTCACGGCCAGCCCAATGGCCGTGACGGTGCACCAATTGCATCTGACTGGACCGATGGATGTATCGCATTGAGCAATGCCGAGATTCAGCAGATTTGGAAGGTGGTACCCGATGGGGTGGTGATTAAAATCCAGCCCTAAACATCGTCCGCCGAAATCATCTCTTTGACATCAATCTCGCCGGTCATCACGGCCACGGTTGTCGCAATCGCTGCGTCACCGGAGACATTGGTTGTCGTGCGCATCATATCCATGATCCGGTCAACACCAGCAACAAAGGCGATGGTTTCGAGTGGCACGCCAACACTGCCAAAGACCAATGCCATCATGATCAAGCCAGCGCCCGGAATACCCGCCGCACCGATTGCGCCGAGGGTTGAAGTGATCGCGATCAGGACATAGTCGCCAAAGCTCAAGTCCACGCCGAAAATCTGTGCACCAAATAACGTCGCAAGCCCAAGATACATCGCGGTGCCATTCATGTTGATCGTCGCGCCGAGCGAGACAACAAAACTGGCCACCGAGTTACTGACGCCCAAATTGCGCTCCACGCAGCGTAAGGTCACCGGCAGGGTCGCGTTGGATGAAGCGGTGGAATAGCTGACCGCAATTGCATCGACAATGCCGCGGAAGAAATCAATCACCGGCAGCTTGGCGACAAACTTGATCATTGCGGAATACATCACGCCGATAATCAGCAAGCAGCCGAGATAGTTGAGGCCGACCAATTTCGCCAGCGAGATAAGCGCATCGGGGCCCAGCGTGCCGGCAACCCATGCCATCAGAGCAAAAACGCCAAAGGGTGTCAGCTCCATTACGATCATCGTCACCTTTTGCATGACGATGGCGCCGCTATCGAAAATCTTGGCGAGGGGTTTGCCCTCTTCTTTCGCCATTAAGATGCCAATACCGATCAGCAGAGCGAATACGATCAGCGGCAGGACGCGTACGTCGGCCATGACTTGTACCGGACTGTCCGGGACAATCGAAAGGATCATATCAACGGCGGTGGTTTCATTGGGTGCCGGGACTTCGCCTTTCTGGAGTGCGTCCGTGTCGACACCTTTGCCTGGCTGAAAAAACGTGCCCAATGCCAGCCCGAGCCATGCTGCAATCTGTCCGGTTATGACGAACAATATCATCGCCCGTCCGCCAACACTGCCGAGTTTTCGCAGATCGCCGAGGGATGCGACGCCGGCAACCAGCGAGAAGAAAATCAGGGGAACGACCAGCATCTTGATCGCTTTGATGAAGAAATCACCGATCCATTTGATCATCTCCGCTTCCGGCCCCCAAGCGAGACCGGTGATGACGCCCAAAATGAGAGCTGCAATGACCCGCTGCCAAAGCGGTATTTTGAACCAGAATGACAACATTACATATTCCCCATATTTGGGGCTATCTTATGAACCCCTGATCGTTTCTGAGACTTATCGTTCTGGTAGGGCTTCGGCAAGCGTCATTAAGGCAACACTTATTGCGACAACCGACTTACATCGTAAAGCTGATCGCTAAACAGGTGGCGAGGCCAACACCAAAGGTTAGCGGGATGCCTGCCTTGAAGAAATCGGTGAACCGGTAGTTACCGGCTGCATAGACCAACGTATTGGTCTGATAGCCAATCGGTGTGGCAAAACTGGCGGATGCCGCAAACATGACGGCGATGACCAGCGGCCTTGGGTCGACACCCAGATCCTGGCCGAGTGCAATAACAATCGGGGTGATGATGATCGCCACAGCATTATTGGTCACAATTTCGGTCATAATCACGGACAGCACATAGATCGAGAAAACCAGAGCCCAGGGTGGTAAATCAACTAGCCACGGGGTCAACTGGGCCACAATCAAATCGACGCTGCCCGCCTGTTGCAAGCCCAACCCGACCGCCAGCATGCCGAAAATCAGCACCAGCACATTGCCGTCCATGGATCCCCAGGCTTCCTCAGCATCAATACAGCGCGCCAGCAATATAGCACCCACAGCCAAGATCGCTGCCACGGCAAGCGGTACAATATTGAGTGCCGCAAGGGCAACAACAGCTACCAATGCGCCAATCGCAATCGGCGCACGGTCCCGGCGAAAAGCCCGTATTTTGGTTTGACCAACGCCAAATAAATTGGGGTTCTCGTACATCCGTTGGATGTCTTTGCTCGACCCGGTAACAAGCAGTCGATCTGCAGCGTGGATGCGGGCATTAGTGAGATCAGACCGCGGCAAGTTACGATAGCGGGTCATGCCCAATATACGGACGTTTAGCTGGCCGAGAAACGGAATATCAAAAAGGCGGTTACCAATGCTGGGATGGCCGGGGGCAACTGTTGCTTCAACCAGTTCCTCGCCCAATGGCCCAACATCTCCGGAGCGAACGATCCCGATTTTAAAGTCTTCCGAAGACCGCAGGGATATAAGTTCGGCGAGATCGAGCCGGACAACAATCCGGTCTCCTGCCCGCAGCTCGTGATGCTCAAGATCATGGCGAATATAGCTGCTGAGCCGTTTTACCGCAGAAACATTTACGCTGGTCCGCCGGATGATGGGAACCTCTGACAGCAATTTACCGATCGCGGATGATTTGTTTCGGACCGTCAGCTCCGTGAGAAAGTCGCTTTCATCACTGCTGGCAAATTCACCGCCAACTTGACCACTGGGCAATATCCAGCTGCTAAATAACAACATCATGATGGTCCCGGCAACGGCGGCAATCAAACCATAAGGTGTGATTTCAAAAATTCCAAACCCATCCATGCCGCCGTCCCGGGCAACGGAATCAACAATCAGGTTCGTCGATGTCCCGATCAAAGTGGTTGTTCCGCCCAAAATACAGATAAAGCTTAGGGGAATAAGAAGCTTTTTGGACGATATCCCGGTGGCGCGGGACAGGCGGATGATGATGGGGATGAGCACCAGCACAACTGGCGTATTATTCATGAAAGCAGAGGCGACAAAGGCCCCGAGGAACATCTCAACCACGGCCAGCTTCGGCCTTACTTTGGCGCGTTCAATAATGAATCCGGCAATCGCATCAATCGTTCCGGTTCGCAGTAATGCACCGGATAAGATGAACATGGCGGCGATTGTAATCGGCGCGGTATTGGAGAAAACCGAGAAAAGTCCGTCGGAATCGATGATCCCGAGGAACAGGAAGGTGCAGGCCCCAAGCACGGCGACCACCGCTGCTGGAAACCGCTCCATGATGAAACCTGCGAACAGAAAACCCAATATGATGAGGCCAATGATCGCCTTATGCGCCTGAATATAGTCATCAATGACATGAAGGACGAGGTCGATCATTTAAGGATGCTCACCCGCATTGTGCCCTGTGGAGTAATTTCTGATCTGCGAGAACCAGCGCCATCATTGCTTCGACCACGGGTACGCCGCGGATGCCGACGCAAGGGTCATGACGACCCTTGGTCGTGATCTCGGTAGCTTCACCTTCGCGTGTAATGGTATCGACCGGTGTTAATATGGAACTGGTCGGCTTAAACGCTACGCGACAGAATACCGGCTGTCCGGTCGAGATACCACCGGCTGTGCCGCCGCTATGGTTGGATTCAAATCGCGGCCCTTCATTCCCCGGTCGCATCGCATCAGCATTTTCTTCGCCGCGTAAACGGGCAGCGGCAAAGCCGTCGCCAATTTCGACACCTTTGGTGGCATTGATTGTCATCATCGCAGAGGCTATTTCGCTGTCGAGCTTGGCATAGACAGGGGCACCCCATCCAGCCGGAACACCAGTTGCTTCACAAGCGATGATTGCACCCAGACTGCTGCCGTCTTTGCGGGCACCATCGACCAACGCTTCCCAGCGTTTGGCGGCAACAGCATCGGGGCAGAAAAATGGGTTATTGCCAATTTCGTCGGCATCAAAATTCGCCATATCAATGGCATCGCCGCCGATTTCAGCGACCCATGCGCGAACCGATACTTCTGGAATAGCTAGCCGAGCGACTGCTCCCGCCGCTACACGTGCTGCCGTTTCACGGGCGCTGGAACGGCCGCCACCGCGATAATCGCGAAAACCATATTTGGCGTCATAGGCATAATCGGCATGGCCCGGGCGATAAGCCTTGGCGACTTCACTATAATCCTTGGACCGTTGATCAACATTTTCGATCATCAACGAAATTGGCGTGCCGGTCGTTTTGCCTTCGAACACGCCCGACAGAATTTTGACCTGATCGGGTTCTTGGCGCTGCGTCGTATATTTTGATTGGCCGGGACGACGCGCATCCAGAAACGGTTGGATGTCCGCTTCGCTTAATTCCAGTCCTGGAGGGCAGCCATCCACAACCGCGCCGAGCGCAGGTCCATGGCTTTCTCCCCAAGTCGAAAAGCGAAAAACGCGGCCAAATGTGTTAAAACTCATGGATTTCTTTCGCTATTATTCGGACCTCTAGTGAGGCTCGTCCCTTCAATCATCTCATAAAATCGATCGCAATTTTCCTGACTGGTTTCACAGCGAACGTCCACCACCAAATTTTCCGGCTTTGCTTCGATATCGGTATAATAGCGACAAGCAACGCTTGGATAAGCGCTGCTTAACTGCGTTGCAAATATCAAGACCTCGCTTTTTTCAGTCATGAAATGCGAATAAACATCGAAGTCGCTCAGCTTCAGTATGTCGGGACTTTCTTCGGCTATCTTGCGCAAGTCTAGGACATTTTGGGCCGTAATTCCGCAAAGTTGAAAAGTTCCACTTTGATCGGCTTTTGTATCGATAGAATCCAATGCTGCGGCGCTAGTGCTTACCAAGAACGATGCAGCTGTAAATAGACCAAGCAAGACCGTCATGACCATCAATCCAAAGCAATATCGGGCGCATCTTCCTGCTTCATGCCGACGGTGTGATAACCGGAATCTACATGATGCGTCTCGCCGGTGACGCCAGATGAGAGATCGGACAAGAAATAGAGAGCAGAAGATCCGACGTCATCAATGGTTACGTTGCGGCGGAGCGGTGCATTATACTCATTCCATTTCAGAATATAGCGGAAATCCCCGATACCGGAGGCCGCCAAAGTCTTGATTGGTCCGGCAGAAATGGCGTTTACCCGAATGCCATCAGGGCCAACGTCATTGGCGAGATATTTCACCGATGTTTCCAGTGCAGCCTTGGCGACACCCATAACATTGTAATGCGGAATGACCTTTTCTGCGCCGTAATAGGATAAAGTCAGCATGGATCCGCCGGGCCCCATCATCGCGGCGGCGCGTTTGGCGACGGCTGTGAAGCTGAATACGCTGATATTCATCGTCATCAGAAAATCATCGAGTGTCACATCAAAATATTTGCCGCGCAGGGCTTCTTTGTTGGTGAACCCAATGGCGTGGACGACAAAGTCAATTGTGGGCCATTTTTCGGCCAGTTCGGCAAATGTTTTATCCAGCTGGTCCATATCAGACACATCACAATCCAAAAGGAAATCGCAGCCCAGTTCTGCGGCCAGCGGCTTCACGCGCTTGGCCATGACTTCGCCTTGATAGCTTATCGCTAATTCGGCTCCGGCTTCAGATAGCTGTTTTGCAATGCCCCAGGCGAGCGATTTATTGTTCGCTAGCCCCATGATCAGGCCGCGTTTGCCTTTCATCAGTTCATTCATTGCATATCCTTTTTAGATGTAAATTTGATCCTCAATAGCGCCCATGCTGCTGATATTCCAGAAAATCATCATCTATGGGTGATTAGTCCTTTTCACCGGGCTGCGGCCGGTCAGCCAACGCGGCGTTGAGTTCCGACCCAATCACCATGCCAAGACCGATCAGATAGAAAAAGATAAGCGTGATCATCACGCCAGCAAGACTGCCATAGGTGAGCTGGTAATTGGCGGCATATTTAAGGAACAGCGGAAGCAAACCGGTAATCAGCAGCCACCAACCGCTGATGAACACCGCACCCGGCCATTTAGGATAGGTGCGCGGGCGATATTGGCGCGGGGTGAGCAAACGAAAAAGCAGGTAGAGGGTGGCAAATAAGATCAAGAAGGGCAGGGCATTGGAGAGCGAGAACCATGTTGTGCTTTCCTCAAGATTTGGGAAAAAATCACCCAAAAATTCGCTGATCCCTGCCAATATGAATTGTGCGCTCAGAGCGAGCATCGCGAAAAATACCGACAGGATGATCAGGCTGATGGACGTTAGGCGATATTCCCAAAAGGCGCGCTGCGCTTGCACGCCATAGGCACGGTGCAGGATTTCGCGGATGGTTTCGATCAGGCTAGCCGTGGTCCATAGACCGACGGCGGCGCTGAACCATAATAAAGGCCCGGTCCTTGCGCCCATCGCATCGCTTATCGGGTCGTGGAGAGCGCCGGCAACCGAGGGCGGGACTGTTCTTAAGAACGCCTCGACAAAATCGGTCCCAATGGCGGTCTGGCCAATGCTACCAGCAATGGCAGCGGCGACAATGAAGAAAGAAAAGACCGCCAATAGGGCGAGATAGGCGAAATTTCCGGCAAAGGTGAAGCCGTCGGTATAAACGCCAACTGCGGTCCGCTGGACAACCGAGACAATTTGCCGCGGTAAATGGGCTTCCGCTAATGCTTTGGCTGCTCGGTCGCTTTTCCGCCCTGGTCGTGACGGTTCTTCGCGCCGTGCTTCCGGGGAAAGAGGGGACGAATCAGACATGAAGCCGTTCAGTCAAAATCACACACCCATATCAGCGCGCGGATTTTCTTTATTGTCCCAATCTTTCACAAATTCCGCCAGCTTCTCGTCCTTTTCAGGCAATGTAATCATCAGTGTCACCAACTGATCTCCACGTACGCCGGACTTTTTATGAAAACCTTTATTCTTGAGCCGCAGTATATTACCGGAATCGGAGCCAGCGGGAATCGAAAGCATCACTGGGCCGTCAACGGTGGGCACTTTGATCTTGGCGCCTTCGACGGCCTCTTTCAGGCTGATGGGTAGCTCGAGTATCACATTATCCCCGTCGCGCTCGTAAAAGGGATGGCCGTTGATGTGGATGGTAACAATCGCATCGCCATTACCGCCTGGTCCCTGCCGCCCTTTACCGCCAAGCCGCATTTGCGTGCCTTCTTCGACACCCTTGGGCAGGCTGAGGTCGATGGTCTTGCCATCTTCCATAGTGATCCGCTGTTTCTCAAGCGTCGCAGCAGCGATAAATTCGACTTTCAACCGATAGGAAACATTTGCACCCTTCGGCGGCGGGGCGCTGCGTTGACGAGAACCAAAGGGGCTGGAACTGCGACCGCCACCGCCAAATAGCCCGTCAAATATATCGCCAAAGTCGGAGCCGCTATTGCCAAAGTCAAATTGCTGGCCGCCAGCGCCGCGCGGATAGCCGCTGCCCTGCCCGCCGCCATAGCCAAATCCCGCAGGATTGCCGTCGGCATCAATTTCACCGCGATCAAATTGGGCGCGCTTATCCTTGTCGAGCAGCAAGTCATAAGCCTTTGTGACATCGGAAAATCGTTCCGTCGCCTTGGGGTTATCCTTGTTGCGGTCGGGATGCAGCTCTTTGGCAAGCTTGCGATAGGCGCTTTTAATCTCCTTCTCGCTGGCCCCTTTGGCCACGCCTAATGCCTGATACGGATCTGCCATTACTCTACCTTTTTCAATTCCTTATCTCTCTTCAAGATTGGAACGATAACTCTCTAATTCAACTTCAGTGTCTTATTGAGGTACTACGGCATCTGCAACTCTATTATGACGCGTGAAGCGCAGCAGCAGATAGAGCACTAGACCCAATGGCCCCAACATCAATACGAAAAACAATATGGGAACCTGAATCCAGCGTGCAAATCCGTATTTATCCGCGTTGCGCGCCACCCACATGCCGACAAACAGATCAAAGGCGAGAAAATGGATCCAGCCCACCACTGCGCCGCCGTCACTGGAGAGCAGCGCTTGCACACCAGCAAGCGTGGTAAAGTCCGGGCTACCGCCGCTTCCACCGCCTATCATGCCGGTCATGAGTGGTATGATAATTACGGCATAGGCGAGGGCGAGTAACGCTACTCCGCCATAAAAAACACCCTTCATTACAACATCTTTTCGCGGGGCAAAGGCCAGTATCAGCCACATTACCAGTGCCCAGTTATTGGTGATCGTGAATATGAGTTCCCAGTTCATGATGTGTTTCCCCTGCTCTGCGAAAGAGGGGTTAGCACGAAAAAGGACGCGGCTCCAATGGCGGATCACCTTGCGCTTGACAGCAGAGCGGGTTCATAGGGTATAGAACATAACATGAACATTAGTGATTCTATCCATCGGAAAAATAAAGGGAAGGCAGCTTCCCTTTCGCTTTCCTCCGCGTCCTGCCTGGATGAAAATATCAAAAAGGGCGGCGCTATCCTATTGGGCGCCCAGCGCTTTGATCATGCGTTGCGGCAGGGATTGCCCAAAGCGGCTTTGCATGAAGTACAAGCTGCCTTGAAAGCCGATACGCCCTGCGCTTCCGCTTTTTGTCTGCTTCTTGCGGAACGCTGCAGACTATCCGGGCAAAAGGGAAGCAACCCGATATTATGGGTGGATGAGAAACAGTCCCAGCGGTGCAGAAATCTGCTTTATCCGCCGGGGCTTGTGGAACTGGGCATTGATCCCAACCGGATAATATATGCGCAAGCGGCAACTGTAATTGCCGCGTTAAAGACAGCAGCCGATGCTGTTCGGTCCAATGCTGTGGTGTCAGTCATACTTGCGCTGTCGGGTAAAAATCCACGTGGTCTGGATTTGACGGCAACCCGCCGTTTGTCTCTGTTCGCGCGGGAAAGCGGTGTGACCGTTTTTCTGTTGCGTGATCAACTCTCTTCGCTTTCAACCGCTGCCTATAGTCGTTGGCAAATATCATCTGCGCCATCCCGGCCTTTGGAAGCGAACGCCCCCGGTCATCCTGTTTTTGATGTGAAATTGCTGCGCCACAGGCGCGGGATAGAGGGGCTTTCAAGCCGATTGGAATGGAATCGTGACAGTAGAATATTCGAGGAATACGCGCCGGATATTGGCGCTGTTCCTGCCGTTTCTGTCTTCGGAACGGATTATCAGGAGCAGCGCCGGCGCGCTTGATATCAGGGGTCCGCGGCCCTTTGCGCTTGTGGAAAAAAGCCGCGGCGCGCTTGTCCTGGCAGCACTTGACCGACAAGCACAGGAGCAGGGGCTGCATATCGCTATGCCCCTGGCAGATGCGCGTGCGCGCGTGCCTGAGTTGCTCATATTTGATCATGATGGAGATGCTGATACCCGGTTGCTGGCCAAGCTTGCCGAGGCTTGTGAGCGATACACACCGATGATCGCGCTGCATCTGCCGCAATCACTGGTCCTTGATATATCGGGCTGCGTGCATTTGTTTGGTGATGAACACATGTTGGTGCAGGATATCGAAGACCGTTTCGACGGTGCCGGTCTGTCTGTGCAGTGGGCTTTGGCCGGGACGGTTGACGCAGCATTGGCGCTTGCCCGCTTTGGCCTGAAAGAAGGCGCGCAGGCGCAGCTACCGGTGGCGGCGCTGGATATGAATGACAAAACGCACAGATCGCTGGAACGCGCCGGGCTCTATCATATCGGAGATTTGGCAGATCGCCCGCGCGCACCGCTGGCGGCCCGTTTTGGAGCAGAGCTGGTATTAAAGCTGGAGCGTTTGCTGGGACAGGAGGATCGCCCCGTCAATCCGAAGCGTAAAAGCGCTGCTATCATCACGGAGCGGCGTTTTGCCGAACCGATGGGGCATATTGATAGCGCCTTGCTATGCCTGCATGAGCTGTTCATCGAGGCTGCGCAGATGCTGGAAGACAGAAAGCAGGGCGCCCGTAAAATACGGATGCAGCTCTTCCGCTGTGATGGCCATGTGGCCAAGCTGGCGATTGAAACGGGTGCACCGACCCGCGATGACAAGCTGTTTCGGCGCTTGTTGAATGAGCGGATTGATACGTTGAACGACCCGCTGGATCCCGGTTTTGGCTATGATCTGGTGCGATTGTCCATTGCCGCTGCAGAATCTTTGGACGCGGTGCAAACCGATATAGATGGCGGGCGTGATGCAGCATCGGATGAAGCCGCTTTGCTCAGTCAACTCAGTATTCGGTTGGGGCGGCAAGACGTACAGCGTTTTCAGCCGGCCAATAGCTATATTCCCGAACATGGCCTGCACGCTCGCGCCGCGCTCGATTATAAAGACGCTTTCATCTGGGATCAGCCTGAATCAGGCGCGCCGCCCACCCGGCCCCTGTTCCTGTTTGACCCGCCGCAACATATCAAGGTGATGGCCGAAGTGCCGGATGGCCCGCCGCGCCGCTTCATATGGAAACGCGTCACCCATGATGTCACGCGTGCCGAAGGACCAGAGCGCATCGCATCGACATGGTGGCGCAAGCGGCAAGGGCATTTGCCGGGCAAGGCAGGGCTGACCCGTGACTATTACCGCGTCGAGGATAGCGAAGGGCGGCGATACTGGCTGTTCCGTTACGGACTCTACGGAACCGAGAAAGCCCAGCCTGACTGGTATATTCACGGTAGCTTCGTATGACCGATTTTGCTGAACTGGTTGCCGCGACACATTACAGTTTTTTGCGTGGCGCTTCTTCGCCAGCGGACATGGTTTTGCACGCCATGAACTTGGGGATGAGTGGGCTTGGCATTGCCGACAGGAACAGCGTGGCGGGTGTCGTCCGCGCGCATGTCGCTCTGCGTGAAACCCGCGAGGCAGCGGCAGAAGAAGGCTTGGAACTGCCGCCCTTTCACCTGATCGTTGGTGCGCGCTTGTGTTTTGTGGATGAGATGCCGGACATCATTGCTTATCCGGTCAATCGCAAAGGGTGGGGAAGGCTGACGCGGCTGCTTTCTACCGGCAACCTGCGCACCGAGAAAGGCGCTTGCCATCTCATGCTTGGCGATCTCTTGGGCTTTCATGAGGACATGCAATTTATCGCCATGGCTGGTGAAGACGAGCTCAAGCTATTGCAGCCTTTGATGGATGTCGCGCACGGCCGATTATGGGCCGGCGTGACGATGCCACGGGATGGAGCAGATCGCCGCTATCTTGCGAGACTGCAAAAAGAAGCTGTTCGATTGGGGTTGCCTTTGCTGGCCACCAATGCACCCTTGTTTGCGACGGCAGAGCAGCGCCCGTTAGGCGATATCCTGACGTGCATATCGGAAAAAACGACAATCGCTCAAGCCGGCCGGTTGCTTGCTAAAAATGCCGAAGCCCATCTGAAACCGCCGCAGGAAATGGCGCGGCTATTTGCCGATTATCCGCAAGCGATAGAGGAAACGCAGCGCTTTCTGTCCGGCATATATTTCTCGCTCGACGAGCTGAGCTATCATTATCCCGATGAACCAGTGCCAGACGGATGGACACCGCAAGCATGGTTGGAACATCTTACGCGGGAGGCTGCCGCTGAAGCGCATCCAGACGGTGTTCCGCGTAAATTGTCTGACAAACTGAACGAAGAATTAGAGCTGATCCGCAAGCTGGAATATGCGCCTTATTTCCTGACGGTCCATGATATTGTCCGCTATGCGCGGTCCAAAGATATCCTCTGCCAGGGTCGCGGCAGTGCTGCCAATAGCGTTGTCTGCTACCTGCTCGGCATTACGGCGGTTGATCCGATGAAGCATGATCTGCTGTTCTCTCGCTTCATTTCCAGGGAACGCAAGGAACCACCCGATATCGATGTCGATTTCGAACATGAGCGCCGTGAGGAAGTCATCCAATATATTTATGATCGCTATGGCCGCAGCCGCGCCGCCATTGCGGCAACAGTCGTCCATTATCGATCACGTAGTGCCATTCGCGAAGTGGGCAAGGCATTGGGCCTGTCAGAAGATATTACCAGCCGGCTTTCCAGCACCGTTTGGGGAAGTTGGTCGACCAAGGACCCCGACAAGCGTTTCGGGGAAACAGGGCTGGATCCGCAAAATGCGGAAATCGCGCGCTTGGGCGTTCTGGTGCAGCAGATACTGGAATTTCCACGACATCTGTCACAGCATGTCGGCGGTTTTGTGCTGACGCAGGACCGGCTGGATGAAACCGTGCCGATCCATAATGCCGCGATGGACGACCGTACCTTCATCGAATGGGACAAGAATGATATTGATGCGCTCGGGCTGATGAAGGTTGATGTTTTGGCGCTCGGCATGCTTACCTGCATTCGCAAATGCTTTGATATGATGCGCACATATGGTCTGGGCGATTATGAGCTGGCGACCGTTCCAGCAGAAGATTCGGTTACCTATGACATGCTATGTGAAGGCGATAGCGTCGGCGTGTTTCAGGTCGAAAGCCGCGCGCAGATGAACATGCTGCCGCGCCTGCGTCCGCGTGAATTTTATGATCTGGTCATTCAGGTCGCGATTGTCCGTCCCGGCCCGATTGAAGGGGACATGGTGCATCCCTATCTGCGTCGGCGTTCCGGTGTCGAGAAAACCGAATACCCTTCGCCCGCCCTACCACATGACCCCGACGAGTTAAGAGGCGTATTGGGGCGGACTTTTGGCGTGCCGCTGTTTCAAGAACAAGCGATGAAATTGGCCATAGTGGCAGCCGATTTTTCGCCCACCGATGCCAATAAACTGCGCCGCGCGATGGCGACATTTCGCAATGTCGGCACCATCCACCATTTTCAGGAAAAGATGATCGATGGCATGGTCGCGCGCGGCTATGAACGCGAATTTGCCGAGCGATGCTATAAGCAGATACAGGGATTTGGCAGCTATGGCTTCCCAGAGAGTCATGCCCAGTCCTTTGCCATATTGGTCTACATATCTTCCTGGATCAAATGCCACCATCCCGCCGTTTTTGCTGCCGCCTTGCTCAATTCACAGCCCATGGGATTTTATGCGCCGGCACAGATCATTCGCGATGCGCGCGAGCATGATGTCGAGGTGCGCAGCATCGATATTAATCACAGCCAGTGGGATAATATATTGGAAACATGCCATGATGGTGGCCATGCCGTACGCTTGGGGTTGCGACAAATCGATGGCTTTCGCGAGACATGGGCCGAGCGGATGATCGCTTGCCGGCCTTTTGCATCGATTGAAGAACTGGCTCATGACGCGAAATTACCGCAACGGGCCATGCAAGTGCTTGCCGATGCGGATGCGTGCCGATCCATCGGATTGGACCGCAGGCAGGCACTATGGGAAGTCCGCCGCACGCCCAGCGAGACTTTACCATTATTTGCCGCAGCCGATGCAAGGGAACTGGCTGTGGAGGAAGATACGCGGCTTCCCGATATGACCAAGCGGGAACATGTGATTACAGATTATCAGACAACGCGGCTATCGCTCAAAGGGCATCCGATGGAATTTTTGCGGGAAGCCTTTGATAGCCGGAAAGTGCTGCGCTGCGCGGATGTCGCTCATGCCAAAAACGGATCATTTGCTGATGTTGCAGGGATAGTGTTGATCCGTCAGCGCCCCGGCAAAGGCAACGCGATTTTTGTGACGCTGGAAGATGAAACGGGCGTTGCCAATGTCCTCATCTGGGCCCGGCTGTTCGAACGCTATCGCCGCCCGATAATGTCCGCGCGCCTAATGCAGGTCCGCGGGGAAGTACAGAAAAGTAAAGAAGGCGTGATTCACATCATCGCCAGCCATGTTCAGGATTGTACCGATAGTCTCGATAGGATTGCCACGGCCAAGCCAGGCGTCAAAGCCGAGAATATAAAGACGCCGCGCGTCACCAACCGACATCATCCCCGTAATGTCCGAATTTTGCCAGGATCACGAGATTTTCATTAAGCTTGCCTACCTACTATAGTCAGCATCGGCGAGGATATGGTTCAGCTTAGAGAAGTAATTGCCAGTCTATCGCTTTTGAGGAGATTCGGAGTTGGGATAGCCGGCGCTGGGGTCAACGAAGTGAAAGGCCGCAGCCATGTCCGTGAAACATATCTTGAAAATAGGCGTGATGGGATTGGCTGGTTGTTTATGGTTTTCCAGCGCGGCGGCTGAAACCTCCACACCAATCGATACGCCGGAACGATTTTCTGTTCTGGTAACTTACGGTGATGATGAATGCCCCGAGGCAGAAGAAGATGAAATCGTTGTCTGCGCGCCACAACCAGAGTCCGAACGTTATCGTATTCCCAAAAAATTACGCAAGACCGAGGAGGACTTGACCGGTGAGCAAAGCTGGAGCTCAAGAGTCGCAACTCACGAGGAAGTCGCAAGAACCAGTCGTCCCAATAGTTGTTCTGTTGTCGGAACCAATGGCTGGACTGGTTGTCAGGCCTCCATCATGCGTCAATGGTTTGATGAGCGGCGCAATGATGGACAATGAACTCTTGCGATCAGCTACCAACGGGCAGTGGTTCGTCCCCTAATGCAAGGTGCAGGTTGATGCGGTTTTCGATTTGCGCGCGGCGGGTTTCGATGGCTCGTGTTTCCGAGGCGATGGCAGTCGTTTGCGCGTCTATCAGGTCAAATATGGTGGAGCGGCCATTGATGTAGCGGCTGCGGGTCAGGCCGACGGCGGCGCGGGCTTCTTCAGCCGCAGTAGCGGTTGATGCGACTTGCCTTTCAAGGGTTGCTTCGGCGTCGAGCCGGTCCTCCACTTCCTGAAAGGCGGTTAAGGTCGATTGCGCATACTCGAATAGGGCTGATTTCGCGAGTTCGCCCTGCCGGTCGGCTTCGGCGAGCAAAGCGCCGCCTCTGAACAACGGCTGTAACAGGCCAGCGGAGATAGCATTGATATAGGTGCCGGGATCAAACAGGTCACCGAAATTACCGCTGCTTGTGGTGCTGTCAAAGCGCAGGGTCAATTGTGGGAACATCGCGTGCCGGGCATCTATCGCGCGAAGACCGGCCGCATCGACACGCGCTTCGGCGGCTATCAAATCTGGTCGGCCAGCCAGAACCGACACTGGTGCGGTAATGTTCGGGAGGGGTTGGGGCATGACCAGGTCACTGGCCCCGGCTGCGTCGCCAGAGGGATAGCGCCCGATCAACACCTCCAGCGCGCGTGCTGCATTTCTGGCGCTCCGAAGTGCGGTTTCCAGACGATCCTCACTGTTGGACACGGCGACCTGCGCCAATCGGACATCCAGACGAGATGCAAGACCCGCGCGAAAGCGCGCATTGGTAATCCGCAATGTATCCTTGCGGCGCTCCAGATCGCTCGTCGCCAGCTCCAGAGAAATGCGAGCCGCGCTGCGATCATACCAGGCTTGGGCTACAGCTGCGGCCAAAGCCTGACGAGCGGCGGCAAAGTCAGCAGCAGCGGCGCGGGCTTCAGCATTGCCGGCGCGGGCAAGCGAGAGATTGCGGCCCCAGATATCCACTTCCCAGCTGGCCTCGAGCGAACCGTCATAGACGGTGGCGGCATTTTCCGCATCAGTGGCGGTTCCCGATAGATCGATAGTTGGAAAAAGGTCCGCTCGGGACACGCGCATGGCGGCCCGTGACGCGCGCAACTGGGCCAACACCGATTGCAAATTACGATTATTGGCAAACGCCTCCTGAACGGCGCTCTCTAAATCCACGTCATTAAATCTCTTTACCCAACCATTGCTGACCGTTCCGGGTTGCAAGCCTTCGGCGTTGGTAAGAGCCAAGTCAGGGCGCGATGCCCAACCATCAGGCGCGGCTGGAACAGCCGCCATATCAAGGTCGGGACCGCCTCGGATCGAGCAGGCCGATAATGTTATGAGACATAATATCGAAAATACGCGCAAATTCATGCCGATCATCCTGCAGACGGCTTTGGCTTGGCTTTGGCTTTCTTACCATCGTCCCATGTCACATTCTGACCATCACGAAGCCGTTCGCCGCCGCGCACAACGATCATGTCACCTGCGGCAATTTTTCCTGAAATAGCGACCCGGTCACCGGCAGGCTCGCCAACCTGCACATCAATGCGCTTGGCGGTTTTGTCTTTGGGATTGACGACATAGACAAAAATGCCGCTGTCTCGCAGCACCAGAGCATCACGCGGAGCAGTCAGAACATCGCGCTCAACACCGGTCGGTACGGTGATGGAAATAGCACTACCCATTTTCAAGTTATGGCTTCCCATTGGTGCGCGGACTTCAACGGTCCGGCTGACCTCATCGCCAGCCTCAATGACTGTCCGCACGCGAGAGGAGCGCCGTTCTCCATTGGCGAGTATTGTGACCTCTTGCCCGGTGGATAATGATCCGGCGACAGCAATGGGGACGCGAACGCGGGCTTCTGAGCCCTCTCGACCGACGATCCGGCCAATTTCCCGGCCGGGTGTCGCATATTCTCCAACTTCAATTCTGCGCTCTACCATCTGTCCAGCAAAAGGTGCGCGGATGCGGGTGCGCGCCAGATCGACTTGCGCCGTTTCCAACGCGACCTTTGCGGCGGCCAAACGCGCACGGGTTTGATCCCGCGCGGAAATGGCTTCGTCCAGAGAGGCTTCGGATTCTGCTTCTTCTTTGAGCAATTGCTGCAATCTTCCAACCAGCCGGTTCTGGTAGGTTAGATCCGATTGTAGGCGGGCAACCTCTGTCCGCGCTTGATCTCTCGCGAGACGCGCGGACCGATCATCAATTACCGCGATGACCGTGCCGCGGCTCACCCGTGCTCCGATGTTCAGCGTCGTTTGTATGCGTCCGGCGACTTCCGCTGCGACAACAGAATCGCGATTGGCAACAATATCACCGGGAGCGGTAAAATTGGGGGTAAGCGCTAATTTTTCGATCTTTGCGAGCGTGACTATGGCGGGTGGTGGCCCTCCCTGACCGGCTCCGCCTTGTCCTTCCGCCGCATCCGATGCAAAGAATAGAAAATAAGCGAGCGTGACGATCAGTAATGCTCCGCCGATCAATATCCAGCGCAGGTTGTCCCGGATCATATGGGGTAATGCAAAATTCATTCAGCAGGCTCCGGCAATAGTCCGCCGCCAAAATTTGGCTCAGGCTCGGGGGATGTTTTTGGTTTATCAGGCGTGTCTGGTTTGCTTGGCTTGTCTTTCTTCGCCGTTCCCAATTGGATCAGCGCAGGAAGCAATACCAAGGTGAAAATTGTCGATACCAGCACGCCGCCGACGATGATGACAGCCAACCCGCGGTAAATTGCGCTGCCCGGTCCGGGTACCAGGGCCAGTGGGAGCATACCCATTACTGACGTGCCCGTGGTCATCAATATGGGGCGCAGGCGCAAACGTAGCGCTGTGCGCGCGGCTTCTGACCGATCCATGCCGTCTCTTTCGCTTTCGCGTGCCTGTGCCATCAGCAGGATGGCATTATTCACCACTATGCCGAGGAGGATAACAAAACCAATCATGCCGAGCAGGTCGAGCGGTGTCGGTTTGAACAGGTTGAGTATCTGGATCGCTATTACTCCGCCAACCGTTGCCAGAGGCAGAGCGATAATGACCAGCGCCGCATCCCGAGCAGACCGAAACACCGAGGCCATGATCACAAACAATAAAGCGGCGGCCAGAATGAAGTTAGTGCTGAGCGATTTTATCGCCTTGATCAGCGCATCGGCATCGCCGCCATAGCGCAATGTGCCGCTGCTTTGCAGCGCATCCCGGATGGCAGGCTCGGCTGTGGCCTGGATGATCTCCAACGCTTCGCCCAGTGCCATGCCCGGCGGCGGACTGATGTTGAGGGTAACCGTCTTGCGTCCATCCACATGACTAATCTGGGTTGGCCCAACGCCGCGCAGCAATGTCGCAACTTCGCCCAGTGGCACTGTGCCAGCATTGGGCGTGACCAGCGGCGCGCTCTCAATCGCTTCTGGATCAGCTGCTTCCGACCCGCGCATAATGACCCGCATCCGTTCACCATCGGAAACATATTCGCCCAAATAAAGACCATCACCGAACGCACGAACAGCACGTCCAACCTGATCGCGGGTCATGCCCAGTTCCGCAATGCGGCGATCATTCGGGGTGAGCCGGAGTTCCGGAACAACCACGTTGGGATCGGGGTTAGGGCGCACCATACCGCCCGGCAAAGCGGCCTGAATGGTATCGGTTGCGACCAGCGCGGCCTCGCGCAAATCCTCATCATTTTCAGACTGCAGATATAGTTCAATCGACCCGTTGCCGCCGAAATTGCCGAACAGGCTGCCCTGTTGGGCAAAGGCCTGTACGTCCGGGAAACCGGCCAATATTTCGTTGTTCACAATGCCCGTCATCTCATCAATGCGGGATTGGTCCTTGATCCTTATGCCCGTGTTAATGCCCCATGGATTGACGAACAGATAATAGTTGAGCAGCTCTGGCTGCTTCTCGCCCTTCAAATAGGGATCAAGGCGCTCAACGACCTCTTCGGCAATTTCGGTTCGCGCCGATTCCAGAGTCGCGCCCGATGGCAATCCGACCCAAGCATCCACAGCATCACGCTTCACGTCGGGCAGATAATCCGTCTGTGGCCAGAGGAAGTAGGAAATAACCAACGGCGCAAGGATTAGCGAGGGAATCCAGATCCTCCGCTTCTCATTGGTGTCAATCAGACCGAATATGCGGTCGGCATAACCATCCCAGCGGCGCTCATTATCTTCCATATCGACTTGACCATAATGGCGTGCCGCTGCGGGCAATAATGTCACGGCCACAATTAAGCTGGCAACAACAGAAATGGCGATCGTCAACGCGAGGTCAGCAAATAGCTGACCCTCGACATCCTCGATAAACATGATCGGAATGAAGATTGCGACGGTGGTTGCGGTTGATGCAAATAGGGCGGGCCAGACTTGCGATACCGCCTCAACGGCAGCCTCTCCGGGAGATCGGCCATGATTGCGCAAGCGAACGAAATTTTCCATCACGACAATGGCGGCATCAAGCACCATGCCGGTTGCAAAAGCCAAGCCGGCGAGCGAGATCACATTGATCGTTCGTCCCGTCATTCCAATCACGGCAAGGGTGGCTAATAGACAGACTGGCACGGTTGCTGCGATGATGAATGTCGCGCGCCAGCGCCGAACGAAAAGCCAGAGCAGACCGACGGCGAGCAAAGTACCAAGCAGCAAGTTTCCGCTGAGGAAAGACAAAGCGCGCTTGATGAAGACGGATGGATCGAAGCTTTTCTCAATCCTCGCCCCCATGCTTTGCAGCTCATTTTCGTTGAACGTTGCGATGGTGGAGAGAACGCCGTCAATGGCGTCGAGTGTATTACTACCCGGCTGGCGAACCACCCGCATGCCAATAGCCGGGTTACCGTTTTGATAGGTCACGCCAAAGGCTTTGTCGGGGCCTACATTAATATCGGCAACGTCGCGCATCCGGATCACGGTGGACCCGCGTTGCGCAACCGTCAGGTCGCCGATTTGTTCGGCCGAAAAATTGCCTTCAAAGCGGAGCGCATAGCCGCGCCGCCCGACATCGACCGTGCCGCCACCAATATCCTGAAACCGTCCGACAGCAGCGGACAGTTGTTCGATCGTGAGGTTAAGTTGGGCGAGCCGCCACGGATCAAAGCGAATGCGCAATATCCGTTCGCCGGTTGGTGCCTCAACGGTGACACCTTGAACACCTTCTACCGACTCTAGTTCGGGGGCGATTGTGTCGCGGGCAAAAGTGGCGAGCGCCTCGGAGTCCAAATTGCCGTCGGGCAAAGCCTGAAGAAACAGATAAATTAGCGACTCGCCTTGATCACCATTGGCGCCGCCTACCGAGGGACGATCGGCATCTAGAGGCCAATTGCGAACGCGCTGAACGCGGCTGGACACTTGGGCAAAGGCCTTGTCCATATTGGTGCCAAGCGCAAATTCGAGATTGAGCCAGACATTGCCATTATTCGACCACGACTGAACACTGGTGAGACCTGGCAACCCGCGCAGTTCATCCTCGATCGGGATGGTGATCTCGGACTCTATTTCCTTGGGACTGGCGGCACGCCAACCGGCCTGTACGCTCAGGCTAGGGCGATCGATATTGGGAAAGAGCTGGATTGGCGTACTGAAGGCCGAAATGATACCGATTAACGCTATCAAAGCCAGTGCGGCCGCAACAGCTGCGGGGTATTTCAGAGCGACATTGGTGAGGCTCATTGTCCAGCACCAGTGTAAGAATCTGATTTAGTCTTTGGCTTCCGCATGTAGACACCCTCCCGGCTCCAATATGCCTTAAGCAACTTGAATTGACGGATTATCGTAACAAACGATACTTGCTCAGATGATTTCGACCAAGACTATGGTGACTTCGATTAACGGCATTGGTTTTGATTGTTCCATCATGCGCCCGAAGCAGACGATTTGGAACTTCGATCTGCTATGTATAGCAACGCCGCCGATTGGTTCGGGGCGATGGGTTCAGAAACTTTGTACTGATCCACCGTCCACTTGGATAGACGTTCCCGTAATATAGCTCGCCGCTTCTGATCCAAGGAAAACGGCCAGATTGGCGACCTCTTCGGGTTGACCGATCCGTTGCATTGGGATCTGTGCTGCGATTCCAGCAGCGATCTCGTCAGTGCTCTTGCCCGAAGCCGCCGATTGTGCCTCAAGAATTTGTGTGACCCGGTCGGTATTTGTAAATCCGGGGCAGACGGTGTTGACCAACACATTGTCGCCCGCGACTTGATTGGCGAGCGTCTTGGCCCACCCCAATACCGCCATTCTGATACTATTGGACAAGGTCAGGCCCGGAACAGGCTGCTTCACGCCGGAGGAGGAAATATTGATGATCCGACCCCATTTCTGAGAACGCATATGCGGCAATACCAGCCGCGTTGCGCGGATGACAGACATTAAGGTGAGCTCGATCGCTTTATCCCAATCTTCGTCAGCCAGGTCCACAAAAAGACCGGGGGGCGGCCCGCCCGCATTGTTCACCAGAATATCGACACCGCCGAATTCTGCCGTGACCTCATGGATGACCCGATCAATATCTTGTGATTGTGACACATCGCCTGTCAGCGCTAAACAGCCTGGCATCTGGGCAGCGGCTGCATCCAGACTATCTTGTGACCGCCCGCAAATGGCGACCTTGGCGCCACATTTATGAAAGCCCAATGCTGTCGCCAATCCGATACCCTTGCTACCAGCGGTAACGAGGACAGTTTTATTTTCTAGATGTAGTTCCATATCCCGATATGTGGCGCAACAAAACGCAGATGTATAGTGGTGTAATGGATAATGGAACTTGGCCTTCGGGTGCCGGTTTGCTTCTCTTCTGCTCGCCAGCGGCCACCGGCTGTTGCCTTTACATCGAACTGACATTGTGCAAGCTTCTGTTGTGAAAAGGAATTTGCTATGGAAATGAAGCAGAATATTCTCGTTGGCATAGGATTAGTGGCGGGAATTGCACTCTTTCCATCTCCTTCCATCGCAACGCTTACGGATCCACGGTCCTCGGACGATGATATTGTGGTCACCGGCACCAAAATGACAAAAGATGCCATTGCGGACTTTATCCGGACAACCATCGCAACGCCGAAAGGCGGGCGGCACGAAGGGCAATATGCCCGTTTCCCAGGCGCCGTTTGTCCCAAAGTCGTTGGCTTATCCGAGCAGAATGTAAAACAAATAGAACAACGTATGCGTGGCATCGCCATAGCCGCTGATATGAAGGTTGCTGGTGAGGGCTGTGCCCCGAATGTCTTCGTTATGGTCGTGGCCGATGGCAAAGAAGCCATATCAACGTTGCGGAAAAAAAGATCACGGGTGTTTGGCAGTATGGCACCGCATCAGAGAGCGCGGATCGCCAATAGTGGTGGTCCTTCTTATGCATGGAAACGCATTCAAACTGGTTCGGCTGAAACCGGCGCTCTGCAAAATTCAGACGAAACGGACATTCTTCCAACTGATGATCAAGCAAAGACTGAAGTTGCGACAATGAATTCAAACGTGAAATCGCGGATAAAACGTACAACTGAACAAAATATGACCCATTCTTTCTTGCTAATCGAAAAAGATGCACTGGTTGATCTGACAACCGTTCAGATTGCCGATTATGCGGCGATGCGTTCCTATATTGATACCAGAGAGGACCAGGCTAGTAAGGCACCAGCTTATTCCATTCTTGCGCTATTCGATCCCGTTCAATCGGATAGCAAGCGGCCCGCTTCGGCTAGTGAAATGGATTTGGTATTGTTGAGCTCGCTCTATAATTCGCCAGCGGACGTGTCTGCTTCCATGCAGAGCTCCGCAATGTTGCACCGAGTAGAAAAAGAACTCACTGCTAACAAGGACGATTGAAGGTTCGGAGCATTAACCTAACGGACCTTATTTCTCACGTACCGGCCAATTTCAGCCATGGCTTTCGCCGGTCGTGCGTTGCCACGACCACACGGTTGCGACCTTCGGTTTTTGCTTGGTACAGCGCCTGATCAGCACGCCGCAAACCCATCGCGAAACTTTCTTCGGTGAACATGGCAGCCATTCCGATACTGGCGGTTACATTGCTTCGCTCACCAAGCTCCGGGTGCGTGATCATGCCGATCGATAACCGAAGATGTTCGGCTACTAAACGACTGTCGTCTGCGTTCATTCGATTGAGCATGACAACAAATTCCTCGCCACCAATTCTGGCGATGGTGCCGAGCCCTTGGGTTAGTGTTTGCAACAGCGCTGCGGAACGGACCAGCACTTGGTCGCCGGCACTATGTCCAAATTCGTCATTCACTGTTTTGAAATGATCAAGGTCGAGGATCATTAGCGAACGGTCAAAATTTTTCTTACCGTCCAGATGTTCGCTGACATATTTATCCAATCCGCGGCGGTTGAGTAGCCCCGTTAGGGGATCTTTGATCGATGCCAGTAAATGTTTTTCAATAAGCTTATTGCCCATGACCAGCATCATGATGATGCCACAGGCTAATCCCCACAGGGCGCTGCTGGAATGCAATAAGGCCGCATAGGATGACGCATCATAGGATGACGCTGTGTATCGTTCATCGAGCAGTCCATAGACGATGATCGGGCGCAGAAAATAGGTCGCGCAAAGTCCAAAAAACGCCCAAAACCAAGCCGTTTCAAGCATGTTACTCCTGTTTCGCCACTGTGTTGGCAGTGCGCAAGCCAGCAATAGCCCGGCGGTGCTGGTGGAGAATATCGAACGCTGGATAATATTTGGTTGTTGAAGGCTGAACCAGAGCAAAAAGCCAAAACCGACACAGAATATTGACAGCAATATCGTCCGCGGCGGCTTGATCTTATGATATTCGAAAACGCTCAGAGCCCAAAAAGCGCTTACCAACCAAAATGCTGTTTTGGCGAGAATGTCAGAGATGACCGGATCAAAAACAGATCGCCCCAGATCAAACAGAAAGGAAGTAAGACCGATGAAATAAGCCAGCGCTATCCAGGCCGGCGCCTTTTGATCACGATCATAAGCGTAGAGCGCCGCAAAAACGATTGTAAAAACCGTCAGGATTACAATCATCAAGAGTCGGAAGACTAAGCTTGCTTCGGCCATGTTTAGAGTAACGGTCGAAGCGATCGTTGGTTAACCCGTTAAGATCACTTGGGCTAGGGGCTATTCGCTGATGTAGTCGCTGTTCGAAAAGGCGTGATCCAGCTAGATTCCGCCCAAATATTCGATCACAGGAGCGGCTGCCATGCACGGGGCTAGTTTAGGACCGCTGGCGCGGAAATGGTCGGATTTGCCGTGGGCATCCAGCGCAGCCTGATCGACATAGCGTTCGAGCACTTTATATTGCTGGGGATTATCCTTGCACTGGAAGACCGAGTAAAATTCATTGCCGGGCTCATTTTCGCGAACCGCAGCCATTAATTCCGTAAAGGCGGCTTCGAAATCTGCGTTTTTGCCTTCTGCTACCGTTAAGGTTGCCACTACGCCTACTGCTGCCATGATTCATCCTCTTTTGTTTATATGGAACCGGGGCCAGCATCTTTGTGCCAGCCCCGGATTATTTCGTGTTTTCTAGAGTATTTCGAACAGACCAGCTGCGCCTTGTCCGCCACCGATGCACATGGTGACGACGGCATATTTCGCGCCGCGACGCTTGCCTTCGATCAGCGCGTGGCCGGTGCAACGGGCGCCGGTCATACCGTATGGGTGACCAATAGAGATGGAGCCACCATTGACGTTCAATAGTTCGTCAGGAATGCCCAGCTTCTGTTGGCAATAAAGCACCTGCACAGCAAAGGCTTCGTTCAATTCCCACAGTCCAATGTCGTCCATTTTCAAGTTGAAGCGTTCCAGCAACTTCGGAATGGCGAAAACCGGACCAATGCCCATTTCGTCAGGCTTGGTGCCGGCCACGGCCATGCCGACATAACGACCAAGCGGGTTCAGGCCTGCTTTTTCAGCGGCACTGGCTTCCATGATAACACTAGCGGAACTGCCGTCGGAAAGCTGTGATGCGTTACCAGCGGTGATGATTTTGTCTTCGCCGAGCACGGGCTTGAGCGATTGCAGGCCTTCGAGCGTTGTCGATGGACGATTGCCTTCATCTTTGCTGAGCGTGATTTCGTGCATGGAAATCTCTTTGGTTTCCTTGTCTTGCACACCCATGGTTGCGGTCACTTCGACAATCTCGTCGTCAAACTTGCCCGCTTCCTGAGCTGCTGCTGTGCGCTGCTGGGATTTCAGGGCATATTCGTCGCACGCTTCGCGGGAGATGCCATAGCGCGCACCAACAACCTCAGCGGTCTGCAACATTGGCATGTAGATATCGTCATGCATGGCCACCAATGCCTTGTCTGGTGCCATACGCATTTCAGGTGTTTGCACGGTGGAGATGGAATCCTGTCCGCCACCAACAACAACGTCCATGCGGTCAATCGTCACCTGCTTAGAGGCAGTGGCAATCGCCATCAGGCCGGAGGAACATTGGCGGTCCAACGTCATGCCCGGGACTTCAATCGGGAAACCGGAGCGCAACGCGACGTTACGTCCAAGATTGCCACCTTGCGAGCCTTGTTGCAGCGCGCTGCCCCAAACCACATCATCAACCGTAGCTGGATCAATGCCGGCGCGTTCCACAGCAGCTTTTGCTGCATAAGCGCCAAGGGTTGGGCCCGCCGTTGCATTGAAAGCGCCCTTATAAGCACGTCCGATGGGGGTCCGGGCGGTGGAAACGATGACTGCGTCACGCATGATATTGATCCTTTATAGTGAGTTTTTTGAGTCGAATTTGACGCGTATACTCTATTTTAATCGACCAATTAACAAGGTTTTTCTTTGCCACTGGTGTTGACGCTACGGCAAGCTAGCTCTCTTGGATATGAACCGGAAAGCCGCCTTCGGGATAGGGCATGATCATCTTGCCATCGGGCGCTGAGGTAAAGGTTGTCTGGGTCGGATAGGCAAATTCCAGACCTTCCTCGTTAAATTTCTGAAGGATGGCCAATCCGATTTTGTGGCGTCCCTCATAGACCACTTCGTAGTCGCTGCTCATAATATCAAAATCGAGTTCGAAATTGATCGAACTGTCGCCAAAGCCAACGAAGCCGGACCGGACAAAGCGGGCGCCGTTTTCTTCAACGATATCTTTTAGTAAGCCGGGAATACGCCGTGCATCATCGGGCTCTGTTTGATAGACAACTCCAATGCCATAACGCGTGCGGCGGCGACCCAATCGGGTCAGATTGGTAATTTCCTTGTCGAGCAAATTGGTGTTGGAAATGATGATTTCCTCGCCCGTGATAGCGCGAAGCCGGGTGCTTTTAAGACCGATTTCCTCAATCTTGCCCGTGGTATTGTCGTAACTGATAAACTCGCCGCGCCGAAACGGCTTGTCGAAGATGATTGACAGCGCCGCAAACAGGTCGGAAAATATCCCCTGAGCTGCCAGACCAATGGCAATACCGCCGACGCCAAGCCCAGCGACTAAACCGGTCACATCCACCCCGAGATTGTCGAGTATGACAATGGTGGCAATCGCAAAGATGACGCAGGTCACCAGCAGCCGTATCAGCGACATCGCGCTTTGCAAGGTATCGCTTTGGTTCGGATCAGCGGACAATTTGCGGGTAAAAAAACCAAGGATCAATTCGCGCAGCCAGATGGCGACCTGCACCACTATAGAAATCGTGAACAAAAACCCGACGGTCCGAACAACTCCATCCGGCGCGTTGGAATAGCTTGCGACCAGTTGGGCCGAGACCATGAACATGAAAAATTTGCTGGTCCGGGCAATTGCCTGTGTGATGATCGCGCGATAGCCGATCAACCCTTCATTGTTGCTCACTTGCCGAGCAGCGTAGCGTTTTATGGCTCCGAGCAGCAAGAATATGAGCGTGCCGATCGCGATAGTAACAAGCAGTTCCACATAGTGACTGCTCAGCCATTCCAAGCCTTCGTCAAACAATCGGATCATCGACAGGTCTTCGTCAATTGCAAATGGAACGGGCGTATTGTCTGTGGAAATTGCCATGTCATCATGCGCTAATGGTCGCCGCTGCCAATGGCAAGTGGTCTGATCTCAAAACGAGCCATTATTGCGGCCTATGCGCGTGGATTAGAAATTCGACATTGCCCTTTGGCCCGGTAATCGGACTTTGTGATATACCTAGGACGATCCAGCCTTTACCGGCCAACCAGTCGCGGACCTTTTCACAAACCTGATCATGCACCGCCGCATCACGGACTACGCCGCCTTTGCCGACATCCGCACGCTCCGCTTCAAATTGCGGTTTGATCAGCGCGACCAGCTGCGCGCCCGGCTTCGCAAACGTCATGGGCCGTTCGAGCACTTTGGTCAGCGAAATGAAACTGGCATCGCAGACAATCAGATCGATCGGTTCGGGGATATGTTCCGCCGTCAATATGCGTGCGCTGGTCTGTTCGTGGACCACCACTCGCTCGTCCTGCCGCAGTTTCCAGGCAAGTTGATTGGTGCCGCTGTCGACCGCATAGGCCTTTGCCGCACCCCGGCTCAGCAAGACATCGGTGAAGCCACCAGTGCTGCTGCCCACATCGATCGCGGTCATGTCGGTCACAGCGATGTCAAAATGGTCCAGCGCGTGATTCAGTTTGATCCCGCCGCGCGAGACCCAGGGATGGTCTTTGCCTTTCAGATCAACGGTTATGTCATTGAGATATTTTTGACCGGGCTTGTCGACCTTTTGATCACCCGCGGTCACCAGCCCGGCCATGATATAGGCCTGCGCCTTAGCGCGGCTTTCCGCCAAGCCGCGATCCACCAATATCTGATCGATCCTCAGCTTTGCTGGTTTTGACTTGCCCACCTCAGTGGGGGGTGCGGTTTTCGCTGGGCGAGTATCATCTTGGGCCATATAAAAATGGGACTAGCCGAAGCGCATGCTTTTGACCATATTCGATCTCATGAGAATCACTTTTGCCTTTTCCGCCATATTGTTAGCGTCCGGTTGTTCGGCTGTGGTGCCATCACAGACACCCGCGCCGACAGAAACCCCGGCGCCCATGCCGGCGCCGACACCTGCGCCCACACCGGCACCGGCGCCCGTGTCGCAACCGAGCGGAAATTGGACGGACTGGCCGTTGGCGCAAGGTAACTGGGTTTATCGCAAGGATGAGCGCGGCTCTATCGCGCTATTTGGCGCGCCCAATGCGAAAGCAGCGTTCATGATACGCTGTGATCAGGGGCGCAATCAGCTGTTTCTGTCTCGCGAGGGCGTGGTTGCTAACAGCGGCGCGCAAATGACGCTGCGGGCCAGTTCCGGTCTGCAAAGCTATCCTGCGCGCAACAGTGGTGGTGCGCTTAATTACGCCGCCATCGCGCTGCCCGTAACCGACTATATGATGGATCGTATTGCCTTTAGTCGCGGCCGGTTTGCGGTTCAAACAACCGGATTGGCATCGCTCGCCATCCCGATCTGGCCTGAATTTACCCGCGTCGTTGAGGATTGCCGCAACTAGCCGCATGTAGCGAACATTTCTCTGCCGGATGGTGGGGGTGATGCGATGAGACGGTTAGTCGCGGAACGCGATATTCTGACAGCAAAATAAAAAAATTCAAGTCTTGTTCGCATGCAACGAATGATTCACATTCGAATCGTCGAACAAGCGGAGATTTTCAATGCAACAGTTCGTATCTTATCAACAAGCGAAAGGAGGTGGTCCGATGTCTCATGGTTCAGCACAGGGGTCGGAAAAATCCGTTCGGGGAGCAACTCTGATCTAGTGATCAGGCAACCCGGCAGCGGCACTTCCAACCGCTGACCCATGCTTAGAGGCTGTCGATCCAATCGCGATCGACAGCCTCTTTTCATATTTGTGGTTCTGATGGATCGGTTTCGGGTGGCTCAAGACCACGTTCGGGATCAAAGCCTTCTGGTTCATATTGGTCCGATGGTGATTCAACATCGTCATTGCCTGCCACGCAGGCTCCCAGTGTCAGAGTCAGTAGGGCTATAGTTGCCAGGGCTATAAACTTGTGCATGATAGTTTCCTTCAGCCGGTCCCACCTGCTTTGAAAGCCTTCATTCTAAGGGACGAGTAGCGACTGGCCACCGGATTGCGGTGTGTTGACCAATTATCGGGTTTTGCTTGAGAGTCGTCGGATGAGAAAGGTGACGGCTTTCAACAATCCTGATGTCCGAAGATTAGCGGTCGTTGTGAGAGCCGTCCGCAGCCGAGCCTCCACCGTGAGCGCGCGATGCTGTAGCAAACGGATAGCCAGATGTAGCGGCTAGGAGCGCCGTACAAGAGGCTATCCGTATAGCCGTTATTCTTCAGCCGCAGCGCCTTCTTCGACCATTTCGTCAACGATCATGGGCTGGGCCGGTGTGCCGATAACCATCGGTGCTGGTGCACTCTGCGTTATTGCCAATTCGACATCTTCATCAATGAAACCTTTGACAGGACCGCCCATGGGCAAGACAGCACTGGTACCCGTTGTGAAAAAGCCCGCAATGGGGATAAGTGCTATAGCGCCGACAACTGCAGCCGTACCGGTTACGCCCTTGTCATCGAAAGTGCCGGAAAGCCGAATTTGACGGCCATTTACGCGAGCATAGAGAAGCTTCGCCTCCAGCTTGCCAGACTTGCCCCACATGCCTTTGTTCCGAACACTGACAAGTTCGCCCCAAGCAGGCGTGCCAGATGGAACGACGACAACGCCATTCACTTCTATTGGAGCCGATACCTCAAGCTGGAAGCGCTGGCCGACTTTGGCTAGTTTTTTCTTCGTTGTGATTTCCTCCGCCATTGTTAGGGAAATTGGCGTACCTGCTCGAAGTACGGCATTGGCCGTCGTTGGCGCTTCAACAGGCGCAGGCTCTATTGCGTTTGCTAAAGGTTCCGCGATGACGGACGGTGCAGGCACAGTTGAGTCATTCTGCGCATAAGCGTTTGTCGCTACGAGCGAAAAGCTGGCAGCAACCATTGTAAGTTTTTTCATAATACCCCCTATTTTTAGTAAGGAGTGCATCATGGTTATTTACACTGTTGTAAAGAAAATTCTCGTTTGACCAAATTTACTTGGGAAATTATAAAAAAGGTATCATGTTTTCAATAACTTGAAATTATGCATGAAATAGATCGGACGATGGCAGAACGGTTTTGCTTTTTCGTCTGCAATCACTTCTCTGACTGATCGCTTTTTTCCAGATATTCTTCGCGGATCATGAAGTCGCGAATACCGATGCGGACCTCGCGGAAGAACTGGATAAGGGCAAGCGACAGCAAGATCACCGCAATGATGAAAGCACCCGCTACGCTTTGTGCGAGCACCGGATTGCCGGTCAGCCCCATCGCAAAGAGCAGTCCAATCAAGATACAGACGACGATCGCGCTCACCACGCTCAGGTAGATCGCGCTGTTCACATATTTTATCCGCAACTGTAAGTCGCGCAGCTCATTGACGCAGAGTGCATGTTCTTCGCCCGTGGTTTCCTTGAAACGATCCTGCATGACACGCGAACGATCAATGATCCGGGCCAGTCTGCCGGTGAAGATATTGAGCATAGCGCCAAGGCCGACAAGCAGGAAGGCCGGAGCCATCGCGGTTTGCAGCACGGCAACAATATCAGCATTGGCGATTTGCGGAAGCATCGGGGTCATGTCTTCATCCTAATGCGCAATGTCAGGCCAATTGCGGGATTTTCATCCCATAGCGAAAGAGAGAAGCGTTCCGCATCAGCCCGTGCGCGGTCGAGCAATGCCGCAGGGACGTCGTCGGCTGCAAATATCTGATCGGCCTGTCCGAGCAAGCGGGCCTGCCGGATCGTCAGTTCGTCGGGGTCTGTACTGGTCAGTTCCAATTCCACAACGGCTGATAGCCCTTCTGCATGGGGCATGGCCAGCCATGTCTCGACATCTGCCTCAGTGCGGTCTGTCAGCACATCGAGCGGTCCTCCAGGGTCCAGAGCTGCATCAATTGCCTTGCGCCGGTCTGCGCCCTCGGGCCAGACACGCTTAATCCGCTCCCGTGCTGCGAATAATGCCTGCGCCAGCTTGCCGAGATTAGCGGGCAACAATTGCTCCAACCGCTGCCGCACGGCTTTCGCCAGCCCCGCAGACGCGCCGCCTGTGCCGATGGCGATCAGCACGGGTTCGCGATCAATAATCGCTGGTGTCGTATAATCGCAAAGCGCCGACCGGTCGACGGCATTGACCAGCAAGCCACGGGCTTTCAGCCGCTTGACCGCCGCCGCCGCTTCGTCATCATCTTCTAGCGCAACGACCGCCAGGGCCGCATCTGCCTGTTCGTCATCAGTAAGGACCGCGCCTGCGCGTTCGTACAGCCGGCGCTTGGCATCCGCCATTTCTCCACTGCCGAGCAATATGATCTTGCGTCCCTTTAGCGTTACGAAAATGGGCAGCTGGTCCATGGCCTATTTCAACCAGTCGGGGACATGTTCTGCGGCCATGATGGTCGATGGTTCAATCCGTTCTGCCACCACCGCATATTTGTCGCCATCGACCAGCACTTCGGGCACCAGCGGGCGGCTATTATAGGTATTGGCCATGGTCGCACCATAAGCGCCAGCGGTGCGGAAAATTCCGAGATCATCGGTCTGCACGCGATCTACTACACGCTCTTTGGCAAAGATATCGCTGCTCTCGCAAATCGGGCCGACAATGGACGCGGTCATGGTCTTACCGGTCGGTTGCACCGCTTCGAAATGGTGCCAGGCGTCATAAATGGCAGGGCGCATCAGGTCGTTCATCGCCGCGTCGACAATCACAAAGTCGCTGTTCACGCCGGGCTTGATGCGAATGACCTGCGTCATCATCACGCCGCTATTGCCCGCAATCACGCGGCCCGGTTCAAACATCAATGTGACGTCCCAGCCGTTGGTCACGCGCGCGACCATTGCGCCATATTCGGCTGGGCTAGGCGGGTTTTCTTCGGGCTTGTATGGCACGCCAAGGCCGCCACCGAGATCGACATGGGTGATGGTGTGGCCCGCACTGCGCAGATCGTTGAGCAACTGGCCCATGCGCGTATAGCATTTTTCGAGCGGATCGAGATTCTGCAGCTGGCTGCCGATATGCACCGCCACACCGCGCAGGTTCAGGCCGTCCAGTTTTGAGAGCCGCGCAAAAATATCAGGTGCAACATCAATTGCGACGCCGAATTTATTCTCCGCCTTGCCAGTGGATATTTTTGCATGGGTGCCGGCATCGACGTCGGGATTGACGCGCAACGTCGCGGAAGCCTTTTCGCCGCGTGCCGCTGCAATCTCCGCCAGCATCTGTCCTTCTTCTTCGGACTCCAGATTAAACTGCCCAATGCCTTTATCGAGGCCAAGGGT
This sequence comes from uncultured Sphingomonadaceae bacterium, assembly GCA_947489315.1. Classification (GTDB taxonomy): domain Bacteria; phylum Pseudomonadota; class Alphaproteobacteria; order Sphingomonadales; family Sphingomonadaceae; genus Parasphingorhabdus. The sequence continues at coordinate 350,334 of CANLCX010000001.1, forward strand.
AAGTTCTGCACGGCTTTTGCCAACGCCGGAAAAGACGATATCCTCTGCTTTCATGCCGGCGGCCAAAGCGCGTTCGAGCTCGCCACCGGAAACAACATCGGCACCATAGCCTTGATTCGCGAGAATTTTCAGTACCGCGAGATTGGGATTGGATTTGACGGCAAAAGCAAGATGGATCTTGCCGGCATCTTTCAACCCCTCACGAAACACGCGGGCATGGCGCTCCAGCGTGGCGCGGGAATAGACATAGACGGGCGTTCCTACCTGCTCTGCAATGTCGGAGAGCGCGACGTCTTCGGCATGCAGCACGCCATCTTTAAGTTGAAAATGGTCCATCGAACGGGGCTTTCGGAATTAAGAATTTGGCGGAACTGGGTAATAGAAAAAATGCTGTCTTAGCCGGGTGGTGGCAGGTCGAACTTATCATCCTGCCGTTTCTCCGACCGGCGGAGCAATTCATCGCTACGTTCGGGCTGTGCCTGCGTGGATGGGGTGGTCAACTCCTCGCTGGTCGCCCTTTCGGCTTCGCCGTAGGCCGCGGGCGGCAGAGATTGCCCCTTGGGCGGTTCCAGCGTCCCGCGATTACCGCAGGCGGACAATATGGCCAGTGAAGCCATGGCCGCAATTTTTCCAAAATTATTCATAAGCGATTCGTCTGTTCCAGTTCTGCGATCCGTTGTCTTACCTGCTCCGGAGCGGTTCCGCCATAGCTGGTCCGGCTGGCGACAGAGCCTTCGACGCTTAAATCCGGCATGTCATAGCCTTCAACCCGGGCATCGATGGCCGAGAGATCGGTTGCACTCAGGTCAGCCAGGCCGCAACCGCGCTCCTCGCATAGTTTGACCGCCGAGCCCGTAATATGGTGCGCCTCGCGGAACGGAATGTTGACTTCCCGCACCAACCAGTCGGCAAGATCGGTCGCGGTGGAAAAACCGCTATCAGCCGCTTCGCGCATCCGCTCGGGCACAAAGGTAACACTCTCGATTATACCGGTCATCGCTGCGATGGATAGGCCAAGCAAATCATGCGCCTCAAACACCGGCGGTTTATCGTCCTGCATATCCTTCGAATATGCCAGCGGCAGGCCCTTCATCGTCATCATGAGCGCATTGAGGCAGCCGACAATGCGCCCCGCATGGCCGCGCACGAGCTCGGCTGCGTCTGGGTTACGTTTTTGCGGCATGATTGAGCTGCCGGTGGACCATTGATCAGATAGTTTCACAAAACCAAAGGGCTGCGATGCCCAGATGATGATCTCTTCGGCAAGCCGCGACAAATGCAGGGCCGTTTGTGATGCTGCCATCAAATAATCGAGCGCGAAATCACGGTCGGACACACTGTCCATAGAGTTGGCCGTCGCTGCTCCAAAGCCCAAAGCCTCTGCGGTCATTTCCCGATCGTTGGGAAAGCCGGTACCGGCGAGCGCAGCCGCACCCAGCGGACATTGATCCAAGCGCTGTTTCGCCGCCCAGAACCGGCTGCTGTCGCGCGCAAACATTTCATAATAAGCGAGCAGATGATGGCCCATGGTAATCGGTTGCGCGACTTGCAAATGGGTGAAGCCGGGCATGATTGTATCGGCCTGTTCCTTTGCGCGGGCGATCAAAGCCTCTCGCAGGTCCCAAAGACCGCTGGAAACATCATCCATGGCATCACGTACCCACAAGCGGAAAGATGTCGCCACCTGATCATTGCGCGAACGCGCTGTGTGCAAGCGCCCTGCGACGGGACCAATAATCTCGGTCAGCCGTGCTTCGATGGTCATGTGAATATCTTCAAGGTCGAGATTTTCAGGAACGCCGTCCGCTTCATATTCCTGAGCGATCTGATTGAGACCTTCGATGATCTGCGTCGCATCTTCCGCCTCGACTATGCCTTGCTTGGCCAGCATCGCGACATGCGCAAGCGATGCGCGGATGTCCTGCTGCCATAACTTCTTGTCGAACGGGATAGACGCGTTTATCTCGCGCATGATTGATGAAGGGCCATCGGCAAACCTGCCGCCCCACATGCTGTTGGAATCTGATGTGCGATTAGTGATGCGATTATTCCTGTTTCTGTGCCTGCCGGCGATGCTTGTTGCTTGCGATAAGCAATCTGATGAAGCGGAGCAAGTTAATGATGCCGTTCAGGAAGGCGAGACCATCGAAAGCGATAGCGGTCTGGTCGGGCGTCTCGATATCTCTCAGCGCGGCAGCGCAATGGTCGATACGCCTTTCAAGGACCCCGAAGGCCAGACGGTCAGTCTGTCAGATTTTATCGGAAAACCGGTACTGGTGAACATCTGGGCGACTTGGTGCGCGCCCTGTATCGTTGAAATGCCAATGTTGGACGCACTGGCTGCACGCGAGAAAGACCGGATGAAAGTGCTTGTGGTGTCTCAGGACATTCAGGGCGCAGAGAAAGTCGATCCGTTTTTTGCAAAGGCGGATTTCAACGAACTTGAGGCCTATACCGATCAGGAAAACGGGTTGAGCTTTGGATTCGGATCGGGGTTGATGCCGACCACCGTGCTCTATGACGCGAGCGGCAAGGAAGTGTGGCGCGTTATCGGCGCGATGGATTGGGATGGCGCGAGAGCGGCTATGTTGATGGAAGAAACGCTGGCGGAGGGGTGAGGGATTTTTTGGGTCGCCCGTCCGCTGGACGGGCTGTGGTCCCAAAAATGGTGGGCGATGACGGGCTCGAACCGCCGACATCTTCGGTGTAAACGAAGCGCTCTACCAACTGAGCTAATCGCCCTTGCATAGGTCAGGCCTATGAAGCGTTCGCGGCCACTGCCAAATCATGAGCGCTTTGGCAAGCACCTTTCCTCAGGCTTTTGCAAATTTCAAAAATATGGGTAGCTGATTGATACCGGTCGTGCACATATTTGTGACTAATTGTAAAACCCAAGCTCCTTCCGCGATTCGCAGGTTATGCCTGATTGTCCACAGATAAAAATACAATAATATCAGTAAGTAAGCCTTATTTTTCTATTTTTCCACAGCTTGCCGCTGTCAATAAGATTATTTCATTTTTTTTACACCAGCGGCCTTGCTCGACTCACTCAGACACGCTTAGTAAGAGACATCGGCTGGCGGCTGCGGATTCACAAATCCTGGTCTCTATGACATTTGAAAAATACCGTTGAAAACGTGTTTTCAGCATAGGTCTTTCCGTGCCTTACGGTTTCTTTGGCTGGGAACTGATTATAAAGGCTGGATTTTTGCTGGTTGATGAGCGGCCCCGCTGTAATGCGGGTTAGATTAAGTCGGGGGATGTTAGTGGTACAAAGTACAGGAAATTCAAGCACGAATCCGTCCATTGAGGCAAAAACCAAGGGGGCGGGAGCCGGTAGCGTGGAAATTCGGAATTCAGAGACAAAGGATGATGTTGCTGCTCAGCTTGCTGATGCATGGCAGACAATTTGTTCCGGATTGCGCCGGGATTTGGGCGCGCAGATTTTTGGTCAATGGATCAAACCGATTAAACTGGCGCGGTTCGATTCCGACAGTGGTGATTTGCAGCTGGTACTGCCTTCTGAATTTGCCGCCAATTGGGTCCGCGAACGTTATGCTGAGCGCTTGGCTCTGGCTTGGAAAGGCCATTTTTCCGACGTAAAGAATATTAATTTTTCTGCCAAGGCCGGCGCTGCTCGGATTGCGCAAGTCAAGCAAGGCAATGCAGCTGTCACCCATCAAGGTAGTGCGATCCCAAAGACTGGAAAATTCCAGCTCGATCTTGATCCGCGCATGACATTCGAAGAATTTATTGCCGGCCACAGTAATGTGTTGGCGCAAAGCGCCGCACAGCGGATGGCCGCAGCGGAAAACCCGCTTTTCAATCCGCTTTACCTGCAATCCTCGACGGGGCAGGGCAAAACCCATCTCATGCATGCGATCGGTCACGCCTATCGGGCTGAATGTCCCGACGCGCGCGTTATTTATATGTCGGCCGAACGGTTCATGATTGAATTTGTCTCGGCCATGCGCAGCAACGAAACAATGGAGTTTAAGGCTGCGCTGCGTGAAGCAGATTTGCTGATGATCGATGATATTCAGTTCATCGTCGGCAAAAATTCGACGCAGGAAGAATTTCTTCATACGGTTGATTCGTTGATCAGCCGCGGCAAGCGTGTCGTTGTTGCTGCTGACCGTCCGCCACAAGCGCTTGATGGCGTGGATCAGCGGCTCTTGTCACGGTTATCGATGGGCTTGGTGGCTGATATCCAATCCGCAGGCCTCGAACTGCGCCGGGATATCTTGCACCATCGGCTGGCTACCATGCCGCATCAGCAAGTTTCTGAAGATGTGATTGAGTTTCTCGCTCGGACGATCAGCCGCAACTTGCGCGAATTGGAAGGCGGTCTCAATAAGCTGCTTGCCTATTCTCAGCTGACCGGTCGCCCGATTACTAAGGAACTGGCTGAGGAACAATTGTCGGACATATTGAGTGCATGTCGCCGCCGGATTACGATTGATGAAATCCAGCGCACTGTGTGTGAATATTACCGGCTCGATCGCAACGAGATGTCATCCAAACGCCGCGCGCGTGCGGTGGCCCGCCCGCGACAGGTCGCCATGTATCTCGCCAAGGTCATGACCCCGCGCAGCTATCCAGAAATTGGCCGGAAATTTGGCGGCCGCGATCACAGCACGGTTATCCATGCGGTGAAGCTGGTGGAACAACTGCGCGGTGAAGATACCGAAATGGACAATGATGTCCGCATGCTGCTCCGTCAGCTGGAAAGCTGACCGAGCAGATGTAACGGTGCTATGCCGGTTATGGCTGGTTTTGAGTTGGTTATTTTTTCTCTGGTGCCACGGAGATGCGAATTCTTTCACCGCTGTTGCCAGGGAAATCGGTGAACATCGCTTCGACCAGATTTGGTACCAGATAAGTCAGATTTTTTGACCGCGACAAGGCCTCGGCCTTTCCTTCAAACAGGCGTTCGCCATCGGCTTGCCGGTCAATCTTCATATCTAATGCTGTGGTGAAAACCGTAAAGCTGCGGACGCCGCCATAGCCAGAAAAGCCATGACCGCCGAACAGGAACGGGTCGTGGAAACCATAGCGATACCGATGCCGGCCATAGAAGCCGCTGCGGCGACCGTAAAATCCTGTGGCAAAGAACGGACTATGGTCGCTCACCACTTTTTCGCGGCCTGTGTCCACATCATAGTCCATGCTGACAATTAATTGCGCTGCTGCTGGATCGTCGCTGCGCTGATAGCCTAAATCAGACATACGCTGCTCGACAAGGGCGGCATATTGCGCAAATTCCAGTCCGCCGGAGAGCTCTGGATCGGCAGCGACAACCGCGAAGCTCTGTCCCTGTGCGGGTGGCAAGGCTTCGAACCGCTGAACATCGGCACGAAACGGGCTCGCGCAAGCACCCAATGCCAAAAAGGCGATGGGCGCAAAAATTGTCAGTTTGATATGCTTTGAATTCTTAAATCGAGACGCTGTCATCGTGATTCCTTCAACTTGCCCGCCATCTGTTCAATATAGTAAGGCTATCATGCTGAACCACCATTGAACGACAATATAATGCGACTCACCGATAGTTTTTTAATGGAGAGCATTTGATTTTTGACGATTATTCTGTTTGCCGATAGATTTATGCGAAAGAAAATACACTATTTTACAATAGTATGCACCTTAATGACGCCCTCAAAGGCTTCAATATCGCGCCGCGATGGTCGCAAAATGGCTATGATTAGGAAGCCGGCCTATATACCTACCGAACAACATTAAGAAACATTGCGTTACATAATGATACGGCTAATAAAGACGGATTAGACGGCGCTAGGTGACGAATACAGACCAACTAAACCGATCACTTCGAAAGAGTAATATATCACTATGGATCAAAACATGCAGGATGACATTTGGGGCGGTCAGATTTTATTTGTCTCCGATGATGCAGCGCTCCGAGCTCTTTATGTCCATGCTATTGAATTGCTCGGCGGACGGTGCGCGCTATTGCCGATCGACTTTGATGCGGATGATCTCGCGGATCGGATGAATATTGCTGCCATCGTGATTCAGATTACCGAGTGGGACAGCATTCAACAAAATGCTCTGGATCAAATCGAGCGCTTCTGTGAAACATCCAATCTCCCCATGCTGATCCGCACCGATCTAAACTTGCTAGACACTATATTGGTGGCCGTAGACTATCCCCATGTCGAACATCTGCTGAGCGACAGTGTCGCCGAGCTATTTGTATCACTGGAACACCGAACTCAACGTCCGATTAGCAGCCTGTTCGCGGATAGGGACGAAATAGATCTGGCGGATCTTAAGAAAATTTCTGCCGATGTGGAACGTATTGCCAGAGCGTTGGTGAAATTATCCGGTCCTGCACAGCCGGCCGGCGAAAGGCGCCGGATTAACAGCCCGTTTCTGGAAACGGATGCGCAAAAAACGCTCGCCGATTCGCCTATCGGTTTTAAAGCCGGATCATCAGCGGATCTACAGGGTCTGGATTCTGATCGCGGATCGGAACATCGGCCCGCTGCGCCCGTCGACGACATATCTGCGGATGAAGTGCGGGGATTGATCCGGGCCAGGCGGCTGCGGGATCAATATTTCGATGCAGAGCTATTTGCCGACCCCGCATGGGACATGTTGCTCGATTTGATGGCTGCGCAGCTTGAAGGAACCAAGGTTGCGGTTTCCAGCCTTTGCATTGCTGCGTCCGTTCCGCCCACCACCGCGCTGCGTTGGATTAAAACCATGACCGATGAGAATATTCTCCAGCGTAAAGCTGATGAGAGAGATGGTCGCCGGATATTTATAGAATTAGGTGATGAAGCCGCAGCGGGGATGGTTGGGTTTTTAGCAGCGATTCGCCGCGAGGGGCTCATGCTGATCTGATTCGGGCCAAAGAAAACCCGCCAGAAATCTAGCGGGTGATTCTTTTCATATTTGTCTATCCGGCCTTAGCCAGAACGGCTTATGCCAGAGCAGCAACCCGTTTTGTCAAACGGCTAAATTTCCGCGATGCTGTGTTTTTGTGGAACACACCGCGTGAAACGCCGCGCGCCAATTCAGGCTGAACAGCTGCAAGAGCGGTGGCCGCAGCGCTTTTGTCGCCTGCTTCCAAAGCCGCTTCAACGGTTTTGATCTTCGTGCGAATCTGGCTCACGCGGTTCTTGTTAATGACCGTGCGACGCTCGTTGCGACGGATACGTTTTTTTGCTTGCGGCGTATTAGCCATGAAATTTCCTCAAAACTGAAATGCTGGATAGCCACAAATCACATATGCAACCTTGGCTCAAGTCGGCGGTCATTAGCTCTGTTGGTGATTCCCGTCAATAGCTTAGTCACAGATGAGTAGAGGGTTTTCGGCCTGGGTATCAGCTCTGGCATTTTCGGCAGTAAAAGGTGGATCGCCCGCCATCGACCTTGCGTAGGACGGGAGCACCACAGGCACAATCTTCTCCCTCGCGGCCGTAAACCAACCATTCCTTTGAGAAATAGCCCAATTCACCATCGGGTTGGACAAAATCGCGCAGGGATGATCCTCCTGCCGCTATTGCCGCTTTCAGTACCATTTTGATTGCTGTGACCAGTTTGTCATAGCGGGGCTTCGATATGCCGCCACCCATCCGGCTTGGCGCTATACCGGCCATATGCAGGGCCTCACAGACGTATATGTTACCAAGTCCAGCGACATTGCGTTGATCGAGCAACAATTGCTTGATCGGGGCTTTGCGGTCCTTTGTCACGGCTTTGAGATAGGCGCCGTTAAAATCATCGCCCAAAGGCTCTGGCCCCATCGCTGCAAACGGACCAAATTCATCCACTTCATCGGCCCGAATCAGGTCGAGCGAGCCAAATCGCCGCGGGTCGTTCAGCACCAGTCGCCGATTTTCTTCAGTTTCCAGCAACAGATGGTCATGTTTTTCCAGTTCCGTTGGATCTATCCGCCAGCGCCCGGACATGCCGAGATGAAAGATCATCACATCCCCGCGATCGGTTTCGATCAATCCATATTTGGCCCGCCGTGACAGCTCGACTACCCGCGCGCCGGTCATGCGTTGGCGCAAGTCCGTCGGGATGGGACGGCGTAAATCGGCGCGGCGTGGCTCGACCAACGTCAATCTTTTGCCTTCTAGCACCGGGCGGAGTCCCGCCACGGTGGTTTCAACTTCTGGTAGTTCTGGCATCATGCCCCTTATATTATCGCAGCTACGCTCTATCCTGCAGCTACAGGGTGATTGCAGTGCTGCCAAGCGTCGTCTAATGCTGTGTTCGAAAAACGTCCGCATACAGATTCTGCGGGGCCAATTCCAACGACGTGAGCAACCAGTATATGATCGAAACCAAGACAGTCTCCTTCGGCTATGAAGAGGTGGATGAAGACGAAAAGGTCGGCCGTGTCGGTCAGGTCTTTTCCAGTGTCGCGAGCAAATATGATGTGATGAACGACGCGATGAGCGCGGGCACGCACAGGTTGTGGAAAGATCGCTTTGCTCGCCGGGTCAAGCCGCGCGAAGGCGAAGAGATACTCGATATGGCTGGTGGTACCGGTGATATTGCCTTCCGTATGGTTGATAGCGGTGCGAATATAACGGTTGCCGATATTAACCCCGACATGCTGTCCGAAGGGCTGGATCGCGCGATCAAAAAGGGGGAAGGTCGGCTGGTCTGGAGCGAACAGAATGCCGAAGAGCTAAACTTCCCAGATGTCCATTTCGACGCTTATACGATTGTCTTCGGCATCCGCAATGTCACCCATATTGAAAAAGCGTTGGCCGAAGCACATCGCGTGTTGCGCTATGGCGGACGATTTTATTGCATGGAATTTTCCAAAACTTTGTGGCCGGGCTTTGACAAAGTTTATGATTTTTATTCGCATCGCGTCATGCCGAAAATCGGCAAGGCCGTAGCCGATGATGAAGACAGCTATCGCTATCTTGCCGAATCCATTGACCGGTTTCCACCAATGGAGAAATTTCGCGCTATGATTGAAGATGCTGGCTTTTCCCAGACCAAGGTCGAGCCGATGATGGGTGGGCTAGTTGCCATCCACAGCGGTTGGAAAGTCTGAGTATCTCCATAGCATGACATCATCCAGAACCCATATCTTCCGCCTGCTTAAATGGGGCCGTACGCTCGCCAAACATGGCGCACTGCGCGACATAGAGGAGCATAAGACCACGCCACCACAGGTACGGCGCCTGTTTCGTTTTGCGCGGCTCGGCACCATTCAACCAAAAACGCCAAATTACTCGGCGGCGCTGCAGGCTATCGGTCCTGCCGCTATCAAGCTTGGTCAGACGCTGGCAACACGGCCTGATATTATTGGGGAAGAGGCAGCTCGTGACCTGTTGGAATTACAGGATAATCTACCTCCAGTATCCTTTGATAGCATCAGGAATGAAATTGAGGGCAGTCTCGGAAAGTCTGTCGATGCGCTTTACAGCCATATTGACCCGGAGCCGGTTGGCGCTGCGTCGATCGCGCAGGTGCACCGAGCGACGACTATCGAAGGCAAGGATGTCGCGGTCAAAGTGCTGCGCCCTGGCATCATCAAGAAATTCACCGCTGACATAGAAACCTATGAATGGGCAGCGGCCCAACTGGAAGGGATGGGCGGTGAAGCGAAACGACTCCGTCCGCAACTGGTCATCGCCAATTTCCGCCGCTGGACGATGCGCGAACTGGACCTGCGCCGGGAAGCGGCCTCGGCCTCTGAGCTGGCCGAGCATATGGCCAATGTCGAGCAGTTCGAGATTCCGAACATTGACTGGGACCGGACCTCGGGCCGCGTACTGACGCTGGATTGGGTCGATGGTGTCAAGATTTCTCGTCGCGATGACTTGATAGCGGCTGGCCATGATCTCGATGATATCGCCAACCGGCTGGTCCACACCTTCCTGAAACAGGCGATTGAGGCGGGCTATTTCCACGCCGATATGCACCAAGGCAATTTGTTCGTCAAAGCTGATGGCACCATTGTCGCGATCGACTTTGGCATCATGGGCCGGATCAACAAGAAAGCCCGCTTCTGGCTCGCCGAAATTCTCTATGGGCTGACCACCGGTAATTATAAACGCGTCGCGGAAATCCATTTTGAGGCACAATATGTGCCAGACCATCATAGTATGGAAGATTTCGCTACGGCCCTGCGCGCAGTTGGTGAACCAATGCGCGGCAAGCCGGTGAGTGAGCTTTCGGTGGGTGATATGCTCGACGGCTTATTCGCTATTACCCGCGATTTCGATATGGAAACCCAGCCGCATCTTCTGCTGCTGCAGAAAACCATGGTGATGGTCGAAGGCATTGCGACCGACCTTAATCCCGGCATCAATATGTGGGACGCCAGCGGCCCCTATGTGAAAAACTGGATCCGCGGTGAATTGGGGCCAGAGGCTGCAATTGCCGACCGGATTAACTCAGATATGGATACGCTGTTGATGTTGCCCGACATTGTCCGGCGGCTTGACCAACAGCTGCCGCGCCAAGGCGGAGCGCCGCCTCCGCCGCCTGTGGCGGATGTGGAGTTGCTGTGGGAGCGCCGCAAGGCTGGCGATGGCGGCGGTTTTTGGCGTTATGCGTTGACGGCTGTTATAGCGGCAGCAGCCGGCGCTGGTGCGCTGTCCATTTGGGGGTAAGTACAATGGTCTTTCGATTGATGATGATTTTGTCGGTGGCGCTTATGTTCATCAATCCTGCCGCCGCGCAAACAGACCAATCTATATTCGAGAGATTTGAGGGCGTGTGGACCGCCACTGGCAATAGTTTTGGCCAGCAAGCGCAATCCAAAATGATCTGGTCACAGACGCTCAATGGCAAGTTTTACCGGATCGACTATTCTATCGTCTTTGATGCTAGTGGGAACAATGCTTTTACCGGCATAGGTCATTACAAGCTTTCAACAGAACCGAAAGTAGCAGGCTATTGGGTGGACAATAGCGGTGACCTGCACCCGCTATCGGCAGCGACGGAAGCGGACCGGCTCCTGACCATCTGGGGTAAGGCAGGAAGCAAAATGGGGCGGACAGAATATCGGCTGTTACCTGACGGCAGTTTGCAAGTGACCGACTGGCAACTGACGACGGAAGGCTGGAAAATGTTTAATAAAGCCGTATTTCAGAAGCAGTCCGGTGGTCAGTGACTAGACTCGATGATCATAGAAGGCCACAAACACAGTCATGACCAAAGCTAAACATATCCTGTTGATAATCGGTGGTGGCATTGCGGCCTATAAATCGTCCGAGCTTATCCGCTTGATCAAGAAGTCGGGCATGACCGTGCGCTGTGTGCTGACCGCATCGGGCGCGCAATTTGTTACGCCGATGACATTGGCGGCGCTTTCCGAAAATGAAGTTCATACGACACTCTGGTCGCTGAAAGACGAAACCGAGATGGGCCATATTCAATTGTCCCGAGAGGCCGATCTGGTGGTGGTCTGTCCAGCGACGGCCAATTTGCTCGCCAAAATGGCCGGTGGGATTGCCGATGATCTGGCGACAACTTTGTTGCTGGCAACCGATACGCAGGTGCTTGCCGTGCCAGCGATGAACGTGCGCATGTGGGATCATCCGGCGACCCAGCGCAATATCGAACAACTGCGCGCCGATGGCCTGGTCGTGATGCCGCCGGATGAAGGCGATATGGCTTGCGGTGAATTTGGGCCGGGCCGCTTGCCCGAACCGCCAGCGGTGATGGCCGAGATTTTGCGGCATCTTGGCGGGCCTAATAAATCGTCTGCTCTGATCGGTGAAAATGAGCTGGGCCGCAATCCGCTGGAAGGTCAGCCCGCCTTTGCGCCCGACCAACATCGCCCGTTGCATGGTAAACATGTGCTGATAACCGCCGGTCCAACGCGTGAGCCGATTGATCCGGTGCGCTATATTGCCAATCGTTCTTCCGGGCGGCAGGGTTTTGCGATTGCAGCGGCTGCGGCCGAGGCCGGCGCCCAAGTGACCTTGGTCGCTGGACCGGTTCACCTGCCGACCCCTGCGGGCGTGATGCGGGTTGATGTCGAAACCGCCTTGGAAATGGAAGCGGCCGTGCTGGACGCTTTGCCTTCGGACATAGCGATCATGGTCGCAGCCGTTGCTGACTGGCGCGCGGATTCGCGCGCGGAGCAGAAAATCAAAAAGCAAAAGAGTGATGCGCTCGCACCGCTCGCACCGCTGGCACTGGTTGAGAATCCCGACATATTGGCGGGCCTCGCCAAGCATGAACAACGTCCCGGCCTACTCATCGGCTTTGCCGCCGAAACCGAGAAAATCGAAGAACATGCGCGCGCGAAACTGGCCAAAAAGGGCTGTGATTGGATTGTCGCCAATGATGTGTCCGGAGACGTCATGGGGGGCGCGGAAAATAGCGTGCATATTGTCACCGCCGGTGGCACCGAAATATGGGAACGCCTTCCCAAGCCAGAAGTCGCCCGGCGACTGGTCGCGAAAATTATCGAAGAGATTTGAGGAAATATGTTTGAACCGATTGAGATAGCCGTGAAGCGGCTCGATGGTGCTGGTGATCTACCTTTGCCAAGTTATGAAACCAGTGGCTCTGCAGGCATGGATGTCCGCGCTGCTGAAGCTGCTTCCATTGCTCCCGGCAAGCGTGGTCTGATTGGTACTGGCTTTGCCTTTGCGATTCCCGAAGGTTATGAGGTGCAAGTGCGCCCTCGCTCCGGATTGGCTTTGAAAAAAGGCATATCCGTTCTGAATTCGCCCGGGACTATCGACAGCGACTATCGCGGAGAGATAAAAGTGATTCTCGCCAATTTGGGCGAAGAGGAGTTCATCGTCGAACGCGGTGACCGGATTGCCCAGATTGTCGTGGCGCCAGTGCAACGCGGAAATCTAGTGGAAGTCGATATACTTGATGATACTGCACGCGGTACTGGTGGTTTCGGTTCCACTGGTGTATAAATTCGTAATGTTACGCTTTTAGAAAGGAATGCCCCATGATTGACCTTCTTTTTGCCATGGCTCTTGCCACCACCACCACGCAAGGTGCTGAAGATATATCAGCTATACCAGCAGATTATTCTGCCTTGGAAACGGCGCGATTTAGCAAGCCAATTTACTATATGCAGCGCCATGAAATGGCAGCAGAACGTGCGGCTAAGAAAGCCAAATGCAAACTGCCAACGGCTGAACAATGGGTCTATGCCAGAATCGAGGCAGCGATATTGGTCACGCCCGATGGCGAACTGGCTAAAATTGTACCGGTAGAAAGCGGTTGCCGGGAACTGGAAGTCTATATGGTCAATCATCTCAGCAAATATGGCAGCAAGGCCGGTCCTATAGCGAGCAATGGCAAAACAACCTGGTATAAAACAGCGATGCATTTCCGCTGGCCTGAATGAGCGATCTAACCGACGAACAGCTTGACCGATATGCCCGCCATATCGTCCTGAAAGATATTGGCGGCATTGGTCAGAAGAAAATTCTTGGCGCTCATATTCTCATCATCGGGGCCGGCGGCATAGGCTGTCCAGCCATTCAATATCTCGCCGCCGCTGGAATCGGCGCGATGACAATTATTGATGACGATATGGTGTCTTTATCCAACCTTCAGCGGCAGGTTCTGTTCACGACAGAGGACATCGGACAACCAAAAGTAGAAGTTGCAAAAAGGGCCGCACAAAAAATCAATCCGGAAGTCTTAATAAGCATAGTTAATCAAAGGCTTACCGCGCAGCATTTTTCCGATGATGCTGCAGCATTTTTCGGCCAATTTGATGCCATATTAGATGGCTCTGACAATTATCAGACACGACTTTTGGTGTCTGATTATTCGCTCGCCCATCGCGTCCCATTGGTATCCGCCGCTATCGGGCAATTTCAAGGGCAGCTGGGCGTGTTTCGTGGATGGGAAGCGGATAAGCCCTGCTATCGCTGTTTTGTAGGCGATGCGCTAGACCCGGATGACTGCGACAATTGCTCGGAAGTCGGTGTCCTCGGCGCGATGGTCGGATTAATGGGTAGCTTTGCGGCCATGGAAGCGATCCGTGTTGTCACCGGCTTTGGCGAGGATCCGGCTGGAAAGCTGCAGCTATTCGATGGTCTGCGTCCATCCATGCGCAGTCTCAATCTGCCCAAAGACCCTGGATGCAAAAGCTGCGGTTCGGAAACGACCAGCTAACTTGCGTTGCGGCCTGTAATCCGCAATCAAGACGATACTGTCGAAGGGGATAACGAGATGACACTACCGGTAACTGCTTTAACCGCCGCCATTTGCGCTTTGCTGATGATATTCCTGTTGTTCAAGGTGGTCGGCCAACGCTTGCGCACCGAAACCGGCTTTGGCGCAGGCAGCGATCCGAAAATGGACATGGTACGCGGCTGTCATTCCAACCTCGTCGAAAATGCACCGATAGCGATATTGTTGCTGGCGCTGCTCGAAATGACCGACGCCCATCACTGGACCCTGACCGGACTTGCCGGGCTGTTTCTTGTTGCAAGGGTCATCCATATTTATGGCATGTATCAGCATTTCGCTGACAAGACGATCAAGTTTCGGCAGTTGGGCGTTATGGGCTCCACTCTATCCATCCTAGCGATGGCGCTTTGGGTGATCTATCTGTTCGTGACGGTCAATCTGTTCAATTGAAGTCCTGATCTAGAAACTTGCACCATCAACTTCCCGCACGGGCAAGTGCTGCCAGTCTTTTGGATCAAACATCCGCATATTAATACCCATACGCTCCGGCGGTGCTGTAAGCGGCGTCCAGTGCGTATGCGAACCGCATATCTTGCAATTCCACAATGTGATCGTTTTGTCGCCCTGCACGCGACCATTTAATATCTCTCGGTCTGCAACTATTTTCACGGCAGAAGGATCCCAATAGCCTCCCGTCCAGCCGCTTTTGCTGCACCATGAGCAATTGCACTCTATTCTTTCCGCCGGGGCTGACGGGACGGTGATTTGCACGGCTCCGCAATGACATTGGCCTTTCATTTCAGGCATCGTTCAAAATATCCTCCACCCAAGCAGGGACCAGCTCGCCCGCTCTGCCCATCCGGCTCTCATTGAAATAGAGGCTGCCATCAGATGGATCGAGATTCATCTCCAGCGTCTGCGCCCCATAATGGCCAGCGGATCGCACAAAACCAGCTGCGGGATAGACCGCGCCCGATGTGCCAATTGAGACGAACAAATCACATTGCGCTAGGGCCAGTTCGATCCGCTCCATCTGATAGGGCATCTCGCCGAACCAGACGATATCCGGCCGCAGGGCTGGCTGATGGCAATGCGGGCAGGGTGGTTTCCCGGACAGGCCCTCGATAACTTTAGACCGCTTATCGCAGGCAAGACAAAGACCGCTCAGCAGCTCGCCATGCATGTGGAGAAGCCGCTTTGATCCCGCACGGTCATGCAGGTCATCGACATTCTGCGTTATCAACAATAAATCGCCGCCCCATGCTTCATCCAGCCGCGCCAACGCCTTGTGGGCCGCATTGGGATGCACCGTTTGCAGTTTTGCCCGGCGCTCGTCATAAAATTTCTGAACTAGGATGGGGTCGCGTTGAAAAGCCTCTGGCGTGGCGACATCCTCGACCCGGTGCCCTTCCCACAGACCATCGGGTCCGCGAAAGGTCGCGACGCCGCTTTCGGCACTAATTCCCGCTCCGGTAAGGATCACAATATTGTTTATTTCGCGCATCACGCTATGCCAGCAGCTTCCGTCCAATAATGCAAGCCTATGGAAACCAAAAACATGACATCAATCGGGATAATCGGCAGCAAGGGTAAAATGGGTCACGCTTTGGTGAATGCCATTGACGAAGCGGGACAAAATCATGCGGGTGGCGTTGATCAGGATGATGATTTTGCGCGGCTGCTCGCCAATAGCGACGTGTTGGTAGATTTTTCATCTCCATCGGCGCTGGCAGAAAGACTAGACCTTTGTGTTCAAGCCGGAAAACCGATGGTTATCGGGACCACAGGACTAGAGCCACAGCATCATCTCGCAATTGATAGCGCCGCTGCTATGATTCCTGTGCTGCAAACCGGCAATACGTCGCTCGGCGTCAATATGCTGGCGGCTTTGGTGCAGGAAGCCGCGGCGCGTCTTGGGGACGACTGGGATATAGAAATTGTCGAAATGCATCATCGGCATAAGGTCGATGCACCATCGGGCACGGCGCTTCTTTTAGGGGAAGCGGCAGCGCGGGGGCGAGGTATAGACCTGGCTGACCAAAGCGAGCGCGGCCGGGATGGCCAGACCGGTGCACGGGGCAACGGCGCGATTGGCTTTGCTTCCTTGCGCGGTGGATCGGTCGCTGGGGATCACCAAGTCATATTTGCGACCGACGAAGAGCGGATTGAGCTTGGTCATCGTGCGGAAAACCGCATGATCTTTGCGCGCGGTGCGGTCAAAGCTGCGCTATGGCTAAAGGATCAGCCATCGGGCCGCTATGATATGACCGACATGCTGGGCCTGAAATGATCGCGGACATATGAAAAAAGACGATATTTTCGAGTTTTATTCGCGGCTCGCGGCAGACAATCCTTCGCCTGAAACCGAACTGAATTACGGCAATGTCTATCAGTTGGTCGTCGCCGTAGCGCTGTCGGCGCAGTCCACCGATATTGGCGTCAATAAAGCCACGCGCTTGCTATTTGAAAATGTGAAAACGCCTCAGCAAATGGTCGATCTCGGTGTTGATGGCTTGAAAGAGCATATAAAAACTATCGGCCTGTTCAACACCAAAGCCAAAAATGTCATTGCCCTGTCTGAAATGTTGATCGCTGACTATGGCGGCGAAGTTCCGGCGGACCGCGATGAGCTCACTAAACTCCCCGGCGTTGGCCGCAAGACCGCCAATGTCGTGATGAATTGTGCTTTCGGGGCGGAAACCTTTGCTGTTGATACGCATATTTTCCGGGTTGGAAATCGCACCGGACTGGCGCCTGGTAAAACGGTGTTGGCGGTTGAGAAGAAACTCGACAAACAAACCCCCGGTCCGTTCCGTGTCCATGCCCATCACTGGTTGATCCTCCACGGCCGTTATATCTGCAAGGCGCGCAAGCCAGAATGCTGGCGCTGCCCGCTGGCAGACCTGTGCCGGTTCAAAAAGAAAACGCCTGCGCCCTGAGCCTCCATTCGTCTTAAAAATTGTTCAGCTTGCAGAAATCCCCCACGGCCTATTTTCTGAAAATTGATGTGGGGATTGAATGCAAGGAGATACGTTATGAAGTTATTTGCCCCGATCCTGATCGGTTCCATCCTAGCCGCAACCGGAGCCGCCTATGCTGGCGAGAAACGGTCGAAAGACGATAAATATATCATCGAGAAAGTCGGCGAGCCGAAAAGCTGCATCAACCGGTCTCAAATCCGCTCGACCGATGTCATTGATGATCAGACCATCGATTTCAAAATGCGCAACGGCGACATTTATCGCAACAAGCTGCCAAATAAATGCAGCGGTTTGGGCTTTGAAGAGGCTTTCTCCTATCGCACGTCGACCAATCGCCTATGCAATGTCGATATCATCCGCGTGCTGGACAACACCGCTGGACGGATAGAAACACGCGCAGCCTGTGGTTTGGGAAAGTTTCAAGAAATCACCAAGACCAAGCGCGAAAAGACCGACGGCTAAATTAGCGGGCTATCGACCAAATTAGTGATTGGCAAAGCGGCATGCCCGCTGCTAAGCGCATGTTCGCTAATATAGCACAACGCACCCGTAGCTCAGCTGGATAGAGCGCTGCCCTCCGAAGGCGGATGTCAAGTCTGGGGATGGCTTAAGGTGCTGGTAAAAGGAGTAAGCGAAACAACGGCTTGGGCGGGTATTCGGATCGCCCTTCTACTTGGCCGAAAGTTCGCGTAAGCACTGCGTAAGCAGTAGGAATAAATAGAGCACCCGTAGCTCAGCTGGATAGAGTGTCGGCCTCCGAAGGCAGATGTCAAGTCCAGCGGTGTTTGAGGGTGCTGGAAAAAGGAAGTGACTAAACAATGGCTTGAGCGAATGTCGGGTTCGCTCTTCATGCCAACGAAAATCTCGCGTAAGCATGACGTAAGCATCTCGCGAACGGTATGCACCCGTAGCTCAGCTGGATAGAGCGCCGCCCTCCGAAGGCGGAGGCCAGAGGTTCGAATCCTCTCGGGTGCGCCATTTTTCACATATAAATCAGTTCCTTAGAAAAGTACGCCTTTGACTGTTTCGTGCTTACGCGAGAGATTCACGTAAGCAGATTGTTGATCCTGGGCGCTGGAGTGTTTCGCCGATCCTTCGGCGCGTTCACACGTTAGCAGCCGATCTTTATTCTAGGTACCGGAGCAGACCCCTAAAAGGCACCACCGGTACAGCGCCAGATCGCCTTTACCGGACGGTCACGGACCACCCGTATTGCAGTCATTTGCCGTGCCAATCTCTCAAATCGGCGAAGCGCAACTTGCCGTCATTGTCTGGGTGGCAGGATCGCGGTCAAAAGCTGCAGCTCATCAGGGTTTGTTTTCGGTCACCGCCGCTTCGCGTTTTCTGGCGCGGAAAGCAGCCGTCTTGGTACGGTTTTGACAGGCTGACGAGCAAAACCGTCGGGTGGCGTTCTTTGATGTGTCTGCAAAAACCCGGTCGCAGTTATCCGCCATACAGATGCCAAGACGATGCGCATTTTGCGTGCCGATCATCCGGGCAAGTCCCTCAGCACAAATTGCGGTCCACATTGACAGAACGGTAGCATTCGCCGGATGGTGGTGAAGGTGCCAGACCCCCTCTTCCTTTGCCAGATAGGGGGTCGCTGGGTGCTCCGACAGGATATTGTTCAGCAATTCTGCCGCGTCATCGATGTCACCTCCATCAATACCGACGAATATCGCCCGCAGTCGCTGTGCCAACGCCACGAAGCCGTCTGCGTCATTCTCTGACACTGCTGCGACAGAAGGAGGGTCTACCGCAACGACCTGCCGGACGGCTTGTAGCACATCGATCTCGGCGGCCGGCCTCCCGCAGGCATAGCCGGGCGTGAGCTTGTTCGCGAATCCAACGGCAGCGAGAATGCCTGCATCTATGTAACTGTCTAATTTCATTTGACCAGTAACTCGTGGATATGTACCCTGTGTCTGTCAAAATGCTTAATGCCAGTAACCACCCCACAACGCAACGTGGTCGAAACCACCGTGGAGGAGAACAAGACATGGAAAAGCCCCTGAGAAACAAAATTGCCTTGGTGGCAGGCGGGACACGCGGCGCAGGCAGAGGGATCGCGACAGAGTTGGGGCGTGCCGGGGCCACGGTCTATGTAACGGGACGTTCGACAACTGAAAGCCGATCCGAGATGGACCGGCCCGAAACGATCGAGGAAACCGCCGCGCTTGTCGATCAGGCTGGTGGCATTGGCATTGCCGTCAGGGTCGATCATCTCATCCCCTCGGAGGTAAAGGCACTGGTCGACAGGCTCCGGTCAGAGCAGGGCCGAATAGACATGCTGGTGAACGATATCTGGGGGGCGACCCGGATGGAATGGAACAAGACGCTTTGGGAGAGTGATCTTGACTATGGTTTGCGAACCCTGCGGCTGGCCATCGATACCCACGCTATTACCGGACATTTTGCGTTGCCGTTGCTGATCGAACGGCCGGGTGGCCTGGTTATCGAAGTGACCGACGGAACCGACGAATACAACGCCGCCAACTATCGCGTGTCGTTCTTCTTCGACCTTGCCAAGGCAGCAGTGAACCGCATGGCATTTTCTCTGGCACATGAACTGAAACCCCATGGTGGGACGGCGGTTGCATTGACGCCGGGCTGGCTTCGCTCCGAAGCTATGCTGGACGCTTACGATGTGACGGAGGCGACCTGGCGGGATGCAACTGACAAGTCGCCGCATTTTGCGATTTCCGAAAGCCCGGCATATGTCGGTCGGGCCGTTGCTGCCTTGGCAGCCGACCCGGAGCGCGCGCGGTGGAACGGCCAGTCGCTTTCGAGTGGCGGTCTTGCGCAGATTTACGGCTTCACCGACACGGATGGCAGCCAGCCGGATGCTTGGCGATACGTCCCGGAAGTGCAGGATGTAGGCAAACCTGCCGACACGACCGGGTATCGATAGGAGCGGTAGGGATGGCACCCGTCGGCTCGGCGGTTTCCAGTCATCCAGTGAAGGGTATCACGCTCATGGCCCTTGCGATGCTTTTGATTCCAGTCGTGGACGGGATCGCCAAGTATCTCAGCGCCGACTACTCGCCGCTCTTCCTTTCCTGGGCACGCTACATGGTCGCCAGCGCAATCGTTCTTCCGGCTGCCGTTATCTTGCGAGGCCGGCACTTTCTCCCGAAGGAACGCCGAATGTCGCATGTAGCGCGCACGGTCTGTCTTGTTGCGGCGATGACGCTCTACTTTCTTGCGATAGCGCGCATTCCGCTGGCGACGGCGGTCAGTGCCTACTTTGTTGGACCCATCATTGCGGTCGTCCTTTCAGTTGTCATTTTGAAGGAACGCTTAACACGCCGGAGATTTGTCAGTCTTGTCCTCGGCTTCGCCGGGGCGATCATCATCCTGCGACCTGGAACCGTGATCGAGCCGGGCATTCTGCTGGCACTCGGCGCCGGTCTGTTCTTTGCGCTCTATCTCGTTGCCACACGGCATGCGTCAATAGCCAGTGATCTGATCGAAACGCTGGCGTTTCAATGTGTCGTGGGCACGATATTGCTGACACCCCAAGCCCTCCTGTCCTGGTCCACACCGACATGGGAGGATCTGACGTTTTTTGTCGGCCTTGGAGGACTTTCTGCGGCCAGTCACGGCCTCGCGATCGCCGCCTTTCGATTTTCCGATGTGTCATCCTTGTCGCCACTGGTCTACTTGGAACTGATTGGAGCTGTTTTTATCGGCTACTTTGCGTTCAACGAAGTGCCACAAGGATTCTCAATCGTCGGCGCCGCTTTGATTGTGTTCGCTGGGTGTCTTTTGCTTAACGGTCCCTTACAAATACGCAAAAGGCCCGAAAATAAACTGGAGCCGTTGCCCTAGGCCAAAGCTAGAACACAACAACTCTATCAAGCAAGGCCGCCATATGCCCAATACGGACACTCGTACGCAGCGCAGCATTGAGCAGTTTTGCCTCAAACCGGTCACTTGCTGCAATCACAACAGTGATCCAAAAAGCTACTTCATCGATAACCTGAGTGTTGGAAGCCTAGGCATACCTACAGCTATGGTTCGGACGGGCGGTTAGCCCTGCCGACCAAGCGTCTTAGATCAGAGTCTGGCGTAAACATTTGGACATCACTCCTGTCGAAACCTAAAAGATTAGCGCCTCAATATTGTTTCAGTTGCTGTTGATGGCGCGAGAGGTGTTTCGATTTTCTATCTGGGAGAGGTCCGCTGATTGATCTTTTGATCACTTGAAGTGCGATTGTACTGACGATCATGTCGGCAAGGAACGTGATGCGATACAGATGTTTGTCACCTCATGAAAGCCTGCGCCCGTTCGTGGCGTGCTATCTGATGGTTGAGGATCTAGAAGGCATCTTCGAAAGACGGATGGTACGTACATGCCCGGAGCCGTTAGGTGTGCTTGTCATCAATAGCGGCGCACCTAGTATCCACGAGTCCGGCAGGCCCATCCCTTCGGTTGGAGTATTCGGAGTGCAAACGACAGTCCGGCGTTGGGTTGTGGGCGGCGAGACTTTCTTTGTTGCCGCCATGCTCACCCTCCCAGGAGTAATGAGCCTGTTTCCGCATCTTGGCGGTGCAACTGCCGATGCGCTGGTCGATCTTTCTGACCTTTGGGGTGACAAGCAAGCGTCTACACTCCGTGAACGCATCCCTGATGTTTGGGATCCACCTACCGTCAAGACGGTCATGGACTCGTGGATGGTCGGGAAACTCTTTAGCGCGCCGGGCGCGCGATCAGACGCAAGTTTGCAGACTTACAAAGCACTTATGTGCACACAGCGCGTGGATCTGACTTGCAAGGAACTTGGGATAGCACCCCGTACCTTGCAACGATGGTTCAATCGCCATATCGGTGTGGGGCCGAAGCGTGTTCTCGGTTTGCACCGGCTCCAGAACAGCATCCGGGAAAGCAGGAGGAACCGGCCTGGCTCATTACGCGCTCCTGATGGCTACTCGGATCAGGCGCACCTAATTCGAAACTGGCGTCGACACTTAGGCATTACGCCGGGGCAGTACCAAAAGACCGGCGCCTCCGAGTTGGCAAATGTCTTTTCGGCGGCTGCCGACAAGCGGCGAGGCGCTCCCGTCTTCTACCTCTAGGGTGTCGTAAACGTTCAATACATTCCCTTGACCTCTCAGTAGAGTGGCGAACGCAAGCCTCTGAAGGAATGGTAGGACGTACGCCGCCGATAGGCCCGCGGACGCCATTGAGCGAGAGAGTCTCGCCAGTAGTCCGGTCTTCTGCTCGGTGAATCCATACTGATGATTTGCTGTCGCCGAACGCCGTGCTTCCTCCAACACTCTGCCTCTGATGGATCTATATTGCGGTAAGGAAAACTCTAGGGAAAAAGGAATGGTGATTGAGCTGAGACATCTTCAATATGTCATCGCCGCAGCTGAACATCACAGTTTTCGACGAGCGGCCTCCGTAATTGGTGTCCAGCAATCAGCCATCAGTCGGCGTATACGCGACGTTGAGGACCGGGTTGGCACCTCTCTCTTTACCCGTCATTCCGCTGGAGTAGAACTGACTGTGGCAGGCCGCAATTTTGTGTATCATGCTCGCTGTGCCATGGCTGAGATCGATCGTGCTGCAAAGCTTGCCGGGTCATCTGGGCGTGGAGAGCATGGCTCGGTAAAGCTCGGCGTGTTTTCATCGCTTGCTTCAGGGTTTATCGCAAATCTTTTGCGCGCCTATGAAGCCAAGAATGCGCGCGTTCATATCGAGTATGTGGAAGGTGCGCCCCGCGAGCACATTGCCGCGGTTAGGCGGTATCAGCTTGATGTGGCATTTCTCACCGGCAGATCGGAGATCTCTGATTGCGATACAGAGCATTTTTGGACGGAGAAGGTTTTTGTTGTTATCCCATGCGACCATCCACTTGCGGCGCAAGGCAGACTATCTTGGGAACAATTGAGAGATCAGCATTTCATCGTTAGCGAGACCTATCCCGGTCCAGAAATCCACGATTATCTTATCAAACATCTGGCAGAACTTGGTCAGCATGCAAGCGTTGAGTGCTGTGCTGTCGGACGAGACAACCTGATGCAGATCGTTTCCTTTGGACGGGGCTTAAGCCTGACCAGCGAAGCCACAACCGCTACGCGTTTTCCAGGTGTTGTTTATCGCGAACTCATCGGCGAAGAACTGCCCTTTTATGCGGTTTGGTCACCTGAGAACGACAATCCCGCCCTCCGGCGTCTATTGAGCCTAGCCAGAATTATGGCGAGTCGCACCACAGCGCGTGGTCAAAGTAATATTGTCCGGGCTAAGTTGGTCGCTCCATCTTTGCCGAAGGGTTGTCAGCCTTGTTCCGCCGTGCCTTCGCGAAACCGCGATCTGTCGCCATGAACCGCTCAATCATTGGTCCAATTAGTTTCGCTGGATCCTTGACCGGTTGCCCGGTCTCACGTTCGAGGATCTCGGCATAGGCTGTGAGATCACGGTGAACAGCCGCCGGTAGCTCCAGCGTGATTTTGACCGGCTTGTCATCCGCGAGAGGCCCCAGTTTGAGTTTGGTCATGACTATCCTTCCTGAGGTTCAAGGATCAGATCGCGGGTGACAATCACGCGGACCGGGAAGCCCGGCCTGATGGTTAGCGTAGGAGGCACTTCGATCTGGCGGCGCACGATGTCCCGACCAGTATCACCGATCGTGTCTTGAGTGCCGTCGCGTATGGCGGCCGCAATCTCGTCGCTGTCATCCGTGGCAAGTTCGGCACCGATGTTGAGCAAAGTCGAGAGGGCTGCGGCCCTGGCGATGTCCCACCAATGATAATCGACCCGATCTTCAAGCCCGGCAAAACCCTGGCCATCTGCCCCTGGTTGTCGTTCGAGAACAATAGAATGACCGTTCGGCAAAATGAGCCGGTTCCAGACCAGCAACACCCGGCGCTGACCGAACCCGACGCCACTGTCATATTCGCCAATCAGGCGGGTGCCCTGCGGGATCAGCAAATAACGACCTGACGGGCTGTCATAAACGTTCTGTGTGACCTGGGCACTGATCTGGCCGGGCAGATCGGAACGAATGCCGGTGATGAGTGCTGCCGGGATGACGGCCCCGGCTTGAAGCAGGTAGGGCGATGCCGGAGGAGAGATGCGGTCTGGGGAAACGGTGCGGCGGTCTACCGGAGCATCCAGAAAGCTAAGCTCCCTGTCCTGTGCGATTGGTTCGGCATTTCCAAGATCCTGCTGCGGGAGTGCTGCAAGCGGTTGCGCCCCTTGCAAACCCGCACGCGCCTGCGCCGTTCCACCTTGGGCGCTAAAGAAAAGTGCGCTGGTTCGCGCTGCTTCCTGTTCGGCGAGCCGTTGCTGCTCTTCCGGGTTAGGGCCGGGCATGGGCTGCGCCGGAATTGGACGCCCTTCCTCCTGGGCGCGTCGGATTGGTCGACCGAGATCTCCTGGGAGCGCCGGGCCAAGTCGCGGAATGCCGCTATAATCCGACGGCAGGCGATGGAGCTCGTCGGCGGTGGGGCGGTTCTCCGTTGTGTAGAGCTCATTTGAGCTTGGGGCGTCGTCGCGGCCCTGCAATGCGAAGATTAACGCACCGCCTATGCCGAGGCATGTGACAATAGCCAGTCCTGCAAGCACCTTACGCGACAGACGCACCACACGGGGCGGGTCAGCACGCAATCGGAAGGCCTCGCTCGCTTGCGTTCGTTCGGGTTGCTGAGGGTCAGGTCTCTCGCTCATTTTCTTGGTCTCCCATCCGTCCGGACGATGCGGACCATTTGCTGGTTCGCTCCACCGATGCGCAGTTCAGCGGCTGCGAACAGTTGATCAACGATGAGGATGTTGTTGCGCACGCGCGTGTTGACGAGTTGGACCGCGCCATCAACGCCGATAACAAAAAGTGGAGGCATCTCGCCTTGGACGATCCCACGCGGGAAAACGACATACACACGGCGTCCATCGTCGAAGACAGATTGCGGTCGCCAGGGCGGCGCATCACCTTGCAGCCCATATCGGTAATGGCGATGTGACGCCGGTGGAATGGCAGGTCGTATCACAGCAGGCCGTTGGGCCTGCGAGACGACACGCGGGTAAGACCAGGCAACCGATGGCATATAGGTGTCTTCATCAGCGCGCAGTTCGACCAGATAGGTTCGCCTGTCCGTGCTGATGACGAGATTGGTGGAGATGTCGGACCGGGTCGGCTTGATGAGGATGTGGACCCGCTGCGCCCGTCCACTGCCGCTTTCCGTATCGCCGATAATCCAGCGCGCCGTATCACCGGCCGCAATTGGGCCTGCTCCGGTCAGGCGCTCACCCGGTTCAAGCGCGATATTGGTGATTTGCCCAGGAGAGGCATAGACCTGATAAAGAGCCCCCTGGCTGTAGGGGAAGACCTGGATCGCGTTGTAATATCCCTCCCGGCGCGGTTCGACGCGGGCTGCGGCGTTGGCATTCGTTACCCGGGCTTCCGGTGTTCGCGCGTTCGCGTCGCCACCGCGCGCGGGCGTCCAGGCTGGCGGTGTATGCACCGGTTTTGGAGGTTGTTCGACTACCGGCGACGGTGGTTTGGGAAGCGATGGCACGTCGCTGTCATAGTCAATCTCGGGCGGCTTGTAGGTCGCGCAGCCGGACAGCAGGAACGCCGTCAAAATGGCGGGCAGGAACGGCATGCGGGCGGGGTGTCTCATTGCCCCATCTCCTGTGACCAGTTGATGGCATGGACATAGATGCCGAGTGGGTTCTTGCGTAGCCTCTCTGCGGTGCGGGGTGGTTGCACGGAGATCGTCAGGATCGCGGTCCATCGCTCAGTTCCGGCGAAGCTGCCGTCCTGGTATCGTCTCTCGGTCCACGCAATCCTGAAGCTGTTCGGGGACGCTCGAATGACGCTGGAAACGTTGATGGAGATCTGCATCTCGCCGACTTTGGCGAAAGGATCATTAGTGCGCGCATAATCGTTCAGTGCCAGCGCCCCGCGATCCGTGGTAAACTCATAGGCCCGCAGCCAGTTCTGGCGCACGATGACCGGGTCTGCAGCGATGGAGCGGACATGTTCGACAAATCGTGCCAGATGGAATGCAATTTGCGGATCGGTCGGTTGATAATCCGTCATGGCCGGTGCGACAGTCTGGGCTTCACCCAAGGCGTCGACCTCAACCACCCAAGGCTGAATCGTGCCACGCGCGGATTGCCGGACAAGACCGGCGGCCAAACCGGCAGCGAGAAACAATGCACCAAACGCCATTAAGCGCCAATTTTTGGCCTGAACGCGGGCAGATCCGATGCGCTCGTCCCAGGCCTGCGCTGCTTTTTGGTACGGAGTTTCGGGTTGGGGAGTCTTGCCGTAGTGCAGAGAGGGTCGTTTGAACATCAGTTGTCCCTTTCAGAAAGATTGACGGATGCCCCACTGCCATGGCTGTCACCGGAGCGAACAGCATGGGCGGCAGCGGTTGTGCCGTGATGGAGGGATTGGGTGCGTTTCATACGGGTGGCCCAAGCCGGTGGGCGCGAAGGGGGACCGGGTGAACGCGCATTGGTGGCACCGCCTTTGAACGTGCCGCCACTGGCCTCAATTGCCGTTCGACCGCCGCTGCGCGCACTCTCGCGCATGGCGCTGCCGGCCCGTTTCAACGGGTTTCCAGCGGCACCCGCACCGGCCTTGGCGACGCCGCCCAGCCCACCGGCCACACTGGCCGCACCACTCTTTCCGGCTGACCCAAGGCTGTAGGCGGTTGCCGCGCCGCCTGCCACGGCAGCCCCGCCGCGCGCTCCTGCGGTAACACCCCGCGCTGCAGCGCCCACTGCCATACCCGTTCCGGCCAAGCCTGCTGCAGTCACACCGGCGGCGGCAAGCCCGGTGCCAACTGCTGCACCAGCCCCGAGCTGCGGGCCACCGGAGATTAACCCATTGGCGATGCCAGGCCCGAAGATGCCAAGCCCAAGCAGCGAGAGCGCGGCCAATACGATGGCCATGGCATCTTCGATATTGGGTTGGTCTCCGCCAAAGCCTACCGTGAATTCAGAAAACAGGGTTGAGCCAATGCCGATGATGACGGCCAGAACCAGTATTTTGACGCCGGAAGAGACTACATTTCCGAGCACACGTTCAGCGAGGAAGGCGGTCTTGCCGAAAAGAGCAAACGGAATGAGGATAAAGCCTGCCAGTGTCGTCAGCTTGAATTCGATTAGGGTAATGAAGAGTTGGATGGCAAGGATGAAGAAGGCGAGCAGCACCATCATCCAGGCAAAGAGCAGGACGGCGATCTGAATGAAATTCTCAAAGAAGCTCACATAACCCATCAGATCGGAGATGGAGTCCAGAATGGGACGGCCCGCATCAAGTCCGACTTGGGCGACGCGGCCCGGGCGCATGAGATCGGCTGCGGTAAAGCCTGTGCCGGTCGCTTGAAGACCAAGACCCGCGAAGCTCTCGAAGACAATACGCGCAAGCGCATTCCAGTTGGAAATGATATAGGCGAAGATACCGATGAAGAGGGTCTTTTTGACAAGTCGGGCCATAATGTCGTCATCAGCGCCCCAGGCCCAGAACAGCGCGGCAAGCGTTACATCGATGACGATCAGTGTGGTGGCGAGGAAAGCTACCTCACCGCCAAGCAGGCCAAAACCGCTGTCGATATAACGGGTAAAGACCTCCAAAAACCGATCGATGACGCCAGTACCGCCCATGGAATCAGTTGCCCCCGTTTGACGCTGGCTTGGGTCCCATGAATCGCCTTCTGTTCTCTTCCCAGGCCGTCAGGCAAGCGTCATCGTGCATGGCCGCTTGGCCGATTTCCTGGCAGCGCCGCAGCTCGGCACGCCTAGGGTCGTTGATGTTCAAGGTCGCCGGGACGGGCCCAATCACCGTCTCGTTTTGGCGATTGATCTCAAGCAGCGATGCGAGGATCGCCGTCAACACCAATACGCCGATGCTGAGCCGTATGAGGATTGCCCGCTTCATGGGTGGCTTCAATCCTGAAACATCTTGGCACTACCGGGTTGATAGCCTGAGCCAGGCTCTAGAAACCGCCGGCGCTGTTCGCGCGCCTGTTCCTGGGCGCTGGCCCGCTGTGCTGCTTCGAGGTTCTGCGCGCGGCCCTGTGCTGCAATAACCGCCGTGAGGTCGGAAATCTGCTGGGCTTGCAGCGCGAGGAGTTGATTGCCAGCTTGCGTCGCTTGCAAGGCACCGGTTGCAGACTGGCTTGCACCAACAAGCGCCGACATCTGGCTGCGATTGGTGTCGATATTGCCGACAACACCGGCTTGCACGCGCATGGCGTCCTGCAATCCGGCAACTGTTGTCTGCCAGCGGTCCCTGGCACCATCAATCAGGGCCCGATCGGTGTCAGTCATCGAAGCTGCGCCATAGGTGGTCTCGAAGGCCTGATCGATTTGTTGCACGTCAAAGGCAATCTGCTGCGCCTCGCTCAAAAGCGATTGTGTCCGAGCCACCGATTGCTGCAATTGCTGGAGCGAGGAATAGGGCAAGCTTGTCAGGTTGCGTGCCTGGTTCATCAACATCTGCGCCTGGTTTTGCAGTGCAGAAATCTGGTTGTTGATCTGTTCGAGTGCACGGGCGGCTGAGAGCACGTTCTGAGCATAGTTGGTGGGATCATAGACGATCCGCCCAAATCCGAACGCTTGGGCTGGAGGTGTCAGAACCGGTGTTGCCGCAAGTGGGCCGGCGAGAAGCAGCGCCACCGCAAATTGGCGCACACGACGTTGTTTGATACTCATGAGGTTATTTCCTTTTCTGAGTTGGTTGGATTGCGTGGAAGATCGAGCGTCATTTGAGCGTCGGCATCTGGCGCAGCATTGTCTGGATCCAGATTGGTGAGATCGGGGATCAGATCAGCAGCCCAGTCGGCGCCGCGTTCGGCCAGCCAGGCGGCGGCAAAACCATCCCGCTTATGCTCAGTCAGGATGCGGGTGATCGCCGCTTGATCGTCTTTCGAGGATGTTGCGGTGAAGGCGAGCGCGACCTCGCCGAGGCCAAGCTCAAACAGCCGATTGCCGCGCCGCGACTGGCAGTAGTAGTCGCGCTTGGGCGTTGCGCGGGCGAGAATCTCGATCTGCCGGTCGTTTAGCCCGAAGCGGCGGTAGATAGTCGTGATCTGCGGCTCAATTGCCCGTTCGTTTGGGAGAAACAGCCGAGTTGGACAGCTTTCGATGATCGCTGGTGCAATAGCTGAGCCGTCGATGTCCGACAGCGACTGGGTAGCAAAGATGACGCTGGCGTTTTTCTTGCGCAAGGTCTTCAGCCATTCGCGTAATCGCCCGGCAAAGCCCTCGTCATCCAGCGCCAGCCAGCCTTCATCGATGATCAGCAGGGTAGGCGATCCGTCAAGTTGGCCTTCGATCTTGTGAAACAGATAGGCGAGGACAGCGGACGCCGCGCCAGTCCCGATCAACCCTTCGGTCTCAAAGGCCTGAACAGACCCCTTGCCAAGGTGTTCGTCCTCAGCATCGAGCAAGCGGCCAAAGCGACCACCGACGCAATAGGGCTGCAGGGCGCGTTTCAACTCGTGTGATTGTAGCAAGACGGACAGACCGGTGAGTGTTCGCTCTTGAATGGGTGCAGACGCGAGCGATGACAGCGCCGACCAGAGATGATCTTTCATCTCCGGTGTCACGGTGATGCCTTCGCCCGCCAGGATGCTGGAAACCCAGCCAGCTGACCAGCTACGTGTCGCGGCATCATCAATGCGCGCGAGTGGCTGAAGCGTAACCGGTTCCGACATTTCGTCAGACAGCCCGCCGCCGAGATCATGCCAATCGCCACCCATGGCGAGTGCCGCAGCCCGGATTGATCCACCGAAATCGAAGGCGAAGACCTGGGAGTTTTCGTAACGGCGAAACTGCAGCGCCATCAAGGCGAGCAGTACCGACTTGCCCGCCCCGGTTGGTCCGACAACCAATGTGTGCCCAACATCGCCGACATGAAGAGAGAACCGAAACGGGGTTGCGCCTTCGGTCTGGCCGAAGAGCAGCGGGGGTGCTGCCAAATGCGCGTCCCATTCCGACCCTGCCCAGACCGCGGAGAGTGGGATCATGTGCGCGAGGTTGAGCGTCGAGACGGGCGGCTGGCGCACATTGGCGTAAACATGGCCCGGCAGAGAACCCAGCCAGGCCTCGACCGCGTTGACGGTTTCGACGATGCAGGTGAAGTCGCGGCCCTGGATCACCTTCTCGACAAGGCGCAGCTTCTCATCCGCAATCCTCGGATCTTTATCCCAGACTGTCACAGCCGCGGTGATATAGGCTTCACCAATCAGGTCAGAGCCGAGTTCTTGTAGCGCGGCATCGGCATCCATCGCCTTGTTATGGGCGTCTGTATCGAGCAGCGCCGAGGCTTCGTTGGTCATGATTTCCTTGAGAATGGCGGCAATCGACTTGCGTTTCGCGAACCATTGGCGCCGGATCTTGGCGAGCAGCTTTGTCGCATCCGTCTTGTCGAGCATGATTGCGCGAGTTGACCAGCGATAGGGGAAGGCGAGCCGGTTGAGATCATCCAGGATGCCCGGCGTTGTCGCACTTGGGAAACCAGTGATTGTGAGGATGCGCACATGTGCGTCTCCCAGCATTGGCTCTAGGCCAGCAGTTAAGGGTTGATCGGCGAGTAATGCGTCGAGATGCATCGGCACTTCTGGGACACGGACCCGCTGCACCTTGGTTGAGATCGTGGCATGGAGATAGGTGAGTGTCTCAGCGTCATTGAGCCAGATGCATTCGGGCATAAAGTTTTCGATGAGTTGCAGCACACGATCGGAGCGATCGACAAAACCAGCCAGTGTCTCGCGGGCATCGGCACTGTACGTGTGTTCGCGGCCCTCGTAGAGAAACCGTTCAGCTCGTGCGGCTTCTTCAGCGGGTGGCAAGAATAGCAGCGTCAGAAAATAGGCGGACTCGAAATGAGCGCCTTCTTCTTCAAATTGCGCCCTGCGTTCGGTATCGACCAGTGCCGATGCCGCATCAGGAAATATGCTGTTGGGATAGGAACTGGCAGGCACGCGATGGGCTTCTACAAACACCGCCCATCCAGATCCAAGACGACGCAGCGCATTGTTTATGCGGCCAGCCACCGCGACCAGTTCGGCGGGCACGGCGCTGTCGAGATCGGGACCGCGAAACCGTGCGGTGCGTTGGAACGACCCGTCCTTGTTCAACACAACACCTTCGCCAACAAGTGCGGCCCAAGGCAGGAAATCAGCCAGGTGATTTGAGGTGCGACGATACTCGGCAAGGTTCATCATCGCTCATATCCCTAGATGACCGGGGATACGCACATGGCGGCGTACGACATCCACGAAGAGAGGATCGCGCTTGGCCGCCCAGACCGCCGCGAGATGTCCGATCAACCAGATCAACAGGCCCGCCAGCCAAAGCTGCAAACCTAGGCCAATGGCTGCCGCAAGCGTGCCATTGAGGATCGCGATGGAACGCGGTGCCCCGCCCAGCAGGATCGGCTCGGTCAGGGCCCGATGGACGGGGATCGTGAAGCCTGAGACAGTGTCCTCCATCAGATCACCGCCCCACCACCGAAGGAAAAGAAAGATAGGAAGAAGCTCGATGCTGCGAAGGCGATCGACAGACCGAATACGATCTGGATCAGGCGTCGCGCGCCGCCGGACGTATCACCAAACGCCAGCGTCAGGCCGGTAATGATGATGATCATGACCGCGATGATCTTGGCAACCGGGCCTTCAATAGACTCCAAAATTGCCTGCAGTGGCGCTTCCCACGGCATGGATGATCCCGCTGCGTGGGCCGTCGACGCCATGGTCAGCAGAACAATCCCGGCAAAACACATTGCTTCGAAGAGGCGGCGCATGGAAATAGGTTGTTGAGACATCAAGCAGGTCCTTTCGGGTCGAGTTGTGTGGATGTAAGGCGATAATCGCCGACCGAGCTGAGACCATGGATGTGCGCGAGTTCGGACAGGCGGCGCGCAGAACCGCGGCCGGACAGGACGGCAACGAGATCAATGGTTTCGGCGATAAGTGCGCGCGGAACGGTGACGACGGCTTCCTGGATAAGTTGCTCCATGCGTCGTAGGGCACCCAGAGCCGTCCCCGCATGGATTGTGCCGATGCCGCCGGGATGGCCGGTGCCCCAAGCCTTAAGGAGATCGAGGGCTTCGGACCCGCGCACCTCACCGATCGGAATCCGGTCAGGGCGCAAGCGCAACGAAGACCGAACCAGATCGGAAAGCGAGGCGACATTGTCCTTAGTGCGTAGCGCCACGAGGTTCGGTGCGGTGCATTGCAGTTCGCGCGTATCTTCGATCAGGACGACGCGGTCATCGGTTCTGGCGACCTCGGCCAGGAGCGCGTTGGTGAGCGTTGTCTTACCAGTGGAAGTACCACCGGCCACGAGTATATTGCGGCGCTCGGCGACCGCCTCGGTCAAGGTCTCGGCCTGGGTCGAAGACATGATACCGCTGGTGACATAGTCCTTGAGGGTGAAGACGGCGATAGCGGGCTTGCGGATCGCGAAGGTCGGGGCAGCTACGATTGGCGGCAGCAGTCCCTCGAACCGCTCTCCCGTCTCGGGGAGCTCCGCCGACACGCGCGGACTGCCCGGATGGACTTCTGCGCCGACATGGTGGGCCACCAGGCGGACGATCCGCTCGCCATCGATGTCGGACAGATGGTCTTCGGTCGCCTGGAGCCCATCCGAAAGGCGGTCAATCCAGAGCCGTCCATCAGGGTTGAGCATGACCTCAACCACCTGCGGGTCTTCCAGATATCCAGCGATCGCCGGACCGAGCGCCGTGCGCAGCATGCGGCTGCCGCGAATGATCGCTTCGGTCTGCTGGAATGAAGTGGCCATGTGCGTCCTCGTCTGGAGGGGACGTCACCTGACGGCCCCGGATCGGGGACGATTAAAAGAACAACGAATTGCCGCTGTGCAACAGTATCAGTGGCGTAGTAGTGGTGTGGCGTAGAAATACAGAGAAATGGCGGGAGAGCCACATTCGAAGCCACAATGCCGGGGCCAGTTCAATGTGATCAACTCAAAGGTCCTACGTTGTGCGAAAACTATTGTAGGTTTTGTCTCTCCACTTTGCAGACGCTTCTATCGGTGACCAACTGAAGCGGCAGGCCGTCGATGAAGCATAGAAGAGTGGATACGCTATAACACGCTTGGCACTACAAACCAGGCCAGCGCCGCGCCTTTTGGCATTGATCCATCGATATCTTTTGCATTTTGGGGAGAATTCATTATCGAAAAACTCTGATGAAAATCATCTTTCTCTTTTTTCTGATTTGTATCACGGGTTTCCCTGCATCGGCCCAAAATGCTGTATTCGACACGCATGTGCATCTGAATGACGGGGAGTTATCGCTTGAAGCATATCTACGTGCCATCGATGGAGCTGAGTTCGATCTAGTCGGCTTCGGTGCGATGTGGTTTGGAGGGCCGAACCAAGCACTGGCGGGAGCGATCGAGGATGCGCGCATGCGCAATGATGCTTTGGTCGCGCTCGCAGGTCGTTATGAAAGACTAGTGCCGATTGCAACCGTTCACCCCTATGACGGGGACGACGCGGTGGCAGAGCTCGAACGCGTTGCTCGCTTGGGTGTCCGAGTTTTGAAGGTTCACCCGCACACTCAGCGTTTCGATGTGGCAGATCCAAGGGTCGAGGCATTGATCAGTCGTGCAGGCGAACTCGGTATGGTAGTACTGGTGGACAATGCCGGGATTGTGCCAGACGATAACGAAAAGCTCTTCAACCTCGCTCTTTCTTTTCCGGAAACGCGTTTTGTCTTTGCGCACATTGGCGGAACGAACTTCCGATTTTGGAATGTCTTGCGTCTTGCGCGCACTGCTGACGGTCTGCTTGGAGATAATATCTATTTCGATATTTCAGCCATTGTAGTTCTCGTCGCTGATTCGCCTGTCGAAGATGAATTTGTCTGGACGCTCCGCAATGTCGGCATTGATAGAGTATTGCTTGGGTCGGATTATCCGCAGTTTTCGCTCGCCGAAACCGTCGACGCATTAGAACGATTGGGATTGACAGCGGCGGAAGTTAAACAGATTCGTGAGAGCAATGCGCGACTGCTATTTCCTATGGAATGACCCAGCGCCCCGCCATTGCTGTACCTATCACTTCGGAATCCAACTGCCCTCACGCCCGCTTGGATCAAAGAAGTGGCAACAATCGCAGCTATGACCGAAACTGCGAGTGTGTAGAGAAACCGCCTAAGTCGAGCCCGTCCTTCCAATTGGGCAGTACACAGCATACGTTCCTGTCGGTCGTTTTGACCCGATACTTTTGGAGGGTGGGAAATTAGCGTGACCGATGTACGATCGCAGCTTGCGCGCAACGTGGTGTGGCGTCGGATAGACGTTCAAGGATTGGATGCCTGTTCGTTCATGCAATCCGCCGATGGCTACAGAATTTCGGGGACTGCGATCTACTTGGGCGGCAACGAAACCGCGAAACTCGAATACCAGGTTTCCTGTGATCTGGATTGGTCGAGCCAGTCTGCCTGGGTGAGTGGATGGATTGGTCCTGCAGCGAAAGAGTTTTCCCTTTCGCGCGTTGCGGCTGGCAGGTGGATCAGGGATAGGGACGAGATCAGCGGGGTTACTGGACTTCTGGACATTGACCTTGGCTTCACACCGGCCACAAATACCAACGCGATCCGGAGATTGGGTTTGGCCGTTGGTGAGGAAGTGGAAACAACCGCTGTCTGGCTCGATACGGACGACTGGTGCTTCAAGCCCCTTACGCAGGTTTATCGGCGGCTGTCGGAAACCGAGTATGCCTACAGCTCGCCTTCCCACAATTATGCGGCAAACCTGGTGACAGACAGTTTCGGAATTGTCCGCCTGTATCCACAACTCTGGGAAGCAGTGTCCGAGCCTACGTGCACCGATAAAGCCTGACAGGCTTGGCAGTTCCTCTCGCTATGATCCCCTTTGCTTCGAGGTCGAGTTGCACGGCCTTCAGCCACCATCCTGCTTTCGCCCCGCCCGGAAAAAGGCCCTGATCCAGGTCTGGCAACAACGCTTCCTTTGCTTCGGCGACCTTCAGTCCCGGTGGGCTTTCCGGCAGGACGGGTAGCAATGCCTCGCGCATGGCTGTGTATTTGGCGCGGTTCACCCGTTCTGTGCGACCGGGGGAGGTGATGCTTTCGATTTCGATCTTGTCATCTGGCTCAGACATGCAGCTTTCCATTGTCGGCGATCTGCGGATTGCGGAAACCCATGCGCGCCCACGCTCCGAACAGTCGTCCGTAAAAGGCAAAGGAATGTGTTTTAAGATTTGGAACATCGTTGGGCAGATCGTCCCGAGTTCCGGTCATGGTGCGCATTTCGATGGCGGGACGATCAGCATCCGGCCACAAGGCGGCATAGAGGCTGAGCCAGTGGCCACCTTTCAATTCCATGAATATCGGCGTGTTGCAGCAGGTGGCAATCACACGGCGCGTCCCCGCATCTTCCGACAGGCGATGTGCCTTCAGTTTGTCTTGCCCGTTTGTGATCTTCACACGATCCTTCCGATGCATGACAAAGGCGGTCGCATCCTTCTCGTCTAGGATTGGAGCCGCATTAGGCAAAGATTCCAGTTTCTCTGCTGCTGCCTGACAGCTTGCACAAAGGCATTCAACGGAGGCGATGTGCGGTCCATCGACTGTCAGACGAACTTCGCCGCAACGGCAACTAAGGTGGGATGCTTCCATTCCTCTCATCTCCCGATTCTCATTGATTAGACTGGACTGACTAGTTTGATTAGTCAAGTGAACCGTGTATGCTGGTGAAAACCAAGGGAGCGGATCGCATGTCGAACGGTGCAGAAACAAGGATCAGGCGAAGCCGGGAAAAGATTCTCGCTGCCGCCGAAGAGGTGTTCCTGCATCACGGCTTTCTTGGCGCGAACATGGATTCTGTCGCGGACAAGGCGGGCGTGTCCAAGCAAACCGTCTACGCGCACTGCAAGTCGAAGGAAGCGCTCTTCGTGCTGGTCGTGGAGCGGATGACCGGTGGGGCAGCGAAGGACATTGGCGAGGACGTAGAGGACGATTTCGAGGGCCTGTCGGCAGAGCGTTTTTTCCTGGAAGCTGCGACCGATCAGTTGATTGTCGTCATGACGCCGCGCCTCATGCGTCTTCGCCGCATGGTTATCGGTGAGGTCGAGCGATTTCCCGACCTCGGCCGCTCGCTTCATGATAACGGCGCGGGGCGTTCCATTGCCCGGTATGCTCGGGCCATCGGACACTACACAAAGACCGGTGAATTGCACTGCGATGATCCATACTCCGCCGCGACCCATTTCAACTGGCTGGTTATGGGAGGCCCGACGAACGCGGCCATGTTCCTCGGCGATGCGGGCATCCCTTCGAATGCCGACCTCAAAGATCACGCCCGTGAATGTGTCAGGATATTTCTGGCGGCGTTCAGCGAATGTGCATGAATCTAAACCCGACAGTCATGATATGATGCCTTCGTCCCGCACCAGTTTGAAAGCCTCGCCTCGAATGGCTCCAATGGCGGACTGGACTTTCATTGGACCTCAATATCCTCCGAAATCTCCTGTCGCAGCTTCGGTCCCTGAGCGAGACGCCGTCCAAGGGCAGCAACGAACGCGTCGTACCGTTCACCGGCCTTGGCCTTGGCTGCGACCTGCTGAGGCTCGGGCAAAGGCGGCGTCGTCGCGAGCCAAAAGCGTATGAACACCGCGAGGGTTTCGACAGAGATGCCGATGTCACGTTCGGCGCGTGAGATGCGGCGGTCGATCTGATCGAGCCTTCTCGTCGTGGCGGCCTCCTGCCGCTCCGCTGCATCGGGTGACAGAAACGAAGCGATGGCGGCTTCGGCCACGAGAGAGAGCGAATGGTTGCGACGGCCCGCATAGTTGGCAAGTGCCGTCATGATCTCCGGATCGAGATAAACAGATAGTCGCTGCTTTTTGCGTTGCTTCATCGTCGCATCCTCACATATCTATGCCGTCCTCCGGATCGAGCGATGCTTGTCGTGCGTTCAGCCGCGCCTGTCGGTCGAACTGCGAAAGTTGTGCGGCACGGTCCGTCGTCGACCTATGCAGATCGGGCTCGAACTCATTTTCCATAGGCTTCACGTCGTCTGGTACTTGTACCTGATCCAATTCCGCCTGCTGTCGTTGTTCGTGCCGCGAGTCGCTCCCCTCTTCGCGATCTGGCCGGTCGGCGGGATCGGGGATGTCCGGTCGGGGCGGTAGCGGCCATTCGCTCCAGTCGTCCGTTTGAGAACCTACTGCGTTTTCTGGAACCGGAGGCGGAAGGATGCGCGCCTGAAACTGCGCGTCCTCGAAATAGCGCGCCTTCTTGGCTCTGATCGGCGGTGTGCCGGCCACCATGACGATCTCGTCGGCGGGGGGGAGCTGCATGACCTCACCGGGGGTGAGCAGTGGCCGCGCTGTCTCCTGCCGGCTGACCATCAGGTGCCCAAGCCAGGGCGACAACCGGTGGCCGGCATAGTTCTTCATCGCCCGAAGCTCGGTCGCGGTGCCGAGCGCATCGGAGACCCGCTTAGCGGTGCGCTCGTCGTTGGTCGCGAAGCTCACCCGGACGTGGCAATTGTCGAGGATCGAGTTGTTCGGCCCGTACGCCTTTTCGATCTGGTTGAGCGACTGCGCGATCAGGAAGCTCTTCAATCCGTAGCCCGCCATGAAGGCGAGCGCGCTTTCGAAGAAATCCAGACGGCCGAGCGCCGGGAACTCATCGAGCATGAGGAGAAGACGGTGGTGCTGTGCATGTCCATCGAGGTCCTCGGTCAGTCGGCGGCCGATTTGATTGAGGATGAGGCGGATGAGCGGCTTGGTACGGTTGATGTCCGACGGCGGCACGACGAGATAGAGAGTGATCGGCGCGGCGCTTTCGACCAGGTCCGCGATGCGCCACTCGCACCGCCGTGTGACCTTGGCGACGACTGGGTCGCGATAAAGACCGAGAAATGACATGGCGGTCGAGAGGACGCCTGAGCGTTCGTTGCCCGACTTGTTGAGGAGTTCGCGCGCCGCGCTTGCGACCACCGGATGTGGCCCGTCCTCCCCCAGATGTGCCGTCGCCATCATCGCCCGCAAGGTCGCTTCAATCGGACGCTTGGGATCGGAGAGGAAGGCGGCAACGCCCGCAAGCGTCTTGTCAGATTCCGCGTAGAGCACGTGCAGGATTGCGCCGACGAGGAGAGCGTGGCTGGTCTTCTCCCAGTGATTGCGCTTTTCCAGCGAGCCTTCCGGATCGACAAGGATGTCGGCGATATTCTGGACATCGCGCACTTCCCATTCGCCACGCCGAACTTCCAGCAACGGATTGTAGGCCGCCGACTGAGCATTGGTCGGATCGAACAGCAACACGCGGCCATGCCTGGACCGAAATCCGGATGTGAGTTGCCAGTTTTCGCCCTTGATATCGTGAACGATGGCCGAGCCGGGCCAGGTCAGGAGCGTCGGGATGACTAGGCCGACACCCTTGCCGGAGCGTGTCGGCGCGAAGCAAAGCACATGTTCCGGTCCGTCATGGCGGAGATAGCTGCCTTCTAGGCGCCCCAGCACCACGCCGTCCGGCTGGAAGAGCCCGGCACGTTTGACGTCTTTCGACGTCCCCCAACGCGCCGATCCGTAGGTGTCGACATCCTGTGCCTCGCGCGCACGAAGCACGGACAGGAATACTGCCATGCCGACAGCAGCGAACCCACCTGATGCTGCGATGATCGCCCCTTCAATGAAGATTGGTGGGGCGTAGGCGTCATAGGCATACCACCACCAGAAGAAGGTCGGCGGATAGTAGACGGGCCATCCCCAGACTTCGAACCAGGGCTCGCCAAGTTGGGGTTGGAAGCCGAGCCGCAGCGCTGTCCACTGCGTCGCCGTCCATGTCGCCATAAGCACAATGAGCGAGACGATGATGATCTGACCCCAGAGGATTTTCGTTGCGGGCATGGTCCTTCTTCTCCTTGTCGAAGAGAAGGTCAGAGCTCGTCACTCGCGAAATCAACCTTAATCAAGCCACTTAGTCACACCATCGAACAGTAGCGAAAAAAGACAGGCTAACGGCGGGCGTATCCCGGAAGCGGACGTGCAGGCCGATCTGGCTCACGACAGCAAGGCGAACATTTGCGGCCGTTCGCCATAGCGCATTCAGTGGCCGCTTTTGAGCCGACAACAGCTACTTTGCCTTGCCGGAACGCTTGCCTCGCTCAATCTCGGTTGCAAGAGATTCCATCTTGGAGTCCCAATAGCGACGAAGCTGATCAAGCCACCCCTGCACATCCTCGAAGCCTGTTGGATCAATCGAATAGCACCGTCTTGCACCTTCTCTGCGCACCTGAGCAAATCCGGCATCGCGCAAGATGCGAAGATGCTGTGAAACTGCTGATTGTGAAATGCCAAATTCAGCTTCGATGACGTTGACGATTTCACCTGATGCGAGCTCTTTCTGGGCTATCAGCTCCAGCGTTCGTCGTCGTACGGGGTCCGACAGAACATCGAAAGCGTGCATTACTCTTCCCCGGTGTAGAAATTTGCGGTGCGAGCGGCAGTTTCCATTGCGATCTTCATGGGCGTGCCATCTTCAGCATTGGCCTTCCCCCATGCCTCCGCCCAGAAACGCAACCTGCTCTTGCCGTCTTCTCCTTCTGCCCATGCCTGACCCGCCACAATCACACTTTGGCCGTTCGTTTGCACATGGCCGTCCAACCCCAGCATTGCCATTTCCCAGCCAACACCTGTTGCGCCGGGGCCATATTTTTCCCAATGCGCTTCGCTTTCCTCGTCAGTCGGAAGTTCGTGTTCAAGCGTCAACAGCGCGCCGTCCTCCACATCCTGGATCGTCGCAGTGACCCAACTCTTGTTTCCGCCAAACTCCCAAGTGAGGGCCAAGGTATGCGGCGGATCGCAGGAGATTATGTCGCCGTCTGCGTTGCCCTCGATGGAAAACCGTCCACCGGGTTTGAAGTCGCCGGAGACATTACCGAACCAGCGTTCTATCCGCTGTTTTTCGGTGATTGCAGTCCATAAGTCGGCCTGACTGGTCCGATAGGTGCGTGAGGCGCGAACCACGTGCGTGGGGTGACCCTCACGCTCACCTTTGCCGACCTCGCGAATGTCAGCACCAAACGCTCTTTCGAAATCCATGATCATACTCCCTAGACAGGTAATATATTAGTCATCACTAATATCATGTTCTTCTAATATGATCAAGTTGGCGCTCATCAGAGCCGACATTCGTGCAGCATGCAGCATCATGTAAAATGGGCTCATAGCTGCCTTGCGGCGTTGCGGCACGGCCAAGCGAGGTCCAGACGACCCCTGTGCGGAATTCGCTGCCGTTGATCGGCAGGAGACCAATGCCTGCTATCGGTGCCGGGCGGCCACTTTTATCCATGCCCGGCACAGATGGTCTGTTGTCGCGAAACTCAGCTTTCGAAAAGCGGTGATGTGTCCCCGAAGATGCGAACCGATTTCACCAGCCCATCTTCGTTCTTGTCCGTGAAGGCAACGGCGCGGACGGTGATCTGCTTTCCGTCATGGCGCTCGTAGTGATTCAACGCCTCCAAGACGTAGGTCTCGTCCGTTCCATAGATATTCAGCAGATCATGTTCGATGCTTTTGAAGCTCTGCCAGTAGCCGCCGAGCATCTCGACTACGGCTTTCTTGCCTTCGACGGCTGGCGTATTGCCGAACTGGATCGACACGTCATCGGCCAGGAATTCGGCATAGCCGTCGATGTCCTTGGCATCGAGGACGCTCAGGTAGGTCAGATATGCGTCGTAGGCGGTGTCACTGAGTTGGTTGGTGCGGAGGTTGGTGGTGATCATTGGTTCAGTCCTTGGTTCTGGTTATGGCGTTGAGCGCCGATGAACTGAATTTACGGTCTGCACCTCATATCTTCCAATTGAACAACTTTAGCACTATCATAAGCTTTGATTATGACCATGCATGCCGACCTGAACCTGATGATCGTCTTCGACGCGATCATGTCTGAAAGAAACCTCCGCCTGGCCGCCGAGCGCCTTGGTCGGTCTCAGCCTGCGGTCAGCCAATCTGTAGCGCGTCTGAGAGACATTCTCGGCGACACGCTTTTCGAAAAGACGCCGAAGGGGGTTAAGCCGACACCGCGAGCGGAGGCGCTTTGGCTTGAAATCCGCGATCCTCTAAACGTCATCACGCAGGCGCTGACACACTCCGACTTCGATCCGGCTTCGATCCGTGCTGAAGTCACGGTGGGTCTTGCAGATGACGTTCACGAAATTGCCTTCGCGCACCTGGTCTCGCACATACGCGGGCGTGCACCGGGTGTTGTCCTGCGCGTGAGGGAGGTCGATCACCAATCACTCTGGCAAGAGGTCGGCCACGGTAGGGTGGATCTAGCCGTCTCGGTCGCACCCTCCCCGCCAAAGGGCCTCGGCGCATCAGTCTTGTTCGAACAGCCCTTCGTCCTCTTGCACCGTCCCGATGTGACACCGCCGGTCTCGTTGAAGTCCTACCTCAAATCGACTCATGTCGCCGTCGGCTTCCGAGAGGACGAAGCAGGCTACACAGATCAACGGCTTGCTGCCATGGGGCACAATCGTCACGTGATCGCTTGGACGCCAAGGTTTGCGTCCATTCCCGACCTCGTGGCGAGAACCGGCGCAATCGCGACGATGCCTTTGCCAATCGCACGGCACCACGTGGCCCGCTTTGGGCTCGGTGTGGCCCAGCTACCGTTCAATCTCGATTCCGTTCCCGTCCGTCTTTGCTGGCACGAGAGACGGCGGACCGACCCCTTGAACAAATGGCTCCGCGAGCAGGTCAGGGTCATAGTCGAAGATCGTATGAAGAGTTGATCGCGCGCATTGCAGACATTCGCCGCATTGCGCGAAATTGGGAGGTATGGGCTCTCTCCAGACCTTTGCCGCAACGACGACCGATGTAAGCAAAGCAGATCAGAGCCCAATCCCCCGGCTTCGTCCGAAGTCCCAATCGACGCCGCCATTTCCGCGCGTGACGCCTGAGATGTGTTTGCCGAGATGCTTCTCGACGGACGGTGTCCAGGGCACGAGTTGGAATCCGAGGCCATCGTCGATCATCGCGAAACGGCCCGAGGCGAGCGCGATGCGCCGCTGATAGGTGCCGGCGACATATTCCCCTGATGCAGACGGCACGTATGGGCGGCCGAGCTCTTCCGACAGTTGTTCGCCGACCGCATCCAGTTCTCCCTTGCGCAGCGTGTTCAGCAAGTCGCGATTGAAGATCACACGCTGACCTTGCCTCATCGCTAAGCCTTCACCAATCAAATGCTCGGCGCGCCGTTCCAGCGCATCGCTGACCTCGGCGCCAAACCCGCCACCGCCGAGCGGCGTCGGTTCGCGTGCGATCGCCTGCCGATCGAGCCAGGTCGCCCCCGACGCGGTCACTTGCCGTTCTGTCGACAGGTCAGAGCGGACCGCGAGCACCACGCGGCGGCGGCCCTTCGCATCGTCGAATTTCCGCAACTCGACGATTGATCCGGGTGCGCCGTCTCCGGCCGCGTCGATATGCGGCAGCCGGACATGATGGGTGCGACCGTCGACACCGTCGATCACCGCATAAGCCGTTCCCTTGAGTTCGTCATCGAGACCGCGATCGACCAGTCGGCCGATGACAGGATCGCTCAGGCTTTCGCCAGCCAGCACGTAGCTCGATGCGCCTCGCTCAATGCCGCGCTCAGCAAGCCCGCGATGGATGCGCTTGATGATGTCGCCGCGCTCACCGAGTTCGCGCAGCGTCGCCTCTGCGCTCTCCTCCATCACCCACTGACCGGGGCTGATCTGACTGGCGAGGCCGAGGGATTCAAGCCTGCGGATTCGTCCGACCTTGAGCGTGTGAAGTTCGTCTGGCCCGCGTCCGCGGCGGGGCGCGAGGTCGATGATGCCGTGGGGATTGGCGTCACGCTGGAGTTGGCGGTCGAGGGTGGTCCAGCGTTCGCTGTCGATCTGTCGTTCAAGGGATTTGCGGATGTCGTGGTCGGTGCGTGGACCGAGTTCCAACGTGATGAAATCGCGGGCGCGATCGCGCATACCCTCCCTGATGTAGTCCCGGGAGATCACTAGGTCGTCGCCATCATCCCGCACGCCGCGCACGATGAGATGAATATGCGGGTGTTCGGTGTTCCAGTGGTCAACGGCGACCCAGTCGAGTTTGGTTCCGAGATCTTTTTCCATCTGCCGGGCAAGGTCGGCGGTGAAGGATCGGAGGTCCGCCATCTCCAGCGCATCGTCAGGTGAGACAATGAAGCGAAAATGATGACGGTCATCTTCGCAGCGCTCGGCAAATGTCTTTGCGTCTATTTCTCCCTTGCCTGGCCCGAACAGCTTTGCCTTCTCTCCATCGTGGGTCACGCCCTCCCGGCGCAAATAGGTGAGATGTTTTGCAAGCGGCGCGCTGCGTCCATTGTTGCGGACGACACGCGCCTTGACGACGGCGCCTCGGGAGCGTGCCGTGATGAATCGATTGGCTTGTACGGCCGCTCGTTTCCCGCGCCCGAAGTGGGAGCGGTTGCCGGGCACGATCATCCCCTTGCGCGAGATACCGGAACCCGCCTTCTGTGCCGCCGCCATTGCCTGTACGATGAAGGGTCGTGCGCGCCGGCTGGTCGAGGAGCGGATGCGGCCAGGCCGGATGCGGAAGTCGTCTTCGTCGCTCATGCCGAATGTCCTGCACATCGTGCAAACGCATTGAATTTGCGGAGAAACAACGATGATCGCAGGCTGCGCGTGTGCTGCGCACATCGTGAGTGCATCACATAACCCTTTGAAAACCCACAACCGTCCACAGCCGCACATCGTCGGCTTTTATCCTGCCATCCCCTTCCCCTGTTGCAGACCTTTCCGCTCATTCCACGCCACATTGCGCTTCTGCTTTCGGAACTGCGAATTGCGCCAGCGATCGTCATGGGCGCCCATCTATACGCGTCCGCGCAACAAACATGGCATCGGGCTGTGCGCCGTCGGCGCTTTGGTGATGCGATTTTGGTCGTCGTGGATGCGTCTCCAAACGGCGCTTGTCTTGCGTTGCGTCTGCAGCCGAATTGCTCTGGGATCGTTCGACAAACAGCGGAGCTTCGCGCCAATCGGGCGGTAGCGGAACCGCAACGCGAGTGTTGTCATTCGACGCCAGTCCGAGCATCGGAAGCAGTGTCGCCATGTAAACGCGGGTCTCGCGTGGCAGCGCGCGACCGGTGTCCAGATGCTGCTGGTAGCGTTCCGGCCCTGCATTGTAGGCCGCGAGAAAGCCGGGCGAACCGAAGCGGTCGTGCATCTCGCGTAGATAGGCTGTACCGCCGAGAATGTTGTCGCGCGGGTCGAACGGATCGCGGCCGAGACGATGGCGGATGCGCAGCTCCGCCCAGGTTGCGGGCATGATCTGCATGAGGCCCATCGCGCCGGCGCTGGAAACGGCGCGCACGCGCCCTGCGCTTTCGACCTGCATTACGGCGCGGATCCAGCGCTCGGGCATGCGGAAGCGCTGCGATGCCTCTGTGAAGTAAGCGCCATAGGGATCCTGCACCGACTGCGCGATCGGCGTGCTATGAGCGATGCCGACCGACGGCAGTCCGACAGTGGAAAAGAGGCCGGTAAGGAGAAGGAGAGCAACCGACCGGATGGCGCAAAGCCATCCGGCGGCGCTGCGATGGCGGAGTATGTGCATCGCTTCAGCTCTGTTCGCGGCGCTTCGGCGGCCGGTTCCAGGTGA
Organism: uncultured Sphingomonadaceae bacterium; assembly: GCA_947489315.1. Classification (GTDB taxonomy): domain Bacteria; phylum Pseudomonadota; class Alphaproteobacteria; order Sphingomonadales; family Sphingomonadaceae; genus Parasphingorhabdus. The sequence continues at coordinate 395,077 of CANLCX010000001.1, forward strand.
GTAGATAGGTGTCGTTCTCGCTCACCGAATGAAACAGGTTGGCGTGGATTGGATGCGGCAGAGCCGGATCGTCGATCAGCAGCGAAACGTAATCCCCGGCCTTCTCGCCGGTGCGTTTCCAGCCTGCGCCGATCTCCTGGGCTTGGTCGTCCGTGCCGATATGGACGCGGTAGTCTGGTGCGTTCTCGGCGTCGGTTTGTTCGGCCGGAACGAGCGTCAGTTCAGCGTCGAGGGTGAGCGTCTTGAGGTGGCCGCGATAGCCGTCCCTGGTGCGGGTGAAGTGTCCGATATGTGCCATGGGAATGTCCTTTCGATTGGCGTTGGTGGAAGGTTTGCCGTGCTGGTCATCGGGAATCCGCACGCCAGCGGTAGCCGCCCGTTCCATCCTCGTCGGTCCACAGCGGGACCGCCGAGCCGATGATCGAGGTGGCGGGGATCGGGCCGAAATACCGTCCGTCGAGGCTGTTCTCGACGCTCCGGTTCATGAGGAAGACTTCGCCTGCCGCGATGCGCCGGCAGCCCTGCCAGACGGGCATCGGTCGACCGATGGAATCGTGCCGAAGCGCCTCTCCCATCGCCACTCCATCGACGGTGATGTTGCGGTCGATGCGGCAGACGGTCTGATCCGGCAGGCCGACGATGCGCTTCAAGAGCGGGATGTCCGGCGGCAGATAACGGCGTTCCGTCACGAAGCGTTCGTGCCGTTCAGGCGGATTGACGGCGACGAAGTCCTGTACGTCGATCTGGTCGACGGGGTGCACCTGGTAGAACCCGATCGGAGCGGACGGGCTGGCGTTCCAAATGACACGCGTGGGGAAATCGACGAAAGCAGACGCTGCGATCGCACCGATCGCCGCGGCGCCGACGAGGAGCAGCGCTCGGTGTTTCATTGGCCGACCCTCCGCCGCTTCAGAAAGGCGGTATGACGGGTCGGTGTGTAGCGCCGTGGCTCAAGACGTGCGGCCATTCGGTTGTGAACGTGCCGCCAATATTCCGGTGGAACATCGGCGGGATCGATGTCGATCGCGTCGATGGCATCGACCGCCTGCAAAACACGCGCGACCTTCGGCCAGCCCTCGGCATGTAGAAGGATGTCGCCACCGGGCCGCACGAAGGGGAGCGTCTGATATGCTTCGCCGGGTTCGACCGCGCGCACGATGTCGATACGCGACAGGACCGTGCCATAGTCGTTGGACTGCCAGCGCACGAAGGCGAAGACGCTTCCGGGCGCGAAGCTGACCATACGCCGCTGGCGATTGATGATCCGTTCGCCGGCCTCGCGGCCGAAGCGAAGCCAGTGTTCAACCTGCTTCTCGATCCAGATGAGCTCAACTTGGGTATGGTGGGACGCGAACGGGATCATCGCTCCGCTCCCGGAATAGAGCTTGGGCGACGGCGCGGATGCGTTTCGGTCGCGCGGGATTGCGTCTCTGCGGATCTGTTTTCCACACTCGCTCGCGCGCAACAAATGTTAGATTCTTGGTTAGACTCTAAGTTAGAGGCGCGATTTTCGTTTTTGTCTTCGGACGTTAGGCCCGGTTTCGGTTCCCGATGGCACGACACCGCGGTTCCCGATGGCCCGATAGGCCGGGTTCCCGATAGCACGAGGCCGTCAACATCCTGTCCACAGGGCGCGGGCTCGAAGGCGAGCAGCGTCTTGCCGCCAATCGTGACCTCGATCGACAGAATGTATCCGGGCAGTGGCTGGCGGCGAACGATGTCGCGCAGTTCATAGGCGAAGCGCTTGAAGGGCGAGAGGCTGCCGGATTTGAGATAGAGATGGCGAAACTCGAACCGCCATCCGGCGCGCTGCTTGCCGCCGTGTTTGCGCACGATCCGGTAGAGCCAACGGTCGAAGCCGCCGGTCAGCGAGAAATAGGCGCGGTCGATGGTGAGGATCAGCGCGTCGTCGAGGACGGCGCTGTAGAACCAGTCCGGCACGATCAGTTCGATGCCGGCAGGATTGCCTTGATGATCGGTGCGCTCGACCCATTCGTTGATCCAGGAGAAGCGGTGCCGTCGTCCCAAGGCGGGCTGGCGGATCGTCGTCGCCACTGTGGTCGATTGAAGCCGATCGAGCGCGGCCTTGAGCCGTTTGTAGTCGCGTGAACTGACGCCGCGACCGATGAAGGTGAGAATCTCGTAAGGCGTCGCCGCCATGAGGCGCGACGTGCGCAGCCCGGCGTCGCGCGCTTCGACAAGCTGGCTGGCCGCCCAGATCAGGATGTCTGCATCCCAAATGGTCGCCATGCCGTGTTCGGGGACCGCCTCAACGCGTATAGCGATATCGGCAACCTCATAGTCGATCGGTTTAACCCGATGCGACTTGGACAGGCTGAAAAAGGGATAGGCCATGAGATCCTGCGCATCGCGGGGCGCGAGGTCGCCGCCGAGAGCATGAAACAGCTCCAGTTGGGCGCGCTCGGACTGGGTGGGTTGTTTCCTCATCATGGTGGGACCAAACACGCTCAGCGTGGCCCGCCGCTGGATTTCGCAAGTTTCTCATCATCATGGCGTTTGGCGGGCAGAACCGATCCGCGCGGATCGGAGGTGGACGTCACAGCGCCGCGATCAGCCCAGGCCTGCAGATCGTCTATGGAATAGACGACGCGCCCGCCAAGTTTGCGGTAAGCGGGGCCAGTTCCGTAGGTGCGATGTTTTTCCAATGTGCGGCCGGACAGGCTCAGGAAGCGCGCCGCTTCGGGCGTTCTCAGGTAGCGTGGCGGTAGGTCGGCAGTATTGGCGGGCATGATCTGGCCTCCGTGAATGCGATGGAGCCACTCACAAGGAGTGGCGAACAACGGTCACGATGGCGAAGCAGGACAGCAAAGGGGGATGGGGAAGTTGGGGGTGCTAAAATCTCACCCTCAGTCGAGTCAATATAGGCGGTTGCGGTCGATAGATTGTAGACGTTTGGTTAGCGCGCCTGATTGCGGCCTGAAGAAGCTTCTTACCTGTCGATCAGCGGCCCGGTTTGTGCTTTCGCTTGAGATGCCCGGTAAGCAATGGGGTATAGAAGTCATCGAACAGGAGCTTGTGCGGAAGCGTGGTGTCTAGTGTCGTGCGCTTCTTGATCCCACTGCGTGTTTCTCGGCATTTTGGCTGACATCCCCTAGCGACCGGTACACACCTACGGCTCCTGGTAGAGGCCCCGCCCCAAGGCCGTCATAAACTGAGTTCTGACAACGGCGGTTTTCCGGTAAATCTTCCACGCCCCGCCTAAGCAAGAAGGGCTAGTCTGCTGCAGCAAAGTGATCGAGCTGGTCTTGATAGGCCTTTTTGAAGGCCGGTCGCGATGTCGCCTGTTCGACATAGGCACGACAATTTGAATAATCGGCAAGCGCATCGAAGCGATCGGCCAAGCGAAGCACATCAGCCATGATGATGTCTGCTATAGAGAACGCGTCCGTCAGCCAATCGCGTCCCTGGAGATAAGTCTCGACGTGCCCGAGCCGCGCGGCAAGGAATCCGTCCAAAGCCTGTCGCCCTGGTGTCTGTTCCTCATCCTCTGTGAACTTGAAAATCGTGAAGGGTAGAACGGCCATCTCAACAGAATTGAGCCCCGCAAATAGCCATTTGATCACTTCATTACGCCCTTTCGGGTCGGTCGGTAGCAATGCTTCGCTGGTTTCTGCGACATAGAGCAAGTCGGCTCCACTTTCGAATATGGAAATCTCGCCATGCGTTAGCCACGGTACTTGGCCGAAAGGCTGATGTTGAAAGTGTTCTTCACCGCGATCCTTGAAAGGTGTACTCTCGATTTTGTAAGGAAATCCAGCCTCTTCCAACGCCCACCGAAGACGAATGTCCCGAACATAGCCTCGAGGTGCTTCGGGAACCCAATCGAATGTCGTTATCGTCATCTCATTCATGATGCCATCTCTCCTCCTCAGCATTGACTGTCGGATGTCAGCTTTGCGACCCGCTCATTAACCTATGGGCCAAACTTCCACGACCCCATGCGCCACAGCACAGGGAACGCCCGACACCTTTTGGACCGCATCTTCCAGCGACTCTGCTTCGATTATCGCAAAGCCAGCAACCGGAAGATCTGCGGACATAAACTGTCCGTTCTTGGTTTTGACACCGGACGCTTCGGGATTGCGAACCTGCACAGGCGGACCTGCAACCCCCATAATGGCACCTTGGGCGACAAGCTGTGCGTCCTGTTCGTGGGCGGCGTTGCGGATCGCGACGGGAGTGCGATCATACCCATCTCGGTTTCCGTAACCGATGGTTAAAAACTTCGCCATCATTTGCTCCTTTCAATATTCTGTTGGCCGAGCACGCCAATCCCACTGTGTAGCGCTTCAAGGTCGAGACCACCCTCAAGTGCGAGCAGCCTGTCCACGGCGTCATGCTCGTCGCGCCAGACTGGCAATGCCTCGGCCAGCAGCATGCGACCTTCGTCGGTAAGCGAAAGCCGGCGAGCGCGTGTGTCTTTCGGGTCGGCAGAAGTCAGCACAAGTCCGCGACGCACAAGTGGCTTTAGCGCCGCAGTCAGTGTCGTGCGGTCCATGGCGAGGAATGCTGCGACTTCGCCCATGGCCGGTGGCTGGTCGCGGTTCAGCGACATCATCAGGGAGAACTGTCCCTGGGTGATCCCGAACGACCGGAATGCTGCATCAAAGCGCCGGGCGAGCGCGCGCGCGGCCCGCTGTGTCCGAAAGCATATGCAGCGGTCGCGAACCTCGACGGTCGCGGAGGGGGGGAGCGAGGCAGGCATAATATACGTTGATATCAACATAAATATAATGTGTCAATCGAGGTCACTCTTGGCATACCTAAGCAAGTTTTCGTTGAGTCACTTTCGCCGTTGGTGACGCAGTAGTTTGCGATAACCGCCAGCGACCATTGTTTGTCCGTCTTTGACGAGTCTGATTGTGCTATCCCGCAGCGCCGATGTTTTCCAAGGATCAGCTGCAACACGGTGGATGCCAAAAATCCGATTGGCAATTTCTCGGTACGTCGCACCAGCAAAATGCCCATCGGTGGCTTGCAGCATTAAACGCAACCGACGCCGTCGCTGCGTTGTCAGGCGCGTATCGGGGGTTTGGGTACGACCGTTCAGAGCGCGCCAAAGCCGTGTGAGCGCCTCGATGCGATCAAGACCATTCTCATCAAGCGGTATGAGGGCGGCGAGCGGTTGGTTGGGTCGCGTTTCACCCAGAAACAAAAGGGAGATCGCAGCAAGCCCTTGCCCGTGGGTGATGCTCAACCCGTCCAGGTCACTGCGTATGGTTTCTGGATCAAGTTCCGGGAAAGACGCCACATGCGTATTTGAAACCGGTGTCTGCGCAGTGAGAATGACCGTCCCCGTATCGGCATCAGGAAGCCAATGTATGCTCGCTTCTTTAGAAGTTTGGTCGGGGCGAACCGGGAAATCGTAACCCCCAACGCCGACGCATGAGGCGCGTCAAGCGTCGAGGGTCCGTCCTTGGTTGTTGAGTTCGGGCGAAATCGCTTTGATAGTCTTCGTTCCGGCGCAACCACTCCCAGGCGATATCCGAGACCGGGAGATCGTCGACGTAGTCATATGCCGATGCCAAGCGCCACCGGGATGGGTCATGAGACATCCTAACCCTCCAGACTCGCATGTTGAATGCGTGGGCGCATCATCGCGGCTTGCAGAAATTCTGAGAAGGCCAGTGCCCGGCAGAAGGCGATGCCGCTGTGGCATCGCGTTGGCTCAGCTCCGAGCTTCCCGCAAGAGATGGCGATAGCCATGCTTCGTCATCCAATGCGCACGGGTGAGATGGCTGTCATGGATATTGCGAGCGCGCACGGGATCAATGTCGGGATCAAGGTCAAACAGAAGTTGTACGACTTCCCGCCAGTCGGCCCCATCGGCATTGGCATCGAGAAGCCGTAGATAGAGTTTCATATGGGTCCGGTCGTAACTTGTGAGTTCTGCACTCTCTGGCGGTTGATCTTGGAATCCAGTGTTCACTCTCGCCCCCAACTTGCTTTTGTAGCGCCTCCAGCCTCAACTGAGACCATATCGGTTTTGAGGTTTCCGAGAAGTATCAGTGATGGCATCAGGCGATGTGCGGGTGGCATCGGCGTGACGGCGTGATCCGAACCACATGTCATCGGTATTTCCTGCCAGCAAAACATGAATACATACTATAGTTGATAAACTTATAGTATGTAAACTGCGACCAGTTTGCGATGGATATGCGCAAACTTGTGGGTCGGAACTTTTCCCGCCTGCGTCGGGAAAAGGGTCTGACGCAGGAGCAGGTCGAAGAGCGCTCGGGCTTTAGCCAGCAGTATCTCAGTAGCCTTGAAAGAGGGCGCCGCAATCCGACGGTTATAACGCTCTATGAATTGGCTGTGGCCCTGGAGGTCAGTCATTTAGACTTGGTGATGCCAGATGAGGAGGATGGCTAGGCGATCTCACAGTCGTCAACAACGCGGACAAAAATTTTTTTTTGTTCATCTATTCACGTTGAAGGTCAGCTATGTAGGCCAGTCATAGGTGTCGTTGTCGGGATGTTGGTGCGATGTCCGCCGCGCGAGTGCGGTGCCCTCTGGATCGTCCTCTTCGCTTGATCCGAAGTTCGGCAAGTCAACGAGCTGCGCAGTCTGTGGTAGCTTGCCTTCGATCCCTAACTCAAAGGCAAGAGCGATGTCGGATGGATCGTCAAATGCACCGATCGAGATCGAGATCCGCTCGCTTTCCTCGTTGTGATAGAAGAGTGGCGTGCCGCAATCACCGCAAAACCCGCGCGCGATTCCTTCCGAGCTGTAGAACTTCGATGGTTGCCCACGTGTCCAGGTCAGATCACGGACCAAGACGCCAACGCGCGCACCGAAGAGGTTTCCAGCCGCCTTCTGGCACATGCGGCAATGGCAGACATGCGGATTGTCGCTGAGTGCCGCGGCGTGGAACCTGATCGAACCGCATTGGCATCCACCCGATTTTGCCAATTGAAGATCTGTCACTTGAGTGAGTTGGCGTATTCTTCGAGCTGCGTCGCTACTGTACCCCAGCCGTCGTAGAACCCCATGTCTTCGTGGCTCTGACGCGCTTCGGGTGAGCGATGCCGTGCGGTCGCGGTGTATGTGGTGCCGCCATTGCCGTCGTCCTCAAATTCAATGATTGCTGTCATGAAGGGATCGGCCGCAGGCTTCCAGCCTTCGCTATAGGTGTCGGTGAAGACGAGGCGCTTGCCTTCCTCGACTTCCAGATAGACCCCTTCGTTTTCCATCAGGTTGCCCTCGACATTCATCGTCGTGTTGAACTTGCCGCCCACACGCAGGTCGATCTCGCATTTCTCAATCCCGTGTGGCTTGGGGACGAAGAAATTCTTGATGTGCTCGGGCGTGGTCCAGCACTCCCATAAGACAGATCGGGGTGCATTGAGCGTGCGGGTGAACGTGAGGTCGGTTTTGGGATCGAGAGTCATTTGTTCTTCTCCTTCATAAGGTTGGTGATGTAATCGTCAAATTGGTCAAGCCGTCCTTCCCAGATTTCGCTTTGCTCTGTCAGCCAGTTCTTCGCGGGCGAGAAGGCATCCGGTGCCAGTTGGCAGACACGGGTCCGTCCTTTCTTCTCGGATGTGATCAATCCGGCTGCTTCCAGCTTCTTCAGATGTTCCATGAAAGAGGGCAGCGCCATGTTGTGGGGTTCCGCCAATTCGCCTGCGGTCGCCTCACTACGCGCAAGGCGCTCGAGGATCATTCTCCGCGTCGGATCGCCGAGGGCCGAGAAGCACAGATCAAGGGTCGAATCAAACTTAGACATATCCCTAAGTAACAAGGCTCCGTCAGCTTTGTCAAATTATTTAGGAAAATCCCTAAGTAATGCGAAAGCCGTCATTTGCTGCACTGCACGAACGGGGAAGTATGGGGGCTCGGAGCCGACATTCGGTGATAGCAAGGCCCCACCTGAAGAACTCAGGTGGGGCTTTTCGTCAGGGACTCAGTCGCCATTGCGGCGATTGGGGCGGCTCCAGATGAGGCTGAAGCCTTCGCCGTCTTCCTCGTCGAAGAGGTTGGCATAGATTGGAGCCGTGAAGCTGGGGTCGTCCAGTTTGAGGCCGAGATAGCCGCGACCCTCGTTTGAGGTCTTTGACCAGGCGGCGCCGATTTCGGCGCGGCCCACCAGTACGCGGTGGCTGGGTGCATTCTCGCTGGCCTGGCTGGTTTCTGGAACGATGCGGACGTTCTTGGCCTGTACATTGAGGGTGACGATTTCGCCGGTATATTCGTTGCCGGACTTCTTGAAGGTGCCGATGGTTGCCATTGTAGTTCTCCTTGATCAGATGTTTCCGAGCCCGCACCATTGCGGCCTCGATGGAGATCGGCAGGTCGAAGGCGACCGACGGCTCACCCGTGAGGGCCCAGCGTCAGCGCCGGACGGAGGCGGGAGACTTTCTTGATTTCGCGAGGAATGGCGGCGCAGCCGGCAGGGGAAGAAAGTGGGCCGGCACCGTTGAGCCATAGGCGGTCGAGGCGAAGCCGCCTTTCGGCCAGATCAGTCCATTGAAGAGGCCGTTTGGAGCGGTCGACCCCCAACTCTGAAGATCAATGGAGAAACTGGAAACCCGGTGACGCCGCGAAAGTCCGACCCTATTACGGTGACATCGCAATCGTCGCCCATGTCAGGCAAGCTCGTCTTTCCGTCAGCTAACGAGCCAATCCAGCATTGATACTGCTCCAACGTGCCATGACGGCTTGCGCTTTCGGGTGCCGTACAAAGGCCTACACATAAATCGGGTCCTGCGTCGGTCGATTCAGGATATCCATTCAACCCCCACGCCTTCGATCACCGGCCTGGGTGTTTGGAAGATCAAAGCATCAGACTCTCCCTTTCCCGTTCCGGCCATCCGGGGACTACGATCCGCGCAAATGCTCCATATCTGATTCCGTTGGGGTCATGCCTGCCATACGAGCGAGCGCCGCAATACCGATGGCGACAGCGCCCACGATCGAGACGGCGATTTGCCAGTTATCAGAGGGTATGATGTGTTTCGCGATGCCATGTGTGGCGGCGTAACCGGCCACCGCCGCCGGTCCGACGAACAGGGCTGCGACAACCAATCGGATCCACAGCGGTCGTGCGAAGCTGAAAACGAGTTGTCCAATGATGAAGATCGCAGCGGCGGCAACGGCTCCGATGACAATGGCGCCAATCGGGCCAGCTCCGCTGCCATGCACCCACATGCCCACCGTGACTCCAATGAGTAAAGGCAATGCATAGATGGCGAGCGAGAATACCAGCCAGCACAAGAGGCCGATAGTGGTGATGAGGAGCAAAATGTTGAACGCGATCATGGTGGATGTCTCCGTGCAAAACGATGAACGGTTGCGCCTGCCACCACCACCTCGGCGCTCAATCAGCATAGCAGAAATGCTGCGCTCCCGACAGTTCGATGACGGGGAACTGGGCGCAATTGGCCAAAGAATGCTGCCCATCGCGAAGATTGCGCCGCAACCAAGGCTAGTGGCTGTCACGCATAAAGGGAAATGGGGAAAGAGCAATATCCCTACTTGACTATATAGCAGAATAGCTATATTAATACAGCTATGTCATCACTCGATCATATTTTTCATGCGCTGTCTGACCCGACCCGCCGGGCGCTGCTGGCCCGCCTTGTTGAAGGGGAGGCGACTGTCGCCGAACTTCTGCAGCCTTTTGAGATATCCCAGCCGTCAATTTCGCGCCATTTGAAGGTGCTTGAAGATGCCGAGCTGATTTCGACGCGCATTTCCGGCAATGCCCGACCGCGTCGTATCGAACCTGCCGCGTTTGAGGCGATTTCCGACTGGCTTGAGCATTACCGCATGATCTGGTCGGAAAATTATGCGCGGCTTGATGACGTTCTGGAAACCATGAAGACAAAGGAGCCGAAGACATGAGACCCCTCGCGATGACCACCCCCACGGAGACGACGATAGTAATTACACGCAGCTTCGATGCACCGAAATCGCTCGTCTGGCGTGCACATACTGATCCCGAATTGGTCAAGCGTTGGCTGACAGGGCCTTCTGGTCATACCATGCCGGAATGCGAAATCGATCTGCGTGTGGGTGGCGTCTATCGCTATGTTTGGGAATGGGCAGACGGCCGTATGGTTGCCACCGGCACCTTCCGCGAGATTGAGAGCGAAGAGCGCCTTCTCCTGACCGAAGTCTTCGACATCTTTCCCGACAATGAGACACTCGTCGAGCAGGTTTTCTCCGAACAAGATGGTCACTCGACCGTGGTGATGAGCCTGCACTATGACAGCAAGGAGACACGTGACGGTGTGTTGCAAAGTCCGATGGATGAAGGGCTGGAAGCAAGTTATCGCAGTCTCGACGCACTGGTTGCCAAAGTTCCGTAGAGGCCACCGATGTCGCAAGTCACGGATCTGATTGCCGCTTTGGAAGAGAAGGTGGAGCCTGCAAAGATTGAGGATGTTGCACGCTTCTTCAAGGGCGGTGATCCCGAAACACGGATCATGGGCGTCCCCATGCCCAAGGTCTTTCCGGTCGCGAAGCAGTTTACCGATCTGGATTTGGCGGATGTCGAAACGCTGCTCGACGATGCACGCTACGAGGTTCGCATGGCTGCGGTCTCCGTGATGGATTTTCAAGCCCGGCGGAAAAAGCTGCCGGAGGCGGACCGGAAGGCCCTTTTTGATCTCTACCTGCGGCGACACGACCGGATCAACAACTGGGATTTGGTTGACCGTGCAGCACCTCATGTCGTCGGCGCATATCTGGTCGACAAGGATAGATCGATCCTCAACACACTGGCACGCTCGAATGATCCGCATGAACGGCGAACAGCGATTGTGAGTACATTTGCCTTCATCCGACGCGGTGAAGTGGAGGACACGTTTGGCATCGCGGATATGCTGGCCGGTGACGGCGACGATTACGTGCAAAAGGCCGTTGCGTCCTGGACGCGCGAAGCAGGTAAAAGAGACGCCGAGGCCTTGATTGCGTTTCTGGAACGCAACAAGAAGCACTTGCCGCGCTCCACGATCACAGCGGCGTCCAAGCTGCTTCCGGACAGCGTCCGAAAAGCACTGCGGTCTTGACGCTGTACATTGTGCCGGAAAAAGTCTCCTGACAGGTTCTGGCAGACCGATCTGCTATACTTCCTTCAAAGCATCGTTTTTTGGAGGCTGGCCTTGCACATTATTCTCGGAGGAACTGGTCAGGTTGGCTCTGCCACGGCCCGCGCGCTGCTCGGTCTGGGGGAAATGGTTACCGTGGTCACCCGCAAAGAGCAGCATGGTGAAGCGCTAAAGCGCCGTGGAGCGCATATCGCCGTTGTTGATATTCGTGATGTTGAGGCATTGCGCGATGTCTTTCGCGGCGGGCAACGGGCTTTCTTGCTTAATCCGCCCGCTGATCCATCCGGCGATACGGATGCCGAGGAACGGGCGAATGTCGCTGCCATCATGGAGGCGTTGGACAGCTCGGGACTGGACAAAGTCGTGGCCCAATCAACCTATGGCGCTCGACCGGGTGACCGCTGTGGCGACCTGACGGTGCTGCACGCGTTTGAACATTTGCTTGCGAACCAACCTATCCCAGCGGCGATCAATCGCGGCGCTTACTACATGAGTAACTGGACCGGGATGCGCGACATGGTGCGCGAATCCGGCACTCTGCCGAGCTTTTTTCCGGCCGATCTCAGCTTGCCGATGGTGTCCCCTGATGACCTTGGGCGCGTGGCTGCCCGTCGCCTGATGGAGCCTGTCAGCGAAACCGGAACGCTCCACATCGAGGGACCGAACCGATATACGCCGAACGACGTGGCTAAAGCCTTTTCTGATGCCTTGGGTCGGCCCGTCACAGTTCAGGAAATTCCGCGTGAGGAACTGGAGCGCACCTTCCGCCAGTTCGGTTTTTCCGAGGAAGCGGCCGCCTCTTATGCCTGTATGACCAGGGCGGTGATCGACGGAGAGACGGACACCGCCGAGGCACCCTTGCACGGTGAAACATCCTTACGTGACTACGTGCAATCCAGCATCAGCCGTTCAGATCAATGAGACCCGCGACCATGGGTGGCGTGGCCGCCGGCTGTCGACGCGGATGTCATATGCGTTTGACGCTCAGGCGACCGTCGCCGCAAGCCAAAGCAGGGGGCGGCCTTTGAGCAGCGATCAAGCGCAGCCCGTCTTGCGGAAATCATGGGCCTTGATGCCGAGCTTTCGCGCCTTATCCGCGAAATTGTCCTGAATGCCGGTTCCTGGAAAGACAATCACGCCAATCGGCAGTACTTCTAAAATTGCATCATTGCGTTTGAAAGGTGCGGCCTTGCCGTGGCGAGTCCAATCCGGCTTGAAGGCGACCTGCGGCACTGTGCGGGTCTCAGCCCATTTGGCGGCAATCAGTTCGGCGCCCTTGGGTGATCCGCCATGTAAGAGCACCATATCGGTATGTTTGGCATGGACCTTGTCGAGCGTCTCCCAGATCAGGTGATGATCATTGAAGTCCATGCCGCCGGTCAGCGCGATCTTTGTACCTGTTGGCAGATGCACTTCAATGTCTGCGCGTTTTTTCGCGGCGAGGAAATCCCGGCTGTCGATCATTGCCGACGTGAGGTTGCGATGGTTGATCCGGGATCCGGATCGCGGTGACCAGGGCGTGCCAGTCAGGCGGAGATAATGCTCGGCGGCCGTGTCGCGGAAGACCTCCATACCGTCACGGCGTTCAAGAAGAGTCTGGCCAGTGGTGATCAGATGTTCGAGCTGTACGGCCTGAACCTCGGACCCGTCCTGGTCACGCTGTCCGCGTTTCTGCGCCTGTTCGTTGTCGTCGAGCTTGCGTTCAATGCGGCCCACGGCGCGGTGGAACATGTTGACCGTCGACCAAAGCAGTTCGTCGAGGTCGGTATCAAGTCTGGTGTCGGCCATGGTGACCACAAGCGCATCGAAAATATCGGCGATGGCACCTGCGATTATATGATCTTCGGGGACGTCGCGCGGATCGGGCTCGTTGTCGGAATGCTGGTAGCCGTAAAGGCGCAGCTCGCTACAGATCGTGCCGGTGGGGGATGCGCTGTGATGGGGCTCGTCATCCGTGTCGTGTGGATTGGTGAACATGGGAAGCTCCTTCGTCAGGTGGCCGCGACCGCCGCGGCCTTCATGGCGACGCAAGACGGCGGGCGGGACGGCCCTGCACCCAAAGCAAAGCGTAGGGCCGCAGCGCAGCGGAGGATGGTGGAGACCAGTTCTTTTGGGTCGCGATGGAACGGCGGGCATGCCCGCCACCGGAAAAGAACCGGGCGTAGCCATTGCCGGTCCGTCCCGTTTGCCGTTCTGTCGCCCTCTGAAGAAGGCCGAGGTCGCGGCTCTTGCCGATGATGGTGCGTGCGTCCCATGACCGGTCCCGACAGGATCGATCAGACCTGTTCCGCCTTCCTCCCGGACATCCCAGCGTGACAGATGAAACGTTGGACATCATGCGAGACGATCTGAACCCGAACAGCTTGGCACAAGGCATCGCTCCCAAGACCGCGCAAATCCTCGTTGAAGTCTCCACGTTGTGGCGACAGTGTGATCGCCTCGAGCCCCGCCGCATGCGCCCGGTCGATCAATGTCTTCGTTGCGCCGTCCCCGGCGGGATCGTCATCGCGGGCGACATAGAGCCGGCGCAAGGATGGCGGAAACAGGATGGCGGCAAGATGGGCGGCGGACAGCGCTGCGACCATCGGCATGTACGGCAGGACCATTTTCAGCGATAGCATGGTCTCAATGCCTTCCCCTGCCGCCATGGTATCCTGCGGGGTTCCAAACCGGACGGCGTTTCCGAGCAGATCGCCCATAGCGCGGCGCGGCGTGTTGATTGGGGCTTTGCCGAGATTGATTTTGGAAAAACTGTCTGGATCCTGCGCGGCAGGATCAAGATAGGTGCGATGCGCGCCGGTGACCGTGTCATTCAGATCAGTGACAGCGGCAACAAGGGCGGGCCACGTCTCCGACTCTTGGTCGGGTCGATAATAGCAGCGCGGATGAAAGCGGATGTTTCCGGTGTCCCGCAACGCCGTAATGCCGCGGTTGTGCAGGTAGGTTTCTGCCAAAGTGCCCGCGATGGGGTGTGACATCGCGAACAGCCGCTGGGCCGCTTCTGGCGATCCAACACGTGCTGCCGATGGTCGCGGCTTTGGTTGGGGACGCGTCTCCGGGGGCGGCAAACGCAGAAACCGTCGCGCCTCTGCGGCAACATCGGCGAAATCGACCAGCCCGCACCTCTCGCCGATGATGTCGAGCAGGTCCCCATATTCGCCAGTGGCCGCATCGGTCCATTTGCCCGCCGCCCCCTTGCCGGCATCCGGCCCAGTCAGGCGGACATACATTGAGCGACCCGGCGTATTGCGGACATCACCAATCATCCAATAGCGGCCTTCACGGCGCCCGTTTGAAAGATAGTGCCGACAGACGGCTTCGGCATTGCGGGCCAGCGCCTCGGTCAGTTCCGATAGGGAATGTGCCATGGACATGCCTCCATAGAAAAAAGGCCCACCTTGCGGCGGGCCCAGTTGGGGAGTGATTTGATCATTCCGCTGCGGTGAGCTGCTCGTCCTGCCCCGCATCTTCATTGTCGGCGGGGTCGCCTTCTGCGTCCATGGCCGTTTCGCCGTCATTTGCCGCCGGTGGCACGTCGACAAGATCGCTACCATCTTCGATCTGCCGTTCCGGTGTGCGGAGCGGCTCCGGCAGCCAGCCGGTATCAGCGAGCAATTCTTCCGCCTTTGCGACCATCATGTCTTTCTTGAGAGGCTTCAGATCTGATGCAGTCTTGTCACCCTTCGCCTCGGCCACAGCCGCGGCAATGCGCGCCTTGGTGACGCGCCCGAGAAAGGCATCCGCCGTAGGCTTCCAACCGGCCGAAACCATATCCAGGTCAAGTGTCATCGCCAGCCGATCGGCATCCGCGATTGCTCTTGGTCTGCGGTTGTAGGCCTCTACCATTGCATTCGCCGTCAAGGCCACGCAATGCGCAAACAGCGCCTGACGTGTCTCGTCATTGAGCGCGTCCAGATGGTCCCATAGCATTTCGGGATCGTTTGGCAGGCTGCCTGCCAAGGTCTCATGCCGCTCATCGAGGGTGATGGCATAGGGCGTTTCGCCAAGGCCCGGGGCCTGCGATCCAAAATAGATGCACTTTGCCGTCAGTTCGAGACAGCTGTCCTGCGCATAGCTGTAGAACTGATCCAGCACGAGCTTGTGCAGACAGGCGAGAAAAGCCGTGTCGAAGGACCCACCAAGCGCGAGCCGCAAGGCGACCGTGCGATGCGCGGTGAGTTCGGTGACAAGCCGGTCGGGGATCGGTTTCAGGCCTTCGTCCTCGTCTGGTCCGCTTATTGGATCGATGGATTGCGCATCATCACCCTCTGTCGGGTCGGTCTTAGCCGTCTCCGTCTCATCGCCGTCTGGCGCGACAGGCAATTCGTCCTCTGGTCGCATGTATCCGCGCGCTACATGCAGATGGCCGCTATGGCCGATGCTGACGAATGCGCCGGCGCGCGACACCTCCTCGGCATCGTAAACCAGCAGGCGATCATCGATGGCGTCGATCGCTGTCTCGATCTCGCCCAAGCGCTCATCAACGTCATCGGGCAGGTCCGGCGCCTCGGCATAGTCGGCTTCTAACTTGTCGAGCTCGGTCTGCAACGCGTCGCGGGTCGCCTGCTGCTCATCGGTGAGTGGCTCCTGTTCGCCAGAGAGGCGGCGAAGCCCATAGGTGTGCCCATAGGGGAAATCGAGACCGACTTCGATCCACTTCCAGCCTTCCGCCCGGATCGCTTCGGCTTGCTCGTTGAGCTTCTCCGTGACAAGCATGTCGGCCAGAGCCACATCCTCAAGCCAGCCACCATCATCGCTTTCGAACAGATCGCGCATCACTGCGCCGCCTGCCTCGATGTAAGTCTCAATACCGATGAATTGCGCCCGCTTGTCCGATGCACGTACCGCATCTTCGGTGAGCATGCGCCGGATCTGGTAGGGCTGCGTGGCGTAGGAATCCTTGATCGCGTCCCACACTTGGGCCTGCCGGACATGGTCGGGATTGACGGTGAACGCCATCAACTGATCGAGCGTCAACTCATCCGCAGCATAGGCATCGCGCAGAGTCTCGCTGACGGATGCCAGACGCAGCCGCTGCTTGACGACATTCACCGAGATGAAAAATGCGGCAGCGATTTCCTCTTCGCCCATGCCTTTCTCCCGCATCGCCTGGAACGCGCGGAACTGATCGAGCGGATGCAATGGTGCGCGCTGAACATTCTCGGCGAGGCTGTCCTCTTCCGCGAGCCCCTCGGTGCGGATCACACACGGAATGGGTGCCGTCTTGTTCAAGCGCTTTTGTTTCACCAGCAGTTCTAGCGCGCGGTAGCGCCGCCCACCGGCGGGGATTTCGTACATGCCAGTTTCTGCGCCCTCCGCGTCGAGGACGGGCCGCACGGTCAGGCTCTGCAGGAGCGTGCGCCGTGAGATGTCTGCCGCCAGTTCCTCAATTGCGACGCCGGCCTTGATCCGCCGGACGTTCGACTGGGACAGCACCAGCTTGTTGAAAGGAATGTCGCGCGACACACTGAGCACGATTTTCGACTTGGGTTTAGCTTGGGTCATTGGTTTTCTCCGCGACGGGCGGTCAAGAGCCTCTCTCTCGACCTCCAACCCGTCACGAAAACCCGTCACGCCTCTCCCTCTTTGTGACGCCGGATCAGGCCGTAATCCGGTTGGGTTTGGGCGCGCCCATCCCATCTGGCGGCATGTCGTCCGGCAGGAACCCAAGCAGATAGTCCGCTGCCTTGCTGGCCTTGGAGGCAGCGCGGATGATGGCGCGGTTGTCATCCTTCAGAACTTTGAGCCAGGAACCGATATAGTCGGCGTGCCGCACGGTCGGCACGATCCCAAGCGAGGCACAGCAGAAGGCGGCGTTCATCTCGGCGACTAGTTCCTCGAAGGCGTATTTTTGCGATCCGAACGATCCAGACATGTCACGATCAAGCCGGGTCGGATGCCCTGAGGCGTGCCCCAGCTCATGTAGTGCGGTCCGGTGCCAGTTGATTGGCTCGAAATAGGCCTGCGGTGGTGGTACTTGTACGTAGTCATCAATTGGCGCGTAGAAGGCGCGATCGCCGCCAATGCGAAAATCGATGCCGGTCGCTGCGATCAAGGTTTCGACCATAGGTTCGATCACGCCGGGTGGGGTCGCTGGCGCTGCCGCAGTTGCATTTGCGGGCAGGTTTTCGCATTGCGCGGCATTGAAGACCGTGAAGCGTTTCAGGAACGGGATTGCTTTTGGATCATCGCCGGTTTCCCGGCCGCGTTTCTTCTCATCATTTGGGACGAAGCGATCCGCATAGACGATGGTGGTGCCGCGCTCACCCTTGCGCACATTGCCGCCAAGCGACAGGGCTTGGCGAAAGGTCAGCCAGCTCTGGCCCGGAAAACCATGCTCAATCACCGCGCCCCAGAGGATGAGGATGTTGATTCCGGAATAACCGCGGCCGGTCGCAGCATTGTTCGGCATAGCAAGCGGTGCCTTGGCCGCCGCTGTCCCCCAGGGCTGAACCCAGGGCACATGGCCGGCCTCCAACTCACCGATGATCTTGTTCGTGATTTCGTCATAGAGGTTCGTCCGTTTCTTGGCGGACCGGGCGCGGGATTTGGATCGGGACATGACAGGATACTCCGCGACGGGCGCCGGAAGCCTCTCTCCCGACTTTCAACCCGTCACGGCACAGCCGCCTGCACTCTCACTCTCAAGAATGGTGGCGTTGTAGCGTTTCCCAGCGAGATATGGCCTCGCCACGGCTCTGGCTCGACGGCAGGTGGAAACCCAGATTTCTGCAGGCATTTTGTGGACAGAGATGGGCAGGGAGGGAATTATCGCGCATGTGAGATGCGTGATAATTCTTGACGTACGTGCGCAAATATGGAATTAGCACGCATCTGAAATGCGAGAAAATGCCATGTCCATCTATCTTGTTGGCGAAACCATTGATGCCAAACAGGCGCATCTTCGGGCGCAGGCGGGAAATCTGATCCAGCTTGTGCGTGGCGTCTATGTTGCGCATGACGCCGATATAGACCGGGATATCCTCTCGCACGCTGTCCGCATTGCGCATTACCTCTATCCGACCGCCTATCTCTCCTCTGCAAGCGCGTTTCTTCTGGCGCCAACGGAAGATGGTCGGCTGTTTATCAGTGGGAAGCGGAATCAACGGACGCGATTGCGCAATGTTGAAATTGTCCAGAATCAAGCTCCCGCGCAACCT
Organism: uncultured Sphingomonadaceae bacterium; assembly: GCA_947489315.1. Taxonomy (GTDB): domain Bacteria; phylum Pseudomonadota; class Alphaproteobacteria; order Sphingomonadales; family Sphingomonadaceae; genus Parasphingorhabdus. The sequence goes on from CANLCX010000001.1 coordinate 413,312, forward strand.
TCAACCGCTCCCGCCATCATCGGCGACGATCTGGGCGAGGTACATCTGCAGGTCGCCTCGCCACGACAACGTTTTTTGGAAGCCTTTCGGTTAAGAAGCGAACATGCCAGTGCAATCACATCAGATATGCGTGGGCAGATGGCCGCGCGACTGATTGAGGAACACGGCTCCCCCAAAGCGGCAGCCGATGCAACTTGGGCCTTGGCGCGGGAGAATGGCTGGTACCGGGAAGGCGAAGGGGCAGAGCGATTTTTGTTGACACAGCCGGGCACGGCCAAGCCGCCCGCCAACAAGGCAGCACTCGATTTTCTGATCGCCTGGCATGGTGAGCCCTTGGGGCAGTTGACCCATGATGGTTTTGAATGGCGCTGGACACCCCGAAAGAGGCAAGGCCCTGTGCTTGTGCGCGAAACAACGCCGGGCAAGCTCCCCGCCTTCGTGGAGTCGCTCCTGCCGGAAGGCTGGCTTGCGCAGATTCTCCATGACCGCGATGAACGGGAAGCGCTGCGGCGCGGTCGGCGCTATATGTCCAACATCACAATCGTCGAAAGCCGCGCGGAACTGGCGGAGTTACCAGCTGATGTGCTGACCACGCCATTGTCGGTGTTCACGGATGCCGGGCGTTTTACCGGCCATTATGCGGGACCAGCGCGCGGTGAAATCGAAGAGACGTTCGAACAAAACCTTGCACGCGTGTTTGCGCGGGCAGAAACACCGCGCTTGTCGGGTGTCCAAATCAAGGCACCGATGAGTCTCATGACTGATGGCGCGTTGGTCCCCGCGATCGATCACGCTTTCACGCATATTCTCAAACCAGCGGGCACGGCAGGGTTCGAAACGCTGCCGATTGTGGAATGGCTCTGTCTGGAGCTGGGACGTGTCGCCGGTTTTGATGTGCCCGCTGCGGCGCTGATCGAGATGCCGGACGGTATGCCGCCGGCGCTGGTGGTCGAAAGGTTCGACATCCGCCACGGTTCCGACGATATGCGCCGGTTTGCACTGGAAGACTTCTGCTCCATTCTCGATCTACCCGCGTCCGCCAAATATGATGGTACCATCGAGCGCATGGCCAAAGGATTGCGGCCGCTGTCGACGGATCCAACCGCTGACCTCGATATACTGTTTAGGCGCGCCGTCTTTGCCTGGCTCATCGCGGATGGTGACATGCATCTCAAAAACCTCGCCATGCTGAAAATAGCTGATCCGGAGGCAAAGAGCTTCACCTCGGTCCGTTTTGCGCCCCTTTATGATGCGGTGACAACACGGGTCTTCCCTGGTCTTGCCACCGACCGCATGGCGCTCAAGCTCAACGGCAAGGATGATCGGCTGACAATGGCGGATTTTCTTAATCTTGCACGCACAATCGGTTTGACCGCAAGTGATGCCGAGGCTGCCGTCAAGAACTTGTCGGAGAAGCTGCTATCGCATTCAGTGACGGTGACCCTACCAGGCTTTGCTGCACAGTCAGAGACTGCTGTAATTGCCAGAGATAAGGTGACTGCCCTAGTGGAGCAAAGGTCAGGCGGCCTTTAAGGTAGCTGCCCACCAAGCACAGGTTCAGCGGTAGAAACTTGATGTTTTGAGCAGATCGCAAAGTCCAGATGCTACGATTAGAATTGTTTGCTGGATGGAGGCAAAGGATTTTTCACAGAATGGGCGGAAACCTGACGTTTGCTGTATTTCCACCTCGGAGAATTGAGTCTGTCGACAGCTGACATTCAAGAAAGAGCGATGACTGCGAGTTTGCTCGGCACCGTGCAGTTCGGCACAATCCTCAAGGATGAAACTCTTCCGTGTGATTGGCACGATTCGGCGGAAGCGGGAATTTTAAAGATCTCCTCCTATCTCACCGGGCTAAGTTCATTCCGCCCTTGGCAATAAGGAAAGCCCAAGTTCCTTCAAGAACGCGTTGTGCTTCTCTGTGGATGCCCGGATCTCGGCCTCGATTTCGAGCAATTCATTGTGTGTGGCGTCCAACTTTATCTCCTCCTCAGGCACTGCGGTGCTGATGTAGCGGGAAATATTAAGATTATAACCTTCCTCGGCAATGCGCTCCATGCTGATGCGCTTTGAATAACGCTCCTCCTCCTTCCGGAATTGGTAGGTCGAGACGATTTTGCCAATGTGATCCGGCGTCCCATTCTTACCATCTCCCAATTGGTTCTGGCGCTTGCCCTTCGAGAAATGCTCCGCGGCATTAATAAAGAGGACGTCATCGGGCTTCTTGCACTTCTTCAGCACAAGGATGCAGACTGGAATTCCAGTCGAGTAGAACAAGTTCGCGGGCAGGCCGATCACGGTGTCTATATGACCGTCCTTCAGCAGCTTGGTGCGGATGCGTTCTTCGGCACCGCCCCTGAAAAGCACGCCGTGTGGTAGGATAATGGCCATGACGCCCTCATCCTTCAGGAAATGGAACCCGTGCAATAGGAAGGCGAAATCCGCGGCCGACTTGGGCGCTAGCCCATAGTTCTTGAACCGCACGTCGTCGCCCATGGCATCGGTCGGCTCCCAGCGGAGACTGAAGGGTGGATTGGCCACGACTGCGTCGAAGGAGGGCTTCTTGGCGGGGTTCATCTCCCTCAGCATGTCCCAGTCGTTCTCCAATGTATCGCCGTGGAAGATTTCAAATTCAGTGTCCTTCACTCCGTGCAGCAACATATTCATGCGGGCAAGGTTATAGGTGGTGATGTTGCTTTCCTGACCAAAAATCTTGCCAATGCCATGAGGCCCCATACGCTTTCGAACGTTCAGCAGCAGCGATCCAGATCCGCAAGCAAGATCCAGAACGCTGGCCAGACGGTTCTTTTGCCCCGTGGCGGGCTCTTGGCTGTCCAAGGTCACGATGGCCGACAGGATGTCGGAAATCTGCTGCGGAGTGTAGAACTCGCCCGCCTTTTTGCCGGAACCGGCTGCGAACTGGCCAATCAGGTATTCGTAAGCATCCCCCAGATTATCGACCTCTGAGGAGAATTCGGCAAGCCCGTGGGCAACCTCGGCGATGATGGAGCAAAGCTTCTTGTTCTTGTCCGCCTGCGTCTTGCCCAGCTTTTCCGAGTAAAGGTTGATCTCAGAAAACAACCCGCCGAACGTACTCTGGAAGGACTCGTTCTCGATGTATTTGAAGCCCTCGTAGAGCGTCAGCAGCAGCTCCTCGCTTTGTCGGCGGGCGAGATCAGCGATGTTGTTCCACAAATGGCGTGGCTGGACCACGTAGTGCACCTTGCGGCGCATCTGCTTTTCGAACTCGGCAACGTCGTCCGGGTTATCCTCGTACCACGCCTGCAGCGGCGTGCTGGCACCAGTGCGCTCTAGAACATCCGGCAGGTCAGGGTAGTCGCTCCCGAGTTCCCGCTTGGCCGCCGCCTCGTAGTTGTCAGAAAGGTAGCGGAGGAAAAGGAAGGACAGCATGTAGTCGCGGAAATCGTCAGCGTTCATGGAACCGCGAAGCTGGTCAGCGATGTTCCAGAGCGTCTTGCCCAGTTGTTTTTGGATTTGGTCGTTCATGGTGCGGGTCTTCCTTGGGGTGCCGGTGCTGAAGTGCGAGCATGGCCAAAATTGGGCAAGGCAAAATCAAAGTGGGTGATGAACTCAGCCAAGATGCGGCGGAACAGCTTCTTGTTGTCCTCGCCCATCTCCGTGGGTTCATGGATGGCATAGGCGCCGTGGCTCAGAAGATTCAAAGCGCGGTTGAACAGTGCTCTGTCTTCATCGTTGTCAAGCGCCTTCAGGCAAAAGGCTATACTCGGGTGCCCGAAGAAAGATGCCGTCTTCTCCATGACACTGCGCAGGGCGTTGAAGTGGAAGGTATACAGCTTCCCTTTCTTTGGATCAGCCGCACGCTGCAACTCGGCGAGCGTCGCCACATGGTGAAAGAAGGGTGTATCTTCGGTCGCCTGAAGCATGTAGCTGCCGTCACCGCTCGGTCGGTGCAGGAAATAGCGCCGATGGTCGATCGAAGGCGCGTCATCAATCCTCCGGCCGACTTCATTGCACATGACGTTGAAGAAAAGTGCGTGGTGCGAAGAGAAGATCACCTTGATCGGAGCGGGCGCGCCTTCGGCATTCCTTCGCGTTGCCGCCCTGCGCAGGAGCTTGGCCAGGTCGCAAGCGACGGAGATTGCATTGTTGTCGTCCAACGACGAGACCGGATCATCGATGTAAAGATACTTCTTTTCCTGATAGGACTCATGCCCATCCAGCATCCGTTCGCAGATGGCCATGAAGATGCACCAGATGAAAATGTTCTGTTCGCCGCGCGATACCTTGATGTTGGACTCACCGCCCTTGCGGAAGCTGACGAAATCCGGCTTTGAGATAGTATCCGTGCCCTTCTGAACGTCCTTGTAGGTGAAGTCGAACTCGAAATCGGCGTAACGGGAAAGGTAGCGGGCGATGGTTTCTTCCAGCGCGAGTTCGGTCATCGCATTGAAGAAGGATGACTGCTCGTTCAATTGCAGGCGGCGCACGCTGTCGCCGTCCAGGTCGTTTTCCCAGACAAACAGATCCTCGGTGAAGGCGTTGAAATAGAGCGTATCGGGAGTCCCAGTCGGGTTCTTCTTGTTCTTGCGCTTACCTGCGTCCTTGAACTCCATCGACAGGCGTGTCTTGCCAGTGCGATTATAGGCGTAGATCAAGACTAGCGAGGCTGGACCGGTCGGATTGTTCAAGTCGTCACGAAGCCGGGCCACCAGAGTTTTCAGGCTCTTGTATGTGCTCATGCGTCACGCTCCCCGACCCGGGGGAAAAGCTGCTGCATCAGGCCCTTCTTGTGGATCTTAAGCGTCTCGAGCTTTTGGTTCCCGGTTGAGATAAGATCTTCGAGTGGCGAGAGACAGTCAGCGATGCGTTGTTGCTCGTCGATTTCTGGACAACAAAGAGTAATCCCTCTGAGTTCTTCCAAAGAAATCTCCTGAAATGTGCTACCCTTGCTTACAGCCAAAATTCGCTCATGTACGGGCTGGCTCTGAAGTGCGGCGAGATAGTAGCGAGCAGGACCTCGGGTTCTAATGCGAGCGGTTCCCTGAGTTAGGTTTGCGACGGGTATTTCTTTTGGGACGATCTGAGATACGCCAATGTTTCCTCTAAGTGAAAAGACTAAGTCGCCCGGCAGCACCTCTGATCTTCTGTATTTTTTCGCAATTTCATCTGAAGTACGTGACAACTGAGTGAGTTGAAGCTCGGAGTTTAAGTCAGTGCTCTTAATGTATGGCATACCCTCTGGAACATGTGGCCCTGCCTGAACAATGCCGTAAGAAATCTTGGCTTTGCAAAGTTCTTCCAACTTGAAGGGTTCCCAGGGCTTCGCGTCCTTAAACTCAGGGAAGCGGAGGCGGGGTTGGGTTTCGCCTCCTTGGGGGAAAAGCTGCTGTATCAGTCCCTTCTTATGGGCCCTCAGCGCCTCCACCTTCCGCCCTTGCGCCTCGATCAGCGCGTCCGCTGATTTCAGACAGTCGGCGATCTTTTGTTGTTCCTTGAGAGAGTTTGGACTGGCTGGGACCGGGACGGGCAAAGCCAAGAGATCACTGTTATTGATGCTGAGAGAGCCATGGGCGCGGGCACCAACTTCAATGAACTTCCGCAACCACCGCCCGTGCAGATTGCTCAAAAACAAGTAGTTCAAATACTTCGGGGATGCCGCCTCGCCTTTGATGCGGAAGCAAGTGAATATGCTGTTGGGGACGGCAGCAAGCTTTTCACCAGTGTAAAGCGCAATAAATCCCTCGGGGTATTCCTTTGTGGCGCTCTTGTTGTAAGCGAAGTCATTCTTCCGCAAAAGCAGGTAGTTCTTGTAAGAATCCCCAGCGATGATCCGCCCGAACTTCTCCATTTGGCTGACAAGGCCAACGCCGGAAGTGATGCTCATCGGGACACAGGTTTTGTCCCCGACCTTCTTGGTGCTGATCGACGCGACAGAGCCAAGGGAAACATTCTCCCAAGCCCCAGCGCCCTGAAACTCGGGAAAGCGCCGTTCAGGCACGAATGCAGCCCCGCCGCCCGTCGCGGCAGACGATTTCAGTTTACTGCTCATATGCACTCAGGCCCGAAATCTCTCGGCCATCGGCGCGCTTCAGCAGCAGCGGTATCAGGTCGGCCATCAGGTCCAGTTCCTTCACCCGCCGCGCCTTCCAGTTAAGGCCAAGGGGTTCCATCAGGTCGGTCAGCGCCTCGCCGTCAAAGATCATGCGTTGCAGGATGGTGTCGACAAAACCTTGCAGCACCTCCTTGGCCAGCCCGTGCTTGCCCGCAATGCCCGCCAGTTCGACTGCGTTTTTTTCAGCCTTAAACTGGCTGTAACCGTCGCGGATAGCCTTCTCGCTCAGGCCCTCACCCGCCTTCAGGGTGTTGATATAGGCCGCAATATCCTCACGCTCGTCCATGAACTTGGCATCGGACTGGATCAGGCCGATCAGTTCCTCGCGGCTCATCTTCTGCTTGCCGGGGGTTGCGTCGGAATAGCTGGCGATCAGGCCCATGATGTAATCATAGTCGATGACGGCCGAGGCGAAGAGGACGAATTCGAAATCCAGTTGGTCGGCGTCCTCGCTCGGTTTGCCATTACCCTGATCATCGCCCTTGCCCTGCTGAGCCCTGAGGCGTTGGGCTGTTTCGAGATAGGCACCGCGGAAGCCAAGTAGGTTGTCACGCGGCAGGACCTGTTCGATATCGTTGCGGTTTTCGTCCGTCAGGTCGGTGTACTGATCAAGCTGCGTTTTGAGGCGCTGGACCTCTTTGAAATGCTCGATGAAGGCCGTACGGGCTGCGTCGCCCTTGAGGTTGGGCACCGCGTCCGGGACGGAACCAAGGCCCTGCGACTTCATGAAAGCATCGAGCTTCTGCACGGCGGTTTCCAGCTTCTGGATAACCACGGGAGCCTTGTCGACCAGCCAGATCTCGCGTGCCTTTTCTTCGGATGCACCGCCCGAAAACATAGCAATCGCAGTATCGACGGCGTCCTGCTGCTGGCGGAAGTCAAGGATATTGCCATACGGTTTTGTGGCATTCAGCACTCGGTTGGTGCGGGAAAAAGCCTGGATCAGCCCGTGATACTTCAGGTTCTTGTCTACGTAGAGTGTGTTCAGGAACTTGGAGTCAAAGCCTGTCAGCAGCATGTCGACGACAATCGTTATGTCGATCTTGTGGTGCGGTTGACTTGGGTAAGCCTTCTTCAGATCAGCTTCCGGCCACTGCTGGTCTTTGATGCGCTTCTGCACGTCCTGATAATACAGATCAAATTCGCCAGTCTTGTGATTGGTTCCATAGTTGGCGTTGTAGTCCGCCAAAATAGCCTTCAGGGCTTCCTTCTTTTTCTCAGGCTCGACAGCGTTGTCTTCCTTTTCCTGAGGTAAATCCTCTTGGATTTGCTTCACGTCAGGATTGCCTTCGGCTGGCGGTGAGAAGACGCAGGCGATGTTCAGCGGCTGAAAGCTGGGATCAGCGGCCAGCCTTTCGGCCTGCATGGTTTTGAACAGCGAATGATACTCGATCGCATCATTGATAGACGATGTGGCGAGCAGCGCGTTGAACCTCCGCTGACCGGTGGCTTGGTCATGTTTGGAAACGATCGCCTCGATGACGGCCCGTTTGGCCAACGGTTCGCCCGGCTTGGGAAGGGTTTTGCCCTGGGGCTTGAAATAATCAACGTGAAACCGAAGGACGTTTCCGTCCTCGATTGCATGCGTGATCGTGTATGTGTGAAGACGCTGCTGGAAAAGGTCTTCAGTCGTCCTCATGCTGGCCTGATTATCTTCGATCTTCTGATGGGTGGAATTCTTGTCAAAGATCGGCGTGCCGGTAAAACCGAAGAGCTGGGCTCGTGGGAAGAACTCTTTGATAGCTTTGTGGTTTTCACCAAACTGCGATCGATGGCATTCGTCGAAAATCAAGGCGATTCGTTTGTCGCGCAGTGGTTCCAACTGTTCCTTGAAGCTCTTCGTGCCGTTCTTTTTCTGCTGTTTATTGCGCTTGCTGTTTTCATCAAGTGCGAGCCCCAGCTTCTGAATCGTGCAAACAATGACCTTGTCGATGTAGTCCTCTGAAACAAGACGTCGAACAAGGGAAGCGGTATTAGTGTTTTCCTCGACGGAGCCTTCTTGAAACCTATTGAACTCCTCGCGCGTCTGCCGGTCTAGGTCTTTTCGGTCCACCACGAAGAGGCATTTCTCGATATCGGGATTGTCTTTGAGCAGTGTTGAGGCCTTGAAGGAGGTGAGCGTCTTGCCGCTGCCGGTGGTGTGCCAGACATAGCCGTTGCCACAGTTCTGGGTGATGCTATCTACAATCGCCTTCACCGCATAGATTTGATACGGGCGCATCATCAGGAGCTTTTGCTCGCTGGCAACGAGCACCATGTAGCGGCTGATGGTCTGGCCAAGGTTGCATTTGACCAGAAAAGTTTCGGCGAAACTGTCGAGGTGAGTGACTTTCTTGTTATCCACATCGGCGAACTCATAGACCGGCAAGAAGCGCTCTTCGGCATTGAAAGCGAAGTGCCGGGTGTTGTTGTTCGCAAAATAGAAGGTGCGGTCGCGGTTGCTGACAATGAAAAGTTGGAGAAAGCAGAGAAGTGTCTTGGTATAGCCATTACCCGGATCGTTCTTGTATTCGACGATCTGTTCCATCGCCCGCCGGGGGCTAATGCCGAGGGTTTTCAGTTCGATTTGAACGCTGGGAACGCCGTTGATTAGAAGTATGACGTCATAGCGGTGATGGCTATTGTCCGTATTTATGCGAAGCTGATTGACCACCTCAAATGTGTTCTTGCACCAGTCCTTGATGTTGACCAGCGTGTAGTTGAGCGGCGTGCCGTCATCGCGAGTGAAGCTGTTGCGCTCGCGAATGATACGGGCAGCGGTGAAAACATCGGGCGTGACGATCTCGTCAAGGAGCCGCTGATATTCGCCATCCGTGAGTGTAACCCGATTCAGGGCTTCGAATTTTTTCCGGAAGTTTGCTTCAAGACTGGCTCGATCACGGATGTCGGGTCGATACTCGTACTTGAGCTCTCCCAGCTTCGCGACCAGGGCCTCTTCAAGATCGCGTTCGGGTCTGTTCACTGCCATCGAGGGACTCATTGCTTTTTCGCAAATTTTATATGGGTCGGATTGAACCGCGTGAAATCCGAACATGAGCCGAGGTAATTTTCTGTGTTTCGGCTTTGGAATGAAATCTGATTGCCAATGGTTTGGTCCATTATTCTTCTATCCCACCCGTGCTCGGGTCGACATCAAGGTGACCCAATTCAATGCCCTTCAATCGCTCATACTCCTCGATTGCCATGACCACTACGACCGGCCGCCCATGCTTGGCGACCGCGACCGGCTCGGCTCGGGCGAGATCGATCAAACGCCCGAAGCTGTATTTCGCGTCTTTTGCGCCTAGGGTCTGCATCTGAATCCCCGCTATTGGCTTTTTACACTTTTGGCCATTATGGCCTAATTTAGCAATAGCATCTTTTCCAATAAGTGGGAGTTGGTCCTCGGAACGATTGCGGCCTTAGCGCTTGCAGCGAAGGACCGCTTTGCGGGCTGCCTACGCAGTATTCAACGACGATGCTAAAGGTCGGCTAAGGGCCGAGAATTAGTTAGAGATAAGTTCCTCTGATACTTATGCGGCAGTGCGGAAAAGCAAGTTTAGATGGCTGTGAGCCCCCGCAACCAACTCATTTTTGCGCTGAACATCAGCGAGGCCAGCTAAGAGTCTAACTGCTCACGCACCACTAGGTTTCATATTTGACAGCTGGGGCCAATCGCCTTGTGTTGTCGTTGCCAACTGCAGCCTGAATAAATTGATCAAGTGCAGCTTTCCGTGATGCTCGATCCAAAGCATATGCGGTCTGCTTGAATTCAACGCCGTCTAGAAGGCAATCTATGAATCCGGCGATTGTGTCGGCGGCCATGATGAGTGCCGTGTCGAGGGTGTGGACGTACTTACTAGTAACCGTCCCTTTCGCATGCCCGACCAACGCGGCGATGGTGATTTCAGTAAAGCCAAGGTCATTGGCGGTGCTCGCAAAACTGTGACGTAAAATATGAGGCGTGATGTCCGCAAGGGTGGTATCTGCAAGTAATTGTTTCCAAAGCGTAGGGAAGTTGCCAATGGGGCCATCTTCGCTGCGCCGCCCCGAAAAGACGTACGAGCCGGTTCTAGTGGTGCTCCAGTTCTCCAAGAGTTCGACCGCTGGAAGTCCGATCGGACGTATTGAGGCACCTTCTTTCGTCATGGATAAGCGAAGGCAGCTATTATTCAGGTCGACGTCGCTCCACTTGAGTCCGATGATCTCACCACGGCGGCATCCCGTTAGCGCGAGTTGTTGGATGATATCGGCGGCCATGGCGAGCTTGGCGTCGCCCCTCGCATCGCGGAGAACTTTGCCTAAGAGTCCGTATTCGGCCGGGGTTAGCCTTCGATCTCTCACCTGATCCTTCGGCTTCTTGATGCCGTGTGCGACATTGGTTTTGATGACGCCTGCGTCAATTGCGTATCCAAGGACCGCGCCGAGCAGCCCCACCGCTCGGGCTGCGGTGCCCCGGCCACCCCGCAAGATAGATTTCCCTCGCAGATTTCCTGTCTTTTTCGTCCGGCGTGTTTTCCCGACGATGATGTCATTCATAGCCTTCGTGATGTCAGCGCGGGTTAGATCGCGGACCCGCTTTCTGCCGAGTAGAGGAATGATGTGGCCATTGATGCACCCGATGTCCGTACCAATCGTCGAGGGTTTTTTCGGTGTTCCACCTTTCCCGAGAATGAGGCCGGCCTCCATGTCGGCGATGTATCGATTGCAGAGCTCTTTAACCGTCATGGCATAGTGGTCGAGCTGCTTTTGTTCAGCGGGGTTATCACCTTGCGCAACCCTTCCAAGCAGTGCTTTGGCCTCGCGACGAGCTGTTTCGGCCGTCCAGATCCCGTGAAGGCCAATCGTGAAACGCCGCGATCGCCCACCTGCACGATACTGGATGACGTAGCTGCGTTTCCCGGATGCAAACACTCGGAGCCCGAAACCGGGCAAATTGTCATCCCAAACCACGTAGTCCTTTTCGCGTCTCTCAGTGCTATCTACGAGGCGCTTGTTGAGCTTTGGCATCGAAGCCTCCTTCCTGCCAGAGCGTTTCGCGTAAGCACCACGTAAGCACTTGAGAGAAAGCCTTGGCGTATGTCTGGATAGAGACGTCCAATAGATGTCTAATAAAAACAAGCATAATCAAATTCTTATCGTACCATAGTGCGCTCTATCGTATTCTTCGGAAAGACCTTCGTATTTCCTCCGAAGCCGAAGGTCACAGGTTCGAATCCTGTCGGGTGCACCATTTTCTCTTTTATTACAATTCCTTAAACGCCCCCCCGCAAGCTCACATAAACTTGCTGTCTTGGAACGACCTCACGGCCCAGTCGATAAAGACCCGGACCCGCGACGAAAGCTGGCGACTTCGCGGATATAGAAGGGAGATCGGCACAGTTGGAATGGGAAAGTCGGGCAGAACCTGAACGAGCCTTCCAAGCCTGAGATCTTCGTCGATATGGAACAACGGCATTTGTGCCAAACCTAGACCAAGCAATGTGGATAGACGGTAACTCTCCGGGCCGTTAACCGAAACCTGTGTCGATGGTGTCAGACTCTGGATTTTGCCATCTACAAAAAAATCAAGCGGTAAAACTGCACCAGTCGACATCGGCCATATCCCGACCATTTTGTGGGTCTCCAGATCAGTCAGAGCGGTCGGTGTGCCAAATGTTCTAAGATACTCGGGTGCTGCACAGGTGATCCGCTTGACGCGGCCGAGCGGCCTTACGATCAGGTCACTGTCAGGAAGTTCGCCCCAGCGCAGCGCGCAATCGACACCTTCTTCAACCAGATCCACCCACCGATCCCGTTCGCTGATGGCAAGCTCGATCTCAGGGTAAGCTGCGAGGAATTCTGGCAGGACCGGCAGAATAAAATGTCTGGCCACTGTGCCTTGAACCTCAATCCGCAGCAGACCCTTTGGTGGTGCATTTGCAAAGGCACTGTCCGCATCCTCGACATCACCCAGGATCGAAAGACATCGCTGATAATAGGCCTGACCGTCCAGAGTCGGACGCACAACGCGCGTCGTGCGATGCAGCAGTTGCACACCTAGCCTGCCTTCCATCTGCTTGATCACTTCCGTCGCCGTGGATCGCGGCACTCCGGTGTCATGCGCGGCCTCCGTAAAGCTGCGCCGTTCAACGATCCGCACAAAGAGCTGCATCGCATCAAACCGATCCATCGCGTCCTCATTGTTCGTATTTTCCGAATAGTGATGTCAAAACTTACCCCATTATCCCGCTCAATCAAAGGCGTAAATGCAGGTTATCGCCAGCATGGGGCTGGCAAATGGAAAGGAAACACCATGACCGATGCAAAATCCAAGACAGCGATTGTCACCGGCGCGTCCCGCGGAATTGGGGCTGCCGTTGCGGAACGCCTGGCCTCTGATGGCTTAAACGTCATCGTCAACTACGCCGGTAACGAAACTGCTGCGGCAGAAGTAGTGCAGAAGATCGAGTCCGCAGGCGGCAAGGCGATCACCGCTCAAGCGGATGTGTCCGACGCTGACGCCGTACGACGGATGTTCGATGCCGCGGAAACCGCGTTCGGAGGGGTTGATGTCCTTGTGAACAACGCAGGCATTATGAAACTGGCCAAGATCGTCGACAGCGACGATGCCCTGTTTGACGCGCATATTGCCGTCAATCTCAAGGGCACTTTCAACACGCTGCGCGAGGCAGCGGCCCGGCTGCGGAATGACGGAACAATCATCAACTTCTCGACCAGTGTAGTCGGCACAAAGCTGGAGACTTACGGCGTCTACACTGCGACCAAGGCGGCGATTGAGACGCTGACGGCGATCCTGTCCAAGGAACTGCGTGGGCGCAACATCACCGTCAATGCCATAGCGCCTGGGCCAACGGCAACCGATCTGTTCCTGGACGGCAAGTCGCCAGAGCTGATCGACCGTTTTGCCAAGATGGTACCCCTCGAACGGCTCGGAGAACCTCGCGACATCGCCAATGTGGTGTCCCTTCTGGCCGGACCAGATTGCGCTTGGGTCAATGGACAGACCCTGCGTGCAAACGGCGGGCTGGTCTGAACGGGCCACCCCCATTCGAAATCCAAGGAGTAATCAAATGACAAAAGGATCAGAAAAACAGATTATCGTCGTCACTGGCGCATCAAGCGGTTTTGGCGAAATGACGGCCTACGCGCTCGCCGATGCCGGGCACAGCGTTTACGCGTCCATGCGCGGCGTTAGCGGCCACAATGCAGATAAGGCGAAGGCCGCCAAGGACTACGCCAGCAACAACGACGTCGATCTGCGCGTGGTTGAACTAGATGTCGTCGACGACGCATCTGTCGCCGCCGGGATCGATCAGATCTTTGATGAGACGGGCCGCCTTGACGTGATCGTCCACAACGCGGGCCATATGTCGTTCGGCCCGGCGGAGGCGTTCACGCCAGAACAGATGGCGCAGCTTTACGACATCAACGTGCTATCGACCCAACGCGTGATGCGGTCGGCGCTGCCAAGAATGCGGGCAAAGGGCCAAGGCCTTATCGTCTGGGTGTCATCCAGCAGTGCGCGCGGTGGCACGCCGCCGTTTCTGTCACCCTACTTTGCGGCCAAGGCGGGTATGGACTCTCTCGCGGTGTCCTACGCCTCCGAACTGGCCCGCTGGGGTATCGAAACCTCGATCATGGTGCCGGGCGCCTTCACCGCCGGCACCAATCACTTTGCCCATGCCGGGAAACCCGACGACCAGGAAGTTGCCGATGCCTATCTGACCGGCCCCTATGGTGACGTTCCTTCGCTGGCGCTCGACGGGCTGCGGTCGCTTGAGCCCGCCGACGCAGACCCATCCGCCGTGGCGCGGGGTATCGTCGACATTGTGAACGCGCCGTTCGGCAAGCGACCGTTCCGGGTTCATGTCGATCCGTCACACGATGGGTCCGAGGTTGTCAGCGGTGTCGCGGATCGGGTCAGGGCAGAGATGTTCCGGCGGATCGGGCTGGAAGACCTGCTTTCGCCTGCAGTTTGAACGCAGAACACCGCCTTTGGGTCGGGTAGTGCCTGGCATGTGCAGGCGCGATGATTTCGATATATAGCCCCGACACGGTCATGGACATTCGTGTCGGGCACTTGGCTCGAGCAATTGCTGGACTCTCGCGTTATCATCAGCAACTGGAACGCACTCGCCCGCATTGTGTTTGAAAGCTTCGCAGGACTCGGCTTGATTGCGACCGGCGGCGCCATTGGCGCAGGCGAACTCCTTCAGCCCGGCCGCATCGCGGCGGTGGGTCTCGAATCCGGTCAGCCGATCCTCGAATCCATTTCGGACCTGATGGGCTTCGTGTCCTTCTTCGAGAACTTCATCCAGATATCGATACTGCTCTTCGCCTGGATCATCGTGATCCTCTCCTTCTTCATCCTAGCGATCCAGCTCTTCGTCACACTAATCGAATTCAAGCTGGCAACACTGGCCGGCTTCATCCTCGTGCCCTTCGGGCTCTTCAACAAGACCGCCTTCATGGCCGAGCGCGTCCTGGGCCTCGTCATCTCTTCGGGCGTAAAAGTCTTGGTACTTGCTGTAATCGTTGGGATCGGTTCGACCATATTCGGTGAATTTACGGCTGGCTTTGCCGGTGAGCCAACCATCAACGACGCCATGGCCATCGTGCTCGCGGCACTGTCGCTGCTCGCCCTTGGCATCTTCGGTCCTGGCATCGCGAACGGCATCGTCTCAGGTGGACCGCAGCTTGGCGCAGGCGCCGCCGTTGGTGCTGGGCTTGCAGCGGGCGGCGTTGCCGCAGGCGGCTTAGCCGGTCTCAAGATGGCCGGTGCCGCAGGTGGAGCTGCGCTGCGCGGTGGCTCGGCAGTGGCCGGCGGCGCATCGACGGCGTTTCAGATCGGAGCAGCCTCAAGATCCAGTGTGGCCGGGAAAGCCGCGAGCGGGATGGCTGCGGTCGGTCAGGCAGGTGCATCCGTCGCGGCAAGTCCTCTCAAACGGGCCGTCTCGGAAGGCTACCACTCAGGCTCACGCACGGCCTTCGAGGCCACCGGCGGCAAGTTCAGCAATTCCCCCGGCACCATGCCGCCCCCCGCGAACGACGGGCCGCCCGCTTGGGCACGCCGCATGAAGCGCCAACAGTCCCTGCAACACGGCGCAAGCGTTGCGGCCCACGCCATCCGCTCCGGCGACGGTGGTGGCAGCGGCGCCGTGATCAACCTTTCGGAGAGATCATGATGTTCAAAAGACCCAGCGTGCGATATGCCAAGACCCGGAAACCAATCACACCTTATCAGAAGGCCGCCCAAGCGTGGGATGACCGCATAGGCTCTGCCCGCGTTCAGGCACGCAACTGGCGACTTATGGCGATTGGATGCCTCGCCACAACGGCCGCTTTCGGGTTGGCGCTCGTGTGGCAATCCACCCAAGGCACAATTGTCCCTTACGTCGTTGAAGTGGACCAGCTTGGTGCGGCACAGGTCGTGGCTCCCGCGACTGCGAACTATCGCCCGACCGATCCGCAGATCGCGTTTCACCTCGCCCGCTTCATTGAAAACGTACGTCAACGCCCGATCGACCCGATAGTCCTGCGCGAGAACTGGCTACGCGCCTATGACTTCACTACCGACCGCGGAGCTTTCGCGCTCAACGATTTCGCGCGTGAGAATGACCCGTTTGGCAGTATCGGCGAAGTTCAGATCGCCGCCGAGATTTCCAGCGTTATTCGAGCCTCGGATTCCAGCTTTCGCGTGGCCTGGACCGAGCGTCGCTATGTGAACGGCCAACTAGCAGGAACCGAACGCTGGACCGGCATCCTCAGCGTCGTCATCCAGCCGCCGCGTGATTCAGAGCGGCTACGAAAAAACCCCCTTGGCGTTTTCGTTCACGCCATCAACTGGTCACGGGAGAACGCTCAATGAAACATCGCAATTCAACCAAACTGCCCCTTGTCGCACTTTGCGCCATATCAATGCTTGCGGGATGCGCTACCTTCACGCCACCCGAGATAAGCTATGACGATCCCGTCGAAGCAACTCTGATTGCAGACACACCGCGACCTGTTCAGATCGTAGAGCGGCCCGAACCACTTCCGCTTCCCGGGCAGCTCATGCGCGTCGATGCGGATGACCGCCCACCGGAGGCCACTGAACCGACCGAGCGGATCACAAATGCCAATGCGGCGGCGCGCATCGAGCCCGTCCGAGATGGGTTCATAAACGCGGTCCAGCTATACCCCTACAGTTCGGGTGCCCTCTACCAGGTCTATACCGCGCCCGGACAAGTGACGGATATTGCGCTGCAAGCTGGCGAAAGTCTGGTTGGGTCCGGTCCCATTGCCGCAGGTGATACGGCTCGCTGGATCATCGGCGATACCGAGAGCGGAACTGGCGACAATCGTCGTATTCATATCTTGGTGAAACCGACCCGCCCCGATCTGGTGACCAACCTTGTCATCAATACAGATCGCAGAACCTATCATTTGGAACTGCGCGCGACGCCGCAGGCCTATATGGCGTCGGTTTCTTGGCAATACCCCGAAGACGAACTGATCGCGTTGCGCCGCCAGAATGCGCAGAGCGAGGCCGCACTACCTATTGGCCGGAATGTCGACCTCACCAACGTAAATTTCCGCTATCGTATTACGGGTGATCGTGCGCCCTGGCGACCTCGCCGTGCCTTCGATGACGGAAGGCAGGTGTTCATAGAGTTCCCGAGCGGAATCGGACAGGGAGAAATGCCGCCGCTTTTCGTCATCGGACCGGAAGGCGATGGACAGCTCGTCAACTACCGGATCCGGCGCAACTACATGATCGTGGATCAGCTTTTCGCTGCCGCGGAGCTTCGCCTGGGAGATAGACAGCGGCTCGTCCGGATCATTCGCACCGATGGCAGTCGTCAATCGCAACGGCAAATTTCATCTGCCGTTAACCACGAGACAGACTGATGAGTGATGTCGAAACCGAACAAGGGATGGAGGAAACCCGGCGTTCAGAGGCTGATATCGCAAAGGAACTGCGGCTCCGCCCCGATCCACCGCGCGTGATGCGATTGTCGCGAAAGGCCATCACGGTCCTGGTCGTGGTTGGCGGATTGGGTGTGGGTGCAATCCTGATTGTTGCATTGCATAGTCCCGAAGGAATCGATGGGCCGTCGGAACTCTTCTCGACTGATCGAATTCAGGAAGCCGAGGGTCTTTCTCAGCTTCCAAGTGACTACGGATCTTTTCCGCAACTGGGCCCACCGCTTCCAGGAGAACTGGGCCGGCCAGTGTTGTCGGCACAGCAACGGGGAGAGTCCATGCCGGTGACCGGTGCCCCAAGCCTTAAGCAGGTCGAGCGCTTCGGGTCCGCGCACCTCCCCAATCGGAATGCGGTCAGGTCGAAGGCGAAGCGAAGATCTAACAAGATCAGATAGTGTTGCGATCCCGTCTTTCGTGCGCAGCGCAACCAGATTAGGCGTCGTACACTGAAGTTCGCGCGTATCCTCGATGAGCACGACACGGTCGGAGGTCTTTGCGACTTCGGCGAGCAGCGCGTTGGTGAGGGTCGTCTTGCCGGTGGATGTGCCACCTGCGACCAGAATGTTGGAGCGCGATGAAACGGCGTCACGCAGCGCATCTGCAGCGCTCGCGTCCATGATCCCGGCGCGAACATAGTCGTCAAGCGAGAAAATCGCGACCGCAGGCTTGCGGATTGCGAAGGTCGGGGCCGCAACGACGGGAGGCAGAAGTCCCTCGAACCGCTCACCCGTTCCAGGCAGTTCTGCGGAAACGCGCGGAGCATCCGCATGAACCTCGGATCCGACGTGATGGGCGACCAGCCGAACGATCCGTTCGCCGTCGTCAGTTGAAAGTGTTTCTCCAGTGTCTGAAAGGCCCTCGCCCAGACGGTCGACCCATAGCCGACCGTCTGGGTTCAGCATTACCTCGACAACGGTGTCTTCTTTGAGCCAGGCCGCGATGGCGGGCCCAAGGGCCGTCAACAGCATGCGGGAACCGCGCTCGATCGCTGCTGATTTGAGAGTTTGGACGTTCATTGGCGGTCCCGCAATTGGTTACGGGATCGATTAAGAAGACCGGAATTGGCTCATCAGCAACAGGTTTGAGGGCGTAGTAGTGCCAAGGCGTAGAGCGACAGGAGATGTCGTATGTCTCATTCTTCAGAATGACGATGGAAGAACGCTATGCAGGGTTAAGTTCGACGTTTCATTGCACCGCTCTGGCCGAGATTCTCCGCTGCGGTTCGCCTATGTGCTTCCCATTTTTGCCTCGTAACATCAGCGAATGGGTGGAAGGCTGCCCTTACATACTAGGGCAGCCTTCCATTAAGAGCGAAGCGCAATAGTGATGGCTCAAGCAGCCGTTGCTCTAAGCATCCACGCTGTTTTCTCATGGAGGGTAATTCGAGGCGTTACCACGTCCGCAGTCGCGTCGTCGCCAACTTCCTCTGCAACCCTGAGCACCCCTCTTGCGGTCTTGGCGACTTGCTCGTGATCTTTGGCCAGCTTGGACACCATCGTCTGCCAATCTGACGGGCCGGGTTCTTCCTCGACCGATGAGATGGAAGCCATTTGCGAGTAGGATGAAGGGGCATACTCTCCAAGCGCCCTGATCCGTTCCGCCAGCTCATCCACGGCGTTCCACATCTCAACATATTGCTGCATGAACAACTCATGCAGTTGCTGAAAATGTGATCCTTCGACGTTCCAGTGATAGCCATGCGTCTTGAGATACAGGGCATAGGTATCTGCCAGAAGCTTCTTGATGGCGTCCGCCGCCTGCACTTTGCCTTCAGTGGTAATTCCAATGTCGATGTCCATTTGTTCTCACTCCTTGCGATCAATCCAAATCGCCCAGACTACGAATGTGGTGGCCCGGGCGATTGTAAGGTCGGACTTACTCCTCGATGAACTTGAGAAGGTCAGCATTTACCACGTCGGGGTGTGTGGCGAAAAATCCGTGTGAGAGGCCTTCATAGACCTTCAGGGTGCCGTTCTTCAGCAGCCCCACAGCTTTCTCGGCCGAGTTCGCGATCGGCACGACCTGATCGTCGTCGCCATGCATCACGAGAACCGGAACATCGATCGCCTTGAGGTCCTCGGTCTGGTCAGTTTCCGAGAAGACCGCGATGCACTGGTAATGCGCCGAGGCGCTGCCCATCATGCCCTGGCGCCACCAGTTCTGGATCTGGCCCTGGCTGACCTCCGCGCCCTCGCGGTTGAAGCCGAAGAACGGGCCTGACGGAACATCGAGATAGAACTGGGCACGGTTTGCGGCCAGCGCAGAACGAAACCCGTCAAAGACCTCCATCGGGATGCCGTCGGGGTTGGCATCGGTTTGCAGCATCAGGGGCGGAATTGCCCCAAGCAGCGCCGCCTTGGCCACGCGTCCCGGCTCGGCCCGGGCTACATAACGCGCGGCTTCGCCGCCGCCGGTCGAATGGCCGATATGGACCGCGTTCCTGAGGTCGAGATGCCGCGCAAGCTCGGCAACATCTGCGGCATAGGTGTCCATGTCGTGGCCGAGATCGGTCTGGCTGGAGCGGCCATGTCCACGGCGGTCATGGGCGATGACGCGGTAGCCTTTTGAGGCGAAGAACAGCATCTGGTTGTCCCAGTCGTCGCTGGAGAGCGGCCAGCCGTGGTGGAAAAAGATGGGTTGTGCATCTTTCGGACCCCAGTCCTTGTAGAAGACTTCGGTGCCGTCGGTGGTATTGAAGGTAGACATTTCGAAAGTTCCTTTCTGTTCAGGTTGGGTTTGCGCGAAGGCGAAACCGGGGAGGAGGGCGGCGGCCGATGCGGCCGTACCTGTCAGCAGCACATCGCGCCGGTTGGGAGTAAATTTGGTGTTGGTCTGTTCAGTCATAGGTACAACTCCATAGTTGATGTCGTTGTTTCGACGAGATGAGATTTAGGCGGTTCAAACGGCATTCAGGATTGGCGATATTGACAAATACCAAGGCAAAACTGACAATCGTATGATGCGATGCGTTGCCGAAATCGGGCTTCTGGCCTATCCGGACTGTCAGCTGTCCTCGATCCACGGGCTGACCGATCTGTTCCGGATCGCCACTGAGTGGACAGCCGAAACCGGGCGATCCTTTATCCGTGTCACCCATTGGCAGCGCGACACGCGTACTCCGGGCGGGCCGCCGGTCTGCACCTGGGACAGTCACCCCGGTCCGCCGCACCGGCTCGATTATATCATACTTCCACCCAGCATCGTGATGCCCGACCGGATGGCCGACATGGTGCAGGAAGCCGCCTGGCTGAAGGACCAGCATGGTTCCGGCACGCGGATCGGTTCTGTCTGCGCCGGTGCCTTCCCTGCCGAGCCCGGGTTTCACGTAAGCACCACGCAAGCACGCGGACGGAAACCAAGGCGTATTCTCGGATAGAGGTTTCGGAGAGACGATCAGAAAAGTCTAGTGATTACAGCCTGATATCGTGCTCTGGCGTACCCTATCGTGCACTTCGGATAGGTCCTTAAACCAGCTCCGAAGGCAGAGGTCGCGCGTTCGAATCGCGCCGGGTGCACCATAATTATCCGTTGATCCAGTTTGTCTTTCCGATTGTCGTGCGGAACTTGAGTGCGATCCCTACAAATATTACCGATGTGTTGGGGGCTTCGCATTTGCTGGCTGGGAAGAATATATGGAAATCCGATTTGGCATAAAAACCGATCGCAGGATTTGGTCGGGTTTTTTGATCACGCTGCTTTTGACTGCTTGTGCGTCCTCTGGGGCATTTCCCGTTGAAACGGCCGAGCAGCCGGACATTAATCAATCTTATCAATTGCGTGCTGGCGAAACGGTTCAGATCAACACCTATGGTGAGGACACGCTGACCGGAGAATATATTATCGGCGCCAACGGTTTTCTGGCTTTTCCATTGGTTGGAAATATCCAGGCGGCTGGCCTTACTCCAGCCGACCTAGGGTTGAATATCGCTGCCTCTTTGGCGGATGGCTATGTGATTAACCCGCAAGTGAATGTGGAGGTGAAGAGCTTTCGGCCAATTTATATATTGGGCGAAGTGAACAAGCCGGGCGAATATCCCTATAATCCCGACATGACGGTGCTCGCGGCGATTGCGAAAGCCGATGGCTTTACCTACCGGGCGCAACAGAAGCAGATTTTCATCAAACGCTCGGATCAACCGAATGAAGTGAAGATCAGATTGGGGAGTAATACCCGTATTTATCCGGGGGATACAATCAGGATTGTGGAGCGTTTTTTCTAGATATGGGTCTAAGAAATCGGCCGAAAACGGGTGCTATAATTGGTATCGACGCGCCGGTTTATATAGCCTTCTGATCCGTTCATCGACAATATTTTTGCCGGAATCCCGCCCACTACGGCATCGTTGGGGACAGGCTTCGTGACGACGGCATTTGCGCCAACGGCCGCGCGATCGCCGATACTAATCTTGCCAATGACTTTGCACCCTGCGGCCAGAAAGACGCTATCTCCTAATATCGGAGACCCTTGCTGTGGACCCCGGTTCATTTGTCCGAGCATGGACCCATGGGTTATATTGCAATTGGCGCCGATAATCGCGTCACCATTGACCATGATGTTGCCAAAGCGGTTGATGAAAAAACCGGGGCCGATCTTGGTATATTCCGGAATCGCAATGCCATATTTATAGCGATATCGCAGCAGCAAGAGTTTAAGGAGCGGGTAGAACGTGAAGCGCATTAAACTGCGTTTTTTCAGGCAGCCGCAAAGCCGCATGACGGTTGAATATTTGAAACCGGGTGTAAACAAATAGTGCCGCAGAAATGATCGGGTGCTGCGGTTCCCGGCATAGCGGTAAAGATCAGATAGGATCAGCGCCCAAGTATAGCGCAGGCTACGGCTCTGATCCGAACTTGTGCCTCTTGCCTCGATATTTTTTGTTAGCGCATTATCCAAAGCTTGGCTCCTTGGCATTGAAATATTGCGATGCAACATTTGAACATGACTCTATCTATCGTGGCACAAATGCCGTTCATGGCAACTGCCGATAGACCATATGGTATCTAATCGTGTTGAATACACACCCCGTCTTGGACGCTGTAAACATAGGGTGACAAGCCGATTTTAGGATGGCAGTAAAAATGCTCAGGGGAATATTTTCAACCCGTTTCAGTATGGCAGGCACTAAAAAATTCGATCCGAATGACAAGATAGTGGATTGATTGAGAGATTTGATTGTTGCGGCGCAACATTATTTTGAATTTCTAACCTATGGGCTGACCTCGCCATATCGCTGAAATGATCGTGAAAGGGTTCTCGGATGACGGCCACAATACGCTCTCTGCAAAACGCATCTTTCACAGCCTCGAAAATCGCCACTAAAAAAGACTCTAGCCTGACCAAGCGGTCACGGCGGGCGGGTATTTATTCGATCATGCTGGTAACAGATGCTTTGGCGGTATTTATTGGCTTTCTGATAAGCAATGCCTTGTTGCTTGATCAGCCTTTCGCGTCGCCGGGATTAAAGCTTGGCCTGTTGTCGATTCCCATTTTCCTGGCGCTCGCGTTGAATAGTAACGCTTATGGCAGGAGCGCGCTTTATAAGAGCGCGGGTGCCACCGTCCGCAGCATTGCATCGCTTTTTGCGACGATGGCGTTGATCCTCTTCATCCTCTTTGGCCTGTCGATATTGAAGCAGCACCATCCATCCTTCTTGGCTTTTGGATTTTTAATTTCATCGGCTTTGATCGCAGGTGGTCGCTATATCTGTCACCTATTTGCCAAGCGGATGCTGGGAGCTAATCCGCTCAGTGAACTGATTATCGTGGACGGCGTTCCGCACGGCCCCATTTTTGATCAACCGGTTATTGATGCGAAGGAGACCGGATTAAACCCCGATATTTCTGATCCGGCCATGCTGGATCGCTTGGGAAATCTGTTTCGGTCCATTGACCGTGTTATCGTTGCTTGCCCCATTGAACGTCATAATGACTGGGCGCTGGTTCTCAAAAGCACAGGTGTCACCGGCGACGTTTATCGGCATTATCGCTCCGCCCCGGTAGACAAACATGCCAGGGGACTGATCCATGCATCGCAAGTCAAACCGTTGACGCGGGTGCAACTATGGCTGAAGCGTGCGATGGATCTCATCCTTGTGTCGCTGGCGATCCTGTTTCTGGCGCCGCTCATGCTGGTCACAGGCATTGCCATTAAGTTGGAAAGTCACGGTCCGATATTGTTCAAGCAGCAACGACTGGGCCACGGCAACCGGCTGTTTAACATTTACAAGTTTCGCAGCATGCGGGACGATTTATGTGATCAAAATGGCGACCGTTCAACCGACCGGGATGATGACCGGATTACCCGCGTTGGCCGTTTCATTCGCGCTACGAGTATCGATGAACTGCCACAGCTGTTCAATGTTCTGTTTGGCACGATGAGTCTGGTTGGCCCGCGTCCCCATGCGCTGGGGTCCAAAGCGGACAGCAAACTATTCTGGGAAATTGACCGGAATTACTGGCTGCGCCATGCGACGGTGCCCGGCCTGACCGGATTGGCACAAGTTCGCGGTTTTCGCGGCGCGACCATGACCCGCGCGGATCTGGAACAGCGACTGGCTTCCGATCTGGAATATATCCAGCGCTGGTCATTGTGCTATGATCTGGTGATCCTCGCGCGGACCTTTGGTGTCATCATTCACCGCAACGGTTTCTGATAGTCGCGATCATTCCATGATTTTGTGATAGATGGATGAGGTGCTGAGGGCGATTGCATCCCAATCAAATTTCTTGCGAAATTCTGCGGCATCGACGCGGTATAGATAGTTGGGTTTATTCAGTGCCTCGCCCAATGCGCCGGTATCGCCCACCGGAAAATAGTCACCTTCAGGTAACCCGATATCGCGATTGGGCTGAATGTCGCTGAGCAGCATGGGCGTGGAGCAGGAGCCGGCTTCCAATGCAGCAATCGGTAAGCCCTCATGATAGGATGGCATTACAAACAAAGCGGCATTTTCATAGAGTTCCCGCAAGGTTCCGCGATCCTGTAATCCGGTAAATATGACCCGGTCATTTGCCAGCTTCAGCAAGGATTCGGAATATTCGCTATTATGATCGGCGCCGCCGACGATAACCAGCTTGCGGCCATCCTTGATATCAGCATGGGCCTTGATCAAATCGTGCAGTCCTTTCTCTGGCACCAGACGACCAACGGCCAGCACATATTTATTCGCCTCCAGCGAAAATCGTGCGAGGGCGTCGCCATGCGAACGGGGTAATTCGGGGGTGCCATTGGGTATATAGGAAATGCGGTGGGCTGATCCGGGAAAGGATTTTTGCAGCTTCTTCGCCAGCGAAGGCGAAACCGAGATGACATGGTCAGCAAATAGCATTCCTAGCCGTTCCCCCATGCGGAGTATGAATCGGGGAAAGCGGCCCCATTTGGCGCGGTTATAATCCTCGCCATGATGGGTCACGACCACCTTGAGCCCCATTAATCGCGCCAATGGCGTCAGTAAAGCCGGCCCAATGGCATGGATGTGAATAA
The DNA here is from genome assembly GCA_947489315.1 of uncultured Sphingomonadaceae bacterium. GTDB lineage: Bacteria > Pseudomonadota > Alphaproteobacteria > Sphingomonadales > Sphingomonadaceae > Parasphingorhabdus. Next base: position 437,839 of record CANLCX010000001.1, read on the forward strand.
TATCCATCTTCTTGCGGCGCGCTTCGAGGATCGCGTTGAAGGTCGATGTTATCGCCTCTCGCCAGACCGAGACCGGGGAGGGCAAGCTGACGATAGAAATACCGCGATATTGATAACGCGGTTTTTTGACATAGGGCGCTCTTGCAAACACCGTTATATTGACGTCGGGGGCCAGCCCCTTCACGCGCGGCAACATTTCTTCGCAATGCGTTTCTACTCCGCCCATGACGTTCGGGATGCCGCGTAGGCCGGTTACCGCTACCTTCATGACAGCAACTCCTCTGCCAGTGATTGTGCTTCTTCGAGCGTATCGGCGGTGCGCAGGAACCCGATGTCGGATGTCCACGCCTGAATGAAGTTTTGGAGTTTGCCGTAGCTATTATCGAGCGCAACATGCGGGATGCCGAGCAGTGTCGATAGAATGTGGCCGTGTAATCGGTCGGTGACCACGACGCGGCCCGACGACAGCGAAGCGATTCCGCGTTTGAGGCGGGTGCTGGCCAATCGGTCATATTTCAATGCGCGCGCGGCATTCGGGCTTTGTCCGAAATCCAAGAGTTTGGATGTCGCTGCTGACATTCGCATCTGCAGCTTGTCTTCGGTTAGCCAGTCGCCACTTTCGAACGAGTGGCCGGGGTGGTCGGCCTTGCCTCTGACGGACCGTTCAAAGTCGGTGCGCATCAGATAATAGAAATCATGAACCGGCGCCTGGCGTTTGAGCGGTTCCATGTAGAGTGCCATGTCGGGGCAGAGAAACACTTCGCATTGGAAGTGGCAGCGCGAAAATTCCAGCGACCGTTGATCCCGGACAAGCAATGTGAAATTGCCATGCTGTTCAATCGCACGGGCTGTTTCATCGACCGCCTCGTAATTGTCGAAATAGATGGACTGCGGAAGCTGTACGATCTTTCGACCAGAAAAGCGGGATAGTAGCTCAAGCCTGAAATCCTGATGGGATTTCCAGATGGTCCCGAAATTTCCGCCACCATGGAGGAAAATGGTTCCATCGCCAATGGCTTGCTCCATCTGATTGGAGTCATGGGATTTCAGTTTGCTCGCATAGGCGGGCGGCTTGGCGTGATCGGCAAAAAATTGCGTCTCGCCTAACCAGATGGCAGAGTCCCCAACATTAGAATGATCCGGGAAATCCAGTAGGGCGTAAGGCGCATCATCGAGCAACGGCTTTACACAATCAGCGATCGTTTCGCGCAGAGTGTGCATGATCGCGCTGGGGTGCGTATTTTGCAGAGTGAGTTGTTCAGGCATTGGGGGATAGCTCCTTTAGGGGAAGGAAGTCTGTGACTAAACGGCGATAGGTGGCTGAAATCATCAGCAAGGCGGCGGCATAGAATAAGGCCGCGCCGGTAATGGCGGCGAACAGCTTCATCCATGTTAGAGGCTGGCCCCCTGCGAAGATTTGTAGCGTAGTCCAAAGCAGGAAGCCCATGAGCGTAGAGGCTAGAAACGGCGCTTTAATGGCGTCAAACGTCGTTCTCATGCCGATGCCAGAGGCTTCTTTCAGGAAGTATATTTGCAGCGGTAATGTGAGGTAAGAACGCACCACATAGGCAATGGCCACGGCGGTCAGTCCATAAGGCAAGGCGATGAGCGTCAATATTAGCGTCGATACAAGCTGCGTAATCGCAAGTGTGCGTTGCCGCTTTGTATTACCCACTGCCGACAGCACCGGAGAAGCGAAAAAATTGAGCGTATAGGGTATCGCCATGAAGGCGAAGACTTGAGCAAGATCGCCCGCCGCCTGCCATTTCCAGCCGAAGACCAGCGGCACCAGATCAGGCGCAATGACGCCGAAACCGACGAGAGCGGGGAAGGATAGGGCGGCGCAGATGCCCAGCATCGCCTTATAGGCTTGCTTCATCGCGACCGGATTGTCCTGCAGCCGCGAATAGATCTGCAAGCCGACCGCGGAGAATGGCTGTATCGCCGCGGCGGCAAACATTTCGGTGGAGCGCCATGCCACGCGATAGACACCGACGGCGGCGGCTCCAAGGCTGGCTCCGATCAGCAAATCCTGTATCCGCACCAGCATCAGGAAAATAAGCTGAGCAATGGTCAGGTTGCTGGAAAAGGCGAAATTCTGTTTTGCCTGCGACCAGTCAAACTGCAATCCCGGCACCCAGCGATAGGAGGCCCAGGCCAAAATAGTGCTGACCGTTTCGGTCACGCAGCGTTGGACCACCAGCGACCATATGCCCCAACCGGACATGGCGGCAGCAACAGCGGTCGTCCCGCCGATAATCCCGGCCAGTATCGAGCGTACGGCCACTGTCTTATGGCCAAATTCCCGTAGGCGCAGGGCGAAATGGGAGGCTCCCAATGCGTTGATCGGTAAGGCCAATGATAATATGCGCAGCGGATCGGTAAGGCCCGGCTGGTTGAGTAGATTGGCGAGCACGGGTGCCAAGATCCAGATCAATCCGACATAGACAAAGGCGATGGCCATATTGGTCCAAAAAATCGTGTTGATCTGCAAGTTGTCGATTTTCTTGGCGCGAGCAATAAGCTGCACCAGACCGCCGGTCGCGATGATCCTGCCAACCTCTGAAAAGACATAGACCATGGCGAATATGCCAATTTCTTCTTTGGTCAGCAGCCGGGCCAGCATGATGAATATCACCAGCGAAAAGACCTGATCGCTCAGCGCTTTGGTCACTGTCCAGCCGAGGGAAGTTTTTGATTTCTGACGCAGTGAGTCGTCAAACATTGCCCCAGCACTGCCGGAAGCATTGTCAGAAAAATCAGTGCTTTTTTCGGTCATACGCTGGTCACTCACGGGTTAAAGCTGAAATCGGAAACGGCGACGGCCGAAAATCTGGTATCCCGCGCGCTCCCGATGCCGGGAGACAAAGCGTCTCAGTTTCAGTCGTTCGGGAATTGGGTAGGTTTCGAAACGATCCATGCCGATCTCGCTCGGGATCGCGCGCTCCAGAACCGGAAACGGGAAAACCGCAAGATTGCGGACACCATGGACCCATGACCGATCCATCTGATCATCAATCGGCCGGTTCACCATGCTGGTCCGGGCCAGAAAGCGTCTCGCCCCGTTTTTGGTCAGCAAATAGGCTTGCGTCCCAAAACAATAGCCGGAAAGCTCGATCAGTCGCGTGGTCCGGCAGATAAAATCCTTCTGCAAAATGCGAGCCGGGGCCGGTTTTTTATAATAGAGCCGGACATAATCACGGCCGGCCTCGCCATGATCCTCGGCAATGAAGGGTTTGATGAAGCTCCAGTCCGGCAGGACATCATCCTCGAGTATGAGATATTGGTCGGCATCATCCTCAGCCAATTTTTGCCACAAAGCATGATGACTGGAATAGCAACCCAGTTCGCCAGCCTTAAGCGGACGGCCTTTGGCAATGATGGCTTTATCTTCGTCATAGTGGAGGCCCGCATGCAGATTCTCATGGGCATCGAAAAAATCCCAATTCATCGACTTGGGTATGCCATTACCGACAAAATCATATCGCCGCTGCGCCGCGCTGCGCATACTGACGACGAAAATCTTGGTCTGGACGGAGCCACGCGCCATTACAGTTCCTTCATCCGGCATCGGTTGATGCGGATCTAATTGTTGTTCGGGATCGGTCGTTAGAATCCCCAGACCGACCGAACTTTACTGCATTGCACAACGAAGGAGCTAGCTTCTATAAATGCCTGTGAGGCGCAGTTGGCAAGGCAAAAAATCCATTCGTCGATGTCACGCAACAAGTTATCTTCGGCACTGCAAAAAACGGGATAGAATGATTGATCTAAGTTTCTCTGTTGTTATTCCGGTCCATAATAAGGCCCGTCATGTGGCTGCGAGCATCGCAAGTGTCTTGCAACAGACTCGGCCACCCGAAGAGATTATCATCATCGATGATGCGTCGACGGACGACAGTGCAGCGATTGTCTCGCATATGACCGATCCACGCATTCGCATGTTATTTCGCGATACCCCTGGCCCAGGCGGATATGCCGCGCGCAACCTTGGTATTGCGGAGGCCAATGGCAATTGGATTGTGTTTCTTGATGCCGATGATATCTGGCATCCCTCCCATCTGGCGGACATAGCAGCGGCGATTGCGCGAACACCGCAGGTAGGCTGTGTCGCCACGCGTTATGAGCATGTATTCGAAAATCACCGCGTGGCATCCAAAATGACCAGTGCGCTGGCTTCGCTCGAAGGTCGTACTGCTTATTTTCGCGAAAGCCTCGATATCTGGGTAGATGCCGGGGAATGCCCGATCTGGACCAGTGCAGCGGCCTTTCGCCGCGATGTCCTTGAGCAGGCCGGTCCGTTTCCAGCCGGAAAGGCGGTGCGTGGTGGTGACAAGGACATGTGGCTTAGGGCGCTCTCGCTTGCCCCATTTACCTATGTTCCCAAGATCAGCGCAGAATTTCATCGCGATACGGACAATAAGGTCAGCAAAATGACACATCCGGACACCATCCCGATCTTGGTGGAAACGGCGCGTAGGATGCTGGATAATGTCGGCGCGGACGAGAGGGCATTGCTGCGCAGGCTAATCAATCAGCAGATCGGACTATATGCCCGCTTCTCGTTCAAGAGTGGAACGATTTCGCGGCAATTTGCCCGTAATCTCTGCATGCCGGAGGGGGTTGGACTGTTCGTGATGATCGAGGCGTTGCGGCTTATGCCGGTTGCGCTGCGGCAGAGCATTTATCGGGCGGTCAAGGGGGCGTGATATAGCGATTTAGGGGCGGTAATCAGGGCGAAAACGCAGGGGGCTTTGTGAAGGAGCTGGCGTGCCATGAATAAAATGTCGGAAACACCATTACCGCTCGACCGGTTTGTGGCCGAAGAAACCAGCGAGTTGATTGATCTGCGCGCCATTGGTCGTGCCTTTCGTAAACATATCGTCCCGGTTTTCCTTGTTTCGATCCTCGCCATTGCCGCGACGGCTGCCGTTTATTTCATAACTACGCCCAGCTATCTGGCTACCGCAACCATGGTGGTCGAACGGCAAGCGCAGGACGTTGTACCGGTGAACAGCGATACACCAGCCCTGACAACAGACTCGCCAACCGTCGATACAACGGTCGAGATATTGCAGTCGCCCTTCATCGCCGGGCGTGTCGTCGATGCGCTCAAGCTGGTCAACGAGCCCGAATTTAATCCGGGGCTTTTAGAGGTCGGCGCGGTTCCGCCCAGCACGGCTGCCCAGCAACTCGCGGCCCGCGACCGCGCCATCCGCATATTGGGCGGCTCTTTGGGCGTTCAGCGTGAAGGCGTATCCTATGCCATCGCGGTGCAATACACGTCGGAAAACCCGAAAATGGCGGCGAACATCGCCAATGCGACGATTGATGAATATCTTCTAACGCGCGTGGAGGGCGAAGAAGGTACGACTCAGCGCAGCGCTGATCTGCTGGAAACACGGCTCGAAGAACTGCGCGGCGAGGTGCTGGCCGCTGAATCGCAAGTAGCCCAATATCGTTCTGATGAAGGTTTGTTTGCGGCGACGGATGTCAGTTCGATCACCCAGCAGGAACTATCGGTCTTGAACAACCAGCTTGCTGAAGCCCGTGCGGCCGAGGCGGTCGCCAATGCCAGATTGTCGACTGCGCGCTCGCAAGTGGCGCAGGGGCTGACCGGTGAATCGCTGGGCGCGGCGCTGGAGTCAGAAGTTGTCGGTGCGCTGCGAGCCCAGCGCGCCACGGCCAGTGCGGAAGTGGCGAACCTCACAACCCGCTATGGCGCGCGCCATCCCAGTCTGATCAATGCGCAAAGCCAGCTCGCCGATATTGACGTTCAGATCGGGGCCGAGGTCGAACGGATTGTCGCTAGTCTCAAGACCGAAGCGACAGCGGCGCGGGGACGGACATCTTCGATTGCGTCGTCCATTGCCGGGCTGCAAAACCGGCTGGCCGTGGACAGCGATGCTTCGGTGCGGCTGAGCGAATTGGAGCGCAATGCCGCCTCCGCACGCGAGCTCTATCAGGGCTTTCTCGACCGCTACAAAGAGTCCGTTGCCCGACAGGGTACAGAGACCAGTGGCGCTAAGGAAGTATCTCGCGCTGCCATACCGGCTATGCCCATATCACCTAATCCGCTCTTATATATCGCCATCGCTCTGGTAGCGGCAGGAGCTTCTTCCACGGCTGTTGTGGCTGGTAGGGAGTTTATGGAAAACGGCCTGAGAACGGCGGCAGATATTGAAAAAAGGCTGGGGGTCAGCGCCTTGGGTTCTATTCCGGAAATCGGTTCGCTGCCTGAAGTCAAAAAATCACGTGAGCCGATCCCATGGCCACCGCAATTTTTGATCGACCATCCCAAATCGGCTTTTTCCGAAGCCTTTCGCGCACTGAAAACCAGTCTGGTTATGGCGCCGGGGGGCAGGTCGTCAGTCCGACAACAGACGAAAATCATATCGGTTACCTCTGCCTTGCCCGGTGAGGGCAAGACCAGTTCATCCATCTGTCTGGCCAGTGCGGCCGCTCGATCAGGCATCCGCACCTTGTTGGTCGATTGCGATTCCCGGCGGCAGGCGTCGTCGCGCTCGCTGGCCAAATCGATCACGCACGGGTTGACCGATGTTCTAAATGGCGAGGCATCGCTCCATCAGGCGGTTGTCCATGATGAGGATAGCGGGGTTTATTTCCTGGGCCAGAAACCGGACGAAGATACGCCCTTTGACTTGATGGGGTCGCAGGCGATGGCTGATTTGCTGACCGAATTGCGCGGCCAGTTCCAATTTGTCGTGCTGGACACCGCACCGGTTCTGCCGGTTGCAGAATCCCGGATGCTTGCGGCACTGGCTGACATGGTCGTATTCCTGGTCCATTGGAAGAAAACGCCGGCCAAGGCTGCGGAAATCGGGTTGCATCAATTGGACGCCGTCGGCGCGAATATCGCGGGGGTTGTGCTCAGCCGCGTGGATGTTGTTGAACAAGCGCGGACCGGTTTTGGGGACGCGGGCCTCTATTTCAAACAATATAAGGAATATTACGCTTAGGGCGTTTCGCAATGGACGGAAGCGCGCCATCCTTGCCTTTGCCCTTACTGGCTCTGGTTGCTGCATTGTTGGCGGTGCCGATGGTCATCGCGCTCAAAAAAGTGCGCGGCTATCCGGCACGATTTGTGATTTTTGCGATTTGGTTGCGCTATATTATGAGCGCCTTTCATGAGATTAGCTTCTTTCCGGTTGTCGCCGGACTGAGCTTGAACGCGCTTGGTTCCATCGCCATTGCTGGTATCGGCTTGCTGCTAGTGGCTCCGCGCCATTTTCTGCTCAAGCCGCTATTACCGGTCTATGCGCTGATCCTGCTGTCGCTCGTGAGCGCCGCCGCCAATGATGGCATATTCACCGCACTTAATGCCGCCGTCAAACATGTCTATTTCATCGTTTTGATGATTGCCGTCTATCGCGCGCTACTGGAAAATGAGGGCGCGCGATTTTTCACGCCGCTGCTCTGGGCCTTCGCGCCGCTGTTGGTTTTTCAGTTGCTATCTATCGGTCTGGGGGCGGTGAAGGCGTCGGAATTTGACGGGTCGAGCAGCTATATTGGCGGCTATAATCACGAAGCCACATTTTCCATCGCAATGGCGACATTTTTTGTGGTGGCCTGTTTCGCGGTCACTCTGCAACGCCTGATACAGGCCGTGCTGTCGGCCGCTCTGCTGGCCGGTATCGTCCTCGCCAATTATCGCACGACAATGCTGGCGGTATTGCCATTGGCCGCCATCCAAGTGGTCAGCAGCACCATGTTCTCCTTCGTGCGCGAACAGCGGGTGATATTGGCGGTCGTCCTATCGCTGATAACTCTGGCGGTCGTAGCGGTGGTGGCCGGATTCTCTGCCGAACGGTTTAACGATCTAACCGTATTTTTCGGCGACCCCGGCCAATATATCAAACCGCAAGCCGAGTTTTCCTTCGACGAACGGCGGCTATTGTCTGGCCGGATCTATATCTGGTCCGGTTATATTTACGCGTGGCTTGATGGATCGACGCTCAACCATCTGATTGGTTTTGGTCCCGACAGCTGGGAGGCAATTTTCAAAGTCTATCCTCACAATACGATCGTCGCTTATCTCTATGAATTGGGTTGGGCAGGTGTTTTTCTGTTACTTTTGTTCTGGGGCACCATGATCAAATTGGCGGTGCAAGCGCCCGCTGAAGATCGCGCAACACTTATATTCGCTCATTTGTCATTCCTTTTCATGAACTTGTCGACAATGGCCTTGTGGCAAATAGAAGGTGTAATTTTTTATGCCATTATCTGCGGTTTTTCGCTATTCAGGAAAGTGGAAACAGGGGCGATAAGAAGCCAGTTGAAAGCGAGTCTGCGCCCTGTGTGACTTTTTCGTTCCGTAATTTGGGAACAGGGGAGGCATGATTGGACGACAAGGGTGGAGATACCGCTGGAGCAGGACCAGCCAAAATTTCTAATGACGCTATGTCTCAAAATAGCGTCAGCGCCCGAACGCCTGCCAATGCCCCACCGGCCGCTGATGACGTTGGTGAACTAGGGTCAAGCGATAGGTTTCAAGCATCTTCTGCATCAGAAAAAGCCCACCAACTTCCGGGACGGATGTTGGTTATCGTGGGTGCGGGACTGATCACCTGGATTGTGATCGCCATTGGCATACTGCTTTTTTTCTTCTGATCTTCAAATCATTCCCATCAACCCGGAATCGGTGCGGTATAGCGCCGAAGCATTTTTCCAGCTCTAGCGATTTGATAACAAGAAAGCCGGTTTCCTTGATCGGGATTAATATTCTTGCGGCCGAAAATTCTCTTCATCATCAATTCCCTAACCGGCGGTGGCGCGGAGCGCGTTATGGCCGCTTTGCTGCTCTATTCAGAGGCTTTTCGGGACCGCTATGACATGGCGCTGGCCTTGTTGGACGATGAACCGGCTGCCTATGAGATACCGGAATGGATCACCCTTCATCAGCTCGACTGCCGCGGCAGTCTGTTACGATCGATCCGCCAATTGCGATCGCTCGAACGATCTTTGCGTCCGGCGGCAACGCTCAGTTTTCTGACGCGTGCTAATGTTGCAAGTTGGGCGAGCCGAGCCGGAACCGGCAGGCCTTGGATCATCAGCGAGCGGGTGAATACCGGTGCGCACCTTGGCACTGGCCTTTCCGGACATATGGGTCGCGGCCTCGTCCGACTATCTTATCGCCATGCCACTCATATTATTGCCGTTTCGCAGGGTGTCGCCGATAATCTGTCAGATGAATTCGGTATACCGAGCGATATTATAAGCGTTATCGCCAATCCCGTCGATACCGTGCGCATTGCCCGGCAGGCGTTGGAAAAATATCCTGCCCATCCGGATGAACCCTATATTATTGCAATGGGCCGTCTCGTGGAGAATAAGAATTTTGGCCTGTTGATTGACGCTTTCGCGGCGTCGTCGATTGCCGGAAAACTCATCATCATTGGGGATGGCCCACTGCGCGCTGATCTTGAAAGGCAAATTGCAGATCATGGTTTGGAGGATCGGGTTATCCTGCCCGGCTTTGTCCAGAACCCTTTCCCCTTATTGGCCGATGCCCAAATTTTTGTGCTGCCGTCCAATGCTGAAGGCTTTCCCAACGCCTTGGTAGAGGCAATGAGCACCGGCACGGCGGTGATTGCGACCAATTGCAGATCCGGACCATCGGAGATTCTTGCGAACACAAATAGCTTAAAGATTGAAAACATGATGGTCGCTGATTTTGGCATCCTGGTGCCGTGCAACAATATCGCGGCCATGGCCGATTCTTTGCGCTATTTGCAGGATGATGAGCCTCGCAAACGCTTCGCTCAACTCGCTTTGACCCGTACCAAAGACTATACACCGGAAAAGGCGGCACAGCGCTATTGGCACGTGATAGAGAAGAGCATTCACACGGCGTAGCTGCGGTTCAGCTTGCTGTTCAACCTTGGGGCTAAACAAGGAGTTGAAGCATATATGCATCAGCCTGGCCTCGGGATAAAAATCTCGGTGATCTTAGTCGCAATGCTGCCTGGCACTGTTCATGCGCAGCAGTCCGAAGTGCTGGAGGATTTTCGTGATGAAAGCCTGCAGTTTCAGCGCCCCGATATCCTCAGTGTGCAGGAGCGGCCTCAACCCGCTTTTGACCCTGTGCCTTACCGTATTGGTGGGGCCGAGATCATGCCGAGTATCACCGTCGACACTCTATATGACAGCAATATTTTCGCCGTGCGGGATGCCAGTGACGACCTGATCGTCCGGGTCAGACCCCGACTGACGGCATCTAAACAGCTGGGCAGTTTCAACATTGAGACCGCAGCCGAGTTGGATCACAGGCAATATATCAGTACGAATAGCCAAAGCACGACGGATTATGTCCTGGGCTTGCGTGGCCGCTTTGATCTGGACCGCGAAAGCCAGATCTATGTGGGTACGCGCAATGGTCAGCGCACCGAGGATCGGACTGACCCTGCTTCGCCGCTCAATCTGCAAAAGCCGGTGCAATATCGCTTCGCTTCGGCTTTTGCGGGGGCAGCGCGGACGTTCGGCCAACTCCGGATTGCTGGCCGCGCGGGGGTGGAAACGCGCAATTATGAAGATGGTCGCGATGGACTGGACGTCCTTGTAGATCAGGATTTTCGGAACCGGACCGTCTTAACCGGCGATCTCGGCGCTGAATTTGCGGTCAGCCCGGATCTGTCGGTTTTTGTTAACGGAACCGTCAACCAGCGGAATTATGTGGACCAGTCATTGCTGTCGCCTTCTCGCGATTCCAAGGGCTATGAAGTTACCGCCGGGACGAGTTTCCAGCTGAGCAAACTCATCCGCTCGGAAATTGGCGTCGGCTATTTTCAGCAAAATTTCGAAGATGCAGATTTCGAGGATGTCGACGGCTTTGCCGCACGGGCCAAGCTTGAATATTTTGTCACGCCTCTCGTGACGCTGACGGCGCGCGCCAATCGCGGCGTTGAGGAATCCTCGACGCTGGGTTCGGGCGCCTATGTCGCTACATCCTTTTCCCTGACGGCGGATTATGAGCTTTTGCGCAATCTGATTGTCAGTGCGAGCATCAGCTACGAAGAGGATCGGTTTCAGGACATCGATCGGGACTATGATATTACCGGCGCAAGGATGGGCGTCGAGTGGCGTCTCAGCCCGCGTTATTCGCTGCATGCACAATATGATTTTCGTGATCAGGATGCTTCGGGCACGTTCCCAGGGCGCGAATTTTCCCGGCACCGTTTCCTGGCGGGCATCACCATAGCAGGAATGTGATATGACCGATTATCTCGACCGCCGAACTGTCGTTGCCGCCATCGCTTTGGCCTCGCTTGCCGGATGTTCTCGCTCGGCAAAGGCCGCGACGATAGACGGTCGAACCTTTCAGGGCGATGGTTCTGGTGAAGGCTTACGAGCGCAATCGAGGCTTATCATCAAAAATTCAAAATTCCTCAATTTGGGGAACGGCGCGATACGTGTGAATGTCGCGACTGACGGGTTGGTGGTGGAACAGGTGCAGGGGAGAGACCTGTACCGCTTTCTCGAAAATACCGCTTCGGATCGCTCTAACCCCGCTTCGCTGACGAATTTTACACTGCGTAAAATTACCGGAGACGACATAAAGCGAGCGATGACGCGTATTCGCTATGGATCGCGGGACGGCGTGATCGAAGACGTGATCGCGCGGGCCAGCGCTGAGACAGAACGCTATTGCACCGGCTTTGTCCTCGATGACGAGGCGCAGTCGATCATCTATCGCCGATGCGAGGCCCATGGTTTTGCCGAGCAAGGCCGGTCGAGCAGTGATTATTGGAATGGCGACGGCTTTTCCGACGAGCGTGGAAATAAGGCGATTCAGTATCTGAGCTGTATCGCCACAGGCAGCACCGATGGCGGCTTTGATCTGAAATCCACCGATGTGCGGCTGACCAATTGTGTGGCTAAAGACAATAAACGCAATTTCCGTCTATGGGGCAGCGGCACGCTTGAAAACTGTCGCAGTGAAAACCCGCGATCACGTGGCGGATCGGGCAGGCCGGGTCATTTTTCTTTTCATGGCGGCACAGCAAAATATGTCATCGATCGACCCGTGGTGCGCGCCGCATCCGATAATGATACGCCGGTTTTCCTGTTTGATAGTGACGCGCCGGCCAATGTCGAAATCCGCAATGCCGATATAGACGCTCCGGGCGCGCCGCTTGTGCTTGCAGAGAATAGCGAGCCGAATATCACATGGGTTCCAGCCCGCGAAGAGCAGAATATCCGGACTGCCGAATAGGGATATTGCAGAAAGTCCTGTCCTACAACACCACCGATCAGCTATGCTAATCGGCGAGGCAGATCCCTAGGGCCACAATCTGTTTGGAAGGCAGGCAAGGAGGAATGATTTTAGGCGATTCTGTGTATAAACTGTATAAACTGGGCAAAATCCCAAACCGCGTTCTGGCCATGGATCACTTACAGGCTGTGCTTGACATTATCGGCCAGAATCTCCCGCTTTCCCAGAAAACTGCAATTTTTTTCTGAAAACTGTGAGAAGTTTGGCCTTAACCAGTCGATTAAATTGTCATTTGCAACCTTGTCTCGGGAATGGCATAGTAGATGCAAAGCTGGGAGAGACGGCAAATGGCTACGCAGATAAAAGAGACAAGCGGCAATGCGTCACAGGCACCGATAATATCGGTTGATGTCCTGATCGTGGGCGCGGGCATTTCCGGTATCGGGATGGCGGTCCATCTGCGAGACAAATGTCCTGGCAAAAGTTTTGCCTTGGTGGAGCGTCGTGACGAGATCGGCGGCACATGGAATCTCTTTCAATATCCCGGCATCCGTTCGGACAGCGACATGCACACCTTGGGCTATAAATTTGAACCCTGGACCGAGCAAAAGGCCATTGCCGATGGTCCGTCGATCATGGACTATCTTCACCGGATCAAGGCGAAACATGATTTGGAAAAGCACATCCATTTTGGCCACAAAGTGCTGTCCGCAAGCTGGTCTAGTGAAGATGCGCGCTGGACCGTGACAGCCGAGACGTCAGACGGCAGCCTAGCCGTGATGCACGCCAATTTCCTTTACATGGGGTCTGGCTATTATGATTATGATCAGGGCTATGATGCCAAAATAGAGGGCATTGAAAATTTCAAGGGCGATGTCGTCCACCCGCAATTCTGGCCCAAAGATTTCGACTATAGCGGCAAGAAGATCGTGATCATTGGTAGCGGCGCAACAGCGGTGACCATCGTTCCGGTTATGGCTGAAAAGGCGGCGCATGTGACGATGCTACAGCGCACCCCGACATGGTATTTTGCCCGCAATGCCAAGGATCATCTCGCCAATTTCCTGCGCAAGATCATGCCGGATCAATGGGCCTATAACATCATCCGCTGGAAAAACGTGAAGATGCAGGACCTGACCTTTAACATGGCGCGGAACCAGCCAGAGAAAATCGTCAAAAAGCTTGAGAAACCGCTCAAGAAAGAGCTTGGCGATAAATATAACAAAGAAGATTATACCCCGCCTTATGGTCCTTGGGAGCAGCGTCTGTGCCTCGTTCCCGACAGTGATATGTTCAAGGCGATTAGCGCTGGCACAGCGGACGTCAAAACCGGTCATATCGAGACCGTGACCGCCGATGGCATCAAGCTGAAATCCGGCGAAACGCTGGACGCGGACGTGATTGTCACTGCCACCGGCCTGAAGCTGGCTGTGGCCGGCAAGGTCGCGTTTGAAGTCGATGGCAAGCCGATTAATTTCCACGGTCATTTCTATTATAAAGGCTGCATGTTCTCTGACATTCCAAACATGGCGATTGTCTTTGGCTATCTCAACGCATCGTGGACGCTCAAGGCAGATATTGTTTCGGAATATACCTGTCGCTTGCTCAACCATATGGACGCAACGAGCACGCGGATTGCCAACCCGGTTCTGTCCGAAACATTGGAAGAGGAAGAACTGTTCGACTTTTCCTCGGGCTATATCAAGCGCTCCATCAACGAACTGCCGCGCAACAGTACAAAAATGCCGTGGAAGCTAAATCAGGATTATCTGTTTGATAAAAAGATTCTGATTAAAGAAGCCGTCGATGATGGCGTGATCCAGTTTTATGGGCCGAATAGCCAAGCGACGACGGGCCCCGAGCCTGAACTCGAAGCGGCAGAGTAATTCCATTTTCTATACCAAAGGCTTGTAATTGACATTAATGTCAGTAGATAAACTATATGGAAAATGAAATTCTCGATGTTCTCATTGTTGGTGCTGGCCTGTCCGGGATTGGCGCTGCCGTTCACCTGACCAAGCGCTGTGCTGGCAAAAGCTTCGCCATTGTCGAAGGGCGCGAACGGCTGGGCGGCACTTGGGATTTGTTCCGCTATCCCGGCATTCGTTCGGATAGCGACATGTATACGCTGGGCTATAATTTCAAACCTTGGACTGCCCGCAAAGCCATTGCTGACGCGCCTTCGATCCTTAAATATCTCCACGAGACGGTGGATGAATATAAGCTGGAAGACAAAATCCGGTTCAACCGGAAAGTCGTGAATGCCAGCTGGTCGAGCAAAGAGGCGCTGTGGACCGTCAGCCTGAAACATGGTGACGGATCGAGCAGCACCATAAAATGCAATTTCCTCCACATGTGTTCTGGCTATTATAGCTATGATGAAGCCCATAGTCCCGATTTTCCGGGCAAAGAGGCTTTTGCAGGGCAGATTGTACATCCGCAATTCTGGCCCGAAACCATCGACTATGCTGGCAAGAAAATAGTGGTTATCGGTAGCGGCGCGACCGCTGTGACTTTGGTGCCATCCCTGGCTGAAACGGCGAGCCATGTGACCATGCTCCAGCGTTCTCCGACTTATATTGTGTCGCTGCCCGGCGAAGATAAATGGGCGCTGCGGTTCCGGAAATTTATGCCTGGTAAGCTGGCCTATCTGCTCGCGCGCTGGAAAAATGTGCTGTGGGGCCTGTTTACGTTCAACCTTGCGCGTAACAAACCAAAGGCTTTCAAAAAGCGCATATTGGATATGGTGAAAGAAGAAATGGGTGAGGGCGTTGATATGACGCATTTCACGCCCAGCTATAATCCGTGGGATCAGCGTCTATGTCTGGTACCGGACAGCGATTTATTCAGTGCGATTAAATCGGGCAAAGCGTCTGTTGTTACTGACCAAATCGAACACTTTACGGAAGCCGGCATAGTGCTGAAGTCTGGCGAAACGCTGGAAGCCGATATTATTGTCACGGCAACGGGCTTGAAAATGCTGACCGGCGGTAGCGCCGCTATTGAAGTTGACGGTGAGCCAGTCGTTTTCGGCGAAAAAATCAACTATAAAGGCGTCATGTTTTCTGGTGTTCCCAATTTCGGCATGACGATGGGTTACACCAATGCAAGCTGGACATTGAAAGCCGATCTAACCAGCGAATATGTTTGCCGGTTGATAAACTTCATGGACAAAAATGGCACGCAGATAGCAACGCCAACTCTGCCTGCTGACGGTTCCGTGGGAACCGAACCGATGCTCGATTTTACCTCCGGCTATGTCCAGAGGGCCATCAAGGATTTACCGAAGCAGGGAGACCGCAAACCTTGGCGGCTCAATCAGAATTATCCCAAGGACATTATCAACTTGCGCCATAAGGCCGTTGATGATGGCGTATTGGTCTTTGCCAAAGCGGGAAGCCCGTCGCCAAAGCCATCTCAAGATACTCCGGAAAAGGACTCGGTTGCGGCCTGATTAGGCACTCGCGTTCCGATCATACAGCAGCTATAGCACAGGCATGACCGACTTTAAGACATTGATAGAGGCCGATAAAGGCCAGCCTGCCCGCACCATCCGGATATTGGATGTGAACATTTTCGAAGACTGGTTGAAAGACCAGCCTGATAGCGTTCGCAGCATAGTGAAGGCTTATAAATTTGTCGCCAATCCGGAATCATATCTGATCCTTCCGGTCACCGGCGCGAAGGGCAAGGAAGAAAAATCGCAGCAAGGCGACTTCACGGTGGTTGCCGGCGTGATTAATCACAAGAAACTAGACCCATGGGCGCTTGCCAAGCTGGGCGGCAAATTGCCGGAAGGCAAATATCGTTTGGCTGGTGCCAGCGCCAAGGACGCGCTTTTCGGCTGGTTAATCCCCCAGCATGAGTTTGATCAATACAAGGAATTACCGGATCGTCAGGGGCCAAGCGTGCTGTTGGTCAAGGACGAGATCGGACAAGTCGACGAAGCTGTCCGGCAAGCGGAAGCCACGGCTTTGGTGCGCGATATGGTCAATACGCCGGCCGCTGATATGGGGCCGGACAAGCTTGAGGATATTGTCGAAAATCTGGCCGAAAAATATGGCGGGGACCTGAAAGTCACGCGCGGTGACACGCTGGAGAAGCATTTCCCAATGATCCATGGCGTGGGCAAAGCGGCAATGCGTGAACATGCGCCGCGCTTGATTGAGTTGAAATGGGGCAAGACAGATGCGCCGAAAATAGCGATTGTCGGCAAAGGTGTGACCTTTGATAGCGGCGGGCTATCGATGAAGTCTCCGGCGGGCATGCTGATCATGAAGAAAGACATGGGCGGCGCAGCCCATGCCATCGCACTGGCGAAGATGATCATGGAGGCGAAATTGCCGGTGCAGCTCCATTTGCTTGTGCCAGCGGTTGAAAATTCGGTCGATGGTCATGCCTTGCGCCCGGGGGATATCCTCAACAGCCGCAAGGGTCTGACGGTGGAAATTGGCAATACCGATGCCGAGGGACGCTTGGTCCTGGGGGATGCGCTGACACTGGCCGGCGAAGAAGAGCCCGAGCTGATTATGGATTTTGCAACTCTGACCGGCGCAGCTCGTGTTGCGTTGGGACCGGACTTGCCAGCTTTATTCTGCAGCGATGATGAAATGGCGGCCGGCCTTATCGACGGTGGTGACGAGGAAGATGATCCTCTATGGCGTATGCCATTATGGGCGCGCTATGAATATCGCCTCAATAGCCCGATTGCCGATACCAATAATGTGGCCGTCGGCTCTTTTGCAGGCTGCATAACAGCCGCATTATTCCTGAAAAAATTTGTCCCGAAAGATATCGCTTGGGCGCATTTTGACACTTATGCATGGCGGCCAGCGAGCAAGGCAGGGCGGCCCAAGGGCGGCGAGGCATTGGGTTTGCGAGCGAGCTGGCATTATTTGAAAGCACGTTACGGCAAATAGGCTTTGCAGTCGCTGCTTGATCAACGGGTGGATTGTCGGTTAAGGGCGGCTGTTGTAACAGCTTTGTCATAAACATGGCCTTTTGCGATTTTTGCACAAGCTGTAAATGGGGTTGAAAAGAGTAAATGAACATTGTCGGGGATATAGAAGCCGGAAATCAGGCTGCGCGCGCGAAATTTTCGTTGCATGGTCCCGAGGAGGATTTTGATCCCCGGACAACCGCGCATCGCGGCGATCTGGCGGATGTCGCTCTGGCGGGAAAATTGTTCGCACCCCATTATGCGGAGGCCCTGCCGATGCGCTGTTCCGCGCCCAAGGCGATGATCCGCAAGCAAGGTGGCAAGGATCATGTCGCGGTAACCGAATTGCTGCATGGTGAGGACTTTCATCTGCTGGATGTTGTTGGTGATTGGGCTTGGGGGTTTTGTGACCATGATGGTTATGTGGGTTATCTCCCCGTGCATGCGCTGCAACATCAGCGCAAGACGGCTCAACCCACCCATTTGGTTTCAGCGCGAGCAGCGTTGATATTTATCGAGCCTGACGTCAAAGCGGGCGTGATCAAGCGCTTGCCTATGGGCGCGAAATTGGCCTGCGGCGAACCGAGTGAATGCGGCAAGTTTTTGAAAACCGGCAAGGGCTACGTCCATATCCGCCATGTTCAGGCAATTGGCGCCAAGCTGGTTTTTGATGGCACAAACAGCAGTGTGGATTTTGCAGAGCAGCTGATCGGTGCGCCTTATTTATGGGGTGGTCGCAGCGGCGACGGCCTGGATTGCTCCGGACTGATCCAGATGGTTCTTGGCTTGACGGGCCATTCGGCGCCGCGGGATGCCGACCAGCAGTTAAAGGCTGTGGGTTCAGAGATTGCAGCGGATGAAGATTTGAAGCGCGGTGATTTTGTGTTCTTCCCGGATCATGTCGGGATCATGGCGGATAGCGACCGGATCATTCATGCCAATATCCATTGGATGCGGGTGGCCGTTGAGCCATTGAGTAAAGTTATTGCTCGTTTCGGTGATGATGTCGAACAACCCGTTCTGGCGCGCAAGCGCCTCAGTTGACGAACGGCCATGACATATAGCGTTTTCATCGACGGAGCGGCTGGGACCACCGGCCTTGAAATTGCCGACCGGCTAGGGTCGCGGCAAGAATTTGATCTTGTCCGGTTGCCCGAGGACAAACGCAAGGATGTCGACGCCCGCCGTGAAGCGATAAACGACAGCGATTTTGTAATCCTGTGTCTTCCGGATGAGGCTGCCATTGAAGCGGTATCGCTCATCGAGAATGATAAAACGCGGGTCATTGATGCTTCGTCTGCTCATCGTACGGCGGACAATTGGGTCTTTGGCTTTGCAGAATTTCAGGAGGGGCAACGGGAACGCATTGCTAACGCAAAATTTGTTTCCAATCCTGGCTGTTATCCGACGGGTTTCCTGGGTCTAGTCGCGCCACTTATTGCGCGGGGTTTATTGCCGAGTGATTGGCCCTATTCTGTCAACGCGGTGTCGGGCTACTCCGGTGGCGGCAAAGCGCTGATCGAGCGTTTTGAGCAAGAGCCAGATATCGGATTTCGTAGCTATGGTCTGACGCTAGAGCATAAGCATATGCCAGAGATGAAGCGCCATGCCGGTCTTAAGCATGACGTTATTTTTGCACCAGCGGTTGTGCGGGCCTATCGGGGCATGATTGTCGAAGTTCCGTTAAATCTTGAAGCGATGGGTGGCAGTACAAAAGCTAGCGATTTGCTGGATGCGCTGAAGCATCACTATGAAGGTTCACCGATCGTTGGTGTTCACGATGGCGCAGGCCTTGGCGAATTGTTGTTGAACGAGAATGATGCGGCAACAGACCGGCTGGAACTATACGTTTTTGCCAATGGCAGCGGTGATCAGGTTCGGTTGATTGCAAAGCTCGACAATCTCGGCAAGGGTGCAGCTGGTAGCACGGTGCAGGATCTAAACATCATGGCGGGTCTGGATGAAACGCTAGGGCTGCGCCTCTAAAACGGCTTGCTCTATTCGGAAGTGCTGTTCTCGCGATCAGGCCGCAAACTCGTTCCAGCCCGTCCACTGCGGAAAGACGTAAACCAGCTGACCGGATTGAGGCTGGTAGTGCCATCCAGCGAAAACGTAATAAACTCGGCGCGACCACCAATATTTTCCCAAGGTATGGTGCCGTTCAAACCAAGCGGGCTGCTGACCCGGCTATCAGCGGAGAGATCACGATTGTCACCCAATAAATAGACATGCCCTTCTGGTATCGCTACCGGCGCGACATCATCGGTCATTTGCGGCCCGAGATCGATAATATCATAGCTGACCCCATTAGGCAGGGTTTCGCGAACAATTGGCAAGGAACAAATCGCGTTGCCAGTTGCATCAGCGCCACGCAAACCGGGAAATTCAGGGCTGCCGCAGGGCGCATTGGCATCTATTGGCAATTGCAAATCCGGTTGAGCCTCTTGATCGACAGCCACGCCATTGAGAAAAACCTGACCGCCGCGCAGTTCGAGTGTGTCGCCGGGCAAACCGATAACCCGTTTGATATAGTCGCTGCTCTGATCTTTCGGCGTCAGGATCACGATGTCGCCGCGCTCTGGCAAAGACCCGAACAGCCGCCCTTCCATGCGCGGTAAAATATGAAATGTCGGCGAGACCCATGACCAGCCATAGGCATATTTGCTAACGATCAGGCGGTCGCCAACCAGCAATCCAGGCATCATCGATACGGAGGGAATATAAAAGGGCTTAGCTACCAGGCTATGGAAGGCCAGAACCGCGAGTAGTAAAAGTCCAATGCTCTTAGCTTCGCCGACCCAATCGGTTTTTTCTTTTTCAGAGTCCTCTGGCTTGATCGCTTGACCATCCGTCTTTTCTAAAGCCATATCCTGTTTTCTTCTTCTGTTGTCGCGCCCGATCCTATTGCTGGATCGAGGGTATCGCTTCGATAATGACGAATGCTTGTGCCCATGGATGATCGTCCGTGAGTGTGAGATGAACAATCGCATCATATCCCGCCGGAGTCAGAGCGTCGAGCCGTTTTTTGGCGCCGCCCGTAAGGGCCAATGTCGGCGCGCCGCTTTTGGCATTGATGACCCCGATATCCTTCATGAACACGCCAGCTTTAAAGCCGGTTCCGACCGCTTTTGAATAAGCTTCTTTGGCGGCGAAGCGTTTCGCATAGGTGCCAGCCTTTGTATAAGGTCTGCGGGCGGCTTTGGCGCGTTCGACTTCGGTAAAAACGCGCTTTTCAAAACGTTCGCCAAAGCGCTCCAGCGAATTTTGGATGCGCTCAATATTACACAGGTCAGATCCGAGGCCAATGATCATCGTCTTATGATCACCTGGCATCATCCATTAGCGCGCGCATTTGCTGGATGCTTCCCGCCAGCCCGCCAAATATCGCTTCTCCGATCAGGAAATGGCCGATATTTAGTTCGACCAATTGCGGAATTGCGGCAATTGGTACAACATTGTCAAAAGTCAGACCGTGGCCGGCATGCGGTTCAATGCCGTTTTTAGCGGCCAGCGCAGCAGCATCGCTAATCCGGCGTAGCTCTTTTTCGCGTTCTGCGCCGCTGATATGGGCATAATGGCCCGTGTGAAATTCCACCACCGGCGCGCCAAGGTGGATTGCCGCTTCAATCTGTCGCGGGTCAGGTTCGATAAACAGGCTGACCCGAATATTTGCTTCGCGCAACTGTCCGACAAAGTCTTTCAGCCGGTTATGCTGGCCCGCTGCATCGAGGCCGCCTTCGGTGGTACGTTCTTCCCGGTTTTCGGGAACAATACAGGCTGCATGCGGTTTATGACGAAGGGCAATGTCGAGCATTTCGTCAGTAGCTGCCATTTCAAGATTGAGCGGGATAGAAAGCGTATCCATTAACTCAATCAGGTCGTCATCGCGGATATGCCTGCGATCTTCGCGCAAATGGGCGGTTATGCCATCGGCTCCCGCCTCGGCTGCAATTGTTGCTGCCCGAATGGGTTCCGGATGTTCGCCACCGCGCGCATTACGAATGGTGGCCACATGGTCGATATTGACGCCCAGGCGAAGATGTGATGTTTCATTCATACCTTGCGGCTGCCGGGCTTTGTTGTCGGGATTGCCGCCAGTTCTGCGGGCACCTCATCATCAGTATAAGAGGGCACTTCGAGCGCGACTAACGGAAAGAACGGGATATCGAAACTGGCTGCTCCGTTCGACCGATCAACCAGCGCACCTGCGGCAATAACATCGCCACCCGCCTCGCGAATGGCTTTGATGGCCTCTCGAGAAGATAGGCCGGTGGTGATAACATCTTCCATCATCAACACTTTTTGGCCGGGCTCTAAACGGAAACCCCTCCGCAGTTCAAATATACCTTCGGGTCGTTCGAGAAAAATCGCCTCGGTCCCTAATGCTCTCCCCATTTCGTGGCCAACAATGACGCCACCCATGGCCGGAGAAACAACGATGTCGATGGCGTCACGAATATCGGAGGGCATTTTAGCGACTAGTGCATTTGTCAGTCTGGCACCACGGACCGGGTCCATAAGCACCCGCGCGCACTGCAGATATTGCGCGCTATGTCGGCCAGATGACAATATGAAATGCCCTTCCAACAAGGCTTCACTCGCGCGGAATTCCTCCAGTATTTCTTGCTCGGTCAATATTTTTAATCCGTCTTTGTTGCTTCTGAATCTATGAAATGGGTCCATCTTGGTTTTAATGAAAGCCCAAAAACTTAAAAAATATGCGTAGAGTAGCTTGAGGCTTGCGACAACCCTGCTTATAAGCCGCTCCAAACGGGATGTTTCAGGTTGATCGGGTCGCTGTCCAAATGGGCATATTTACCAGAATAGCTTGCCGGTCTATGGGCTGAAAACGACCGAAAATTAGGGCTTAGATAAGGTTGAGCAAGTAATGACTCATTATGTGAAAGCATGGATTTTGGCGCTAGGCCTGATTCTCACGCCAGTGGCGGCAATGGCACAAGATGCCTTGCCAGCAGCACCGGGAGCGGAAGCAGCGCCTGCTGCGGCTAGCGGCGATGCAGAAGCTCCGGCGACAGAAGCGGCACCAACCTCTGGCCTTGATCCAGCGCTTTATACGCCGATGAAACCGACAGAAGGTGTCGGAATGCCGGTTGACAAGGGTATCGATTTTCAGCCACAGGTCAGTGCGACCGGCAAGGAAGCAAAATGGATTAATAATGTCATATTATTGCCGATTATGGCCGTAATTTGCCTGTTCGTCCTGCTGCTGCTCTTCATCGTGATGATTAAGTTTCGGCGCGGTGCCAATCCAGAGCCATCAAAAACAACGCATAACACTTTCATTGAAATTATATGGACGGTGATACCTGTCCTGATTTTGCTGGTTATTGCTGTTCCATCTATAAGTCTGCTTGCTAAGCAGTTTGAGCCAGCCCCAGAAGATGCGCTCACGGTTAAAGTGACGGGCTATCAATGGTATTGGGGTTATAACTATCCCGATAATGGCGATTTTGAAATCATTTCCAATATGCTTCCGGAAGACGAAGCCAAGGCGCGTGGAGAGCCTTTCCAGCTCGCGGCCGATAACCGGATGGTTATTCCCGTCGGAAAGCCAGTCAAAATGCTCATTACTGGCGCGGATGTTATTCACAGCTTTGCCATACCAGCGGCATGGTTCAAGCTAGACGCCGTTCCCGGTCG
Source organism: uncultured Sphingomonadaceae bacterium (assembly GCA_947489315.1). GTDB lineage: Bacteria > Pseudomonadota > Alphaproteobacteria > Sphingomonadales > Sphingomonadaceae > Parasphingorhabdus. The sequence continues at coordinate 460,671 of CANLCX010000001.1, forward strand.
GATTAACGAGAAGGTTCTGCAAATCGACGAAGTTGGGGTTTATTATGGCCAATGTTCAGAGCTTTGCGGTGCCCGGCATGGTTTCATGCCGATTACGGTAGAGGTGCTGCCAGAAGACAAGTTTAACGACTGGGTGCTTGCCAATGGCGGAACCATAAAAGGCGCCGAGGCTGTCGAATCCGAAGACGATGATGGTGCAGCTGAAGAAACCGCATCTGAAGACACGACAACAGAAGGCGAGCCTGCAGATGCAGCCGCCGCTGCGAACTAAGGGATACGCAAGCGATGACAACTATTGCAGCAGACGGCCAGATTTTGGATGATCATGCACATGATGCAGATCATAAACCGGCCTTTTTCCAGCGTTGGTTCATGTCGACCAACCATAAAGATATCGGTACGCTTTATCTAATCTTCGCCATTATCGCCGGTATCATCGGTGGTGCGATTTCTGGTATGATGCGGATGGAGCTCGCTGAGCCTGGTATCCAGTACCTTACAAGCTGGGTGGGTGCAGGTGCTTCGGCTGACGAAGCCCTTCACCTTTGGAACGTCCTGATCACGGCCCACGGTCTCATCATGGTTTTCTTCATGGTTATGCCAGCGATGATCGGCGGTTTTGGTAACTGGTTTGTGCCGTTGATGATCGGTGCGCCGGATATGGCCTTCCCGCGGATGAACAATATCAGCTTCTGGCTGCTTGTTCCGGCATTCTTGTTGCTTCTTGGCTCAACCTTCGTTCCGGGTGGTACTGGCAACGGTGCTGGCACCGGTTGGACCGTTTATGCGCCGCTATCGACCAGTGGTTCGGTTGGTCCTGCTGTGGATATGGCGATCCTGTCGCTCCATCTGGCTGGTGCGAGCTCGATTTTGGGTGCTGTGAACTTTATTACGACCATTCTGAATATGCGTGCGCCGGGTATGACCCTGCACAAAATGCCGCTCTTCGTTTGGTCCGTTCTGGTGACAGCTTTCTTGCTACTACTCGCGCTGCCTGTATTGGCTGCGGCTATCACGATGTTGCTCACAGATCGTAACTTTGGGACAACGTTCTTTGATGCTGCTGGTGGCGGTGATCCGGTATTATACCAGCATCTGTTCTGGTTCTTCGGCCACCCTGAAGTCTACATCATGATCTTGCCCGGTTTCGGCATGGTCAGCCACATTATCTCTACCTTCTCGCGTAAGCCGATCTTCGGTTATCTCGGTATGGCTTATGCCATGGTAGCAATTGGCGTGGTCGGCTTTGTTGTTTGGGCGCACCACATGTTCACCACCGGCATGTCGGTTAATGTGAAAATGTACTTTACCGCTGCAACTATGGTGATCGCGGTGCCTACGGGTATCAAGATCTTCTCGTGGATTGCGACCATGTGGGGCGGTTCGATGTCTTTCAAAACACCTATGGTTTGGGCATTGGGCTTCATCTTCATGTTCACCGTTGGCGGCGTAACCGGCGTTGTGCTGGCTAACGGCGGTATCGATGATAACCTTCATGACACCTATTATGTGGTTGCTCACTTCCACTATGTGTTGTCGCTGGGTGCGGTCTTCTCGATCTTTGCCGGCTTCTACTACTGGTTCCCGAAAATGTCGGGTCGCCATTATAACGAGCTGCTTGGCCAGCTGCATTTCTGGATTTTCTTCATCGGCGTGAACGTTTTGTTCTTCCCCATGCACTTCTTGGGTAACCAGAGCATGCCGCGTCGCTATCCCGATTATCCTGAGCAATTTGCTTATTGGAATGAGATTGCATCCATCGGTTATGTCATCATGGCTGTTGGGGTGCTGATCTTCTTCGTCAACATTGCTTGGTCGATGGTTGCTGGCCGTAAGGCTGAAGGAAATTACTGGGGCGAAGGAGCGACGACGCTGGAATGGACTTTGTCCAGCCCGCCGCCATTCCATCAGTTCGAGACGCTGCCTCAGATTAAGTAATCGAGGTAAAATTCCAAAATCAGTCTGCCCGGTGACCCGATTGTTGCTGGGCAGACAGCCACAATGACGACTTGAGATATTTGATACAGATATGACAATCGCTTCGACATCATCCCATAAACTGGCCAGCGCGCAGGACCTGTTTGCGCTCACCAAGCCGCGTGTGATGTCACTGGTCATCTTTACGGCAATTTGTGGTTTGCTCGCAGCTCCAGGGTCAATCCATCCGGTGATTGGTTTTACTGCGATATTAGCGATTAGTCTGGGTGCAGGCGCTTCAGCAGCTCTCAACCAATGGTATGAGCATGATATTGATGCGGTGATGAAACGTACCGCCAACCGTCCGCTGCCTGCTGGCCGGATGGATCGCGAAACCGCTTTGCATTTCGGTGTCGGACTGTCGGTTTTCTCGGTCTTGCTGATGGGCGTCGCAGTTAACTGGTTGAGCGCGGCGATATTGGCGTTTTCAATCTTCTTCTATGCTGTCGTTTACACGATCTGGCTGAAACGCAGCACACCGCAAAATATCGTTATCGGCGGCGCTGCAGGTGCTTTCCCACCGATAATCGGCTGGGCGGCGGTAACCGGCGATGTCACGATCATGCCGATCTTGCTTTTCGCTATCATATTCTTCTGGACACCACCCCATTTCTGGGCGCTCGCGCTGTTTGTGAACAGCGACTATTCTAAAGCGGGTATACCGATGATGCCGGTCGTCGCTGGCCGACAATCCACCCGGCGGCAGATTGCCTTATATAGCCTGATTTTAGCCGTTTGTGCGATTGCGCCCTTTGCCATGGGCATGACCGGAGCGATATATGGTGTAACAGCAATTGTTCTGAGCTTGGCCTTCACCTTCCTCTCCTTCCGCGTGGGCCTAAGCAAAACGGAAAATCCTGCAGCCATGAAGGCTGAGAAACATCTCTTCACCTTTTCCATCGTTTATCTGTTCGGATTATTCGGGGCACTGGTTGCAGATCGGCTGATATTAGCATGAGTGATATCGACACCAACAAAACGACCATGTCTCCTGAAGAGCAAAAAGCCTATCAAGCGAAGCAAAAGCACCGTGCTGCGATCATGGCCGGGTTGCTCTTTTTCCTCGTCGTGTTATTTTACCTCATAACCTTCGTTAAAATAAATGGTGCGGTATCATGAGCCATGCACAGGCCAGAGATTTATCGAGCAAGAACCGCCGTAGCGCGATGATGGCGGGAGCGATGGGCCTTGCTATGCTTGGTATGGGCTATGCGGCTGTACCGCTTTACGAAATTTTTTGTCGTGTCACTGGATATGGCGGAACTACGCAGCGAGTGGGCGAAGCGCAAGCCGCCACGGTACAGGCCACAACACGCGTTATGTCCGTACGATTTGACTCCAATGTTAATTCCGCTTTGCCATGGGCATTCAAACCAGAGCAGGCCGTAGACCGTGTCAGCATCGGCGCGCGCGACATGGCTATTTATATCGCAACCAACAAATCGGATCAGCCGGTCGTTGGTACCGCGACATTTAATGTCACTCCTTTGCAAGCCGGTAAATATTTTCATAAAGTACAGTGCTTCTGCTTTACAGAGCAGCTTTTGAAGCCAGGGCAAACGATGCGAATGCCAGTGCTTTATTATGTTGACCCCGCGATCCTGGAAGACCCAGAAACACGCGATATCGAAGAGATCACATTGAGCTACACATTTTATCGCTCCAAAGACGGCATTGCGGTAGACCCCGCAAATAGCGATAGCTAAGAACAGTAACGAATAACGTTTGGGGAATTACACCATGGCTGGAGCCAAGAACCACGATTATCATATTTTGCCGCCAGATATTTGGCCATTTTTTGGCGCCTTTTCTGCGCTTACCTTGGCATTCGGTGGTGTTATGTGGTTGCACCCCGATGTCTTCGGATCATTTGGTCCGCTGGTATTCGCAATTGGCGTTGCGACTGTTGCCCTGACTTTCTATGCATGGTGGGCGAATGTGATCAAAGAGGCGCATGCCGGCGATCATACACCGGTTGTACAATTACATCTGCGCTACGGTATGATCCTGTTCATTGCTTCAGAAGTGATGTTCTTTGTCGGTTGGTTTTGGGCTTGGTTTGATTATTCCTTATTCCCACAACCACTAGATTTTGCGGACGGTATTGCGACCAATATGATTGGGCAAGAAGGAGCGGAAGCGCTTCTGCAATGGCCACCAAAGGGCATTGAGGTTTTGAATGCGTTTGAGCTTCCCCTGCTGAATACTCTAATTCTTCTCTGTTCCGGTACAACGGTTACATGGGCGCATCATTCGTTGATCCATGGTAACCGCAAAGGCCTGATTACAGGCCTGTGGTTGACGATCATTCTTGGCGTGGTGTTTAGCGCCATCCAGGCTTATGAGTATAGCATCGCTCCATTCCCGTTCGCTGGAATCAACTATAGCAGTGCGTTTTACATGGCGACCGGCTTCCATGGTTTCCACGTTCTCGTCGGCACGATATTCCTGATTGTTTGTCTGGCTCGCGCCTATAAAGGCCATTTCACACCGAAGCAGCATTTTGGATTTGAAGCCGCTGCTTGGTATTGGCATTTTGTCGATGTGGTGTGGTTATTCCTGTTCCTTGCTGTTTATGTATGGGGCGGCTGGGGTGCGCCGGTTCATTAGGACAAACTATTGACTGATACCCAAAACTCAAAGGGGCAGCCGGATGTTCTTCCTGCTGCCCTTTTTGGACTCTGCCCCAATTGCGGGCAAAAAACCTTATTCCGCAGCGTGATAGCTTTTTCTGACAAATGCCGTGCCTGCGGTCTGGATTATGAGAAGTATAATGTCGGCGATGGTCCGGCGGCCTTCTTGACACTGATTGTTGGCGGTTTGGTACTCGCTCTCGCTTTGATTGTGGAGCTCAACTATCAGCCGCCGATTTGGCTTCACGCAATTTTGTGGTTTCCGCTAACAATTGCAGCCGTCGTTGGTTCACTGAGACTGTCCAAGGCAGTATTGCTCATTTTGGAACATCGCAATCAGGCCCGTGAGGGCAGCATTGATGATAGTGGTGAACAATGAAGCGGTTACCGATCTTTGTAACAATAATTGTTTTAGCCGCCGTAGCGACAATGATTGGCCTTGGTGTCTGGCAATTGCAGCGCGCTGAGTGGAAAAATGACCTCCTAGCGACATATCAAGCGGCGAGCGATCAGCCTGCGATCAGCTATCCGGCGGTACCGGTAGAAGACAATCCGCCATATTTTCGCCGGTCATCCGTAAATTGCCTGGAAGTTTTGGCCTGGCGTGCCGTCAGTGGCCGCAATGAATATGGCCAATCGGGCTGGGCCCATATTGCGCATTGCAAAACATCCGGAGGAGAGGGCCCTGGTGCGCAAGTCGTCGCCGGCTGGTCTAAGTCATCCGAGGACCCGGAATGGAGTGGTGGCCCAGTGGATGGCATCATTGCTCCCGATAGTCTGAACATAGTGCGCCTGGTCGCCAGTGAACCTGTTGGTGGGTTGAAGAAAAGCCAAGAGCCTTCGACGGATGATATTCCCAACAATCATATGGCCTATGCGGTTCAGTGGTTTCTGTTCGCCGGGATTGCATTGGTCATCTATTTTCTGGCTTTGCGAGGGCGCAACAAGGCGGCTAGCAAAGCTTAAACCTTGCCCTAGGACAGCGAGGCCGCTAACCCGCTGGCCATCATGGAATATATCTCGACACGAGGCGGTGCGACGCCACTGAATTTTGAACAGGTAACCTTGGCTGGATTGGCCGGTGATGGCGGGCTTTATGTGCCAACCCATTGGCCGAAACTGACCCAAGCCGAGATCGCCGATATGGCGGGGCTTCCTTATTCTGAAATAGCGGTTCGTGTGATGCGGCCATTTATCGGAGACGTGCTTACCGAAGATGAGCTGCGTGACTTGTGTGAGAAGGCTTATGGGCGCTTTTCCCACAAAGCAGTAACGCCACTGGTGCAGCTAGATGGCCAGCATTGGTTGCTTGAATTGTTTCACGGTCCAACACTGGCATTTAAGGATGTCGCCTTGCAGTTGCTGGGTTTGCTGTTCGAGACATTTCTGGCGCGGCAGGACAAACATCTGACGGTTGTTGGCGCAACTTCTGGCGATACCGGCTCGGCGGCTATTGATGCACTGGCGGGGCGCGACAAAGTCGATATCTTCATGCTGCATCCCGATGGACGGATATCGGATGTACAGCGGCGGCAGATGACCACCGTGTTGGCGCCGAATGTTCATAATATTGCTATGGATGGCAGCTTCGATGACGCACAGGCCATGGTCAAGCGTATGTTTGCGGACAAGCAGGTTACCGACCGGTTTGCCATTTCAGCGGTTAACTCGATTAACTGGGCGCGATTGATGGCGCAGATTGTCTATTATTTTTATGCAGCTTCACAATTGGGCTCGCCGCATCGCAAGGTGGCTTTTTCGGTTCCGACCGGCAATTTCGGCGATGTGTTTGCTGGCTATGTTGCGGCGCAAATGGGACTGTCAATTGAGCGCCTTATCGTTGCCACCAACGTGAATGACATTCTTCATCGTGCGTTGAGTGACGGCGATTATTCTGCGGGAACCGTCACGCCGACGGCTGCACCATCAATGGATATTCAGATCAGCAGCAACTTCGAACGATTGTTATTCGATCTCGAAGGTCGGGACGGTGCGAAGACAGCAGCGCGGATGAAGGCGTTTGAAGAGACAAGCGATATGCAGATCGCGCCCGAAATGCTTGCAAAAGCCGCATCGATTTTCACGAGTGAACGTGTTGACCCCGATAGCATGACGTTAGCGATGAGCCAGACGCAAGAGGCGACCGGTCAGGTTATCGATCCGCACACTGCTATCGGGCTCTCGGCAGCACGGTCGGCCGATATTGACCCGTCTGTACCGATTGTCACGTTGGCCACCGCCCATCCGGCTAAGTTCAGGGATGCGGTTGAGCGGGCAACCGGTATGCGTCCGGCATTGCCGCGCCGTATCGGTGATCTATTCGACCGTGAAGAAGCCTGCGATAAGCTGCCGGGTGACTATGATGCTGTGAAAGCGTTTGTGACCTCTAAAGCGACACCTGCCAATGGCTGAGGCTCCAACAAACCCCGGCGTGATGATCAGCGATCCACGCAGCGACTATGCGCTGATCGATAGCGGCAATGGCCGCAAGCTGGAACGCTATGGGGACTATCATTTCATTCGCCCCGAACCGCAAGCTATGTGGTCGCCATCAGATGATGAATGGCAGGCGGATGGCGAATTTATTCCGGCGTCGGATGATGATGGTGGCGGGCGCTGGCATTTCAACCGGCCTGTCCCACAAGAGGGGTGGCCGCTGAGCTGGGAAGAAGTTACTTTTACCGCCCAATGCACACCCTTTCGTCATCTTGCCTATTTCCCTGACATGGACCCGGTCTGGCGGTGGATCCGTTCGAACTTGGACGGCGTAGAGGAGGCACAGGCTCTCAATCTCTTCGGCTATACCGGTGTTGGGACACTGGCTCTGTCTGCTGCAGGCGCGAAGCTTGTTCATGTTGATGCGTCCAAAAAATCGGTATCGGCAGCGCGAGATAATGCAGCACTTTCCGGTATGTCGGAGCGCCCGGTGCGCTGGATTATTGACGATGCGGCGAAATTTGCGGCGCGCGAAGTGCGTCGGGAGCGGCGCTATGATGCGATCCTGCTCGACCCTCCCAAATATGGCCGCGGTCCAGATGGAGAGATCTGGCGATTGGAAGAAGATCTGGCGCCGCTGGTTGAGAGTTGCGGAAAGCTGCTCGACGAGAATAGCCGTTGTCTGTTCCTGACGGTTTACGCGGTCCGCATGTCGGCGCTTGCTTTGGGATCGTTGCTTAACGAGAAACTAGCGCATTTGGGCGGTAAAATCGAGGTTGGCGAACTGGCTGTGAGGGAAGAAGCGCGCGGATTGCTGTTGCCGACTGCGATTTATGCGCGTTGGTCCAAATAGGAACCTGGGTCTAACAAACTGACAGCATGGCTTGCCATTTCACCTGCAAAGTGGTGAAGACATCCCATGACAGATACACTTATATTAGAGGTCAATGATTTAGAGGTCGATGTCCTGACTGGCATCTATTCCGAAGAGACCCATTTGCCGCAGCCATTGCGTATTTCGATTGCTGCTGAACTTCAAATCCAGGAGCGCTATGAGGCGGATACGCCGCTTGAAAGCTCCAAAAATTATATGGACCTGAAAGATGCTGCGACCACCGCCTTGCCGGAGGGCGTGCATTTCAAACTGATCGAAGCGGTTGCCGATCATATTATCGAGACATTATTCTTACAGGATAAAGCTGTCCTGAGGGTTACGGTCAAGATTGTGAAACTGCTCATCTCCGAAAAAGGAGAGGCGATCGGCATTACAATGTCACGAGCCCGTAAATGAGTGATGACAAGGTGAAGCTGGCGCTGGTAACGGGCGGCCTAAGACGATTGGGTGCCCATATCGCAGGCCGCTTGGCAGAAGCCGGCTATGCTCTGGCGCTCCATGGTCATAGCGATGCCACTCCAGAAGAGGCCCTTGCCCAAACGCTGAGCGAGCATGATACGAATTGGTCAGGTTTTGTCGCTGATTTTGGCAAGGATGGCGCCGCTAGCCAGCTGCTTGATGCTGTTGATGGCCAATTTGGCAGTGCTCCTGATCTTATCGTCAACAATGCTTCTCTTTTCGACTATGATGACGCCCAGACGCTCGACGAAGCATCATTGGAAAACCATCTGAAAATCAACATGATGGTCCCGACCTTGTTGACGACCGCGCTGGCTCAGCGTCTTTCGGAGGGTCAGCGTGCTGCGGTAGTCCAAATAGTTGACCAGCGGGTTCGCAATCCCAATGGCGATCAACTCAGCTATACTTTGTCCAAGCAGGCGCTGGCGGAATCCGTTCGGACGCTGGCAATTGCCTGCTCTGATAAGCTTCGCGTCAATGGGGTTGCGCCGGGTCTGACGATACCGACAGAAGAGTATGAAGCGGGTCAGATGAAGCGTTTAACCGACCTCATGCCGCTCGGTCGATTGTCATCCCCGGATGATATTGCAGCGGCAGTCTGTTACCTGGCTGAGGCCAAAAGCGTCACCGGACAGACCCTGTTTGTGGACGGCGGCGCGCATATGAAAAGCTATGATCGCGACTTCATGTTCATGGAGCAACGGTAGGTCGCAATTTTCACCTCGGTTCGTCGACAAACTCCTTGCCCATCGGGGCTTTGACTCCATTTCGGACCATTCAAACTCTGGGTCGTATGCCCGGCCGGATTTTGATTGAATGTGAAAGGAATATAATGCGTATTTATTCGAAGATCCTCCTGGCCAGTGCCGCCACTGTTGCTTTGGCTGCCTGTTCTGAACAAGCTACCGACACAGATGCGGTTGCCGAGGAAGTAACCGAAGTAGCCGAACCAGCAAATATCGTTGGTGTCGCTCAAGGTAATGAAGAATTCTCCACCCTCGTTACGGCAGTCACCCTCGCCGAATTGGGTGAAACACTGTCAGACGACGGCCCATTCACTGTTTTCGCACCGACCAATGATGCGTTTAACAAAGTCGATCCCGCAGAGTTGAGCGCTCTGCTGTCCCCCGAAAAGAAAGACGATTTAGCTGCGTTGCTGAACTATCATGTCATTTCGGGCAAGATGACAGCGGCTGATGTGACCAAAGCTATCGCCGACGGTGATGGAACAGCTACGCTGACAACCGTTCAAGGCGCTTCCCTCAAAGCCTCTCTGGAGGGCGAAAAAGTCATATTGGAAGATGCAGCTGGCGGAAAATCGACCGTCACCTTGGTCGATGTGGATGCCACCAATGGCGTTATCCATGGGATTGATACGGTAGTAATGCCCGGATAATTATATCCATCATAATTACGAAAGGCCTCGCTCCATCGGCGGGGCCTTTTTTATTGGCGGCCTTAAGGCTATTGCGGGTTGATTATTTGTGAAGGAGCTCCCGGTGATGCAATATTGGTTGATGAAGTCCGAGCCGGATGAATATGGCTGGGATGATCTGATCGCGGAAAAGGAAGGCACGTGGGACGGCGTGAAAAATGCCCAAGCCAGTAACAATATGAAAAAAATGAAGGTTGGCGACCAAGTCTTTTTCTATCATTCGCGGCAGGGGTTGGAAATTGTCGGGATCATGGAAGTGAGTGAAGAGCAATTTCCTGATCCGTTTGATGATACCGGGCGATGGATTGCGGTAAAGGTGAAGCCGGTGCGTAAGTTGGATAATGCGGTGCCGCTCAAAGAAATGAAGCAAAATCCGAAACTCGCCAATCTGGCGATTATCCGCCAGACCCGTTTGTCGGTGGCCCCGGTGACTGCGGACGAATGGGAAGAGATTTTGGTGATGGCCGCTTAACTCGATTTTCAATAGAGGGTCACACAGGGTCACACCCCCCAAAGCGCGAAAAGCTTTTCGTGGTTTGCCAAAGAAAATAACGGTTTATGGCGAACCTATGCGCATGGATATTCAAGATTGAGAAAGAGCGAGACTTCGGAAATATCATAAAGCCGCTGCTGTAGGAAAGCGCTAAAGCTTGGACCCGTGTATAGATGCTTGTGCTCCGCACTTGATGCGGAGCCTAGGGTTAGCTGTCACGCCTTCTTATCCTCTGCTCCGCATCAAGTGCGGAGCACGTTGCGTTATTTGCGAAAGCCGCTCACTGTGGCACCCGCGGCGGTCAGATATTCGACGTCGGTTTTGAGGTGAAGCAGGCGCAGGCCCTTATGTTGCATGGCTTGCTCCAGAGCCGGAGCAAACTCGTCTGTACTTTCCACTGTCGCGCTCCACCCGCCATAGGCCTTGGCGAGCATTGCGAAATCGGGATTTTGCAAAGACGTAGCCGATAGGCGCGCGGGATATTCGCGTTCCTGATGCAGGCGGATGGTGCCGAAGCTGCCATTGTCGATGACCAGCACGAGCAGGTTTGCGTCATATTGGACGGCTGTCGCCAGTTCCTGTCCGTTCATCATGAAATCACCGTCGCCTGCAATCACCACCGAGACGCGCTCGGGAAAGCGCAAGGCAGCGGCGACCGAGGCAGGAACACCATAACCCATCGCGCCGGATGTCGGGGCAAGTTGGCTCGGGAAATCGCCATAGGTCCAATAGCGATGCCACCAGCCGGAGAAATTGCCCGCGCCATTGCAGATGATCGCGTCGGCGGGAAGCATGTCCTGCATCGCCGCGACGCAGGGGCCGAGATCTAGCTTTGCGGCGGTCGGTTTGACTGTTGTCCATTGCTGATAGTCGGCATGCGCCGCTTTTCCGGCATCAAAGCTGAGCAAATCGTCATCCCATAATGCGGCCTGTTCGGCAAATTCGTGCATCTCTGCGCAAATCGGCAGATCGATGCGATAGACATGGTTGAGCTCGTCGGGATCAGGATGAATATGGACCAATATCTGGTCGGGATGATCGGGTGTGATCAGCGTATAACCATCGGTTGTCGCTTCGCCCAGCCGCGCGCCAACAGCGATCACCAGATCGGCGGCTTTGACCCGCTCGACCAGTTTGGGATTGGGGCCATAGCCAAGATTGCCGGCATAGACCGGGCTGGTATTGGGGAAATTATCCTGACGCCGGAATGCGCAGGCGACAGGCAAACCAATACGCTTGGCATAGGTGGCGAAATTCTCCCGCGCGCTGGCACACCATCCGGCGCCGCCGATAATCGCAATCGGATCGGTCGCATCGCGCAGCAGGTCGGTCAGCGTCGTCATCGCATTGGCGCACATGGGCTGAACCGGCGCGACCACTTTTGGGCGGTCGAGTGTTTCGACCACATCACGGAGCATATCTTCGGGTAAGCTCAGCACCACCGGACCGGGCCGTCCCGAACTGGCGGTATCAAAGGCCCGCGCGATATATTCGGGGATACGCGCAGCATTGTCGATCCGCGCCGCCCATTTGGCGAGCGGCGTGAACATGGCGGTGAAATCGACTTCCTGAAAGCCTTCGCGGTCACGGTCGTCGCGCGCGACATCGCCGATGAACAGGATCATCGGGGTGCTGTCCTGCATCGCCGTATGAACACCGATGCTGGCATTGGTCGCGCCGGGACCGCGCGTCACAAAGGCGATACCGGGGGTGCCGGTCAGTTTGCCATCGGCTTCGGCCATGAACGCGGCGCTGCCATCCTGACGGGTCGATACTGTTTCGATGGAACCGCAATCGTGCAGCGCGTCGAGCACGGACAGAAAGCTCTCGCCAGGTACGGTGAAAATGCGATCAGTCCCCTGGATCACCAGTTGATCGACCAAAACCTGCGCGCCCGTTCTCCCATTTGGGGTACGTTTTTTCATCTGCTAGTCCTCAACTCTGGTGAATGGCTTTGGTCACCATATAGGCTTTCAGGCCATCGGGGCCATCTTCTGATCCATGACCGGATTGTTTCACGCCGCCAAAGGGTGCATCGCCGGGGCTGACGGTCAGATTGTTAATGGCGACCATGCCGGCTTCCACCATGTCTCCAACCATATTGGCGGTGCGCAGGCTGTTGGTAAAGGCATAGGCGGCGAGACCCAATGGCAAGCGATTGGCTTGTTCAATCGCTTCATCCAATGTATCAAACGGGCGCATCGCGGCGACGGGACCAAAGGGCTCGTGGCTCATAATATCGGCCTGCAACGGGACATCGGTCAGCACGGTCGGCCGGTAGAAATAGCCATCACTGTCTATCGCTTCCCCGCCAAGACGCACGGTTGCGCCTTTGACTTTGGCATCGCTGATAAGCTGTTCCATCGCCTCTGGACGGCGCGGATTGGCCAGCGGGCCCATGTCGATATTGTCGCCAAAGCCATCGCCGACCTGCACTTTCTCGGCGCGTTTGGTGAATTCGCTCGCGAATTTTTCATAGATGCCGGATTGAACATAGAAGCGGGTGGGGGACACGCAGACCTGTCCTGCATTGCGATATTTTTGCATGGCGAGCAGGTCGAGCGCCTTGTCCAAATCGCAATCATCAAAGACCAGGACCGGTGCGTGGCCACCCAGTTCCATGGTTGTGCGTTGCATATTTTCTGTCGCCAGTTTCATCAAATGCCTGCCGACCGGAACGGAGCCGGTGAAGCTGATCTTGCGAATGGTGTCGGAGGCGATCAGGTGGGACGACACTTCGGACGGATCACCGAACACGACTTGCGCGGTGCCCGCGGGCAGGCCGGCGTCGAGCAGACAACGGATCATCTCAATCGGACTAGCCGGCGTTTCCTCCGCTGGCTTGAGAATGATCGAGCAACCGGCAGCCAGAGCAGGAGCCAGTTTCCGCGCAGGTGTGTAGACCGGGAAATTCCATGGGCTAAAGGCGGCAACGGGTCCGACTGGCTGATATTTGACGAAGCTATTCTGTCCGGTCGGGCGGACCAGCACGCGGCCGTAGCAACGCTTGGCTTCTTCGGCCATGACATCGAACATCGCCGCCGATGCTGTGACTTCGCCGGTTGCCTGGCCCACCGGCTTGCCTTGCTCAGCCGTCATCATCCGGCCAATTTCCGGCGCGCGCTCGCGCATCAGGTCGGCGGCTTTGTGCAATATCGCGGCACGCGCGGCGACAGGCGTATCGCGCCAAATCGGAAAGGCACGGCCCGCTGCATCGAGTGCGCGATCAAGATCAGCCTTGCTTGCTTTGGGTAGATCGGAAATGGTTTTGCCGGTCGATGGGTTGACGACATGATGGACATCGCGGTCCTCCACATCAATCCATTCGCCGTCAATATGGAGTTGCAGTGACTGGGGGTATGTGTCTGGCATAGTTGCTCCTGTAACCGGTTGCGACAGCACTAGACTTGTCGCTTCTTTCCCGCAATGACTGTGACAAAGACGGAGAGAAAAAAATATGGAACTTGTCACCGACGGATTGCGTTTCCCTGAAGGCCCGATTGCGATGCCGGATGGCAGTGTCATATTGGTCGAGATTGCCGCGGGGCAACTGACCCGTGTCGCTGCTGATGGCACGAAGGATGTGATAGCCAAACCGGGCGGCGGTCCAAATGGCGCGGCCCTGGGGCCGGATGGCAAAATCTATGTCTGCAACAATGGCGGCTTTGAATATCAGGAGGCAAACGGCTTTCTAACCCCTGCTGGCATAGCGAAAGACTATTCAGGCGGCCGGATCGAGCGGATAGATCCGCAAACCGGCGCGGTGGAAGTGCTTTACAAAAGCGGCGATTTTGACTGCATATTGCGCGGCCCCAATGACATAGTCTTTGATGACCAAGGCGGCTTCTGGTTCACCGATCATGGCAAGACCGATTATGAAAATCGCTGCCATGATATTGTCGGAATTTTCTATGCGAAAGCCGATGGCAGTTACATGGAAGAGGTCGTCTTCCCGTCACAAAATCCCAATGGCGTGGGCCTGTCTCCCGACGGCAAGACGCTGTATGCGGCCGAGACCTTCACCTGCCGCCTGATGAAGTTCAATATTACCGAGCCCGGCAAAGTCTCTCCGGATGCGGGGCCGGGCGGTCCCGGCATTCCGGTCTATCGTCCCGCGGGCTATAAATTTTTCGACAGTCTGGCGGTCGAGGAAAGCGGCAATATCTGTGTCGCGACCATCGGCGAATGCGGGATCAGCGTCATTTCCCCAGCCGGTGAGCTGGTCGAATTTGTCGCAACCCCGGATATCTTTACCACCAATATCTGCTTTGGCGGTGACGATATGATGGACGCCTATATCTGTCTGTCGGCGACCGGAAAACTAGTCAAAACCCGCTGGAAACGACCGGGGTTGAAATTGGAGTATTTGAACAAGTGAAATATGATACCGTAATTTTCGATTTCGGCGGTGTGATCACCAGCTCGCCTTTTGACGCGTTTAACCGGCTCGAGGCCGCGCGCGGCGTGCCTATCCACAGCGTGCGCACGATCAACAGCACCAATCCGCATGATAATGCCTGGGCCAAGTTTGAACGCTCGGAAATTGATGCCGCCGGTTTTGATCAGCTGTTTGCTGAGGAAGCGAAGGCTATCGGCATTATATTAAACGGCAGTGAAGTGCTCGCCTGTTTGGCGGGCGATATTCGCCCGGCGATGGTGGCGATGATCGATACGTTGAAAGACAAAGGCTTTGCCGTTGGTTGCATCACCAATAATGTCCCATCCGGTAAAGGGTCCGGCATGGCTTTGGATGATGGAAAGGCAGCGGCCATTGCGGCGATCATGGCGCGGTTCGATCATATTATCGAGAGCAGCAAGGCAGGCATAAGAAAGCCCGACCCGCGCATTTATCAAATGATGTGCGAGGCGCTGGACGTGCAGCCGGAGCAGTGCATTTATCTCGATGATCTGGGAATCAACTGCAAGCCAGCGGCGACTCTCGGCATGGCCGCGATTAAAGTGACAGGTGAGGAACAGGCGCTGAGAGATTTGCATGGCTTGCTGGATATGCCGTTCGGGTAACGCCAGCTTTCTTCACGAATTTCACCGACACAATTTGACAGTATCCCACTGAAAGCATGTCGCTTTTGGTCTGGCAGACACCTGTTCGGCGCTCTTCAGTGACTCTTTCATGACATTATTATTACAGTTATGTTGCAGTATAAGTCACAAAAGTGTAATATTGGTCCAAAGATATAGGAGAGTCAGTGTGAAAATGATGAAAAACATCGCGATTGCCGCCGGTCTGACAATGGCAGCTTTGCCGGGGCTGGCACAAGCGCAAGAAGGCGAAATTGGCTATGCCAAGGGTGCTCTCGCTTATGATGCGCTGATGTCCGGTGACAATCAGACGGCGATTGCGAAACTGGAAAGCGGAAAGCTATCCGATCCCGCCATGATGATCAATCTTGGTCAGGCTTATGCCCGTACCGGGCGTTCGGGTGATGCCGCGAAAATGTTCACGGCTGCTATGAACAGTAATCGCAGCTTTGACCTCGTGCTTTCTGATGGTGAGGTGATCAATTCCCGCAAAGCGGCACAGATGGCCTTGAATAACCTCAACGGACGGCTCGCTTCGCGCTAGACGGTCAGCATATCTATTTGAAGAGGCGGTCGTTCCTGCGGCCGCCTTTTTTGTTTCAACAATAATTACATTGATGTATTTTTGCACTGCAACATCGAAAACCAAGCGCTTCAGCGGCTCTTGAGCCGACTGCAATAATCCTGAAATAATTCCGTCTCCAAAGAGTCACGCAAACAGCATCGGCGGGTCATTTGTCGCGCCTAGTGCCCAAGCCTGAAGGCGATGGGGGCATTTGATTCGTTTCCACATCATCTGATCTGAATTGTTTGAAATCAGTAATCTGCGGAGACTTTAATCCATGTTGAATAAGCAAATTCGTTCTGTACTTTTCGCTGGCGTTGCCGCGATTGCGGTGACCGCTTGCGGCGCCGATGATGTAGCATCGCCTGGTGAAGGAGTGGTCGTTATACCGCCAACCCCGACGCCGACGCCCACTCCAACCCCCACTCCAACGCCGACGCCAACGGGCGGTCCAGCCGCTGACTGCCCAACCGGTACGTCCAATGTGGGCACGATCACGACCGGAAATGGCGAGGAAGTGCGCAACTGTCAGATTTCAGGGGTTATCACGACCGACTTGCTGGTGCCCAAGCGTGCCGGAACGATCTATTCGCTGAACGGCGGCGTAGAAATTGGTGTTGATGGCGGTGCCACCAGTATCATCACCATTGAACCGGGCGTTGTCATTTTCGGTTCCTCCGGCGGAGATTTTCTGCTGATCAATCGCGGTTCGCAGATATTTGCTGAAGCCAATGCATCCGAACCGATCATCATGACTTCGCGCCAGAATATTTTGGGCACATCCGGCGTTGACAGCATCGGCCAATGGGGCGGTCTGGTCATCCTCGGCCGCGCACCAATCTCTGATTGCGCGACCGGTGGCGCGTCTAACCCGGGCGGTGCGCGGACCGATTGTGAAGCCATTGTCGAGGGACCATCAAACGCGGTTTATGGTGGAACCTTGCCAGCGGACTCCAGTGGTCGCTTGTCTTACGTCCAGGTTCGCTATCCGGGTTTCGAAGTTTCTCCCGGTAACGAGCTGAACGGTATCACCATGGCTGGCGTTGGCAGCGGAACATTCTTCCAGAATATCCAGGTTCACAACAGTTCGGATGACGGCGTCGAATGGTTTGGTGGCCGCGTAAACGGCAAGAATCTTGTCATGACCGGCATTGACGATGATTCGGTTGACTCAGACTCCGGCTATAAAGGCAACAACCAGTTCGTTCTGGCGGTTCAGCGCGCAAATGGCGGTGATCATGTCATGGAGGCAGATTCCAATGGCGATGAAGATGCAGAACCACGTCAGGACCATAAACTCGCCAATGTGACCTTCGTGTCCAACGGCGGCGATCACGTCATCCTGTTGCGCGGTGGTGGCGACTATGCGTTTTACAACAGCGTCTTTAACAGCCCAGCAGCCTGTATCGATATTGACAGTGCCACGACCATTCAGGCGGCGGGCGCTGCAGCCGACGAAAATGGCCCACCGGTATTTGAATCCGTGTTCATGAGCTGTGCAACAGCCTTTGTGGACGATGGCAACATTACGGTCGCGCAGATCCAGACGTTGTTTAATGCGGGCAGCAATAACACGGAAGCCGGTACCTCTACATTGTCTAATGTCGCTGCTTCTTTTGCATTCGTGAACGGCGCTACTGAAAATGCTGTCACGCCCTTTGCAGTGAGCGCCATCGACAGCTTCTTTGAAGATGTGAGCTACATCGGCGCTGTACAAGACGCCAATGATACGCGCTTTCAGGGCTGGACTTGCGGTCTTTATGCCAATGACTGCGTAACCGCTCCGACCATTGGGTAACCCACAAAACATAGTTGAAGGGATGGCGGCTGGAAAATGCTGCCATCCCTATTTTCAGATTTAAGAAGGAAAAATTCCGATGACGAAGCGGGCATCTTTGGTCACAAGTCTATTTTTGAGCACGGCATTGTTTTCGCCCGCTGCATTGGCGCAGGTTGCTAGCGATGATGCAGCTGCGCAGCCAGATCAGGCCGATGATGCACCGGACGAAGATGTCGATATTTCAGCGCCCGGCGGTGACTTTAGCGGCGAAATTATCGTTCGCGGTAAATTCATCCCGAATCCGATCCGCGCGACATCGGAAGTTGTCTCCGTTTTGGGTGAAGAGGAAATAGCACGCGCCGCTGATGGTGACATTGCCGGATCGCTGCAGCGTGTAACCGGCCTCAGCGTCGTCGGTGGCCGCTTTGTTTTTGTTCGCGGCCTTGGCGAGCGCTATTCACTGGCCTTGCTCAACGGTTTGCCACTGCCATCCCCTGAGCCGTTGCGCCGGGTTGTGCCGCTCGATCTTTTCCCAACCAGCGTGATCGCGTCGACGGTGGTTCAAAAAAGCTATTCGGTAAATTATCCCGGTGAATTTGGTGGCGGTGTGATCAACCTGACCACCAAAGCGACGCCGGAAGAGCCCTTTTTGAAATTTAGCTTCGGCCTTAGTGGCGACAGTGAAACGACGGGTAAGCTGGGCTATACCTATGATGGATCAGACAGCGACATTATCGGCTATGACGATGGCACGCGCGATATTCCAGATGGTCTGGCCCAAGCGATCAATCAAAATGTTCCGATTTCGGTCGGGACGAACTTCTCCAGTATTGACCTGCAAAATTTTGCGGCCAGCCTGAACAACGCCCAAACCTCGCTCATCCAGCGCAACAACGATATTCCGGCCAATTTCTCGGCTGAGGTAACCGGCGGCACCACCATTGATGTGGGTGATGCCTTTGTTGGAATCATTGCAACGGCCGGTTTCGAAAATAGCTGGCGGACCCGCGGTGGCGTGCAGCAAACATCGCAGGGCATTGTCAATATTGACGGCACGCCCGGCCTGCGGCCCGATCAGGATTTCAATTTTCTGACCACGGAAAATCGTATCATCGTCAATGGCTTGCTCGCGCTCTCCGCAGAAATAGGGGAGCATAAGCTGCGGTTTACCAACCTCTATATTCACGACACGGTCAAAGACGCATCGATCAAACAGGGTATTGATGCGATTAATGTGGATGAAGAAACGCTGCTCAATCAAAGCCGGACGAGTTGGTTTGAACGCCAGCTATTCACCACGCAATTTGTCGGCGAGTTTAAATTTGATGAAATTTCTGTCGATCTGCGCGGCAGCTATGCCAATTCCAAACGGGACGCGCCCTATCAACGCACGGCTAGCTATGCGTTTGACCGGCTCTTCGCTAATGATTTTGTCAATGATTTGACGTCGCCGGGTGAATCAGCGCGTATCAGATTCAGCAATTTGAATGATGATGTTTATGGCGCTGGAATCGACCTTGGATATGAAACTGATATCGGTGTGCCGATCAATCTGACGGCGGGTTACAGCTATTATCTCAATGATCGCAATGCCGAACGCCGCGATTTCCGTTTCATTCCCGCAAACGGGTTGCCCAGTCCTTTCGATCAGCAGCGGATCGATTTCCTGTTGTCGGATTTGAATGTCTTCACCCAGGAAATCCAGTTACGCGAAGTGGCCGCCCAGTCATCCGTGCCAGCCTATACAGCCGAGTTGGAAATTCATGGCGGCTATGGTCAGATTGATGCGGAGTTGGCCGATGGCTTGCGCCTCAATGTTGGGGTCCGTTACGAGGATGCGCAGCAGGAAGTTCTCCCTATTACCTTGACCGGCGGGCAAGCCGCAGTCGCGACCGGTCTGGATAATGATTACTGGCTGCCAGCGGGAACGCTGACCTGGAACTTTGCAGATGATATGCAGTTCCGTTTGGCCGCATCTAAAACCGTCGCCCGCCCACAGTTTCGTGAACTGGCGCCGCAGCAGTTTCTCGATCTAGACACGGATCGTACCTTTATTGGCAACCCGCTGCTTGAGGATAGCGAGCTGATCAATTTGGAGGGCCGCTTTGAATATTATATCGGTCGCGGGGAGCGGATCACGCTGGCCGGTTTCTATAAAGATATCGACAATCCGATTGAAAATGTGGCCTTTGTGCAGGGCGGCGGAACATTGTTCACGGGTTTTTCCAACGCGCCTAATGCGAAACTCTATGGCGCGGAAGTGGAGCTGGTTAAATATTTCCCGCTGGATAATGTATTCGGCGGCGAATTTTTCGAAAACCGCCGTGTGCTCCTTGCGGCAAATTATACCTACACCAAATCGGAAATAAACGTCGCTGATGGGGACACCGCGATAAACCCAGTGACACTCCAGCCGACATCGGCCCTAAACCTGTTTGATGATGGTGACCGCCTCACCGGCCAGTCCACCCATGTCGCCAATCTGCAATTTGGGTTGGAAGCGGAGGAAGGTTTGTCGCAACAGACATTGTTGGTGAGCTATAACAGCCCCCGGGTCACGGCCCGTGGTCCGCAGGATCAACCGGATCTGATTGAACGTACCGGCTGGCAGCTGGATTTCGTGATGCGCGAAGCGTTGGTCATTGCCGGTCAGGAATTTGAGCTGAAATTTGAAGCCCGCAATCTGCTGGGAACAGATTACAGCGAATCGCAAACGCTGAATGATACGCAGATCATCAATAATGGCTATGATATTGGCACGCGGCTATCGATGAGCATCGGTATCAATTTCTAGTGTTGCGCGCCATCATATCGGGCTAGAAACACACCCTGTAATTTTTCTGTCATCAATGAGTCGCGGGTTGGTCACCAAACCGTTATAGCGATTTCAGGGAAGCAGGATCGGGGATTCGTGAATATTCTATCGTCAAAGCAAATGTTTATGAGCGGCCGGCCGTTTGGCGCGCTTAGTCTTTATCCGGTCTTATTGGCTATATTGGCAGTTTTACTGGCGGTCCAGGCGATCAGACTAATCTGGCTGGTGGCCACACCCTTTGGACCGATGGGGGCTTTGCAGACGCGAGATGTTGAAAGTTTGTCGCCGCAATCGCGCTTGTCGCTGTTTAGCAGCTTTGATCCGTTTTTTCGCTCCGGCCCCGCAGCCACGGCCAATGTTGTCACGTCGCTGCAACTCACCTTGTTCGGTGTCCGCATGAACGAAGGGTCCGGGCTAGGCTCTGCGATATTGGCGGGGCCAGATGGTGTGCAGGAAAGCTACGCTGTCGGGGATGAAATCATGTCCGGCGTGACATTGAACACGGTGCAGTTTGATCATGTTATCATTGATCGCGGCGGTGTGCGGGAAAGCCTGTATCTTGATCAATCGATTCCGGCAGAAACCGTCGGCGCGGATGATGGTGCTGCCGGACAACCGGGAGGGCCCGCTCCATCAGCCGCGAGCAATACGCCATCAGCGGATATGATTGCCAATGCCGTTGATCTCTCACCGCGCAATGCTGGTGGCAAGGTAACCGGCATCGTCGTTAGCCCACGCGGCGAAGGCGAGCTGTTTCGGGCGGCTGGTTTTCAGGACGGCGATATAATCGTGTCGGTAAATGGTCAGCCCGTTTCTTCGACCAGCGATATCGCGACGTTGAAACGCCAGATTGTCCCCGGTGCGCGGCTATCTGTCGAGGTAGAACGAGGGGCAGATACGGTTCCCATAGCAATTAATATGGGAGCGCAATGATGAAGACCGTTTTCTCGAAAATAGCGCTTAAACTGACAGTGTCTCTGGCCATATTGGGGCCAGTAGTCACGGCCCCCGTCTTTGCTCAGCATAGCCTGAATGTTCGCGATGCCGACATCAGGGCTTTCGTTCAGGACGCGGCGCGCGTGACTGGCCGCACGTTCATTGTCGATAGCCGGGTGCAGGGCAAAGTGTCTGTCGTGACCGACCGGCCACTGTCCCGCTCCGAATATTTTGAAATTTTCCTCTCAACCCTGCGCGCCAACAGCCTGGTTGCCATTCCGACCACAGGCGGCGCTTATCGCATTCAACCTGCCGACGGCGCGGCGACCCAACCAACCCGGATTGGCACGCGGCAGTCTCCGGCAAACCAATTTGTGACAGAAGTCGTAAGGCTGAAATCAATCGAAGCCACAGCGGCTTTGGAAACACTGCGGCCGCTGATCAGCAAGCAAGGGGCGATTACCGCCAACCGCAATGCCAACAGCCTGGTGATTGTCGACTATGCCGACAATATCCGCCGCGTGCGTGAATTGGTCCGGCGAATTGACAAAGACAGCGCAGCATCGACCATCGTGAACCTCAAAAATGCAGGCGCGCGGGAAATTGCGACATCGCTGCAAACCCTTGCCCAACAGGGCGGAGAGGGCGTTGTTACGCCGGTGACGGTTGTGGCGATTGATAGCAGCAACAGCATCGCTCTGCGCGGTGATCCTGGTGCGGTGGCTAAATTCGTGCAAATGGCGCGCGAGCTCGACCAGCGCGCAGAATCCGGCACGGAAATCCGGGTGCACCAGTTGGATTATGCCAATGCCGAACAATTATTGCCAGTGATTGAACAGCTAATGGGGCAGGGCGGCTCGGGTTCCAAACCGACTTCTGTGGCGCCCGTGTCCGGAACCAATGGCGGCGGTAACAGCGGCACCGCACCTGCAATGACCCCGGTATCAACCGGCTCCAGTTCCGGTAACGGTATCGCGCGCCATGGACCAGCGGTGGTTACCCGTTATGAAGGCACCAATGCGATTATCGTCGCTGCTAATCCCGATGTGCAGCGCATGGTCGGCGAGTTGATCCGGCAGCTGGACAAGCGCCAGGAACAGGTTTCTGTCGAAGCGATTATTGTGGAAATTTCCGATTCATTGGCGCGCGAATTGGGTGTGCAGTTCCTGATCGGCGGTGAAAATACGCCGTTTGCGGTGACGAATTTCTCCAATGCCTCGCCCAATATCGTTGATCTTGCAGGCGGCTTGCTGGCGGATCAGTTTGATACCACAACAACAACCACCACCGACACGGCAACCACAACGACGACAAACAGTGCGGTGGGTGATCAGTTGCTCGAAAATGCCGCGAGTTCGATCCTTGGCGCAAGGGGCGCCTTCAGCGGCTTTGCAACGACGCTTGGCGGTAATACGATATTGGGCGCGATTATCAACGCGGTGCAGCGTGATTCCGATTCCAATCTGCTCTCTACGCCCTCGTTGACGGTGAATAATAATCTGAAAGGCAGCATCTTATTTGGTCAGGAGATTCCGGTTTCCACCGGTGAAGCCTTGTCTGATAATTTCGATAATGCGTTTCGGACGATCCAACGGCAAAATGTCGGGATCGAATTGGAAGTCACGCCCCAGATTAATGCCGGCAATGAAGTACGGCTCGACCTGCGTCAGGAAGTCAGTTCCATTGCCGGACCGGTTTCGGATGATTTTAACGAGCTGATCATCAACAAGCGCGAGATCAAAACCACGGTAACGGTGGGCGATGGGGAAATTATTGCTCTGGGCGGTTTGCTCGATGACAATGAACGCCGTACGATCGAGAAAATTCCGTTTCTCGGCGATATCCCGCTACTTGGTGAATTGTTCAAGTCGCGCGGAAAATCGCGGGTCAAAACCAATTTAATGGTGTTTATCCGGCCAAAAATATTGCGCAACCGCGCCGATGCGCGTGCCTTCTCGGCGCGTCGCTACGGCTATATCCGGGATCGCCAGTTGGCCCGTGACCCAGAACTTGAGCCGTCCCTTGACGTGCTGATACGCGACTATATGGGCACTGTGCCTCCGGCGGTTGAAACCCGGCCCGGCGATCAGATTATATATGCACCCGGCGCTGTTGCCGCGCCGCAAAATAGTGGTTCCATACAACCCGTGCCGGTTACGCCCAGCAACCCAAATGTGGAGAGAGAGGACTGATGAAAATCGCGAAGGGAACAGATGCTGACGGTTCCGGCGATAATGAAAAGTCCGTTGGTGAACAGCCGCAGCTATCTCGTCCCCTTTTGAATATTCCTTATGCTTTTGCGCGCGATCATGGCGTGCTTTTGCTGCGTACCGATGGCGAGCGCTTGTTGGTCGCTATGCGGGAAGGTGCTGATCCGCAGGCACTGCTCGAACTCCGCCGTTATCTGGCAATGCCATTTGATGTAGATCTGGTAACGCCGGATGCGTTTGAAAAAATCCTGTCCGAACATTACGCAATGGATGGCAGCGCAGCCGCCATGGCTGGCGACATGAGCCTCAGCAATGATGCGCTTGATGACATTGCCGGCAATATCCCCAGCGCAGAAGATTTGCTCGACAGTGCCGATGATGCGCCGACGATAAGGCTGATCAACGGCATTATTGCAGAAGCGGCACGACAAGGTGCGTCGGATATTCATATCGAACCTTATGAAACCGGTCTGGTCGTGCGGATGCGCGTGGATGGTGTTCTTGAGGAAAAGCTTCGTATGCCGCCGCATGTGGCCTCGGTCATCGTCAACCGGATCAAGGTCATGGCCCGGCTGGACATTGCCGAACGCCGGATTCCCCAGGATGGTCGGATCAGCCTGACTCTTGGCGGGAAATTGCTGGATGTGCGTGTTTCGACTTTGCCTAACCGTGCCAATGAACGGGTGGTGATGCGGATTTTGGACAAGGAGAGTGCGGCGATATCGCTGGATCTGCTCGGCATGTCGGAAACCACCCATCAGATTTTGACCGAGGCGCTAGCCGAACCCAATGGCATCATATTGGTAACCGGACCGACTGGTTCGGGTAAAACCACATCGCTCTATGCGGGCCTGAAACAACTTAATGACGGCAGCCGCAATATCCTCACGGTCGAAGATCCGGTGGAATATGCGATTGAAGGTATTGGCCAGACGCAGGTCAATGCCAAGGTTGGCTTGACCTTCGCCGCTGGTCTGCGCGCCATATTGCGGCAGGATCCCGATGTTGTGATGGTTGGTGAAATTCGCGACCGGGAAACCGCAGAAATCGCAGTGCAGGCTTCGCTGACAGGTCATTTGGTGCTGTCCACCGTGCATACCAATGATGCCGTCGGGGCCATTACCCGGATGCGCGATATGAAGGTCGAACCATTTCTGCTTGCCTCGACATTGCGGGCGGTGGTTGCCCAGCGGCTGGTACGCAAGCTGTGTCCGCATTGCCGCATTCCGATACAGGCGGATGGTAGCCTCGCTTCCTTGCTGGGTTTTGATAATGGGACCGTGGTTTACCGGGAAGTGGGTTGCGATGAATGCAATCACACCGGTTTTCAGGGCCGGATTGGTGTCTTTGAAGCGATCCGGGTCGATGAGACGATCCGCAAATTGATCAATGATGGCGGGGACGAAGCGCGCATCGCGGCTCATGCTTTTCTCAAGAAGCCCAATCTCGGTTCAGCGGCTCGATCGCTGGTCCGGGAAGGACTAACCACGGCAGAAGAGGGTATTCGTATCTCGCGCCGCGAAGTCTTGGATGAACAGGTCGATGCCTGATTTTTCCTACACGGTGATTGATCCCAAAGGCCGCGAAAAAACTGGACGGTTGGCGGCGGACAGCAATGATGCCGCGCGCGCCAAACTGGCCGAGCGCAATTTTTATGTCGTGAAAATGGAGACCGCGCAGGGCGCAGAAGCTAAACCCGCTCGCTCGCTATTTGGGCCCAAAAAGCTCGGTTCGAAAGAACTGACCTTGTTTACCCGGCAATTATCTTCGTTGGTGCAAGTTAGCCCTCTCGAAGAGGCGCTGCGGACCATCGGCAATCAGAACGAAAAAGCGCATGTCCGCGATCGCATAAGCTCGGTCCATAGCGGTGTCATAGAAGGACAGCGTTTGGCCGAAGCCATGCGCCGCGAACCAGCGAGCTTTCCCCCGCTGTATCGCGCGATGATCTCCGCTGGTGAAAGCTCAGGGACATTGCCGGATATCACCGAGCGCCTGGCCAATCTGCTGGAGCGTCAGGCCGAAATGCGCGGCAAGCTAATCAGCGCGCTGGCCTATCCCGTCGTGTTGGCTTTGGTCGCGATATTGGTCGTGGCCTTGCTGATGATTGCGGTGGTTCCCAAGGTTGTCGAACAATTTGACGACGTGAATCAGCAACTGCCGTTTGTGACGCGTCTCGTGATCGGGATTTCAGATTTTCTCGCCAATTGGTGGGGCGCTCTCGCCGCGAGTGTCGTTGTGCTCCTGCTTCTTGCGTGGCGCGCTTTGAAAGAACCGCATATCAGATACCGTTTTGATAATTTTCTGCTGCGCCTTCCATTTCTGGGCCGGTTGATCCGTGATTTAAATGCTGCTCGGCTGGCGCGGACATTGTCCACCATGGTGGCGAGCCGTTTGCCGATACTCGAAGGGCTGCGATTGACGACCAATACGATCAGCAATGCCGTTTTGCGCAAGGCATCGGAAGATATGGTTGAAGCGATTAGGGGCGGTGGCAGCTTGTCCAAAGCGCTCAAGAATACCGGTGTTTTTCCGCCCATGCTGGTCTATCTGACGGCTAGCGGTGAGGCCTCCGGACAGCTTGACGATATGCTCGCACGGGCGGCAGATTATCTGGAACGCGAATTTGATAATTTCACGTCCACTGCCTTGTCCCTGCTGGAGCCGCTGATCATTGTTCTCTTGGGCGGTGTTGTGGCCGTCGTGATTTTGGCTATATTGTTGCCGATATTACAGCTTCAGAATCTTGCCGGACTGTAGAGCCGGACTGATAGGAAAGTATATGCTCAGCATTCTAAGAACCCGCATTACCGAATTGAGCCGTGCGCAAGCGCGCGACGCTAAGAAAAAGCCGAAACCCAATGGCTTCACGCTGGTGGAGCTTATGGTCGTCATCTTCATCCTTGGTTTGTTGACCACCATTGTTGTGATCAATGTGTTGCCGAGTCAGGATCGTGCGATGGTTGAAAAGGCACGGGCGGATATTGCGACTTTGGGGCAGGCGCTTGAAATGTACCGGCTTGATAATCTGACCTATCCTGCCTCGTCTGACGGTTTGGCGGCATTGACGAGCGCGCCGGCGTCGCTGCCACCATCGGCTCGGTACCGGCAAGGCGGTTATATCAAGAAGCTTCCCGACGATCCCTGGGGCCGCCCCTATCAATATGATAATCCGGGACGCAACGGTCCGGGCTTTGATCTTTACTCGCTGGGCGCGGACGGCGCGCCGGGTGGTGATGAGGATAATGCTGATATCTATGCAGAATAGCCAAATTCTCGCAGGTGACAGCAGGCATAAAATTGACTAGCTAACAGCTACAAACGCAATAAAGTTTTTCAGCCGAGTCGGGGAGGCCATGTTGGGACAAAATCCATTGCTGCCTCTTTTCGTTCGTTTTTTTAACCGGACGCCATTCGATTAATGTCCGCACAACAGCTCTTTGTAACGGTTTTCCCCACGGCAGAGGTCCAAGCTCTGCAATGGTGGCTTGTTATCGACGGCGAACTGCAAGCAAAAGGCTGTGATGCCGATCCCTTGCTCGCCGCGGGTCTGAAGCTGCCATCTGTCGAGAATGACCCCGTCACCCATATCGCGTTAATGCCATCCGCGCTCGGCGTGGTGCGCTGGCACGAGCCACTGGATGATCTGACCGATCAACAGCTATTGGCCGCAGCGCGCCTCGCGGTTCAGGAAAATAGCCTTGATCTCGAAAACCTGCATATCGCTTCGGTTCTGGATGGATCGGGTCAGGCGGCAACTGTGTCGGTTGGCAAGGACGTGATGGCTGGTGGATTGTTGCAGCTGAATGCGCTTGGCATAGACCCCGATGCGATTATCCCGGCCGGCTGGCTGGTGGCACCGCAAGAAGACGGATTTGTCGAAGCGGATTTTGGTTTTGAAGCCGTCTTGCGCGGCGAGCAGCTCATCGCCCCCGATGAGCCATCTCTACGGGCGCATCTGATCGGTGACAGCAAGGTGGCTGTTCTTTCAGAAGCATCGGTGGACAGTGCATTGGCGGGCGCTGCCGACAATAGCGCTCTCAATTTGCGTTCAGGGGCATTTGCCAAAAAAGTCGATAAATATATGACCGTCCAGCAAAAACGGACATTGGGCTGGCTCGCTGCTGCTGTCGTTATCATTTCATTGCTGATCCCTGTAGTGCAGCTGATAAAATCTCATTGGGCGGCCAGCGATGCGGAAGCTGCTGCGCTGGCCGCGGCAGAACCCGTTATAGGGTCGGTCGATACGGTAGAGGCAGCAGATAAAAGTTTGAACGACCGGCTGATAAGCGAAAATCGCGGCAATATTGCTTTCTCGGTTCCTGCCTCAGCCCTGTTTTCCGCGCTCCAGCAGAGCCAGGCGGTGTCGGTTGACCGGATCAGCTATCGCAAAGATGGTACGGTTTCCGCGACATTATCAGCAGTCCGGAATGAAGATATTAATCCGGTGCTTATCGCCATTCAAAAGTCCGGCTTTGTAATAACTGCTAATCCGCGCCAGGATGCGACCGGCTCAGCCAAGGCGGATGTTACGGTGAGGGCTCCATAATGACAGCGATGAGGGACTGGTTTCAGGCGCTTAGCCAGCGGGAGAAAATATTGATCGGGGTGATGGGGTTTCTCGTCGCCTTGGTGGTAGGATATTATGCAATCGTCACCCCTTTTATCAACGCTTATGCCTCAGCCCAGAAAAACTATGCCGATGCCATTGACAGTCAGGCGCGGATTGAAGCCAAGGTTGCTGCGCTAACGGCACCTGCGGACGAGGCGGTGAAACCCGTCGCTGGCCCGTTGGATGTTTTCATCAGCCAAAATGCTGGAGAAGCAGGCTTCGCCGTTGGACGGCTTGACCCGCAGACAAATGGTACCGTGAGGCTAGCGATCGACTCTGCGAAGCCTACAGCTCTATTCGGCTGGTTAGCGAGGCTGGAAAGTCGCGGTATATCCGTAGAAGAACTCGCGGTTAATCCCGGAGCTAATGATACTGTGGTCGCAACAATGCTATTGCGGTCTGTAACACCAAATTAAGCGATCAGATCGCGTCAGCGCTTGTCTTTGCTTCGCGATTCTCAGTTTCCTTAGCGAACATCAGACCACCATCATCGGCAGACATAGCCTCTGGGCTTTGAGATAGACTCGCAGCAGCAAGTTTCTTCTGCTGCACCCAATTGCCTTCGCTATCGCGGACATATTTAGGCGCGCGCTGGACGTTCCAAACGAGGCCCATTTTCTCCCACAGAGAGATAATATAGCCGTTTACATCGATTTCCCACCACATCAGGCCGGCATAGGCCGAGCGTGGGTGCTGGTGATGGTTGTTGTGCCAGCCATCGCCAAAGGTCATCCACGCCATGAACCAGTTGTTGCGTGACCCGTCTTTGGTCTTGAACCGCTGCGAGCCAAAAACATGGCCAATGCTGTTCACGCCCATGACGAAATTGAGAAAGAAGAAATTGCGAAAGAATCCGCCAATTAATATGGTGCCGATAATATATTCCGGTCCACCAAAGGCCAAAGCCCACAGCGCCGGAAAGACAATGCTGGAGAAAATGGCAATAGACCAGCGATGGCGATGACACCACAGGACCTGAGGGTCATCGATCAGGCCTTTGCCGTAAACATTCATATCCGATGTCGTGTTATCGAACAGCCAACCGAAATGCGCGATGCCGAGGCCTTTCAACTTCGACATTTTTTTGCCGTGGCCATCAATATAGGGACTATGAATATCGCCAACGCGGTCTGAAAAAGCATGGTGACGGCGATGATCTGCTGCCCATTTCAACACGGAAGCCTGACAGGCCATTTGCGCCATGATGCCGATCGCGAGACGCATTTTCGGTCCGGCTTCAAAAGCGCGGTGGGTATAAAAACGGTGATAGCCAATGCCGACACCCATATTGATCAGGATATAGCCAAACAGGAAAGCTGACCATTCAACCCAACCCGTAGCTTGGGTTAGCGTCCAATAGAGCGCCCCGAGCGATCCGATAACCATCGATGACAGCAAGATGCCATATTCGATCCGTTTGGCCCGCGCTGCTGGTCCGCCGATAATTACACCATGTTGTGGATGGGCTTCTGACGGTTCAAAATTATCCGGTTGAATGTCACGATACGCCGTCGCCATAGACTTGCCCCTGCTACTATTTACATCAATGAAATTAACGGTTTTGGGGAAAGATTACAATTCTCTTAACTATTATTCCAACCGATATGGAGGCGATTGGCCGCTAGGGTCAAAGATTCCTTTGAAATCAGGTCAGTAGTTCTGCCCCTGCTGTGGCCTTATCGCATCACAGATGCGTCTCGCCCGAGGATTCGGCTTGATCGGGATGAATTTGAAGGGACCGTCTATGCCTGATTGCGGCGTAGCGTGACACCTTATGATTCTTCTGCTGCAATTTCGCGCTTCATTTAAGCACACTGTATGAGCCACTTGATCTTTGCTCAGACAAAAGGCTTTCCTACATCTTGTCGTTTGTGCGATGTCACGCTCGGCTCTTTGACAATCAAATCACCGACGACAAGCCTTTTTCGAAGGAAGATGCGTCTGATTTTTTATCGATTCTGCGTATAAACTGTATAATCTTTATATTCGTGGCCAGAAAGCTGAACGAATCGCTGTCCTGATCGAGCCCGGTGTTCGTTATCCTGATTCATTCGTCGTTGACGTTCCGGCGTGATACTTCGCTGCGGGAAGAGCGCCTTGCTGGGCGTGCTCTGGGTGCCTGCCGCGGCGCGCTGCGAGCGGCTGGCGCTGATTGCCGCGCTGCCGGACGGGCTTGCTGGCCGCGCTGTTGTGTCGCCGCGGGCCGGGCAGCGCGTTCGGAGCGGACGCTATTGCCTTGGCGGTTGCCGCGCCGCGCCTGTCTGGCCTCACTATTGCGTTGACCGCGAATGGCTCCGTCTCTCAACGCTGCTCTGCCTGTGGTGGCGCGATCGCCGCCATTACGTTCGCCGCGCCTTTCCGCGCGACGTTCACGGCGGTCTGCCCGTTGTTCCGGGGTCAGGTCGCGCCGGCGTTCACGGCGTTCAGCGCGTTGTTCTGGCGTCAGGTTGCGGCCGCCTCTGTGCACGCCATCACGGCCACCGCGCCGGGCATGACGCGAACCAAATTCCGCGCGCTGCCTAGCCCAATGCCGCCGGTGATGGCGTTTCATCGCATAGCGCGATCCGCGCCGGTCAAAAATATAGGTGCCATAGCCGGGATAGTAAAAGCTATCATACCAGCCGCCACCGAACCCGATATTGGCATAGCCATAGCCATTGTCGCAGGCATAATAATCATCAAAGGGCGCATAGGGATCGCAAGCATAGCCCGCACCGTTGACATAGCCGTCACCATAAGCGCCTCCGCCATAGGCACAGGCGCTCAGGCTCAGCATCGCTCCGCTGAGCAAGGCCGGTTTGATAAGCTGCTGGATCCAAGACTGTGCCATGTTTCTACCCCTGTTTGCCGGTTGCGCTGCGCTGGGCACCGCTTATCGGCTATTTATCGTTCTAGACTGGCTTGGCTGCGCGAGTCCGAATAAATTTGCTGTTGCCCTATTTTGTAACATTGATGGATTGAATTGGAAATGAACACAGATGCTTGCTGACATTAATGAAAGTAGCTACTAAGATCCCATAACCATCGCATTTCAGGAGCATTCACCTTGGCCAGCGCAGCAGAAGCCCACGGATATCCCTATACCGAGACCGCCAACCCGCATTGGGTGAAGCCGCCGAGCAAAGAAGCATTGGGCCATATCCCGGGCGAAGATGGGATACCGGTATTTGGTACAACCCTTCAGGTGATTAAGGATCCCATTGGTTTCGGCCGGAAGATGTTTGAAAAATATGGTTCGGTCTATCGGACCTATAGCTTCGGGAAAGACAATGTCATGTTGCTGGGCGCGGATGCGACAGAGCTGGTCATGTTCAACAAAGACAAGATATTCTCCAGCGAACAAGGCTGGGGACCAGTGCTCAACAACCTCTTCCCGCGCGGCTTGATGCTGATGGATTTTGAACGCCATCGCGCTGACCGCAAGGCTCTGTCTGTGGCATTTAAGCCCGGGCCGATGAAACATCACTGCAAGGTCTTGAATGAGGGCATTATCGAGCGCGTGGCCGAGTGGAGCGGGACCAGCTTTGAATTTTATCCTGCGATCAAATCGCTGTCACTCGACACGGCGGCGAGCGCGATCCTGGGCATTCCCTGGGGGCCGGAAGCCGACAAGATCAACAAGGCGTTTGTGGATGAAGTACAGGCCTCGGTCGGCATTGCCCGTTCGCCGATCCCGTTCACGAAAATGTGGCGCGGCGTGAAGGCGCGCGAATATCTGCTGAGCTATTTTACGCCGCAGGTTAAGGAACGGCGCGAAAAAGGCGGCGAAGACATATTTACCCAGATTTGTCTCGCAACCCACGAGGATGGCAGCCTGCTGACTGAAGACGAAGTGGTCGATCACATGAACTTCCTGATGATGGCGGCGCATGACACAATCACCTCTTCGGCGACCAGCATGATCTATTTGCTGGCGAAAAATCCTGAATGGCAGGACAAGTTGCGGGAAGAATGCCTCAGCGTAGCACCGGCTGGGCAGCCGCTCGCCTATGAGGATATGGGCAAGCTCGAACTGACGGAAATGGCGTTCAAGGAATCGCTCCGTCTGATCCCGCCCGTACCAAGCATCCCGCGCCGGGCGATTAAGGAATTTACGTTCCGCAATTATACCATTCCCGCAGGCACGAATATCGGCATCAGCCCGCAATTTGTTCACAAGATGGAAAAGCATTGGCCGAACCCCGACAAGTTTGATCCGCTGCGCTTCACGCCAGAAAATAGCGCAGGTCGTCACAAATATGCCTGGGTACCCTTTGGTGGCGGCGCGCATATGTGTC
This sequence comes from uncultured Sphingomonadaceae bacterium, assembly GCA_947489315.1. Lineage (GTDB taxonomy): Bacteria > Pseudomonadota > Alphaproteobacteria > Sphingomonadales > Sphingomonadaceae > Parasphingorhabdus. The sequence goes on from CANLCX010000001.1 coordinate 493,231, forward strand.
TGGGATTGCATTTCGCTTATATGCAGATCAAAATTCTGATGCATGCGATGCTGACGCAGAACCGGGTCGTGCTAAGCGGCGGGCCAGATTATGAACCCGATTGGCAGGTCTTTCCGATCCCGCAACCCAAAGACGGATTGCCGGTCCGGCTGGAAGCGCTCTGATTTCAACGAAGCAGCAATAGGCCATAAACTCGGAGCGATCTTTCTGACCATTGGTCGCTTCGTCGCAAAAGCGTGCTTTTTCCGCGTTGTGAGGCCTTCGACGAGATAGATACGGAATTGGCTTTCGTCCGTTTCCGCTTATTGTCGTGCCATGGCTATTTCTACCCAATTACGGCCTTTGGCGCGGCGCTTGCGCAACCGCCTGGTAAGCCAAGACCTTTCGAGGCTCTCTCGTGACGTGACGAACGAAGGCCTGACTTATCTTTCGACCGCCAAGCTTCTCAGGATCGAGAACGCCCTGAAGTCCGTCAGCGATGTTGACGGGGATTTTGCCGAGTTCGGCGTGGCCTTGGGCGGTTCTGCCATTCTCATTGCTGACCAATGCCAGTCCCTTCGATTTTCCCGCCAATTTCATGGGTTCGATGTTTTTGACATGATCCCGGAGCCCACGTCGGAAAAAGACGACCATAAATCAAAGTCGCGTTATGAAACCATCAAGTCAGGCGCATCGCAGGGGATTAATGGGCAGCAATATTATGGCTATAGGGATGATCTGCTAGCGGACGTGAAGGACAGTTTTGCCCGCCATGGACTAACAGTCGGTGAAAATGGCGTTTTTCTCTACAAAGGGTTGTTTGAAGACTGTTGGCCCCAGGTGCAGGTTGATAGGCTGGCTTTTGTGCATGTGGATTGCGACTGGTATGAACCTGTCGCCTATTGCCTCAAGGTTGTCGCCACAAAGCTAAGTCCCGGTGGTGCGATAGTGATCGACGATTTTCACGACTATGGCGGTTGCAGAACAGCCGTTGAGGAGTTTCTCTCGGAAAACCCTGCCTATGCATTTGAAGACGGGGCCAATCCGATCTTGCGGCTCAAAGCCTGAATGGCAGTTCGCCGGAATTGACCTTAGCGAGTCATTTGCCTTACCCGCTATTCCTCAAGGCTGTGGCAATAGCATTGAGCGACAATTGTATGCCTTCACCAATACGGGGATCCTCTTCCCCGGCGCGCAACCGTTTCATAAGTTCGATCTGCAAGTGATTAAGGGGCTCAATATAGGGTAAACGCAGTTCGATACTGTTGAACAGCGATGGATTTTTCGCCAGCAGATGCGGCTGATCGGTAATTTCCAGCAATATGTCGCGAGTCTGTTCCCAGCTTGAACGGATGCGATTGAAATATCCCTCGCGCATGGTTTCGTCCTCAACCAACTCGGCATAGCGAGCGGCTATCCCCATGTCCGATTTTGCCAGCACCATTTCCATATTGGATAGACTCGCCTGAAAAAAGGGCCAGCTCTGCGCCATGTCTTTGAGCTTTTCGACATCATCAAAAGCGGTCAGCGCCTGTCCGACACCATACCAGCCTGGTAGCATCACCCGCGCTTGGGCCCAGCTGAACACCCAGGGAATAGCGCGCAAATCTTCAATTTTGTCGCTTTTGGTCCGGCTGGCGGGACGCGAACCGATTTTGAGTTTTGCAATTTCAGTGAGCGGGGTCATCTGACGGAAGAAGGTCCGGAAGCTGTCATCGCCATAAACCAGATCGCGATATTCGGCGAAGGCGGTTTGGGAAATCTGGTTCATCGCATTGGCAAATCCGGCCTGTACTTTTTGGTCAGCAGGATCGGGTTCCAGTGATCGCAGCAAAACCGCCGACGTCATCGCTTCGAGATTGGCCTCTGCGACCGCCATCGTGCCATATTTGGCGGCGATGACTTCGCCTTGCTCGGTAATCCGGATGCGACCGTCAACCGTGCCTTTGGGCTGCGCTTTAATGGCACCAAAGGCCGAGCCTCCGCCGCGTCCCACAGCGCCGCCGCGGCCGTGGAACAGTTGCATCTTGACCCCGGCCTTCTCGAATACGGGTGTCAGTGCCTGACTGGCTTTAAATAGGCTCCATGTGGAGGTCAGATAGCCACCATCTTTGTTGCTGTCGGAATAGCCGATCATCACTTCCTGCGCGCCGCGTGCGCGGGTGAGGGCGTGCATTTCCGGCAGAGCAAAAAAGTCGGTCATGACTTGCGGCGCGTTTTCCAGATCGGCAACGGTCTCAAACAGCGGCACGGCCATGATCGGGCAGGTTGGTGCAGCCTTGTTATCCGCCGATGCGCGGTAAAGACCAGCCTCCATCAGCAGAACATAAACCTCCAATATGTCGGATACAGTCTCGCCATTGCTGATATTATAATTGACGATAACTTCCGGACCATATTGATCATGCGCCTCGGTCGCCGCACGCAATATGGAAAGCTCTTTGGCTGTCTCTTCGCTATAACTGATCCATGGACTGACCAATGGGCGATTGTTCGCCAGTTCCTGCCGAAGAATTTTGACACGCGTGTCTTCGTCCAGACTGAGATAATCGGCCTCAACACCGGCCTCTGCGAGCAATTCGGCAACCACCCGCTCATGAATGCGGCTGTTCTGGCGCATATCGAGCGTAGCGAGGTGAAAACCGAACAGTTCAACCGTTCGGATCAGGCGCCCCAAGGCACCCGATGTTGCAAACACGCCTTTGCCGCCGGAGCGCAGCCCGTGCGCGAGGGTAACCAGATCTTCGCGTAACTGCTGCGGATTATCATAGGGTTCGGCCACAATCGGCGAAGGCCGTCCGGGGACATGGCCGCAGAGTTTCAGATGGGTGGCAGACAGGCGCGCATAAATGCCTGAAAGCGCGCGGCGATAAGGCTCATCTTTGCGGCTTGGTGAATCATCGCCGCTGGCTTCGGCCAAAGCGGTCACTTCATCGGGTACAGCCGCCAATTCGGTGGAAATGCTGAGCTCCGCGCCCATCGCGTGGATGCGGGCAAGATAATAGCCAATGACGGTTTCTGCGGCACGCGACAAAGCCTCGCGCATGGCATCGGCGTCAACAAACGGATTGCCATCACGATCGCCGCCGATCCAGCTGCCAAGTTTAAGGAAATTGGGTAGCCGAGCGCCAAGCACCTTTTCCCATTTGCCATAAAGCTTGGGCAACACGGGCAGAAACACATCACGCATATAGCTTTGCGAGATTTGCACTTCGTCGGTCACGAACAGACGTTCGCGGCGCAGCGGCCGAGTCTGCCACAGCAGCGCGATTTGTCGCATGATCGCTTCGTCGAGCGCATCACCTTCCGGCGTATTATCTGCTCCTGCGTCTTTCATCAGCAGCAATTCAGCAATGCGCGCTTTGTGATCGATCATGCTTTTGCGCCGCACTTCGGTGGGGTGAGCGGTCAGCACCGGCGCGATGAGAGCATCGTCCAGCAACGCCAATATCGCTTTTTCATCGACCCCTTCGCTGGCCAATTTGGCGATCGCCTCGGCAACGCTGGCGCCTTCTTCTGCAGCCACGCCCTGGCGATCCTCAGCAAGATTGGCGAGCAGCGAAAAGAGCATGAAGCCCCTTACAAAGGCGGTAGTTTCGTCGAGCGAAAGCGCATCCAGACCCGGATCAATCGCGTCTGCATCTGCCAGTCCGCGGTGCCGGTCAACGCTGGTCGAGCGGATATATTCGGTGCGGCGATACAGCTCTTCACCGCCATAGCTACGGATTACATCGCCCAGCAATTTGCCGAGATATTTAATGTCGGGATTTTGGCGCACAACCAGTGAGGGTGTTGCCGATGATTCATTGGGGAGGTTATCAGTCATGCTGCGTTGCTGCACTGCAACGACAACGTGGTCAAGAAAATCCTCAAGGTCGTAAAAAATGAAACGATCTGGGCTATTCCAGAGCACCACTGATCGAGATTAGTTGAAGTTCGTAGGGCACATAATCAAAAAAAGCCCGCCCTCTTTCGAAGGCGGGTATTTTTTTAAACGAAGGTTCAATCAGCTCGAACTTGAGCCGCCCGACTGCTCGGACCAAGGGCCTTTTGGTTTTTCAGCCTTCGGTTGAGCTGGAACTTCAATTTTTGGTTCAGCGATTTTCTTCGATTTGGCTTTTGCTGGCGCAGCAGCCATTTTCGGTTGCGTCTTTGTTGGCGCTTCGAGCGGTGCCGCTTCCGCCTGGGTCGCGCCGCCGATTAAGCTGTCCAGCGAGGATCCATCCAGACCAAGTTCTTTCATTAGCCCGTCAATGACCGGTGCCTGTGCACGGTAGGATAAAGCAGCCGCGACTGCGTCGGTTGCAAGATTGCCATTACCGCCGCCATTGGTTCCTCCGCCATTGCCAGAGCCGTTTCGGCCTCCGCCATTTTGGGTAATGCCGTCGACTTGTACGATCTTGATGGAGTCGATTGCCTCCATTGGTTTGGCCGATTCCCGGACCACTTCAGGTAACACATTGAGCAAAGCCAGTTTCGTCTGTAGCGATATCTGATCCGATGACAATATGTTGGCCGCTTCATTGACTGCCCGTTGCCCGGCAGCTTCGACTTCGAAGCGGACCCTTGAAGCTTCGGCGCGCAATTTCTCGGCCTCGGCTTCACCTTCCGCGCCCAGTCGGACCGCGGCAGCCCGGTTCGCAGCCGCTTCTTTTTCTGCCTCTGCCTGTACTTTGACGCCAATGGCTTCGCGTTCGGCCTGTTTGGATGCTTCGATCAGCTCAATCCGTTTGTCGCGGTCGGCAATCTCGGTTTCTCGTGAGGTTGTGACTTGCTCTTCGGCTGCGACGGCTTTGGCGCGGGCTTCATCGGCTTCGGCCTTGGCTTGGCTTTCTTCGCGGCTTTTATTCTGGATCGCAATTTGCTGCTCCTGACGAGCAATCTCAATTGCCTGCTCTTGTGCAATGCTCGCTTCTTTCACAGTGCGATCGGCTTCAATCTGGGTTGAATCGATCTTTTGCTTCGCGGTGATCCGCGATTCTTCCGCCTCCCGGTTACGGACGGCCTGTTCACTTGCCACCTCCGATGCCTGTGTAGCGCGTCGCATCTCGACTTCCCGTTCCTGTTCCAGGCGCGCAAATTCATTGTCACGGCCAATGGTAAAGCTGCGTTGATCCGCTTCCAGATTCTTGGTTTCAATCTGAACTCGTGTATCTTGCTCAATATCGTTCCGCGCTTTTTTGCGCAGTTCAATTTGTTCGGTCAGCTTGGTCAGGCCTTCGGCATCAAAAGCGTTATTGGCGTTGAAATGCTCAATGCTAGTCTGGTCAAGGCCGGTTAGCGAAACTGATTCCAGTTCGAGACCGTTCATGGCAAGATCGGCGGAGCTTGCTTGTTGCACCTTCTGAACGAAGTCGGCGCGCTGCTCATGCAGTTCGTTCATTGTCATACCTGCAGCCACCGAGCGCAGGGCGTCGACAAATTTGCCTTCAACCAGATCCTTTAGCGCTTCGGGCTGCATAGTACGCAGACCCAAAGTTTGTGCGGCCATGGCCAGCGATCCGGCATCCGGACGCACACGGACATAAAATTCCGCCTTCACATCAATTCGGAGCCGGTCGAGTGTGATGAGCGCATCTACATTATTGCGTTCCACCGCCAGCCGCACTGTGTTCATGTTCACCGGCATGGTTTCGTGCAGAACAGGGAATACCATCGCGCCGCCGTTCATGACGACTTTCTCGCCGCCCATTCCAGTGCGGACAAAAGCGATTTCTTTGGTTGCTCGTTTGTATAATCGTGCGAAAATCAGCGCAATAATAAGCAATGCGCCAAAAACGGTTCCGACCAATGCTGCAAGGGAAATGAGATTATCAGTCATATTTTTCTTTCTATATTAGGGTGCGGCGCACGCTGCCTGACTAGGAGGATTATCTAGCGGGTATCGCGGCGGACACTATTTTAGGGTTCAATATTTAGTTTAGATTCATTCAAGAAATTTGACGGTATCAGGGGAAATAATCCTGAAAGTTTCTTCTTCTCGGCGAACAAGGAGAACCTCTTCTGCCTGACGAAAAACTTCGCCGTCATTTGCCGGTTCGACCATTACAAAATGGTTGTGGCCGTGGAAATCGACAACTTTGGCGCGGGCCGGAGAACCGGTCTCTGCTTTGCCAATTTCGATTGTTCCGCGCCGCCCTACCAACATATCGATATCGATCGCGGTGGTTTCATCGCTGGGAATGACCCGCGATAGTGGCCGCGCTAATAAGCCAGTGAGCGGCAAAGAGACGACAGCCGCCGCAGGAACGGCGAGCCATGGCGTGAGAAGCCATCCGAACAGACTGCTGTAAAATTCCTGACCGGCCAGTCCGATAATACCGAACAAAGCCAGAAAGAGAACCAACAGTATGAGAAATGGCAAACGACCAAATCCGAAAAGGGAGAGCAGGCCTTCGCCAGCGCCATCAATATCGGCTTCGGGATCCATATCGGTGCCGAAATCCGGCCCAAAGTCGCTTAATCCAACAAGCTGTAATATTCCGATGGCAAACATGAGAAGGATGGCAGCGCTAAAAAAGATATTCTCATCCGCCAGCCAAAATTCTATCACGCAAAACCTCTCCTTTACATGAATATAGGATGAATAAGCTAGATTTCAATAGTATTGGCGCCGGTGACGAATAAAAAATTCTGTTTTATATGCCTATTCGGGAAATGATATGAACCAGTCTCTTTCTATAGTCATGATGGGCGCTACAGGTGCGGTTGGCGGCGTTTGTCTGGAAAAGCTCGTCGAGCGACCTCAAGTCTCGCGCATCACCACCTTGGGCCGACGTCCAGTGGAAGGATTGTCGTCCAGCAATTTGGAACAGCACAAGATCGATATCTTCGCGCCCGATAGTTACCAGACGCTATTGGCCGGACATGATATCGCCATTTGTACGCTGGGCGTGGGAGAGCCATCCAAGATCAGCAAGGAAGATTTTGTTAAAATTGACAAGCAAGCGGTTCTGGATTTTGCAGAAGGTTGTAGGGCCGCCGGGGTCGCGCATTTTCAGCTTCTGTCATCAGTTGGGGTGAGTGCACAGTCTGCCTCGTTTTTTCTGCGCACCAAAGGCGAGCTTGAGGAAGGGTTAAAAGCCCTGCAATTTGAACGGCTCAGCCTGTTTCATCCCTCGATGATCCTTACGCCAACCAACCGCTATGGCTTTGTTCAGGGCTTAACCCTGACAGTCTGGCCCTGGCTTAAACCACTTCTGGCAGGCGGAATGCGCAAATATCGCGGCATTGAAGTGGAGAAACTCGGCGGCGCCATAGCTGCCAATTGCTTCGCAGTCAGTGATGGTGTCGAAATTCTGGAATGGGATGCAATTGTTGCGCTTTACCAACGCCAGCAGCCCGATCCAGCTATCACCTAACCCTCTAGTTCTATATCCCAATAGAGCCAGTCATGCCATGTATCGTGGAGGAAGTTCGGCGGGAAGGCACGGCCATATTCCTGTAGTTGCCAATTGGTCGGCTTGATGGGTCTGCTTGACAGCTGCATATGCGCCTCCTTCGGCGTTCGTCCGCCTTTTTTCAGGTTGCAGGGCAGGCAAGCAGTCGCAACATTCTCCCAAGTCGTCCGGCCCTTTTGGCGGCGCGGAATGACATGGTCGAAGGTCAGATTGTCCAGGCTCCCGCAATATTGGCAAGAAAACTTGTCGCGCAGGAACAGATTAAACCGTGTGAAGGCGGGATACTCGGATGGCTTAACGTAGCTTTTCAACGCAATCACGGACGGAATTTTCATGTCCAAACTGGGGCTATGCACTTCGCGCTCATAGCTGGAGACAATATTCACCCGGTCTAGGAACACCGCCTTAATCGCGGTTTGCCAAGGCCATAGGCTTAATGGATAATAAGATAGCGGCGTATAATCAGCGTTCAACACCAGCGACGGGCAACTTTCGGGATGCCGCAACAGGTCGGGGTGATACATAGTCTAACTACTCCCTTAGTCTTTGACTGCCCGTCCTTTATCCGCAAGAACATGACATGATCATTACAACTGACATGCAAACAACATTATCTGTCCTATGACGTCAAGAGGGTATGTCAGCCAAGATATAGTAGTACGCTTTGCGCCCAGCCCCAACGGATTGTTGCATTTGGGGCACGCTTATGCTGCCTGCGTCGCTTATGACTATGCGCGGGAACGCGGCGGGACGCTGTTGCTGCGGATTGAGGATATTGATGGCGGACGCAGCAAACCAGAATTTGTAGATGCGATATTGGAGGATCTGCGTTGGCTTGGCATCGATTGGGACGGAGAGGTAATTTTCCAGTCTCAGCGACTGGATAGCTATGCTGAAGCCGCCGAACGCTTGAAACAAAAGGGGCTTCTCTATCCTTGCTTTTGTAGCCGTTCAGACATGCGGGCGGTGCACGAGAAGGAGGGGTTGGAGACGGGACCCGACGGCCCCATTTACCCTGGAACTTGCCGGAATCTGAAGCCCGATCACGCAGCATACCGGATGAAGACTGAGCCGCATAATTGGCGCCTGAACGTTGAAAAAGCTGTTCGTGTGACAGGTGATCTAACCTGGGTTGATGAACGGGGAGGGGATCAGATAGCGGATCCGGCTGCATTAGGTGACGTCGTGTTGATTCCCAAAGATACGCCTGTGAGCTATCACTTGGCGGTGACTTTGGATGATGCGCGCGATGCGATCACCCATGTTGTTCGGGGCGCAGATCTGTTTGCTTCGACTCATATCCATCGTTTGTTGCAGGCGCTGTTGGACCTTCCGGTTCCGCGCTATGTCCATCACCCAATATTATTGGATGAAACGGGCAGAAAACTCTCGAAAAGCCGCGATTCTGCATCTTTGGCCGTATTGCGAAATGCGGGCGTGAACGGCTATGTCCTGGCTAATAAATTGCGAAAAAAAATATTCCCAGTTGGAATCACTCTGGCGAAGGACTAGTTGTTAGATATGAGCTATATTTTGATATTGTTGATCGTTTTGATGGCTGGTGCCGTTGTATTTGCTTTGGTTCGCGGACTGATCGCTTTTGTTAACATGGAACCGGACGATGTCGACGCCGATGGCATCACGGCTTCGCACAAGAAGCAGAATGAAATGATGTTTGCCCGGGTTAAATATCAAGCGATTGCGGTGGTTTCGGTGGCCTTGCTTCTGTTGCTTGCTGGCGGCCAAAGCTAAAACCGTACTCCGATGGTCAAGCTCAACAAGATTTATACAAAGACCGGTGATGACGGCACGACCGGTTTGGTCGATGGATCGCGCATCGCCAAAAATGATGCACGGATGGCGGCTATCGGCGACGTGGATGAATTGAATAGCGCGCTTGGTGTCGCGATTTGTCAGGTTGCTGATGCAGCACTGGTACAGTCGCTGCGCGTAATTCAGAATGACCTTTTCGACCTAGGCGCTGATCTCGCCACGCCAGCGGGCGAGGGTGATGATTTCATGCCATCAGACATGGTTCTTCGCATAACGGCATCCCAAGTGGAGCGACTCGAGAGTGAGATTGATGCAGTCAATGATCACCTCGATCCTCTCACCAGCTTCATTTTACCGGGTGGTGATAAATCTGCTGCAGCGATCCATCTGGCGCGGGCCATTGCTCGGCGTACGGAACGGACCGCCGTGGGCGCGGCACAGGTGACGGCAATTAACCCGCAGGCTCTGGCTTATATCAACCGGCTGTCGGACTATCTTTTTGTCCTCGGTCGGATGCTCAACAATGGCGGTAAAGCCGACATATTATGGGTTCCCGGCGCATCGCGCTAACACAGTTGAACATCGCTCAAACGCACCGCAGACGACATATTTGCACCTTGTTGGCGCAAATATAAGCGGTTGACCCTAATGTCGTTCGCTCTATGTTCTACGCATAGCGAACAAATGGACGGAGTAAGACTGATCGTTGGCCAAGCCGAAACAAGAATACCGTCGTTGGAGAGCGTTCAAAAACCCTCTCGAAGAAAAGATTTGGCAGACCGATTTAGCGCCGTTCGATCCCATAGCATATCGTTGATCGCGGGATTAAGTGATGCCGATACCACCGCCCAGTCAATGGATGATGCTTCTCCTGCAAAATGGCACTTGGCGCACACGACATGGTTTTTCGAAACCTTTTTACTGCGCGATCATGTGCAGGGCTATTCCCCTTTTGACGAGGCTTATGCCTATTTGTTCAATAGCTATTATGAGGCTGAAGGAGCGCGACATGCTAGGCCTGAACGCGGCCTGTTAACGCGACCGGCTTTAGAAGCGGTGTTGGATTACAGGGCGCATGTCGATGCCGTGATGGCAAAAGCGATAGCCGGCTTTTCGGAGGCTTTGCTGGATCTGGTTGAACTCGGCTTGCACCATGAACAGCAGCATCAAGAATTGCTTCTCACCGATATCTTGCATTTATTCTCACGCAACCCCTTGGGTCCGCCCTTACTGGAACCAAAGCCGCGCGCTGCGATAATAGAAGCGCCGATGGGCTGGATTGAAGGCGAGCATGGTGTGCAAGAAATTGGTCATGACGATACAGGTTTCGCATTTGACTGTGAAGGACCACGCCATGAAGTGATGGTTCATCCCCATGCCATTGCCGACCGGCCGATTACCAATGGCGAGTGGCAAGATTTTATCGCGGATGGCGGTTACGGGGATCCGCGCCACTGGCTGTCCGATGGCTGGTCGTGGGTGCAGGAGCAAAAAATTGATCGCCCGCTGCATTGGCGTGAATGCGATGGAATAGCGCAAGAATTTACGCTTCAAGGCTGGCGAGAACGGGTGCTATGCGCTCCGGTGCGCCATATCAGTCTCTACGAAGCGGATGCCTATGCCAGTTGGGCACAAAAAATTTGGGACGGCGCGCGTCTGCCGACTGAAGCAGAATGGGAAATTGCTGCGCAAAACGGCTTACCGGGCAGCGGCAAAGTTTGGGAATGGACCGGCAGCGCCTATCGCCCCTATCCTGGTTTCAAGACGGCTGAGGGCGCGGTTGGCGAATATAATGGCAAGTTTATGTCAGGACAGTTTGTCCTGAAGGGCGGTAGCGTCGCGACGCCATCAGGTCATATCCGGAATAGCTATCGCAACTTCTTTTATCCCCATCAGCGTTGGCAATTTACTGGCCTACGCCTTGCTAAAGATATCTGAACCAAAGATATTTGATCTTTAACCCTGACCGCCAAGGACGGTTTTTCCATGGATATGACAATTAGCCGGGTCGACCCGGCGTTCCGCGACGATGTTCGTCGCTGCTTTGAAGACCAGAGCCATGCCATTCCTGCGCGATGGCTCTATGATCGGGAAGGTTCGGAGCTGTTTGAACAGATTACCGCGCTTCCCGAATATTATCCTACCCGCACTGAGACCGCGTTGCTCGAAAGCTATAGTGGCGATGTGGCCGATATGGGCGGCAAAGGCCGGGCCGTGGTCGAATTTGGTTCTGGCAGCTCGATCAAAACACCGCATCTTTTGCGCGCAACCGAGCCTGCCGCCTATGTTCCGATCGATATCTCTGGCGAGTTTCTCGCTGCCAGCGCGGCACAACTGCAAAACCAATTTCAGCAACTTCCGATTTACCCGCTTGAAGCCGATTTCATGCGGCGGATAGATTTGCCGGATGAAATATCCGATATGCCGAAACTCGGCTTCTTTCCAGGTTCAACCATCGGTAATATGGTCGCACGCACGTCGGTCGATTTGCTGCGCTTCATGCGCGAGACATTGGGCACTGGATCTCAGCTGTTGATAGGATTCGATAGGATCAAAGACCCCGATGTGCTGGTCGCAGCTTATGATGACAGCGCCGGAGTAACGGCAGAATTTTCACTAAACCTGCTCCACCGTATCAATCGCGAAATGGATGGCGACATCGCTGTGGATCAATTTCGCCATATCGCGATCTGGAATGATCTTTATGCGCGGATTGAAATCTATCTGGAAGTGCAATCGGATATCAGTTTCTCGATTGATGGTCACCCATATGATATGATCAAAGGTCAGAAAATCCACATTGAGAACAGCCATAAATATGGTTTGCGTGATGCCCGATTAATGCTGCGGGCTGGGGGCTGGTCACCCGTTAGAGAATGGAGCGACGAGAAAGACTATTTCTCGCTGATCCTAGCTGAGGCAAACCCATATAAAAACGCGCCTTAAAGTGAGAAGAAATGTCTAGGGTCTCTATTGATTGTCAGTCTCGGATGACGTGGCGGTTTGGGAAGCTAGCTCCTCCGCTTTCTGATATTTCGCGCGCCAAGTAGTTATCCACTCATAAGCACCGCGGCATTCCTGCATGCTGCTCGCTTCAATCAGTCGAAAACTATCGCCGTCCCAGATGAAGCTCTCAGCGCTACCACAATCGCCAATGCCTCTGCCTTTGGCAAAACTACTTAATATCTGCCGATTTTCTTCCCAATGGGCGTTGACCAACAAGGGCTGGCGTCCTTCTCCACCCCAGCTAGGTTGAAGGTCATAGGTGGCTGGACGAAAAGCCCAGCTGGCTCCGTCTTTCTCATCACCCTTGATTTCACCGATATAAGCAACACTGGAAAAATTATACGCGCCGGAACCGCAGGACATTAGGATTAGTGCGCGATAACGGCCATCTTTTTGGCCAAGGGGATATATTTGATCCTCGACCAAACCAAAACGCTCGTCCTTGCAAACCGAATTTTCAACCAGATCCACGATTTCGGCGGTCGCTGGAATCCGGTTGGCCGGATCCCATTGATTTGTGGCAATCAGTGGAACTTCGGTTTCCAGGGGGCGAAAAGTGCGGCGACCCTTCGCGACCAAGGCCGTGCGCGTATAAGCTCTTTTCTGTTTTTGATCGATATAGCGCAGCGCCGCCATCGATCCAGCCAATGAAATTTTGGTGAGGCTGGATCCATCTTGATCAGTGACGTTCAGGTTCCTACCGCGCACGATGGCGCGCGTTACTTTTTTAGCTTTCTCGCCGATAATTTCGATCGGATAGTCGCCCTGACTTATCGGACCGGTATCCACGATCTTGCCATCGACAATCATTTGATACTGACTAACGCCAGTATCCTGTATCAGCACTCTTATCTTCAATATGTCGTCTTTACCGGCGGTTCGGCCAATGAAAATAGGACCACCCCAATCATTGAAGCCGCCGCTTGCATCATCGACCAAGGAAACCGCCTGACAATCGCCGCCATTATCACAGCCTACCGACCAGTCTTTAAAGACTTTGACTTCGCCGGGACTGGGAATCGATTCTGACGCGCTGGCCGTTGTTGTCGCTGTAAGTGCCAAAAGGGCAATAGTGGAAATAATAGGGGGCATATTTGTAATCTAGCCAGTTTGAACGACAATCGCTAGTGCCATGTTATACCAGCATTAACGAGTAGGTCATGATAATGAAAAGGGACGACAAATGAAATCAATCGGTATCATTGGATCAGGACAAATGGGCGCAGGAATTGCGCAGGTTTCCGCGCAGGCCGGGTACCATGTCTATTTGTCCGATATGAACCAGGAGATAGCCGAAAAGGGCAAGGCGGGAATTGCGAAACAATTGTCACGATTGGTCGACAAGGAAAAAATCGAGCAACAAGCTGCGCAAACGGCTCTGGACCGGATCGAAACGATCGGTTCACTGGACCCGATGGCAAGCGCCGATATTATCATCGAAGCCGCGACCGAGCGGGAAGATATCAAGCGCCAGATTTTTGGAGCGGCTTCTGAAATTCTGGGCCATCAGGCGCTGCTTGCCAGTAACACATCTTCGATATCGATTACCCGTTTGGCGCAGGCGGTCAAAGACCCGTCCCGCTTCATTGGCGTGCATTTCTTCAATCCAGTACCGCTGATGGGCCTGGTCGAGGTCATTCGCGGTCTGGCAACAAGTGACCAAAGTGTCGCTATGGCGAATGACTATGTGAAGGCGCTCGGCAAGCAAGCCGTATTGGCGAAGGATTCACCCTGCTTTGTGGTCAACCGGATATTGCTGCCTATGCTCAACGAAGCCTTTTTCGCCCTCGGTGAAGGCACGGCGTCGATGGAAGATATTGATCGCGGTGTACAACTGGGCCTCGGTCATCCGATGGGACCCATCACATTGGCGGATATGATCGGCCTTGATACGTTGCTTGAGATATTGCGTGTGCTGCAAAATGATTTTGGCGATCCCAAATATCGCCCGGCACCGATATTGCTGAAATATGTTGAAGCCGGATGGCTCGGCCGCAAAACCGGCAAGGGTTTTTATGACTATTCGGGTGAAGCACCAACCCCTACTATGTAAGCTGGCGATGTAAGCTGGATTAATGGAGACGATGCGATGAGCGATAATATCAGAGAATTTCAGATTGATATTCCGCAGTCGGCATTGGACGATTTGCAGACCCGATTGGCCATGACCCGTTGGCCTGATCCTGAACCGGTGGATGATTGGTCTCAAGGCATACCGCTGGCTTATGTGCAGCAGGTGACCGACTATTGGCGCGAGACTTACGATTGGCGGCGCTGTGAAGCGGCATTAAACGAATATCCCCATCATATGACGGAGATTGACGGGGTCGATATTCATTTTATGCATATCCGCTCGGCCGAAGCGAATGCGCGGCCGTTGATCATGACTCATGGTTGGCCGGGGTCGATTGTTGAATTTATAGATGTCATTGGCCCGTTGACTGATCCAGTCTCCCATGGCGGCGATGCCAAGGACGCCTATCATCTCGTTATTCCATCGCTGCCGGGATATGGCTTTTCCGGAAAACCGACGGAAACTGGATGGAGCGTGGAGCGGATTGCGCAGGCCTGGGACGTGTTAATGACACGGCTGGGCTATGATCGCTATTTCGCGCAAGGTGGCGACTGGGGCGCGCTGGTGACATCGGCTATAGGCGTTCAGAATATCGGCCATTGTGCGGGTATCCATATTAATCTCGTGGTCGTCGGGACACCGCCCGAAGAGGTGATGAAAAATCCAACACCCGAGGAACAAGCCTCGCTGGTGCGGTTCTCTGATTATCAGACACAGGGCGGCGGTTATGCTGAAATTCAGCGCACCAAGCCGCAGACTTTGGGCTACGGCCTGGCTGACTCGCCGGTCGGACAAATGGCTTGGGTTCTGGAAAAGTTTCAAGGCTGGTCCGATGCTGCAATGATACCGGATGACAGTTTTGACCGTGATCGCCTGCTCGATAACATCATGCTATATTGGTTGAACAATGCCGGCGCATCCTCTGCCCGGCTGTACCGGGAAAGCTTTGGCAATCCCAATGTAGACCCCGTGCATCTTGCGACGGGCTGCAGCATTTTCCCCAATGAGATTATGGCTCCCTCTCGTCGCTGGGCCGAGCAACGCTTCAAGAACCTGCAATATTGGGGTGAAGCGGACAAGGGCGGCCATTTCGCTGCCATGGAAGTGCCGGAGCTGTTCCTCAGCGAAGTGCGAGGTTGTTTTGGCCAGATGGACCTGTAACGCCAGATGCTAGCGCTGGTCGCAAGGCGGTTGATGACAGCGATCCCAACGCTGCTTGCAATCATATTGGCTTCCTTTTTCCTGATGCGGCTGGCCCCTGGCGGACCATTTGACGGCGAGCGCCCGCTGCCGCCAGAGACACAGGCGGCCCTGCAAACAGCCTATGGATTGGATAAGCCGCTTTGGGAGCAGGCGTGGCTTTATGTCTCGCGGTTGGTGCAAGGCGATTTTGGACCATCGCTGGTCTATCGTGATTTTACCGTTTCGGAGCTGGTGGCGCAGGGATTGCCGATATCGTTGACCCTCGGTGGTCTGGCGATAACATTGGCTTTGCTGATCGGTATTTCCGCCGGGCTATTTGCAGCGGTGCGAGCAGGCAAAGCGGCTGACAAGACGATCATGATGCTTGCAACCGTTGCGACCGCACTACCGACTTTTGTTACCGGTCCTGCTTTGGCGTTGCTTTTGGGGCTTTGGCTTGGCTTGCTGCCGGTGTCGGGAAGGGGTGAAGGCTGGTCTTGGTTGATTATGCCGGTTGTTGCGCTGGCGCTGCCGGTATCGGGCGCGATTGCCAAACTGACCCGGGCCGGTTTGGCGACGGTATTGAAACAAGATCATATACGGACCGCAAGGGCGCGGGGATTATCTGAAACGAAAATATTGTTCAAACATGGCCTACGTCCGGCGCTGGTGCCAGTGGCCAGTTATCTGGGGCCCGCAGCGGCTGGGTTGCTCACCGGCGCGGTCGTCGTAGAAACGGTATTCGGACTGCCCGGATTGGGCCGCTATTTCGTTCAAGGGGCGTTGAATCGGGACTATCCCTTGGTGCTCGGCGTTGTCACGCTTTACGCGGCGCTGATCATCCTATTCAACCTATTTGCTGATTTGATTTACGGTTGGCTTGATCCCCGGATGCGCGAAGGATGAGCGGGCAGAAACCTCACCCCTCCCCTTCAGGGGAGGGGCCGGGGGTGGGGCAGTCGAAGACTGTATCTCATTCCCCCACCCCAACCCCTCCCCTGAAGGGGAGGGGCTATAGTAAGCACTGGCCGCTTTGGGTAGTCTTGGTCCTGATAGCATTGGCGTTGGTCCTGCCGGCTCTCCTACCATGGACATATGACCAGATTGATTGGGATGCCGTGCGCGCTCCTGCTTTTAGCGGGTCACATATTTTTGGCACGGACGAAATTGGTCGCGACCGTCTTGCGCGACTGGCTGCAGGAACCCGGGTCACTTTGATGGTTGCGATAGCCGCTGCATTGGTTTCACTGGTTGTCGGCATAGCTTGGGGTGCGACCGCTGGCTGGGTCGGGGGTAAAGTGGATGAAGCGATGATGCGTTTTGTCGATGCGCTTTATGCTCTGCCTTTCATGTTCATCGTGATTCTGTTGATGGTGATTTTTGGCCGTTCGATATTGCTGGTTTTCGTGGGCATTGGATTGGTCGAATGGCTGACCATGGCGCGTGTTGTGCGCGGGCAGGTCATGGCACTTAAAGAGCGCCCGTTCATATTGGCTGCTGAAGCGGCTGGAACACCGCCGCTTACAATCATCCTGAAACACGTCTTACCAAATATAGCTGGCGTCGCGCTGGCCTATCTAATGCTGACTGTACCGCAGGTGGTGATGGTCGAGAGCTTTCTCTCCTTTCTCGGTCTGGGTGTGCAGGAACCGCTGACTTCGCTTGGTATATTGGTCAAGGAAGGCGCGGATGACATGGACATGACGCCGCTGGGACTCCTGTTGCCGGGCGGGTTACTCGTGCTGCTACTGGTTTGCCTGACGATAGAGGGCGAGCGCCTGAGAGATATCTACTCATGAGCCTATACGAAATCCGCGACATGGCCATTCAAATTGATGGCAAGCGGCTCGTCGAGGGCGTTAACATCAGTGTAGAAGCTGGCAAATGCACGGCGATTATCGGCGCATCCGGTTCGGGAAAAAGTCTGTCCTGCCTGACACCTTTCGGCCTTACGCCCGGCGAGGCTCTGGGATCTATCAAGCTTGACGGAATCGAGCTGATAGGAGCCGATGCCCATCAAATGCATAAAGCCCGCAGCCGGTTAACGGGATTTGTCTTTCAACAACCGCTGACAGCACTGACACCCCATTTGACAATCGGGGCACAGCTTCAGGAGGCTGCCGCACAAGCTGGTCCGTCGCGCTTGTCTCGGCATGAGCTGGTTCAGAAGCTTGAGCGTGTCGGTCTATCGCGCGCGGATGAACGGCTAGATCAGTTTCCGCATCGGTTATCCGGCGGAGAACGGCAGCGGGTGATGATCGCTGCGGCCATTGCGCATCGGCCAAAGTTGCTCATCGCGGATGAGCCGACCAGCGCCTTGGATGCTAGCTTGCGCGGAGAGATCATGGCCTTGCTCGACGAACTGCGCGCCGAGCAAGGATTGGCGATGCTGCTCGTCAGCCATGATCTCGCTTCGGTGGAGGGGCATTCCGACGATCTGATAGTAATGGACCAAGGTAGGGTGGTAGAGAGCGGCTCCACGGCGGATATCATCGCCAATCCGCAGGAAGATTATACCAAGCGCTTGATGGCCGCTACGCCGCGTCTCACTGAACCCGCACCAGATCTGCCAGCGGTAGGAAACATGCTGATGGAAACCGAAGCGGTTACGGTTATCTTTCCACGGCCTGGCTGGCGGCGCGGTAAGATAGAAGCGGTTGTGGATGCTAGTTTAACTTTATCCGAGGGCGAGGCGGTAGCCATTGTTGGTGGTTCCGGATCAGGGAAATCGACCTTGGGCAGGGCGATAGCGGGCATCGGCCCACTGACATCTGGTACGATCAATTGGCAGGGCGAAGTTTTGCCCGAACGTCGTGCTCGCAGTCTTGCTATGCGAAGGTTGATCCAGCCAGTGTTCCAGGACCCGGTCGCGAGTCTGGATCCGCAGTGGAGGGTCAGTGATATTGTTGCGGAGCCGCTTAAAAACCTGCGGCCAGACCTTCTGCGTGCCGATCGCGACGGGATGGTTGAGAAAGCCCTCGATGATGTTGGGCTTGGCGCAGAGTATCTTGAACGGGTTCCAACCAGCCTATCTGGCGGTCAGGCGCAGCGTGTGGCGATTGCCCGCGCTATCATTGCCGGTCCGCAATTGCTGGTCCTTGATGAAGCAACATCGGCGCTCGATCCGCTGGTAGGATCATCGATCCTGCAGTTGTTGGCGCAGTTACAGCGGGCCAATGGACTCACTATCATCTTCATCACACATGATATTGCCTCTGCCCGCCGGCTTTGCCACCGGATTGTCGTGCTTGATGAAGGCCGTATCGTTGAAATGGGAGATATGGCGGCTGTGATTGAACACCCAAATGCCGACACTACCAAGAGACTGATCGCGGCCAGCTAGATCAGACAAACAAGAAAGGCCGCTCTTCCCTAAGAGCGGCCTCCTTTTTTGTGACGAACCTATATGTGAATTCAAAACCCCGAAGGATTAGAAGGATACGCCCAAGGTGAATACGACCGCACTATCCGTGAAATTGTTGACTGATGGAGCATCCGTATCCGTATAGGCCACGCTTGCCGTCAAATTTTCGGTCACTGCCCAATCGGCACCAAGTTTCCAATCGATGTAGTTATCGTCGCCGAAAACTCCGACAGGATTACCCAATGAACCATCATTAATACCGATATTGGCGTTCAATGAAATTGGCGTATTTGGAATTCCGCCGGAAATGCCAGTGTAGATGTAGACATTGTCATCATTGCCAAGGCTGTCTTGTGACCAAGCATAAGCAATACCGGTGGTCAGTTCGACGGGACCAAGGGTTGTTGAAACCGAAGCATATGGCTCAAGATAATCGCTTGGGCCAGCAGCGCCGCCTTCACCGTTAGGGTAAATATAATAGAGCAAGCCAACGTCAAGGGTGAGGCCATCAGTGACATCGCCGGACCAACCGCCATAGATATCCAGTTCGGTATGGCCGAAGGTTGCACTATCCTCGATGGAAGAAGCCCAGGTGCCGATATAGAAACCGCTCTCATGAGCAACATCGATGCCGCCCTGAACCGCGATATCGCCGTCTGAGAAAGACAGGCCGCGGAAGCGGTAATCAGATGTGAGGGCTGCATTACCGGAAATGGT
The DNA here is from genome assembly GCA_947489315.1 of uncultured Sphingomonadaceae bacterium. Classification (GTDB taxonomy): domain Bacteria; phylum Pseudomonadota; class Alphaproteobacteria; order Sphingomonadales; family Sphingomonadaceae; genus Parasphingorhabdus. The sequence continues at coordinate 512,726 of CANLCX010000001.1, forward strand.
AATTCCGCTGCCTTCAATTTCTTGTGCGAGAGCCGGGGCTGCTGTGGTCGCCAGTAAAATAGCTGAAAGACCGAAAATCCCCGATTTAACTTTTGTGCCAACTGTGGCTTTTGTGGACGTGCGCATGAAAATCCCTTTCTGGTTGATGCGTATCGCCCCTCCTGGAATTTGTCCCGGTTGTCTTTTTATTGCGCCAGCAGAGCTAACGACAGACAATCTCAAAACATGCTCGAAAAAACTGCATCATATTGCTGCGTTGCACAACAGAAAAATGACAGCAAGGATGACATATTTTGATAGTGTTGCAATCAAGCCACATGTGACTCGTTCGCCGCACTCACGCCTGTTTAGGGCTTGTTAACTATGAGTATCTATCGCGGAACGATGTCGAAAATTGATTCCATCGAGAAAGCTAATGGGCAGGGTGATCCCTTTGCAGAGAGTTTCGCCCGGCTGAAGGCTGTCGAGTCGGTTGCCGGATTGGTGGCGAACATGGCCGGGTCGCCAGACACCCAGACATTCGAGCTGACAGACCCCGTCATGATGGAATCGGCCTATCGTCGTAGCTTTCCTATGACACAGAAGCGCTTTGATCGCGGATGCGATGATTTAGCGGTTATGGCGCAATCGGGAGCAAAGGCTTTGTTGCAGTTAAATTCCACAGGCCGAAGTCGGATTGATATCGCTGCGCAACGGTTGATGCGGGAAATCCAGATGTCCGGTCGTCGAACCTTGGACTTACTCCAGAACTAAATCAGCTATTCGGTAGAAAGTTCGACCGTTCCTTTTGCTGGGAGCGATCTGATATGGACATCTCGCTGTGGGAACGGAATTTCGACGCCATGTTCTTTGAACAAATCCCAGACTCTTTTGAGCACGGCTGCCTTAAAATTACCGACCCCTGATTGCGGGTCGTTGATCCAGCATCTGATTTCAAAATTCACACTATTATCGCCGAATTCAAGCATCCAGACGACCGGCTTGGGATGGTTAAGGACGCGCGGAACATCCACGCAGGCTTGCTTCATCAATTCAATCACATGATCCATATCGCTATCATAAGATACGCCGACCGGAATGCTGATTCGCACGTTTTTGTTGGAATAGGACCAGTTCTCAACTTCCTGCGTCATCAGGTTTTCGTTAGGAATCAGGTGTTCCTTGCCCTCACGGGTTAGGACGGAAACTGCCCGCACACCAATTTTGTTCACCCAACCAAAACTATCGCCAACTGCAATCACATCGCCGGGCTTGATCGAACGATCCATGAGCAGGATGATTCCGGCGATAAGGTTACCAATCGTCTTCTGCATCCCGAAACCAATGGCCAGACCGAACGCACCGGAGAAGACTGCAAGAGCGGTGAGATCAATGCCGAGGACATCGAGGCCAAGGATGAAGGCAGCCCCCAAAATAGCAACGGTTGCAAGTTTTTGCCCAAGCACTTTTTGGGCGCCGTCAAGTTGGCTGTTCGCAATCACATGACTGACGAGCTTCATCAACACACGGGCAACTGCCAGCAGTATAACCGCCGTCATAATGGTTGTGACAACGGCGAGTAGCGAGATGCGGTTTGTCCCGACGTCAATGCCAACCCGTTCCAGCGCGACAGTGATACGGTCAATATTGCCAACAAGACCAAGCGCTGCGGATATAAATACCGTCAGCCCCATTACCGTACCGAGCCAGTCCGGCATGGTTACACCGCGGATCAAATCATTGGTGAACAGGCCCATGGTAATCGCGATGGTGAGGGCGAAAATGACCTGTGGGACCAACTGCCAATCCCATATCGCCAGAAAAAGCCCGCATAATATGAAAGTCGTCGCTCGCCGCGTCATATCGCGGATGCGGCGTCCCGCTAGATCGCTCTCATAACCGGCGCGGGTTTCCCATATATGCCGGAGTTTCGGCCCGATATATTTGCTGAGAGACCAGCCGGCGACCAGCGCCAATGTCACAAGTCCGGCCGCGACGGCGCTTTCGATATATTGCACATTGCGCGGTGTGTCCGGCGCCAGGGATTCAATGTAGCCGAGAATATCCTGCATCATAAGCTATTGTTATAGTGTTCAAACGCTTTGGCAAGATCGGCGATCAAATCATCTGGGTCTTCCAGGCCGATGTGCAGCCGCACCAGCGCGCCGTTCATAGTCCATTGTGTCGCTGTACGATATTTTTCCGGATCGACAGGCAGTGCCAAACTTTCAAACCCGCCCCAGCTATAGCCAACCCCGAACAAAGTCAGCGCATCAATGAACGTAGCGCGCGATTTTTCATCGCCTTCGCTGAGCTGGAAAGAAAACAGACCGGACGATCCTTTGAAATCGCGTTTCCATATGCCATGACCTGGACAATCGGCCAGGGCGGGGTGCAGCACTTGGCCGACTTCCGGACGATCTTTTAGCCAATGTGCAATGGTCAGTGCCGACTGTTCATGCTGCTTCAAGCGGACCTCTAACGTCCGAAGACCGCGGGCGGCGAGATAGGCATCATCGGGCGAGACAACTTGACCGAGCTGTTGCGCCGTGCGTCTGAGCCGGGTCCAATATCTCTCATGCGTGGTCGCTGCGCCCATCATCACATCGCTATGGCCGACAATATATTTGGTCGCTGCGACGATGGAGATATCGACACCATGCTCCAGTGCCGGAAAGAAACGCGCTGTTGCCCAAGTGTTGTCCAACAGCGTTACGATGCCGGTATCTTTGGCAGCCTGGCAGATGGCTGGGACGTCCTGCACTTCAAAGCTCAGGCTTCCCGGGCTTTCCAGCAATATCGCCTTCGTCTTGTCCGTGAATAGACTTGAAATATCTGCGCCGATTAACGGATCATAATAGCGGGCAGTGATGCCCATGCGTTTCAGGAAGGCGTCGGCATAGCTCCGGCTGGGATCATAGCTGCTGTCGGTCAGCAGCACTTCATCGCCGGGTTTGAGTACCGCCAGCATCGCGCAAGCAATAGCTGCTACGCCCGAAGGATAAAGCATCGTTCCAACGGCGCCCGGTTCCATTTCCGTTAGCGCTTCGGCAAGGGACCATTGGGTAGGTGAACCGCGTCGGCCATAAAAAAAGCGGCCATCTTCATTATTTGTAACGCCTGCTCGCAAGTCGGCCACGCTGTCGTAAAGATGTGTGCTGCCGCGCCAGACCGGCGGATTGACTAACGCTCCGGTCCATTCTTTGCGCCTGCCGCCGACAACAGCTTGCGTCGCGGGCTTTCTTGAATATTTTGGGCTATCGGTCACTTAATGCTCCAATAGCTTGCAATGATCAGGTCGTGGCTTTCGGCGTATCCGCGTCAGCGCCCCATTCGGACCAGCTACCATCATAAAGCGCGACCTTTTCGCCGCCAGCCACCGCTGCGGCAAAAGATACAACTGCTGCTGTCATGCCAGAGCCACAAGTTGTAACGACAGGTTTGGCGAGATCTACACCAGCATCGTCAAACAATGCTTTCATTTCATCTGCGCTCTTCCAGGTACCATCGGCGTTGAAAAATTCGCTGTGCGGAAGGTTGACGGAACCAGGGATGCTGCCCGAAGCGATGCCGGGACGAGGGTCTTCCTCGGCCCCAGAGAAACGTCCAGCGGGCCGTGCATCAACAACTTGCTCGTCTTTGCTATGCAGGTTGGCGAGCATGTCGGCTTTTGTGCGAACATCCTTGTCATCTTTCCACACTGTGAAATGGCGGTGGCGCAAAGCTTCTTTGCCGGTTTCAAGCGGCCGTCCTTCGGCCTTCCATTTGGCAATGCCACCGTCCAAAATTGCAACTTCGTGGGCACCAAAAATAGTCAGCATCCACCAGGCGCGTGCTGCGCTTTTGAGCGGGCTGTCATCGTAGAGTACGATACGGCTGCCGTCGCCGAGGCCGAGTGATTGCATCCTGCTGGCAAATTTCTCTGGAGGCGGAAGCATATTTTCAACCGGGTTACCGGTATCTGTCAGCTCGCTCAGATCCATGAAGACCGCGCTAGGGATATGGCCCGCTTCATATTCAGCAGCCGGATCGCGCCCGGCATCGGGCATGAATTTGGTGGCATCAACTATGCGCAAATCTGATGCGCCGAGTTCATTTGCGAGCCAGTCAGTGGTTACCAGCAGTTCCATTATATGCTCCTTGTGCGAGCGGAGGATTAAATTGCCTCTGCTTCAATATGCCTATGTTTATCGATTCGTGTTCCAGCCGTCGAGGCTATAGCGCATTGGATGCGGAATCCACCGCTTATGTGGCTTTTCGGCAAATGATTGATTTATAACCGTTCCAGAAACGCTTTTGCGCTGGCTCTGAGATCTTTTTGGACGTCAATATCCATCTTGCTCCAGGTGCGATAGGGCATAGCTAACCGGTTATTGTTACCCAATTTATCTTCGTTGCGTGCGAGAAAATCCCAGTAGAGAGCATTAAAAGGGCAAGCATCGTCGCCTGTGCGCTGTTTTACATCATAACGGCAGGACGCGCAGTGATCCGACATTTTATTGATGTAGTTTCCGGACGATGCATAGGGTTTCGAAGCGATAATACCACCATCGCCAAACTGGCTCATTCCCAATGTGTTTGGCAATTCGACCCATTCATAAGCATCGGCATAAACTTCGAGATACCATTGATGCACCGCATGGGGATCAATCCCAGCGATAAGCGCGAAATTGCCTGTGATCATCAGCCGCTGGATATGATGGGCATAGGCGAGGTCCAACGTTTGCCCAATGGCTTGAGATAGACAGAGCATATCGGTGTCACCACTATAGTAAAAATCCGGTAGCGGACGGTTGGCCTTTAGAAAATTGCGCTGAGCATAATCTGGTCCTTCGCGCCAATAAATGCCGCGGACATATTCCCGCCAGCCGATAATCTGACGGATGAAACCTTCCGCAGCATTCAGCGGTACTTTGCCATCCGCATAGAGATCAGCCACTTCCTGACAGAGATTGAGCGGATCAAGTAGGCCGCTATTGAGATAGGGCGACAGGATCGAATGCCAGAGAAACGGCTCGCCGGTCAGCATTGCATCCTGATAGTCGCCGAACTGCGCAAGCGCATGGTCAAGAAACTGGCGTCTTTGTCGCAGTGCCTCATCATGGGTTACAGCAAAATGGAAATGATCGAGTGAACCGGGATGATCTGGAAATGTTTTAGCGACCAGTTCCAGGACGTCTTGCGTGATTTGATCTGGCTGAAAACGGATCGGTTTGGGCATCATCAAGTCGCTTTGTGCGGGCTTGCGATTCTCCGCGTCATAATTCCACTTGCCGCCTTCTGGTTTGCCATCCTCATCCAGCAATAACCCGGTTTTGCGACGCATCTCCCGATAGAAAAACTCCATCCGCAGCTGTTTCTTGCCTTCCGCCCAGTCTTCAAATTCGTTGTGCGTGGCGATAAAGCGGTCATCTGGGCAAAGGGTGACGGGAATATCAAATTGATCCTCCCAGTTTTCGATCATCGCCATTACCCGCCACTCGCCTGCCTCGGTGATGCGGATAGATTCGATATCGTGCCGTTCACGCGCCCGTGTGATTTCACCAGTAAAGCTACCACTATTATCGGGGTCATCCAGTGTTACATAATCCACTATCCAGCCGCACTCACGCAATGCTGTGGCATGGTGGCGCATGGCGGAAAAAATATAGGCAATTTTGGCTTTGTGATGCTTTACATATGTGGTCTCAGCCTCAACCTCCATCATCAACACCACCGAATGGTCTTGATCCTGATCGGCAAGGGATGAGATGGCCATCGAGAGCTGGTCGCCAAGGACGGGGATAAGCGTTTTCTTAGACATGATGTTTCACTGGCAGAATCTAGAGTGAGATACAGTCTGTGCTTTGGTGCATTTTCTTTGTCGGGTTTTAGGCGTTTAGCGGCCGCTGTCCAACGGGATCAAAACTTCGGGGACCAAGGTCCAGTCGAAATGGCGCCATTTTTGGCCGCCGTGGCTCATATTCTCGGCCAACAATAAACGATGCGGCCTGCTGACATTTGACATCATTGTGATCGATATATGCGACGCCGAAGCGAGCGAGGGGAATGAACAAAGCTTGTGATTTAAAGGTGATCGGACGAATGGCATTAAGTGGCAAGCGGATATCGCCCGTCAAAGAGATGGTTTCACCTACGGACAGATTTTCAATCTCGTGCAGCACATTGCCTGTTTGTACGTCACCATTTCTGGCAGTTTCCGAATTGGCCTGCATCATCGCACCGGACAGGCGAATGTCGCGTAACAACTGATCTGATAGATTGGTCAGTGTGACGGTATAATTGAGTACGGCGTTGAGCAAAGTGGACGAAGCGCCGTTGGCCGTAAATTCAATCTGCAGGTGATCTGCTGTGCTCGGTTTCGGCTCTTGTTTTGCTGCTATGGGCGGAATTTTTGTTGGCGTTGATGGTGGTTCAGGAATGATGCCGATTTTGGAGGTCACAAATCCGTCGGATGAGACCGGAGTTGGTGGTTTGGATATTGCAGGATTGGGCGGCGAATAGATTTTGGGTGCGGGTTTGCGGGGTGCTGGCGCAGGAACAGGGTCTGCAGCTGGCAATGGTTCAGGATCGCCTGCAATCTCTTCTGCCAATGAAGGAGCGACTGTCTTACGTCGCCAGAAATAAGCACCCAATCCGCCCAGCAAGAGCAAGACTATGCCACCGCCAACATAATATAGGATAGATCCGCCAGAACCTAGCTCCTGAGCCGGTAATGAGGGTGATGGCGCGGGCGCAACCTCAGGGGGCGAAGGTAAAGTCTGGCGGGGCAAATCAGTGCTGAAGCCCGGCTGAGGCAGGTTATCGTCTGCAGCGATATTGTCCGTCGGTGGAGCAGCAGACGGTGCTGGCGCTGTACGCTGTGGGGCGACGACGGGAGCGTTGGGCCGCGCGTTGGCTGAAGGTGCCGGGCGAGTTTGAACCTCATTTGCCCTGGCATCACCGGGTTGCGGTCTGATTTGCACGGGAACCGGCTCGGTTGCTGGCTGCGTGTCCGGCGTGACACCGCTGGAGGGGGGAGCCGCTTGCGGAGGCGGCGCATTTTCCTCTACCGGCCCTTCGGCTTGATTGCTGGCTGGCGTTTGGCCATCGCCAGGGGGCAGGGAATAGTCGCTGACCGAAGGCAGTTCTGGCGGTGGTTCTGGTGGCAATTGCCGCGGTACAGCCTGGCCCTGCGCCGCGGGTATCGTGGCGATTGACAGGCCAAGCGTCCCGGCAATCATCATTGCCAGCGATCTTGCGCGTTTCATTCGTCTTATGTGATTTATCGCCATTGCCCTTTTCGACCCTGAGCTCCGTTTTGCCGCCTTGTTCGCTGAACCATCAATGAATATTAGCACAGGGATGACATGAGCCGCCCTGTGCATTAGATGACCTGCATGACAGATAATGACACACCAAAATCCGCGCCGCGTTTCCTCGGTCAGGACAGCGCTCTGCCAACTACGCCAGAAGAGGCGGTCCTTGATTATGTTCCGAACCCGAGGGCAGGTGAGCTTTATCTTACGCGCTTTGCCGTGCCGGAATTTACGTCGCTTTGCCCCGTGACTGCGCAGCCAGATTTCGCCCATCTGGTGATCGATTATGCACCGGATCAGACCATAGTGGAATCCAAATCGCTCAAGCTGTTTTTAGGATCCTTCCGCAACCATGCGGCCTTTCATGAAGATTGCACGGTTGGCATAGGACAGCGGTTGTTTACAGAGATGAAGCCCAAATGGCTCCGTATCGGCGGCTATTGGTATCCGCGCGGTGGTATTCCCATTGATGTGTTCTGGCAATCGGGCGAGCCGCCCAAGGGGTTGTGGATACCGGACCAAGGCGTTGCCGCTTATAGAGGGAGAGGTTGATATGACCCACAAATTATATGCAGCGCCGCTTTCTCTCTATTCGGGAAAAGCCCGCGCCTATCTGGATTGGAAAGGCGTTGATTACGAAGAAATTCTCTCGTCGGGAGAGGTTTATAAGGATATAATCCTCCCCAAAGTAGGTCGCCCGGTGATCCCGGTTTTGGATACAGATGATGGTCAGACCATTCAGGATACAACCTGCATTATTGATCATTTTGAGGAGACTATTGGCGGCCCTTCTGTTTATCCGAATACCCCGAAACAGCGGCTAGTAGCTTTGCTGTTGGAAGTCTTTGGCGATGAGTGGTTGGTGATCCCGGCGATGCATTATCGCTGGAATTACAATGAAGAGTGGGTTTACGGAGAATTTGGTGCGACCGCTGCGCCCGATGCGAGTAAAGAGGAACAGCTTGCCATTGGCAGGGAGCGCGGATCCAATTTCAAAGGTTTCTGTCCGATCTTGGGGATTAACCCTGTCACGATACCGGCCATTGAGGCGAGTTACGAAGCGCTATTGGCCGATCTAGATACCCATTTTGCGGCGCACGATTATCTACTGGGATCACGGCCTTCCATCGGTGATTATGGCCTTATCGGTCCGCTTTATGCCCATCTGTATCGCGATCCGGCATCGGGTGAGATCATGAAACGACTGGCGCCGCGCGTGGCTGCCTGGGTTGAGCGAATGGTCGACGTCAAAGCGCCGTTATCCGGTGAATTTTTGCCTGATGATGAAGTGCCCGAGACGCTTGTTCCGATTCTAGCGCGGATGATGGCGGAACAGATGCCGTTTCTCGAGACAACAGCAAACATGCTGACTGCTTGGGCTGAGGCGAACGAAGGTGCTGAGATGCCTCGCGCTGTGGGGATGGCGGAATTCACTGTTGAAGGCGTAACCGATCAACGGATAGCACCGCCTTTTAGCTTGTGGATGTTGCAACGCGCTTTGGACTATTATCGGGGATTGGACAGTGCTGATAAAGTGGCTGTGGATGGATTTTTATCCTCGATCAACGGCGCAATAGGCTTTCAGAATTTTTCGCTGGAACGGCCAATAGTCTTTGAAAATTTCAAACTGAGGCTCGCCTAGTCCATCACAGCGGGCAGCTATTGTTTAAAATCCGGGAACCATAGCGCTTCGCAGCGTTGGATATAGGGTAGGAAATTGGCGTGCGACTTTGCCGCGTCCAGCAATGGCCCGGGTAATTCGTCAACTAAGCTATTGGCGATGATCGGATATGCGGTGGCATCAAGGCTGCTGGGCTTTTCGCCAAACATATATGGTTTTTGACCCAGCTGTACCGATAATGCCTCCAGATCGGCGATACCAAATGCATAGATGTCCTGCACCGAATGGCGCCCTATACCATGGGCTTGCAGTCCGCTTTTAACCTGTTTCTGGGCAATCATCGGGACGAGGTTGCGAATGACTGGCGGCATGCTGCCGAACCAGAAATTTTTGATGATTGGCCAATTATGGTCATCGATCCAGCGGCTATAGAGCATCACCCAATAGAGGCGTTCTTCGATCATCCGGGCCACGGCGTGAGAGATGGCGCGCTCTTCAGCGGTCAAGCCGGTATTAAAGTCGACACCATATTTGGTTTCCAGATGGCGCTTGATGAGAGCCGTGTCGGCAATTTCAGCGCCACTATCGATGAGATAGGGCAACTTGCCTTTTGGTGCTTTGCGGGGGTCGTCTATGATTTCTGTCGCATATTCGACGTCCGCCATTTTTAGCAGGATTTCGCCCTTCATGCAAAACGGACTGGGGTTCGGTACCCCAAAACCGGATTGAAACTGGAAATATGTAATCGTCATTTTGAACCCTCCGCCGTTTTCATCAATGGCGGCATATCAGAAAATATGTTGTCTATCCGGCATGATATTGCACCAGCATGTCGCTTTTTTGCTTTTACCCTATCAATCGGCCTCCGCTAACATTATTGTTAGCGTCATGAGCAGCATCCTCCATCACCACAGCATTGCTATTGAGCCCGATGATATCGACTTTATGGGCCATGTAAATAATGCCAATTATCTGACTTGGGTGCAGGATGCCGTCGTTGCCCATTGGCAAAATTTTGCACCGTCAGAGGCTGTGGCAACGCATCTCTGGGTCGCGCTGAAACATGAGATAACATACCGGAAACCGGCCTTTTTAGACGATGATGTGATTGCCGAAGTGCTGCTGGAAAAAGTCCATGGTGCGCGGGCCTTTTACAGCACGATTATTCGCCGCGGTGAAGATGTGTTGGCGGAAGTACAATCGAGCTGGTGCTGCGTTGATGCAGACACGTTGCGCCCGATGCGAATCGCAAAGGATATTGCAGCCAATTTCTTTGGTCCCAAGGATTGAGCTAGATTTTTAGATCGTTCTCCGCATCAAGTGCCGAGAAACTTAGCGTTTAGCGCATTAATCCACCGATCAGGTTTCTAACAAAGCGTCCAGCAACAGGGCCAGCGAGTTCGGTCGCGATGGAACCGACAGCAGAGGTCACGCCGGACCGCATCGGGTTTGCCCGTGATTTCTTTCCGAGCATAGTCGAGGCAGCCATGCCTGCCGCGGAGCCCATCGCGACCTTTGCTCCGCGACTAAAGGCTTTTTCCCACATGCTCTTGCTCTTGCGTGGTTGCTTACGGACTTCTTCTTCGCCCTTTTCTTCTACTTCTTTTGCTGTTTCTGTGGCGTCGATGACCTTCTGTGCCAAGATTTCTTCAGCACTTTTCCGATCTATCTCCTCATCATATTTGCCATCATAGGGCGAGATCGATTGCATGATTGCCCGTTCTTTGGCGGTGACCGGCCCTAGGCGAGAGCGGGGAGGCTTGATGAGGGTGCGTTGGACGATCGAAGGTGCGCCGTCTTCCAGCAAAGTGGAAACCAAGGCTTCACCAACGCGCAGCTCGGTAATAGCTTTTTCGACATCCAGATCGGGATTGATCCGGAACGTATCCGCCGCGGCCCGGATTGCTTTTTGATCCTTGGGCGTGAAAGCGCGTAGGGCGTGCTGGACACGATTGCCGAGCTGACCAGCGACTTCTTCAGGAATATCAATCGGGTTTTGCGTGACAAAATAGACGCCAACACCTTTGGAACGGATCAGTCGAACAACTTGTTCGATCTTATCTTCTAGCGCTTTGGGAGCATCATCAAACAGCAAATGCGCTTCATCGAAAAAGAAAACCAGCCTGGGCTTCTCGGGGTCACCGACTTCGGGCAGGGTCTCAAACAGTTCAGCCAGCAACCAAAGCAGGAATGTCGCATAGAGTTTCGGGCTGCGCATCAACTGGTCAGCAGCGAGCACGTTGATATAACCGCGGCCCTGATCATCGCATTTGATGAAATCGTCAATTTCCAGAGCAGGTTCACCAAAAAATTGACCCGCGCCTTGGCTGTCAAGTTGCAGCAACTGGCGCTGTATTGCCCCGACGCTGGCTTTGCTGACATTGCCATATTTGGCGGACAGCTCTTTTGCATTTTCAGAAGTATAGGCCAGCATGGATTGAAGATCATCAAGGTTCAGCAGCAGCAGGCCCTCTTCATCGGCAAAGCGGAAAACGATATTGAGCACGCCTTCCTGTGTATTGTTCAGATCCATCAGTCGCGCGAGCAATAGTGGCCCCATTTCAGTGATCGTCGTACGGATCGGATGGCCTTGTTTGCCATAGAGGTCCCAGAATATCGCTGGATTGTCGGAATAGGCATAGTCACTCATGCCGAGTTCTTCGGCCCGCTCTTCGAGCTTGTCGGCATGTTTGAAAGTGGGAGAGCCAGCCATGGAAATGCCAGCAAGATCGCCTTTCACATCCGCTACAAATACGGGGACGCCGTTGGCCGAAAAACTTTCGGCTAATCCCTGCAATGTTACGGTTTTACCGGTACCTGTTGCACCAGCGATCAGACCATGGCGATTGGCGCGTTTGAGGTTCAGGCTCTGACGTTCTTTACCGCCCAGCCCCAAAAATATCTCCGTTGCTGTAGCCATTCCCGAATCCCCTTAATCATTTAAGTTTGAAGGATATCCGTGACCAAGCAAAAAGGCCAGCGCGATGCGCCGGCCTTTCGGTAATGTTACAATTTTTAAACGGTGTTACTCGTCGTTTAGGCGCACCGGAACAAATCGTGCATCACGGCCGCCTTGTTTAACCTGCAACAAGACTGCTTCGCGGTTCGATCGTTTGGCGGCGCTGATGGCCTTGTCCAAATCCGCAGCAGTATTAACCGGACGACGATTGACGCTGATGATCACGGTGGTGCGCGTAATACCCTTGCGAGCCGCATCACTATTGCGATCAACTGTCGATACAACGACACCTTGCTGTGTTGATGGAACGCGAATCTGGCGAGCGATAGTAGGAGTCAGGTCAACTACCGACAGCCCAAGCGCGAGAGCTGTTGCCTCTGCGCTTGCGCCATCTTCATCTTCACCCATTGCATCTTCGGCATCTGGATCAAAATTGCTGGCTAATTCCTCGTCCGACGGTCGTTCGCCGAGTGTGGCATTGACTTTAACCGTCTTGCCGTCGCGCAGCAATTCAATCGGAACCTTTGTACCAACAGGCAGGTTGGCAACCAGATAAGACAGGGTCTGGTCTGGTGTAACCGCCCGGTTGTTTACTTTCACGATCACATCGCCAGCCTGAATGCCGGCTTTGGACGCGCCTTCACCTGGCACCACGCTTTGGATAAATTCACCGCGGTTTTTCTGCAGACCCAGCGAGTCTGCAAGGTCTTCGGTTAGGGGGCTGATTTGCACACCCAGATAACCGCGTTCAATTTTTTCACCTTTGCGCAGTGTATTGACGATCGGAACGGCAACTTCTGCCGGGATAGCAAAGCCAATGCCGACATTGCCGCCAGTGGGCGAAATAATCGCATTGTTGATGCCAATGACGTTGCCGTTCAGATCGAACATCGGGCCACCGCTGTTACCGCGGTTGATTGATGCATCGGTCTGTAGGAAGCGATCATAAGCGCCGCCTTGACCGGTGTTACGATGGATGGCTGACAATATGCCGGTTGTTACTGTGCCGCCAAGACCAAAGGGATTGCCGATCGCAATGACCCAATCGCCAACGCGAGCGCCTTCACTATCGCCAAATTTGACGAAAGGCAGATCCTTTTTCGCGTTGATCTTAAGCACAGCAATGTCGGATGCCGCATCGCGGCCTACCAACGTGGCTTCATATTCTGTGCGATCGGGCATGATCACGGTGATCGATTCAATCGTTGCATTACGATTGCCCGGAGCAACCACATGATTGTTGGTTACCACATAGCCATCGGCGGAAATGATAAACCCAGAACCCAGCGATTGTGCCTGACGGGTTTGTCCACCACCATCACCACCGCCGCGTCGGTTGCCGAATAAACCGCCAAACGGTGTGCCGGCAAACGGGTTGTTACTTACACGCACTTTCTGTGTCGTGGAGATATTCACAACCGCAGGCTGCAATTGTTCGGTCAAATCGGCAAAGCTCATCGGTGCGCCAGCGGGCGGAGCAGCGGCTTTCATTACCTGGCTGTCATTTGCAGCGACTTGAGCACCAGCGGAACCAACACCGGACAGCGTTGCGGCGCCTCCTGCTAAAAGCAATGCTGCTGAAATTCCATAAGCGTAACGCACAATATTATTCCTTCCAATTTGCCGGCATCGACAGTCTCTATTCGATGCCAAATTCATTCAAGTTACATAAATCATTGGCGCAGAATTTATGAACCGAATTTGAATGTTACCACAGTCAATCCTTAAGATCAGCCATAAGATGGGTGTTTTTAGTCCCCTTTACTAATATCTGGGTGTGACAAAAGGCATTCGCAACCCAAAAATAGCTGATTTATCGAAAAAAATCGTCCTTCGGTAGAAAAAACGACAAATGTAGTCGATGTGCGGCAGTTGGACGAAATTTACAGCAGCTTTACGCCGCTACAGTGTGAAACCACCGTCTGTCTGGCACGGGGCTTTGCCTGTGAAACCAAGTGATTCATTTGCGAGTTGCGTATCAAAAAATTCATGAACAGAGGAAATTTTACCATCGCGGAACGAAAAAATATGGGCATAGCGCTGATCATAGCGCTGCCCGTTTTTCGCTACGCCTTGGGCTTCCATAATGGCAGTGATGCCATCATCACCCTCCGTCATGATCTTCCAGTTTTTGGCGAACTGAAATTGCTCAAAGTCCAGCGCGTCGAAGATCAGCGGCAAAACGGTTTTGAGCGCCGCAAAGCTATCATAGCGGCCCGAGATGATGGTGTTTCCTGATACGTTGTAAACAACGTCCGGATGATGCAGCGCTTCAAATGCGGCGACGTCTAACCGGGCAAGCGCCTCATAATAGGCGTTCACTATGGCCCGATTAGACGTCAAAACCGATTATCTCCCTCGGAACTGGCGCAGATACTCATTGTCTGGCGACAGTACGAAGGACGAGCTTGGATCGCCCTCCTGACCTCTGCGGAAGGTTGTCTCATAGCTTTTCATGGCACGGTAGAAATCATAAAAATCCGCGTCTTTGCCAAAGCTTTCGGCATAGGTCCGAGCGGCACTCGCGTCTGCTTCGGCGCGAATAATCTGAGCTTGTTTGGCGCCTTGCGCTTTGATCGTACGGGCTTCCTGCTCACGTGCAGTCCGCATGCGTTGATAGGCACTTTCCAGGGGTGTGCCGTCTGGTAGATCGGCGCGTTTGATCCTAACGTCGACAATCTCTGCACCATATTGGCGAGCGACTCGGTTGAGACCGGTCTTGATATTATCCATCACTTGACCGCGTTCCGGGCTTAACAGGGCGGCGAAGGGCCGTTTGCCAAGCTCGTTTCGCAGAGCCGAACCAAGGATCGGCCGGAGCTCGTCGGCTACGCGTGCTTCATTGCCAGCTGCAATGAACATGCGCAGGGGATCAGTGATCCGAAAACGCGCAAAGGCGTCGACTTGCAGCCTTAGCTGGTCGGTGGACAGCACTTGTTGCTGTTCCATTTCAACATCAAGAATGCGTTTGTCGATCCATTCAACCTGTTCCAAAAACGGAATCTTGGGAAGCAAGCCGGCTCCGGTCTGGCCAAAGGGCGCTCCAGCTTGATAGCGATTGATAATCCGCACCGGTTCACCAAAGCGTACAACGACGCCCTGACGGGTTTCCGGCACGATGATGAGTGTATTAACCAGCAAGAGTATCAAACCGAAAACGATAACGGCCAGCGCCACGGGATTTTTCATGATGTTACCCATTATTTCGCCTCCACGACTTGAGGCGCTGCGGCCTGGGTCCGTT
This sequence comes from uncultured Sphingomonadaceae bacterium, assembly GCA_947489315.1. GTDB lineage: Bacteria > Pseudomonadota > Alphaproteobacteria > Sphingomonadales > Sphingomonadaceae > Parasphingorhabdus. The sequence goes on from CANLCX010000001.1 coordinate 527,827, forward strand.
TCTTGATTTCCGGTAGCGGCAGATAAGGTGTTACACCATCGGCCTCGATAATCGTTTTATCTACTTGTGCCAGAACACGCTCCATCGTTTCGTAATACATGCGCTGACGGGTTACGCGCGGTGCCAAGCGATATTCTGCATAGACCTTGTCAAAGGCCGCAGATTCGCCCTGTGCTTGGGCTGTCAGCTGCTGGGCATAAGCGCGCGCTTCGTTAAGATAGGTTTGGGCCGTTTGTTGGGCGGCGGACACTTCTTTAAACGCATCGTTTACGGCCGCCGGTGGATCGGCCTTTTTAATCGCGATACCGCGAATGACCACACCGGCGCCATAGCCGTCAAGCAAGGCCTGCATATTTGTTTCAACCTGTTGCTCAATCTCGGTCCGCTCCGAACCGATTGTGTCATCCAGCGTGAAATTTGCCACTGACGCACGCATTGCGGATTCTGCAACTTCTTTGATTGTCTCTTCTTGTTCAGCAATTTGAAACAAGAATAGTTCGGGTGACTTGATGTTCCAACGTACAGAATAAGCAAGATCGACTATATTTTGATCGCCGGTAAGGATCAGTTTTTCCGATTCACCGGTTGGAATGTCGATCGTACGAATTTCTTCGACATCGAGTTTGGTAATTTGCTCAATCGGTGCGGGTAAAGAGAAGTGAAGGCCTGGTTGCATGGTTCTGGAATAAGACCCGAACAATGTAACGACGCCGCGTTCCTGCGGACTAACGCGATGGACGGAGGTTAGGCCCACCCATAATAGAACAAAACCGATAAGCAGTATCGGCCACCAGGGCCGGCCGCCGGGCCGTGTCGGTATACCGCCCTTGAAACCGCCGCCGGTTCCTTTTTTGAACAACTCCTCAAGCGAACTAGACCCGCCTTTGCGGCCGCCACCGGAGGATCCACCCGAAGGCGTGCCCCACGGATTACGTGGTCCGCCACCTTTGCCGTCGTCGTCACCACCATTGCCCCAAGGGCTGGCCATGTTCAATATTGAACCCAAGACTGTTTTTTGGGACGCTTGCCCATCAATTTTTTTATCCATGTTTTCTTTATAGGTAGCGTGAGGTCAGAAAAACAGTGTCAATCCGATAAAAGTGCAACTATGCGAAGCAAATGACCGATATTTCTTTGATTGAGGCGGCTCTTAACGAAGTCGCAAGTGGTAGATTTAGTGCTGTACGTTCAGACGAAGGCCGCGTTTCCTTGGTGTTAAACGTCGGCGGGCTTGATGTTCGTGATCGCGGGCAGATTGAGATTGCCGTCAAAGGCAAGCTGCTTGAATTGGACGGTGTCGAAAAAGTTGATGTCGTTATGACAGCGGAGAAAATCGAACGCCGCCTGATTGCAGTGGGCAGCGGCAAAGGCGGTGTCGGGAAATCGACCTTGTCTACCAACCTTGCTATTGCGCTAAAAGCCTTGGGCCATAAAGTCGGCATGGTCGACGCTGATATTTACGGCCCTTCGCAACCAAGACTTTTGAATTGCGAAGGTCGCCGCCCGGAGGCAGAGGGCAAGCAGCTTATCCCTGTTCCCAATGAATATGAAATTCCGGTGCTGTCCATGGGGCATCTGGCAAAGCCCGGTCAGGCCATTGCCTGGCGCGGACCGATGGCCGGCAAGGCGCTGGAACAACTGATCGATGCTCATTGGGGTGATACCGAACTTCTAATTGTTGATATGCCGCCGGGTACGGGCGATGTGCAGTTATCGATGATGCAAAATCATAAGCCAATCGGCGCGTTGATTGTTTCAACGCCGCAAGATTTAGCTTTGATGGACGCGGTGCGCGCTGTTGATCTGTTTGAACAGGCGAAAATCCCGCTCATTGGCATGGTCGAAAATATGGCGGGCTATATCTGTCCTCATTGCGGCGAAGTCAGCGATCCCTTTGGTGCCGGCGGCGCGGAGGCAGCTGCCAAGACTATGAACATGCCGTTCCTCGGACGTGTTCCTTTGGATATTGAGATTCGTAAGTCGAGCGATGGTGGGACACCGCCAGCTTATTCGGATAGCCTGCAAGGAAAGGCTTTCCATGATATTGCCAAAAGGCTCGCGACATGGTTGGATAATCAGTAAGTCGTTTACACAGAGGGGAAAGACCGGCCATGCCTTTGCAAACTGATCAGGATATTGCCCGTCTGTTGACCGAGACAAAACGCATTGCTTTGGTCGGTGCATCCGCCAAACCGGAACGTGCCAGCAATCGCATTCTGAAATATCTGCTCGATCAAGGCTATGAAGTTATTCCTGTTAATCCGGGTCTGGCCGGGCAGCAATTGCACGGTGCGACTGTAGTGGATTCATTGAAAGCCATTAGCGGGCTGGTCGATATGGTCGACATTTTCCGCAATTCTGCAGCGGCCGGCGGCGTGGTCGATGAGGCCATAGCTGTGGGCGCAAAATCAGTCTGGATGCAACTGAACGTCATCAATAGGCCCGCAGCTGAACGCGCCGAAAAAGCTGGGCTTGAGGTAGTCATGGACCGCTGCCCAAAAATAGAAATTCCCCGGCTTGGTTTGATGAAGAGCGATAATGTCAACTGAACCATTAGAAAAACCCAGCTCCGGAGAAGATGAGGAAGGCGCAAAGCTGTTTACGCGCCGTAACTTCCTGATCGGTGGCAGCGCCGCGACCGGACTGGTATTGGCTTGGGCCATATGGCCGCGCGCTTATGAGCCCAATATCAGCGCAACCGAAAATGAAGAAATCTTCGGTGCCTATCTCAAAATATCAAAAGAGGGGCAGGTTACGGTCGTGGTGCCCCAAAGCGAAATGGGGCAGGGCGTCTATACCGTTCTGCCACAAATATTGGCCGATGAACTTGGCGCGGATTGGCGCACTATTGCGGTTGAACCGGCGCCGATAAACCCTCTCTACGCCAATAGTTTCTTGGCGCAACAATGGGCTGAAACATTGTTACCGCCTGGTGCTGGAAAATTGACGGACGAAGAGATGGCGGCCTGGGTGGCCAAGAATGTTGCGACCCGAAACGACTTTATCGTGACCGCAGATTCCGCCTCTGTACCTTCATATTCCCACAGTTTTCGAGAAGCCGGCGCGGCGGCGCGCGTGTTGCTCAGTAAGGCTGCCGGTGCAAAATGGGATATCGCTTGGGAATCTTGCGTTGTCGAAAATGGCTTTGTCTCGAATGGCGACAAGAAACTGCGTTTTGGTGAATTGGTGGTCGATGCGCTGAAACAGGATTTACCCGATCCGGTTCCTCTGCGATCCAATCCAGTGAATAATCTGGTGGGGCAGGATGTTCCCCGTCTTGATCTGCCAGCGAAATTGGATGGTTCGGCCAACTTCGCTGGCGATATTCGCTTGCCCGATTTGGTATATGCTTCGATCCGGCAGGGGCCAATTGGAGCGACCCGCTTGAAATCGTTCAACCGCGAAGGAGCGAGCAAGATTATCGGCCTTGTCGATGTGGTTGAGCATGATCGTTGGATCGCCGCTGTTGCAACCAATTGGTGGGCGGCCAATCAGGCGCTTGATCAAATGAGCCCGATGTTTGAAACGACTGGTTTATTGCCAGATAGCGACACGATTGATGGTACGTTGGAAAAAGCGTTGGAAGAAGGGCCGGGCACCCGCTTTGCCAGTCGCGGTGAGACCAAGCCGGCATTTGATGAACATGAAAATATCCGGGCGCGCTATAAGGTAGAGGCCGCGCTACATGCGCCAATCGAAACCAGAACCGCGACCGCTGAATATCGCGATGGACGACTGGAATTATGGATTGCGACGCAGGCTCCTGCCGCAGCAGTACAGGCAGCGGCAGAGGCTGCCGATATCAGTGCAGAAAATGTTACACTTTATCCGATGTTGGCTGGAGGGTCTTTTGGCCGCAATCTGGATAGCAAGATCGCCGCTCAGGTCGCTTTCATAGCCAAACAAATGGCGCGACCAGTCCAGCTAATCTGGTCTCGGGCGGAAGAGATGATGCACGACCATTATCGTACGCCTGCGGCTGCGCGGCTTGATGCCGCGACCGATAAGGCGGGCCGCATACAAGCGCTACAAATCAAGGTTGCCGCCCCCGCTGCTGCAAGAGAGCAAAGCAAGCGCGTGGTGCGTGGGATGGACGAGATTGAGGCCATGCGCGCGTCTATAGGCGAGGCGGATGTTAAGGCGGTCGCCGGTGCGGATGTGGAATATAATATTGCCAATTTTACGCTGGATCACCATCCGGCCTATGTAGGTGCACCAACGGGCAACTGGCGCAGCAATGCTGATAGCTATAATGCCTTCTTTGTCGAATCCTTCATCGACGAACTGGCTGCGAGAGCAAAGATCGAACCTTTATCCTACCGTATGCAAATGATGTCAGGCCGCCCGCGTCTGGCCCGCTGTTTGACTGGCGTCGCCGCTATGGCGGGCTGGGATGGTGGCCTTGATGGTAGCGGTCAGGGCCTGGCTTGTCATTCCATGCGCGGCGGCCATATTGCGGTTATCGTGCGCGCCAATCGCGGTGAAAGCGGTTTGAGAGTGAGGCGCATTTCCGCGACCGTCGATATCGGGCGGATTATTCATCCCGATATCGCCCGACAACAGATTGAAGGCGGCATCATATATGGTCTCGCTATGGCTTTGGGCGCGGCCACCCGCTTTCATAAGGGATTGCCACTTACCCGCAGCTTGGGCGACTTGTCATTGCCGCGACTGGCAGAAATCCCGCCCATACAAATTGAGTTTATTCGTAGTGAAGAGGAGCCGGTTGGCGTTGAGGAAATCGGGGTACCGGCTGTCGCTCCTGCCATAGCAAATGCGCTATTTTCCGCCACCGGGCTTCGTTTCCGTCAATTACCGTTATTTGCTGAGGCTTCATGAATATGCAGACGCTTGATCATTTGCCCGCCGACCATCCTCCGGTAAAGACCGGCAAGGTTGGTCTGCTATTGGTCAATCTCGGTACACCCGACGCGCCGAACAAAAAGGCAGTGAAACGCTATCTGAAGGAATTTTTGTCGGACAAGCGAGTTGTCGAAATACCCGACCTAATCTGGCAACCCATATTGCGTGGGATCATCCTGAATACGCGCCCCAAAAAATCAGCCCATGCCTACAGTCTGGTGTGGACAGATGAGGGATCACCACTGGCGGTCTATACAAGGCGCCAGGCGGAGGCACTGGCAGGAAAATATGGTGATGATGTTCATGTCGATTGGGCAATGCGCTATGGTAATCCCAGTGTGAGCAGCAGAATGCAGGCATTGAAAGATGCAGGTTGCGAACGGATTTTGGTGGCACCGTTGTATCCGCAATATAGCGGCGCGACGACAGCCAGTGTGCATGATGCCGTGTTTGACGCGATCAAGGCGATGCGCTGGCAACCCGCTATCCGTATGTTGCCGCCTTATCATGATGATGCGGACTACATAAATGCCTTGAAAACCAGCGTCGAAGCCGGATTGGCTGGACTGGATTTTGAACCGGATGCCGTCATTGCCAGCTTTCACGGCATGCCAAAGCGGACATTGGAATTGGGCGACCCTTATCATTGCCACTGTCAGAAAACCGCGCGGCTCTTGTCAGAAGCAATGGGGCGGGAACTGACCATTGCTTTTCAGTCGCGCTTTGGGCCTGCCAAATGGTTGGAACCGGCCACGGATTTGACACTCGAGAAGCTGGCGCAAGAGGGCAAGAAAAAGGTCGCGATATTTGCGCCGGGATTTGTCAGCGATTGCCTAGAAACATGCGAAGAGCTAGCGATACGCGGTAAAGAAGATTTTGAAGCTGCCGGCGGCGAGCGTTTTGCTTATATACCCTGTCTGAATGATAGTGAGACCGGGATCGGCTTGTTCGATAAATTGGTGCGCCGGGAACTGGCTGGATGGATTTAGACCTGGATGATATTTTCCATCCGCCAGTGAAACGCAGTATCACGATCGCGGGGCACCAGACGTCGATCACGCTGGAGCCTTTATTCTGGGAGCTACTCAAGGTGGCCGCAGAAAAACAAGCTCTACCGATCAATGCTTTGGTGGCACAAATTGACGTTCAGCGGCTCGATGCTGATGAACCGCCGGGGCTGGCGACCGCGATCCGCTTGTGGTTGACGCATGATCTGCTTGGAAATTCCGTCCAAGCCGACTAAGGCAGCCTCATGAACGCAACCCTTCTTGTCATGGCGGGCGGCGCAGTGGGCGCGGCAGCGCGTTATAATCTGGGGCGGCTGGTTTTTCATTGGGGCGGAACAGGCCTTCCTTTTGGCACGTTGATCGCCAATTTAATGGGCGGGTTGTTAATGGGCGTGTTGGTCGGTGTGTTGGCGCGCAGTGATTTTGTCGATGAGCCGTGGCGGTTGCTGCTCGGCGTCGGTTTGCTGGGCGGGTTTACGACCTTTTCGGCATTTAGTTTGGAAGTTTTAAATATGATTGAGCGCGGAAATTGGGGCATAGCCTTGGGCTATGCATTGCTATCCGTCATCGGTTCGGTGCTCGCGCTATTTGCGGGCTTAATGGCCATAAGGGCAATAGCATGACGACATTTGATCCCACTGCCGAAAGCGGTTCAGAGGCTGAAAAGCCGGAGGGTCAGGGCACGCTTAAAGATCAGAAGCAGGCGCTGAAAGTACTTGATGTACGTCAATTTACCGTGTCGGCTGACGATGATGATATCCGGTTGGACCGTTGGTTCAAGCGCCACATGGAAGATGTGCCGTTTAATGTTGTGTCGCGCTGGTCGCGGACCGGTCAATTGCGACTGGATGGTAAACGGGTGAGTCCCGGGGACCGGATCAAAGAAGGGCAAGTCATTCGCGTCCCACCCGCCGAGATTGAACGGCCGGGCCGGGTCGCCAAACCGCGTTCGGATCTGTCGCAAGACCAGATAAATTTTGCGCAAGAGCTAGTCATTCACAAAGATAAGTCGGCGATTATCGTCAACAAACCGCCTGGGTTGGCAACGCAGGGCGGTAGCAAAACCACCACCCATCTCGATGGCTTGCTCGATGCGCTTACCTATGATGCCAAGGGTCGGCCCAAGCTGGTACACAGGCTGGACAAAGATACCAGTGGCGTGATCCTTTTGGCACGATCAGCGGGCGCGGCTTCTTTCTTTTCCAAACGTTTCTCGGGGCGGACGGTGCGCAAAGTCTATTGGGCGCTTGTCATGGGCGTACCGGAAATTGCGGACGGCATGATCGATCTGCCGCTTTCCAAACAACCTGGCTCCGGCGGCGAAAAAATGCATGTCGATGAAGAAAATGGGCAATCGGCCAAATCACGCTATCGGGTTATCGAACGTGCTGGCAACCGAGCCTGCTGGGTTGAGTTGCAGCCTTTTACTGGGCGCACACATCAGCTTCGTGTCCATATGGCAGCCATTGGTCATCCGATATTGGGCGACGGCAAATATGGCGGAAAAGAAGCGTTTTTGACCGGATCAATCAGCCGCAAAATGCATCTGCACGCTCGCCGCCTGAAAATTGAACATCCTGATGGACATAATCTGGATGTGAAAGCTGAGCTTCCCAAGCATTTTGCCGAGACTATCGAAAATCTCGGCCTTGATCTCGACTTGGGCGATCTCGTTCTGGATGAGAAAAAGCCCGGTGGCAAAGCGGTGCGTAAACAGCAAGGCCGCGCCCATGCCAAACAAATCCGCAAGGACAAACGGGGTGAACGCCGTGGGCGTGGTGAAAATGAAGGCAAGCCGACAAAAGCTGGTAAGCCTACCAAACGTGAGCGCCCCAATGCCGGGAAAGCCACGCATAAGAAAAACATGCCGCACAAAGCCAAAGTCAAACAAAAGAGCCGTTAATGCATCCCGATCCCGCGTTTCGATGGCCCAAGTCGGGCAATGACCATAATGATGCCGATGAACGAGCTGCGCTCGAAGCGCTGATTGCCCAAATCGGCTTCGGCATGATTTTCGCGACCACGCCCGACGGCCCGCGCGTGGCGCATGTTCCGGTTTTCTCCACTGGTGACGGCGCGCTGCAATTTCATTTGTCTCGGGGCAGTGCGCTGACGAAATCCTTGGTTGGTTTGACCGCGCTGTGTGTGATCAACGGACCAGAAGCTTATATCAGCCCGGACTGGTATGGGATCGACGACCAGGTTCCAACGTGGAATTATCTGACGCTGGAATTGGAAGGACCTGTCCGTGAAATGGAGCGGGAAGGTTTGATTGCTTTGCTGGACGATCTTGCCGAACAGAATGAAGCGAAGCTTGCACCCAAGACACCATGGCATCGCAACAAGATGGATGCTGGTAAATTTGACAAGATGGTCGATGCGATTGTCGGTTTTGAGATGGAAATTAAGGCATGGCGACCCACCGCCAAGCTTAGCCAGAACAAGCCCAGCGTTGTCCGTGACAATGCGGCCGATGCGCTTGATGCCATCGGCCGGAGGGCAATTGCCCATATGATGCGGGAGTTTAGTCCGAAATGAACAAGCTAGCTCTGTTTGATTGCGATGGCACGATGGTCGATAGCCAGGCCAATATCTGCGCGTCGATGGATCAAGCCTTCATCGCGCACGGGTTGACCCCGCCCGATCATCACCAGACACGGCGGATTGTAGGTCTCAGCCTTCAGGAAGCCGTCCGCCAGCTGTTGCCTGATGAAGAAGACCCATTGGTTGCCGCCGTGACCCAATCTTACCGCGATGGATTTTTCGAAATGCGACAACAAGGCGTCGTGCACGAACCGCTTTATGATGGTCTGCTGGGCCTGATTGACCGGCTCGAAAGCGACGGTTGGGTACTCGGTGTTGCGACTGGCAAGTCTGATCGCGGGCTCAATCATGTTCTCGAGCTTCACGGGCTGACCAATCGATTTGTGACATTGCAGACCGCCGATCGCCATCCGTCCAAGCCACATCCCGCGATGGTGGATCTTGCGATTTCCGAAGCTGGCGCTGCTACAGAAACGACAGCCATGATCGGTGATACCAGTTTTGATATGGAGATGGGTGTAAACGCTGGCGTGCGACCCATTGGCGTCGATTGGGGCTATCATGACCGCGAAGAATTGCTCACTGCTGGTGCGCTTACCGTGGCTTTGACCATGGATGAACTATATGAGACCCTGAACCAATGACCCAACAGCCAGAAAAATCCGAAGACCCGATTTATGTCGCAGATCCGGAAAAGGAAAAGCAGGCCAAATCACTGCATTTCATGGTTAGCATCATCCGTCTGCTCGGTATTGCGATTCTGATGCTCGGTATCGCCATATCGCTGGGCCGGTTGGCTAATATTCCAGCCGCTGTGGGTTATGTGCTGGTGATTATCGGCCTTGCGCAGACCTGGATCATACCGATCAAAATGGTGCGATCTTTCGTTAAGCGACAGGTGGCGGAGGAAGCCGAGAAAGAAGCGGCAGATGAAAAGATTTTATAAGCAAGCCGCTTGCGTAAAGGTCAACAAGAGTTTCGCGATAGAGTTGGACGGTAGGCCGGTTAAAACACCCGCCCGCAATCCGTTTCATTTGCCCACTTCACAGCTTGCCGAAGCTGTTGCCGAGGAATGGGCGGCGCAAGGCGAAGATATTGATCCTGCCACCATGCCACTAACCGCTCTGGCCCAAGGCGCGCTGGACCAAGTGGCGCATGAACGGGACCGGATTATCAACCGCATCGCCGCTTTTGCCGACAGCGACATGCTCTATTATCGCGGAGGCGACAGCCAGCAAGCTCTGGCTGATCATCAGGCGGAAAAATGGGACCCGCTTTTGGATTGGGCGCGCCAGCGCTATGATGTCAGCTTCACTTTGACCCATGGAATCATACACAAATCGCAATCTGAGCAAACAATCGCGCGCCTCAGCGACGCAGTGAAATCGCAGGATGATTTTACCGTCGCTGCCATGCTCTCGCTGGTCGGGCTTGCCGGATCGCTGGCCGCTGTCCTAGCGCTGGTCGAGGAGGTCTATGATGCGGAAACCCTCTGGCCTCTCATGAATCTCGAAGAGCTGTGGCAAGAAGAACAATGGGGCCGAGATGATTTGGCGGTCGAAACCCGGGCGATAAAACAGGTTGAATTTTTCGCCGCCGTGCAATTTCTTGTCCTTTCACGCACTTAGCTTTTCCCTTTTGGCACATTTTCCGGTACAGGCCTTTAACTGTAAACGGAGACTTCATGACAACCACTTCCCCACGCCAGTCCTTGGCGCTATGCGATAGCCCGGCAGAGGCCGTCGCTCTTCTCGAAAAACTCTACAAAGAACAAATTGATCTGATCACTGAACGTTTTGCCCGTTATGCAAAGGGCGATTTGGCCGTTGGTGACCGCGAGCAAGGCGTCTATCCGATGATTTCGGTAGAAATTCCTGCCGCTCAGGCCACCGAGACCAGCAATCTGGCATCGGGTCGGATTTCGGATATCAACTGCTACAGCACCACGATCAGCCAACCCACGCTCTATCGTCGTTATTTGCTCGATCAGCTGGAACGGATCAACCGCATCTTCACCGCGAAAATCCATGTCGGCCTGTCCGACACCCCCATTCCGCTCGCCTTTGCGATTGAAAATGCCGCTGGCGGTTTGGACCGGGAGCGCAAGGACGCGCTGCCCAATCATTTCCACACACCCAATTTGGTCAAGACCAATGACGAGATTGTCGATGGCGGTCAAATTTTTCAGGATGATGTCGACAGTGCGCTGTCGTTATTCACTGCCGAACGAGTCGATTATTCGCTGCACCGTATCCGCCACTATTGTGCGACCGATCCCGAATATTTCCAACCCTTCATCCTGTTCACAAATTATCAGCGCTATGTTGACGAATTTATTGAATTTGGTCTGGAAGAAGTCAAATCCGGAAAGGCAGAAATGCTGGTTGAACCGGGCAATCGGGTCACTGGCGCAGATGGAAATCCATCATGCCCGCCCATCGCCAAACCACCGCAAATGCCAGCCTATCATCTCGTCCGCAAAGATGGCAGCCCCGGTGTTACGCTGGTCAATATGGGTGTCGGCCCGTCCAATGCGAAAACGATCACCGATCATCTCGCCGTCTTGCGTCCACATGTCTGGTTGATGATCGGTCACTGTGGCGCGCTGCGCCGGACGCAGCGACTGGGCGACTATGTTCTCGCCCATGCTTATTTGCGTGACGACAATGTGCTGGACGATGTTCTGCCGCCGAGCATCCCGCTACCGACCATTGCTGAAGTGCAATTGGCGCTGACCAAAGCGGTGCAGGAAGAAACCGGCATTGACCAGTCTCAGCTCAAACAGCATCTGCGTACCGGAACAGTGGTCACCACTGGCGACCGCAATTGGGAGCTGCGCTTTGAGCAAATTGCCAAGCGCCTGAACCAATCTCGTGCCATCGCTATCGATATGGAATCAGCGACGGTGGCGGCCAATGGCTATCGTTACCGGGTGCCTTATGGGACCCTGCTCTGTGCTTCGGACAAACCGCTTCACGGCGAGATTAAGCTGCCAGGCATGGCAGATGCCTTTTATCAGGAACGGGTCGGGCAACATCTTGCTATCGGCTTGCGAACGATTGATTTGCTGGCGAAAGAAGCGGATGCCGGTACGTTGCATTCCCGTAAACTACGCAGCTTTGGGGAACCCTTGTTTCGGTAGTCACCATGTAAAAATTCGACTCCATTGACCCAGATCAACGCCATCGTTGCGCTGGATCAATGCAGCTCTTGCTTACGCTCCCTAACCACCATTGGGGACTAAGTAAGAAGGATTTTTCCAATGTGTAAAACAGCGAAATTACTCGGCGCCGCAGTGGTGTTAGGCATGGCGATCACCTCTGTTCCGGCCTTTGCCGAGAAGGGTGACATATTGCTGCGCGCCCGGGTCATCAATGTGATGCCGAGCGAGGAAAGCAGCTCGATCTTGCCCGCCTTTCCCGGCGAACAGGTTAGCGTCGATAACAGCCCCGCGCCGGAATTCGATATCACCTATATGGCGACCGATAATATCGGTTTTGAGTTGATTGCGGCGACCACCAAACATAGCGCCAGCGGCGTGACTGGAACGACCGGCAGTATTGGCAAGCTTGCGAAAACATGGGTGCTTCCGCCAACCCTGACCGCGCAATATCATTTCGCGCCTGATGCGGCGATCCGTCCCTATATCGGTGCCGGTATCAACTACACGATTTTCTACAATGAAAAGCCGACGAGAGATTTGGAGGCGGCGGTTGGCGATACCAAAGTGAACCTGAAAGACAGCTTTGGTTGGGCGTTGCAGGCCGGGATGGATATTCCGCTGAATGATCGAATTTCCCTGAACTTCGATGTCAAATATCTCGATATTGATACCACGGCGACCTTGCGCACGACCGATGCGGGAACGCAGCGTGTGAAGATCAATCTCGACCCGATCGTGGTCGGCGTCGGCCTTGGCATTAAGCTATAGCGATGAACTAGCGCTGTGGCTTTTGGGAGGGAGAGTGATCACGCGAAGACGCAAAGCCGCCGAGGAGGGACAACTTGGCCGCATGGTGTCTTTGCGTGATTATTTTTGATTTAGTCTCAGCATGGCGGCAGGCTTTGACAGTCTCGCCCGAAATTAACCGCCAACGCCCAGTGCCATCCCGGCTTCTCTAATCCGTTTCGCCTCCGCGCCATCATTCTTGAACGCGGCGAGACCATCCGCCATTGCCTTTTTGGCCTTTGCGGTTTGGCCTAATTGCTGGCGGCTGCGCATCAGCATGATCCAGCCATTGGCGTCATTGGGGTTGGACTGCAGCCGCTTGTCGAGCCCCTCGACCATGTTGGCGATCATCGCTTCCTGTTGGCCAGCGGGCAGGGCAGCGGCCTCCTGCATTTGCTCGCGGCTGGGACCGGGGATCGCTGCGGTTGCAACTTGCGGGCCATCTGTCGAGATGCCGCCAGTCGGTGCCGCTGGGGCGATCTTGGCGAGTCTTGCAGCGACGTCGATATTCTCTTTTTCAGCCACTTGTCCGATGACACGGCGAATATCGGCGGCATAGGGCGCATCGGCGGGTGTGTCTTCAAGCAGCGCAAACCAGTCGTTAATCGCGCCCTGATGATCGCCGGAAATATCTTTCTGTACCGCTAGGAAATAGCGCGCGCGCGGATCTGTCTTGTCGAGGGCGAGGGCTTTTTTGAATGCGTCGGCGGCGTCGGCAGGGACTTGTTGGCCGTCACTCGACATAACCAGCGCCTCACCCAGCATCGACCAATATTCAGGGTTTTTGGGATCGAGCGTCGTCGCACGTTTCATCGCTGTGGCGGATTCGGCAAATTTCTGGGTCTCAAAATAGCTCCAGCCCAGCATCCGCCAGCTTTCGGCATCCTTAGGATCATTCTGAAGCTTTCTTTCCAGTCCGGCGATGACTTCATCGACACTGGGCGCTTGTTCGGATTCACCAGCGGCCGTTGTCGCTATGGTTTCCGTGTCCGATCCGTTCACATCCATGCTGCGATAGACTTGCACACCGACCGCGCCCACGGCCAGAATAGCTGCCGATATCAAGGCGATACGGCTAATATTCCCACCTGATTTTTTGGTCGGTTGTACTGGTTTTTCTGCTTCGCTCATGTCTAAAAATCATTCCTCAACTAGTGCGACCCGGCTGATCGTTGTGCATTGTCGTAAACCGGGGCGCTTTGACAAGTATTTTGTTGTTCAATGTCGATAGCCTAAGCGGTAGCCTAAACTGTGATATTTTCCACTGGCTTATCAAAAGCTTTTTGGTAAGATGCTGGTAAGTGAAGTCTTTTGGGGTCGCGCTTAAGCCAAAAAAATGCTGCATTGGTCTGTGAAAACGCATGAGGGAGCGTTGGGCTGATATAGTAAAAGGGGGAAGAATAGCGCGTGGCTGATAAATTTCGAGTAGTGATCGTTGGATCTGGTCCGGCAGGCATGAGTGCCGCTGGCCGTGCTGCGCAATTAAAATTGAAACATGTGCTGCTCGAAAAGACCGATCATCTTTCCGATACGATCTATAAATATCAAAAGGGCAAGCATGTCATGGCGACACCCAGCCAGCTGGTGCTGCGCTCGGATATGGACTTTGATGCGGGTAAGCGCGAGGCAATCCTTGGTACCTGGGACAAGCAAACCGAGGTTTGTGGTGTCAACGTACAGTATAATGCGGAACCGGTGAAGATCGAAGGCGAAGAAGGAAACTTCACCATCACCTTGAAAAATGGCGATACGGTTCTCGCAGAAACCATCGTCATGGCGATTGGAACGCAGGGCAACCCTAACCTGATGCGCTGTCCCGGTGGTGATAACAAGCTGGTGCAATATCAGCTCGATGATCCCGGCGAATATTATGACGAGCATATCACGGTAATCGGTTCCGGTGATGCCGGGATTGAAAATGCGCTCGGTCTGGCGGCGGATGCGGCGCAGAATAATATCGTGACCATCCTCAATCGTTCGGCGGAATTTGCCCGGGCGAAGAAAGCCAATGTGAAGCTGCTGATGGAAGCAGGTGAGCAGGGCAAGGTGATGATCCGCAACGAGACCACGCCAGCGGAAGTCAAAGATGGCGAGTTGATCCTCGAAACCCGTGACGGTCAGGAAACAATCCCCTGCAACCGGATTATTGCGCGCATGGGCTCAGCCCCGCCGCGCAAATTTGTCGAGCAATGCGGGATTGAATTTACCAGCGAAGACCGCGAAGCCTATCCCAAGCTGACACCGGCTTTTGAAAGTACCAAGAAGGGCATTTACGTTATCGGCGCGCTGGCTGGCTATCCGCTGATTAAGCACTGCATGAACCAGGGTTATGATGTCATTGAATTTATCAACGGCAACAAAGAGCTGAAACCCGCCGACGAACCAATCCTTGAGAAGAAATTTGCAGGCCTTCCCGGCGGCAAATCGGTCGATGAATGGCTCGAATTTTTCCGCGAGAAGGTTACAATCCTCAACGATCTCTCTCCCTTGCAGATGCGCGAATTCATGTTGGACAGCGAAGCGCGTGCCTATCGCAGCGGTGAAGTGATTTTTGAACGCAATGATTCTGGGTCGTCTTTGTTCACCATTGCCAAGGGCTCAGTGTTGGTTGAAGTGGACCCCAATGACAGTTCGAAAGTCATCCCGATTGAGGAAGGCTCTATTTTCGGCGAAGTTGGCCTGATCTCCGGCCGCCGTCGCGGCGCGACCATCAGGTCGGCCGAAGACGTGATCGTGATAGAAGTGTCGCGCACGGCTGCACTGAAATTGCAGGCCTCTGTTCCTGCGGCCAAGCGCGCGATTACGCGCATCTCGACCGAGCGGCAATTACTACAAATGTTCGGCTCTGGCCTGACCAAGGAAGATATCGCCGAAGCAGTCGAAACCAGCGAGATCGTCAATGTCCGCGCGGGTGAAACGATCATAAACGAGGGCGATGATGGCAACGACATTTATGTGATCCGCGTCGGGTCTATGGTGGTTGAGAAGGAAATTGGCGGCAAGCCGGTATTCCTGTCCTACCTGCCAGCAGGTTCCTATGTCGGCGAAATGACCCTGATTGCTGGCGGTATGCGCACGGCAACGGTGAAGGCTGCGATCAAATCTGAAGTTATCAAGATTCAGGGCGATGCGTTTAAGAAAGTGCTCGACGCCCATCCCGACCTGCTCCGCCGGGCCAAGAAAGACATGGCCGCTCGGCAGGATGTCAACGCCTTTATCGAAGCCAAGAAAGACAGTTTTTCCGGTGTTGTCGATTATTATTCCGGTGTCGCCAATTTCCTTGTCGATAATGGCATTGGTGAAGCGACCGATGTGCTTCTCATCGACGAAAATCTCTGCGTCGGCTGTGACAATTGCGAGAAAGCCTGTGCCGACAGCCATGAAGGATTGTCCCGTCTCGACCGTGAGGCCGGACGGACCTATGCACATCTTCACGTTCCAACTAGCTGCCGTCACTGCGAGCATCCGCATTGCATGTCCGATTGCCCGCCCGATGCGATCCATCGTGGCCCCGATGGTGAAGTGTTTATCGATGACACCTGTATCGGCTGCGGTAATTGCCAGCGCTATTGCCCCTACGGTGTGATACGCATGGACAAGGTGCCGCCGAAGAAGCCTGGTATCCTCAATTGGTTGCTCTTCGGCTTTGGTCCCGGTCCTGGCGAAGCTGATAAAAAATGGGTGTCCGACAATAGCGATCCAGCGGTCGAGAAGCCGAAAAAGGCGATCAAATGCGATATGTGCGCGGGCATCAATGGTGGTCCCGCTTGTGTTCGCGCTTGTCCCACTGGAGCCGCGATCCGCGTTGCACCAGAGGAATTCCTTACCGTTGCGAAGCTTGAGCAGGAGGACGCATAATGGCTTCTGTTCCTGTCCCCGGCGGCGGCTCGAAAAAGAAAGTTGCTATGCATGACGGCTTTCTGAAGCATGCCGGTTATCGCTGGCTGAAAATCGCGTCTTTTATTATGCTTATCTGCATCGTCAGCTATCTCTTCATCGACGTGTCGCCGCGCCATAATGGCGGTAGCTGGTATGGTTATTTGCTGGGCACTATTGGCGCAGGGTTGATCCTGTGGCTCACGATGCTCGGGGTCCGCAAACGGGCGATGACATCGGGGCAATGGTCGCTCAAAGCTTGGACATCAGCGCATATCTATCTCGGCCTTAGTCTCATTGTCATCGGCACATTGCATACTGGGTTCCAATTTGGTTGGAACATCCACACTGCTGCTTATGCGTTTATGATGATCGTGATCATCTCTGGAATAGTCGGGATCTATTTCTACGTGACCATCCCGCAGGCGCTTTCCAATAACCGCGATGAGATGACCGAAACGCAGATGCTCGAAAGTCTTCGTTCGCTCGACCGGCAATTGCATGAAGCGGCGCAGCCCCTTTCAGCGGAACATGCCGCTTTGGTGTTGCAATCGCTGGAACAGGATCCTTTCGGCGGCGGCTTCCTCAAACGGGTGTCCGGAAAATATCCCAATTGCGCTACCCGCGCTGCGCAGGCTGATTTGCGCCGAGAACGCGCTTATCAGCCTCGCATGGGCGGTGACGATCCGCTCGATAAGGTCGATGCATTGCTGCAGAAAAAGGAGGCGACACTCGGCCGGGTGCGCCGCCATCTCAAATTGAAAGCCCTTTTGCAGGTCTGGCTGTTCATTCATGTACCCATGACTTTTGCTCTGATCGCGTCGCTGTCGGCGCATATCATCAGCGTTTTCTTTTACTGGTAGGCGGGAGATAGTATCATGACATTTATCGTTCGCCAGATTGCCGTAACTGCCGATGGCCGCGAGATTATCCGCGCCAATCCTTTTGAAGACGCTCAAATTGGCGTGGGCCGGAATGCCGCAAACGCGATCCACTTGCCCGACCTTGCCGTCAATCCTGATCATGCCGTCATTCGGCAGTTGGATGATGGTCAGATTGAAGTTGAGAGCATTTCGGGTCAGAAATTCTCGGTCGATGGTCGCGATAAAATGGCCGCGAAGATTGATCCCGCCAAAGGCGCAGAGCTGGGCTTTGGCGGTCATGTCATATCGGTTAGCCATGATTCCGACGGGATAGTTCTGACTGTTAAACGGGTTGAGGCGCTGTCCGATTCCGCGGAAGACCGCGAAGAGGGCGCGATATACACTTTGAAAGGCCTCCTCCCGGGAAAACGGATCAGCGCTTGGAGCTTTATCGGACTTGTGCTCGCGGCCTTCCTGATCTGGCCGATTTACACATGGGCGACTTACAAGGGAATCGAAGAGCGACCCGACGGTTTCCATGCCGATACGATGTGGTCATCAGGCAAGTTGAGCGAGGCCCATCATAGCCTCGAAGGTGATTGTCAGGCTTGCCATGTCGATGCCTTTGTGACGGTGACGGACAAGACTTGCCTCACCTGCCACGAAGATGACGCGCATGATCACGCCGATAAAGAGCGTTTGTTGACCGCCGTGGGCGAACCGGAAGGTTTTGAAAAAGTGGGTGCGGCGTTTGCGTCCGCGTTCAACAAACCACCGGGCAGGTGTGTCGAATGTCACACTGAGCATGAAGGCGAGGGTGCTATGCAGCCTACTGCGCAAAAATTCTGCGCGGATTGTCACGAAGGGATGGACGGGCGCTTGACGGATACGAAGCTTGAAAACGCGTCTGATTTCGGAATTTCGCATCCGCAATTTCGTCCTGCCGTGCTGGTCCAGCCCGGCGGCAAAAATCCGCCACGTAAGCGGGTTTCGCTAGATAAAAAGCCAGATGAATATAACGGTTTGAAGTTCCCGCATGACGTCCATCTTTCCAAAACTGGCGGGGTCGCTCAAATGGGAAGACGATTATCTGCGAAATATGATTTCGGCGATTCGCTGGCTTGCGCGGATTGTCATACGCCGGATTCCAATGGCGTACGGTTCGAACCGGTAGACATGAAAGAAGACTGTAGCATGTGTCACAGTCTGGCCTTTGAAGAGATTGGCAGCACGGTACGGACGTTGCGTCACGGCGAACCGGAAATGGTTCGCGCCGATCTGCGCGCCTATTATCGCTCCACCGGCCCATCGCGGCCGATTAACCTCGGCGGCATGAAACGCCGCCGTCCGGGTGCCGAAAATGACAACCGAGTAGCGAGCGATTACGCCCGCGCGGTCCAGTTCCGGCCAAGCCGAGCCAATTTGGCCATAGAGCAAGTCTTCTCGCGTGGCGGTGCTTGTTTCGACTGTCACGGTGTCACGCCGCCAACGGCAAGAGGAAGGGTGGATTATGGCATAAAGCCTGTGACTCAAACTGATCGCTATATGCACAAAGGCTGGTTCAGTCACGAAGCGCACATCCAAGAGGATTGCACGAGCTGCCATGCTGCCACAACATCGGACAACGCGCGCGATTTGTTGTTGCCGGGTATCAAGACCTGCCGCGAATGTCATGGCGGCGAGTTTCAGAAAACCGCCGATGTCCCATCGACATGCGCCATGTGTCATGATTATCATGCCGATGATGGCGCGCCTTGGTTGATCAAGGAGCAGCAAAAAGACAAACGCAAGAAGCCAGACAAAGTGGCAAATGACAATGACGCCTTGAAACCGTCTGATAAGCTGACAGTTAAGATACGAAAGCAAAAGATTGCCAGTCGCTAGAGGCGACATAAGAGAGGGGAAGCGCCCATGCTATTGGCGCAGGTAACGGATATTCATCTGGGTTTTGACCCGGACAATCCGTCTGAATTTAATCGCAAGCGTCTGGATCAGGCGCTTAAGGCCTTGCGCGATATGACGCCGCAACCTGATGTGCTGTTGGCGACCGGTGATCTGGTGGATCGTGGTGATCAGGACAGCTATATCCGATTGGAAGAGGCTTTTTCAGACCTGCCCTTTCCGGTATATATGTGCCTTGGCAATCACGACTTGCGCGGTCCGTTTCGAAAGCAATTTCCTGATGTTCCGACAGCTGGCGGTTATGTTCAATATGAGATTGATGACGGCCCGCTGCGTCTGCTGTTTCTCGATACGTTGGAAGAGGGACGTCATGGCGGTGCTTTTTGTGATGTTCGCGCGCAATGGTTGGCCGAACGGCTTGCCGAGAAACCGGATAAGCCGACGCTGTTGATATTGCATCATCCGCCGGTGGAATCCGGTATAGCGTGGATGAATACCGATCCCCGCGAACCATGGGTGTCCGTGCTGGCAGACACAATGGCGGGCCATGACCAGATTAAAGGCATGATCACCGGCCATCTGCACCGCAATATATCCACCTCTTTTGAAGGGACGAGCCTGTCCATCTGTGCCTCGACCGCACCGCAAGTCGCGTTTGATCTGGAACCGATAGACCCGGAAAACCCCGATGGCCGCAATATGATCGTGGCCGATCCGCCCTCCATTGCGCTGCACTGGTGGAATGGCAAGCAGCTGGTTAGCCATTTCGAGACGGCAGAGGAGCATGTGATGCTCGCCCGCTATGACGAAAATTTGCAGCCGCTGGTGCGGGCTTTGCTGGCGGAACGGCCGCAGTAAGCATACCGTTAGAACAATGATATGGTTTCGCTTGTTCATTCCAAAGCGCTATCCATTTTTGCATTGGCAAGTTTCTGTCCGAACGCGCATGATGACTGTTTAATTATTCAGTTTATCTGACGGAGATTTGCATTGACGGAACTGGTGATACGCGAAGACAAAGACGGGCTAGCCTTTTTAACAATGAACCGGCCGGACAAATTAAATAGTCTGACGGTCGGTCTGTTCAAACAATTGCGCCAGCATATCTCGGATATTCGCCGAGATGAGACAATTGGCTGTGTGATTTTGCGGGGTGCCGGAAAATGCTTTTCCGCAGGGCATGATCTCAATGACATTTCCGAAGGCGAAGACGTGCCATCGCGCGGCTGGCATTCCGAAACCTTGCGGATGATGGAAAAACTGCCGCAGCCAGTGATCGCGGCGGTGCACGGCCATTGCTATACCGGCGCTTTGGAAGTGGCTCTGGCGGCTGATTTCATTGTGGCAGCGGACAATGCCAAATTTGGTGACACCCATGCAAAATGGGCGCTCACACCGGTCTGGGGGATGAGCCAACGGCTGCCCCGACGGGTGGGCATAGCGACGGCCAAAAAACTAATGTTCACTTGCGAGACGATTCCGGCGGATGAAGCGCTAAGGATCGGACTGGCTGAACAGGTTGTTCCGGTAGCGGATTTTGAAGCAGAAACCGAAGCGTTGGCGCGGCGAATATTGGACAATTCCTCTTTCTCCCATGCCGCCAACAAGCGCTTGCTGGAGGCAACGGACGCGAATCCTTTGGATGCCGGCCTGCAATGGGAAGTCATGGAAAATGAAGGCGTCGGGCCGGATATGCAGGATCGGATCAAAGCCTTTACCAGGAAATAGGATCGCCTCGGCATTGGCCGCGTCGTTCATCGACGGCTAAGCGCCGTTCGTCTAAAACATGATTTCAAACGCAACCTTTTTGCCTTTGATGCGCGGTTATTGTAACGGGGTATCAAACGCAACACAGCGTAGAGCTTTGTGTCCTGAACAGGGGACATATTTCTTATTTATCGGAGAGACATAAATGCGATTTTCAGTTTCCAGCCGCAAATTTTTTCTGGGTGTATCAACCGCTGCCCTTCTTGGTCTGGGCAGCAGCCCGGCTATGGCCCAACAAACCACAGCGGAACTCAACAGGATGAGCGCAAATGGCAATAGCGGTACGAAGAAAACATCTGACGACGCGGCTGAAAATACGATCTTGCAGGAATGGACCGGGCCCTATGATGGCGTGCCACCATGGGATGAAGTAAAAGTATCCGATTTTCCCGCCGCTTTTCAGGCCACGATGGACAAGGTGAAGGCAGAGGTCGATGCGGTCCGCGATAATTCGGAACCGGCAACCTTTGAAAATTTCACTGTACCGATGGAACTGGTTGGCAATGATGCCAATGACCTTTTCTCGATCTGGGGAGTGCACAGCAGCAACCTTTCCAATGAAGAAGTCCGCAAGATACAAGGCGAGTGGCTTCCAAAAATTTCCGCTTTCTTTGATGAGCTGACGCTGGACCCCAAATTGCTGGAAAAGACCAAGCGGGTCTATGATATGCGCGAATCTGCCGGTCTGGACGCCCAGCAGCTGCGCCTTGTCGAACGGAATTATGAGCAGCTTGTTCGCAATGGTGCGCTGTTGGAAGGAGCGGACAAGGAAAAGCTGATCGCGATCAACACCGAATTGTCCAAAGCCTTTAACGAGTTTTCCAACAAGGTTCTCGCGGATGAAGAAACCTATATTTACCTGACCGACGAAGCCGATCTGGCGGGATTGCCGGCCAGCTTTATTGCTTCCATCAAGGGTGCCGCCGAAGCGCAGGGCAAAGAAGGCTGGGCGCTCAAAAATACCCGCTCTGTCATGCAACCGTTCCTGCAAAATTCTACGCGCCGTGATCTGCGTGAGAAAGTCTATAACGCCTATATCAACCGCGGCGACAATGGTGACGCGAATGACACGAATATGACGATTGCCAAAATCGTGAAGTTGCGGGCAGAGCGCGCTACATTACTGGGTTTCGAAACCCATGCTCATTATCGCATGGCGGATACCATGGCGAAAGACCCCGACACCGCGATGGAGCTGATGATGCAAGTCTGGCCCGCCGCCGTTGCGCGCGTCAAGGAAGAAGTGGCTGATATGCAGGCCGTTGCGGATCAGGAAAATGCAGGGCTCACGATTGAGCCATGGGATTATCGCTATTATGCTGAAAAAGTCCGCAAGGCGAAATATGATCTCGATGAAGCGGAGATTAAACCCTATTTCAAACTCGACAATATGGTCGACGCGATGTTTGATGCGGCAGGCAAGCTCTATGGCATGACCTTCACCGAAAATACCGGCACGGTGCCGGTGTTCGATCCGGAAGTGCGGACTTTTGAAGTGAAGCGCGGCGACAAGCTGATCGGTCTGTTCTATCTCGACAATTTTGCGCGGGAAGGAAAACGCTCTGGCGCATGGATGACAACCTATCGCAGCCAATATGAGCTGGGCGGGAAAAACCGCTATGTGCTGGCGTCAAATAACAATAATTTCGTTAAAGGTGGTGCGGGCCAGCCGACGCTGATCAGTCTCGATGACGCTTCGACCCTGTTCCATGAATTTGGCCATGCGCTGCATTATCTCAATTATGACATTAAATATCCCGGTCTTGGCGGGACACCGCGCGACTTTGTCGAATATCCTAGCCAGGTGAACGAGAATTGGCTGCTGACCCGCTATGTGCTCGATAATTACGCCAAACATGCCGAAACGGGTGAGCCCATGCCGCAGGCTTTGGTCGACAAGATCAACAAGTCGAAAACCTTCAATGAAGGCTTTTCAACCGTGGAATATCTGTCGTCGGCGATTGTTGATATGAAGATGCACAATCGCACTGATCCTGTTACGGACCCTGACGCGTTTGAGCGTGAGACACTAACCGAAATCGGAATGCCAAAAGAGATTGTGATGCGCCACCGGTTGCCACAATTTAATCACCTCTTCTCGTCGGATGCCTATTCGGCTGGCTATTACAGCTATCTCTGGTCCGAAACGATGGATGCTGATACCTGGGCTGCCTTTGAAGAGGCAGGCGATGTCTGGGATCCAGAAACGGCGGAACGCTTCCGTTCGACTATCCTAGCCACTGCGAATGAAACCGACCGCAAGGAAGCCTACCGCCAGTTCCGCGGCCGCGATCCTGAAGTAAAATACATCCTCAAGAAACGCGGCTTCCCGGTTCCCGGCGAAAGCGCCAGCGCAAAAGGCGGTGAAACGGTCGGCAACGACTAGACTGCTATCTGAAAGATACAAAAAGGGCGCGCTGGCTTTACGTTAGCGCGCCCTTTTCTTTGCTTATAGTCGCAGTTTAGAAGCGAACACCAATGCCCGCCAAAACCTGATGCCGATCGAGATTAATGCCGATCTCGCTATTGCCAGAGAATAGCTCATCATCATATTTCAGAGCGCTATAGTTGGAATAGCGATATTCCAATTTGACATAGCCCGGGCCGATGAGCTGTTCGATACCAGCCCCGACGCGGAAACCGTCAATGGTCTGTGTATCATCAAACTCAAATTCGAAACCGTCATCTTCAATCCGGTCCTGGAATCGAGATTCGACGCTGGTGTTGGTATAACCACCTTTAGCGTAAATCAGAGTCCGCGGTGCGACTTGAGCGCCGATCCGGGCACCGATATACAGGTCCCGTTTGACATTGATCCGATACCCAAATGGCGCGGCAATATCTTCATCCGTTTCCTGCTTTCCGGTTGAGTCCATATATTCAGCTTCAACGCCAAATATCACCGATCCCAGATCGAAGTCATAACCGGCTGCGACACCATAGGCGAAACCGTCAACAGACTGATCGAGGTCATTATCCTCGAAAATGCCATCGTCATCGGTATCGATATCAACGTCACTGCCAGAGCGAAGCGTATCATAGCCGCCGATAATTTCGATCCGGGGACCGGAAAAGGGGGATTGTTCCTGCGCGTGCGCGGCCACTGGGAACAGCATGCTGCCAGCGAGGAGGGAGAGTATTAGGGGGGATTTCATAACTAACTCCAATATTACTATTCAAACAAATCTGCGGAAACAAACCGCAGACATCACTATGTTCAATTTCTTGAACAAGCGCCGGATGCTCGAATTTAGCTGAACGGTGGATGACAGCCTTTCCCCGTTCGTCGCAAATCTAAATTAATGTAAAATCCATTGAAATTTGTTGCATTTTGGCCATAGGAGAGACGGTCTCCGATGAGAAAATTTTAGCGGGTTTGCCAAAACTTTAGGCAGGGAAACGCAATAATGCGTTCGCGTTGCGCAAATATGCGGCCTTGACCGGCACGCACCATAATGACAGGTTTTGAATCAAAACTTGTGAGAGGATGTCCCTGTTATGTCTATCAATGCAGTCCGCACGCCGGATGACCGTTTTTCCGATATTCCCGATTTTGATTATACGGTTCACTATGCCGATGATTTGCCGGGCTATGAAGGACTGCGTGCAGCCTGGATTGATGAAGGGGCTGAGGATGCGGAGCGGACTTTCTTCTGTTTGCACGGCGAGCCAAGCTGGTCTTTCCTCTATCGCCGGATGATCCCGGTTTTTCTGGAAAGCGGTGCGAGGGTTGTCGCGCCGGACTTTTTCGGCTTCGGTCGTTCCGACAAGCCGACCGAACTAGATGATTATACCTTTGATTTTCACCGAAACTATATTCTCGCACTGGTCGAACGGCTGGACCTCAAGAACATCACGTTGGTGGTGCAGGACTGGGGCGGACTAATCGGACTGACCTTGCCGGTTGATGAAGCATTCAAGGCGCGGCTGTCGCGTTTGATTGTGATGAACACTGGCCTTGGCCTTGGCCGCACGCCGGGTGATGGCTTTAATGCGTGGAAGGAATTTGCGCTCAACACGCCGGAATTCAAAACCGGCCAGATTATCGCCAGTGGCACACCGCACCTTACCGAACAGGAAATCGCAGCCTATGATGCGCCATTCCCGGACTCAAGCTATCAGGCAGGCGCGCGCAAATTTCCCGCTCTCGTCCCGGTTTCACCGGAAATGGACGGCGTCGAGGTTAGCATCCAGGCCGCTGTCTTCTGGAAAGACGAGTGGAAAGGCGACAGCTTCATGGCTATCGGTGATGCCGATCCTGTTCTCGGACCACCAGCCATGCTCAAATTGCAAAAACTCATCAACGGCTGCCCCGAACCGATGATGATCGAAGGCGGCGGCCACTTTGTACAGGAATGGGGAGAGCCCATTGCCCGGGCCGCGCTTGAGGCTTTTGGAGACCTTTAACTGGTTCCTCGGTTTAAGCTGCCATTGCTGTTTTGCTGAAGCTTTCGGTAAAGCGGGGTTCCATGGGCTGGCTGGACACAATCGCTAACGGTAAAGCCGTTTCGCAATGCGCACATTCTGCACTGAACCGGCCAACATGCCAGTGGGATTTACCACAACCTGGGCAGCGATTGACGATGTCCAGATGGTACATGGGTTGATACCCGCGTTGCAGCACGGCTGCCTTTTGCGGACTGTTCGTTTCGGCCAATACGTCTTGAGGACGGTTGACGAATGATCTTGGGGACAAATACATCGTTCTTCCTTCTCTTTGTTGCCAAACTTACTACGCAGCAGATTAAGGTTCGTTAGTGAATTGACGGTGAACCGTTTAATTCCGTCGATGAAGAGATAGAGGTTCACAAGAATGTAGATAGGAATTTTCCGCCATCCGGCGGTGACATTTCGCACAACTATCCCCAAGCTGTTGAATCGCAGTGGAAAAAACTGTTAAAAAAATGTTACGGAAAACTGCCAAATATTGACAGACATCGTTAAAAAACAGTTAAAATCGGCTAGTTGAGCGATTCTTCGAGCAATCGGGCGAGTCGTAGACCTGCTCGTTCAATTTGGATTCGCGCCGTCGGGATCAATGCGCGGATCTCATCATTATCGACCTTACCGCGCTTTGTCAGTTTGGGCCCACAGGACGGTTGGTCCTCTGCGGTAGGATAGCTGTAATCGCGAGAGACTTGCCACGCTTGCATCGCCCAAAAGTCTGTGGTTCCGAATGACTTATCGGATTTTTCTTCTGCACTATAGCGCTTCACCATTTCAGGGCCGTCGGTGATGGCGCGTTCCGCCAATGGTCCGTCCCACAGCCAATGTAGGTTCATCCGGCCTTCGATTATACCATAAGACGCACTGACATCATTGCCGCCGCGATCGCTGCGATCACCGCTGTGGAGCGGCATGTGCATGTCGCCAACGAAATGGACCAGAAAGGTTAACGCTTCGAGCCGAACATGGGTCGGCAGCGACTTGTCTTTCAAGAGCGCTGCATTGCGGTCAATCTGCGCCGAAACGCAATTGCCATTGCGGCAGGCGCTTTTCAGATCAAAGGGCTTGCAGATATCGACATTCTGATAATGCCAGGGACTGGTATAACCCCAGCGCAATCGATCACGCCTGATACAATCAGGCCAAACACTTGCATCACCGATATTTTTGAGGTCGCATTTCGGCGTTCCGAGTAAGGCTGCGGAACGGAAAAGCCGATTCATTCGTTGCTTCGTCGCTGGATCAATATTGGTCTCGGCAATGCCAGCGATCGTGCGATGCGCATATTCCCCCCATGCGAAGGCAGGGGTAGGGGAGACCAGAAGAGCAAGAATCAGAAGTTTTTTTAGCATGTATGTCCCGTGCGCCCTTTAGATTACATTATTGTGTATCCTTGGCCGCTTAGACACCAGATGGACAAGCTTTATTCCACATTTGCAACGTTATATTGGAGCGCTTCCTCTTTGGTCAGACAGCGGCGTGTCGATTGGTCTGATCCGTCTGTCTTAACCGCCTTCTGTTTGTACATGATGTCGGTTAGCAGTTTGCGCGAAACACCCATGCGGATCAGGAAGTCATTATCCTCGGTCGCCAGCAGTGCGCTTTCCTGTTCAACTTCACCGATCAGTTCGACGGTGGAGTCGGTCCCCATTTCGATACTATAATTAATCGCGTTGCGGTCGCCGGTCATGGTGAACATGTGGACCATGAAATCGCCATCGGACTCGATTATGCGGGCGCGGCCGCCCATAAACACGAAATTACAGGCACTGAAGCAAGTCCATCCGGCGGGAATACGGGTGATCATCAAGCCACCCAATTCTCGAATCACCCGGCCTGCTTCATTGCCGGCGCGGGCATGACCACCGGGCGAGCGTAGCCAGATTTCAGTAATGTCAGGGTTTTCGGCCAGTGTTTTTTTCAACCGGTCGGGCAGGTCGATATCCACAACGCCTTCGGCCAGCAGCACTTTTGTTCCACCCCGTTCCACCGGTGTGAGCTCCATTTTCTTGTTGCTCGTCCAATTGGGCGCAGCGGGGCATGTTGGATTTTCTTTATCCATTGCCAGCTCGGCCTTTGGTGACGTGTTTCCTTGAACAGCCAGCATTGTCGCTAGCAATATCAATGATTTGCAATATCTGTTCATGGGCGTTCTTTCTAATCAATGCCGCTATATCATAGGCTAAGATTATTTTTGTCACAAGAAGTGCGATATTTCACAGACAGGGTGAAAAAGGCAACGTAAGTTATATCTTCATCATGGATGTGTAGCTGATGTCGATCAGGCGGAGGTTGCAGTGATGTCTGTTTGTAGCTAGCAATTTTTGAGGGGGACGATCACGTGGCAAAACAAATACCGAGCATATTTCACGCGTTGATCGCGGCTTCTTTGGTCGCGAGTGCGGGCGGGCCGGCCTTTTCTCAGGAACAGGATGCACCAGATGCTGAGCCATCTCTATCGGAAGCGGATCGTGCCTATGTCGCACCCGTTGCGACCGAACCAGACTTGCCGCCATTGCCGCCAACGCCTGTATTAAGTCAGGACGGTTACCCCAATTGCCGTGAGGATTTCCAGAAAATCGCTGCGCCATTTGATAAGGCCGAAGATACCAATCGCTGCACCATCTTGCTCGACCGATATTATGCTGAAGTTCTAACGCCGTTTCGCCAGAAGATGATTGATTATCAGAATGAATTATCGTCCGTTTATACCAGTAAAGTGGCCGGTAAGATGGAATATTCTGCGAAAAGCCGGGATGAATTTTACACAGATATGCGCCGGGAACATGCCGCTTCCGACCCTGATGGTGCCAATCTCGCCGACTATCGCGTGCTGGAAGCCCGCTATCAGCAGGACCGCGCCTATTTACAAGACCGCTTTTGTTTCAATACCGGTTGCGGCGGATATACCGTGCCTGAATATGTCGCCGCAGAAGAGAAGCCGAAGAAGAGTAAAGATGGCGGCAAGGTCAAAAGTGCGAAAAAATCCAAAGGCCCACAAAAGTGCAAAAAGGCTAAAAAGCGGGGCGGTTTGCTTGGCGGTATCATAGGCGGAGTGGCTGGTAATGCTGCCGGTCTTGGAAAAATCGGCACCTTGATTTCAAGCGGCGTTGGTGCCGTGCTGGTTAGTGAAATTGCCTGTCAGCTAACGGAAGAAGAGCAGAAAGAAGCGGTCGAAGCTACAGTTGAAGTGACCAAGCAAGAGGAGGTCGGGGCTACCGCAACGTGGAAGAGCCCAACACGAGCCGGCGTTTCAGGATCATCGACGGTCACTGCTCTCAATACCCAGCCCAATGGCCGTAAATGCCTCAACATCACCGATGTTGCGATCATCGATGGCCAAGAAACCCGCGTGTCCAAGCAGATGTGCCGTGGGCAGGGTGACGAGGGTTATACGATACTCGCCTAGCGGTTTGGAAATCCGATATGCTCCGCACTCTGCTTTATTACTCAAACCGTTCGCCCTGAGCCTGTCGAAGGGTTTCTCAAGACCAATGATGCCCTTCGACAGGCTCAGGGCGAACGGCAAGAGGCAATTTGATGGCCTTGGCCGCTAAGCCAGATCCGCCTTGATAAACTCTGCCGCCCGCTCGCCGATCATGATGCTGGGCGCATTGGTATTGCCGCTGATAATTTCCGGCATGATCGATGCGTCAGCAATGTAGAGCCCTTCTAGTCCCTTAAATTTCAACCTGTTGTCGACCACCGCATCATCATCACTACCCATGCGGCAGGTGCCAACCGGATGATAGACTGTGTCGGCCCGCTCGCGGATGAGCGCGTCCAATGTGTCATCATTGCTCATATCGATCGGATGACGATTGGTTGGTTTGAAATCGGTCAATGGCGGCGCTTCCATGATCCGCTGCATATGGCGGACGCCGCTGCGTAAAGTGGCAATATCGCGGTCGTCATCAAGGAAATTGGGATCAATGGCTGGCGGAGCGGTCGGATCGCTGTTGTTGAGACGCACAGTGCCTTTGCTATGCGGGCGCAGGACGCAGGCATGGCAACTGAATCCATGGCCTTTGACCTTTTCGCGGCCATGATCTTCCAGCATCGCCGGTACGAAATGATATTGGATATCCGGCGCTGGTACATCGGGGCTAGAGCTCCAAAAACCGCCGGCTTCGGCATACGGCGTGGTCATGATGCCGGTGCGTTTCATCCGGTGCTCCAGAATCGCCTTGCCCATGCGCACCGTGCCCTGCAGTGAGTCACCAATCAGTTCTTTGGATTCTGTCTGATAGCCCGAGACGAAATCGATATGATCTTTCAGATTTGAACCAACTTCCGGCTTGTCAGCCGTGACCTCCACACCCATTTCTTTCAGATGCTCCGTTGGACCTATGCCTGATAATTGCAGGATATGTGGCGTCCCAAAGGCACCAGCGGACATTACTACTGCACCTTTTGCGGAGAGCGTTTCCTGTTTGCGCCCCCGTTTGATTTGAACCCCGGTCACGCGGCCATTTTCGATTACCAGCTTTTCCACAAGGGATTTGGTCTTGATATCGAGATTTTTCCGGTCCCGGCCCGGTTCGACATAGGCACGTGCGGCTGACCAGCGCTCGCCGTTTTTCTGGGTGACTTGGTATATACCCATACCTTCTTGCGCAGCGCCGTTGAAATCATCGAGGATCGGGATCTGTAAATTGCGGGCGGCTTCGACAAAGGCGACACTGCCCGGGTTCAGCCATTTTTGATCGGAAACGGAAAGCGGCCCATCACCACCGTGAAAATCATCACCGCCACGTTCGTTGCTTTCGGATTTCTTGAAATAG
Organism: uncultured Sphingomonadaceae bacterium; assembly: GCA_947489315.1. GTDB lineage: Bacteria > Pseudomonadota > Alphaproteobacteria > Sphingomonadales > Sphingomonadaceae > Parasphingorhabdus. The sequence continues at coordinate 557,828 of CANLCX010000001.1, forward strand.
GGCAGAACGTCATCATAGCTCCAGCCATCACAGCCGAGAGCGGCCCAATTGTTATAATCCCACTTATTGCCGCGAATGTAAACCATCGCATTGATCGCGCTCGACCCGCCAAGACCGCGTCCGCGCGGCTGATAGCCTATTCGGCCATTTAGTCCCTTTTGCGGTACCGTATCAAATTTCCAATTGGCGTTTTTCAGCAAGAACGGCATCATTCCCGGTGTCTTGACCAGGAAATTATTGTTGTTTCCGCCCGCTTCTATGAGGCAAACAGACCGCTTGCCATCTTCGCTTAGGCGTCCGGCAACCGCGCTGCCTGCTGATCCGCCGCCGATGACGATGATGTCATATTCTGCCATTTCATTCTCTCCTGCTGCGCCCAGCGTGCCTTTATGGCTTCGCTGCTTTCCCGGGAGCCATCATGGCTCCACCCGGGCGGTTTTATTAGATAGTTTAATTTATAGCGCCACGGTGCCGACCATAGATCCTTAAAAATATCGATCCACTCGTGAAAGGCGGCCCAAAGGACGTTATGGTTGGTCAGATTTTTGACGATCCCATATTCGATTTTTTCATCCGCCGTTTCCGGTTCAAAAGTCCTGAACATCTTGTCCCAGGTGATGAATACACCGGCATAGTTGCGATCGAGATAGCGGGCATTGGTAGCATGATGAACGCGGTGGTGTGATGGCGTGTTCATAACCGCTTCGAACCAGCGCGGCATCCGGTCAATCGCTTCGGTATGGATCCAATATTGATAGACAAGATTGAGCCCAGCGAGGAAGAAAATTAGCGCCGGTGGAAAACCCAGAAAGAAGAGCGGCATGCGGAATATGAAACTGAGCGCGAAAAAGCCGGTCCATGTCTGCCGCAGCGCGGTGGTCAGATTATAATGTTGGCTGCTGTGATGAATGACATGCGCGGCCCAGAACCAGCGGATACGATGGGCCGTGCGATGAAACCAGTAATAAGCAAAATCGTCGAGGACGAACGCGATCGGCACCAGCCATAGTGCATTGGCCCATGTGATTTGAAAGTCGAACAGGCGATGCTCATAGACCCATAAAGCCAGCGCAAATATGATGCCGCCCGTCAGCAGCCCCGCAACCACGCTGCCAGTGCCAAGCGACAGCGATGTTATCGCATCCTTGGTTTCATAGCGAATCTTGCTGTTGCGTCTGCTCCATAGCCACTCACCTGCGACTGTCGCCACAAAAAAGGGAATTGCCCAGAGGGTAGGGGACGGAAAACTTTCCATAACCTAGTATTTACATGAATGTAAGTTGCTGTCTAGATTTTACTCCTCTCCCCTTGAGGGAGAGGAAACGGAGACTTGGCAGCTTGCTGCCCTAGTCGAGTTGGTGAGGGGTGGTTTGGAGCTTCCTCTCCTCCCTTCTCCAAGATTTTCTAGTCAGTAAACTGACAAGCAAATCTGTCCTCTCCCTCAAGGAGAGAGGAGTTAAGAATTACCGCCCGCCAAAGCCTCAACCATCGCGCGCACTGGCGTAATGTCATAGCCAGCATTGCCAGCCAGCCGCGCAATTTCGTCTGGCGAAACGCCCTGCTTGGCTTGCGCCAGCGACCAGAGCAAAGTCGAGCGTGTGCCCGACCGGCAATAGGCCAGCGTTTTGCCTTTGGCGCCATGAAGTGCGGCGATCATGGCGTCGACTTGTGGCGCAGAAAAACCGCTATGGGTAATCGGGATGCCGATATAATCGATACCAGCGGCTTTGGCGGCCGCTTCGATATCCACGCTTTGCGGCGCGGCGGGGTCTTCGCCATCCGGGCGGTTGTTGACGATCAGCGTCACGCCTTCCGCTTTGGCAGCGGCGACATCGTCCAAACTGATCTGAGGGGATACGCTGACTTTTTCGTTGATGGAGCGGAACATGGATTTTGCTTTCTCTGCTATGGCTTCTATCGGGGGGTCTTGAACCGGGTCTTGCGCGCAGGCGGTCAATATCAAGGCCGCGCTGAGCATGCTGGTTGATATTGTGACTTTCATATCATCTATTCCGGTTCAGTGCTTGAACATGTGCTGTCATATTCAATGCAATCTTCAAAATCTGCAAGCGCTTTGATGGTTTCCGGACTGTCCGCATAGCGACTCCGCAGCGTTGCGAGCTGTTTGTCAGTGCCGGCGCATAGTTTTTCTACTTGCCCGTTTATGAATTTCTGACGCTCCTCATTATATCCAGGTTCGCCGCGAAAATGGTCGCAACCTTGCCGTTGGATGATGAAACCACGTGCTTCTTGGACAATGGCTGGGTCGCGAGGATCATTAAAATTATCGTTCCACGGCGTCAGCGCTTTTTGTGGCGCGCAAGCCGCGAGCATCATCATCAGGGTCGAAATTAGTGCAGCCTTCTTCATACACTTTCTTCTCGAGATTCGGTAACCTCTTGGATTACAGCAAGAAACGGATCGCCATATTTTTCAAGCTTGGCCGCACCAATGCCGGGTAGTTCGGACAACGCCGACAAGCTGCGCGGTTTGAAGCCGGTCATATCACGCAATACGCTGTCATGGAAAATCACATAAGGCGGAACCCCTTGTTCCTTGGCGAGTTCCATGCGTTTGGCTCGCAGGGCGTCGAATAAAGGATCGCCAACCGGATTGGGTGACGCGCCGCCCCGCCGCTTCTTCCGCTCCCGCACAGGTGGTTCAACAATCGCTACTTCGGCCTCGCCCTTCAAGATCGCGCGTGCCTCGGGGCCAAACATCAACCCGCCATGTTCGGTATTGCGCAGGGCGTCACGGAGTAACAGGGATCGCGATACCGGTTTGATCAACTGTGCTTCGTCCGAATCCACGATGTCAAAGACGGACAGTTGGTCATGGCCGCGTGACAGCACTTTATCTTCCTGCTTTCCGGTCAGCACTGCTTCCAAATGGCCGACGCCGAAACTCTGGCCTGTGCGATAAACGGCGGAGAGGAATTTGCGCGCCAGCTCTGTGACATTGCGCGTAATAGGAGCGTTCAGACAATTGTCGCAATTGCCGCAGCTTTGCGGTGGTTCTTCGCCAAAATGTTTGAGCAAGATCGCACGGCGACATCCGGCTGCTTCAACCAACCCACCCAAAGCGGCGAGCCGGGTACGCTCACTGGCAAGGCGTGCTTCATCGACTTCAGATAATCTCTGACGGGCCCGTGCGAAATCTTCAGCACCCCAGAACATGTGGGCTTCGGCCGGATCACCATCACGGCCCGCGCGGCCGGTTTCCTGATAATAAGCTTCGATCGATTTCGGCAAGCCAGCATGGGCAACGAAGCGAACATCCGGCTTGTCGATACCCATGCCGAAAGCGATGGTGGCGACCATCACCATATCCTCGGAAGCAACAAAATCAGCCTGATTGCGTTGGCGGACTTCGGGTGGCAACCCGGCATGATAGGCACGCGCACTGCGACCGGTTCTAGCGATTTGATCGGCCATTTTCTCTGTTGCATTGCGGGTCTGGGCATAGATGATACCGGGTCCCGGTATGCGTTCAATCAGATCTTTGACTTGGGCGGTCAATCCTTTGCGTGGTGCTATTGAATAGCGGATATTGGGCCGGTCAAAGCCTGCAATGATCAGACCGTCTTGCTTGATGCCGAGCTGCACCAAAATATCATCACGCGTATGAGCGTCCGCGGTTGCGGTCAGTGCGAGGCGCGGCACGTCACCAAAATGATCAAGCAACGGGCGCAGCAAGCGGTAATCAGGTCGGAAATCATGACCCCATTCGGAAACACAATGGGCTTCGTCAATCGCGAAGAGCGAGATCTTTGTCTGTTCTAGCAGATTGCGAAAATGCTCACCCGAGGCCCGTTCCGGCGCGGCGTAGAGCAAATCCAATTCGCCCGCTTTCAATCGCGCGATGGTCTCTGCTCTGTTATCATCGGCAGAGGTCAGGGTTGCCGCACGAATGCCGACGGCCTCTGCGCTGCGCAATTGGTCGTGCATCAAGGCGATTAGTGGAGAAATAACAACCACGGTACCTTCATTGGCGATGGCGGGCAGTTGATAGCATAAAGATTTACCCGCGCCGGTGGGCATCACCGCCAACGTGTTTTGCCGGTCCATGACCCGTGCGAGAACCTGATCCTGCACGCCGCGAAGAGCATTAAACCCGAAGGTGGATTTGAGGAGCGGCAGGAGATTCTCGATCATTGGACCGTCCTACTCAGCAGATCGGATGAGCGAAACCGTTAAAGTGCAAATGACCGATTTTGTGTCACTATATCAGTCGGCCATTGTCCGTGTTGCCCGCCAGAAATGAAAGCCAGCCCAGATATTAAAGAGCGCCAGAAAGGCGAGGGCGCGTTGCAATGCGGCGGCTTCGCCCAGTTCACCAGCGAACATGTCGGACAAGATACCAACAAAAACCGGGCCAATGCCCAGGCCGATGACACCCGCGATCAGCAAGTAGATCGCAACGGCCATGGCACGGGTCTCATCGCTGGCCAGTCTTTGTAAGGCTGCGAAATTGGGGCCGTAGTAAAAGGTCGCTGCAAAGGTCGGGATAGCTAATAGGAGCAACGCGATATTGGCACTTGGCCCATATATGGCCCAGATCATGCCAGGAGTGGAAATGACCATCACCAGAGCCGCGACCAAAAGAGGCAATGTGGGGCGCAGTTTTCCGAAATAATCGCCGGATTTTCCGCCTAGCCACGCGCCAAAACCGCCCGACAGGGCAACCATGACGCCTAGCTTCCATCCCAGTTCGCCATAGCCGATGCCGTGCACCCGAACGAACAAGCCGGAATAGAAACTGGCAAGCCCGTAAGAAACAAATTGTACGAGGGCGCCCGCAGCAACCAAGTGCCAATAGGCGCGTTTGGTTGACAATTGGATCAAGGCGTCTTTGAGGCTGGTCCTGCTGGGATCGGGTTTGAAGGCTTCCGCTAACGGGACATTGCCACGTGGATCGGGAACCGTGAACCAGATGACGATCGCGATGATGATGCCAGGCAATCCAGCCATAAAGAAAGCGACGCGCCAGCCGAAATTTTCGGCAATCCAGCCGCCGCCGGCATAGGCAATGAAAGCACCAATGGGTACGGACATACCCAATATGCCCAGCGCGCCAGCGCGGCGATCGGGTGGAAACAGATCGGCGATGAGCGAATGGGACGCTGGCGAAGAGCCCGCTTCGCCGATACCCACACCGACACGTGCCAGGAAAAGCTGGATGAAATTGGCCGAGAGGCCGCAAGCTACTGTCATCGCCGACCATATCGCGATGGCTATGGCGATGATCCGGCTACGGTTCCATTTGTCGGCCAATGCGGCGACGGGAATGGCAAGGGTCGTATAAAAAATCGCGAAAGAGAGCCCGGTCATATACCCAACTTCTGTATCCGTAAGGCCTAGGTCGCGCTTTATCGGCTCTGCCAAAATGGAAATGATCTGGCGATCGAGAAAGTTAAGCATGGTGACGATGAACAACACGCCGAGCACGTAGTTGGGATAGCGATCAGATATCGCTGTGCTGTTTCCCGAGGTCGTTTCAATGCTTGCCATCGCGTATCTGTTTGACACGCGTTTTCATCGCGATATACCCTTTGTTTAGTTAGGGCTTTGGTCGATGGGTTCCGTTATATTCTCGTCTATCGCCCGATCAGCATCATTGTTGATAGCATCGCTAAATTCGCTTCGAAACTCTTGTGCTGGACGATCGCGCGGCACATCAAGATTGCCTGCTGCTATGGCCCGCAAAATCGCAAGCCGCTCTCGCACAATTGTCGCGACACAGGCCGTGTCTGGGCATGTGTCGCGAGTGCCCGTCCTCCAGGCGCGCTGTTGCCTTTGCAGTCTCTTGGCGTTCGGACCTGCGGCTGTCATTGCGCTTTTGTAGACCGTCGACAATGTGCGATCGAGCTTGGCCAGTTCCGGCGTGTCGCAGATTAGGAATTCGACTCTCTCCGAGGCTTTGGTGCAGTCAAAGCTGGGGCCGTCCGGTGGTAGTGGTTTCGCAACAACCGGTTTGGCCGCTGGTTCAGGATCCGGTTCATCGCTTTCACCACCGTCCGCCGGCTCGGCAGGAATTGCCGCAGGATCAATCGGTGGCGCGGGCGCGTCTGTACCCATGGTACTCCAGATCAAAAAGCCCGCCACTGCTGCCACAAAAAGCGCGGCGAGGCCGACGATCAATGCCCAATTGGTTTTTGGCTTCTCCGGTTCCCAATCATCATAATCTTCATAAACCGGTTCTGGTTCGGGCTCTTGGGCCTCTGGTTCATCGGGTTGCTCGGACACAGGAGGCGCTGGGGTTAGGTCCGTGTCACCATTGCCGCTATGTTCAATCAGATCATCAACAGTCATAGTTTTCTGAACTGTGCCAGCCAGCTGATGCGCCTTGGCCGCAACCCGTTCGATCGTGCTCTCGCGCTGTTCCAGCCAGTCAATCCACTGCGAACTCGCAAGATGATAAGCGAGCTCATCCGGGGCCAGTTCTTCCAACCGCATGGGGATGATCGCTTTGCGCGATGAATCGGCAAGGATCAGCTCGCGCTTTACGTGTGGGCTTTTGTCAGACTTGCTGCAGAACAAAAGTAATGTGGCGCAGCTTTCATCAATGGCGCGCTTGATCGCCATGTCGAACGCTTCACTGGGTTCGACATCTCGCGGAGCCAGCCAACAAGTGACGCCATATTTGGCGAGCGATTTTTCAAGTTCCAGCGCGATTGGCAGTTTGCTGGAATGATGACTGATAAACAGCTGTGTCGCTGATTCTTGCCCCATATATGCCCCGTCCCCTGATGATGCGACCCTGATCGCAATAGGGACACTATAACCAAGATAATGACTAAAGCCATAATTTGCGGCAATTGTAAAATTTATCTAGCGGGTTGCCATTGAAGCAGGCGATCTATCGACTGGGCTGCGGCGTTGTTTCCGTCCATCAGCTAACAGGGTCGATACGGCGTTAGGAACAGTGTCTTTTTTACCCGCGCTGCTCTATCCCGTTGCGATGCTGCATATTGTCCACCACAGCGACTATGTCGCCCCACCGCCCGCAAGAGGTGGCTTTGCCTTTGATAAATATCGGCTGGTGATGGACGCAGTGAAGGCCGTAGGTGACGATCACACCATATACGCCCCGCACGCAATGGAGCGTATATGGCTAGAGGCGGTGCACGATCCGGACTATGTCAATCAGGTGCTCTCGTCATCCGTACCCGCCGAGAAAGAAAGGCGCATCGGTTTTCCGGTATCAGCAGACATTGCGCAGCGCGTGCGGTTTACATCTGGCGGAACATGGCTCGCGGCGAAACTGGCGCTTGAACATGGCTATGCCGCCAACAGCGCTGGTGGCAGCCATCATGCGTTGGCTGATACGGGGGCGGGCTATTGTGTGTTTAATGATCTGGCAGTGAGTGCTAACCGCCTGATTGCGGAAGGGGATGTTGGACGCATATTGATTCTCGATCTCGACGTGCATCAGGGCGATGGCACGGCCTCGCTGTTGGCCGGGCGCAGCGATATTATGACGGTGTCCGTACACGCCGAAAAGAACTTCCCGGTGCGCAAGGCGCGATCAACCGTAGATATCGGTTTGGATGATGGCACGGATGATGCGCAATATCTGAAAATATTATCCGAGCACCTGCCATCGATACTGGATGATTTTGCGCCTGATCTGTTGCTCTATCAAGCCGGTGTCGATCCGCACGTCGATGATCGGCTCGGCCGACTGGCTCTGACGGATGAAGGGATAGACGCGCGCGAACGCTATGTCATTCGACAAGCACGGAATCAGAATATTCCGGTCGCCAGCGCATTGGGCGGCGGTTACGGGCACGATCATATGGCGGTGGCGAAGCGCCATGCTTTGTCGATGCTGGTCATGGCGGACGAAAATAGCCGCGGCTGATCAGCGGCGCGCGCGGCGGCTTAAGAGCGACGAAACGGGAAGCCTATCAAGCCAAATGACATCGCTTGGCATAGGCCTAAGGCCGCAACTACCAACAGCCCAAGCCCCGCTCGACCGCCGAGCAGTGTTTCCAGAGACTGGCCACCACTGACCCAAAAGCTGATCAGGCCGATGACCAGCAACATTATGATAGCCATAGCCAGTCCACCTGCGACCCGTGCCGCAACGCCTGCTGGCGTCAGTCGCCGCCTTTTCCCAAGCCGCCCGCCTGCTTCGTTATGCAATATGGCGTCACTTAGTATCTCAACATCTTGATTGAAGGATATGTGCCTAAGAAACAGTGCGTTGCGCTCCAGCAATGGGTGTAAGTCATCTGGTAATTGACCTCTGTCTGGCATGGCTGCTTCATTTAGCAGGACTGGTATCACGCGCTTGCCAAGGCGCAAGGCTTCGGCAACCTCCATACGCACAAAATCGCCATCCGTTTTTATGCGCGTGATGTCACCGGTATCAGATTGCCCGAGCCATCCGTTGCCGATGAGGACAAGGCAAATGTCTGCTTCGGTCAAGGCACTGCGCAGCCGGGTCGGAAAGGCTTCGCCCGCGGCTATGGATTCCACATCCAGAAAGACTGATTTGATGCGGGGCAGAGCGGTCAATCGATCCGCGAGCCGTGCCGTGGCATCCTGGCTGTCGCTGCGCCGATAGCTTAGGAATATGCGCATATCTGATTAGCGCCTGAAATTTGAAGCGATAGTCTTGTTGAGCTTCGTTTTGGCCAGATGAATTTTGGGTGTCAGACGCCCCGGCGCAATCATTCGAACTTTGCCCGTGCGAGAATTTTTGGTGAATTCATAGATAAGCGCGTCGACATTATGATCACTGGTGAAAGCCACTTTCTTATAGGTGGCAGACAGGTTGTTGCTGCCGCTCGTTAGGCGTCTTCCTGCTTCAGCGCTGGTCAGTTTTCTACGACTTGTCTGATAGGGTTTGTCGCTGACCACTACCGCGATGTAGCGATAAAAACCGGGAGGGGCATCGAGGAAAAGGCCGCGAACAAAGCTGGTCAATGATCCGGAACTGCGTTGACTGGGCAATTTATAGCGTTCTGTGCCGGGCAGTGGATCACCTTTGGCGCTGATTTTCTCAATACGGGTGACGAGTACAAACCCGCCCGGTGCGGCATAATAGCTATATTCAAGATAGCCAGCATCCTCAAAAGACCGTTTCAGTTTTTGTCCGGCATCATAGAGGGACAGGTTTGTCCGCGACTTAATGAAACGATCAAGGCTGACGCGCGATGATGGCGCCTCTGGCGGCCAGACGGGATAGGACGGGATGCCGGTTCGTACAGGTAATGTGCCCTTGATGCCCAAGAGTGACCCCAATGCAGCATTGCTTTTCCTACGATTGCTAGCCGATCCAGCTCCGCGAACGGCGCCGGTCCTGGCCCGACTGTAGTTTTTTGTGACTATTTTGTCTTTGACGGTTTTCTGCTGCGTTCTGGCCGCTACTGGTGGTGGAAGTGGCGGGAGAATCGCGGCTGATTCTGCCTCTGGCATTGGGGGCTCATATATTGATGGTTCTGATGCGACAGCCAATGGCCCTCGTTTCATGCAGCCGGATGTCAACAGCAAAGTTGCCGTCGCTAAAATGGCAATATATCGATAGTCTTTAATCACCCCCGCCATGTTTCCCCACTTCAATATCCCGATGTAAATCCTTGTAATCTAATAAAGACCCGAGGTCCATCATCGAAAGTGACGTAGCACTGTCTGGCCTCAGCCAATATTTCCTGTTCATCACGCTTCATTTGTTGTTTAAGTTTGAAATAAAATAAAGCCACTGGGAGTCCTCATGAAATATCGCCTGATCACCGCGCTCGCCGCCATTTCTTTTGCCGGGCAAGCGTATGCCCAACCCGCAGATGACAAAGCGAAAGAAGAAAAATGGGACGTCAACGCCCCTAAAGGCGCGACCATCAAACAGGTACCGATCAATACTGATGAGGGCAGCTGGATCGACGTTGATGTTAGTCCTGATGGCAATAGCATCACCTTCGCGTTGCTAGGTGATGTTTACACGATGCCGATGGCGGGCGGCACGCCGACCCGCATTGCCGAAGGGCTTGCGTGGGAAGTGCAGCCGCGTTTCTCTCCTGATGGCAAACGGATCGCCTTTACCTCGGACCGGGGTGGCGGTGACAATATCTGGATCATGAACCGTGATGGCAGCGATAAGCGGCAGGTGACCAAAGAAAAATTCCGCTTGCTCAACCAGCCAAGCTGGAGCCCGGATGGCCGTTATATCATAGCCAAGAAACATTTTACCACCGGCCGTTCGCTCGGCACCGGCGAGGTTTGGGTCTATCATGTCTCTGGCGGGGCAGGGGTCGTGCTGGTCAAAAAGCCTAACGACAAACATCAAAAGGAATTGGGCGAACCGATTTACGCGCCCGACGGCAAGTCGCTCTATTATACGCGCAACATTACCCCCGGCGGTCAGTTTATCTATGCGCAGGATTCGAACACCGACCTGTTTAATATAGAGGAATATGACCTGGAAAGCGGCGAGGTAACCACCGCTGTGTCTGGCCTCGGCGGTTCGGTGCGGCCAACGCCGTCTCCCGATGGCAAGAGCATCGCATTTGTCCGGCGCGAACGGGCTGAGTCCAAACTCTACGTCAAAGACCTTGCGACCGGCATCGAACGCAAAGTCTATGATGATCTCGATCAGGATGTACAGGAAACCTGGGCCGTCACCGGCGTCTATCCCAATATGGACTGGACCCCCGACAGCCGCAGCATTGTTTTCTGGGCTGGCGGCAAGATCCGTAAGGTCTCGGCAAATGGTACTGGCGCCTTGGTGATCCCCTTTGCAATTAACGATACGCGCGGCGTTGCGGATGCCCCGCATCCCAAAATCCCGGTGGCACCGGATAGCTTCACCACCAAAATGCCGCGCTTTGCAGCGGTATCGCCCAATGGCCGCCAAGTCGTGTTTGAAAGTCTAGGACAGCTGTACATCAAATCCATGAGCGGCGGCGCTCCCAAACGGTTGACGCGCAGCAATGGCGAACGCGAGCTATTCCCGTCCTGGTCGCGCGACGGTCGCTCGATCGTCTTTGTCGGCTGGACTGACAGCAAGCTTGGCCGGATCAAGACGGTCAGCGCTTCGGGTGGATCAGCCCGTATGGTCACCAATCGGCCCGGACATTATGCCCGACCGCATTTCTCGCCCGATGGTCGGACGATTATCTTCGAAATGAAAGATGGCGGATATCTGACGTCACCAAATTATTCCGTCGATGATGGCGTGTACCGTGTCGAAGCATCGGGCGGCGCGCCCGAGCGCATCGCTAAAGGCGCGGCTGGCCCTCAATTTGGTTCGACTAGCGACCGCCTGTTCATGATGGCGCAGGAAGACGACAAACGGGTGCTGATGAGCAGCGACCTAAATGGTGAAGCAAAGCGCACTCACGCGACAGGCGAGCTGGCCAATGACTATATTGTCTCGCCAGACGGTCAATATGTCGCTTTCCGTCAGAATTACGAAGCCTTTGTCATGCCTCTGTTGCCGGGCACACAGGCCGTAGCCGTTGCGCCCGATAGCAAATCGCTGCCCGTGACGCGGGTGAGCAAAGGCGGCGCGGATTACATCCACTGGTCGCAAAATGGGCAGCAGTTGCATTGGAGCATTGGGCCACAGGTCTTTACGGCTCAGACTAGTGCGCTGTTTCCGACTGCACCAACTGACAAAGATACGGCGAAATTTGTACCGCCTACCAGCGGTGTCTCGCTGGAGCGTTCGATCACAGCCGATAAACCCAACGGCATGGTCGCTTTGGTCGGCGCGCGGCTGATTACCATGGCGGATGAAAATGGCGGCATCGTCGCCGACGGCACGATTGTCGTGAAAGACAATAAGATCATATCGATCGGGCAGCGTGGCAATATTTCTGTGCCAGCGGGCGCGACGGTGGTCGATGTCACCGGAAAGACCATCGTCCCCGGCTATGTCGACGCCCATGCCCATGGCGCACAGGGGACGGATGAACTGGTACCGCAGCAAAACTGGTCGCTGATCCAGAATTTGGCCCTTGGCACCACGACTATCCACGATCCATCAAGTCGCGCCAGCGAGATTTTTGTCGCAGCAGAAATGCAGCGGGCAGGACAATTGATCGGACCGCGCATCTTTTCCACCGGCGAAATTGTCTATGGCGCGAAAGCAGCCTCGGTCTACGCCGAGATCAACAGTCTCGACGACGCACTCGACCATGTTCGCCGGTTGAAGGCGCAGGGCGGCAGCAGCGTGAAAAATTATAACCAACCGCGCCGCGAACAACGCCAGCAAGTGGTCGAAGCCGCGCGTCAGGAAGATATGCTGGTCGTCGCCGAAGGTGGATCGCTCTATGGCATGGACATGGCGTTGATCGCCGATGGGAACAGCACGCTGGAGCATAATATCCCTCTCGATATTTTCTACGATGATGTTGTGCAGATGTTCTCGCAATCGCAGACCAATTACACACCAACTTTGGTGGTCAGCTATGGGGGCCTCGCCGGTGATCCCTATTGGCGTCAGGCGACCGATGTATTCAAACATCCGCTGCTGATCCACACGCCGCCCAAGCAACTGGCCGCCGCAACCGTGCGCCGGACCAAGGCACCGGAAGAAGATTTCGTCGATGATAACAATGCCCGCGAAGCAAAGAAACTTGCGGACAAGGGCGTATTGGTTTCGATCGGAGCCCATGGTCAGCAACCGGGTATCGCAACCCATTGGGAGCTCTGGTCCTTCGTTCGCGGCGGCATGTCACCGCTACAAGCGCTGCGATCCGGTACGATCGATTCCGCCAAGTCTTTGGGCATGGCGGACGAAATCGGATCGCTGGAGGCAGGCAAGCTTGCTGATCTGGTCATACTCGACGCTGACCCGACCGCCGATATCCGCAACAGCGACAAGATCCATCGCGTAATGGTCAACGGCCGGATGTACGATCCGGTGACAATGAACGAAGTGGTCACAGGTGCCCGAAATCGTTCGGCTTATTGGTGGGAGTGAATATACGCCGATGCTGATTGTCTGATGTCAGTAGCGGTATATGTGCGCAACGGAGCCACTGGCGTCGAAACCGGGCGGGCTTTTGTTATCGAAAATAAACACCAACGGGATCATAGCGTCTCGGCACAATTTTAGGGTCACAGCAAAATGACAAATCGATCAAATCCATATGCTTTGGCTCTCCATGGAGGAGCGGGCGCAAAGCCTGGCGAAGACTATACAATAGTTGAAGCGCATCTTTCCGAATTAACCGCCATGGGCGAGAATATGTTGCGCGAGGGGGCCTCATCCCTTGATGTCGTCGAAAAAATGGTTTCCGAACTGGAATTGTCTGGACTCTATGTCGCCGGAAAAGGGTCTGCACCGAACAGGGCGGGACAAGTTGAACTGGATGCTAGCATTATGGATGGAGCGACGCGGCAGGCGGGAGCCGTCGCGGTGATCAAAGATGTCCAGAACCCGATTGCGGTGGCGCGTGCTGTCATGGACCATTCTGCCAGCGTCATGCTCGCAGGTGATGGAGCCAACACCTTTGCCGCTGATCAGGGATTGGCCGCTGTCGATGATCCGGCTAGCTATTATGTCTTACCACTCGGCGTGAGCCAAGACGATGTCTCGGTCCGCGATATGCATCATGGAACGGTTGGAGCAGTCGCTCTCGACATGCATGGTAATCTCGCTGCAGCAACTTCAACGGGCGGCGTTTTCGGTAAGCCGGAAGGCCGTGTTGGAGATACGCCGATCATTGGTGTCGGTACTTGGGCGGATCAGGACATTGCGATTTCGTGCACGGGAACCGGAGAATATTTCATCCGGAGCGGCGGCGCGCTGACAATTGCTAATCGTTTCAAACTTGCTGGCGACACATTGGAGGACGCTGTCTGGAATATGCTGGAAGACGTTGGCACCCTTGGTGGCGATGGTGGTGCCATTGCGGTGTCGAAAACGGGTGAGATCGCCATGCTGTTCAATTCCGATGGCATGAAACGGGCGTCCATATCCAGCGCATCTCCGGCGGTGAGCACCACGTTCACGCCCTGTCGTTGATCTAGGGCGTCGTTGATCTAGTCCGTCGCTTTTTTGATCAGTTCGAAAACCTTATCCCGGTCGGACAACGCGAGAACCAGCGCGATATCACCTGGCCCAGCCTGCTCAAGAATATGCTCAACGCCCAAGCTCGGCGATGCCGCATGGACAATAGACGTCCGTTCAGGGTTCTCTGCGAGACATTCCCGCTCGATCAGGGCTGGAACTTCACCCAATTCTCTCCCTCTTAAATAGTCTGCCAGCTCGGCAATCACCACCGTATCAGGCGCAAAGCCGAGGGCACCTCTGGTAAGGCCTTTAATCTCCTCGTCGGAGCGGTCTCCGGCATGACTGATCAGCAGAAATTTGCGCCGGGCAGGCAAGTTTTCAAGCAGCCCGGACATGGCCGCGATGGCATGCGGATTATGCGCAAAATCAACGAATATGCGGGCACCGTTGACGTTAAACTCGTTGCATCGTCCGGGATTGTCATCGGGCGAAGCCGTGAACCGAGTGAGACCATTTATGATCGCCATATTGTCCAGCTTCATGGCTTTGGCCAAACCAATGGCGCCCATGGCGTTTTGAATGTTGAATTTTGCAGCGCCGCCCATGGCGACCGGGATTTGATCGACATCCAAGTTGAGCACGATGTCCGTTCCATCAAAATATTGGATGATGTTGTCATCGAGCCAGCAACAGGGCGCGCCTGTGGCGCGAGCGCCAACGATATTTTCATTGTGAGGAGACAATGCAAACCAGCATTTCGTCGTGTCGAATTTATTACCGTTGGCAACAACCAGCGGATCATCTGCATTCAGAACAAGCACGCCATCCTGAGCCACAGCCCGGGCAACCGCGAATTTTGCTTCCGCCAGCGCTTCAATCGTGTTCACGCCATATTGTCCCAGATGATCGGCAGCAATGTTGGTCACCAGGGCGGCACGCGCCTGAAATAACGGAAGGCCCCGCCGAAGTATGCCGCCTCTGGCGCATTCCAGAAAAGCGATTTCCAGTCGTTGGTCACGCAGCAACATCCGCGCACCACCGGGGCCGGAATAGTCGCCATAGTCGAGTATTTCATCCCCGAGTTTGACAAAATCTGTCGAAGTCGAACCGCTCACCAGTCCGGCGGCTTCCCCAATGGCTGTTGCAAGCCGGACACTGGTTGATTTGCCATTGGTACCGGTAATAAGCGCAACCGGCAGATTATGTAGCCGATCCCATCGGATGTCCGTGGCATCCGGAATCTCATTAATGTTCCAAAGGGCAGAGCCTCCGCCATGACCAAGAGAGACAAAATCATCGTCAGACAATATATCGATGCCCCGACTGTCTGCAGCTTTTTGCAGTTCGATTAACGCCGGGTTCTGCTCCAGCGCGATGACTGCGTTGAGGCCTGCAATCAAATCGTCAAAATCATTTGCAGGCTGTCCAAGCAATTTTGACGCGGTCAGATGCCAACTGGTTTCGATCGCAAAAGCAGCGGAATAGAGCAAATCAACCGGCGCGGAAATCGCAAGGGTCACGCCATTTTCAAAAATTCTTGATGTTGTTTGACTGTCGGTCCAGCCCAGCGCCATCAACACACGTTTGATTTCTGGTAACCAGGCAGAAACAACTTCCGCTTTGTCATAGCCATCAACCAATATGTCGACCAGTGCGCCGCGCTTGTCCCAGAGCATGCCGGGCCCGGTGATCCGCCGACTGTCGTCAAACACCAACCGGTCGGATGCAGGCATGGGAATCGTGAGATAATCTTCGATCTTCTCAATATCTATCGGCCCGCGATCAATGGTCATGGCGATATCTCTCAATCACCATCCTCTTCGACTTCTTTTGCCAGCCTGACCCCGCGTTCATCTCTGATCAGGGATTGGTCTTCGTCAATCAGGTCTTCATAGTTCATCGCAATGGCAGGCGTTTCGCTCTTGGCTGCCGATGCTTTCAATTCTTCATCGCCAAAGTGGACAATTTGTTTCCACGACCGCGTGACATTGTCACCGATCACCACGACCAGATCCTTTTCCTGCCCCATCTCGAGGGCCTTTTGAATCGCTTCCTGCTCATCGGCAATCACGGAAATAGCCTCTTCGCTCACGCCCTGTGCCATCAGCCCTTTTTTCATCATCTGCGGAATTTCATCGTCTCCTCGGCCGCGCCGATTGTCGTCGGCCTTGAGGATGTAATGATCATAATGCCCCGCCAAAATGGCTGTCGCATCGCGCACATCTTCATCCCGCCGGTCGCCGGGGCAGGATACTGCGATTATCTTGCGTTCATGGGCATCGAGCTTGTCGACAAGATTGGTCAGGCTTTCAAAAGCCGCCGGGTTATGGGCATAGTCCAAAATGACCCGGAAAGGCAGTTCGTCATAAACGTTCATGCGTCCGGGCGCTTGCGAAAATGTGGTATTGAAAGTCTTCAGACCAAGACGAATTTGATCAATATCCTGCCCAAAACTATAGGCTATTGCTGCGGCGAACATCGCATTCTGAACATTATGGGTGGCCTTGCCTTCGATGGTAGCCGGAATCAGGTGCGTCCAGATAAGCGAAATATGGGTGCAATTGTCATAGATGGTAATCATGTCGCCATTCATGGCTTTTTCCAGAACGGCCGCTTTCCCGCCAGCATCAATATGTTGCTTCACCAGTGCATGATCATGATTCATCGTCACATAGAAAATATGCTTTGCATCGCTATGGTCGGCCATCAGGAGACAATTTTTATCGTCAGCGTTCAGTATCACTGTGTCCGTAGCGGCTTCGATAACAATCCTTTTGATCGCTGCCAGTTGTTCTAGTGTTTCCACACCGCCAAGTCCGAGATGGTCAGATGCCACGTTCAGGCAAGCGGAAACATTGGTGCTGTCATATCCCAGACCGCTACGCACCAGTCCGCCTCGGGCGGTTTCCATGACCGCAAAATCCACAACAGGATCCCGCAGGACCATCTGCGCTGATTTTGGACCAGTGGTATCGCCTTTTACGGTTTGCTTGCCATCAACATAAATGCCGTCACTGGTGGTCAAACCGACAGTATTGCCGCAGGTTTTCAAAATATGGGCGAGCATGCGCGACGTGGTTGTTTTGCCATTGGTACCGGTAATCGCCGCAATGGGAATACGGCTGGGTCGGCCCGGCGGGAAGAGCATATCGATCACTTTTCCCGCAACATCACGCGGTTCGCCTTCACTTGGCGCAACATGCATGCGGAAGCCGGGAGCCGCGTTGACCTCTACGATGGCGCCGCCAATATCCTTATAGGATTGGGAGATATCGTCCGTCAGAAAATCAACGCCACCGACATCAAGCCCGACGGCCTGAACCGCCCGTACAGCCATTTCCCGATTATCCGGATGGACGACATCGGTCAGGTCGATTGCGGTGCCTCCCGTTGAGAGGTTCGCGGTATCGCGCAGATAGAAAATCTCTCCTGCGGGCAAGACCGTTTCAGAGCTATGACCGGCATTGGCCATTAACCGGAGCGCCTGATCGTCCAATTCTAATCTGGTCAGGACTTTTTCATGGCCCACACCGCGACGGGGATCCGCGTTCACAACCTCGATCAGCTGTTCAATGGTAAGTATACCATCTCCGACAACATGACCCGGAACCCGTTTTGCAACCGCAACCAGTTCATTGCCGACAACCAGCATCCTGTGATCAAATCCGGTAATGAAGCTCTCGACCAACACAGCTTTGCTGGTCCCTTGTTCGCGTGCAAACCCAAAGGCCGTCCGCACCTCTTCCTCGGTTGAAAGGTTGATCGAAACCCCGCGGCCATGATTGGCGTTGAGCGGCTTGAGCACGACGGGATAGCCCATTTTCTGAGCGCCTCGGACGGCTTCACGCTCGCTATAGACCATATATTGCTGCGGAACCGGAAGCCCGAGATCATTGAGAAGATTGTGCGTATCTTCCTTATCACAACTGATTTCGACGGCGATATGGCGGGTTTCGCTGGTAATTGTAGCTTGAATGCGTTGCTGGTGCTTGCCATGTCCAAATTGCACCAGGCTATATTTGTTAAGCCGGAGCCAGGGTACGTCCCGCTCCTCCGCAGCGGCTACCAGTGACGCTGTGCTGGGACCAAAGGCATGACGCTGCGCACGCCGGATAAAGCCGTGCAGCTCCTCATCCCAATCCCACTCATCATCCAGTTCATAGCCGGTTTGCTCTTGCACTTCTGTCGGCAACAAATGCATCAGCAGCTTGATCGCAAGCTCGCAGGCCGCCAGCCCGACATCGCGGTGAATATAGGCATAGACCATATTATATTGGCCAAGCTCGCCCGTCGATCGAGTCCGCCCAAAGCTGACTTCATTGCCCGCAACGCATTGCAATTCCAAGGCAACATGCTCGGTAATATGCGCCATCCATGTGCCATCGTCTTCGCGCAGACGCCGGATGAAGCCCCCTCGCTTGCGATAAGAGCAGCCATGCTCATCCAGACCGGGCAGAGCAGCAATCAGGCCATCGATAAAATCAGGGCCAAGTTTGGCGGACGGCCAGTTTTCCAACACACCGATATCCAGCACATGGCGGATGACGCGGAATTTCGCATATTGATTGGGGCCAAGATACAGGTTTGTATTGAGTATTTTCATTGGCGGCCCCTGTTATGATTCTTACGAATCTAGAGGTTACAGAGATTATTGTCCTCTTCAAGGGGCGGAAAGGCCTCCCGCGTATTCAGATCATAGCTGCAGCCTTCGTGCAATATGTCCAATTTGAGTCCCAGCATGCCGATACCTTCGCTGCGACTGGCCGAATGGGCCGACGAATAGGACATTTCCTTGCCGTCTGCGATCGTGACGGTGCCTGATCCAACAATTTCGATCATGTCGTCCGGACCGATAAAAGCAGCTGTGTCCTCATCGATACCCATGCCGAGCAAAAAAGGATTGAGCGCGATGGCCGATAATAGTCGTCCGAGCCGATTGCGTTCCGAGAAATGCTGATCAATAACGGCCGCATTGGTCAGGCCCAAGCCGGGCGCAAGCACCGCTCCCCCTTCGGTTGGCCCTTGATCTGCGTCTCCGCCAGCCATCATATGTTCCGACATAATAGATGCACCTGCAGATGTTCCCGCTATCGGAACGCCTCTTGCGTTGATCTTGCGGATGACTTGGGCAACATCGGTGCCGCCCAAGATAGTGCTGAGCCGCAATTGATTGCCGCCGGTGATAAATATCCCGGTCGCTTCTTCGCATCGCTCGGCAAATTCGGGGTTATTGCAGTCTTCGCGTCCTGAGATCGGTATCGAGCTGACTTGTCCGGCACCCAGTTCCTTAAAAATTGCTTCGTAACGCGATCCGGTATCTTCCAGCCGCGAAGCGGTCGGAAGCACAATGATATTGGCGCTCTCATCGCCTGAGAGACTGACAAAACGTCTGAGGATGGTTGGATTGGCTTCCTTGTCTTCGCCGCCGCCAATGGGAATAAGATATCCCCTCTGGCCCCCTTCACCTACAACCGCAGGGCACATTTGAACTTCCTAGCTTTAATAAATTCGGAAGACCTACAGAACAATCTTCCAATCGCCGCTCACAAAGCGTCTGGTTCTGGTGAAGTCAATAAAAAAGCGGATTGTCAGCAGTTGAGTAGGATTGTTGTAATGTCCGCAACATCCCGAAAGCGGACATTAGGATTGCGATACTTCTCTGTATCTAATGCCAGCGATTAAATGTCCCTATCCGGTTTCTAGCTTCATCAAAAACTCATCGATATTACGGCGAGCGACTTGTTCAATCTCGGCTTCCAAAGCTGCATCTTCGCTATCATCGAAGGCGAGGTAGACTTCCCAAAATTTACTCGGAGTGTCGAAACCTTCTTCTGAACTTTGAAACTCCGTCAACACACTGAACAATTCGTTGACTACACTTTCGCAAAAATCCCAAGTAAAAATCTCTGCAGCATAGTTTTTCGCTATTTCAACTGCCACTATGTCGAATGCACTGGCGACATCGGTTTTCCCTACAACTGACCAGCGTTCAACATCTTCTCGACGCACACATCCTGCCCAACCAGACTCGGAAACACCTCCTCGGCGGAGATTGATAATCTCATTTATGGCAACATCTTTTATCACAATCGCGAAGGTACATTCTCTCACATCAATTGTCATCAGCGTCTTCAATCTCCCGACAAAGTCGAATGTCCGCTTTTGCGCCCAAAGCGGACACTGGAAAGGCGCCATGATATGCCTTCAAGCTAATCTCAGTCGGGATAGCCGGGTTCTCCGCGGCAATCATCGTCTAACTCGCCATCGTCGTTATAGCCGTCGCAATTATCGTCCTTGTCGACGAAATAACCTGCTGCTGCACCGGCGGCTGCGCCAATTGCTGCGCCTTTCAGGGCATCATCGGTATCGCCGGTTACCGCGCCGATGATTGCACCGGTGGCTGCTCCGGCAGCAGCACCTTCGCCCGCATAGTTACCGGCACAAGCCGACAGGGATAATGCCGACGCTGTTGTGACAGAGATAATTGTTAGTTTTTTCGCAAATAGTCGCATTACTAGACTCCTGAGATTATTTGCCCCCAATAGTTTTTCCATGAACGCGCTGGCTGCGGTCTGTTTGCTGAACGAAGCAGGTTTTTCAGATGAATGGCGCGGGGGGTGCGATAATCGCCGTGAAAAGACCGCATCGCAGCGACCGCTCTTTCCTACACAGGCGATGCTATGATATTATCGGGATGCTCTTTCTCAGCTCTGAATATGGATTATGGATCTGGTTTCAACGGTGACCACGAACTGGTGTGATGTGTGTGAACTTTGGCATGCGATTTTCAACGGTCAGGCATTATCACCCAGTGTGATGTGTGTGAACTTTGAAATCTGACATCAAAGCTTCAAGAGAACATCACACCGTGTGATGTGTGTGAACTTTGCAATAAATTGTGCCATCAAAAACGCCCCACTAGCTCCTGTCAAGATTGTCAACTTCGCTTCTATTATCCGGGATTACAGGACATTATGCTTTGGTTTCTATGGACTACAATCGGTCTGGCAAATATCGGCTTCTTCGTCCTCCAGCTCAATCTGCATTGTAATATGGTGGATCGCAAAACGCTTTTTCATCGATTCCTGAACATCGGCGAGAAATCCTTTGCCGGGATGGCCACCGGGAATAACCAAATGTGCGGTCATGGCGGTTTCGCTCGTGCTCATCGGCCAAATATGCAGATCGTGGACGGTCTCGACGCCTGGCAATTCCGAAAGAGCGGTAAGCACTTCTTCTACGTCAATATCTCGGGGAACGCCGGCCAGCGACATGCGAACCGCTTCGGATAACAAACCCCAAGTGCTCCAGAAGATCAACGCAACGATGAACAGGCTGATCAGCGGATCAATCCAGTTTTTGCCGGTATAGAAAATGGCGATGCCGCCAATGACAACGCCCGCTGAAACTGCGGCATCCGCCATCATGTGCAAAAAGGCGCCGCGGATATTTATGTCTTCCTTTTGACCGCGCATGAATAACATGGCGGTTCCGAAATTTATCACGATACCTATAGAAGCCACAATGATAACGGTTTGCGAGGCCACTTCACTCGGTTCGCGGAACCGGTTTATCGCTTCCCAAGCAATGGCTCCACAGGCAACCAACAGAAACAAGCCGTTCAGCAATGCGGCCAATATCGACGATCCGCCGAGGCCGTAAGTGAATTGCTTGCTAGGAGGCCGCTTCGACAGTTCTGCACCGGCCCATGCTACGGCTAGCCCAAGGACATCGGACAAATTATGTCCGGCATCGGCGAGCAGCGCCATGGAGCCGGACAGCAAGCCATAAGTGACTTCAACGACGATGTAGATAATGTTGAGCGCAATGCCGAAAGCAAAGGCACGACTGAAATCCGTGGGCATATGGCCGTGCGGACCGTGGCGGTCATGGTGGCTGTGGTGGATATGCCCGTGATGATGATGGCCGGACATCTGCGCTCCGATAAATTACTCAATGATTGTTTATCACTAAATACACAGATTTATCAGAGCGGTCTACGATTATTAGTCAATGTTTTCTGTATGTTATATCATTCAGCTATATATGATCTGCGATTAGTCGACGATCAGGCCGATGGCGAGATAGACGATAACTGCTGAACCGAAGCCAAAGATTGTAGCAAGTACAAAGATAATCCGCAGAATATTGACATCCATGCCACTCCAATTTGCAAGGCCGGAGCATACGCCCATCAGCTTGCCATTGGCTTTGTCGAGTTTAAGTTTGTTTTTCACTGGACTGTTCTTCCGTTTATTTGATGAAATTGGTTCGGGCCAACTGGATGGCGTGGAACTGCTGGGTTTGTTTTTATCTGCCATCAGATCACCATTGAACCGGCGTTGTTCATAGCCGGAGCGATGCTGGCGCTTACGAAAATTACGGCGGAAAAGAGGGCGGCGACAGAAGCAAGAAATTTGTTTTTAAGATCGTAGGTCATGATGTTTCCTTTCAGGGGATGGGAGAAAAATTAGATTACCAGAGAGCCGGCATTGTTGATCGCTGGTCCAACGCTGGCACCAATCAAAACGGTGGCAGAAACGATGGCGGCGAAAGCGGCGGTGATGTTGTTTGAGATATTCGTGAACATTTTGATTTCCTTCTAATTTAAAAACTGGGCTTCGCGGTTGTGTTAGCGAAGATGTCTCATACATTGCACAGGCCGTGCCAGTTTTATAGTATCGTTGTTTATCAATTACTTAATCTAATTATCATCTCAGTGTCAAATTGTGTAAAACCGATAATTGGGTTATTACGCCAACATTTAGCATTTGATGAATGGGAAATGAACGGCTGTGTGCCGATTTGCGAATTTCCTTCTCATCATATCGCTGCAAGGCTAGAGATGGCGGCCTGTCATGACGATCTCCCGGCTCACTTTACAAAATTTTCGGAACTATCCGCAGCTGCGTCTGGAAACCACGCCGGGCTTTGTCGTGCTCAGCGGCGACAATGGCGCTGGCAAGACCAATATATTGGAAGCCGTGTCTCTGCTATCGCCCGGCCGAGGGTTAAGGCGGGCACTCATAAAGGATATGGCCTATGAAGAGAGTGCTGGCGATTTTGCGGTAGCGGCCGAACTAGGCGATATCCAATTGGGAACCGGGACCAGCGCAGAATATCCGGAACGCCGCAAAACGCGGGTCAACGGTGCGGCCGTGCCAACCAATGATCTGGCGCAATGGCTATCTATATTGTGGCTGACCCCGGCGATGGACCGCTTGTTCATGGAGGGCGCATCAGGTCGGCGGAATTTTCTGGACCGGCTGGTAACGGCCTTGGAACCGGAACATGCCAGAAATTGTACGCGCTATGACGCGGCACGGCGGGAACGAAACCGGCTGTTGGCTGATGAATATATGCCGGACAGCGAATGGCTAGACGCTCTGGACGGACAGCTCGCCGGCTTTGGCAGCGCCGTCGCTGAGGCCCGCTTCCGCATCACCGAAGCTTTAAATAGCGCGCTGGCGATGACCGACGATGGTTTGTTTGCAGCAGCCAAACTCCATCTCGATGACAAAGAACAGCGAAGCGAACATGCCTTGCTGGAGGCGCTCAGAGCAAGCCGTCAGGCAGATCGCGGGGCTGGCAGAACGTTGACCGGACCGCATCGGGCTGATCTGACCGTGTTTCACGGAGCAAAAAGCCAGGCGGCCGAGAAATGCTCGACCGGTGAACAAAAGGCGCTGCTATTTTCGATCATATTAGCCCATGCCGACTTGATCGCCGAACAGAGAGGAAGCCGACCGATCCTGTTGCTCGATGAAGTTGCTGCTCATCTTGACCCTAGGCGCAGAGCGGCTTTGTTCAACAAGCTAGCGGAAAAAGGCGGGCAAGTCTGGCTGACCGGCACGGAACCGGGACTATTTGATGATGTTCCTGATGATGCGCTTCATTTTCAAGTTGCAAACGGCACGGTTACAAAGCGTTAACCACAAATTTTAGCCATCAATTTGCGCCTTCTGTTTAGTCAGAGGTGATGCAGATTCGCACAAAACAGAACCAGATGAATATCGCGAAGACAATGGGTGGATCCATCGTCCCGATCCTGTTGGTGCTGCAGGCGATCTTTTTCCCGGCCATCGCGAGAGCTGAAGACAATATATCTTCCGATTATATGCCGCAAAAATATCTGCAATGCGTTCCCTATGCCCGCCAACTCAGTGGTATCCAGATTTATGGCGATGCCCATACGTGGTGGCGGCAAGCGCGCTTCGCGTATCAGCGCGGCAACACGCCCCAAGTCGGCGCGGTGTTATCGCTCAAAAGTCATGGCAAGATGCAACTCGGCCATGTGGCCGTGGTTAGCGAGATTATCGACGATCGCAATATCTTGCTGAACCATGCCAATTGGTCGCCGATTAATGGGCGCCGTGGTCAGATTGAGCGCAATGTGGCCGCTGTGGATGTATCAGAGCGTGGCGATTGGAGCCGCATCAAAATTTGGTACGCGCCCATTGGTGGCCTCGGCAAAACCGCCTACCCGGTGAATGGCTTTATCTATCCCAATGCAAAGCCCGCTGGCTTGGAGAATAAACCCTCTCGTCAATGGGCTTCCGCTAGATCTCTCCCGCAAGGCAAGGCTCCCCGCCGCAATCTTTTTGCTCGGCGGATGACAACAGAGCTGAAACAGGCCGCGCAGCAAGAACAGCTAGCGGATGGTTTGACCACAGATTCTCAGCCGACTGATTTGATTGGAGAATTGCTGGACAGAGTGGGCAGCTGAAGGCAGATTGGCTTTTAGCGCGATCTGCGCCGGAGCCGTTACAGATGAATGATAATCCTCCAACCTGTCTTGTTATATTAGCAGGCGGCCAATCCCGCCGGATGGGTAAAGATAAGGCGGTGATCTCGCTTGATGGTGAGCGGTTGATCGACCGCGCGATTGCGCGATACCAGCCTTTTGTTGACCGGATATGGCTCTCGGCGGCCAGTGACTTTGATACCGGCCTCGACATTATCACCGATGATCCAGATGCGCCGGGCGGACCGGTTGGTGCGATTTACACCATAGCCGCTCATTTACCGATACTCTGTCCCGAAGCCATTGGTTTTGTAACCATGCCGGTGGATGCACCCTTTGCTCCCGATAATTTAATCGGACGACTCAGCACCGTGCCGGGCTGTGCGGTCGCACAGGGACCGGAACGCCTGCATCCAGTCTTTGGCTATTGGCGCTGTGATATTGTCAACAGCGTCCGCGGAACACATGAGATCGGTGAGCGATCACCGTCCCTGCATTGGCTAGCACGGCAATGCGATGCTCAGCTGATCAGCTGGCCAGACGAAGACATATTCATGAACATCAATACACCGGACGATCTCGCCGAGGCCGAAGCTCAAATATAAAAGCCGGCGCATGAGGGGGTGCACCGGCTCCTATTATCGCCATGGGCGACAAATTTTCTGTCTCGCTTATTTGAGGCGACGCAGCTCTTTTTTGGTCAATGTCGTCATCAACTTGCCGTCAGTCTTAGACAGGGTTTCAGCCTGAACACGACGAACTTTGCCTTTGTAGATCACCAGTACATCGCCGTCTGCCGCAACGCGGTTAACTTTGGCTACGCTGGAACCAGCGGCGTCATATAGACGATCGTTGCGTTGAACTTCTGTAGCAAAGGCAGCAGGAGCGGTTAGGGAAAGGGCCGTGGCGGTAAGGATGATGGCAGCAAATTTATTCATGGTTAGTCTCCAAAAGGCTTCGGGGAGGTTGCTTAGCCAATATGCTTACATAAAAGTAAGTTGCAATGTGAAATGCTGCACCTGCGAGTTGCATTTTTGCAATTGACTTGCTCTTTCCCCAATTTTTCGATTCCCGTAATATTGTTGCGTACGGCCCTCTTATTATGCCATCGTTAGGTAAATCATCATTGTCATGGGGAAATTTATGAAACGCTTCGGCATCCTATTCGCGCTCGCCGCCTTGCCAACTGCCGCCTATGCGCAAGACGCGCAGGAGACTAAAATCTTGCAGGAAATCGACGCGCGTTATGATAATACCGCTAGTGTCGCCCGCCAAATCTGGGAATGGGCAGAAGTGGGCTATCAGGAGGAAAAAGCCAGTGGCCTTTTGCAGCAGAACTTGCGGGCACAAGGCTTCAAGATAACCGCCGGGGTCGCAGATATTCCCACCGCATTCATGGCCGAATATGGCAAGGGCGGACCCGTCATTGCGATATTGGCCGAATTTGATGCGCTACCCGGCATTAATCAGGATGCAGTCTCCACACGTTCCCCGATCCCGGGCAAGGCCGCCGCGCATGCATGCGGCCATAATCTATTTGGCGCCGGATCACTCGAAGCCGCCATTGCGGTGAAGAAATGGCTGGAAGAAACCGGTACACCGGGCCGCGTCCGTCTCTATGGCACACCGGCCGAAGAAGGCGGTAGCGGCAAAGTCTATATGGTCCGTGCGGGATTGTTCGAGGATGTTGATTTTGCTCTGCACTGGCATGCTGCTGGAGAAAATTCGGCAGCAGCTCGGACGACTCTGGCCAATCGCTCGGCCAAATTCCGGTTCCGGGGCGTTTCTGCCCATGCCGCTGGCGCACCTGAAAAAGCACGCTCGGCGCTGGATGGCGTGGAATCATTCAACCTGATGATCAATATGATGCGCGAGCATGTGCCCCAGGACGCGCGCATCCATTATGTCATTACCGAAGGCGGAACAGCGCCTAATGTCGTGCCCGATTTCGCCGAAGTCTTTTACTATGTGCGTCATCCCGATCCTGATGGTGTTGATGCAATCTGGAAACGCCTAGAAAACGCCGCACGCGGCGCGGCGCTTGGCACCGGCACTACCGTGGATTGGGAAGTCATTCACGGCAACAATCCCCTGCTGGTCAACGAACCGCTCGCCAAGATGATGGACGCCAAACTGCGTCAGGTCGGCGGAATCACCTATACAGCGGAAGAACAGAAATTTGCCGAAGGCATTTATGCGAGCTTTGACGGCCCAAAGCTGGAACTCGGCAGCGAGTCTGAAATTCAGCCCTATGAGGTAACCCTTGGCTATGGCTCGACCGATGTGGGTGATGTATCTTACGCCACACCCACGGTCGGCCTGCGCACGGCGACATGGGTGCCCGGCACTTCTGCCCATAGCTGGCAATCCTCGGCAGCAAGCGGCATGTCCATCGGTTTCAAAGGCACACAGACAGCGGCCAAAACCCTGACCCTCGCCGCGATAGAGTTATATACCAACCCGGATTTGCGGGATGAAGCCAAAGCCGAATTCGACAAGGCACGCGGGCCGAATTATAAATATAAATCTTTACTCGGCGACCGCGACCCACCGCTGGATTATCGCAAATAGAAAAATGCGAGTCGTTCATCTTTCTCGGACTTTTCCTGACAGTTTATACAGTTTATGCACTGAATCGATAAAAAACCGGGCCGGTTTTCGTGCGCAATATGCCGTGCGCAGTAGATTGGGGTTTCAAAGAGCCAAGCATGACATCGCATAAGCAGGAGCATGTAGGAAAGGGGTTTTTTCCGATGTCTGCTTTGGGCGCAAAAGCGGACACTATTTCTAAGCATTCTGCTTTCTCAAAAAACGTCCTGGTCCCAACGGCTGTCAGTCTGTTTGTCCCGGGTGATATGATTTTATGGCTGATTTTTTGATATCTTTTTCATCAAACCAGGCTGGCTTGAGCTTTTGCTGGGTATACAGTCTCGCTTGATCAAAATAATGTGCAGATTCTGGATCCCTGCTCTGTCCATAGGCCATAACTGATCGCGCTTTCACCTTGGGAGCGAATTCCACCGCGCTTACATAAGAGTGCCCATGATCGCCGTAGCTTTTGCTCGATCCGTCTTTGGTTTGGGTATTGAACGTCATGATCGCACCCATATAAAACGGCGTGCCGGGCGAGGGAAGATCATGTTGTGAAACCGGCTCACGGGTCTTGCCATTTTGGCCCAACCTTCTCAGCCTATTAAAACGGCCATATGGAATTCGCCAGTCGCCGTAGTATTTTTCTAGAAGCGCGGTTGCCTTTCGGAGCCGGCCGATCGTCGGATAGACGGGGTCATCACCGCGAATGTGGAACATCGTGACATAGAGCGCGGCTCCAATGGAACCGGCATCTGCCCGTCTATTCCAGTCGTTGAGGATATTCAGCGCCTCTTTCAATTCCGGTTCCGCTTTTTTTCTGTCTAGTGAAGATTGTACCCATTCCGCATTTAGTTCCGCGATATCAGCAGCAGCGGTGGGTAGATAGGTATCGAACGCAAATCGCGATAATTGTTCCAGTGAAATTTCTTCTTCCGACGCGATCAGTTGTCTGGATCGCTTTGCGATCGCCGTGTCGCGGTCAGACCCAAACATATAAGCCGGATAGTCAGCCTCTACCGGATTGCTGTCATCCGTTGTAAAAAATGGCGAGCTGTTGGAGTTTTGTAGATAGCCCGACTCTGGGTCCTCAACTTGCGGGAGGTCTGCGAGAGAGAAAAATCCCCTCCAGTCAGTCTGAGGGTTGCTGCCATCGACAGGCTTTGACCAGTCCAACTCGGGATTGCGTATCGGAATGGCACCGCCATAAATGTAAAAAATATGGCCATCTCGCCCAGCATAGATCAGATTGTTGTAGGTGATATTCATAGGCGCGATCGAACGTTTGAACTCCGGTAGATTGCGGGCCATGCTCATATTGAAAAACTGTTCCAGAATGCCTCCTTCGGACAGCTTGGCCACTCTTAGCGCAAGGCGTTTTCCGTCTGGGCCATCGAACAGCGGACCGTGTCGAGATTTTTCAAAAACATACTCTTGGTGTTTGATTCCGTCGGGTGCGGTGATGACAATCTTTTCAGTCCACTTCGTGGTCGTCAGTATCTGACCGCCATATTGGTATGAACCGGACCCGTTATCGACGAATTTCTCCTCATAGACATCATTGATGTCGGGATCATTTGCGGTGATCGACCAACCCATATCTCCATTATGTCCAGAAATCGGTAAGATCCCAATTCCATATGCCAACTGACCGGAAACGTTCAGACCTTCGTCGCTGTGAAGAGACATTTCATAAGGCGCATCAAGCGGAATATGCGGGTTGATAAACAGCATAGGATGTCCTGAAGCGCTCTTAGAGGGGCCAATCGCCCACATGGTTGAGGCAAGATATCCAGAAAACGCAGCAAGAATGTTGGGTTCCCCAATCTGTTTTTGGGTTTCTCCATCAATGCCGGAGACATGAAATAGGCGATAACCGACCAGAGCATACCATGGCTCAAAATGCGTGATTAGCTTGGGTTTGATATCGGGCCGGCTCTTCAAAAAATAGTTCATGCCCTCTGCAAAAGCATCACAGAGCGCCTTAATTTCAGGTGGCGCTTTCAAATATTCCCGCCTGGAATGTCCCTCGATTTCTAGCTTTCTTAGAAAGATGTCCCACTGCAGCCAATCGGACCCGCTAACCGATGCAGCGCGCCCCAACAACTTTATGTAAGCCTGCTCCATATAGTGAAATTCGTCCTCGGCGCGCGCATAAGTGGCGCCGAAAACAACACTTGCATCCGTGGGTCCGAATACATGTGGAACGCCAAACTCGTCCCGGATGATTGTTACATTCTCTGCTAGCGCGTGAGCGTCTAAACGGGGATCTGAACCAGTTTGACTGACGGACCTGGTTTCTGAATCGTACGGCGCACAGCTTCCCGGCACCATCAGGAACGAAAGTATAATGGCCAAGCGGAGGGTTCTATTTAGCATCTATCAGCCTCTTTTGTTTGATAAGCTGCTTGCCGGTTAGATCAGATGCGAGCCGACGGCGTCCATCTGGATGCAGCCGGACGAAATAATCCTGTTGTGGTTGTTTCGTTATGGACACCAGTTCGGTTAAGAGGGATGACACTGCATCACTTAACTGGCAGCTATCTCAACCTTATGGATTCATCTCTTAATCTGAATGCCTGGAATCTGATCATATTGATCGGGGCGTTACACGGTTTGATGATCAGCTCATTACTCGTCTTGTCTCGAAGGAACCGCAAATCTGGCAACATCATGTTGTCGCTGATGCTGATATTCTACACCTTGCCGGTGTTGCGCGTCGTGCTGCACGATATGGGTTTCATAAGATCGTTGGGTTACTCGTTTCTGTCAGTGGAACTATTATACGGTCTGGGCCCATCGCTGTATCTCTACACAAAAACGCTCACCAATGCCCAGTTCCATCCAGGCAAGGCAGACTTGCTTCACTTTTTACCGGTTGTGCTGGAAATCATCTATTATTCTAGTCCGTTTTACCAACGGCACGAATTCTACTTTTTTGCCGAGCCCATTAATACGAATCATTTCATCTGGATGGTGGAACAAGCAGGAGCGATTATATCCGTTTTCGTCTATCTATTCCTGACAAATCGGATTTTGATGAAATACTCAAAATGGATCAGAGAAAACCATTCCGATATCCACAAAAGAACATTGAGCTGGTTGCAGAAACCCGTATTTCTCTACACGATCTTTTTCATTCTATGGTTCAGTTTAAGGGCGATAGACGTCGCATGGTTCGGTGACAGCCTGGACATTGCAAACTACTATCCATTCCTTCTATTTCTATCACTGGGCACTTACTGGATTGGTACGCAAGGCTATTTGCACACGCAGGTTTTAACGGCTGGATTTGACCAAGGCCGGGAAAAGAAAACGGAACAAAAGAATGATCGGGCGCAATTGGGCGCGCTATTTGCAGAACTTGAAGGTGTCATGTCTCGGGAAAAACCTTATCTCGATAGCGATTTGAGCCTGACGGTTCTCGCTAACCACCTGCAGATAAACCAGAGATTGCTGTCAGAAGTAATTAACTCTCAGGCAGAAGCCAGTTTCTACGAATATATCAATGGGTATCGCATCGAAGCGTTCAAGCAATGCCTCCTAGCTGATGGCAACAAACTGCCCCTTATAAACCTCGCTTATGATTGCGGCTTTGGATCAAAAGCGACGTTCAATCATGCCTTTAAGAAAAACACCGGCATGACTCCCTCGCGATATCGGAAGAACCTTGAGAACCAGCGTGAAAGATAGTGTGTTGAAGAAAAGATTGCAGCACAGTCTTTCCCTACGCTGAGCAATGCTAAGTAAGCAGCTTCCCTTTTCGAAAATTTTCCGCGCATGCCTCCCATATGATTCTATTTTGATCCCCCAGGACAAATGTTCTGGCCTTGTCCAAACAAGCTTTGGCAGCATCATGCCGGTCCGGATAGCGATAGTAGATCCATGTCAGTTCTTTCATTAGATCATCCAAAAAATGCTTTGGAGCGGCTCCAAAATTGATCGGCAGATCACGATAGAAATCATTGCAACTCATGGACTATATTCTCGGCGCCGACATGAAGCTGTTTCTCGTTCACTATTAGAATTCTCCGGCTATCCCAAATCGGGCTGCGGTGTTTTTACCGCCTGCAAAAGACACGCCTCCGGTCAGGGCAAACGGATTGTCGGTGTCCAAGCGGTGAGCAAAAGAAAAACCCATGGCCACTTCACCGCGGTAGACAGCTCCGTTTGTGGTATAGCTGGTCTTGCCGGGTGCCGACGGGAAAGGAGCGGTGGTCAGCGCAACGGTTGCTGCGATACCGCGATTGGTTTCGCGCCGTTCCATCGCTGCCAGATCAAAAAGCTCGGTGACTTGCCCCTCCAGCCCGGTGACACGTCCCCCAAGATTGACGAGCCCGCCAACATCGAGCGAGGTTGAGCCAAGATTCCCGGCGGCATCGGTGGTGACGAGGCTGAGCGCGCCTTCTTGAGCAGCCTGACTGGCAGAAGAGGTGAGGCCGGAGATCCGCACTGTTGCGCCTTCGCCGCCGAGCGCGATCAGATTGTCGCGGTCTGCCATAGCATTCGGACCGATGGCAACAGCGCCTTCACCTGTGGCACTGGCACCGTTGCCCAACGCGATTGCGCCGTTTCCAATTGCGACGTTCAAATTACCGATCGCCACAGCGCCCGTCCCCGTGGCGGTGTTATCAGCACCTAGAGCTACTGCGCCTGTGCCAGTAGCAAAGTTCGGATCACCGATGGCGACCGCACCATTGCCGGAGGCCATATTGCGCGAACCGATTGAGACGGCCTTGCCATTTATCGCTTTGGCACCAACCCCGATGGCCACAGACTCTTCACCGCTGGCCTCGCTGCCTGTGCCTATGGCCAAGGCATCCTGACCAGTGGCGCTGGCGCCGGGGCCATTGCTGTTGGTATCGAAATAAGCCAGCTCCGTACTGTTGGCCTCAGCCTGCGCCAGCGCGCGATTGGCATCGGTCTGCGCCTGCATCGCCTCGCTCCGCGCAGTATCCGCACCGGCTTGCGCTTTCACGGCATTTTCAAAAGCCTCGTCTGCTTTTGCTTGTGCCTCTACGACCCCCGCGCCCGCCTGATCCGCCGCCAGCTGCGCGGCCCGCGCTTCGGCGCGCGCCGTATCGGCTGTGGTTTGTGCGGTAGCGGCATTGGCAAAAGCCTCATCCGCACGGGTTTGGGCCGTGGCCGCATTGGCCAGTGCCGTATTGGCTGTACCCTGCGCATTGGCAGCGGCGTCTGCAACCATAGTCAGCTGCCCGACATTGACCGCATCGGTGTCTTGCGTGCCCGCCGCAACATTGGTGATTTGCCGTTCAGCCCCGGTGGAACCGATCGACAAGCTGTTGTCCCGATCGGCGATAGAGTCTGCGCCCAGTGCTACTGCATTTTCCGCTGGCGCCTGGGCATCCATGCCTAGCGCAATGGCATCTCCACCCGATGCCACCGCGCCATCAGAATCCATATCACCGCCATCACCACCGATCGCAATCGCGCCATTGGCCTCCGCCCTGCTTCCGGCACCAACGGCAATGCTCTGTCTGCCCGATGCTGTACTGCTATTACCCATCGCTGTGCTGAAAAGCGCACTGGCTTCACTGTCATAACCTGTGGCGGTACTGGCATCTCCGCTGGCCTCACTGAAACTACCTGTTGCCGTGCTGAAATTGCCCGAGGCTTGGCTCCGGGCGCCGGTGGCTGTGCTGCTTTCACCAGAGGCGCTGCTCCGATAACCATTGGCTGTCGCCCGGAAACCACTGGCCGCACTGAGCGCGCCAATGGCGATGCTGTCGTCACCGGTAGCGCTTGCCCTTATTCCGAAGGCGCTGGCATTGTCACCCGAAGCCCGCGCGCTGTTACCAACCGCGCTCGCACCTTCACCGCTTGCCTCGCTATTGTCACCGATTGCGGTGCTGCCAGCCGCCGAGGCCATAGCCCCGTCGCCGCATTCCAGCGTGTCGGCGGGATCGTCAGCGGTGCCGGGGATGCCGTCAGGACCGGGATTGTTGCGACAGCCGCTGGCGCCCGCCACTGCGATGGACGCATTAAGCTGGGCGAGGTTGACCGCATCGGTATCTTCGGTGCCCGCTGCGACATTTGCGATCTGCCGTTCGGCACCCACCGCGCCAACCGACAGGCTGTCCTCACGATCAGCAACGGAACCAGCGCCCAATGCGATGGAGTTAAACGCAGTTGCCTGTGCATCATTGCCGAGGGCTACCGCATCCCCGCCGGAAGCAACTGCACCAAGAGTATCATCGTCCCCGCCATCGCTGCCGATCGCTATAGATTGGTCACCGGTGGCATCGGAGTTTACACCGATGGCCGTGCTGTTTAAACCGGCTGCGCTGCTGTTATTTCCAAGTGCGGTGCTACGGTCACCGGCGGCATCACTGAAAGACCCGATGGCCGTGCTGCGGTCACCGGTGGCATCACTGAAAGACCCGATGGCCGCACTGCGGTCACCGATGGCGTCACTGAATGAACCAATGGCGATGCCGTCTACACCGCTGGCCTCACTGAAGGAGCCAATGGCGATCCCCTCTTCACCGCTGGCGTCGCTGAATGAGCCAATGGCGATCCCCTCTTCACCGCTGGCCTTACTGAATACGCCAATGGCGATGCCCTCTATACCGCTGGCCTTACTGGTGCGGCCCATGGCAATGCTGCTTTCACCGCTGGCCTCACTCCTTGTACCGATTGCGGTGCTGTCTTCACCGGTAGCGCTTGCCCTTGTTCCGAAGGCGATGGCATCATCACCCGAAGCTTGTGCGCTGTTACCAACCGCGCTCGCTCCGTCTCCGCTTGCCTCGCTATTGTCACCGATGGCTGTGCTGCCGGCCGCCGAGGCCATAGCCCCGTCACCGCATTCGAGTGTGTCGGCAGGATCGTCGGCATTACCCGGGATGCCGTCAAGTCCGGGATTGTTGCGACAGCCGCTGGCGCCAGCCGTCGCGATAGAGGCGTTAAGCTGTGCCAGGTTCACAGCATCGGTATTCTCGGTGCCTGCCGCAACGTTGGTTATCTGCCGCTCACCGCCGACAAAGCCGACCGATAAACTGTTGGCGCGATTGGCAATGGATCCAGCGCCCAGCGCCACCGAATTAATCGCCGTTGCCTGTGTTTCATTACCGATTGCAATCGCGCCCCTGGCGGAGGCGGTAGCGGCAAGAGCGCCAATATTGTTGGGATCGTCGCCATCTGCACCAATAGCGATAGACTGCTCACCGCTGGCCACACTTCTTGAACCGACGGCGGTGCTGCGGTCACCGCTGGCTTCACTGAGAGAACCGAGTGCGGTGCTATATGCACTGGTTGCGCCGCTGGAAGTTCCGATGGCGGTGCTGCGTTCACCGCTGGCCACACTAGCCTGCCCGGTAGCAGTGCTGCTGATACCGCTAGATTCACTGAAAGTTCCGGTAGCGGTGCCACCGACCCCGCTGGCCCGACTGTCGCGTCCGATAGCGGTGCTGTTGATACCACTGGCCTCGCTGGAAGCCCCGATGGCGGCGCTGCCCAAACCGCTGGCCACGCTGTCAAATCCGGCGGCGGTACTGCGTGCAGCACTGGCCTGGCTGGAAGCTCCAATGGCGATGCTGCCGGTCCCGCTCGCCGCACTTCCGGATCCGAACGCGCTTGCTTGGGCATTGTTGGCCAATGCATCATTGCCCACTGCCGTGCTGTCATCGCCCGTGGCCCGCGCGCCCAGAGTGTCCGCATCTCGACCATCTTCGCCAATGGCAATGGAGCGCACGCCGGTGCTTCGAGAATCTATACCAACCGCGACCGAACCCGCGCCGGTGGCTTGCGCTCCGCCACCAAGCGCAGTGGAACCCGACGCAATTGCACCCAATCCAAGCGCCACCGCCCGTTCGCTGCTCGCCTGTGCATCATTGCCGATTGCAATGGCGCCATTGGCCGAGGCAATCGCACCAGATTCGTCAATGTCATCGCCATCCGCGCCGATAGCGATAGATTGGTTACCGGCAGCCTCACTGCTGGCCCCTAGGGCGGTGCTATATGCACTGGTTGCCCCGCTGGAAGATCCGATGGCGGTGCTGCGTTCACCGGTCGCCTCACTAAAAACCCCGAGCGCGACGCTGCGATCACCAATGGCAAAACTGAAAACCCCGATTGCGACGCTGCGATCACCAATGGCGTCACTGAATGCGCCAATTGCTGTGCTGCTGAAAGCGATGGCCTCACTGAATGCGCCAATGGCTGTGCTGTTGTCACCGATGGCGTCACTGAATGCGCCAATGGCGGTGCCGTTGTCATCGCTAGCGAGACTCCGAGCACCGATTGCGGTACTGTCTTCATCGCTGGCAATCGCATCATTGCCGACCGCAGTACTGTACTCCCCAGAAGCAACCGCACCCAGAGTATCCGCATCCTCGCCATCTTCGCCAATCGCGATTGAGCGATCCCCTGTCGCCTGCGCATCAATGCCGACCGCAACCGATCCCGCACCTGTGGCCTGCGCCCCGCCGCCGACAGCCGTTGATCCCGAGGCGATCGCGCCAAGACCAAGAGCCACCGCCCGTTCGCTTGTTGCCTGCGCATCAGCACCGATCGCGACCGCGCCGTTCGCAGAGGCAATCGCGCCTTGGTCATCGGCATCCTCGCCATCTTCACCGATCGCAATCGAACGATCTCCGGACCCGTCACTTTCCGCTCCGAGAGCGATGCTGTTAAGGCCGGTTCCCGAAGAGCCTCCGAGCAATGCCGCATCAAGCTGGGCCTTGTTCACCGCATCGGTATCCAGGGTCCCCGCTGCTACATTGACAATTTGTCGTTCCGCGCCGCTTGCACCGACTGAAATACTGTTTTCGCGGTCAGCCACTGATGTCGCGCCGAGAGCAACCGAATTGCGTGCGCTCGCCATGGCCTCAGTGCCTATCGCAATGGCATCTATGCCAGAGACCAACGCGCCAACGAAACTGCCGTTAGAACCATAACTCCCGATCGCAATCGCACCTCGCGCGTTCGCTTCACTTCTCACCCCCAAGGCCACGCTGAGGCGCCCGGTGGCTTGACTGTTGTCGCCAACCGCCGTGCTGTCAGCCGCACTCGCGAGAGCTGAACCTCCGATTGCAGTGGCGGAGCCCGCGTTTGCAAGAGCTGAGCCTCCGATTGCGATGGCAGAACCAGCGGTCGCCTTACTGGCATTACCAATGGCGATACTTTGGTTGGCGGTCGCTTGAGCCAGCCCACCCATTGCAGATGCGCCGTCTGCACTCGCCAGGCTGTTTATCCCGATCGCGGTGCTGTTGTTCCCGCTAGCCTCGCTGGCAGAACCTATTGCAGTGCTTCCGATTTCCAAGGCTTTGCTATTAGATCCATAGGCCGTTGAGATACCGGC
The DNA here is from genome assembly GCA_947489315.1 of uncultured Sphingomonadaceae bacterium. GTDB lineage: Bacteria > Pseudomonadota > Alphaproteobacteria > Sphingomonadales > Sphingomonadaceae > Parasphingorhabdus. The sequence continues at coordinate 594,445 of CANLCX010000001.1, forward strand.
TGTTGCTCTACTTCCCTTTCCGGCTGCAGTGGAGAAGAGGCCGGTTGCCTGGCTGTCTTGACCGATGGCCGTGGCGGCCATGCCGCTCGCGTTGCTATTTTGGCCGAAGGCGGTGCTGGTATCGCCGGTCGCAGCCGCTCCAACCCCGCAAGCCAGCTGTTCGTCATTTCCTTCGGCATTCGCGCCGCCGTCATTGTCGGTGCCGGGGTCGACTTCGCCATTATTATTCCGGTCGAGCAAACATGTTTCGGCCGCAGCAGGATTGGCGGCGGCAAGGGCCGCGATGCTGGTGGCGACAAGAAGGCCGCAACGGATGGTTCGGGGGCGGATTGTTTGGGTTGATGGCGTCATGATGCAAATTCCTTGATGGGAGTGATAGCCAATGTGGCCGTGTGACGGGCTGGGTCAGCCCGATAGTGTCTGTGGGATATCTGGAGCGCCTGTGGGCTCGCGCGAAATGGACGGGACACCGGGGAGCATCCCGCCCATTCCCGCGGGTGCCTACTCATGCGCCCTCGACATCGAACCTTCGCGGTTCGAATTTCGGTCGCGCAAAAGCGCGTGTATAATCGTGGGTCATATGGTCCTCCCCGGTGCTTTCAAACCGCCCGTGTCTGATCGATCATGGGCGCGGAAACGGAGAGCGGTGACGATGACTGGCCCCTGGGCCAAGTCCGTCCGTTTGCAATTGCCGTTGCCAGCCATTGCAGTTCCGATCCGTTTCTGAGATGGTGTAAACATCGGTAACAGTGGGTAATAAAGGGGTCGCAGCCAGATTGTCCGAAACGCGCTCAATTTTGTCCGAAATATGGTGTTGGCGGTCCCGATCGCTTGTCGAGGGACGCAACATATGCCCGATTTTTGGCGAATCACGATGATCAGAGCTACACAGATAGGTGTAGTTTTTTCGCTTTTGATGGCGATTTGCGCTTTCTTAGCACTGTCACCGGCCCATGCGCAGAGCGCGGACCCAAACTGCATCCATAGTGGTGACAAGACCGCCGCGACCAACAGCCTCGCAGATTTGCCGCAGGGACAGTTAAAGCCGCTTTCCACCAGTTATTTTCTGGATCCCGAGGGACGCATCGACGCCGATGAGATAACCGCCCAGAATTTCACCTTCACGCCGTGCCAAACCCAATTTGAAACCCCGCGATCCCCCGGCGCATTGTGGTTGAGATTCACAGCCCGCAATCCCCATGCTGGTGACCAAATCTGGGGCGTCTCGTTCATGGAAACCGTGCTCGATGATGTCACCCTGTTTGAAGCGCGGGGCAGCGGGCTTGTTCGGATAGCGCAAGATGGCCGGACCGTCCCGGCGGCACAAAGCGACAATGACAGGCTGCAAACCGCTGTCTCCTTCCCCATCGCAGCGGGGCAGGAGAAAACCTATTATGTGCGCGTTTCGGGTACTTATGCGCCAACTGTGGCGCCGGTTATCGGATCGGTCAATCTGCTGTCCAGCTGGTCAACCGGTTTTTCCGCGATATCGGCCTTGCTGCTGGTCTTTTGTATCATCATGACGATATTCAGCCTGATCCTGTTCCGCCATATCGATCCGCGTTTCTATCAATATTATGCGGCCTATCTAATCGGCATGTTCTTTATGACTTTCCTGTATGACGGGTGGCCGAACATGATATTCGGTTCGACTATATCGACACAACAATGGCGACCGTTTATTGAACTGGCATCCGGTCTGGTGATGATCGCCAATATTCAATATTGCCGGATACTCCTGACCATCGATACCGACCCGCAGAAACGAAAGCAGGCGGTATTTCATTGGCTAACCGGCCTTGGCGTGATTGGCACGATCTGGGCGATGATCGACCCGTTTAATATGGGAACGCCGGTTGCGATACTGCTCATCATCAACCCGTTTGTCCTGCTCTATGTATCAGGGCGAAAAATGTTCGATGGCGTAAAACATGCGGTCCCGGTTTTCGCCTCGTTGCTGGCGCTCACCATCGGCTTGTTTTCATCGCTCTATTTCTTCAAATTTCCGACCAGTTTCACGGAAGCGAACTCGGCATTTGAGCTGATAACAATCCGCCCGATAACATTAAGCTATGCCAGCTCGACCATCGTTGAAGGTATCTTCATGATGATCGCCATCTCTATCATGATCAACGCCATGCAAAAGCAGAGAAATATGGCCGTTAGCGAAGCGATAAAGCTTCGTGAAGAAATGGCGCTGTCGGAACAACAACGCGAGGAGGTGGAGGACGCTGCTGGATTGCGGGCAGAAACGCTCACCGCTCTTCTCGCCAGCGACATGGATAAAAAACTGCCGCTACCGGCCGAACAGGGTTTTCTCGATCGCGCAACCCAATCGGTTATTGCAAATATCAACCAGCGCGGGTTTGGCGCGGGCGCTCTGGCCGCGGAACTGGGGGTCACGGAAAAAACTCTGGGCCGCCGCTTGAAAAAGTCACAAGGACTGGCACCCGCGGCCTTCATTCGATCCATACGCTTGAGCTATGCGCGTGATCTGATATTGCTCCGCCAGTTTGATACGGTTGCCGCGATTGCCAATGCCTCCGGATTTTCAAGCGTAGGGCATTTCGCCAAATTATATCGTAAGGAATTCAGAACAACACCCAGCGAAGCGCTTAAGTCACTCGAAACTGCAGCTTAGAGATTCTCGGATGATATCCTGTTGGAACGAACGCAAATGATACTCGGACGCGGCAGGCTAATGTCCGCTTTCGGGGTGAAGCAGCCATTGAATGATATCTGATTGTCGTTCAGTAATTATCCGATGCGGTGGAGTTCTGAGCCGATTATATCGCACCCGGCTTAGTGGCATTTGCAATGAGTTCGCGTGCCTTTTTAGCAGCACTCCCCGCATCCATTTCACCATCCGCGATCTTGGTTCCCATTTCCAGCAGCTCCGCACTGATCACAGTTCCGGTTTGGGCTTCTTCTTCAACGGTTACGCCATTATTTGATGCAAAACTTGTCTCCCAGGACTTACGGACTTCCGCCCAATATTCCTGCGTTTTTGTCCAATAATCTTCAGCTGCCTGAACATTATAGCCATCAAATTTGGTATAGGTGTTGAGGACATATTCCTGAACAATAGGCACAAGCTTTCCGTCGACCGGTCCCATTTTCGTATTGTCCTGAAAGTGGATCCAGCCATTTGGCATTGGGCTGTGGCGGTTGATGGAATAATAGCGATCATAGACGGGATCCCGCACCGCATCGCGCCGGGCCAATGGGCGCCAAGTCCAGCTGGAGCGCCAGCGCCGCACGCCGCCTTGGGTTTCCCATTCCCCGAGACCGGCATAGCGTGGGCTATCATCCACCTGATAGACGGTTTGCGACCAACGGCCGTTGCGGCGTTTTTCGGATATCGGCTGATATTCCCAGCTGTTGCGATCGGAATAGGCGAGGATTTTTTCTGGCTCATATTCCCAATCCTGGCGCCAATGTTTGACGATGAAATCGCTGTCTCCTGTGTCGACGACTAGCAGATGCTGAAGAACGATTTTTGTCCCGGTATCTTCGACGATTTTCACCACTTCATGGCCACCGGAAATTTTGCGCTCCCGCGCTTCATAGTCAGAGACCCATGGTGTCGATTCCTGCATATCAAAACGGACTTTGAAATTGCCAGCCATAGCCAAGATGTCGGCTCGGTCTGCTTCAAAGGCTGTCTTTTCAACATCGGCTGCGCGATCTGGAATAGGGGGGTGAGCAAGCGCCGGAGAGGTTATGAGTGCCAATGAAAATAGCGCGGTGCTGAGCCTTATTGTATATTTGATAGACATGATATTTCTCCCAAAATCTAGAATGACAAACTGATCGATACGCTGGCGTTACGGCCGGGCTGTGTGAATGCATCAAGCGGAGCCTGTGTCGGCAAACCGGCCGCGTTAAGCGGCACGTTTGCTCGCAAGCCTCTGACATCACTCCACAAAGAATATTTCTTGTCGGTGATATTGAAGATACCGGCGCGGATTTTGACATTCTCGGTAATCCGGTAAAATGCCGTCGCATCAATAATAGCCGATTCTTGCGGGCGGAAACAGGCGTCGGTACAGACGCCGACAGTCTCGTTCGCTTCTTTGCGGGCATTGTAGCTTACGATCAGTTCACCGCCGAAAACGCCGTCGGGATCACGATAGCCAACACCCAATATCGCATTGAGCGGATCAATGGTGGAAAGCGATTGGTCTGGCTCGCCCGGCCGGCTTGTCTCTCCATCTGCAAAAGCAATGGCAAAACGGGCCCGGAAACCATTTTCGGCCTCGTAACTGGCTTGGGCCTCAAATCCCTTCACCTGGACATCGGTAATGTTGACGAACTGGAAAACCGCAGGGTCGCCGGGCCGGAAGGACCCACCAATTTGTTCCTGACTGATAAAATCATCATAGTCGGCATAAAAGCCAGTTAGCCCAAGGCTTATACCGTCGGCCACATATCTTATGCCCGCTTCAAAGCTGGCGCTTGTTTCGGGCGTCAGATCGGGATTGGGCGCTGATGTATAACCAAAGGCCAGATTTTCGAAGAAATTGTTGACCTGGCTCGGCGTTGGCGCGCGGAATCCTTGCGCGTAATTTCCGAACAGGCGGACATCACCCAATTTGACAACCGCACCCACTTTGGGTGAGAATTTCGAACCATTTTGTCCGCTGGGAGTGAATGTCGGTAGCAAGGGATCATTGCGGGTGGGATTCAGATCATAGAAATCAAAGCGGACCGCGGGGTATAAAGTGAATATCCCCTCACCAAATTCGATCGCGTTTCCGAGATAAAATCCACCCAGCGTGAAATCCGTGGATGGAAAAGCGCGGGATGGAAATACTTCTCCAAAGGGCGGTTCAACGCCGTCACGCAGGCCATCTTGCTCTGTCTTGCTAACGTCGCCACCGAAAGTCAGCGTGTGCTTCACCGCGCCCGTGTTGAATGTTGAACGAAAGTCAGCAACCGCCCCATAGGCTGTGTTGTTGAACGTGTTCAGTCGTTCCCGGTCCGGGCGACGCGTTGCGCTGGTTGGCGAGCGGTCTTCATCAGCAAATTGACTGTCTTTTCCATCCTGCCAATAAGCGGCTAGATGTGCATAGTCGATAAATCCGCCACTATCCTCTCCCGCATCATATGTATAATCGATCGAGGCGCGGGTGCGCTCGGTTTCGTCATTGGCGGTCAGGCTATCCACAATCCAGCTGGGTGGACCAGGGAATAGAAAGACCGGGCCGCGGCCTGATAGAATATCAGAAAAAACTTCCCGTTCGAGATATTCACCCGTCAGGCGGACCTTATGATTGCCATTTTCCCAAACCAGCTTGCCCAAAAACGCGTTGGACTCGCCATCTTGTGGATTTGCTATGGATCTGGTGACCCCTTCGCCATCGACCGTGCCCTGATTGTCCAGCTCTTCAAAGTCGCGGCGTGAATAAGCCAGCATCGCCGAGAAATTCCCGGTCTGCCCAGCCAAGGCAACGGTCTCGGAAAATTCCTGATCCGCAGAATTATATTGCGCTCTCGCAAATCCGCTAAAGCCGTTGCCATCCTTGATAAAGTCGACGGGATCCGATGTTGTGAAACTCACCACCCCGGACAGGCCGTCACTGCCATAAAGCGCCGAGGCAGGGCCGCGTAAAATTTCAACCGACTTGATCAAACCGATATCTGTTGCATTGCCGCGTCCGACATCCTGCGCGCCAAAGCTAAAGCCCTGTGGTGATCTTATGCCATCCACTTGAATGAGGACCCGATTGCCGCCGATACCGCGAATGTTGAAATCCTCATTACCCGCGCGGCCCGTGGTCCCCAGTGCGGCTCCAAAGCGTGCTGGTGCACGGCGCACTGAAATACCCGGTTCAAAGCGAACAATGTCCCGGATATCCGTTGCCAATTCATCTGCGATGCGTTCCTGATCAATAACGGTCACAGTGGCTGGCGCATCTTCAATCGCTACAGGCGCACGCGTGGCGGTAACCGTGATCGTGTCATCTTCAAAAACGGAGCCATCTTCATCTGCGGCCATCGCCGATTGGGAAAAGGCTAAAGCAAAAATGCTGCACGAAAACGCCATCCCCCGGCGCCGGAAGTTTGATGTCATTATATTATCCCTCTTTACCCTGCATTAATGCTAATGCAAATGATTCGCATTTGTAATTAGGGAAGGGGATTGGAGTCTGTCAATCGCGATTTTTAAAATTGTACAATCTGTGCTGACAAACCTGCTTTTGAGGCGGCGCGGATGGTCTTTGGCGAGACTGATGAGCCGGCCTGGATCAAGCCCGATTTGAGACGGGAATCGCGCTTGGTAAAAATTCTCTCAGAGTTTCGCTAGCGCCTTTGGCCAAGCTCAGGTAACGGGCATTTATGGTTAGCGCAGCGCACTCTTTTTCATCTCCCAACCCGTGGCGGCGCGAAGCTTCGGTAACGCTGAAGCTCGCCTGGCCGCTTATCCTGTCCAATCTGACCATGGCGCTGATTGGTGCGACCGATGTGTTGATGATCGGTTGGCTTGGCGCGCGCGAATTGGCGGCTGCCACGCTAGGTTTTAACCTCGCCATGAGCTGCGCCATTTTCTGCATGGGCTTGGTGACGGCTTCTGCACCGATGATGGCGAGCGAAATTGGCCGGATGGGGCACAGTGTGCGCGACGTTCGCCGGACGTTCCGGCAAGCTATCTGGTCGGCTGTAACGGTCATTATACCATTTTGGATATTGCTCTGGAACACGGAAAGCATTTTGGTCTTCTTTGGCCAGCAGCCTGATTTGGCGCATAATGCCGGGCTCTATATCTCGGCCTATATGTGGTCGATATTGCCGTTTCTATGCTTCATTATATTGCGCAATTTTATCTCTGCGCTGGAACAGCCAGTTTGGGCTTTGATTATCAGTGTGATCGCGGTTCTGGCTAACGCGCTGTTTAACTACGCTTTGATTTTCGGGAAATTCGGCGTCCCTGAATTTGGCGTTATTGGGGCCGGCATTGGTAGCGTGATGACCAATATGCTGATGTTCGGCGGTATGGCGTTAGTGGTTATCCTCCACAAACGCTTTCGTCGCTATCATTTATTTGGCCGCTTCTGGCGCGCCGACTGGCAACGGTATCGGGCGCTATGGAAACTCGGTCTGCCGATTGCTGTGACTATGGGGCTCGAAGGTTCGGTCTTTGGTATCGCTGCTTTGCTGATGGGGCTCATCAATGCCGAATCTGTGGCGGCTCATGCGATTGCGCTGCAGCTTGCGTCGCTGACATTCATGGTACCGATGGGATTGGGGCAGGCGGCAACCGTTCGGGTCGGAATCCAATATGGCCGGAAAGACCATGCCGGGATTACGCGTGCTGGCTGGGTCAGCTTTGTCCTTGGGACATCATTTATGGCGGCGATGGCCATGGTATTTGTGCTCGCGCCCGATTTCCTGATCGCGATTTTCATTGATGCCAATGCGCCAGGCAATGAAAAGGTTGCGGCACTGGCCGTCAGCTTCCTGGCGATTGCGGCGATCTTCCAGATTGTCGATGGCGCGCAGGTAGTCGGGGCAGGGATGTTGCGCGGATTGCATGATACCACCGTGCCTATGGTGTTTGCACTGATGGGCTATTGGTTCATCGGCATTGGTGTCGGTGCTGGCCTAGCCTTTTGGCAGGGCTGGGAAGGCATTGGCGTGTGGACAGGACTTGCCAGCGGCCTAGGTATTGTCTCCGTGCTGATGCTGGCGCGTTGGATGATGCGAGAGCGGATCGGGTTGCTGCCTTAAACCTGCCAATTTCTTTGCGTTGCAAGACTCTTTAAAATGTCTCTGATAGTAAAAAACTATGAATGATGGGCAATCGTTTCGATTGGATCAATCGCCGAATCCTTGGCAATTAAGGGTTATCAAATCAAACCAAGGAGGCCGTTATGAAAAACTATATCAACGAACTCGTGAGACGCCACCGCCGGTTAAACCGCTTGATCGACAATTGTCGAGCCGCTGGCCGGCAACAGGAAATGCAGCAACTGAAGCGCATTCGCCTGAGCATCAAGGACAAGATCGCCGCTGCGAAGCGCGGTCTGGTGCCTGTTACAACCTAACAGGCCAGAAGTTGGGCGGTATGCAACGTGTTTCACTCCCCGGTCCCCGCCGGAAACTAAGGCATATCGCCCAACATTTTTCCCCCCAATATCCCCCTAAGCCCCATTTAGGATATGCAATGACCTCTCATTCTCCCGATGGCTCCGGCGCCCCGCAACCGGCCCCAGCCATGCCTTGCCCGGTTTGCCAAGTCAGCTTGACTATCAGCGAAAGGCAAGGGGTGGAGATTGATTTTTGCCCACAATGCCGCGGCGTGTGGCTCGACCGCGGCGAAATCGACAAGATTATTGAAAGATCACAGCCGTCCCAGCGACCCCCAGCCGAGCAAACCTACCGGCCCGACCGGACCATCTATAGCGACAGCTATGATAACCGGAGCTACAAGAAAAAGCGTCGCAAATCCTTTTTGGAAGATTTGTTTGATTAAACCTATGTGATGGAAACTTGTGTTCCGCACCTGATGCGGAACAAGGGGGCGTCCTCAAACTATATCATCATATAAATCCAACCATTGTGGATTGGTGTCCTCAATAAGATCGAGCTTCCACGCTCGTTTCCATTTTTTGAGCTTCCATTCACGCGCTCGTGCTTCCTGAATATCATCAAAAGTTTCAAACCAAACGAGCAGTTTGCAATCTTTTTCCTTCGAATACCCTTCAATCAAACCGTTGCGATGTTGGTATGCTCGCTTTGGCAAATTGCTGGTCACACCCAGATAAGTCGCGCCGTTGCGCTTATTGGCCATGATGTAAACATATCCGGGTTTCGTCATGTCGTTACTCTTGTTTCAGCTCATTCCTTGTTCCGCATCAGGTGCGGAACACAAAGAAGGACATTCCGTATCAAGTACGGAACACAATTACTAAAATGGCACGAGACCGACAAACTGTTCCGCCTGAAAGCCGTTTTTCAATCGCGCGCCTTGCTTGATCAAAAAGTCGTGGCGGACAATCTCTGCCTGTTGTTCAATGCCATATCTTTCAAACGGCTTGCCCGGAACCAGTTCATAGTCATATCGGCAAAACGGATGCCGGGAGAGGGGCAAGAATATGCCTTTCTGATGCTGCCAGATATGGACCATTTCATGAATGAATAATCCTTGCAGGTTCAGGTCGCTATCGCCGTAATCATCACGAAATAGACCGCCTTTCGGGTGGAACCACATATTGCCATCCGGTGCCATCGTGACGCGCCTGGGATGGAAGGGCCACCATTTTCGGTTGAATATCCGGATGTTTTGATAATCAATCGCGTCACCAAATACGGATCGGCATAAATATATTTCCGCTTCAGTGAGCGGACGGCCTGAATTTACTCCAGTGGTCACTTATGGCGCACTGTCTTTATCTGTTGTGGTGGCTTTTTCTGTTTTTGCAGCTTTGGCGCCGCCAACCTGTTTGATGATCCCGTCTACCTGAATTCGGTCATCATTGGAGAATATGAAGATCATCCGTAATGTCCCGCGATGGATGGAGCCGCCGCCAACGCCCCAGATCATAAGATGTTTGCCACCGGGTTCGAACTTAACTGTTTCGCCGGCAGGCACCGGAGCCTTCATCAAGGGCTGCATTTGCGCCATGCCATCTTTTTCAACCGTCTCGTGCATTTCCATACGCATCACATCATCAGCGACCACGCTGACCAGCGATACGTCGTCTGGGCCGCCGTGGATTGTCATATAACCGGACGAGGGATTACCATCCACCGGAGAAAGATTGACGACGACTTCATCCACACGAAGCACATCCCCCTGACCACAGGCGCTAAGAAAAATCACCGCAAGGCTTGCAAAAAAAATCGAAAGCTGTTTCGTCATGACTCGCAGAAAACTCCTGAAATTGGGGGATACTGGATTGTTTCCCAATATCTACAGCGTCTGCGGGCCTGTGCCAAGACTTGTGCCAAAGAAAATGCCTCCTATATCCCAATTCGAAGCCGTAACGGTGCCAATTGAAAAGGGCCGGGCGGTTATTTTGCTTTGAACAGAAAATATTTGAAAATTGAATTGAGGGAAAAATGGCTAAAGTTATCGGTATTGATTTGGGCACCACCAACAGCTGCGTTGCAGTCATGGACGGCGGGAAACCGAAAGTTATTGAAAATTCAGAAGGCGCGCGGACGACACCGTCTGTTGTTGCTTTTGCGAAAGACGGCGAACGTCTGATCGGACAGCCGGCCAAGCGCCAGGCAGTAACCAATCCGGAAAGCACGATTTTTGCGGTTAAGCGCCTGATCGGTCGCCGGTTCGACGATCCGATGACGAAAAAAGATATGAAGCTGGTCCCTTATGAAATTGTCAAAGGTTCCAATGGCGATGCATGGGTGAAAGCTGGCGGTGAAGATTATTCTCCCGCTCAGATTTCTGCCTTCACATTGCAGAAGATGAAAGAAACCGCCGAGAGCTATCTTGGTGAAACCGTTACACAGGCCGTAATCACGGTTCCTGCTTATTTTAATGATGCGCAGCGTCAGGCAACCAAAGATGCGGGTAAGATTTCCGGTCTTGAAGTCTTGCGGATCATCAACGAGCCAACGGCTGCGGCTTTGGCTTATGGTCTCGACAAGAATGACGGCAAAACCATAGCTGTTTACGATCTTGGTGGCGGTACATTTGATATTTCCATTCTGGAAATTGGCGATGGTGTTTTCGAAGTGAAGTCAACCAATGGTGACACTTTCTTGGGTGGTGAAGATTTTGACGCCAAACTTGTTGAATTTCTTGCTGAAGATTTCAAAAAAGCGGAAAGCATTGACCTGACACAGGACAAGCTGGCGCTGCAACGCTTGAAAGAAGCGGCGGAAAAAGCGAAGATTGAATTGTCTTCTGCGCAGACGACAGAGGTCAACCTGCCATTTATCACGGCAGACCAAAATGGTCCCAAGCATCTGGTGAAATCGATTACCCGCTCTGATCTTGAAAAGTTGGTCGGTGATCTGATCAAACGGACACTTGACCCTTGTAAGAAAGCATTGAAAGATGCTGGCATTACCGCATCGGAAATTGATGATGTCGTCATGGTCGGCGGTATGACCCGCATGCCTAAGGTTCGTGAAACCGTTCAGGAATTTTTTGGTAAAGAACCGCATACTGGCGTGAACCCGGATGAAGTGGTTGCCATGGGCGCGGCCATTCAGGCTGGCGTTTTGCAGGGCGATGTTAAAGACGTATTGCTACTCGACGTGACACCATTGTCGCTGGGTATCGAAACGCTCGGTGGTGTATTTACCCGCATGATCGACCGCAACACAACGATCCCGACGAAAAAATCGCAGGTCTATTCGACCGCTGATGACAATCAGGGTGCAGTAACCATCCGCGTTTTCCAAGGCGAACGTGAAATGGCCGCAGATAACAAGATGCTCGGTAATTTTGATTTGGTCGGTATCCCTCCAGCACCACGCGGTGTGCCACAAATTGACGTGACGTTTGATATTGATGCCAATGGTATCGTGAATGTTTCGGCCAAGGATAAAGGTACAGGCAAAGAGCAGCAGATCAAGATCCAGGCTTCTGGCGGTTTGACCGACAATGATATCGATCAGATGGTTCAGGATGCAGAGAAATTTGCGGAAGAAGACAAACAGCGGCGGGCTGAGGCAGAAGCCAAAAACAACGCAGAAAGCCTAGTCCACACGACCGAGAAACAATTGTCCGAACATGGTGACAAGATTGACGCCGATCTGAAAGGTCAGATCGAAGAAGCAGTCAAGGAAACCAAGGAAGCGATTGAAGGCGGCGATCCGGAAGCCATGAAGACCAAGTCAGAAGCACTGGCGCAGGTTTCCATGCAAATGGGTCAGAAAATCTATGAAGCTGAGCAAGCTGAAGGCGGAGATGCTGCAGATGCAGCCGCAGCCGATGCAGCCGCCAAAGCGGATGATGATGTGGTTGATGCCGAATTTTCCGAAGTAGATGATAGCGATGATGCTGATTCTGATACAAAAGAAAAAGCCGCTGAGTAACGATTACTAAAGCCGTTCGGACTGAGCCCGTCGAAGTCATTCCTTTTATGGAAGCGTGTTTCGATAAGTTCAGGACGAACGGTTTTTTAGATTTTCGGCTTTTGGGGGGCTGAGGTAAGTAATGGCAACCGAAACAGACTATTATGAGCAGCTTCAGGTCGATCGCGGCTGTGATGGAGCAATGCTGAAATCATCTTATCGCAAGCTGGCGATGAAATATCATCCGGATAAAAACCCTGGTGATGCTGCGGCTGAGGCGAAATTTAAGTCGATCAGTGAGGCCTATGAGGTTCTGAAAGACCCCCAAAAACGGGCTGCCTACGACCAATATGGTCACGCGGCCTTCACCAATGGCGGCGGCAATAATGCCGGCGGTGGCGGCGGATTCGGCGGCGCGGCATTTAATGATATTGGCGATATTTTCGAGACGATTTTCGGCGGCGGTGGCGGTGGCGGTGGCTTTGGTGGCCAACAGCAACAGCGCGGCCCTGCGCGTGGTGCAGATTTGCGCTATGATATGGAAATCTCGTTGGAAGATGCATTTCACGGCAAGCAGACCGAAATTGAAATTGATGTGTCCGTTGGTTGCGACGAATGTGACGGATCGGGCGCAGAGCCCGGCACAGGCGTAAAAACCTGTGCTACTTGTCACGGTCATGGCAAGGTTCGGGCGCAACAAGGCTTTTTCGTGGTCGAGCGCACCTGTGCAAGCTGCCAGGGTCGCGGTGAAGTGATCGAAAGCCCGTGCCATATCTGCTATGGCGAAGGTCGGGTTGATAAACCCCAGGCTTTGGAAGTTGAAATTCCCGCTGGTGTCGATAGCGGCACGCGTATCCGCCTGACCGGCAAAGGCGAGGCAGGAGCACGCGGCGCGCCTGCCGGTGATCTTTATATTTTCATTCACTTGGCCCGGCATGATATTTTCGAACGTGAGGGCACGACGTTGTTCACTCGCGCGCCGATCAGCTTTTCGGTTGCCGCGCTTGGTGGAGAGATTGTCATTCCCGGCCTTGACGGCACCAAACATGAAATTCGCATCCCGGCGGGTATCCAGTCCGGCAAACAAATTCGCCAGCGCGGTGCGGGCATCCCCGTGCTACGCGGCCGCGGGCATGGTGACATGGTGGTGCAGATAGAAGTCGAAACACCAACCAAATTGACATCCCGGCAAAAAGAACTGCTGCGCGAGTTTCAGGAAACCGAGACCGGTGACGAAAGCCCGAATAGCAGCGGTTTCTTCTCGAAAATAAAGGACGCCTGGGACGGTTTGGCGGAATAAGGCGCGAACCCGTTTTTATCTAGCAAGGGTGCCACATAGCTTCGGTTTTCATGAATACATGAGAATCTAAGAAAGGGGCGATCCAGTAAGGACCAGCAGACAGAAATCGCCCCTTTCAGATTCCTACTAAACCGACCGCTTCATTGTGGGGATGATTAGCGCGGTAGTTTAGTCGGTGCAGGCCGTTTGAAGTGCCTAAACATATATACGGCCCCGTCCGACTGGGATTAACAGCCGGAAAAATTTTTAATCGGATGATATTTTTCAATCGCGAGCAAGAGCCAATCTTGCTGGAGGATTGGAGTTCAAGACTGTTCTAAACAGTCAATGGCTTCCGCTATTTTAATAGCCGGTACCGACAGATCTTGCTTATCAAGTTCAGCCAAAAGCTGCTGTAGCGTGTTTATTATATCGGCTGTTTCTTGAGCATCATTGGTGAAAGTAATCTGTTCACTACCATCCATAATGTGCTGCTCCATTGTTTCGGATACCCTGATGAGTCAGCTGAAGACATCCGAAATCTTATTTTATCGAGAGAACTGATAGTCCGGCTATTATGAACATACACTGTCATAATATGTAAACTGTTGTTGCATTCATCGAATGCTTCTATCGCCCGAGTTATATACCCAGACATGGATAATAATGATAATGGAGAGATTATCTACTGCCGTCTAAGAAGTAAGACGCAGAAGAAACGAGTGTTGGGGGTATGTGGTCGTCTATCGGTCGAAATTGCATTTGGTCCGATGGCCGGTTGCCTATACCTGATGGTGAAGCTATATTGGCTTCGTATTTTGGGGAATACCGTTGGACCAATTTGAGCTAGAATCCGCGCGGGTCGCAAAACTGACTGCTAAGCAGAGCGAATGCTTGCATCTTGTGGTGCAGAGAAAATCTTCAAAAGAAATTGCCCGGATATTGAACATATCTAAGCCAGCGGTCGACCAGCGCCTTGATAGTGCTCGGCGTACACTGGATGTAGCGACACGCGATGAAGCCGCGATTGTCTTTGCCCGCGCTGCTGGAGACTATGATCGGATCATATATGATCCGGCCTATCTTCCCAATCACCCTGAAATCAGCGCAAAAGCATCTCAGGGCGATCAACCGCAATCGTTCATGTTAGAAGAAGCAGCCGTACCATACGACTTCAATTCAACACATGATCCCGATCTCTGGTTGGAAGCCCTGAAGGAACCGAGAGGTGATCTGGGTACCGTTCAAAGACTGGCTATTATTGTTGGCATGACTGTCGGCATTTTAGCAATTGTTTTGATCGGTCTGGCAGTCTCTCAGTCTCTTTCAGGTCTACTGGGCTAAAGAAAGCCAAGACAAGACCTACCTAAAATTTAATTTTTGGAATTCGCGTTTCGCGGAAAGGGAATCTTATGTCTTACGAAATCAAAAAAGCTAAAGATCAAATCGGCCAGGATATGCCACACAGCGAGTATAGTATTGATCAGGCATTGGTATCTGTATCCAATCTCATGTCTACTTTGGTGAATGCTCGCCTGAGCACCGGTGTTCCCGCTTCGACGGGCCAGGCCGCGATCCTGCGCCTTGCCAAAGCACAGATGGCGCTTGTGGATGCCAGTAGCGATATATTGCGTGTGCATGGCGAATTGAAGAAAATTGGTAAAGAGCATGCTTGGGGCGACAATCACGAAGACTGCCCGCCGGCAGCCCAAGCGTCGGTTAAAGACGGCAAGCGTCTTTCGATCGTAGGTTGAGTTAGCAAGGTGTTGACTATGAAGCGCCATCATGTTCCTCATGACCAATGCGAACGGCGATATTCTTCCTCCTCCTCTGTGCAGCGACTTTCTATGCCTTGTATCGAGGAGGCGCGCCTGAACGTTGGGTTGCTTCAACTCTTTTGGTTGGCTATTTTCTGGATCCTATGGTCCACTTTTTTACGCCGGTGGAATATTCGGAAATGGATCCAGGGCATTTTATTATCGATTTGTTTGTTTGGGGCTTCGTTCTCGCAGTGGCTCTACGAGCCAACAGGTTCTGGCCGTTATGCGTAAGCTCATTACAAACAATCGCGCTAGTAGCGCATGTGGCAAAGCTGATGGATGTATCGATACATCCCCAAGCATATCTCATTATGCAAGTCGCTTCATCTTATCCATTCCTGATGATACTCGCGATAGGAACCTATTGCCACCAGCGCCGATTGAGAATCAACGGCACCGATTCATCCTGGCGCAGCAGTTAAGGCAGACTGGATCTAACGTTCCAGAGCGGTTGACTTCGTTGCTCGATTACAGGCATCTAGGACAATGCGAATTGCGCTTTTCTATGCCTTGTTTGCTTTCTGTACCCTTTACGCTCTTTGGCGCGGCGGTGCGCCGGAGCGGAGAATTGCGGGTTCCTACTTCGGGATGTGGATCCTGGATCGTTCAATGCATCTTTTTGCTTCAGCAGAATATGCAGAAATGGACCCGGGACATCTGGTCATTGATCTCATCATATGGATTGCCTTCCTCACAATCTCGTTACGAGCAAGAAGGTTTTGGCCATTATGCGTAGTGTCGCTGCAAACAACAGCCTTGGTAGGGCATTTGGCAAAGCTGGCGGACGCGTCGATACACCCGCAGGCTTATTTAATCATGCAAGTCGCTTCTTCCTACCCCTTGCTCATAATTCTAGCGATAGGCACATATTGTCACCAACGCAGGTTGAAAGCCAAGGGGATCGATCCGCCCTGGCGCAGCTAATAGCTTCAGTTGCTCCTGATGAGGCCGTCGCGTTATCAGGAGCACTGCTTGAGGAGTTCGGTTCCATTGGCCGGATATTGTCTGAATCAGAAGAAGCCTTACGGCGTATATTAGGGTCGCAGACCGCCGTGATCAATCTGCTGATGGCAACCGAACAACTCTTGCTGGCGCAATTGCAAAATGAGCTACCCAAAAAGCTGATATCGGCGACGGATGAAAAGCTCATCAGATATTTGCAGGCTAGTATGGGTTCGCTTGCCACCGAGACAATGCGTGTATTGTTTCTGGATAATGCCAACCATTTGATCAACGATCAGGTTTTCGGGCATGGTTCACCGAGCAAAGTGATTGTGCAACCGCGAGGTATATTGAAACGAGCCCTGGAGTTGAACGCCAGCGCTATCATATTGGTCCATAATCACCCTGGCGGCGATGTGCGGCCCAGTAAGTCGGACATAAAATTTACCATGTTGATCAAAATCCTTTGCCGGGAACTGGAAATAAAATTGCATGACCATATCGTTATTGGCGGCAATAAATGGTCAAGCTTTCGAAAGATGAAATTGTTATGACGGACCATCTTATGGCAGAGGCTGTTAAGAGCGCCCAAAAGCTGCTCGACAGACAACAAAAAAGAGGCCTGTTTTTTACCAATGACGGTATTTTTGGTGACCCGGCCTGGGAATTGTTGCTGGCATTGTACATCGCATCGGACGAGCGTCACTGTGTGAAGAAGACCGATCTTTATAGTGGGCTATCGGTTTCGCCCTCAATAGCCTCCCGCTGGCTTAAGGTATTCCTCGACCAAGACTATATTGAGATTTGTGACAATCACGGACCTGATCATGTGCGGCTGACCCAAAGTGCCAAGTCGGCCTGTACTGACTATTTGCATTCCATGGTGGATTAAAGATCGGCGTCACGGCTGTGAACAGTCAGCGCTGGACTTAATTTCCCGAAAGTGTGTCCGTTACTCACCCTGATAATAGATTATCAGGGAGCGCGACATGATCCAAAGAGGCCGCTCGATTGGCTCGACCTTTGCATCGAAATGGGCGATCCTAATCGTTATAATATTTAGCGTTTCATCTTTTCCGAGAAAAGCGGAAGCGAGCCCTGCTGGCGATCAAGCTTCTAAAGCGACAGTTCTCGCGAGGGCAGAAATTCAAAAGAGAATCGAAGTTCGCCCGGAAAATTTTTCGAAAGCCAGGCATTCTGATGATCTTCGATTGCCGGATATAAGTTTTCATGATTGTGATTTTGAGGTCCGCAGAGTGATCAAAAACTGCGTATTGATGATATATGAAAGCCAGTAATCGATGAAGGAAGACGAGGTTGGTTCTCAAACTTAATAAACGGCCTGGCTTGACCTGAACATTATCAAGATTCGTCGGGTTTTTCGCTCTTGTCTTGTAACCGCTGCAAAGCGTTGATCGCCTCTTCGATTTTAATAGCTGCAATAGAATGGCCACTATCGTCGAGTGTTGTTAGAATACCATCCAGCTTTTTGATCAAATCTTGCATGTCGACTTTGTCTGTTTTCATTATGATCGACATTGCCTTTCGGTCAGCAGAAAAATTGGAATAAACCAAATTGGTATAACGAGCTCGCAAGATAAGATAGATTAGTTACAATTTGCGATCCGCAAAATTCACTAGTTGTAACCAGTTACAATTTCAACAAAAATTGCTCAATCTCTCGCTTAGAAGTTAAATTCTTATCGGATGTCCCAAACTGGCGCATCATTATGGGCGGAAATTTGTCCCCTTAATAGGTTAGTTTTTACCTGGCTATCGAGAATGTCAAACATATCGTGGCTTTGCCGTTAATTATTCTGCCCGTCACCGTTAACCATGGATGAAAGGGGTTGATATGTCAGAATTTGACTATGACTTAGTGATAATCGGGGGCGGTCCAGCTGGACGCAGAGCGGCAATTCAAGCATCAAAGCTTGGGAAATCCGTTGCTATCGTTGACGATCAGAAAAAAATTGGTGGTGTTTCGGTCCATACGGGAACGCTTCCCTCTAAGACAATTAGGGAATCCGTCTTATCTGTTACGGGATGGCGCGATCAATATTTCAGAACCGGTCAACAGCGTGATGGCGCAGACGCGACGCTGGAGGCTATTTCCTCGCGTCTTGCTACGACCCTTGGCGACGAAGTTGAGGTGATCGACAGTCAATTGTCCCGCAACAATATTACAACCCTGAAAGGGAAAGCAAAATTTGCCAGCCCGAACAAGCTGGCGGTTTCGCAAACGGTTCAAGGCAAGAAGATAAGCTACAGCGTCACGGCTGAAAAATTTCTGATTGCTGTCGGCACCAAACCCTATCGTCCGAAACAGATACCTTTTAATGGTACGACTATCCTTGATAGTGACTGTATCGCTGCAAATATGCCGATGCCGAAATCCATCATCATTATCGGTGGAGGCGTCATTGGTCTTGAATATGCAACGATATTTTCGACGCTTGAAATCCCGGTTACAGTGGTTGAAGCCCGCGAAAACATATTAGAATTTATTGATCGTGATATTGTTTCCAATTTTAGCCACCAACTTTCGGAACGGGGCATTAGTCTGCGCCTGGGTCGTTCGGTCGACAAGATTGCACTGGATAAAAATGACCACCCGGAAGTCTTGTTAGATGATGGACGTCAGCTCCGCGCCGACATGCTGCTTTTCACGGCCGGCCGGGTTGGTGCTGTAAATGGACTTGGTCTCGATAAGATTGGAGTGTTCCCGGACAATAGAGGGCGCCTAACAGTCGATCCAAAAACGCTGCAAACCACTCAGCCACATATTTATGCTGCTGGTGATATTATCGGATTTCCATCGCTAGCCTCCACGTCGATGGAGCAAGGCCGTCTTGCAGCCTGCCACGCATTTAATCATCCCATTCGCAGTTCGGAGCATAGCTTTCCGCTCGGCATATATTCTATTCCCGAAATAGCCAGCATCGGCCTGTCGGAAGAGGACGCAAGGGCCAAAGGATTGCAGGTGGAAATTGGTGTCGCGCGTTTCCAGGAAACATCGCGCGGGCATATATTGGGCAATTGTAAAGGCCTGCTGAAATGTATTTTTGATCTGAATGATCGAAAATTGCTTGGCGTGCATATCGTCGGAGAGGGGGCAACGGAACTGATTCACATTGGTCAGGCCGTTCTCAATCTCAACGGCGGTATCGACTATTTGTCCGACACCGTATTTAATTTTCCCACATTAGCAGAAGCATATAAAGTTGCGGCGTTAGACGCCTACAACCGGATGCCCCGGCCCAAATTGAGAGCATGACGTGAAAATCGATATTAAAAATATATTAGACAGCTATTTTCGCGAAAATGGCGATGAAGAAACATGTCCGGTTTGCATAGAAGAGGAGGGCCAGCGGTCGCCGCTTTATGCTATTGCTAGTTTCATCCGACAGCATGGCTTGTTGGTTTCGTCGAAGAATCTCGAATTAGCATGGGCCTTTATTTGTGGCGGCAACAGCATGTTGAAGAGCGAGATC
The DNA here is from genome assembly GCA_947489315.1 of uncultured Sphingomonadaceae bacterium. Taxonomy (GTDB): domain Bacteria; phylum Pseudomonadota; class Alphaproteobacteria; order Sphingomonadales; family Sphingomonadaceae; genus Parasphingorhabdus. The sequence continues at coordinate 613,971 of CANLCX010000001.1, forward strand.
ATGGGGCTTTCCTCAGCCGGCCGGCTCGACAATGCTGCGGCGAGTGAACTATTTGACAAATATCTTAGCTCTGATGTTGGCTCTCAAATTGATAAAATCGTACTGGAAGCCATTGAGCATATCCGCAATACGACGAAAATTATCGAAGATGGCAATAAGAAGACCAGCGAGTGCGAAGAAAATTTGATCGAACAGGCGGATACGATCCGGACCAATCCGGTCGATATTGATGGTGCAATTCAGAAGCTCCTAAGCTTGTCGCAATTGATGGTCGAGTCCACGCGCGAAAACCGCGAACAAATTGCAGAGACCAATAAAAAGCTGGCCACCCTGCAGACTGAGTTGGAACATGCTAGAAACGAGGCTGATTTTGACCAACTGACCAAGCTGCCCAATCGGCGAAAATTTGAAAGAACATTGGATGAGATGTTAAAGAAACTGCACGAAGATGGGCAGTCGCTGGTCTTGGTCTTTATTGATATCGATCATTTCAAGAAGGTGAACGATACCTATGGTCACGAATGTGGTGATCGGGTTCTCAGACTGGTTGCCGACGAACTGGGAACAATGTCGGGGAGCCACTGCCATACCTCGCGCTATGGTGGAGAAGAATTTGCTGTGATTTTCGATGGGCAGGACATCGACTCTGTTTGGAAGATCATTGATAATTGTCGTGATACTTTGGCATCCCGTTCGTTGGTTGATCTGCAGTCGGGAAAAGCGTTAGGAACGATCTCGTTTTCTGCCGGCGTTGCTGAATGCTTGTCATCAGATACAAAACGCTCAATTTTGAGAAAAGCCGATCTCGCTCTTTACGAAGCGAAATCCCAGGGGCGCAATGTAGTTCTGAAATATTCCAATGCGCGATAGCCCGATCCTTTTCGAAAGGCGCTAGACGGGATTTTTAGTGCTGGGTTCATTGATCCAGCATTGAAGATAGGATGAAAAATCGGAGAATGTAATTGGCAGCGACGATACGGGTGAAGCCGATCGTGCTGTCGGCACACCGGCTTTACAAGCGCATAAAATCATAGGCGCCGCATCATTGGACGATCCCCTCTAAAAACGTAACCTGAGGCACCCTGCAGCAATGCGGCAGGGTGCTTTATGGCATTGATGTTGCTTCTTTTTGCAAGGATTCACCAATGGCCTATACGTCTCGCTATAACGGTTATTGTGATCGCGCGGGCACTTATATCATCCTCAATGCTAGCACTATCATCCAGTAATTCCATAGGCCCTAAAACGTCCAATACCTGGGCTGGCTTAAAGTAAGCATCTCTTGGCGACGTTCATGCAGACGGCACGCCCTCAGGTGCCGATGTCCAGCCGTTCTTTGGCTAGTTCACATCAAACCGTGTGTTGCTGACCCAATGTCGCACTATCTGTAAAGTCGCCACAAGGGCAGATGCGGGGAGACCTTGCTATGCTATGCAGTAATTGGGCAGGATAGTTTTCACTATCCCGCCCAATCGGTTCGCACGCAGACCAGGTGCGCTGCGTAAACCAAAACCCAACCTGCGGGGGTTGTGATGGTTTCGGCAGAAGCTAAACTTCTAATGGCTTTATCCGCACTAGCGGGAGTTGTTACAATTGGTTTTCAGCCCAATTTGGGCGGATGAGGAGATTTTATTCCCAAATTGGATGTAACGCACTTCGTTTCAGCAATGCTGAGAAATCAATCCGTCTTCATTGTTATGGATATGCGTCTGTTTCTGTCATCCATCCGGTCCTGCGGATTATAGGGTTCCGTGTCCGCGACGCCCTCAATCCGAGCCATCCGGCCTATCGATACGCCTTGCCTTACCAGCTCCTGCATGGTGGCTTCCGCTCTTCCTGAGGATAATAGCCAGTTGTTCATGCTCTTTCCGCTGGCATAGGGTAAGCTGTCGGTGTGGCCCCTAATAATCAATTCGTTGTCAACTGTGTCTATGATCTTCGCAACCTGACCGATAAGCTCAGCGGCTTGCGCCTTCAGCTTGTCGGTTGCAGAAGCGAACATACTGAAATCAGCTTCATCAATAATGTCGATCCGCAGACCTTCCTTGGTGTCTGTAAACCGGACATTAGACAATAGTTTGAGGTTAGCCGGATCGTTCTTAAGCTGTTCTCTGATCCGCTTTTCGAATTCCTTGGCGGTCATCGATTTGGGTTTGGATTCTTGGGCGCCGTCCTTTTTCTTCTTGCCGTCTTCTCCATCCGAAGCACTGCGAGGCACTGACATGGCCTGATTACCAATATTCTTCGCTTTATGGGGGTATTTATCGGGATCAGTAACGGACGACCCTCCGAACATCCCTTTTCCGCCGGCGCTATCGCGCTTCATCTGCGTTAGTGTTGGCGCGAAATAATCTGCTATTCCTTTGCGCTGTTTTTCGTCGGTGGCGCCAAGCAACCACATCAACAGGAAAAACGCCATCATGGCTGTCACAAAGTCAGCATAAGCGACTTTCCATGCACCGCCATGATGGCCGCCATGATCTTCCATAATGATCTTCTTGACGATGATCGGACGAACCGGCTCAGGAACTGCTTTCTTGGCCATGGCTATTTCGCCCTGATGGCATCAAAGACGTCGGAGAAACTTGGCTGGTTTGCATGCTGCAAGCTTGTCCGGGCCGCTTCGATGATGAGCGGCTGCGGATGACCGTGCAGACTGGCGATGATCAACTGTTTTGCGACATGATAAATACTGGCATCGCTTTCGATAACAGCGCGTGCACGATTGGCCATGGGGCCTACGAGCCCATAGGCTAAGAAAATACCGAGGAACGTCCCAACCAGGGCAGAACCGATCATGCCACCCAAAATTGCCGGAGGTTTATCGATCGAGCCCATGACTTTGATAATGCCCAAAACAGCGGCAACAATACCCAAAGCCGGCAGGGCATCGGCCAGGCCTTGAAGATCGTCGGCAGGCCCGACAGCTTCGTGATGGTGCGTTTTGATCGCCTGATCCATGACATCCTCAACCGCATGCGGATCGAGTGTGCCAGAAGAAACGACAACAAGGCGCAAGCTATCAGCAATCAAGTGGATGAGTGCGTCATCCTTCAAAAGCTTGGGATATTCACTGAATATCGGAGAGGCTTTCGGATCCTCGATATGCGGTTCGAGAGCGACGGGACCTTCACTTTTGAGGATCTTTGTCAGTTTGGACACCAGCAATATGCAATCCATAAAATCCTGTTTGACGTAGGTCGGGCCTTTGAAAACTTTACCAAAGCCGCCCAATATTGCCTTGAGCTTCGCGCCATTGTTACCGATGATCAGCGCGGCGACCGCCGAGCCGCCGATAATTCCCATCTCGATCGGAAGCGCGGCAATCACAACGCCCAAGTCGCCGCCGGATAGTGTGTACACGCCGAAAACCATCACGAACAAGACAACAATTCCGATTACAGCGAACATAACTTAATTTCCAATCCACAGGTCCGTTTAGATTTGTCCGCTCACCGCATGGGGTAAAACAAACAATCATCACATTTGTGAACGGAAGAAACCCCAGATGGTTAAGGGTGCGATAATGATGTATTTAGCCGATGAGACTGATCAGCGATGTGCGCTCTGACTGAGCGTAAAGCCTTTGTGCCGCTTCCAAATTAACCAGCAAGGACTGGAAACGGGATACGGCTTCGGCAATATCGGTATTTTCCAGGCTTGAGCGCCGTTCTATGGAACTAAGCTGCGACAGCTCCAGCCGGTCTTCTTGTTCATCCAACCGGTTCACGAGCAACCCTTGGCTTGCCAGTAAGTTCGAAAAGTGATCCGTCAGACTCGCGGTCCGGTCCAATTGCTGAGCGCGGTCTGCTGCCGTACCAGTGCGAACCGCAGTGATCATGTTGGTCATGATCTGATCAAGGCTTTGGGTCGCGCCGCCCCCAATGTCAATATCGGCTGAAACCGCTTGTTGTGACGGTGCGGGCGTCACCAGTATATCGGTATCAATGCGCATCTGGATGGGATCGCCAGAATGGAACAGCTGGCCGCCATAGCTGTCTTTGGCCTGTGTCAGTTGATTAAACTGTTCCTGCAGACTTTCCAGTTCGAGAGCGATTACGTCGCGGTCCTGCGGTGCCAATGTTTCGTTATTGGCAAGAACCATTAGTTCCCGAGCGCGAACCACTCCATTGGATATCGTATCAAAAGTTGACTCCGCTTGTTGTGCCAGAATACGGGCACGGCCGATATTATTTGTCCATGAATCTTCTATCGTTTTCTGGCGGCTGATGCTGGATATTTCCAGCCAGCTGGAAGGGGCATCTGACGGTCGGTTTAACTTGATCCCGGTCGCGATGGATTCCTGAGTTCTGCCGATGAGGTCATTCAGTTCGCTTTGTTTCTGAATAGCATCAGCTGGTCTGGTTCTATTGATCGATTCCATCATTTATTCCTTGGAGCGTGCCGGGATTAAAATATTGCCAGGATAGATTGGACCGTTTCCCGGGCGACCTGAATAATTCGCGCGGAGGCCTCATATGACTGTTGCAGCCGGATCAGGTCTGCGGCCTCGCGGTCCAAATCCACAACCGACACGCGGTCTCTCGATTCCCGTGTTGCTCGGTCAAAAGCCGTCGCCGCTTCGCTTTCACTGCGTGCGGAGAGTAGGTTTTGAGCCTGTCCAATGACGATACCCTCATATCTTTGCTCTGTGCCGGCGGGGGTTCTTAGGTCGACAAATGCCAGAATATTTCCATTGGCTGCTCCGCCTGGCGAAGCCAAGGCAAGATCGTCGGCGGTCAATCCCGTCAGGGAAAGGCTGGCCGCTGTGCCGCCATGGGATACGGCGGCCGCGCCAACAGCTCCTGCATCCGTGCGGCCATTGGCCTGCCATCCATTTAGCTCATCGGCAAATTGAACAGCCAATGCATCCAGATTTGTTGAAGTTGTCGCAATGTCAGATTGCGCTCGATGCAGTCCGCCCAGTGTTCCATTCGTGGGCGGCGGTTGGATGGCTCCACCAACATCCAGATCAAAACCAGCGCCGGGATTGGCAATAAATGTAATTGGACTGGCGGTGTTGAATGCAACCAGACTGGTCCCGTTGCGGTTTATGTCTACCAACCCGTTATCCTGAAAACTAATCTCGACATCAAGCTTTTCGGTAATCACTGTCAGCGCTGCGTCGCGTTGGTCCAGCAAGGCCGTGTTTTGCGCTGTACCTGGCCGGGTAGGAAGCAATTTTTCATTTATCGCAGCGAGTTCGCTCAATGCCGAATTCAGTTCAGAGACTTCCTGTGTCGCGGCTCCATCAACCAGGGTCAGCGTTGCAGAAAGGTTCGATGCAGTCTGGTTAAAACGGGAGACGGTGTCCCCGATATCACCAAGAAACTGGCTTCTTAGAGCGGGTTCAAAGGGTACGGCCGATAGCTCTTCTGCGCTTCCAAATAGCTGCGTGAGCTGGCTGCCAACATCCGATCGATTATTCTCTAGCGCAATTTCTCCTTGATCCAGCCATTGTACCATGACGTCCGTACGGACCCTGTTAGCCCCTGTCTGGCGGGTTGCGGCTTCGAGAAACTGATCGCTGGCGCGGACGATACCGTTGATGGCAACACCGCCTGCACCGGTATAATTGCCATATAATGGATTGGTCGAACCATAAATAGTTGTGTCGCCAACGCTGAGCGAGCGGCGGACATAATCCGGGTTTTCGGCATTGGCGACGTTGGATCCGACAATTTCCAGCGCGCGGCTATTCACTTGCAGCGCTGAGCGTCCGATGGCGAGCAAATCAGACATTATTTTTCTCCACATGGCGGCTGAGCAGTTCGGCGATCCCAAACACGCCTTGGTCCGCCATATCTTCGGCAATCATGGAGTCCTGCATATCACGGAATTCCTCTAGTCCTTGGCCATCGAATAGGCCTTCTCCCAACGAGGAGGTGCGCATGGTAGAGAGCATTTGACGAACAAAAATCGCTTCGAAATCAGCCGCCATGGCTTCAAGCTCGGTTTTTGGAGCGTTCGCAGCCGGATTTGTAACATTCGCTGCGGACTTTGCCACGATGCTGCCAGTGTTGGGAATAATGTTCATATGATGATCAACTCCGCTTTCAATGCGCCTGCTTGCTTCAACCCTTCTAGTATCGCTGTTAGATCAGACGGTGAAACGCCGATGGAATTAATAGTTTCGACAATTTCCGATAAAGAAGCACGGCGACCAATTTCAAAGGCAGGGGCTCCATTGTCTTCGAGTAGAATGTCGCTGTTCGGCTCTGTTTCGGTTTGTCCACGGCTGAATGGAGCGGGTTGTACAACCGTTGGATTTTCTTCGACCCGTACCGTTAATTTACCGTGCGTGACTGCTGCTGGTCCCAAGCGAACGGCTCCGTTGATCACAACGGTTCCGGTTCTGGCATTGACAATAATCCGTGCGCGCGCTTCTGCAGGATTCACATTGAGATTTTCGATCTTGCCCATCAGCATCACCCGTTCCTGGGCTCCCACCGGCGCAACAATGCGCACTGTGACGGCGTCGGATGCGATGGCGATATCGGCACCCACGGCTTCGTTAATGGCATCGGCCACCCGCAAAGAAGTGGTAAGATCGGCATCAGTCAGATTGAAGCTCAGAAATGGCTGGCTTGCGAAACCAGTCGCAACGGTTCTTTCAATGCTAGCACCACCAGAGATGCGTCCGACCGACGGAATATTGACGGTCAGTCTGGACCCATCCGCTGCAGAAATGCCCAGGCCGCCGACCGCCAAGTTGCCTTGCGCCATGGCGTAAATTTGTTGGTCAGCGCCATAGAGCGGCATCATTATCAATGTGCCGCCGCGCAGTGATTTTGCTTTGCCCAACGCTGACACGGTAACGTCCATCCGCTGTCCGGGCTTTGCAAAGGCCGGCATTTCCGCAGTCACCATGACCGCGGCAGCATTTTTCGTCGCCGGATTCACACCAGGAGGCAGGGCCAGGCCAAAGCGGCTGGTCATGCCTTTCACGCCCAAAGTGGCATATTCCAGACTGTCATCACCGGTCCCGGCAAGTCCGACAACCACGCCATAGCCGACGAGTTGGTTGGTTCTTATGCCAGCGAAATGGCCGAGATCTTTAATCCGTTCTGCCTGTGCAGGTTGAATTGCAATCAATAGCGTGATCGCCAATGCGGCAAGCAGGTGAATGAAACGGGTTAGTGTCGGGGATAGGGTCATATTGTCTCGCCTGATCGGTGACTAAAAGGGGGAAATGAAAGAGAAGAAATTTTGCAGCCAGCCTTGTTTGCTAGCGGATGCAATTTCCCCGGAACCACCGTAAATAATCCGCGCATTGGCGACCTTGGTGGACGGAATGGTATTGTCAGACGAGACATCAATCGCGCGGATAAGACCGCTAAACTGAACATGCTCGTCGCCACGGTTGAGCGAGGTCATTTTCTGTCCACGCACCAGCATCGTGCCATTGGCATAGCTTTCGGCAACTGTGACGCTAACCTGTCCTTGCAGGGAATTGGATTGGGCCGCATTGCCGCTGCCCGAAAAGTTTTGCGAGCCACTGGTTGCGACATCGCTCGGTGAGAATAGAGAAAACAAACCGGTTGTCGGAGGTGTTAGTGAAATGCCGCCCGCACGATCTTTGGACGCGCTGTTGGATTTGGCAGCTCTTGTATTCTCAACCAGCAAGATTGTAATGATGTCGCCCTTCATGCTGGCCCGCATACCGCTGGTTAACGCCGCATAGCCGGATGCTTGCTGAAAGATCGCCCCATTGGCAACTGCCGGTGTCGGTGATGGCAATGGCGCTGCGATTGCAGCTGAAAAACCTTGCTCTGGATTGGTACCACCGGAACCCATGCAGCCGATAAGCAGAAAGGGAGCAACAGTGACGGACAAGGTTGTCTTTGAAAAATGGAATATGCGCATGATGCTAAAGCCTCTCGCTCAAAATTTGATTAGATTTGCTGATTAACAAATTGCAGCATTTCGTCGGTGGCAGAGATCATTTTGGAATTGACCTCATAGGCACGCTGGGTCTCAATCATGTTCACCAGCTCTTCGACAATATTCACATTGGATTGCTCCAGTGCGCCTTGACGGATATTGCCAAGACCTTCGGTGCCGGCTTCTCCTACCTGAGGGGCGCCGCTGGCGGCTGTCTCGGTCAGAATATTATTGCCAACCGACAGCAACCCTGCGGGGTTTGTGAAATTGGCTAACTCGATTTGTCCCAATTCGCTGATTTCGGATTGTCCGGCCAGTGATGCACTCACCGTCCCATTATTGCCGATGGTCACGGCGGTTGCGCCCTGTGGGACCTGAATGGCCGGTACCAGAGGCAAGCCGTCGCTCGTTACGAGATTACCCTCAGCAGTGAGATTGAAATTCCCTGCACGGGTATATCCAGTCGAGCCATCTGGCCTTTCAACCTGAAAAAAACCGCCGCCTTCAATGGCCATGTCAAAGGCATTTTCGGTATTTTGCAATGTGCCCTGGGTATCGATTTTACCGATGCCGGACAGTCTCACGCCCGTGCCCAATTGCAGGCCGCTGGCAAATCGGTTTTGTGCATCTGAAGGCGCACCCGGGGTGACGATATTTTGATAGGATAATGTCGCGAAATCTGCGCGGTCACGCTTGAATCCTGTCGTGTTGACGTTCGCCAGATTGTTGGCGATTACCCGCATCTTGGTATTTTGCGCATCGAGACCGGTGCGCGCGACTTGTAAGGCAGCATTGGTCATTTCATAAACTCCTTTTTGGGCTCAGCCCAGATCATCCTTGCGGCAGACTCATTATACTAGCGCTGCTCTCGTCCAGTTCTTCGGCAGATTTCAGCAGCTTAGCCTGCGTTTCCCAGGCCCGACTGGTTTCAATCATGTCAACCAGAGCGGCTGTCATGTTGACGTTGGATCCCTCTAATGCGCCAGAGATGACGCGTGCATTTTCGTCTGTCGGCAATTGTCCGTCATCGGGGACATGAAACAAAGTGTCGGGGCCCTTTGAAATGGCACTACCGGTCATGCTGACCAGCTTAATTTTACCGAGCTCTTGTGGCTGTGTTGGATCGCCGCCTTGTGGAACAAAAAACACGGTTCCATCCGCGCCGATGTCCACTCTATCTGAAGGCGGTACCGTGACCGGGCCGCTTTCGCCGAGTACCGGAAAACCATCACCGGTTACCATCGCCCCGGATGCTGCAATCTGCAAATCGCCGCGCCGCGAATAGGCTTCTTTGCCATCGGCGGCTTGAACCGCGATCATCGCATCGCCTTCCAGAGCGATGTCCAGCGGGCGACCGGTTTGGGTCACCGCGCCGGCGTTCATATCGGCTTGCATATCACGTTCCACGGCCATGGAACGGCTATCGTGACCCGGGCCATTCAAATATTTGGCCTCGGCCGAAATCATGTCGGCTTTAAAGCCCACCGTATTTGAATTCGCCATATTATTGGCGATAGCCGTTTGGCGCTTCATCAGCGTTTGCATGGCATTGGCGCTGGTATAGGCAATTTTATCCATTAGCTATTCCCGGGTTGATGGAGTTGTCAGAGATTAGACCTGAAGGTTGATAATCGTCTGGCTTAGGGTGTTGGCCGTCTCGATGGCCTGTGCGTTGGCCTGGAAATTACGCTGAGCGGAAATCAATGAGACCAGCTCTTCGGTTATATCCACGTTGGCGAGCTCCAGAGAACCAGAGCGGACCTGACCCAGCGGGCCATTGGCTGCCTGGTTGATTTGCGCAGCACCAGAATCGCCAGTGGCCTGCCAATGGGCGTCACCGATGGGGCGTAGGCCTTCGATGGCCGTGAAACTTGCCATGGCAAGGGCGCCAACATTGATTTGGTTGCCGTTAGAAAAAGTTGCGCTAACAACGCCTTCTCCGTTGATCGAGATATTCGCCAATATCGCGGCCGGATCGGCCGGATCAGCGTCCGGTAAAATGAAATCAAACATGTCAGCTACGTTGGTGGACGTGGCTACACCATTAGCATCAACCGGCAACAGCTGGGCTTTGGCGCCAGTTGTATCGACCACTTCGCGATCAACATTGACGGCGAACGTTCCATTTCGGGTGAATGAAAGGTCTTGCCGAGGCGGTTGACCGCGAACGGAGAAAAACCCGTCACCCGCAATGGCTAGATCCAACGTCTTGTCGGTCGCTTGCAATGTACCTTGGGTAAATTGCTGGGTGATGCCGCTTAACCGAACGCCTTGACCAGCAACTGTTTTTGCCGATTGCGTGGGCGCAGCAGCAAACAAATCGCCAAACATCGCGCGACTTTTCTTAAAGCCGGTTGAGTTTGTATTCGCGACATTGTTTGAAATCACATTCAAGTCGGATTGCGCGGCCTTCAGGCCACTAAGAGACGTAAAGAAAGACATAATTTCTTCTCCTGTTTGAAACTATTGTGGTGATGATTGTGCCTAACCGATGCGCAAGGCTTCGGATGGCAAGACATTTCCAATCGGGGTTACCAAAACGGTTGGGCCATTGGCGTCTGAGGTTTGCACCGATGCGACCGGAACCCAGGTTGCGAGATTGGAAACCGCACCTCCATTTACACGCACCCGCAAACGTCCCAGATCTTGAGGCTCGCCAGCGGCATTTTTGCTGTCAAAGTTAAATTGGATCGGGCCCGCTTCCTGGCTACCCAGTTCTGCAAACATGATGATTTCGCCCGTATCGTTGAGCAGGTCGATCGATAGATTGTCGGTCGCTTGATCCAGCTCAAACTCGCCGGAATATTCACCCTTTTTGTCGACCACAGCAAAGTTGCCAGGCACTAATAGCGAGTGACCAATCCATTCTTTAGCGTCGGATAGGCGGTTGTTACCAAGCATGGCTGCAATGTCGGTGAGCGACTGGCTCATTTCTGAAATACCGGCGACACTCGAAAATTGTGCGAGCTGGGCGACCATTGCCTGATTATCCAATGGATCAAAGGGATCTTGAAATTTTAACTGCGTTGTCATCAGGCGTAAAAAGGAATCCTGATTCAAGGTACTGTTACCAATCGCATCCGCGGGTTGAGCTATTCCAAGGCCCGCGATATTTGATGCCGGATTTTCAAAAACTTGTGGTGCGATTTCCATTATTGGTTCCTTACTGTTTCTAGGATGAGTGATTTTGCGGTCTGTAAAACCTGTACGTTGTTCTTATAATTTCGGGCTGTTTCGAGCATGTCGATGAGCTCCGCCGTTTCATCGACGGCGGCCTCCCAGACGAAACCTTCTTTATCTGCGATTGGATTGGACGGATCGTAACGTTTCTGGGGCTCCAGATCGGATTGCACCACGCGGTCGACGTCCACGGTTGCCATATTGCCGTCCATCACCGATCGAAATACGGGACGCATGGCGCGATAGGCCTCGTCCTTGCTGGAATAATCGGTGCGAGCGTTGGCCAAGTTGGAAGCAGTTGTATTGAGCCGAACCATTTGGGCTGACATTGCGCGTCCGGCGACATCAAAGACATTCATATTGCCACTCATGATCATTCTCCTTTCAAGGCGCGTTTCATTGAGGTGACCTGTCCCTGCAGAAAAGAGAGGGTCGTGCGATACTGAATCGCATTTTCGGCGAACAAGGCTTGTTCGACTGACAGCTCGACCGTGTTTCCATCAAGAGAAGGCTGCAGTGGAACGCGGAAGCCTGTATGATCGCTCATAGAATTTTCTATGGAGCTGCCTTTTTGGGCTTGCTGCATCGCGCGATCGAAATCGAGATCCTTTGCCTTATATCCGGGGGTGGAGGCATTGGCGATGTTTGACGCAAGCATGTTCAGGCGCTGCGAGCGCAACTGCAGCGCTCCACCGTTTAATGCAAATACCTGGTCTAAACTGGGCATCGAAACTAAATCCTGTCTTAACTGTCCGGCCTAGCGACCGTCACTATTGCATAAGAAAAACCGGGATCGGCAATTCCGAATGATACTTAGCAAAGCGCGTGCCAGTTTTTTGACACATGCTGGAAAATGGCAGTTTTCGGGGATTTCACATCCATGAGGGTAGAGATGAATTGGGACGATAATCCATACCGGCAAGTTTTTGCCGCTTGCCGGCAAATCTTTGCCGCCTTGCGACGGGCGGTGCTGTGATGGACATTATATGGACCAATATTGGAAAATTTTTTGATCCTTTGACACTGGCTATGGTGCTCGGAAGTGTTCTGATCATGGCTTGGGTTCAAAATGGCAGAACCTCATTCGGACTTTCTTTCATGGCTCTGTTGAACTGCGGCAGGGATCCGTTTGCCGAAAGCGGTGAGAATGCCACGTTCACATGTCGCCGGATCGATTTCGTTCTCCGTGAGGATGGGTTTGTCGGATTGGAACGGGTCCGGAGCGAAGACATTTTCGTTCGGCGCGTGATCGCGGAACTGCTCAATGCCAAGGATGCGAAGACATTTGAGGAATGGGCCAGACTGGAAGAAAATAAAGTTCAAAAAAATCAGAATATACCGGCAACTTATTGGAGTTCAGCGTCTGACATTGCGCCCGCAATTGGTTTGATCGGCACCATTATGGGGCTGATCCAACTCTTCGCTACGGGCATCGATCCGCTCAAGATGGGCCCGGCGATGAGCTTTACGTTGCTGACCAGCCTGTACGGATTATTTGTTTCTCACATCATCGCGTTTCCAATTCATGTTCGCTTGCGAGCCAGGGCAGAGATATTAAACGCCTATCGCGCCGCTGTGGTGCAACACACCATAGCCATTGCCAAACGGGAACTCATCACTATTGGCCCCGTCCATTTTTCTCCGGCTCAGCCCTTGCGGGCGGCGGGGTGAGCAATGAATGCCGGGCGGTCAACTTTATCGTTTCTTGATCTGGCGCTGATGTTGCTGAGCGCCTTTGCTTATGCGCATTTTGTGAACTTGGCTGATCCCGAAACACGTAAGGCGATGACTGAGCAAGCCGTGGCTAAGTCGCCAGTACTGGGTTCGTACAGTTTTAAGACCACTGAATTTTTCGGTCGCAGCAACGCGATGCTGACTGAATTTGCGCGAAACGAAATCCCCGAAATACTGATGAATCAGCAAAATCAGAAGCTCACAATATATGTGCCGGTTATGCCCGAAGCGGAAACCGGTGAGAGGTTAAGGCAGTGGGAAAAAGTGGCAGCACGGTCCGCTGCAATAGCAGATGCGTTTGAAAGGGCAGGGCAAGATGGCAAGATGATTGCACTGAAAATGCCTGATAAGCTGGTTTCTGATATCAAAAAATCAAAGGATATTAGATTAGTTTTTGTCGCGCCCGACGATATTCTATTGCAAAATTGATCGACGACGCTGATTTGGCACGAAACCTGCTTAGTTTTGTTAAACCAAAGCGCACAGGAAAAATATATGCCCTATTATCGCCCACATTTTCGTATCGTCATTCCCATGCTGTCCGTTTTCGCGATGGCCGCGGCCTCCCCGTTTGAAGATACCGTTCGGCTCGATCAAAAGGTCGCTGTTCATTTAAACGCCGCAATAGGGGATGTTGGAGGCGCGCGGGCGGCTATTGATGCCAAACTGAAACTGAAGCGGTGCCCCGGTGCTGTTCAATTTTCAAATACGAATAAGAATGCGCTATTGGTGAGCTGTCCGAATTTGGGATGGCGGATATTCGTTCCGGTGCAAGGTGGTCAATCACGGCAACCGGATCGGGCAACCCGTAAAGACGAATTCGTGGTTTTCCGAAATCAACCGCTGACGCTCGTTGTAAAGCGTCCAAGTTTTAGCATCAGCTATAATGTTGTGGCCCAGAAAAACGGCAAGATAGGGGATTTTATCCCGGTTCGCGCCAGCCGTAAATCGAAAATGCTGATGGCCCGCGTGTCGGAATCCGGCACCGTCGAACTGGCTCAATAATTTTATTTGCATAAATATATTAATTTTTTCCGAACGCGCCGTAAATTGTTATGAAAGAGAATATATCTGTTTTGACTGAGCATCAGAAAATCTTTCAAGATGTGACGTTGAACCGACGAAGGATAAATTGAAATGAAACCCGTAGAAAGCTACTCAGCTATTAACACGCGTCTGGATCGTCCGGTATTGCAAGAAGGCGTAGCGAAAAAAACTGATGCCGGTGCTGCCAAAACGAAAGAGGCGCCAGCGGTTAACACCACAGCGTCGCTTTTGGCCACGGACAAGGCACCTTTTGATGAGCAGAAGGTATCCGAAGTGCGTGAGAAGATGGCTGCCGGCGATTATAGTGTGGACACTGATGCGCTGGCGAAAAAGATGCTCGATACCGGGGTCTTCGGTGTGGAATCGAAAAAATGAACCAGATAGTCGAGTCCTTTCGCCATTCGCAGGATATGCTGTTTTCCGCTTTGGACGGGCATGACAGTGATGCGATTTTTGAGGCAAGCCAGAAGCTTAGCAACGCGGCAACCCAACTTGGCGCAATTGACAAGAAAGAACTCGAACCAAGCCTTCGTCCGCTTCTGTCAGAAGCAGATGAATTGATGCAGGCATCCATTTATCGGCTGCGTTTTTTGCGAGACCATAGTTCTACCCGCTTGCAGCTGCTGGCAGGTTGGCGCGAGAGTCAGGCAAACACCTATTCGGGTGCAACCAACGGCCGCTGAGGCCCTCTAAAACATCCTATAGATATAAACGAATGAACACTTGTTGGAGGGCCAATGAGTGTTTTCGTGCGTTTGCCCGATAGACCGCTGGCGCTGCTAATAAGATAGCAGCCTAAGCAATGATATCAATCGTTTGGCATGATCATTGCTTATCTCCTCTGTAGGAGATTTTGAAACCACCATGTCCAATATTTCAATCACTAACGCCATCGGTCCTCGCGACTTGCCAAGCGTTATTGCGCAATCTGCAGAGCGGACGGGCGTCGATTTTCAGTATCTGATTGCACAAGCGGAGCTTGAAAGCGGCATGCGCCCCGATGCAAAGGCGCAAACGTCTTCAGCGACCGGACTGTACCAGTTTATCGAACAAACTTGGCTCGGATTGGTCAAGGAAAATGGTGATAAATATGGCGTAGGTTGGGCTCAAGATGCCATAGCAAAAAATGCTAACGGCAAGCTATCCGTCACTAATAACGCCCAGAAATCTGCTATATTATCACTCAGAAATAACGCCGAGTTGTCGGCAAATCTGGCTGGCGAGTTTGCTCGCGATAATGGTGCTTATCTCGAGCAAAAAACTGGTCGCAAGCCGGAGTCGGTAGATCTTTATCTGGCGCACTTTCTCGGTCCAGCAGGCGCCGCAAAATTTCTCAATAACATGGGAAGCAACCCTGGCGGGCCAGCCGCTGCCAGCTTTCCGCAGGCCGCGCGGGCGAACCGCAATGTCTTTTTCGACGGCGCAGGTGAAGCTCAAAGCTTCGCAGCCATAAGAGGTCGTTTTGAGCAGAAGCTGTCTGCTGCTGCTGAACGGGTTGGAGGCGGCAATGGTTTGCCGAACCAAGGAAATATTTTGCCGCAATCCGGCGACGCAGCGAAGATGGTGCAGCCCGCCGATTATCTTCGGATCGCACAAGCCCATGCCAACAACGAAAACAATCTGAACATATCGAAGCCATTTAGTGAGCCAGCCCGTGCTGCCTACCTGATGCTCGCCACTCTGGGAATGTAACTTATAATGAACCGACAATCTTTCTCCTTGGACCAATTGGCCAATCACTTGAAATCCGGGTTGCTCCCCATGGCGACCTTACTACTCGTGATTTTCATGGTGTTGCCGCTGCCAACCATCCTGCTGGATATCGGCTTCATTACCAATATCATGATATCGCTTGCGATATTGATGGTGGCGTTGAACGCGAATAAGCCATTGGACTTTTCGAGCTTTCCAACCGTTTTGCTGTTCGCCACTCTTATGCGCTTGGGATTGAACGTCGCATCAACCCGTGTGGTCCTGGTGCAGGGACATGAAGGTGGCGATTCCGCTGGCCAGATTATTGAAGCCTTTGGCAGCCTGCTGCTCGGCGGCAACTATATTGTCGGTATATTCGTCTTCTCGATCCTGATGATCATCAATCTGATTGTCATTACCAAGGGTGCCGGAAGGGTGTCGGAAGTTTCGGCGCGTTTCACCCTGGACGCGTTACCGGGCAAACAGATGGCGATTGATGCCGATTTGAATGCTGGATTGATTGCCCCGGAAGAGGCCAAGGAACGCCGCGTGGAAGTCGCCACGGAGGCTGACTTTTATGGTTCAATGGATGGTGCATCGAAATTTGTCAAAGGCGATGCAGTCGCTGGCATATTGATCTTAGCGGTCAATATTATTGGCGGTATCGTTCTAGGCTCGACCGTTCATGGCTTGTCCTTTGCAGAAGCGGCCAGCACCTATTCCATGCTCGCTATTGGCGATGCGCTGGTTGCGCAGGTTCCTGCGTTGATACTCTCGATTGCTGCTGCGGCAATTGTCACCCGTGTGTCCTCCAGCAAAAACCTTCCCGATCAGATTACGTCGCAATTCGGGTCGGGTGCGGCCTGGGTGCCAGTGGCGGTCATATTGACCATATTGGGTATTTTGCCAGGCATGCCGCATACCGTCGTGCTCTCTGCTGCTGCGGTGGCTGGCGGTATGGCCTTTTATCTGATCCGCAAACCAAAGCCGGTTGCGTCGGTTGCGGATCCCGAGCCTGAAAAACTGCCTGAACAGATTGACTGGGAGGACGTGTCTGAAAAAGCCCGCTTGGGTATCGAAATTGGCTATGGTCTGGTGACGATGGTCGAAGACCGCAAAGGCGCGCCGTTGATGAAACGGATCACCGGAATCCGGCGGCAGATTTCCAAGGAACTCGGTTTTGTCGTCCCGCTTGTGCGGATCAAAGATGATCTGGAACTGGAGCCCAATAGCTATCGTATCATGATGGGTGGCGTAGTGCTCGGAGAAGACACCGTATGGCCTAACGATTTTCTGGCGCTAGATGATGGGCATGTCGATGCCGTGATCGAAGGCCGCGCGTGCAAAGATCCGACATTCGGGATGGACGCGATCTGGATTGGAGCGGACAAAAAGTCGCAAGCTATTGCGGAAGGTTATACCGTCGTCGATGCGCCCACTGTCGTTGCAACGCACCTGAACGATGTTGTTCGCCGGAACGCAGCACAGCTATTCAGCATGGATGAAGCCCAAAAATTGCTCGACCTGCTGAAGGAAACGTCTCCGCAGCTGGTGGACAGTCTCACGCCGCAGCCATTGTCACTATTTGCCATTACAGCGATTTGCCGAGAGCTTTTGGCGGAAAAAGTGCCGGTGAAGGATTTTCAGAAAATCTGTTTGGCGATGATGGATGCAGCCAGCAAGCATAGCGAAACCGATCAAATTGTGGATGTCATCCGGCAGAATATCGGCAGCCTTATCATTCAGACGATGGTGCCGATGAACCTTCCTCTGCCTGTCGTTACATTGGATGCTGAGTTGGAAGGCTTGCTCGTGAAAGCCCTTAAAATAGGGGAAGACGCAAGCCATCCGATTGAACCGCAATTGGCCCAGCAGCTGGTGGAAGCGGTAGACCAAACGGCCCGCACGCTGCCAATGGAAGCCCGCAATATTGCTTTGATTACCTCCCCCATTGTCCGGCGACCGCTGGGCGCCCTGCTCAAGAACAGGTTCCCGGATTTGACAGTGCTTTCCTATCAGGAACTGCCTGAAGACAAATCGATCGAGGTTTTGGCAAAAATCGGGGTGCCACAAACCCAGCCGGAAATACCCCGGGTCGAAGCAAACCAGATATTTTAATCGAGTGGAATGAACATATGTTGCAAGCGAAAAACAGAGCATCTCAGGCCTATGGTGCCATGCAGATTGATGAAGCCAGGCTGGTTAGAGAAAACCAAAGCCTAGTCAACAAGATCGCCTGGCAGATAAAATCATTCTCGCCAGACCAAGTTGAACTGGAGGATTTGATTCAGGTGGGCCTAGTCGCGATGGTCGAGGCGGCCGGAAAATATGAGGATCAGGGGCATAGCTTCAGCACCTATTTATATGTTCGCGTTCGTGGAGCGATGATAGATTATTTAAGGACCACATGCAGTTTGCGGAGAAGCTCGGTTGATTGGAACAAAAGGCTACGGCGGGTTGGTGAACAGCTGGCTCAAGAAAACGGCCGTGAACCCAATGAAGTCGAGCTTGCCGAAGCAATGGGTATGGATCAAGCCGAGTTTCGCAAAAATGCGGACCGAGCGATCGATATCCATGTGGATTCCTTGGACGAAGTCTATTCCGATTCCAGCAGCTGGTTCACCAATGACGACGACGATCAGCATGAAACGCTCGAAAAAAGCCAGATGATCGATCTTCTGTCCGCCAATTTGAAAAAGTTGAATGAACGAGAGCAGATGGTCCTCAATTGCTATTTTATTGAGGAGATGCAGCTGGACGAGATCGGAGCTCTGCTGGAAGTTTCTTCTGTGCGCGTCTGCCAGATCAAAAAGCGAGCGCTGGAAAAGTTACAAGCAGCGATGACGTCAGACTAGAGAACCAGTGGGTCCCAGTCGCCGGCAGCGTTTTTACCCAAAGAAAAAGCCTCCTCCCGTTTGGGGAAGAGGCTTTGTCATTTTCTCTGGTGTTACTAATTACCGAAGGAGGCTTAGTACAGACTGCTGAGACTGGTTAGCCTGAGCGAGCATGGCGGATGAAGCCTGGCTCAGGATCTGGTTCTTAGCCAGTTCAGTGGTTTCTGCAGAGAAGTCTACATCCTGAATACGCGACCGTGATTCCGTAATGTTGGAAACGCGATCAGACAGGTTTGATACAGTGGTCTGCAGACGGTTCTGGTCAGCACCCAAAGAAGCCTGGGCGGTTGTGATTGTATCCAAAGCAGTGTCCAGAGCGGTCAACGCTGCGGCAGCGCCGGCTTCGTTGCTGATATCCAGCGCGTCAACAGCGAGGGTAGCAGCAGATACATCGGTCAACGTAACGGCGACCTGTTGACTGGCGTCGCTGCCGGTCTGAATGTTGATCGACGCGTTGGTGCCGTCAAGCAATGCAACATCGTTGAAGGTTGTACGTGATGCAACGTCGCCGATCTGAGCGATCAGAGCGGTAACCTCGGTCTGAAGGTTGGTACGATCACCGCCAGAAAGCGTGCCGTTGGCAGATTGAACAGACAGTTCACGCATACGCTGCAACATGCTCGTAATTTCGTTCATGCCGCCTTCAGCGGTCTGAGCCAAAGAAATACCGTCATTAGAATTACGGATCGCCATGTTCAGGCCACGGACTTCAGAGGTCATCCGGGTTGCGATTGCGTTACCGGCGGCATCATCAGATGCAGAGTTAATACGACGACCTGTTGAAAGACGTTCGATAGATTTTGCGAGGCCCATTTCAGCTTGGTTAGAAGCGTAGCTGGTGCGCATTGCTGTTACGTTAGTTCCTATTACAGTCATGGTGACTTCCTTTTCACAATTTACTTACACGATTGATACTGTGGGTCACCTCGTCTCCTGAAGCGGCCTCATTGGAGTTAACGGCGGACCTCGAATAAATTAATGAAAAATATTTGTCGGTTCTCCGACAGGTACCCTGAAAAGCTGTCTGCTTTCCGACGACATTGTCGGAAAACCGACGATTCCTAAATAAAATTTGCTGGTTTTCAGCCATTCGCCAAAACTGGCACGCGGATTGCGAGGTGTCGGATGAGCACACAAAGGATCCCGTGCTCAGAGTAAAACGTGAGGGAATGAGATGATCAACAACACAATTAAATCTAGCCTGGTCTCTAGGTTTCCAGAACTTGTTGATATGCTCGGGAGTGTTGAATCTTTCCACTCCAACCACACATTGTCATCTGCCGCTGCGCAACTACCCCACATTGATGGCGCAGCAAAAGCAGGTGCTAATGGTGGTGCAAAAGATCCCGTCGTAATATATCGCGATGGCCCATTCCGTTTCGTTCCGGCTACCCTCAGCCAGCCCCCCCGCATTGAATTTGGTGAAGCAGACAAACTATTTGGTCTGTCGTGCATCATCGAATCCATGCGTGGGGGCAAAGGGCCTGCCTTTGCGGATCCCAAATCTATTGCCTTATATAAATATGCCGCCCGCGTAGCCCGCAGCGATGCCAATGTCATGATCACCGGTGAAACCGGGACCGGCAAAGAAGGCGTCGCCCGCTATATTCACGAACATAGCACCCGCGCTGACAAGCAGCTGGTTACCATCAATTGCGCGGCCATTACCGAAACGATGATCGAGTCCATTTTGTTCGGACATAAGAAAGGCTCCTTTACTGGAGCCTATGCCAGCGCGGTTGGGCTGTTCAAGGAGGCCGATGGCGGAACCATCTTCCTCGACGAGATTACCGAGATGCCACTGGAGAGCCAGTCCAAACTACTGCGTGTGCTGCAGGAAGGCGAAATTCTTCCCGTTGGTGCAACCCGCCATGAGAAAATTGACGTCCGGATCATTTGCGCCGCCAACCGGAATTTCGCCGAAGAGGTTAAGGCCGGAAAATTCCGCGAAGACTTGTACTGGCGTTTAAATGTTATGCCTGTTGAGTTGGAGCCGCTCGCGGCACGCCCGGCTGACATTGTTGCCATCTCAACCTTCATGATGATGGACTTTCAAAAAGGTCACGAGAAATTTATATCGCTTTCGCAATGCTGCATCGAACGCCTGAAAGCCCATCATTGGCCCGGTAACGTTCGCGAGCTTGCTAATGTTTTGCAGCGCGCTTTGGTGATGTGTGACGGAGACCGTCTCGAAGCCCGCGACTTGATGTTTTCCGGTGACAGCCTGTCTGCCCAACCGAAACAGGATGCTGTGCAACCTGGTAGCTCGGCCCGGTTCGTTCGTGGCCGTGACCTGCACTCCATTTCCAAAAGTGTCGAATATGATGCGATCAACAAAACTCTCGAACAAACCAACGGCAACCGCCGCGAAGCTGCCAAAGAACTTGGCATCTCCGAGCGGACGCTACGCTATCGGATGGCCGATATGCGTGCGTTGGCCGCGTGAGCAGGAGATAGATTATGTCTTCCGTCAACATGAATAGCCTGATGGCGGCGCGCAACGCCATCCTGACCCGCAATAATGCGTTGCAAGATATTGCCAGCAAAACATCCAACCTGTCTGGGCCAGGTCAAATCCAGCAACCCGAGAAAACAACTGGGCCGACCGGTTTTGCCGATCAGCTGACCGATGCCATTCAGGAAGTGAATAGGCTGCAAGCGACAGCAAAGGCCAATACAACCGCCTATCAAATGGGCGAGACCAATGACGTCGCAGCGGTGATGCTGTCCAAGCATAAAGCATCACTAGGCTTTGAATCCACTTTGCAAGTCCGCAACAAGCTCTTGTCTGCGTACAAAGACATCATGAATATGTCGGTGTGATAGATGGCTGAAGAAACACCCCTTGGCCAGAATCTCGCGCCTGTTGCTCCAACGGGCGGACAGTCGTTTCCGATGAATGGCGCTGGCTCTGGCGGTTTATTTGGGCCAATCCAAGATTTAATAAAACAACCGGCCATTGCCAGGGCAATGCCGCTTATCATCTTATCGGCCGTGATCGTTGCGGCATTATCTGCCTGGCTTGTTTTACGGGAACCGCCGCAGCGTGATTTGTTCCGCGGATTACCGGACAATGACAAAGCCGCCGTGATGCAATCTCTGCAAAGCGCGAATATCCCTTATCAGGTTGATGATGTAACCGGCACTTTGACGGTCAGCAACGAAGATTATCATACCGCCAAGATCGAGCTCGCTGGCCAAGGGCTTCCTCGCACGGCTCCTAGCGGTGATACGATCATGTCGAGTATGCCGATGGGTGCCAGCCGGGCTGTTGAATCCGAAAAATTACGTTCGGCCAGAGAAATGGATCTGGCGCGTTCTATAGAGGCGCTTGATAATGTAATTTCCGCGCGGGTTCATTTGGCTGTTGAACAGCCGAGCATCTTTTTGCGTGACAGAAATGAACCGGGCGCTTCGGTAATCTTGCAACTGGCTGGTTCCAGCGCGCTGGATGAAAAGCAAACCCAGGCGATTTTGAACCTTGTCGCCAGTTCTGTGCCGGGCCTCTCTGCTTCCAATGTATCAGTGATTGACCAAAATGGTAGGTTGCTGTCCCGTCGTGAAGGCGCTGAATCCAACGAGAATGACACACAGCTGAAAATAAAATCAGCGATTGAAGACCGCTATCGCCAATCCCTAGCAAGCCTTTTGACGCCCATTGTTGGTCCCGGCAATTTTGTTGCCGAAGTGACCGCAGATGTGAACTTTGATGAGAAGCAGGCCACCAGTGAAATCTATCCAACTGATGGTTCGGTGTTGCGATCAGAGCAGGGGATGCGTTCCGAAGAGCCGATTGGCGGTGCACAGGCTGGTGGTATACCCGGAGCGCTTGCCAATCGACCGCCCGCCGCTGCGGAACTTGAGGATCAGCCTGAAGGCCAGGAAGAGCAAGGTGGGGCGCAAGCCCAACAGCTTAGAACCAATGAAGAATATAAACGGAATTTCGAGCTGGCCCGGGAAATTGCCGTAACCAATCAGGCAACCGGTCAGGTGTCTCGTTTGTCGGTTGCCGTTGCGATTGATGACAAGGCGTTAAAAAATGCCAAGTCGCCCAAGGAAATTCAGGACATAGAAAAGCTAGTGAAAGGCACAATTGGTTTTAATGCCGAACGAGGCGATCAGATCGCCGTTTCCGCGAGCCAGTTTCGGCCAGTAACAGAAAGTGAAGTGGCTGAGGCGTGGTATGAATCGCCTTGGTTTGGCATCATAGCCAGAAATGCAACGGCGCTTATTGTTTCTTTGCTGATCCTCCTCTTCATTGCTCGGCCGATTTTGAAGCGGTGGTTGAATGCAGAGAAAGACCGCAAAGCAGAATTGGCTGCCAGTGCCAATATTCCAGCTGATCTGATGATGCAGAATCGGAGTCTGCCGAACGCAACGTCAGCAAATGGCAATACTGGAAATGGCTCCGGATCAGCTGCGCAATATGAAGGTGGCCCCATTACCATCGATATGATTCAGGCCGCTCCTAGCTATCAGGAACGCGCTTTGCTGACCCAGAATTTTGTTCGGCAAAACCCGGATCACGCCGCGCTCGTTGTCAAAGAACTTTTGAAAGAAACGGACGAGTTGGAGGAAGCTGATGGCTGAAGCAGCGCCCAAGAAAGACCAGGCCGCCGAACAGGATGGCCAGCAATTGGAATTGATCACCGGTCGTCAGACCGCGGCGATCTTGATGCTGTTATTCGATGACGAAGAAGCAGCCAAGATTCTCGAACGTCTCGAACCAGAGGAAGCAGAATTGCTTGGCGAGGCCATGTTCAGCGTTGCTGATGTTGATGCCATTCAGATTGACGGGTCGCTGGATAAATTTCTGCAGTTGACCAAAAATCAGACGATGGTGGCCTATAAGTCAGATGAAAAAGTCAGCCGGGTTTTCCGGCAGGCCCTAGGCACCTCGCGTGCAGAAACGATGATGAATCGCTTTGCGCCGAAAAGGCCGAGCAATATCGCCGAACTTCTGAAATGGGTTCCGCTAAAGGATCTTGCGGAACTGGTATCAAGCGAACCACCGCAGATTGCAGCCGTGTTAATCTCGTTCATGACGCCAGAGGCTGCCGCAGAGATGTTGCAGCTGGTGCCCTCGGAATTACTGGATGAGTTGGTCTACCGTGTCGCGACATTGGGACCAGTCAGCGCGCATGCTTTGGCTCAAATCCACGGGCTACTTGAAAACAAAACGCCCTCGGCAGAGGAGCTTGCGCCACCGATGGCAATTGGCGGCGTCATGGATAGCGCCTCTATAGTCAATAATCTTCCCAAGCAAATTGGCCAGGCCGTGCTGAAAGGCGTTACCCGCCGCGACAAGAAAATCGCAAAACTGATTGAAGATGAGATGTTCGTATTTGCAGATCTGATCAACTTGTCGAAAAAGGATATTGGTACGGTTGCCCGCAAGGTGGATTCCAGCATTTTGGTTCCAGCCCTCCGTGGCGCATCAAGCGAGCTCAAAGCCAAGATTTTCGAATCTATGTCGCAGCGCGCCGCTGAAACCATTCAAGATGAAATGGATGAAGCACCGCCATTGCCGATGGAAGCCGTGATTGATGCACAGAGAGGCGTCATTGCAGTGGCCAAATTGATGCTGGACAATGGTGAAATCACAATGTCCGCTGGCGGCGCTGATTATGTCTGACCTGCATTCAGAAAAAAGTCTCCACGGTGATGATGTTGTCCCGCTCTGGCGTATGCCGATCGAACAGAAAGAATTTTCTGCATGGTCAGGCAGTCTGGCTCCTGATGCCAGTGGGGGTGGCGGCAATCAGTTTCAAAGCTTCGAAGGACAGGATGCTGCTGCAAATCCGATGCCCACGGGCAACGAGGAAGAGGATATATTCGAAGCGGCCTATCGTAAAGGTTGGGAAGATGGCCAAGCCGCCATTGCTGCAGAGCAGGCGCAAGATGATCAAACGGCTGCCAATATCGCAGACGCTATACGCCATTTGAACGACCTTCATTCCACGGGCAGTTTTGCCCTGATCCTCAACGCGATTGAATCGCTCTTTCGGCGCTGTTCTGAGCTTGCTGTTCCGGATCCCGTGCTGCTGCAGGCCTGGGCCACCCAATTGGCTGACAAAATTGATCAAGATCAGAAAGGTGCGAGCCTGTTTTTGCATCCTGATGATGTGGCATTGATCGATCAGAGCGCTTGTAAATTGCCGCTGCGACCCGACCCATCGATGCTGCGCGGCAATCTGAAACTCAGTCATGCCGGTGGTTGGATCGAAAAAGGGTCCGAAGTCGTGCTGGACGAATTGCATGCGCTGATTGACGAATTTAGCGGCCCGCAGTCGGATTCCGATCATGAGTGACGAACACGCAGGTTTCGTCAGCGATCCGAATAGCGGGAAGGGTATCCAGGGCCTGTTGGCGCGGATCGAGCATATTAGCAACGAACCGCGCTATGTCGGCAAATTGTCAGCCCATGATAATGGCATGCTGGAAGTGACCGGCTTCGCCTATCCTTTGGGTTATTCCGGTCGCGTCATTGCGACGGATGGCCGTGAGATCAGCGCGGAGGTGGTTGGCTTCAAGGGGTCACGAGCGCTCATGATCCCGATGGTCCAGGATGCACCGCTGCGCAGCGGAAGCCGCGTATTGCCTTATCTCAAATCAAACGAAGCTGCCGTTGGTGACGCACTATTTGGCCGGATTGTTGGTCCGATGGGCGAACCGATTGATGGCAAGGGGCCGATATTAGCAACAGAAAGTGTGCCGCTATCGGGTCTTGAAGGCAATGTCATGCGCCGTGCGAGCGTCACCAAACCGATTGATATGGGGATCAGAGCGCTCAATGGTTTGTTGACCTTTGGGCAGGGCCAGCGGGTTGCTGTCATTGCTGGCTCCGGTGTCGGAAAATCGATGCTGATCAATCAAATTTTAGACGGCGTGGTGGCCGATGTCGTGGTCGTTGGCCTGATCGGCGAGCGCGGCCGTGAGGTGAATGATTTCGTCAATCGCCGCAATGCGAAAAAAGATGCTGTCCCGACGATAACGGTAGCTGTCCCGGCGGATCATTCGCCCTCGTCTCGGTTAAAGGCTGCTCACCGGGCCACCGCTATTGCCGAGCATTTCCGCTCGCAGGGTAAATCGGTCGTGCTGGTGATTGATAGTTTGACCCGCGTTGCCCACGCCCAGCGGGAAATTGGATTGGCGGCAGGGGAACCTCCGACAATGAAAGGCTATCCGCCCTCTGCCTTGTCGATGATCCCGCGGCTCATAGAGCGGGCGGGCAATGACAGTCACACGGGCGGTTCGATTACCGCCATATATACCGTTCTTGCGGACGGAGATGATCTGGATGACCCGGTCGTCGATAGCGCGCGTGCGATTGCCGATGGTCATATCATATTGTCTCGTTCGTTGGCTGAGCAGGGTATTTTCCCGGCTATTGATGTCGGTAAATCGATCAGCCGGGTCGCGGTCGATATTATCGATGATCATCATCATGCGGCACAGACCCATTTCAGGCGGCTCTGGTCTATCTATGAAGAGAATAGAGACCTGGTCTTGATGGGAGCGTACCAGGCAGGAAGCGATCCCAATATCGATGAGGCGCTCGCGCAATGGCCGATCATCGTGGACTATATCAAGCAGAAGCCCCGCGAGCTTATTAATTTCCAGAAAAGCATAAGCGACCTGTCCGCCCTGTTTGAGTCATGAAACGAAAAGTGAAGGGGCTGCAGCGCATTTTGAAGGTGCGCGATACCCAGAAAAAACTGAAAGAAAGTGCACTTGCCAAAGCCGCCAATCGTTGTGCCTCGCTGCAGGACAGTGCGGACAGGATCAGGGGGCTGCAAACGGAGATATTTTCTGACGTTGAAGCCATTAGCGCGGACATGTTGTCGGCGAGAATGGAGCTTTCAGGACGATTGGTTGATGCGGAACGGTCGATAGAAGCATCTATCGAAACGGCACGGCAAGAATTTGCCCATGCAGAGCGGCAAAGCCTTGCCGCCCGGTCGACCTATGAGGGTACCGGGAAGCTGTTGCAGTCGAACCTTCGCAAGGCCCGAAAAGCAGAAATTTTCAAAACGGATATCAAGCATAACATATTGTATAATATCGGTAATAATAAGAAAAAGGATCGCCGCGATGATCGGTAAAATCATGTCAGAAGCCTCTCATTCCATAATTGGCACGCTTTCTGCAAAGCCTTCGGACATGGAAACACGCACAACACATAATGAGTTTAGCTCCCTTCTGGCTCCCGGCGAAGACCGGTCGCGCCCGATGTCCGGTGATGGCACGGAAGACACGCGCAATGAGCAGTTTCTGGAGCAGTATATTACAACTGATTCTAAATCTGCGCCGACAACCATTGGGCCTGATATTCCGAAAACGATAGCGTTTACGACCTCCGTTGACGGCAGTCGCAGCGATGCCGAATTGCCCTCAGATGCCTCTTCTTCGACATCTGACTCGGAAATGGACCGCTTCATTTCGCATCTGCTGCCAACAGCGACAGAGACCGCTAACGCGAACGTGCACAAAAATGCTCCATTGGCTGCAAGACCGTCAACGGTCGGGCAAATTCTATCGGGAATTAGTACCGATGAACCAGCCACATCAAATCGCTCATATCCGAATGGAAGAGGCCCGCGTACGTCAGAACTGCCAATGGTCGATAATGGCGTGGATAAGCCAAAGCGTGAATTGGGCAATGTAAGCAAGGTTACTTCTATACCATTGATTTTCGTCGATGGCCCGACCACAAATGAAGTGACAACGCCAGCTAGCGATCTGGATCAAAAACTAGCCATGGGTGCTAAGGTTCAAAACGCACCGGTTGTTGCAGATAAAAACCTCTCCACATTTTCGGACGAACCTGTTTCGGAAGGTTTGAAAATAACGCCTGCAGAAAATAAGCAGTCAGTAGAGAGCAAATCTCCAGCGGCGTTTAAACCTGAGATGGAAAGCACGCAAAAGATCGACGGCAAGCCACAGGATAGATCCGCAGCCATTGATCTGCCGATTCAGAGCCTGAGCGCAAAAATGCCAACCGATATCCCGTCGAGGGGCAGCAGAGCAAAAACCCAGGTCACAAAAACGACTCTATCAGGTGCTGGGCCATTATTGGCATCATCAACGCTGCAAGCGACTGGTTCAGGACCCAAAATACAAGACCTGCTCGATCTTCGGTCAAACAGCAAAACTAGAGTAGCGGCATCTTCATCACGCCAGTTCGCCGAAATTGAAACGCGTGAAACGGTGATTGCAGCGGACAAGCCTATCAAGATCGAAACCAAAGCATCGATCGTGGAAATGGAAAACCTTCCAACCGCCGCGCCTTTGGATGGAAGTGTTGAGACGGTTATGCCGGCGCATCCAACCACCGTACCCGGCGGCCA
Source organism: uncultured Sphingomonadaceae bacterium (assembly GCA_947489315.1). Lineage (GTDB taxonomy): Bacteria > Pseudomonadota > Alphaproteobacteria > Sphingomonadales > Sphingomonadaceae > Parasphingorhabdus. The sequence continues at coordinate 641,752 of CANLCX010000001.1, forward strand.
GAGTAGCATGCAAAAGACCGTGAATTTCGACTGGAATGCACCGCAATTTGCTGAGCGTTTCGCCTCTGAAATTGGCGATCTTAGAATCAACGGCGACCTGAAGAAATTCGAGATAAATCCCAGAAATATGGGTCGCCTGGAAATATCCTTGCTCGCACAGGGACCGAATGAAATTATCCAGATTGAAGCCGAAAACCAGGCTGCACGCGATGTAATTGCGCAGCATAGTCAGGCGATTCAGGAGATGCTGAAGGCGCAAGGGCGCTCAGATTTGCTCCTGCGTGTCGATCTGAAAGAGAATATGCTTTCGGCAGGGCCTAACGACAACATGAATTTTGAGCAGCAAGATAGCGCAAATGCGCAGCAGGAACGCTCGGCTCGATCTCCAAGCCATAGATCCGCGATGGCATCCGGAAGTGAGGTTGAGCCTCAGAATTCCGACGATAACGGCCGCTACGCCTGAGCCGATACCAGATAATCGAAACCCATAGAAATTTCAGAGGTCAATATGTCAGATACCAATCCAGAAGAAGAAAAGCCCAAAAAGAAAAAGGGTAAGATGAAGGGGCTCATCGTCGGTCTTGTCGCAGTAGCCGTACTGGGCGGCGGTGGTGCTGCCGGCGGATTTTATGTGGCTGGCACGATGGGCGGTGAAGGCGAAGAGCCGGAAGACCCCAACAAGCCGAAGATCATATTGAAAGATGGATCGGCTGTCAGTGAAAAAGAAGCCAAAGCCGCCATGCCTAGCGAAGACGCGAGCAAGTTTACGATAACTTATCATCAGATTGAACAGCCGTTCACTTCGAACCTCTATAATTCCGCCAGCTTTGCGCAATTGTCGCTCGCCATTTCAACCTATTATGATGAACGCGTGTTCGAGAATGTGGCCGCCCATGAAATCGCTATTCGGTCGGCTGTGCTGATGGAGCTGGGGCAACAGAACGCGGTCGAGTTGGAGACACCAGAAGGCAAGCTCCTGCTCAAGAAAAAATTGCGAGATGTGATTAACGCAACGCTCAGAGAAAAGAGCGGATTTGGCGGGATTGAGGACGTCTATTTCACCAGCCTGGTCGTTCAGTAGATAATAGAGAAGGCCAAACTCATGTCCAATCCATCCCCTGATGTTATGCAATCCCCTGATGCTGCCGCACAGACAGCGCGCGCTCCTGTAGAGCACAGCTTACTGAAAAAAAGCGGCCCGGACGATATGCTTTTGACGGTGTATCGCAAGGTTGAGAAAAAGCTGGCCAGTCAATTGACGGGCCGCTTGATGAATATCATCGGATGTGAATTAGCAGTGGAAATGGCCAGCAGCGATACGGTTCAATATGCCGAGTGGCATGCCGGCCAAGAAGCCGATGCCGTTTATCTGCAATATCAGTTTGGTGTTTCTGCCACTCCGATATGGGTTCGTATTTCGCGTTTATTTTTAACCGCATGTGTTGACTGTTTCTTCGGCGGAAATTTTGACGGCAAAACATGTGCCGAAGGAAATCTCACGCGGTCTGAAACGAGCATGATTGACCGGTTAGCCGCAGCCATCGGTGAAGGCTTGTCCGAAGGATGGTCTGTCGTTTTTGAAACCAAAATTCGCTATGTCGGGTTTGTCCACGATAAGCACGACATCGAGATGGAGCTGGATGATCCGAATATTCTGGTGGGATCGGCTCGAGTAGCCCTATCCGGCCATGCCATAGAAGCAATGGACTTTATTCAATCCATCGACGGGTTGGTATCAATCGAACCACAACTCCATCGTCCGTTGAACCGCGAAACCAGCGTGATTGATCCTGCCTGGCAGCAATCTCTGAAAGAATCTTTGGATCAGGTTTACATGCCGGTCCGCTCTGTATTGGCGCGCCCGACAATGGAATTGTCGCAATTATCCAGGCTCGCCGTCGGCGATATTTTACCCGTCTCGCCAACCGATAACGTGCCGCTGATCATCGGAGACCGCGTCTTCGCACATGGTTGCATTGGTGAACAAAATGGCGGTGTCGCCTTCAAAATCAAATATTTTTTATAGGACCGGACAATGAACGATATGACTCATGACAGCGAGGCTCTTGGAGCCGCAGAGCCGGCTAGCGTTAACATCAGCCAGCCTCAGGATCACTATGCATTTCTTGCCGATATCAAAGTCCGGCTATCGGTCGAGGTTGGCAGTGTGTCGATGACTGTGTCCGAAATAATGGACCTGAAAGAAGGCTCCATTGTCGAGTTGGATCGTCAAGTCGATCAGTTGATTGATATCAATGTCAACGGAACGCTGGTCGCCCGCGGCGAGGTCGTTCCGGTCAAGAATAAATTCGGTGTGCGTATCGCAGAAATCGTATCGAACGGTATGGCCCGAGCCCGTGTGGAAAGGCGCAACTGATGACCTTCTACATCGTCAAACTGCTCATCATGCTGCCGCTGATCGGCTTGCTGATTTACGGATCGCTCTGGCTTTATCGCAAATATCAGCCGCAATCGATGATGCGCCAAAATACGAACAGCCTGAATATCGTGGAAGTGCTTCCGATAGGCGTGAACAATAAATTGGCAGTGGTCGATTTTGAGGGGCGCAAAATTCTCCTCTCCGTCACGCGCAACGGCGTTGCAAAGATTGATACCAAAAATGCGGATTAACTTCACATATATATGGGCAATTATTGCGCTTGCGGCTTCCGTGTTTGTTGCGGACCCAGCTTTCGCACAGGCCCCCGCTGCTCCGCCACCAGGCGCCTCTGCAGCGCTCGAACGGGCTCTGGATGACGTATCGGGCGATGGCCAGCCATTGAGCGCCACGTTGCAAATACTCATCGTCATGGGATTGTTGACGGTATTGCCGTCCATTGTCCTGATGATGACGAGTTTTACCCGGATCATCATTGTCTTGTCGATATTGCGTCACGCCCTGGGTTTGCAACAGTCACCCCCTAATCAGGTCTTGATCGGACTGTCCCTTTTTCTGTCCATGTTCGTCATGGCGCCGAGTATCGAGCAGATCAATCAGCAGGCTATCGAACCTTATTCCGCCGACGAGATCACATTGACGGAGGCTATCGATAGATCGGGCAAGGTCATGCATAGCTTCATGGCGAAACAGACCCGTCAAAGTGATCTCAGGTTGTTCATGGACCTTGCCAATGAGGAAGGTTTCGAAACCACCGAAGATATCCCTTTTTCCATCATGTTGCCGGCATTTGTGACCAGCGAACTCAAAACGGCCTTTCAGATTGGTTTCCTTATATTTCTGCCATTTTTGATCATCGATCTCGTGGTAGCAGCGGTGCTGATGGCCTTGGGTATGATGATGCTTTCGCCGGTCATTATATCGATGCCCTTTAAATTATTACTGTTCGTTTTGGTGGATGGCTGGGCCTTAACCATGGGTTCTCTCGCAGCCTCGTTTGCGCGATAGATCATGGCGGACAATACAGATTTCTTTGTCGGAATTGCCCAGCAAGCATTGTGGATCACCGCACTTGCGGCCGCACCCTTGCTCATTCCTGCGCTTCTTGTCGGTCTTCTGCTCGGCATGGTGCAAGCGGCAACATCGATCAATGAGCAAACATTGAGCTTTGTTCCCAAGCTGGTCATCGTGGCTGCAGTTGCTGCAGTTTTCGGCGGGTCGATCCTTGTCTTGATCGTTGATTTTACCAGAGAGATTTTTGACCGCATTCCGGACTTGTTGCTATGATAGCGCCGGGCTTTGCAGATGTTGAAGCACAGATGTGGCTATGGATGATGGCCATGATCCGCCCCGGCGCGGCGATGGTCGTCACGCCCATTTTCGGGGCTGCGAATGTACCCATTCAGGTCCGTATCATTTTGGCGTTCATGATCGGCATGGTGGCGACAAACAGCGCCAGTTTTGATTTGCCCACCGACACAGCCATCAGCCTGAGCAACATGATTTTTGTTTTGGGCGAGGTGTTAGTCGGCGTGGCGATCGGTTTTTCGCTACAGCTTGGATATTCTAGTGTGGTCATAGCTGGCGAGACGATAAGCAACGCAATGGGTCTTGGTTTTGCGAGCATGTCCGATCCACAGACAGGGCAGTCGACGCCAGTTATTGGCCAGTTTTTAACAATTTTAGCGACTTTGCTGCTGTTGGCCATTGATGGTCATTTGATGCTGCTGGCGGTCATAGTGAAGAGCTATTCCGCCTTGCCACCGGGATATGCATTTCTTGGCGCGGAATTGGCATGGGGCATTGTGCAATTTGGCGGCACTTTATTCTCGATGGGTTTGCTAATTGCTCTTCCCGTCGGTGGCGCGCTTATTCTCATCCAGCTTATCATGGGTTTTCTGGCCCGCACGGCACCAGCGATGAACCTCTTTGCTGTCGGTATCCCGGTCACAATTTCCGCTGGCCTGGTCTTGCTCGCCATTACCGCTCCCATCATGGCAGATACGGTCATTCGGTCGCTGACTATGGGGCTTGAACAAGCGACCATGATTGCGGGAGGCAAATAGTGGCGGAAGAAACCCCCGGCGGCGGTGAAAAGACCGAAGCACCAACACCGAAGAAACTGAAGGATAGCTCGGAAAAGGGCGATGTTCTTAAGTCGCAGGATCTTGGCGGCGCGATGGTCATATTTGTCGGTACTGCTGCCATGTTCACATTTGGCGGTACGCTTTTTCAAGCTTTGGCCGACATGCTCACAAGCGCGTTGGTTTTCGATAGCCGGGATGTCGAAATGTTCGATATCGGTGGGCGCAGTTCTTCGCTCGTATCCAGTCTTCTTCCCGAATTTATGAGCCTGTTTGCCATTTTGTTGGCGGCGGCAATTGCTACCCCGGCAATGCTCGGTTCCTTGGGCTGGCGTTGGTCAGCGATGAAACCCAAGCCGTCCAAAATGGATCCGATCAAGGGCATGGGAAAGATATTTGGCACCAATGGCGTGATGGAATTAGGCAAGTCGATCATGAAAGTATTGCTGATCGGGACTGTCGGCGGTGTTATCATGTTCATGCATCTCGGCGATCTCGCTCAGCTTGGCGCGCAGGATTTGAACATCGCGGTGACCAGCTATGCCTCTCTTTTTCTCAAGTTGCTTGTCGGGATAACCATAAGCCTGATGCTGATCGCCATGATTGATGTGCCGATCCAGTTGTTCCAGCGGGGCAAGCGATTGAAAATGTCGAAACAGGAAGTCAAAGACGAGCATAAGCAGACCGAAGGTTCGCCCGATACGCGGGCGCTCCAGCGCCAGCGCCGCAGCGAAATGCTCGGTGATTCCACTCGTAAAGCTGTTGCCGATGCCACCGTAATATTAGTCAATCCGACCCATTTCGCCGTTGCTTTGCGATATGACCGGGATCAGGATCATGCGCCCGTGGTATTGGGTAAAGGCTGTGATGCGATCGCCTTGGCCATGCGTGAAATGGCGGCGGAAATAGGGACTCCGGTGATGGAATATCCAGAGCTCACCCGGTCGGTATATTTCACATCAGAAGCGGGAGAGGTGATTGATGATCGCCTATTCGCTCCGATTGCGGCGCTCCTAAGCTTCCTTATTCAGCTCGATGCAAAAATGGTCAGTCCGTTGAGCAAGCCAAGATTAAATCCGCCCGACGATATGCAGTTTTCTGCCGATGGAAGCCGGCTCGCATGATAAAAAAAGAAAAGCCTCTTAATCCGTCCTAAAAATTGCCGTCCACCCCTTCAAAGGTGAAATAACTATGTTCTCAAATGTCATAAATAGCATAGGCGCTGGTTCAGGCCTTAACAGTGCGCAGCTGGTGGCAGACCTGGTCGCCGCATCAACGGGCGCGAAGCTGGGACAGCTCAACGAGCGCGATCAGTTGAATAGCACGCGAATATCCGCGATGGCAGCAACCGCATCGGCATTGAGCACCTTTGCTGCGGCTGTAAAAGAAACTTTGAATGGGCAAGGTTTTGTTGGCGAGCTTATCTCAACCAGAACCGATTTAGCCAATGCAACGGTCGTCGAAGGTGGAAGACCCGAAGGTTTGCCTGCTTCGATCGAAGTTGTGCAGCTTGCTGCCGCACAGCGTGAAATGACTGATGTTTACGCCAGTGCATCTGATCCAGTGGGTGAGCGTACGCTGACGATCAACAATAGCGGAGGCAGTTTTGATGTCGTGATCGACAGCGCGAATGATAGTCTCGCCGGTATGAGAGATGCGATTAATGCCAGTAACAGCGGTGTAACGGCATCCATTATAACCGATAACGCGGGGGCGAGGCTGGTGATGGAATCGCAAGAAGGCGTGGAAAGCGCTTTTACCGTATCCGATAGTCCAGTTGGTGGCCCTATTCTCGGGGTGCCCTTGAACTTTACAAATATTGACCAGGCGGAAGACAGCATCATCCGGGTAGATGGTATTGAATTGACCAACAGCAGCAATAGCGTCTTGGGTGCGATACCGGGCGTCCAGATATCGCTATTGGCAGCAGAACCGGGTACAAATTTAACGATAAATGGCGATTCTGAACCGCTCGATGTTCGTAGTCTGGTGACGGAATTTGTTACCGCCTATAACGAACTGCGGTCTTCTCTGAACGATGCTACTGCTCCAGGATTAGCTGGTGCAAGTGGTGGTCCGCTGGCCGGGGATCGCGGTGCGCGCGAAGTGATTAGACAGCTGAGCCAGTTGACGTCGACACGGTTGAACGACACCGGCGATTTCAACACATTGGCCGATATTGGTCTCCGGACAGAGAGTGATGGTACGTTGAGCATCGACGAGACCCGTCTGGACGCGGCTCTCGAGCTTGATAGCGGTGCGATCAAATTGATGCTGGAGCCTGCGATCATAACCGAAACGAATATCGGGCTATCCGGTGCTCTGGATAAAATTGCGACAGCTTTACAGGATGAAAATGGAGCGCTTGGCCAAGCCCAGGAACGGCTGGATAGTATCCGTGAATCCATCGCGGAGCGACGCGTGAAGATTACCGACGAAGGCGATCGCTTGCAGGAGCAATTGCAAAGCACTTTTGCTGGTTTGGAGCGGCAACTTTCCGTGCTGCGCGCGACCCAATCCTATGTCGAACAGCAATTCGCATCCTTTAATGATAATAACTGACGTTAGAAAGCCATAGAGAATGACATTCCAATCGAATATCCGCCGCGCATCAAGCTATAAATCTATCCAGAAGGACAGCCGCGTTTTGTCGGCAAATCCCTATGATTTGGTTGCGGTACTTTTTTCTGAACTGCGCGATAGTCTGGATCTCATGATCGAGAACGCCCGCCGGAATGACAGGGCTAGAGTGTTTGAATGTAGAGCAAAAGCGCTGTCCATTTTAAATGGGTTGGATGAATCGCTTGATTTTGATGCAGCGGGCGATTTGGCGCAGACGCTGCACACCATCTATACGGAAGCAGCGCGGCGCATTCAGGCGGAAATCGGCGTGTCCTTTATCGAACGCGTGGAATCAGCGCGAGAAATGCTTTACGAAATAGAGAAAGCCTGGATGGCGATTGCGCCAGGAACACAACAGGCCGGTTCATTACGCCAGGCCAGTTAAAAGCCAGCGGCCATGGCAACATTATTTTCAAAATGCTTGTCGAGATTATGCTTGCGCATTTTATCAATGAATGTCGTGCGTTTGATGTTGATCGAGCGAGCCGCCTTTGAAACCACGCCATGCGATGTATTAAGAGCATGCATGATTATCCGGCGCTCCTCACTTTGAAGATGGGCGTTTAGATCCACCACATTGCTCGTTTGATGCCCAAGAGCCGATGAAAGCATACCTGCAAATGGTGTCGCTCGATCGTTTGTTGGGAAGTCTTCAGTGAACCGGCTTGGTCCATCGATCGGCTGAGCGGCGAAGGGACGGGATGGTTCCATATTAGCGCTGGGGACAGCCGGAGCAATGTCTGACTTAACCAGGGCCGCAATATCGTGCGCTTGAACAAGCTGGCCAGCAAAAAACACTGTGGCCCGTTCGACAACATTGCGCAATTCACGCACGTTGCCTGGCCAGTCATAGCTCTGCAGGGCAGCATAGGCCTCTGGCGTGAATATTGGCGACGGAGCATTGTCTGATTGATGTTTCAGGAAATGTTCGACTAATGCCGGAATATCTTCGGTCCGCTCATTGAGGGCAGGGACTTCGATGGGGACAACGCAAAGCCGATAGAACAGGTCTTCGCGAAAAGATCCGCGCTGGATCGCCTCGCCAAGGTTTTTGTGCGACGCTGCAACGACTCTGACGTCGATAGGAATATTTTCATTGCCGCCGACCCGGTTTACAATCCGTGATTCCAAGACCCGCAATAGTTTAACCTGCATATTGAGTGGCATGTCGCCGATCTCATCGAGGAAAATTGTGCCGTTGTTAGACTGTTCAAATAAGCCAACATGTTGTTTGAAAGCGCCGGTAAAACTGCCTTTTTCATGGCCAAATAATTCTGATTCAATCAATTGTTCAGGTAACGCGCCACAATTGACCGTGATATTCGGAGCGTCGGCTCGTTGTGAAATAGTGTGGATGGCATCAGCGACAACTTCCTTACCGCTACCGGAAGGACCAGAAATCATGATCGAAGAATTGCAACGGCCTGCAAATTTTACCAGCATCCGCAGTTGCTGCATTTTCGGGCTATTGCCGATCAGCTTTGCAGCAAGCAGCGTTTCTATATTTACGTCGTTCATTAAACTACCCAGATGACTAACCACATTGTCCGGCACTGCCGGGGAAAGGTGGTTCGAAGATCCCGCAATCTTCGAACCGTCACCTGGTAAATTCATAAATGAACAAAGATGGTTAAGTTCGAGTTAACGGCATGGGGCTGTGTTAGAAAACATGTCCGTTATGATCGTTTCACAACGATGGAGTAGCAGCTCGGTCAGCTCATATTTTGCAGGATCAGCGCCATTTTGTCCTTGCAGAACGTGGATGTTGAAATGAATATCATGCGGTTATCTGAAGGATTAGGGGATTTTTCCAAAAGCCCTTCTTCGGCCATGACGTTGATATATCTCATCGCCGTGGTCATCGGAATGCCCGAACTATGAGCGATGGAAGAAACGGTTATCTTCTCACCCTTGAGATCACAAATGTAAATATCGAGGCACATGTTCCAACAGGAATCAGTGAATAATCCAGCGTCGAGATTGAGTATATTGGCTTTTAGTCGGCTCCATCTCAGCATTGTCTCAGCGCGATCTATCAGCCCGGAGCGGTCCATCTCTTCAGAGATTGCACTATTGTTTGCAATGTCCTGATGGCCAGAAACAGCGATTAACTGACTTAGCGTGTCAATTTTTTCGGCTGCTAAGGCCATTGCATTTTTAATTGCAGTAATCTCGACACTGACTTCGTCCATTTTCGTACGGAATACTCCATGACAACATCGGAGGATAAATCACCCTGCTACAACTATTTACACTATTACATTGTCACGTAAACCTATTCAGGCTTTTCTTGCAAACATAACAATCTCTAGCAACTTGTAATATAATGTAAATTTAGAGATGGTATTTCTGATATATTTCCCTGAAACGTAAAGTTCAGAAGCAGCCAAGGTTGAAAAATATTTTCCAAAACCGGCCTGTTCAGACCGTATGTAATTGCCGGTCTTCAGCCTGTCGCCGCCACATATCTGCATAAAGCCCTTGCTTGGCCAGCAAAATGTGATGACTGCCGCGTTCCGCAATGCGGCCTTCGTTCAGGACAATAATTTCGTCTGCATGGGTGATGGTTGATAACCGGTGGGCGATGATCAATGTCGTGCGTCGTTCCGAAATTTTGGCAAGCGTCGCCTGAATTTCATCTTCTGTCCGGCTATCAAGCGCTGACGTTGCTTCATCCAATATCAGGATCGGCGGGTTTTTGAGCAAAGTCCGCGCAATTGCCACGCGTTGCTTTTCGCCGCCGGAGAGTTTCAGTCCGCGCTCGCCGACTTGTGTGTCATACCCGTCTGGCAGCTTGGCGATAAAGCCATCCAGTGCCGCGCCACGGGCGGCGGCTTCGATTTCCGCCTGGGTTGCGCCATTGCGGCCATAGCCGATATTATAACCGATCGTGTCGTTAAACAGCACACTGTCCTGCGGCACGATGCCGATGGCGCCGCGCAAGCTGTTCTGGGTCACATCAGATATGTCCTGACCATCGATCAGGATGCGCCCGGCTTGCGGGTCATAGAAACGGAACAAGAGTCGCGCGAGGGTGGATTTACCGGCACCGGAAGGCCCAACAATAGCCAGCGTGCCATCTGGCGGCACGGCAAAGCTCAGACCATTGAGTATCGCGCGATCTTCATCATAGGAAAAGGCGACATCTTCAAACGCCACCTGTCCGGTGCTGACATTCAGTGTTGCAGCGTCCGGCTTGTCCTTGATCTCCGGATCGGTGTCGATCAGTCTGAACATTGCGTCCATATCGACCAGACCCTGACGGATGGTGCGATAGACCATGCCGAGCAGATCCAGCGGCCGGAATAACTGCATCAATAGTGCGTTGACCAGCACCAGATCACCGACGGTCAATTGTCCCTGGCTCCAGCCGTAGACGCTGTAACTCATAGCGCCGAACATCGTCAGATTGGTAATCAGCGATTGGCCGATGTTGAGCATGCCGAGTGAATTTTCCGATTTCACAGCGGCATTGGCCCAATCCTGCATAGCGCGATTATAACGTGCCGCTTCACGGTCTTCGGCGGTGAAATATTTCACCGTCTCATAATTGAGCAACGCATCAACCGACCGGCCAATGGCGCGGGTGTCCATGTCATTCATTTCAGCGCGTAAGGCGTTGCGCCAGTCTGTGACCTTGCGGGTGAAGAATATATAGACGACCACCATCGCCATGGTTGCCGCCACCAAACCAAAGCCGAATTTGACCTGAAAAATGACTAGTACGGCGATAAGCTCGATCAGCGTCGGGGCGATATTGAACAGTAGGAAATAGAGCATGATGTCGATGCTCTTGGTCCCGCGCTCGATGACTTTCGTGATTTCGCCGGTGCGGCGACCCAGATGAAAGCGCAGCGAGAGGTTGTGTAGGTGCGTGAAAACATTGCTCGCCAGACGCCGCGCTGCTTCTTGACCCACTTTTTCGAACACGATGTTTCGTAAATTGTCGAACATCACCTGGCCAAAACGCGCCAATCCATAGGAGGCAACCAAGGCTAACAGCACAGTAAGCGCCGCTTCGGTGCCAGCGGTCATGCCATCGACCACTGCCTTATAGGCAAAGGGCATGGACAGCACTGCCGCCTTGGCACAGAGCACGAGTATGCCAGCAATTACGATCCGCAAGCGCAAAGACGGCTCACCTTTTGGCCACAAATAAGGCAGGAAGCGCTTAAGCGTGGGGATCATCGGTGGGTCGATCTGACCCTTGGTGCTATAATCTGGCGGCATCCCTCGGATGTAAGGACGCCGCACCCAATTGTCTATGCGCAGTGCTGTGTGGCTTTAGAAACTACCGCTGATGGTGAGTCGATAAATAAGACCGAATTTACGGCTACGGTTCTCGACAAATCCGACCGGACCGTCGCGACGTCCTCTGGTAAATTCGCCAGTGCCTTCATCCAGCACACCATAGGCGGTGCGCACGAAGCGGTCGCTGCGATCAAACAGATTGCCGAGATTGGCGTTTACGGTCAGCCCGAATACATCCTTGTGCTCGACAAAAATCCATGAATAAGGCGCGCGTGTGTCGAAATCCGCGATCTGATCCAGACGGATATTCCCGACATCATCAAAATCTTCAATGCCAGCGCCCCAAGCCCAATCGGTATTCGGAATATCGTGTCGCAAGGTAATCTCGTAACTGTAGATATCATCCTGCCCGATCCGCCTGGTCCGTCCGGTAAGTGGGTCGCGGAGGCTGCTTTTGACAGCCTCGGCCTCTATATCGATTTTTGCTCCCTGCCAACCAATCGGATCGAGCAACAATGTCGACACCAGCGAAAGTCCGTAACGGTCAGCGCTATCGAGATTGCCGCGCGCTTCAGTGGTGGGGCTGGTAGGAATCGTGTCGACGATGTCGCTGATCTTTTCTCCGAACAAGGTCACTGTAGCGGACCCGAAAGCACCCAGTTTTTTCGTTGCCTCCAATTCGGCGCGCCATTTCTGCGGCGGCACCAAATTCGGATTACCGGCGTTGACAACGTCATTTGAAACTTCAACCGACGCGACGAAATCGAAAAAGTCGAGTTGGTCTACTTCTCGGGATAGTTTGAAGCTAAGGTCAAAATCGTCGGTTGGCTTCCAAGCCAGAGTGACTGACCCTTTTGGGCGAACGAAAGAGCGGCTCTGATCGCCTTGGCTAATCTCACTATATTCACCGCCAAGAGCGGCTTGCAGTGTCAGTTTATCGGATAGTGGGCGTCCATAAGTTGTTATGAATTCGCCTCTTTTTTCTTCGACCTTGGTGTTGGAGTTGTCCAAATCTCCGCCGGATAATTGGGCTTCGCTTTCAAGGAAGTTATAGGCGCCTTCAAGGCTAAATCCCCAATCCGTACCGCCAGCGGTTTTCCAGCCATATTCCGCGCGAAGCACAGATTCCCCTTCATCGACTATCCGGTCAAACCCGCTTGAAAAAGTCGGTGTGACGCCGTCTGTAAATGTGCGACTGAAAAAATCCTGGGTCGGGCTATGCTCCAGCCGTTGCAGCCCGATCAGCTTCAAACGGCCGCCGCCCAAAGCAAATTCATAGTCAGCACTAAACTCTGCGTTCCACTCGCGCTCGCGGCCCGTGAACAGCTCGATTATATCCGACCCTCCCTCTTCCGTTCGCAGCGTATCGACCCGTTGGAAAAAACGATTGAGTCCATATTCTCCAGTAATGTTGAACACAGAACCGGCGGCACTTGTGCGGCTATAAGATGCGTTGATCGAAGGCACGTCACCGCGTGTCCGCGCAACTTCATCTCGCATGAACAGCAAATCGCCTGACCCGTTGGTAATTCGCTCCGGTCCCTGCGCGCCATTGCGAAAGGCGTCATTTTCGACTGCAATGGTGAAATCGCCGTTGAATAGCTTGCCGCTAATTGATGCTTCGCCAGCAAACCAGTTGTCGCCAGCCCGGCGCCATTGTGGGCGCCATTTGAAATTGCCGGTAATGCCTGTGGCTTCATCGCTATTGGTGACCAGATTGAGCACCTGACCGGACAAGCCTGAAATGCTCAGCGTCGCGCCATCGACAATTTCGACCCTTAGGACATTGGCTGCCGAAATACGGCCCAACACAGTGAAGGCATCATTATTTTTACCGGCAATCCGGGCACCGTTGATCAGCACATTTTCATCGGCCTGACCCAAGCCGCGGGCATTGTCGTCACCGGTATCAATGATGAAACCGGGAACTTGGTTGACGATGTCGAGGGCGGTGCGGGGATTGAAACGCGAAAATTGCGCAGCATCATAGATCTGCCGGCTATTTTCCGTGCGGGGCTGCAGGTTGTTGTTAACGGCAGTTGGGATCGCCGTTTCAGTTTGCGCCGACGCGGAGGACGGGATTAGAAATGATGTGGTCAGCGCAGAAACAGCAACACTAATGCATAACCAATTGGTTTTGATCAAGATAATCCCCCCTTAACGGAATTAAATTTTATATTTTTCGTCTTATTCTTGCCCGCCTGCTATGTCCGGTTGGTTGCATGTGATACCGGCTTTCGACAAACTACATTTGTAGTCGGATCAACAACTTTACAGTCCGAATCCATGATCCAGCTCTATAAACTCTTCTATCTTAATGTTTGTTTGAAAATAGGACGTAAGCGCCCGCGCCGTTGGCCAAGGTATAGATGCCATAAAAGATTACAGCACTGAGCATTCCCATATTGGCGAAGACCAGAGCGGCGGCGAGCATGAAAAATTCCAGTATATAGCTGCCATAAGGCCCTAGTATCTTGGAAAAACTTCCGCGTGCCTCGGTGATCATGGGATGATTGCTCTCCATCATCGCCTTGTGCATGGCGAAATTTCCTATCCCGCAGATAAAGATGATAAAAACATACATGCACTGCATATAGGGTTTTTTGATGCACTTGTCAGTTGCCGTGGGTGATATATTCGCCAAGGTGGCTTTCAGGTGACAGTCGAAAGGTTGGGAGTGTGAAATGGAATTTGCAGGCAAGACAACGGTTATAACCGGTGGAGCAACCGGTATCGGATTTGCTCTGGCGAAGCAGATCGGCAAAGCTGGTGGCAAGATCATCTTGTTTGAGCCACGCGCAAATCGACTGCAGGAAGCGGTTGCCAATTTGGCCAACGAAGACATTGATGCCAACTATATGGTCGGCGACGTCGCCAAGCCGGAAGATATTGAAGCCTTGGCAGACTTTGCATGGGCGGAAAATGGCCGGGCCGACATATTGATCAACAATGCTGGCGTGAGCGGTGGTCGTAATTCGGTGATCGATATGGACATGGAAGAAGCGCGGCGGCTTTATGATGTCAATTTCTGGGGGGTTTGGAACGGTATTTCGACCTTTGCCAAACGCTTTCGCGAAGACGGGCAGCCTTCGGCTATTTACACAACGGCATCTGAAAACAGCCTGTTCAATGCGCTACCTCGCACGGGCGGTGCTTATGTATCCAGCAAACAGGGGTTGCTCGGCCTGATGGATGTGCTGCGCCGCGAAGCGCCGGATAACATCGAACTGGGGGTGATTATTCCCGGCTGGGTCAAATCGGAATTGTCGGAATTGCAGGCTGACGAAGCCATGGATACCGATGAATTTGCAGAGATTATCTTCAAGCAAATGCAAGCGGGCGAATATTATCTCGTCAGCCATCCCTATAATGTTGTGCGGATGGAAGAGCGCTGGGCGGAGGTCTATGCCGCGTTCGAAAAATATGCGCCGCGCCATGAGGGCGATGACGTTGGCGATGTACAGCTTTGGTTTGATCGGATGCGGGCGGCGCGAAAAGGGTGACTATAGACTGGAAGCCAGCGCCATGATGACGCCGATGCCGACCAAGATGATACCGGTCACCTCATTTTGACCCAGCGGTTCCTTCAAATAAAAGCGTCCAAAGCCAAGCGTATATAATATCTGGGTTTGACCAAGGATGCCGACGAGAGCGACTGGACCATGAGCATAGGCGATAAACCAGCCTGCCGATGCGGTTGCGGCCAGCAATCCGACTTGGGCTGTTACCCGCCATCGCACCAGCATGGCGCGAAACTGGTCCGGTTCGCGAATGATGACATAGGCACCCTGCATCAATGCCTGAAAGCCTAGCACCGCCGTGAGCACAGTTAATCCGGCATAAGTTCGCTCGACATCGACAATGGCATTGGCGGATTGCTTGATGAAAATCGCGGTGAGTGCAAAGAGGAAGCCGGCGCTGAGCCCGGTCAGTGCCGCCGGTTTTTTCAAGCCGCGCAGCCATTGCAGCAAGCCACGTGCGCCCCCCTCTACTGATACGAATAATATGCCCATAAAGGCGATGCCAATCCCCAGCCATGCCAACGGGGCCAGCGTTTCGCCGAGGATCAGCCAACCGAGCAGAGCGACAATCAGCGTTTCGGTTTTCATATAGGCGGTGCCGCTGACGAGATTGCGAAAGCCAAAGGACATGATGATCAAATTTGTTGCCAGCATCTGGGCAAATCCGGCGAGCCAGGCGAATAACCAAAAAGAGCCGCCGAGGTCGGGCAGGGCAGCCCTGCCGGTGACCAGCATATAGCCCGCCAGCATCATGCAAGCGATCGGCCAGCCAAAGAAGAAGCGCGACAGGGCCGCTGCATTGACCGACATTTCCGCACGGATACGCTGCTGCACTGCCATCCGCCAAGCAAGGAACAGGGCAGCCAGCAAAGCGGCGGGTATCCAAATGGGGAAGGTCAAAGAGGCCGCGCGTCCACTGTCTCAGAGAGGAAATCCAATATCTTCTGCGGCGTACCGGAATCTTCCGGTGGGTCGTTGCGAGTTTTATAGGCCGCCGTCAGGCCAATGGCGAGCATCACTGCCGGAATTCCCGAGAAGATGAGATTGAAAAATAGCGGTGCCGCATCAACGAACCATAATGATAAAGAGAATAGAAAAAACGCACCCACAAATCCATTCCAGAACAGAAAAAATGGAATGCCTTTGCCTTGACTGATTGTGCCCTCGATCAAAGTGCCGCCATCATGTTCCCGCATCTTCGCCTTTAAATTGGGTTCTGATCCATTGTTAAAACCTCGGCGCCGATAAGTCAGCGCCATTTTCGCTTCCGTCCCCCCGCCAAAGACATGATAACCCTTGCGCCTCTTGCGCTTCTTCATCTCCGCTTTCAGTTTCAGCGCGAGCGCAATCGGATCAAGCGGGGAATAGAGTTTGATATCTTCTTTCATATGGAAAGCCGATCAAACGCCTTCGAGCAATTTCTCCCGCTTGATCTTCTCTTGCCAAACCAACGGTGCTAGATGATGCACGCTTTGCCCCTCGGCATCGACCGCAACCGTGACAGGCATATCCTGCACTTCAAACTCATAAATCGCTTCCATGCCAAGGTCTTCAAAACCAACGACTTTGGAACCCTTGATCGCTCGGCTGACCAGATAGGCGCTGCCGCCTACGGCCATCAGATAGGCGCTTTTGTGTTTCTTGATCGAGCCGACAGTATCCAGCCCGCGTTCCGCCTTGCCGACCATGGCGAGCAAGCCCTGTTCCAGCATCATGTCAGTAAACTTGTCCATCCGCGTGGCGGTGGTCGGGCCAGCGGGGCCGACCACTTCCTCGCCGACCGGATCAACCGGACCGACATAATAGATAACGCGACCTTTAAACTCGACTGGAAGCTCTTCGCCCTTGTCGAGCATATCCTTGATCCGCTTATGCGCGGCATCGCGGCCGGTCAGCATCTTGCCGTTGAGCAGCAGGCGGTCGCCATGTTTCCATGTTGCGACTTCAGCAGCATCAAGCTGGTCGAGATGGACGCGCTTGGCTTCGGATGACGGGGTCCAGTTCACGTCCGGCCATTCATCGAGTTTCGGTGCTTCGAGATAGGCGGGGCCACTGCCGTCCAGCGTGAAATGCGCATGGCGGGTGGCGGCGCAATTGGGAATCATCGCAACCGGTTTGCCCGCGGCATGGCAGGGCCAATCGTTGATTTTGACATCCAATATGGTGGATAATCCGCCAAGCCCCTGCGCGCCAATGCCGAGCGCATTGACCTTGTCGAAAATTTCGATGCGCAGTTCCTCAATATCATTGCGCGGCCCACGTTGTTTGAGCTGCCCCATATCAATCGGATCCATCAGCGATTGCTTGGCAAGTAGCACCGCGCGTTCCGCAGTGCCGCCAATACCGATGCCGAGCATGCCTGGTGGGCACCAGCCCGCACCCATTTGGGGAATCATATCGAGCACCCAATCGACGATATTGTCGCTCGGGTTCATCATCTTGAATTTGGATTTATTCTCCGACCCGCCGCCTTTGGCCGCGACATCAACAGACACGCTATTGCCGGGTACCATTTCGACATGGAGTACAGAGGGCGTGTTATCCTTGGTATTGCGCCGCGTAAAAGCGGGATCGGTCAGGATCGAGGCGCGCAGCTTGTTTTCCGGATGGAGATAGGCGCGGCGGACACCTTCATCGACAATTTCCTGCATGGACTGGGATGTTTCGTCGAGCCGGCAATCCATGCCCCATTTGACGAAAATATTCACAATGCCAGTATCCTGACAAATCGGCCGGTGCCCTTCGGCGCACATTTTCGAATTGGTCAATATCTGTGCAATCGCGTCCTTGGCTGCTGGCGATTTCTCTGCCTCATAGGCGTCTCCCAGCGCCCGGATATAGTCCATCGGATGATAGTAAGAGATAAATTGCAGCGCGTCGGCGACGCTCTCAATCAGGTCGGCGGTTTTAATGGTGACTGTCATCATGGCTCCGGAAATAATCTAAGGATGCGATCCGGGAGCCTTTTGGCTGATATGTGTCAAACGGGCAAGTTTTTGTGATTGCGGACGAATGTTCCTTTGCCGGTTTCTAGGCGGGGATCAGCACGCCACTATAAAGCGGATCTTCCAGCGCGCGTCCGGCGCCATTGGCTACGCAGGTTAGCGGGTCATCGGCTATGGTGACGGCAAGGCCTGTTTGTTCGGCGATATGTTCGTCAATCCGTCCCAATAGTGCGCCGCCGCCGGTCAGGACAATGCCCTGATCGACAATATCCGCGGCCAGTTCAGGCGCGGTGTTTTCCAGCGCATTGCGCACAGAGTCAGTAATCTGGCCCACTGGTTCGGCAATGGCATAGGCGATTTCCGCTTCGGTAATCACAATCTTGCGCGGCATGCCCTTCACCAGATCGCGGCCCTTTATATGCATCGAGCGTCCGTTATCGACCGGGCTCACCGCGCTCGCCATTTCATGTTTGATCATCTCGGCCGTGGATTCGCCGATTGCCAGATTATGCTTGCGGCGGATGTAAGAGGCGATCGCATCATCAATCTTGTCACCGCCCATGCGTCCCGATGTACTATAAGCGAGCCCCTGCAATGACAGGATTGCGACCTCGGTAGTGCCGCCGCCAATATCGACCACCATGGCGCCAATGGGTTCTGCCACTGGTATGCCAGCGCCAATGGCAGCCGCCATCGGTTCCTCAATGAAAAAGATTCGCGATCCGCCAGCATTGGACGCCGCATCGCGAATGGCGCGGCGCTGGACATTGGTTGAGCCGGAGGGAATGCAAACCGCAATATCAAACCGCCGCAGTAGTCCGGATTTTTGGCCGTGCACTTTCTGGATGAAATGTTTGATCATCTGTTCCGCGACATCAAGATCAGCGATCACGCCGTCTTTGAGCGGTCGAATGACCTTTATGTTACCGGGCGTTTTACCCATCATCAGCTTGGCATCAGCGCCGACGGCGCGCACTTTGGTTACACCATCATTGGTCTCCAATGCGACCACCGACGGTTCGTTGAGTACGATTCCGTGATCACGCTGATAGACAAGCGTGTTGGCAGTGCCCAGATCAATCGCAATATCATACGACTGGAGTTTAAAAAAACTTCGCATAAATAATGAGTTACTTCTAAAAAGAGAGGCCACATCTGAGATGTGACATATTCGTGCAGCGATAATGACTCTGCGCCTATGAACATACACTGTCTAGTCGGATCGTGCCTAAAATGGGTCTGGTTCTGATCGTTTGCCAATCTGGTAATAGTGGTTCAGCATTAAAGCACGCGAAGCAATTGCAACGGAGATCATATATGCGAATCTTTATAACTGGCGCATCCGGTTTTGTTGGGGGAGCGGCCACCCGGTCGCTGATCGAGGCCGGACATCAAGTTTTAGCCATGTCGCGCAGTGAGACATCCGATGGGGTGATCCGCGATCTTGGGGCGGAACCGGTTCGTTGTGATCTGGAAAAGATCACTCCGGAGCATATTGGCGATGCCGAGATAGTGATCCATAGCGCCGCCTTTGTTGAGGACTGGGGCCCTAAAGACGCTTGGTATAAATATAATGTGCTGGGAACCCAATCGACGCTCAAGGCTGCCGAGGCAGCTGGCGTGCGGCGCTTCATTCATATCGGTACAGAAGCGGCAATCTGTCATGGTCAGCATGTTCGAGACGCGGACGAGACGGTGCCGCTCGCGCCGGATTCGCCTTATCCCTATTGCGCGACCAAGGCACAGGCGGAGAAATTGGTGCGCGACGCCAATCGTGCCGGAGCATTTGAAACGATCGTTTTGCGGCCGCGTTTCATCTGGGGGCCGGGGGATACGACCTTACTGCCGTTAGTCGAGGCGATGGCCAAGAGCGGCAAGTGGATGTGGATTGACGGCGGCAAGGCGATGACATCGACAACCCATATTGCCAATCTGGTGCATGCGATAAGCTTGGCGCTAGACAAGGGCAGGGCTGGCGAGGCCTATTTCATATTGGATGACGGAACAATCAGCCTGAAGGATATGATCGGCAACATGGCAAGTGCTCGCGATCTGGCATTGTCGGAAAAATCCATTGCACCGGGGCTCGCGGAATTTGTCGGTCGGGCGTCCGAAAAAATATGGCGAACATTCGGTTTGAAAGGCGCGCCGCCGCTGACCGCTCATGCCGCCATGGTTATGTCTCACGATTGCACGCTCAACGGATCAAAAGCGGCGGCGGATCTCGGCTATCAACCCGTCATCAGTCGAGAGGAAGGATGGGCGGCTCTATAATCGCAAATTGCGCTCCGGAGGATCAACGGAAAATAATCCTCTGGGTTGTGCATTGGACAAGTGGATTCTCTATTCGCTGTGGAATAAAATTTCACGGCTTTGAATCATTCCAACACCATATCTAGTGTCATAAATATGTCATCCACACCTGTGCATGAATTGTGGATAATTTATTTGTAAAATTTGATCCACCCTATTGCGTTATGCCCAAGGCTTAGCAGGTCCACGCGTCGCTGCGCTGCAGCATGAATCGGCCGTCGACGAAGCGATTCATTTATGCGACGAACGGAGTCGTTAAAATGTCATTTACCCTCTTGCATATAATTCTGATTCAGCCACTATAGGTTGTGGTTAGGCCAAGGGGGCACACCAACGTATAGTATTACTCGCCAGTAACGCCGACTCGGTGGATGGCTCCCTTTGGCTTGTACCACAAGCGATTTTTTTGGGTTTTTGGGCAAAAATAAATGCCCGTCCAGGTTGTAAAAATGTTATGTTCATGGGCTTCGACTTCAGGCCATTGTCCGAGTCGAACAATACAAGAACAAATGACCCGGTATTAAACCCACCAGAAGGCTGGTCGATTGGCTGGTAAATATGAATGGTTTGGTAGTTTGATTAGGGGGCTTTGATGGATTTTAGAGATAGCCGGGATGATTCCGGGAATAGTGATAAAGATATGAGTGAGAGTGAAATGGGCGCCGAAGTTTTGGACACGCCAAAAGATAAATCTAAAAGCACCGCAAAAAAGGCCCCGGTGAAAGAGCCGGAGATCAGTAAAAAAGCTGCGTCTGAAGCGGCTGCGGAAAAGCAAAATGACGAGAATGAGCTGAAAGCGGAACGCGACAGCCATAGCGTCGAAAAGCGCCGGTTTAAAATTGTACAGGATGATTCGCGCGATGCGCTGCTCACCGACTTTGGCAAGGAAACGCTGAAAGATCGCTACCTGCTTCCTGAAGAGAGTTTCCAGGATCTATTCTCTCGCGTGGCGGATGCTTATGCGGATGATCAGGAGCATGCGCAGCGGCTCTATGATTACATCTCCAAACTCTGGTTCATGCCAGCGACGCCGGTATTGTCCAATGGCGGCACCGGTCGCGGTTTGCCGATCTCTTGCTATCTCAATAGCGTGGATGACAGCCTCGGCGGGATCGTTAAAACCTGGAACGAAAATGTATGGCTCGCATCCAAGGGCGGCGGCATCGGCACCTATTGGGGCAGCGTAAGAGGCATTGGTGAGCCAGTTGGCCTCAATGGTAAAACCTCTGGCATCATTCCGTTCGTGCGCGTGATGGACAGTCTGACACTAGCGATTTCGCAAGGCAGCTTGCGCCGCGGGTCTGCGGCTTGCTATCTCGATGTTGATCATCCGGAAATCGAAGAATTTCTTGAAATCAGAAAGGCTTCCGGCGACTTTAACCGGAAAGCTCTGAACCTGCACCACGGCGTTCTCCTGACCGACGAGTTTATGGAAGCGGTGCGTGACGGCGCGGAATTTAATCTCAAATCACCGAAAGACGGTTCAGTGCGCAGCACAGTAGATGCGCGGAGCCTGTTCCAGAAATTGGTCGAGACACGTCTCGCCACCGGTGAACCTTATATTATTTTCAACGATACGGTGAACCGGACGATGCCCAAGCATCACCGCGAGCTGGGTCTGAAAGTTTCCACATCCAACCTATGTTCCGAGATCACTCTGCCAACGGGTCGCGATCACTTGGGCGAGGACAGGACGGCAGTGTGTTGCCTGTCCTCGCTGAACCTGGAAACATGGGATCAGTGGAGCGGCGACAAGGACTTTATCGAGGATATCATGCGTTTCCTCGACAATGTTCTGCAGGATTATATTGACCGCGCGCCGGACGAAATGGCGCGCGCCAAATATAGCGCCAGCCGCGAACGCAGTGTCGGTCTGGGTGTCATGGGCTATCACAGCTTCTTGCAAGCCCGTGGCCTCGGCTTTGAAAGCGCGCTGGCAAAATCGTGGAATATGAAGATCTTCAAGCATATTTCCGCCAAAGCGTCCGAAGCCAGCATGATGCTCGCCCATGAACGCGGCCCTTGCCCCGATGCAGCAGATCAAGGCGTGATGGAGCGCTTCTCCTGCAAAATGGCAATCGCGCCAACCGCGTCGATTTCGATCATTTGCGGTGGAGCGTCAGCCTGTATCGAGCCAATCCCGGCGAATATTTACACGCACAAAACGCTCTCGGGCAGCTTTGTCGTTAAAAACCCGCATCTGGAAAAACTGCTTCAGGAAAAATCGAAAGACAGCAATAATGTCTGGAACTCGATCCTGGAACAGGGTGGCAGCGTTCAGCATCTCGACTTCCTCTCAGCCGAGGAAAAAGACACCTATAAAACCAGCTTCGAGATTGACCAGCGCTGGCTGCTTGAACTCGCAGCCGATCGTACCCCGTTTATTGATCAGGCACAGTCACTGAACCTGTTCATTCCGGCCGATGTCGATAAATGGGATCTGCTAATGCTGCACTTCCGCGCATGGGAATTGGGCATTAAGTCGCTCTACTACCTGCGGTCGAAATCAATCCAGCGCGCTGGTTTTGCCAGCAGCGATGATGCTGTGAATAGCGGTGTTGAGGCGGACAATACGCTCGATCCCAAAACGGTCGAACTCATGACCACCGCTGGCACCACCGACTATGACGAGTGTCTGGCCTGTCAATAAGGGTTTCGATCAAAGTGGTACTTTGATCGAGTTGGAGTAGAGTTTTGATTTTGGGCATTGAGTATCGCTGGCTTTTAATTGGGATAGCAACAATAATGTCCGTCTTCGTTTTTTTGAACGGTCGTAAGCTTTCCCAAGCAGAAACCAATCCGGTGAAGGATATGGAGGATAAGCTAAAACAAAAATGGTCTTTGTTCAAAGTGATTGGAATACGGGGGTCTGAATATGAGGCGAAGCATATTCGGTTTATGGGAAAGCTCCATATGATCTCTGCGCCTATATTTTGGATAATTTTTGTTTCTGTGATCTGGTCGATGAATAGCGGAATTGAATCGATGAATTAAAGTTTGCCCACTGCCTCCTCCCTTTGCTCCTTTTGGGAGGAGGCCGTTTTCTTTTACCAGAAGGTTGGACAATCGTGAAAAGCCTGAACAATTAAGGTTCCAAATTTATTTGATGTTAAAAGTGCCAACCACCAATCCGTCTGCCGCACCGGTAGACCCGACGCTGTCAGCGGGGGAAAACCGGCTGGCCGTGCTGGATGGCTGGCGGGCATTGTGCATATTGATGGTATTGGCGGGCCATTTGCTGCCGATTAACCCCATTCTACCGGGCGGCAATGAAGCCTCGGCGGCAGGTGGCATGGCGATTTTCTTCGTGCTCTCCGGCTTTCTCATCACGCGCTTCCTGTTCGACCGGCCTGAGCCAATGCCGTTCCTGATCCGTCGGATTCTCCGCATCGTACCGCTGGCGTGGTTGGCGATGATCATTCTTTATCTGGCGGCCGGTGATAGTCGCAGCACCAGCGACCTGTTTGGCAATTTGTTCTTCACCGCCAATCTTCCGCCCAGCAGTTTGATGACCGCAGGCGAGCATCTTTGGAGCCTGTGTGTCGAAGCGCAATTCTATCTCGCCGCGGCATTGATCGTGGCGTTATTTGGCAAGCGGGGGCTTTATTTGCTACCAGTTGCCGCGTTGCTGGTTACCGGTCTGCGCATCATTGCGGGCGAAACAATCAGCATAGTGACCTGGCACCGGGTCGATGAAATTCTTGCCGGCGCGACCGTGGCGCTGATTTATCTCGGCGCCTTTGGTCCCAAGCTCGCCAGCCTCTTCTCGCAGGTCAATTTTTACGTTGCAGTGATCCTCGCGGTCCTTTGCACCTATTTTCTCGACACCCCGCTGGCTTATGCCCGGCCCTATGCGATAGCGCTGATGGTTGGGGTGACATTATGGCATGCGCCGGTCTGGGCGCGCTATTTGCTCTGCTCTCGCCCCGCCGCTTATATTGCTAAAATATCCTATGCGCTCTATGTCTTTCACGTGATGCTTGATCATACGTGGTTGGGCTCAGGCGAGCTGCTGGAAAAATATCTCAAGCGGCCGCTGCTTTTTGCGGCCACTTTTGCCCTTGCGCACGTATCGACATATCATTTCGAACAGCGCTTTATCAACCTCGCCAAGCGGATGACGCCACGCGCGCAACCCGTACCTGTTCCAATTAGTTAATCGCCGACCCAAGGAGTTATTTATGTCACTTTTAGAAGCACGCTCAACCTACAAGCCCTTTGAATATCCTTGGGCCTATGACTTCTGGAAGCGTCAGCAACAGATTCACTGGATGCCGGAAGAAGTGCCCTTGGGCGAGGATTGCCGCGATTGGGCGCAGAAGCTGACCGATCATGAGCGCAACCTGCTCACCCAGATTTTCCGTTTCTTCACCCAGGCCGATGTCGAGGTGCAGGATTGCTATCACGACAAATATGGCCGCGTGTTCAAACCGACCGAAATCAAGATGATGCTGACCGCCTTTTCCAACATGGAAACCGTCCACATCGCCGCTTATTCGCATCTGCTCGACACGATCGGCATGCCCGAAAGCGAATATTCGATGTTCCTCGAATATGAAGCGATGAAGGACAAGCATGACTATATGGGCACATTCGGCGTCGATACCGACGAAGATATTGCCAAGACGCTGGCGATGTTCGGCGGCTTTACCGAAGGGCTGCAACTCTTCGCCAGCTTCGCGATGCTGATGAACTTCCCGCGCTTCAACAAGATGAAGGGCATGGGACAGATTGTCTCCTGGTCCGTCCGCGATGAAACCCTCCACTGCGAGGGCATTGTCAAAATGTTCCACACATTTGTGCAGGAACGCGATTGCCTGACCAAGAATGTCAAAGAAGAAATTATCGACTGCTGCCAGAAAACCGTGCGGCTGGAAGATGCGTTTATCGATCTGGCGTTTAGCGACGGTCCGGTGACCGGCATGACCGCGAAAGAGATTAAGAAATATGTCCGCTATATTGCCGACTGGCGTCTGGGACAGCTGGGCTTTCAACCGATTTACATGATCGAAGACCACCCGCTGCCATGGCTCTCTCCGCTCCTCAACGGTGTCGAGCATGCCAACTTCTTCGAAACCCGCGCCACCGAATATTCCAAAGGCACCACCACCGGCAAATGGAACGAAGTCTGGGACAGCTTTGACAAGCGCAAAGGCAATAAAATTATCGGCATCGAACCGATGGATAATGATGAAGATGGCGAAGATATGTTTGAAGCGGCGGGGGTTGCTGCGGAGTAGGAATCTAAGAGCCTTTCTATAAGTAATATTATTTATAGGAAGGCTCTTGTTGATTATACATTGAATTTATTCTAGAAAACCCCCCAATCTTTGGGGGACATCTATGAAACACAATGAACTTTCGTTCGCAAACTTTATTTGTACATTCGGTGAAAACAAATATTTACTCGATTTTGCTAAAGAGATTGTACTTCCCGCATTTTTGAACGATGCACTTGTTCGTAAATATGGTGATACTCACTATTACTATTACGACACAAAATTATCGGTGCGGAAATTTGGAGATGCTACCCCTCTTTTAATTCTTTCAGGGCATTTTGTAAAAGATACAGTCTTAAAGAGAGAGCAGATATTTGATGCTCGAAAGGGACTGGTCTCGGATTACGAGCAGATGCGATCTGCCCCCTCAGCCTATTTTATTCTTATACTAAACAACCATAGATTGTTATATTTTCCGGAGACGTCCTATGCTCCTTCACTTTCCAATTTCCAATCAACAACCGAGCACTTCATGCGCAAGGTCTGGCGCAAGGAAATTGCAACGCTGAACAAGGAAAATGGAGTTTCGATCAAAGAGCTTCGAAAGTCCTTTCCGCAACCTCGCTTGAAGGTGATTCCAACAGCTGGTGAGCAAAAAATCACTGATGTTATGGACGCTTTTGATTTAATAAAAGAAATCAAATTGCGTTTGATAAAACCTAATCATGAGGTCAGCGCGTCGGATGCTCTGCAATCAGTCGAAGATACATTTCGTCCGCTTAATCCGAAGAGGCTCGATATAATTGTCGCGGAAGGCGATGGCCTTGAAAATGATGAAAGCATACAGTTAGTCGCAGAGGCAGCGGAGACTGACAATACAGAGATTTTGGTCAAAGGTGTTGATGAGTATGGCAATCGCCTTAAGGCAGAAAATTCGGAGTTTGCATTAACTACGAAAATCGATGATGTTCCCGACGATGATGATCAATTGATAGAGGTGCTAATGAAAAAGTACGAAGGGTTAGCGGCTGACGAGATAGTAAAGCCTATAAAGACCTCGGAACATTCTAAGGGGATCATAGCTAAGCTGATGTCGCTTCTGTGAGTGAAATTTTTGAATGGAAAAAAGAACTTCTAAAGGAAGACAGTTTACACGACGTCTATAAATCTAGTCGTTCTTTTAATGATAAGAATTCAAACGAAAATGCCATTGCAGTGATGTTGGTGCTTTCACTCGCAGTAGCCATTTTTGTCTTTTTTCAACTTAACAACCTTCAAATGATTGAGCTTCAGAATAAACTGTCTGGGAATCTATTTGCTCTGACAATAGCAATTCTAGGTTTTTTGATTGCAGGGTTTTCGATTTTTGCAACCGTAACGGACAATAAACTTCTAGTGAAATTGGCTAAAGCAGAGCACGACGAAACCGGTCAATCGGTTTTCAAGTATATTTTCTTTAGCTTTCTTTCGGTTTTCATAGTGTATCTAATTTCGCTTAGCTTTTCAGTGACCTTGCTTTTCCTTAGCTACGTGCAGCCAACTTTTTTTGTTCCTACAGATCAAGTCTCTTCTCCAAATTTAGAAAATTTTGCTAAAGTATTGAATTCACTGGGCATTGGTATGATTATATTTGCATTTATGTTTTGCATTCTGAGGCTAAAAACATTTATTTGGAGTATTTATCAGGGGTTTTTGCTTTTCGTTATTTTGTCAGAATAGGGGCTCTGACGACAGTTTTTTAAATGTACTAATCATTGGAAGGCACGGTATCATATCGCCATCTAGAATGACGGTGTCAGTCCACCAAATCCAGCAAACCCCCTCCGCATAACCAAATGTTCACTGCTGCCATGGTAAAAGCCCTTGCATGATCAGGAGCAAGACATTTGGTAAGCTGGGCAAGCGCGCGGTTCCGCGGTTTGATATCGCTATCGAAGGCGGGCTGGCAACGACCGGCTATTCGGAGAAATGCCGGGTCGAAAATGTCTCGCGTACCGGATGCCGCCTGCATCTGGATCGCGAACCCCGCCTTGGAACGACCGTCATGATACGCATCGAGCGGATCGAGACGCTGGGTGATGTCACCTGGGTCAGAAATGGCCGCTGCGGCGTGACATTTGCCGACCCGCTGAAACCGCGTGAACTGGAGCGGCTGCTTTGGATCGTCAAACATACCGAAAAACATGAGAATAACGTGGTGAACTCCGCCACCGCAATGTGGCGTTAGTCGCGTTGGATTGATGCCGACCATGATGGTATCGCTTGCGAGCCCTATTATGGGCGATAGGCGTCAGCGTCCATAACCATCCCGCTCGGTTCCGTCATAGCGACTGGAACGCCGTGTGCCCTTAATCTGTGACCCGCGGCATAGACAGAACGGCCGAAAGCGACCTATCACGCTGTAACACGGGTTAAAGGGAGTGGATTTGTGAGCCGTTTCAAATTTCTGGCCGGCATGGCTGTCATATTTTTCATGGGCCTCGGGGCGCCCGCCGCAGCGCAGGATTGCGACATCATGCACGCGCTGCAAATCGATGTGAAGGATGGCCGTTTCAAAGTCTATCTCAACGATGTCTATGTCTATGAAGATGATGACAAATTGATCAAACATTCCAGAGGGTTCAGCGACTGGCTGGTGCAGGGTGAAAATCTTGTCCGGGTTGAGTTTGACGGCAAAGCCGGCGATTTTTCGGTGATCCGGGTCTGCAAAGGCGCTTTCCCTGATGAAAAGGGTGATTTTCCGGATGCTGATACGGTTGCCAAGGCAAAATTCGCTGGCACCGCGAGCAAGGATATGCGGTTCCATCGGGAGGCTCCGGTTGCGGCAGAATATATGAAAGCCGAAATTGCCGGTGACGAGGGATTGATGGAGGCGGTCAGGACATTGCAGGACGCGGCGGCCAGCGGCGATGTGGACGGCGTGCTCGCCATGCACGCACCCATGTTTCGCGACGCGGAGCGGCAGGGCGTGTCCCTGGATTGGCTCACCACCTATATGCGCGATATCCTGTCCAACAATCCGGTCAATATAGCGACAGGTCTGGTCGCCAAGCCGATTATGGGCGGCCGGGCCTATCAGGTGCTAGGCGCAGAGCAGAAGTCAGCCATATCGCTAAACGCGGTCTATGAAGACACAAAGGTCTTTTGGCACAGCGGCACATTCTGGGCCCGTTTCGACGGTGAATGGTTTATTCTGGCGTTGTAGGGCGGGGTGCCGTGGCACAGCGCTTTTTTCCGAAAAATGCCAAAAAACCGCTTTCCTACACAGCCCGCTTTATGCCTTAATCGGGCCCATGAAGAACCATCGCCCCCATAGCCCGTCCGGCCCCAAACCCGATCCGCGCAGCGCCGCTGTCCAGAACCGCCGCATCTCGCGCATCCCCGCCTTTACCCCTGCCGAGCTGCGCGCGCGGCGGGATGGGTGGACGCCGTTGCGACAGGCAGAGTTCATTGGCTATCTCGCCGAAACGCGCTGCGTCAAAAAGGCGGCGGAGCGTGTGGGAATGAGCCGGGAGAGCGCCTATCGCCTGCGCCGCAAGCCTAATGCCAAGAGCTTTGCCGCCGTCTGGGATGCCATATTGGGCGCGCCGGGTACGCCCAGAGCAAAGGTCACACTCGACGGGCTGTTCCAGCGCATCCGGCAGGGTAGCTACCGCCCCGTCATGCGCAGCGGAAAATATGTCGGAACGCAGAAAAAGCCTGATAATACAGCGCTTTTGTCTGCCCTATCGCATCTCGACCGGGTCGCCCCGGCCGAGGAGGATAGGGGCTATGGCGCGGAAGGTCACAGAAAAGAAAAAGGGCCTTTGCTGTGACCCCGGGTTCGAAATTTATCGCTCGGGCTGTCTTTGCGCTCGCCGCGCTTTACGGCATTCCGGTGCTGCTGCTCGGCCTGTTCGGCGAGGCACAGTTTAACGCGGCGATGCCGCCGGCGATCACCCATCCCGAATTTTACTATGGCTTTCACGGGGTCGCGCTGGTGTTCCAATTGGTCTTTGTCCTGATCACCATGGACCCGGAGCGCTATCGCCCGCTGATGCTGGTGGCGCTGCTCGAAAAGCTCGCCTTTTTCGGCCCCGCACTGTGGCTCTATAGTGGCGGCAGACTGACGGAGGGTGGGCCGTTTTACGGCGCGATGATTGATGGGGTCTGGGCGCTGCTGTTCTTGCTGGCGTGGTGGTTGACGCGACCGGAAAAGAAGGGGGTGTCTTAGGGCAATGACTGGATCGGCGCTACCTGCTAAGCCTATCTTCATAATTCTCCCCTAAGTTTCTCTCCGATATTGGACGAAATAAGAGGATGCCATCATGCGGATCGTTCCTATCCTATTGGCGATTATTGGCTTTGCGTTGCTCGCAACACCTGCCGACGCGCGGCGGGGTGTCGCTTTCGGTGGTAGCGGGGAACAGATTGAGCTGGTCAAGGATCTGCCAGATACCAAAGCCTTTTCCGATGACGATGGGCCACTTGATCTCGGCTATCTCCACACGGAATATAGCTTTCTCTTCATGCCGATAGCGGCAACCGGCACGGACGGGAGGTTCGTCTTCTATCGCGGCGACAGCTATTATGAGATGACGGATGAATTGCACTCTCTCGTCAAACGGGAAACCGGCAGTGATCCGACCAAGGATTATGAATTTGGCGACATGCGCTTTCGCTGGGGCATTTTCGGGCTATTGGGTTTCATCGCCTTTGGCGTCGTCGGTAACTTTATCCGCAAGGCGATGCAGGAAAGCACAGACGATCTGCGCCAAATGGAGGCTGCCGTTGCGCGCGGGGCGAACCCGATGGAGCGGCCAACACCACCCGCGCCGCAAAGGCTCATGAATCAGCAAGCAGCCGCGCCATCGATATCGTCCGCCGCCGCGCCAGCGATCCAGCGCCCGGTCTTTGGCCGCAAGAAATAGGGTTGCTATCGATGCAATCCATCGCGCCTAGTTTCACGGTTCATCCTAATGAGCGAAGAAGTCGTCTTGCTCCACTGGCCATCGTTCTATAGACCTAACGAAACGAGACCAGCCGACCCACCGGACCAATGTTCCTCAAGCGGAACGAACAAAAGATAGGCCAAAGTTTGAGTTTTTCGGAATTTGCGATTGCGATGGCGCTAGTGAATGCGCCGGTAAGCGCGCCACCCCCGCCGACGATTGCCACTCTAGGCTTTGATGCCGCTGCAGCGGATGTCCAAGATGTGGTTATGCCCGCGCCGCTGGTTGCTTTGTCGGCCAGTGAGCAAATATTTGGCTCTATCGCCGCCGCGACTTGGCAATCTGAACCGGCCGCGGAAACAGACGGGCCGGCGCCCCTGCCGTGGCCGGTGCCTTTGGAGCCGGCGGCAGAACCTGAACCTTTTCCATTAGATGATCCGTTTTTGCAGGCTGATCCCAATGCTGCTGATCCCGCGCTTGATGAAGCAGACGGCAATGAGATTGTCGTAACCGCCCGTCCGCGCGCGCCCAAAAGTGATCCGTTACAGGGCCTGAACGCGGAGACATTCGGTGCCATTCAGAGTGTCGATGACGCGGTAGTGGGTCCGGTTGCGAAGGTTTATGAAAAGGCCTTGCCCAGTCCGGTGCGGACCGGGTTGATTAATTTTCTCAGCAATTTGGGCGAACCCGTCAACTTCCTGAACTATCTGTTACAGCTCAAACCGGGCAAGGCGATGGAGACGCTAGGCCGTTTCGCCATCAATTCGACTATTGGGGTCGCCGGCTTTGTTGATGTCGCCAAAAAACCGCCGTTTAACTTGCCCCGGCGCTTAAATGGCTTTGCCAATACGCTGGGCTATTATGGGGTGAAACAGGGGGCTTTCCTGTTTTTGCCGTTGATCGGCCCCACGACGGTCCGCGATATGTTCGGCCGTGTCGTCGATCTGTCGGTATTGCCCTTCGCCATCGGCAAGCCGTTTAACCAGCTGGCCTATACGCTGCCGTCCGGCATTATCACCTCGCTCGATTTCCGCGTCGAGCAGGACGAGCAGTTGCAAGAATTGCGCGACGCCAACGATCCCTACACCGCGACGCGCGAGCTTTACTTGCAGAAACGGCAAGCGGAAATTGACGCGCTGCGCGGGAAGAGCCCTGAGGAATAGGGGGTAGACGCTAGTAATAGCCACCCTCTCTATGACAAGAGGGTGGCCATATAGCGGGTTATCTAATCCAGTGGGCCGCCCCTTGAACCGTTCCGCTATCATCAGTTCCAAATGTAAAATTGCTCAGATTGACGCGGCTGTCGCCTCCATTGACATCAACTGTATTATCGTTACAAAACACCAATACAGCATGGCTATTTTTGGTCCTGCATTTTCACGGGGATCAACGCCATGACACGCACGCAAAAAATTCTCTCTACCGCAGCTCTAGCCTCTGGGGCCCTATCCGCTGGGGTCAATGCTCAGACCAAGCCAGCAGAAACGCAAGAGTCAGTAGCAGCCGATCTCGCGGCGCTTGATGCGCGACTGTTCAAGGCGGCGTTTGAGGATTGCGATATGTCTGTGCTGGAAGAATTGCTCGCCGAGGATCTGGAGTTTTATCATGATCGCGACGGACTATCCTACACCACTGGCGCCGCGTTTATTGCGGATGTGAAGAAAGATTGTGGCAGCGGTTCCTCGGGCGGAAAGCGTGTGCTGGTCCCTGACAGTATGACCACCCATATGATGGGCGATTTTGGCGCGATGCAAATCGGCCGGCATGAATTTCATGAAGTCGTGCCAGACGGCCCCAGCATCGCCCGCGAAAAAGGCGTGTTCATGCATATGTGGAAACGAACGACTGCCAACGCCGCAGGATGGCAGATCACCAGGGTTATCAGCTATGATCATGAGGGGATGTAGGGGGCTGCAGGTTTCCGTTTCCAGTCTCAACACTGGGAGCCGGTGGTGGCCCATATAACGGCCGTCTCTGCTCCCCAAAAAACCGCTTTCCTACAGGATCCTCTTTCGGATAAACTGCGTCTCATCCATTTTTTGTGCAATCGGAAAGGGGGACATTTATTTAGTCGATTCAGTGTATAATCTGTATAAACTGGCGGAAAGTTAGTTTTCTGGCGGGATAAAATCGGTTAAAATGGGGCCGCTTCAGGGTGACTCCCGGTAATTCGCGCCACCGCTGGTTTACATTTCATAAAACTGTCACGAAACTGTTCCGATGATTGCATTGAGACACGAGCTGGCGGTTTACGCTGCCTCTGGGCTGGGCGTTCTGATGCTGGCCATCTGGTCGGCGGACTTTCGTCATGGGCCATTTTTCAAGGAAGATGGCGTGGTCGAAATGGCGGCCGCCATGTTGTTTTTGGCGGCGCTGATTATCGGGCTATGCCGGCGGCTGTATCAAACAGCGATCGGTTTCGCGTTATGCTGCCTAGCTCTCTTGGCTTGTTTGAGCGAGATTAGTTTTGGTGCGCGCCATCTGGGCTTTGCAATGCCTGCGATGGCAGGTGGTGGAGAGTTAGACGGGGTCCAGGATCTGGTGATGCTCGCGTATCGCATGTTGGTTGCGCAGGGTATTTTACCGGTGATCGGAGTGGCATTGCTCGCCTTGCCCATATTGACCGGCATATGGGCTTATCGCACTGGCCATGCGGCACGGCTGCTTGCTTGGTTCAAGGCTGATGACGGCCGGTCGACCATTGCTGCGGCCTTGGCGGTGATCGGCCTGGCGGTGGTGCTAGATGTTGTCGAAGCGGCGCGCTTTGCCGAAGAAACGTTGGAGCTATTTGGCGCGGCGTTGTTGGTGACTGCGGCGTTGAGATTGGATGTTAGATTTGAAAGGGTGAGAGCTCGCGGTAGGTCTACGGAATGAGCTATTCTGGTTAAATGATCAGTGCGGCGGCATTCTGGGTTGCTGGAACTACGCTGGCACCAATCAAAACGGCAGAGCAGATAAAAGCGGCGATGGCGGCGGTGATTTGGGCGGAGTAATTACGGGGCATGTTACAATCCTTTGGGTTTGAGGTCGATTGCGGGTTTAGGCGATCAAAGATGCTGCATTTTGCGCGGCAGGACCGACACTGGCGCTGATCATGATTGCGGCGGAAAAGACGGCTGCGAAAGCGGCGAGAACTTGGTTTTGAACTTGTGTCATAATGGAATATCCTTTGAAAATTGAGTTCGTGATTAGGCGATGAAAGAAGCGGTGTTCTGAATTGCTGGACCAACGCTTGCGCTGATCAAAACAGCAGCAGAGATTAGAGCGGCGAAAGCAGCGAGAGCCTGGTTTTGGATATTTGCGTTCAACATTTTAAATTCCTTTTTGTTTAATTTGGTCCTTCGCGGTTGTATTAGCGAAGATGTCTGTAGCTCTGCATAGCCCGTGCCAGTTTTGATAAATATTTATATAACAATGAGTTAGGTGAAATTCCGCTTTCCTATACTCAGCATAAAAACCGATAAATGGGAAAAATAACCAATAGTTGGTTTTGGATGATGGAAATTCCTTTACTGGCAAGGCTGGGAAGCACCTACACAATGTTAACAGTGATGGTTTAAGCCCGATGATATGTTTGGACCTCGCCTCTCGCGCGTCTTTGCCAGTCGCAACAATGCTCTTTGGTGGTCAGCCATGGTGTTGGTTACAGCTTATTGTGTCGCGGCCGAACCACCTGCGACACCGATGAACGGTTCTCAAGATCGCGCTGCTACCGAAATTAAAGGACAGGAAAAATCCACTGATCCATGGGCAGACATGAAGGGTTTAGCCAAAAAACGGCAGGAAATCCTGCCTTAAGCTAATAGTTGGGCGGTGTATCAGCAACCTGCCTGTTTATCGTTCACCATGACCGCTCGGCATCTCGATCTGATCTACAAAGGCATGAGCCTCAGCCAGGTTCATATTCGTGCTTTGTCTAACCCGTGCAATCGCCTCGATCTTCTTGCCGCGATGAAGGGCAGCCCGAACGTCGCGCATCATCAATTCTTCCTCGCTATAGTCACTTTCATTTCTAACCGTCCCTGCCGATGCTTCCGGGTTGATTTTTGCCTCAGTGGCAAGTTTCGGTTTCATAGCTGGTTCGATGCCCGCGGCATCATTCCTAACGGTGAAATCTTTCGGCGGCGTAGTAAGGTTTGGACGATCGTGGCTGGGCCATAGCCACCATATGACAAGCAGTAGCAATATGGTCGCGCCGACAGTCAGCTCGAGCGCACCGATCGTCATTTGTGCAGGACTTTCATGGCCGCATTATTAATATTGCGCTGTGCCCCCGTCAACGCTGAGCATCGCTCCGGTAATACCGGCACCTGCATCAGAAGCAAGAAGCAAAGCCATGGCCGCGATTTCTTCCACGGTATTAGGTCGCTTGAGAGCGCTCTCTTGCGCAAACATATCGATCATCTCTTCAAAGGTCATACCAAGACCTTTGGCTGTAGTTGGGCCGTTGTCGAGGATCAAATCTGTAAGCACCAGCCCGGGACAGATGGAATTGACGGTAATGCCCATTGTCCCTACTTCCTGCGCCACCGCCTTGGTCATGCCGTTGATACCATGTTTGGCAATCGTATAAGGAGCGAAGGTTGGCTTGCCCATCTTGCCCTCGGTCGAGCTGATGTTGATGACGCGGCCTGATTGCTGCGCAATCATCGGTTTCAGCGCCCGGCGTGTCGCCCAGAATGTCGAGTAGATATTCCACTTCATTGCCTCGTCAAAAGCCTCGTCGGTCAGGTCCACAAGCGGAGCGAGCGCGCCAGCGCCGCCCGCATTGTTGACCAATATGTCTACCGTCCCGTATTTCTCGACCGTCTGGTCAATAAAGCCTTCAACCGAATCCTGCTGCATAACATCGCCGGCGACAAAGATAGCGCGATCCCCAACATCCAGTTCGTCGAGCACTTTGGCTCCTTTTTCAGGATTGCGCGCCATTAATGCGACATTAGCGCCCTGAGCCAGAAAGGTTTCGGCAATTGCGCGTCCGATGCCTGCAGTGCCGCCTGTGATAGCTGCTGTTTTACCTTCAAGTTGCATGATCTTCTCCCGATTTATGTTTGATTCAGAGCTATCGATAGCGAGTGAGCGCGGCAATCACTTAAAAGAGTAGGAACTCGGTAGTCAGCTATCTAAAATACTGGAGGATAAGAAAAACTTTCAAATCATTCATAAAAAGCACTCCGAATATGAACCTAAGATAAAATCAACATTCAGCAAAAGGAAAAGCGGTGATGCCTAAAACGATTCTTGTCGGGCATCAAACGAGTCGGATCGCGACAGATCCTTTTGGAGTAGAAGCAATGATCAACAAGGTTTTAGGAACACTCGCCATAACCACCGCTGCTATTTCGGCGATGGCATTCGCAACGCCTGCTGAAGCACGGGGCGGATATTATAAAGGTTATAATGACGGCTATTATCAGAAGATCGGTGACGATGACCGTCGTCGCTATCGTCGCGGTGACTATTATCGGGGTGATCGCTATCATGATCGCCGGGACCGTCGCTATTACCGTGAAAAGCGTCGCTATCGTAACGATCGTCGTCGTGGCTGTGACCGCGGTACAGGCGGAACTATTATCGGTGCGATTGCAGGCGGACTGCTTGGTAACGAAGTCGCTGGCCGCGGTGACAAGACCGAAGGTACGATCATCGGTGGTGCCGTTGGAGCACTGGCTGGCCGCGCGATTGATGGCAACTGCTAAGGCGACGCCATATAGATATTAAAGCTAAGCCCTCTGTATTCCGTTTTGAATACAGAGGGCCTTTCATTCCTCGTGTTGCGTATTGAGGAAAGGGGGCCGTGGTCGCAAGCTCCGGTCCCCGCCTTATTTCAGCATATCATCTAGATCAGCGCCGCGCTAGCATCGGTGGCACCGGACCAACCCAATCCGACAGATTGGCCTTGTCATTCACGAAATAGGGCTTGCCCTGACTGTTGAGATAGAAGCGCTGCATTTCGCTGCGGCTAAAGGGCCGGGAGCCCAGCCGCCCGAATACAGCCATCTGACCGCCGGTTTCATCCACCGCCCGGTCACGATCCAATCCTTTGGACAATGCCAAGGCTGGTTTCGGGGTGCGGGCAAAGGCAATGAGTTCTGGCATCGGTGGTGGCGAGAAGCCGTAGTAATTGGGCTGGCTGTCCGGCGATGTAAGCTGGATGACTTTCAATCCGTTACGACCATCAGCAACATAGGCAAATAAGGTGGCGTTAGTCGAACCAACAATCACGTCTTCGGCATCGTTCATTTGGCCGCCAAATGTCTCTTTGCGGTAAATGACTGGTGCTTCCGGCTTGGTGATGTTGGCAATGACCAGCCCCTCATCCTTGGCCGCAATATAAGCATATGTCCTCGCCAGATAGAGCCGCCGCGCATTTTTCAACGGGATTGTTCCCGATTCTACAGCAACGGGTTTTTCCATCTCTGTGATATCGAACAGTTTCACGCCCTCGGCATCCGTAACCCAAATATAGCGGAACTGCAGAGCAGAGGCCCGTGCATCCGTCATTGGCATCGTGATAACGTGACGCGGTTTCAGCGGATCGTCGAGGTCGATAACGACTAGACCGCTTGTCGCCGTGATATAGGCGAAATGCCCGGCCAGTGTGACATGATTGGCCCCGTCCAAGACGCCTTCTGCATTCCAAGTAACGGCCCTTTTGAAGAAGTTGTTACGGAATTCGCCATCGGCCAGCGTGTTCACATTGACGAGGATCAAGCCTTCTTCGCTGTCGGTGACGACTGCATAGTTATAGATCGGATGGAAAGCCTGCTCTTCATTAATCTCGCGCAATTCCTTGGTATTGCGCTCGGGAGCAATGGGCTGGTTGGTCGACAATGCCATGCAGGTCGCATTTTTCGTATCGACATGGGTATCATGACCCAGCGAAGAGAATGGCGCTTTGACGATACGTTCAGAGAAGCCCTTATTGCCAATTGATGCGACATCATAAGCGCGGAACCCGCCTTTGCCCTCGGCGACAAACATATATTCGCCGCGCAGTTGCAGACAGCGGACGCTGTCTCCCGTTCCCTGTACGACATTGGCAAATTCTTCGAGTGCCTTGGTTTCGCCGGACAGATCATCATCCAGTCTCTCACCACGCACCCAGTTGATTAGCTCTCGCCCATTATCTTCGACATGCATCCGCCAATAGTCGGGATAAGCATATTTTTGCAGGTAGGAACCGATAACCGCTTGTGGTTCATCCCATTCGGTAACGCGGACGGCTTCAAAGCCCTTGTCCATGCCGACCCAAGCATGCAGGCCAACAAAGTTTACGAAATTGGTACCCTGCAACAAGAGCTGAGACATGATCGCATTATTGTCATTGGCTTCGCTCAAGTGACAATCAGAACATTGCTTCGTCTCTGTTTTACGAACCGTGTGCGGGAAATGTGGTGCAAAGGCCTGACTGGAGAAGCCGATCGAAGAAATAGGTGCTTGCTGCACATAGATGCGTTCGCGGTTGATATTGGTGGATGACAATACCAGTGCGGAGGTGGACCGAACCGGCGCGATGATGCTGCCCTTGGTCGTTTGGTGACGACCGAGTTGGAACATCTGATCACGGGCAACTTGCGGATTATAGGTCGCATAGTTTCGCGTCGTGCCGCCCTCATATTTATGGCTTTCTGCCTGCCAGTTGGCCTCGATCGGCAAATGACAGCCGCCGCAACTGGTCGTCCAGCTCAGGTGGCAGGTGAAGCAGACCATATTCTCATCTTTATGGGCGCGGTCATCCATGGGCACGCCACTACCAAAGGTGAATTTTCCTGTGTCCGCACCGCTTTTCGACATGAGCTTGGCTCGTGCAGCTTTCAGGTTGAAGTCGGGATGAGAGCGATCAACGGCGTCTTTGACCAAGCTAACCCGCCAGCTAATTTTAGGGTCAACAATGGAGCGTTGGATCAAAATACGCTTTCCGCCGGGCTCCTGCATCCATTCAAAGCGGCGCTGACCATCAGCATTGCGCAACAGGCCGAGGTTATTACCCTTTGGCCGTGCTGCAACATTGGACGTCATGAGTGTCGGATAGGCGTCAGCCGTGCCGTGGCAGTCCTTACAATTAATCTCAACGGCGTTGGCCACCTCTCCGTAGATCAGACCATTACCATGACTGTCCTGAGCGAAATGGCAATCGGCGCATTGCATACCAACTTCGGCATGAATGCTCATCATATGGACGGACTTGCCGGGGTTGATACCGGGTTCGACAAATTTCGGTTCGTCATCTTTGCGGAATTTCTCGGGATCATCATTGTCGACAATATCACCATCCTCGTCGAGCAGATTGCCATCGCGGTCGCGCTTCAGGATCGCCCGGAAATTCCAGCCATGGCCGTGATAGTCGGCAAATTGTGTGTCCTTGGCTTCGCTGTTGAGATCATAGACATTGCGCAAGAAATCGAGATCGCCCCACAAGCCTTTGGGCGAAGCCGCTTCCGGGTTGCGATCGAGAATTTTGCGAACTTCTTCGGCATCGGGATATTTCTGTTGCTTATAGGTTTTTTGATATTCCTCGTCACTCATGCCTTCTGGTCTGGGTGTCGTGTTATCCGGTCCGGGCCACATTAGCGGAGCATCGGATTCATAGTCCCACATCGTGTACCCAAGGAAGCTATTCAGGAAAATATTGGGTTGGTGCATGTGACAGTTCATGCATTGCGCAGTTGGAATGGCGCGTGTGAAAGCATGCTGAATCGGATGGCCTTTTTCGCGATCCTCTGGCGCTATATCTGCGCTGTGATCATCGCCATGACCGTCATCATGCTTATCTCCATGTCCCTCACCATGATCGCCCTTTTTGCCATGGGCCGCATCATAGGTTCCGAATTTTCCGACGCGTTTTTCACCCTTTTTGAGGTTGCGGATCGTGGGATCTTTTGTCTGGGTTTGCCCATCGCGGCCATATTTGGCCCAGATCAGGCTATGGCGCGGTTCGCGATCATTGGCATAGACCACGTGACAACTGGCACAGCCGGACTGGCGGTAATCGCCGGGCTGATCATTGGTGCCCATGAACCAGGTGAAAGGGTCGTTCAGTCTGGTTTTATGGATGTTCAGGGCCGGAATGGCGACACGCAAGCCCGTGCCGGGACCGCGGTTGGATTGTTTCAGATCGGGTCGACCGGGTTCTTCCAGCCGTTGGATGATCCCGCCAATATTGGGCAAACCAATTTCAGGAAACTGTGTGTTGACGTTGCGTCCACCGCGTTCAAACACACGAAAGACATCGCCTGGTGCTATCGTATGCCAAGTAGGCAGGGGATAAAGAATGGGCAGGGCGCCGCGCTTTTTCTGTTCTTCTGTCACCGTGCCATGCGGGCTACCGGGTGATTTGATCGTCGCGGGCAGCCCTTTGCGTGTATAGGCTTCGCCAAAGATGTAATTTTTGAACGGTACGATACCATTATTATAAGCGGCTCCGCCCCATAGCATGGCGCCGGTTGCCATCAGCGATCGCTCAGACGCCTCGATAATTTCCATATGACAAGCGCCACAGGATTCGCGTGCGACACGATAATCAGAAGGATTGACGAAGCGAACAAATTCCGGGGATTCCTTGTTCAGCAAGGTGTAGCTGCGTTTGGGATTAGCGGACGAAGGCCAATGCCAGGTTTCCGGATATTTGGGGAGGACATGCGCCTTTTTGAGTGCATGCATATATTGCGGGCTTTTTTTGCCCCAATCATTGTCGCCATTGACGCTGGCATCGCCGCCATGACAATCGACACAACCGAGTACCACTGCGGGCGTCTCGTGCATGGTTTTCTGGTCGCTGTCAGTATGACAAGAAACACAGCCAGTGCTTTTGGCATTGGCCGCATCCCATGTCTGGTTCTGCGGCGCTGGCGGCGTAAATGTATAGTCTATCTTTTGCGGCTTTTCTTTGCCCGCAGCAAAGGCCTGAGACGAACCAAAAACAAGCAATAGAGCAGCAAAAACAATCGCTACCCCGCTCCGCATCACGTGCGGTGCACATGATATTGACGACTGAATGGGAGAGGAAAGCTGCATATCAGAAGGCCAATATTGCGTTAAAGAGAATGGAATAGTGGAAATCGCGCTTGTCGGTCTGGTCGAACAAATCCCTAAAGCCTTTTCCGGGAAGCAGGGCCGCGCCAGATAGGCGGAAAACGATATTTTGGGTAGCCTTTGGCCGATAAATAGCGGCGGCGGACAAGTCCCAGCCGATGTCCTTGGGAATCGAGCCTTCTACGCGCAACGCTTCTAGGCTTTCGGTCTTGTGGAACCACAAATGGTTGGCATTGGCCGATATCCGAAAATCAGGCGTCAGGTCGGCATCAACGCCAACACCCGCCAATATGGTACCAGGATTGTTAAAATTGCTCTGTCCTTGCTCTTTGGAAGACCGCAGTGAGTTTAATATGCCATTGCGTCCGTTGATACTGATCACGCGTCCGCCGCCAGCAAACGGTATGGTTTGCCGGATCCAATAGCTGGTATCAGCACCAGCAAAAATGGGGTTCTCAAAAATGGAGTCAAAACCGGCTTCCGTGTTGTTGTACGGATTGCCATCACCGCTAGCGAACAGACCGGATGCCCGGAAACGCAAGAAGTCGACATCATAGCTGGCTTCTGCCGCCGCAAAATAGGCAGCAATTTTAGCGGGTTCGCTAGTAAAAATGCTATTGCGGTCTTCGCCAAAGGCTCCGTAAATCTGACCGGTGACATTAATCCGTCCAATCCGACCATCCACCGCATAGCCGGGATAGACCACGTCATAGGCCCGGCCTCTAAGGTCACCAATTAGGGCAGGGCGAACCGGAAAGCCATTATCGTCAATCTCGATATCGTTCTTTTCGCGGTTCATATTATAGGTGACGCTGAACTGGCTGGTCAGGCCGACAAAGGGCAGATCCTGACGATAGAGATTAGCAAAGAATATGTAGCTTTCGCGCGGCGTTTGAAAAATATCATTCAGGCCGCTATTTGTATCTTTTTCGAGCTGTACAAACGCCCCGAGATTATATTGCACGCGGTTGTTGTCGCGTGTGCCAAACAGGCGAAAGCCGAGCTGATTATCCTGAAACAGGAAGCCACGAAAATCAGCCTGCATTGGCTGGATACCGATGCGGAAACTATCAAAGTCATAGCGCGCGGAAGTGTTGCGGATATGATAATCGAAAAATGCCTCCTGCACGCCCACAAAATAATCGGTGCGGTTGGATGTTTTGGATGGCTCGACAAACAGCACCCGACGCTCTGGCACATTTACATGATTGATTTGCGTCGCCAGGGTTAGCCGATATTCGACATCAGGCGGCTTATAAGCCGTGGAGCCCTTGATCAGCGCAAAGCCGGTAATGAAAGTCTGCGCATAGACTTCCGATCCCGAGCGGCCAAATACATCGATGCTACCGGATCGTTCCGTTGTCTGCACGCCTACTGGGATAGGAAAGCTGCGCGGTTCGATGATCGTATCGGAAATCGCGTTGACGACGAAGAACCAGTCATCGCCTTTCAGAAAGGATGGTTTCTTGTCCTCGGGAATAGGCTTGTCGCCCTTTAGAACATTTTGGCCATAGGGATCGGAAGTTGGGCGGCAATTGGCCCGCAGACCTCCGAAAACTTTAAAAATGGATTGGTCACTGCCTTTTTGCGGACACAGCGTTTGCAATATCCGCCAGCGGTCAGGGACCGGAAACTCGTCTGTTGGAAAGGCCTCGGGCGGCGGGGCGCTTATCGCGCCGGGGTTATTCTGGGTCACGCGATCCGGCAGCTCTTTTGGTACGCCAGGACGGCGGCGGCCATCAATCAGCGCTTCGTCTGCTTCCAGACCGTCAAAATCCATCTCCAGCTGCTCGGGCTCCGCCGCTGCCGGTTCCGTCCTATCGCTTTCCGCAACCGGTGGTTGGGGCGCGTCGAGGACAGCTTCTTCTTCCGGGTCGGGGCCGCCAACAGCCAGATTATCAGTCCCTACAGCGTCGGTGCTGACAGCCAAAACAGCATTGCTTGCGACTATCGATCCCGCGCCTGCATTTAGGGCAGCAAGATCAAAATCAGAATTCTCGACGCGCATCCAGTCAAAGTTATCGCCAGCCAGCAAAGCCGTGAGCGAGCTTTCCATTTCTTCAATGGACAGGCGCTGCAGCTCCATCTGCTCTGCTTGACCAGACATCACCGTCATGATCGGCAAGAAAGAGGAAGATACAGCGGGCACTTGCTTTACAGTCCCTCGCAAACATTCTGGTCGTCCGTGTCGAGAAACGGCGCAAATGGGCAGTTCACATAGCGCAAACGTACCTGTGCATCCCCGAGATCAACCACCACATTATCGGCGCGAATGGCCTTTGG
Source organism: uncultured Sphingomonadaceae bacterium (assembly GCA_947489315.1). Lineage (GTDB taxonomy): Bacteria > Pseudomonadota > Alphaproteobacteria > Sphingomonadales > Sphingomonadaceae > Parasphingorhabdus. The sequence continues at coordinate 684,354 of CANLCX010000001.1, forward strand.
TGCGTTACCGATGCTGCCAACTCGCAGTCCTGCGTTGTGCAAGCCAAGGAAACTGATCATGTCATCCTGATCAATACCATCGCCCGATACGCCAAGGCCGCCAATTAGCTGGTCCCCACGATAGATCGGGACACTACCTGGGAAAATCTGGATGCCATTTTCAAGCCGGTTCTGTCCCGCTACTGCATCTGGTGTATTGGTGCAGCGCATGGGTGTATCCATCGCTGATGCTCCGGTTACAAAGGCGAGATGCTGTCCCAGATTAGGGAAGATCAAAGCCGCCTGAAGTCCGGTAGCCAGTGGGTTAAAATCCTCAATCGGGCGCGACAAAGGTCCGGGAGGACGTCCTAGTTCTCCATCTGGAAAATAGGGCCGAGAGAGATTGCCGCCGGAGCGATCAGCAAAAGCAACCGTTCCTGTTAACGCATTGGGGTCGTTTAGGAATGTCCGGACGCGCTGAACGAAGGCGGCAACATCGGTGTCGGGATTGCCGAGCAAATCGGATGCCGCAACGCTGTTGGAAAAGAAGGATGCTGTCCGGGCTTTTTGTAGTGAAACATCGGTTCCAAAAATCGGTGCATCGGGCGACCGAACAATGCCTAGTATTTCGCCATGGGTATCGACGACCGAAATGGAGACCTGTGCACGGCTGTCCAGTGGTTGCCGGATTTGCGCGCGGGCGCGGCTCATGATGATGAACGCTTCTTCCAAGATGGCCCGGGTTTCGGTTGCTGTTAACGGGGTGGCGACATCCGCTCCATCCGTTGCTGCCCGGATTGGGAAGCGGTTCGCGCCAGTGCCGTCGGACAGCACAAAGGCATCGCGGTTTTTGAATTCCGCAGCGGTTGAAGCCCGGATGCCTGAGTTTTCAGTACCATAAGCTGAACCGGCGATGATTGTGGCGGTGGAATAGCCGGTCACCGCAATCAAATTGCCGGAGGTGACGTTAATGGCTGCGAAATTATTTTGGAGCGGGGACAGATCGTTCACGACCATATCGCTGAACCGCAACGAGGTGCCATCAACCGAAATGCGGTTAGCCGTGATCGCAGCGGACGGCGCAAATCCCTGAATTCCCGCTAGAGCGATGGCTTCTTCATCGTCGACATCAACATCGAGAATATTGGAATCGAAGCCATAATCCCCGTCACCCATGACACCGATTGCACCAACGACAACGCCGTTTTTGTAAAGCGGCAATCCACCGGGGTCGGCAGACAGACCAAGAGGAGACCGTTTAGGACCTATCAGGGCAGCAGCGCCGGCATTACCGAACCGCTGATTGAGATCAGAGCAAGGTAGCTGACTGAACTGAACTCCAAATAGCGGACCGCTTTCCAAACCTGCCGCGGTTGGCGCAGGAGGGAAATGTTCCTGCACGATCTGACTGGCGGTACGAGATGAAAAAGCGTTGCCTGAACTCGACAGATAGGCGCCGGTCACGGCTTTGGCGATGGCTCCTGCCGCTGCCGGTACAACCACGCCCTGTACGTCTATACCGGGATTGTTGATGGTTCCCATCGCGGTTCGCGCGCTGGTGGTGGCAGTAGCGCGCGCGCCGTTCATTTCAAAAACAGCAAGCACGTTACCAACGCGGTCAGTCACAGCAATAACGGAGGGCAAATTGCGCGCAGTTGCTTCGCCGACCGCTTGGGCAATAATCGTCTGTACGTCCGTTACACTGAGCGATTCTTGCGCGGGAGGCGTAAAGGCACCGCCATTGCCGTCTACCGGTGATGGTGAAGGCGTTGGAGCAGGCGAGGGTGACGGTGTGCCGCCAAAATCATTACTGTCTCCGCCGCCGCCACAAGACGTCAGAAGCAAGGCAGCTGCTGAAACCGCAGCGGTAAAACGGGGAAGACGCATTATCGTAAGGCCCTTATGGTTCTGACCGCACTGCCAAGTGCACGGCGGAATTGCAGGGGCTTGTAGCTATTTGGTTCGTCCACCGCTTTATAAGCGACGTTGATCTGGCCGCGCAGGCTGGCAGCAGCAGCTTCGCTAACCTGGCCGCTGTTGACCAAGCCGTTGAGCAAAGTATCAATCGCCATGACGGCCTGAACGCTGCCTTCATAATCGGTGAAGCGAGGGGAGATGGCTTGTCCGGCGATTGTCTCCATGATCTGGAAAGTTTGATCACGGCCAAAGCTGGCGCGGGAGAAACGATCCGCCAGGGTCGTCGCGGTTTGGCGCAAGCGCGCTGCGGCCTGAACCGCTGGTCCGCGGCCTTGTCCCATCGCAGCGTGGAATGCCTTGGACCGGGCATTGAACTGACCGGCCAGATCAGGTGCAGCCACTTTAATGGCGGCGCTCAGCATGATCATATTTTCGTCATTATAAGGCGGCATGCCTTCCGGGATCGGACGCCCGGGATTATTGATGGATGTGGGCCTTGCAGAGGCTTCATCATAGATCTGGCGATGACAGCTATGGCAATCATAGAAATAGAATTCAGGGAACAAGCCTTCCTGCGCCAAGGCTGGTTTCGAGAAGAGATTGAGGGAACGTTCCAGCGCCATGGATTGACCGACAGCCCAGAAACGGACGCCGTTGGTCTTGCCCTTGCGGCGAACATAATCGATGTCTTCATCATGATGTTGTTGCAGCGTTGAGAATAGATCGAGCTCAAAGGAAATCCGGGGATGCCCGGCAGCCATGATCCGATGATCAACAAATTGGCCTTTTTTCGCGCTGCCAAAATGGCAATCGAGACAAGTGCTGGCCCGCGTTTTCGGATTGTCGAGCGGCGCCAGGCCGAGCGAAACATTCTTCGCATGGTTTGCGCCAACAGCATAATGGGCAGAGAGCCAACCGGAGGATGCGCCGTGACAGGCTTCACAGCCTACGCCATCGCTGACTTGGAAACGGGGGCCCTTCTTCGCTGCTGGCGTGCTGTGACAGCCCAGGCATTGATCGGAAGACGCAGCATCTTTGATGCCAAGTCGTTTCGCTATCGCGATACTGCGGGGTTCACGAAGCACGCGGAAAGCGCGGCTATGAGCACCACCGGGTGTCGATTCTTCCTGCCAACGCATGAGTTCATCTTGGCGAACAACTTCACCATCAGCTTCTTGCCGCCCGTGGCAAGTGGTTCCACCGCAGCTTGCAACACCCATATGCGTTCCGCTTGCCAAATCTTGTGCCGCTTCAACGGGGGCAGGGGCTGCGAAAGATGATATGAGAAAGGCTACGCCGGCAAGCGCACAACAGAATAGACTAGCGGCCAGTGCTGACCAGCTTCGCTTCCACGAAAGATTTTTCCCCATTTGCATCGTTGCTTTTCCTGATCCGGAGATCAGGCCCCTCTGTAAGCTCGACGCGACCCAAGTCGTTAACTATGTTTCACGCGCTATAATATGCTTCATTGCAATCCCAATGCAACGGTAAAAAAGCTCGAATATGGCTGCTTTTCTGTGACTTGCAGCACTATTTTACCTTTTTCAGTGCACAAGCGTTGCCGATTTACCACTTTCTCTAGTTTGACCGCACGGTTGTGAGATTTGCTTTGTGCCGCGATTCGGCTCCTAGACTTTTCGCCGGATAACCAGATTACGAATTTCCGTCATATCCTCCATGGCGAATCTGATGCCCTCTCTTCCTAGGCCGCTATCCTTGACGCCGCCATAAGGCATATTGTCAACACGATAGGATGACACATCGTTAATCACGACGCCGCCGACATCGAGTCGGTCCCATGCATCCAAGGTTTTGAACAGGTCGCGGGTGAATATACCGGCCTGCAAACCGAACTTACTATCGTTAACTTCGTCGAGCGCCGCGTTAAAATCACTAAATTTAGACAGCAGCGCGAGCGGGCCAAAGGCTTCCTCACGAAAAGCCGCCGCATTTCTGTCGACATTTTCTAGCAAGGTCGCTTCCAGCATATTGCCGGTGCGATTGCCGCCACAAAGTAGCTTCGCTCCATCGGCAACAGCATCTTCGATCCAGCCATGCAGTCGCTTGGCTTCGCCTTCGGAAATCATTGGGCCAATGAACGTATCCCGGTCTTTGGGATCGCCAGCAATCAACGTCTTGGTTTTTGCAACCAACATATCCTTGAACGTGTCGTAGACAGATTCATGAATGATGATCCGTTGTACGCCGATGCAGCTTTGGCCGGATTGGTAAAAGGCACCGAAGATAATTCGCTCGAGCGCGTCTTCCAGATCAGCATCATGATCGACGATGACGGCAGCATTGCCGCCCAGCTCGAGGATCACCGGCTTCTTGCCTGCTTTGGCTTTCAGGTCCCAGCCAACACCGGGAGAACCGGTGAAAGAAAGAAGCTTCAGGCGTTCATCGACTGTGAATAGATCTGCACCATCGCGGCTCGCCGGTAATATTGAAAAAGCGCCTTTGGGCAAATCAGTTTCGGCGAGGACTTCACCCATAATAATAGCACCCAGCGGTGTTTTGGACGCAGGCTTCATGACAAAGGGACAGCCTACTGCAATGGCAGGAGCAATTTTATGCGCCGCCAAATTGAGTGGAAAGTTAAACGGCGAAATGAAACTGCAAGGGCCAATAGGGACCCGTTTCCACATGCCCTGATAGCCTTTGGCGCGTTCGGAAATGTCCAGCGGTTGGACCTCACCATAATTGCGCGTCGATTCCTCGGCAGCGATGCGGAACGTATCAATTAACCGGCCAACTTCGCCTTCGGCATCTTTAATCGGTTTGCCCGCTTCAACGCATAGCGAATAAGCGAGTTCATCAAACCGCTCTTTGAACCGGTCGACGCAATGTTGCAGGACATTTTGCCGCTCATAGCTCGCCATGCGTGCCATTGGTTCGGTGGCTTTGACCGCCCCGGCAATGGCTTCCTCAATTACGTCAGGTGTCGCCAGCGCCGTCCGAAAAGCCACTTTGTTGGTGAACTTGTCGGTGACTTCCAGATCGGTATTCGGCTGGACAGCGACATTATTGAGGTAAAGCGGATAGACGTCTTTCAAATTTGTCATGATTTATCCTCTTAAACCTTTGCGCTGAGGTCCTTGATCTCGACGTTGAGGATACGATCATTGTCGGAATAGTCCACCGGACAATCGATCAAATGAACGCCTTCGCTGTTGAGGCATTTGTCGATTGTTTCCTGCAGGTTTTTCGCGCTGGTGATCCGGTGACCGTTAGCGCCATAGCTTTCCGCATATTTGACGAAATCAGGGTTGCCATAAGTCAAACCCCAATCCTTGAAACCCATATTGGCTTGTTTCCAACGGATCATGCCATAGCTGTTGTCATTAAGCACCAATACGGTGATGTTGAGCTTCAGCCGAACCGCTGTTTCCATTTCCTGGCTGTTCATCATGAACCCGCCATCGCCGCAAATCGCCATGACTTTGCGATCAGGATAAACCATCGCTGATGCCATCGCAGAGGGGAGACCCGCGCCCATGGTTGCCAGAGCATTATCGAGCAATACCGTGTTCGCCTCACGCGCCTTATAGTTGCGGGCAAACCAGATTTTGTAAACGCCATTGTCGAGGCAGATAATGCCATCGGCGGGCATTTGCTCGCGAACGACTTTTACCAGATGCGGCGGGTAAATCGGACAGCGCATATCGTCATCCATGGTTGCCGTATGCTCTTCCTCGGCCGCACGCGCTTTGTACATGTGGTCGAAATTCCACGAGCCGGAAGGAACAATATCTTCCTTCATCTGCCAGATTGCATTTCCGATATCGCCGATCACTTCGATCTGCGGGAAATAGACCGGGTCCACTTCAGCGGTGTTCATGGAGACGTGAATGACTTCGGTGCCGCCGTCTTTCATAAAGAACGGCGGTTTCTCGATTACGTCATGGCCGACATTGATGATCAGATCAGCGGACTCAATCGCGCTGTGAACAAAGTCGTTTGCTGACAAAGCGGCACAGCCCATAAATTCTTTATGGGTTTCATCGACGACGCCTTTGCCAAGCTGCGTTGTTACAAAGGGAATGCCGGTTTTTTCAATAAACTGCGTCAGCATCCGGCCTGTAATCGTACGGTTTGCACCGCCGCCGATCACCAATATAGGCGATTTGGCGCTTTCGATTTTTTTCGTTGCGGCCCGAACTGCTTTGGGCTCGGCAATGGGACGCCGGGACAAGCTCGGCTTGATTGGAGTAGAATCTGTCTGCTCATCAGCGACATCTTCGGGGAATTCGATGTGGGTCGCACCGGGCTTTTCTTCTTCGGCCAGACGAATGGCTTCGCGCACTCGACTAGGGATATTATCCGCAGAAGCCAGCTGATGGGTGAATTTGGTAATCGGGCCCATCATGTCGACAACGTCGAGAATCTGGAAACGCCCTTGCTTGGATTTCTTGATCGGCTTTTGGCCGGTGACCATCAAAATCGGCATGCCGCCAAGCTGCGCATAAGCAGCTGCAGTGACCAAGTTGGTCGCTCCGGGGCCAAGCGTTGCCATGCAAACACCGGTCTTCCCCGTGTGACGAGCATAGGTCGCGGCCATGAAGCCGGCACCTTGTTCGTGCCGGGTCAGAATGAGTTTGATTTGTTTGGAGCGCGACAAGCTGTCGAGCATGTCGAGATTTTCTTCGCCGGGAACGCCGAAAAGATACTCTACGCCTTCGTTTTCAAGACATTGGACGAATAAATCAGATGCTTTGGTCATGTGGATCCTTCCCTGATCTGGACGATCAGTATTTGCTCAAGATAATGGCAACGACCACAGGATGAATTTCCCCCTCCAGAAAAGACTCATCCCTACCCCTATGCTGTTGGTTGATAAGTTAAATTTACATGTGTGTCACGTCTCAATCGTAAAATTTGTAAAAGCCTCAATAACCGCGATCGAGATCGGCCACAGCAATCATGTTCTCGCCATTCTGATAGCGCTTTAAATTCTCTACAAAACGGCCTGCTGCGCGCTGAAACATACGGGTTTGGGCGACGCCGGAAACATGCATGGTGATGAAGCAATTGGGCGCGGTCCATAGCGGGTCGCCTTTGGGAAGCGGTTCAGGATCGGTTACGTCCAATACCGCGCCACCTATCGCCTTGCTATTGAGCGCTTCAACCAATGCGTCCTGATCTACCAGTGACCCGCGAGCGACATTGACGAGCCAAGCCGATGATTTCATCGCCGCAAACTCATCTTTGCCGAGCAGTTTCTGGGTCTCTGCGGTTGCTGGCGCGGAAACGATCACCCAGTCAAATTCTCCCAGCCGGGCGCGCCAGTCTTCTGTTCCAATCACTTTTGTGCCAACGCCAGCCGGGTCATCGCTTGCGGTTCTGCGCACAGCGGTGACGTCCATTTCAAAACCGGATAATTTTTTGGCAACCTGTTGGCCGATGCCGCCATAGCCGATGATAAGTGCTTTGCCGTCGGCAAGCTCGGTTGTACCTGGCGCTTGTTCCGGCCATTCCTGTTGTCCTTGCATCTCCAGCAATTTGTCTGTTCGCTTGGCGGCAGCGAGCATGCCCATCAGCACAAATTCGGCAATGGGTGAACTGTTTAGACCTGCGCCGTTGGTGACAATCGTACCTTGGCTTTTAAGCTGATCGAGCGGAAAATGTTCGACCCCTGCATAGATGCTGTTGAGCCATTTCAGACTTGTGGCTGCGCCCAGTACCTGAGCCATCTTCTCTTTATCATACATGTCGAACCAGCCGATTTCGGCATGGGGCGCTATTTCCAGCGCCTCTTCTGTGCTGGTGAACCATGTGACATCGAGATCACCGCAATGGGGTTCGACCATCGGGCGGACTAAAGAGGCTATGGCGGCTATTGGTTTGCTCATATCGATATGCTCCATTCCCAGCGTAGCGGATCGCCATCCATAAGTTCCACGTTCTGCGCTATCAGCTCATCGCGGATCGCATCGGCGGCGGCGAAGTCTTTGTCCGCTTTCGCTTGTTGGCGCAGGTCCAGTTTTTGTTCAATCTCGGTTTCCGTGATGGAAGCTGCTTTAGGGTGCAGCCGAAGGTCTGCCCGTGTCAGCGTTTCCAGATTTAGGCCGAGTATCAGGTCCATTTCCCGCAACAGATCCATGCGTTGCGCCGCATCTACTTTTTTGAGCGAGAGCAAGTGTTCCAACAGCGGAACAACCGGGCAACTGTTGAGGTCGTCGCTCATCGCAGCATCCATCTGCTCGCGAATGTCCGCGACCTTGGGATGCAGTGGCTTGTCGTTCTGCGATGCGGCAAGGCGCTCTTTCAAGCGTTCGATTCCCATGACTATGCGCTTGAGCCGCGTCAGTGCCGCCACGAGATTTTCCCAGCTAAACTCGAGCTCGCTGCGATAATGGGCTTGCAAGCACATCAGGCGATAGGCGAGGGGGTGGATACCTTTGTCGATGAGCAGCTGCAGCCGTAAAAATTCACCTGCCGATTTTGACATTTTGCCGGCGCGATCGATCAGGAAATTATTGTGCATCCAAAAATGCGCGCCACTGTGGTCGCAGCCGCTATGCGCCTGGTTCTGGGCGATCTCATTCGGGTGATGGATTTCGCGATGATCAATACCGCCAGTGTGAATGTCAAACGGCAGTCCTAGCAAAGCCTCTGACATGACTGAACATTCCAGATGCCAACCGGGCGCGCCTTTGCCCCATGGACTGTCCCATTCCATTTGCCGGGTTTCGCCCTCTGGTGTTTTGCGCCAGATCGCAAAGTCGGCGGCATTGCGCTTGCCTTCGACCGTATCAATTCGGCCTTCGCCATCCTCGGTCGCTGCACGCGCTAGACTGCCATAGTTGGCAATGGTGGAGACGTCGAAATAAAGGCCGCCGTCCAATTCGTAACAATGCTTATCGGCAATGCCCTTGGCATAGTCGATCATCTGCGGAACATAGTCGGTGGCGATCGACCAATGGGCCGGCTGGCGGATGTTGAGCGCCTTGATATCGTCCCAATAGGCCTCGGTATAATGTTTGGCGATGTCCCAGATGGATTGCGCCCGCTCTGCGGCTGCTTTTTCGAGCTTGTCCTCACCATCATCGGCGTCATCGGTCAGATGCCCGACATCGGTGATGTTGATGACATGAGTAAGCTTGTAGCCTTTCCAGCTTAATGTTCGTCCCAACAGATCGGCAAAAACATAGGCGCGCATATTACCAATATGGGGATAGTTATAAACGGTCGGCCCGCAGGTATAGACGCGGGCTTCGCCGTCATGAACCGGGGTAAATAGTTCAAGCTCTCGGGTGAGGCTGTTGAACAGCTTTAAGGGATGGCTGGTGCTTTCATTCATATCCACCGCCTAATGGCTTGGGATGCAAAAGGTCAACCAGTCAATTCACTCGGCAGGCTCTAGTTCTTCTTCCTCGGCCGGGCCGCCCTGACCGCAGGTTTCATCACCTTCTGCACATTCGCCATCATCTGCTTCGTTTGCATCATCTTCGCTGACCCACAGATCATCATTGCCTGCACCGGTCACTGGTTCGTCAATCAACGGATCTTCGACATATTCCTCGTTTTCCTTCAGCTCGATCAAATTGGTTTCGAACGGATCGCTGACCACAGAGCCGCCTTCGCTTGGCGTGACTTCTTCCTCGATGATATCTTGTATCGGATCATCAATCTCCGGATCAGGCGTTGGAGTCGGGGTAGGCGTTGGCGTCGGAGGCGGCGGTGCACCACAGCTGGATGGATCAATAATGAAACAGCCATTGATCGTTGAAAGATCATCAAACCCGACCACAGTATCTGTTGCAAAAATCGTATCTATCCCGGTGTCACCGCCAACACTGCCATTAATAACAATATTGGCAGTGCTGCCTGCGCTAAGCCCGTTGATCGTCAGACTATCAACCGTGAAACCGCGACGTTCATCAAATGACACGCCCGCAACAGTATTTTGGATAAACAGATCGCCATCGACGATAAACTGGGCAATGCCGCCACGGATCAGGCCGTTATCAATATCGAGACCGTCACTATTTTCCAGCCGCGCATCGACTGCGGCGACACCAAGTCCCGCAATATCGGCAAAGGCCTGGTCTGTCATCGCGTAGATATTCTGAGCCTGCAGCGTCATCAGCCCCACGCCGCCAAAGCTGCCGCCCGCATTGGTAATTTGGATCAAACCGCCATTGGCATTGATCCTGAGGTCATCGAGCGACGTCATGTTCAATGTTGTGCCGGCAGAGGCATTGGTCAGGTTCAAATTCCCATCAACCCGCGTGGACTGACCGGAATCTATCGTCAAACTACCGGAAAAACCAATCGTCGCCGTTTGAGCGCCGCTAACATTGTCGCCAGTCTGTATGGTCAGATCCTGAACGATCAGGTCCGGTGTAGAGTTGCCGGTTTGGGCAACAAACAAGGTGAGGTCCTGATTGGATTGGATGCGCGAAAATTCATCATTGTTGAGGCTGAATACACCGGTTGTTCCCGCACCGCCCAGAATCGCTTGGTTGATACCATTGCTCTCGATGAAAATATCATTGGTTTGGGTAAACTCGCCGAGCTGACCGGATGTCCCGATATTGATATCGGCGGACGACAGATCGATAGTTGTCCCCGTCGCAAGCGCCTGAATATCAACCAGGTTACCAGCGGTGATCGTCAAAGCGTTGTTCGCGTTGACGGTATCGTTAATCGTAACATCAACCGCTGCGGTTATATCAATATTACCGTTGGCGCTTACGACCGCTTGGCCGCTTATGCCAGCTGGTGATCGTCCTACACCGCTACCCACGATGATGAGTTCGTTCAATTCCGCGCTGCCCGCCAGGCTGGTGAGCTGAATGTTGCCTGTAGCGCTGGCATCGTCGACCACAAGGTTGCCTCTTGTGACAATGTCTATGTTGCCAGCATTGGCGGTGGCTCTCACTCTCATCGCCCCATCAGACCTAAGGAAAACATTGTTGCCAAAGGCAGACAGACTATCGCTAATCAAGGCGTTATTGCGAACAGCGACATCGCCATCAACGGCAGATAAACTTGCAAATCCAGCCGTGAGATTGTTTATTTCCACGCCTTGATCGCCTGTAAACCGAAGTGTTCCACCTTCGGCCGTTTCGACCATCACTGTGCCATCCACGACCACTCTAAGATTTGGAGACACGATGGTTGTAGCTGTAAAGTCATTGTTCGCGTCGGCGCTAATGAAATTGTCGGTGGTTACATTGCCAAACACAATTGAGTCTTCGGCAAACAGGCGCAAACCGCCGCCGACTTTGGTAGTAACATCAACATCCGTGAAGTTGATGTTTCCGGTTGCAAAGAAGTCGCCCCGTCGAGATATATCGAGATCGCCATTAATATTGATATCACCATTGGTGGCGTTGATCCTCAAGCCTTCGGAGAATCGAGGATCCCCGTTGTCGCCGGTATCAGCGCCTCCTAATGTGACAGAACTGCCTGCCAAACTTGTCTCGTTTACAGATATAACATTGCCGATAATGAGATCATCAGTGACCTCGACTGCAATCGTAGTTCCGGCATCCAGCAAATTAGCCGTCATTGCAGAACCATCAATGACAATGGAATCGCCCGCGATCAGCATATCCCCAAATATATCGCCGCCATTCAGGTCGAGCATATTCCCGGCATCTATGGAACCGAAGTCGATGAAACTGCCGGAAGTTAAAGTTATATCGATACCCGCATTAATGCTACCGACCGTAATATCACCACCATCAAGATCGATATTTTGTGCACCAGAAGTGCCGCCTAAGAAAATCGATCCAGGTGCGCTTAGAATGATATCCGTGTCAGGAACGTTGATCTGATCAAAGCTGAAATCACCGCCTGCGTCATAATTCACATCGCCAACGCCGACAGTCAAAATACCGACGCTCATGCTTCCCGGTACTGAGTAAAAGCCTTCGAGTCCGCCGCCGCGATTTGCCACTGTGGTCAACTCACCGCCGGTATTAATAGCGCCAGCTGATATGCTGCCGCCGACCGTAATACCGATATCGTTGCCACTGTTCAGCGATCCGGAACCCAGCAGGCTTCCGGCTGCATCAACACCCAGCAGGCCGCTCGTCAGTTCCGCATCGCGGAGATTCACATCGCCTTCGGTGCTGTTCACAAATATTTCGTCGCTAGCGATGAAGCGCGAGGGAATGCCGTCAGCACCCATCACGATATCCCTGCGAGTGGATACCAATATCCGGCTGGCAATAATGTCACCATTTTCGATAATCGCCTGAATCGGAACACCGGATTGACCGATTTGAACGATATTGTCGGCACTAAGCGCGCCAAGACATAAATTGCCTTCAACGCAGCCCGCACTCAGCAAGCCGTTGTCGTCTGATTGGCCAATAGCAGCAATCACGGCATTGGAAGGCGCATTGTTGATATCAGCGCTGATAGAGCTAGCGGAGATCGTTCCGCCCAGACCATCCATGGCATCGGCCGTCATGATCACGGCAAAATCATTGGCGTTGATGTCGCCAGCAGCGACGATCGACGCGATGGGCGTCAGGGGTGTACTGAATAATTGACCAGCATCACCAATATCACCGGCGAGCAGAACCAGATTGTTCAAGCTGCTGAACGGGTCGGCAAGATTGACCGGATCGATTGGATCATTCGCCGCCGCGATGCTTGCTCCGGATTGGATGATTATGTCATCACCGGTACGTACCGAAAGGAGATTGTCGGAAACAACATTTGTGCCGGTCTGAAAGATTGCATTGCCGCCAGCCTCAACTCGGATTGCACCGGAAGAAGAAATATCACCCGTGAATGTGGCGTTATATTGGGGGTCAAAAAATTCAAAGCTAAAGCCATTATCGCCGCCAGCCCGGACAAATATCCCGCTCGACACTGTAGTACCTGCACCAGATACAAAAGTAATTGGTGTTCCGGTTACCAAGGCATCGTTCAGCAGCGCATTTTGCCCAGCTGACAGGTCAATATTGGTCAAAGCCCGCAAATCAGAGGCAGAGGCATTGCCTTCTGCGCGAATGGCAATGGCAGTGTCGGAGTTGATGATCGATCCGGTCGCGCTGTTAAAATCGCTTTGCGCCCGCGCATCAAAAGTCCCGGCAACATCAATCGACGTCGTTGGACCCGCATTATTGCTATGGGTTACAAGAATGGAGGAGCCGCTCATGACATCCATCAATCCGCCAACCACCAGCTGGCTATCTCCATCATAAGCAAATTCAGCATTTCCAGCCACGTTGATGACAACATCGCCTGCAACCGAAATCGGCCCGCTATTGCCAGAGAGGAAGAATCCGCTTGTTGGATCTGCTAAAGCCAAAGCTTCTACGTTCAGCGAGGCGAGTGAGATCAAGCCAGCGGGATCGGTTGATGTGTCAGTTATTTCGATCCGGCCACCGATGCCTGTGGGATCTACGTCATCACTTGCGTTGCGTCCATTGGAGAACATGCTGACGTTGCCTAGAGAGATAATGCCAGGACTACCTTCCTGCACTTCGAGCGAGGCCGTTCCGCCTGCGCCCGATCCGCCAACACCGGATAGTCCCGCAACACCTACGCCAAAACTGCCGGTTAGACCGGCATCGCCGCCTTGACCGGTCGTGGTAATGGTCAAGTCATCGCCAGTTATAGTCCCGCCTTGCGCTAGCAAACGGGCAGTGCCTCCGGTCCCTTGGCCACCATCCCCGCCATCGCCGGATGTGCTGTTGTAGGAATAGCCACCAGTGCCACCTTCTCCGCCAGTACCAGTGCTGGTTAGCGTAAAGGGCGCGCCGCCGTTTACCTCGAAATTTGCGCCCGTGCGAACGGCGAATTCGACTGTTCCGCCTTGGGCTGAGCCGCCGCTTCCGCCATCGCCCCCGTCACCCAAAAATTCGTCAAAACCGGTTCCGCCATTGCCGCCAACGGCGTCGCTATTTGCCAGTAACGGTCCACCGCTAGTTGTCAGTGTTCCATTTCCGCCAACAATTTCCAGTCTCGCGATACCGCCTTGTGCATCACCACCATTCCCGCCGTTCCCTGCATTTCCGCTGATACCGTCGCTGAATCCTCCGTTGCCGCCGGTCGCGTTGGATAAAATTGTCGGCTGATTGAGTTGGACTGCGACATTATTGACATTGAGGGTGGAGGTACCGCCGGTTGCGTCTCCGGCATCGCCGCCTGTTAGGCCATTGCCGCCATTGCCGCCTGTCGCGCTGCTATCTATAATATAACTCGGATTAGTGGCGTCATCTTGATTCAGATTTATGGTCGCAAAACCACCTATGCCATTTCCACCATTGCCACCGGCTTCGGTTGCTTCACCTGTTGTGATCCCTGTACTGTTTCCGCCATCACTTCCGACGCCTAGTGATTGGACAGTCAATTGGTTGAAGCTGATTGTGCCGGTAGTGTTATTGAATGTTGCGCTACCACCCGTTCCGTTACCGCCAATTCCGCCAGTGCCAGCGGGAAAATCTACTCCACTGATATTTCGCAGACGTGCTCGACCACCTTCTCCACCATAGCCATCTGTGCTGATGAGCAGTTCCTGGGCATTGACGATTGATGTGCCGTCAAGATTGAACGTGGCGGTCCCGCCAGTACCGGCTCCACCATTTCCGGCGTTGCTGCCATCTCCCCGGCCACCATTGCCACTTATCGATATAAAGGAAGTGAAGCGAACTGCATTGCCCAGCGCATCTACTCTAATCTGGTTGACGTCCAACGTTCCTGATGTAGCGTTGAAGGTCGCATTTCCGCCGATACCGATGCCGCCGTTGCCAGCGTTGTCGCCATCAACGGGATCGCCGAAACCGCCATCGCCACCCAGACCACTTGCTGTAGCCACTATCGTATCAATGGTCGCATTGCTGCCATCTAGGTTGAAGACGACATTGCCACCCGTGCCAGTGCCACCGCTTCCGGCTGGTCCGGTCGGGTTGGGGCCGCCGTCACCACCGAAGCCGTCGCTGCTGATAGTGATATCATCGGCCACAAATGTTCCATTTAGAAGATCTATAGTGGTCAGTCCGCCGATGCCGGTTCTGCCTTCGCCCCGAGGAGCACCGTTGGGACCAGGTACCTCAACATCAAAAAACACGGAACCATCGGTGCTGAGGCTAAGGTCGTCTAAAGTCATGGATGCAGCGTCCCCGTCGATCACCAATCTAATCGTTCCGCCAGTGCCACTCCCCAGATCTGCATCTCCAAAGCCATTGGCGTTACCGCTGACGCGTCCAGTGAAATTGATGGAAGCGTTATCGGCAGAAATTAATATGTTGCCGCCAAGTGCGTCTGCTGTTCCTGAATTTGAATCAAAGTTTCCGCTTCGTCCCGTAAGAATTCCGCCATTGCGAGATAATATATTGATGTTTCCGCCAGAAACGATCGTACCATTTCGAAAGCTTCCACTGTTGGACAACCCCAAGTTGTCGAAACTTACCGTACTGTTATCAACAATGACATCGATCGAACCCGTAATGACAGCGCCAATGTTGTCGTTAACAAGCAATCCCGAACCAACACCCGTTCCGATCACAGATATAGTCGCCGATGGCGTTGCTGCAGCGCCAATGGCATCAGCGTTAGTGCTCGTGTTAAATTGTATATCGTCACTTACATTTAATGTGGTGCCGGTACCGCTGATCGTAAGATTCGCTGTCGGTCGGTTGGAGATACCGCCTATAATTTCACCAGCTGGCCCATAAGATGTGGCGCTTCCCGCAGTCGACGTTGAAGATAGTGAGGCAATTGTATGATTGCCCCCAGTGATCGAAATATCAACATTGCCAGCAAAACCATCATTACTTTGGGCGATGTTTTCGTCGCTTCCACCCGAAGCAATTCCGCTGGTGTTTATGGAAATTCGCCCGGCGATCATCGTACCATTCTGAAGATTCAAAGAGAAATCGCCGCCTGCACTGTCGTTGCCGACACGTCCGGGGCCGCTGCCACCAATTTTTCCGCTACCGGAACTTGATGTGCCGGCATTGAATGCAACATCACCTGCAAGATTGATGCTGCTATCATTATCCGTAAGAACCAAGCTGATATTGCCTGCCTGAGCGGAACCATTAAATTCTTCGCCCTTGCCGCCTTGTGCATTGGCCAAGAACTGCGATGAGCCATCAACCTGAAAACTTCCGCCATTAGAAACGTTAATGGAGATATCGCCGGCAACAGCGTCTTCGCCAACGCCCGTTCCTCCGTTGTTGCGGATTATGAAGAAATCATCGGCCCCCATTGCGCTTACATCGGCGGTAAAATTCCCTCCGATGGTAATCTCTCCAATACCATCGGGACTTGCGGGATCGTCGACAGCTAGAATATTAATTGTTCCGCCATTTGCCGCCGAACTTCCGGCGCGAAGGCTGGCATTGCCGGCAACGCGAATGACACCACCAGCATCGGCGGCAAAGTTAATTTCTGTGCCGGCATTGAGATCGAGATTATAACGGTCGCCAGATGCGCCGCTCTGCACATCGATTCCAGAGCTTGTTGATATTGCATCAATGGCGCCGCTGGCAGTTGCTGAAATATCTGCTGTAAAATCACCACCGGTAAACGCGATGTTGCCAGCAAGAGCCGATAGGGGGGTATCTTCGACTACGACTTGCGCATTGCTTGTTGAGCCGCCCACAGACACATTATATCCGGCGCTCAAGACCACTTCGCCATTGACAATAGCGGCTTCTGCAGCAGGTCGATATCCCACTT
Organism: uncultured Sphingomonadaceae bacterium; assembly: GCA_947489315.1. Classification (GTDB taxonomy): domain Bacteria; phylum Pseudomonadota; class Alphaproteobacteria; order Sphingomonadales; family Sphingomonadaceae; genus Parasphingorhabdus. The sequence continues at coordinate 700,905 of CANLCX010000001.1, forward strand.
GTCCACCAACAAGCATTGTAATCGCGGCATTTTTGGGAACGGCCACCATGTAAATGGCTTGGGCATCGCGGTTTGCTTCATTGATACCCATTGTGTCTGGATCATCAGCTATTGGCGTAGCGGAATTACCAGTTGTGCTTCCTGTATGAACAATGCCGTTACCATCGGCGGTGCCCACTGTGACCGCGATGTCGAACAATCCGTTATTGATCAGCAGGTCGGCTTGCTCAGCAGCTACATAGGCCGCGGATCCGTTAACATCGACAGACCCACCCTGGACGACACGAGGTGCGACAAGGGCCACATAATCGTTGATCGTGGAAAATGCTGAATTGGCGTCGATAGATGCGGTTTGGGCGATGCTGACAGCGGAGGAACTGTCAGCGATACCGCTGAAACGGATTTCGCCCGAAGGACCGAACAGGCCACCGCTTGTATCAATATCATTGGTAGTCAAAACCAGGCTGCCGACATTAAAAGCAGATCCAGCACCTGCGATGATGCCGCCCGGGCTATAAAACCACGCACTTCCGCCTTGGGTGCCGTTCACGCGCGTATTTACGGTGCCGTTAAACTGGATCGCGCGAAAATCGCCTGACAGGCTAGCCGTCGGCATGATGCGGTTAAGGACGGTAAATTCTGACGCACTATTGAATGTTATGGATCGGCCGGAAGGCAGAATGTTGATAGGTGCGTTGGTGGTATCGAGCGTCGCAGTGTCCAACGGCGCCCAGTTTATGATCGATTCTGAGCCTGAGATAAAGACGACATCGGCCGCAGGTCCGGGTGACCAGCTATCGCCTGGTCCAAAGCTGGGAGTAGCCTGAAACGAGCGGGCTGGGTCAAGTGCCTGAGCATGAACCGTTTGTCCTGCGGTTGACAGAAACACGGCAGCAGCCATGAATGATCCGCCAGCAAGCAGTTTCAACTTACGGGCCGCATTTGATCGATCGAAATTTTTCGGATCCTTAGCCATCTTATTGCCTTTGATTAAACTGTTGCTGCTTGTTTTTTTCATCATCTTGCCTCTGGTCATCATCCGCCGCCTCTAATGTCTATCGTGACCATGGTGCGAGCTGCACCGTCAGGGTCATCAACGCCCGTGCGCTATCTCGCCGGGTCTGGAATGGTCCGCGTTTCAGCGGCACGACAGCCATCACATCCAGGCTGGCCTGACGGCCAATGGTTGCGCGGATACCGCCGCCAGCGGAGTAAATTTTCTGAGGATCACCGGGGAAATTCTTGTTCCACACAGCCATTGCATCAAAATAGACATAGGGCTGCCAAGCGGTGCCGTTCGGTGAATCGGGGATTAGCGAGCCATAGCTGACCTCGGTCTGCAGGCCATAGCCGCTGTCGCCAATGATCGTCCCGGGATCATAGCCGCGACCCGTTGTGTAATTGCCACCGGAAATTTCTTCATAGGAAAACAGCGCATCGGGCGAATATTGAAACCGCGGTTTCAACGTGAATGCCAGCAGCGGGGTAGGGCGATAGTCGAGCTTTGCCTGTCCCCGGATCACAAAGGCGGTGGGATCGCCATCAGCCCGTGTCGGAATCACCGTTTGGCCAATACAGCGGACAAATGCGGGTCCGCATCCTTCGCTAGCGCCCAATATGCCTAGTCCTTGACGCAGTTCGAGTGATCCAGCCATGCCCCATTTCGGTTCAAAGGCGGAATAGCCGCCACGACCCGATATGCTGCCAGGCTCAATCGCGTTGAAGTCCAGACGGGCATAAGCGATGCTGAGGTCATCCTCATTGGTCCGCACGCCAAAAATTTCGGTCTTCTGGTCAATATGCTCGAAGCCAATCGTCCCGAAAAGGTTCCGAGACTGTTTGCGGATGAACGGATAGGTCGCATAAAGGCCAGCGACCAGTGTCTCTGATTCAATATCAAAATTGCCGGCTATATCAGGGTCGGTCCAGGCATAAGTGAAATTGCCACCAAAGCGCAGGCCTTCGCCGCCAACCCGGAATTCATGACCGACTTGCAATACTTGTTGTTCGCTAAAATCAGCGGTCGAATAAGCGCTAATCGTCGTTTCATCGCCGAGGCCGGTAATCCCGTTAAACCGCGTGCGGAGCAATCCGCCAAATCGCCCAACCTGTTTGGATCCAAAATTCTGGATATTGGCATCGACATAGACCGGTGTGCGGACCACGTTAAATTCGCCAATCACGTCACCTGGTTGCCCCTCCGCGCCAGATGTGACCGGACGCAATGCTAAACGTACATCAAGCCCCGGAATATCACGAGCGAGCAGCAAATAGCGTTCGGCCACGTCAATATTGAAAACCGGTTCATTGATAAGTTGGTCGATATATTTCTTGAGTAATTTTTCCGATGGTCCGGCATCGCCGCGCACTTGCACCGACGTCATCCGCGCGAGCAGGACGTCAAATTTCACTTTGCCGCTTTCGATCGTCTGCGGCGGCACCTGAACAGCCGCTAGATAGCCGGCGCTGCGTAAGATGGTGGCCGCGCGATCACGGATTTCGCACACCACAGCCACAGACACTTCTTCGCCGACATAGCCGGTATAGGCGGATCGCAATATGGAGGCATCGACCACACCCAATCCACTGAAATCAACAGATTGCAGAGTGAATTTGACATCGGCAAATTCAGGGCTTGCGAGCGGGCAGGCGGATCGCTCGATACCACCCTCTACCGTGAGCGGCTGGGGCTGGCCTCTTTCAGCCTCGCCCAGCAATCCACGCTGAATTTCCTCTCGCGTCGGCGCAGCCACGGATGACTGTGCCCACAGACTATTATGTGCCGATAGAATTGCTGGTATTGATAGCAATAAAGCTAATTTTCGTGTTGCGCGCGCTCGCGACATATTCTTCCCCGGTTTTCAATATTTCCTGCGCGACCCCCCTGGAAATACTGTGTTTTCTTTCACGCCCTAACCCTCAACTCAGGGCGTGAAACGTCCTTATTATTAACCTTGTTCTTGGTTCTCTGATGATCCGTCGTCCAATGTCTCGACCAACAGATCGAGCTGGCTTTGACAGCCATTGGCAATTAGGACTGTCGCTGCTTCGTCGAGATCTTTGGGTGCTTCGTTCAGCATCACGAAATTGATCTCCACAGATTTTTCGACATTGGATCCGATCAACCGATAGCTAGCGCCATTTGTTAAAGGCGCGGCAGCTTTCGGCCAGCTCTTCAACGGATTGCCTTTGCGCCAAGCGACTTCGGTCACCGCGCCATTGGTGGGTTCAACAATGCTGGCGGTGGCGGAGCCAGTATAATCCGGGCGCCAGAGCACCAGAGCATTGGCATCCGAAACACAGAATTTTCCGCCCTTGGTCACGTCCAGATACCAAAGATTAGGATTTCTGGGTGCAGCTTCAGAAGCAGTAACACCGGCGCTGCGGACAGCTCCGGTTCTAGCCCGGCTACTGCCGCGATTATTGATGAAGCTGGAGAGACGCGTCGAGCTGGTCGATTTGCGCGTGGCGCTGCGATTTACAGAAAATGTTCCTGGTCCTTTAATGACCCGAGTGCCGCCTTTGCCGAGGATCGTGACCTGATCCAGCTTTTTGAGTGTTATCTTGGCATTGCTGGCAAGCTTCTTACCTGCAGGATAGGATTTGGCAGAAGGTCCCGTAGAACGCACCACCATATTCTGAGCAATGGCCGTTCCGGTCATCCCCACAAGCAAAGCCGCGCCAATCGCAACTTTGCCAAAGTTTCCTAGTTTTTTCCCAGTTTTGGGTGTTTTCAAATCAGCCGAGTGCATAGCTTTCTCCATTTTCTGTTTTTTCTAGTCTTTTCCGCAAATTGGCGAGGCCTAGATCCTCGTCATATTGCGTCACTATAGTGCTAAGTGTCTGAACGTAATCAGTATCACCTTTTTTATGAGCGGCTATGACGGCAGTCACTGCCGCACGATCTTTTTCTTCCCAGTCGGGTACAGGTTCAAAAACCTCCACCGGCGTCGAGCGGCCGCGCAAGGTTATCGTACCCATCGGACGATACCAATCGAGGCCGGTGCGCTCCATCGCTTCCCTGCTGACCAAGACTTTAGTATCGAGCGTCTTATTGGCTGCTTCCAACCGAGCGGCAGTGTTCATAGCATCGCCAAGCGCGGTATATTGGATGCGGCCTTCGCCACCGAAATTACCAACAATCGCATCGCCATAATGCAGACCCACCCGGGTTCGGCCAATGGGCGGTACACCTTCGGGCGCATTTTTACGGAAATCTTCCCCTGCCAGATAAAGGGCATAGGCGGCCTTGGCTGCGCGTTCACCGTCATCGGGATAGGCAATTGGCGCGCCCCAAAAAGTGACCAGCGCATCGCCGACAAATTTGTCGATGGTTCCGCCATATTCGAGCGCAACTTCGCTGAGCCGATCAAGATAGTCATTGAGCAATGTTGCCACCATCTCAGGCTCAACGGCGTGGCTTAATTTGGTAAAACCTTCCAAATCTGTGAAAACCGCGAAAATCTGACGTTTCTCGCCGTGGAGAGAGAGTTTTTCGGGATCACGCAAAATTTCTCCGGCGATTGATTTGGGGAGATATTTGCCGAGTGCACCTTGCGCAAAAGCACGCTGTTTGGAGTTGATCGTTCTTGCCGCTGATCCGACCGAGGAATAGCCGAATAGCCAGCCCAAAGCCCATCCAAAAGCTGGTAAGGTCAATGTATCGATACCAATATTTTGCAGGAAAAAGGGGAAGACCAGAAAAAAGGCGAACTGACCGACCAGGATGCCAGCGACCTTGAGCGCATTGCCCATGATGAGCGCTGAAAGTCCGCCGCATATGGCGACAATCAGGGCTGCGACCCAAAGCACCCAATTGGATATCAGATCGGGTCGGTCATCATTGAGCAACTGTGCCAGCATGTGGGCATGGACTTCCAGTCCGATCATCTTGCCGTCTTCGCTCTGCAAATCGGTGATCGAGCCAATCGGTGTTTCGAACCGGTCGCGGTCGACAAAATCCCCGCCTATCAGGACATATTTGTCTTGGATAAACGATTGCAGCATCTCAGCCGTCGCCGGATCGGCAAAGCTTTCGATCGGAAATTTGTCGAACACCGGCATATCAGGGCTTGAGGGTACCAAATAGCGTATGGCGCCATTATTTGCGGCGAATTCAGGATTGGGCTTGGTCAGCGCCATTGCCATGAATGGTGGTGCGTCCGTATTCTGCGGGGACCAGCGCCGCTGAACGCCGTCGCCATCAGTGTTCAGCCGGATACTGGTGGGGTTCAGTTTATCGCCCTCAACTTCGCTCAAGAAGGATTTTAGGAACTCATGTTCTGCAAAGGCGATCTCGGGATTATATTTTGGATCAGCATAGGCAATAAATGTTGGCGTCTGGAGCTGTTTGAACGCAGAAACGAGCAATTCGTCGTCGTCCTGCGGCATGGTGAAGAGAATATCTATGCCGATGGATTTGGGCTTGGCCGCATCTATCGTTTCCAGCGCCTGAGCCAGGATCGTCCGATCTACGGGAGAACGCTGGCCAGTTAGCTTTAGCGTATCCTCGTTATAGACGATCATCACAATCCGGTCTTCTTTCTCCACCTCTGGGGCGAAGACGGAAGCACGCATGTCATAAAGCGCGCGTTCGGCATCTTGGATCAGCGGTGTAGTCCAGCTGAACCGGGCCATAAGAAGAGCAAGGAACAGGAACAATATTGTCGAACCCAAACGGATAGGACCCAGCTGGTCGAACAGGCGGCGTATGGATTGTAATACCCCACGCGCCTCCGCCTTGACATCGCGGCTTGATGGCGCCGGGTCGATTGGATTGGCTTTGTTGTTCATTATTTCCAAGTAGAAATCCCAATTTCAGGAGTGTTGGTCGATGCTGTATCCGCGCTCTGACTATCGGGCGAACCATCAGGTAAAAACGGTCTTGAGCCATCGCCGATAATGGCAAAGCCCGACCAATAATAGGGATGCGATGTCGTTGGGTCGTCCATCAGTTCTTTTTGCGACGTCCGCAATGCCGAGGCAATAGATTGACCTTGCCCCTTGTCAAACAGTCCACCAATCAGGCGCTCGGTTGCTTTAAAATCATCCGGCGCGGGCCAATGGCTTGCGAGCACTGACCGGCTGCCAGCACCAATGAAGGAACGCACGAGGCCGTCCAGAGCCGTACCGCCGCCGCTGCTGACGCCGGCTTCACGAGTCGCTCTGATGCTAGCTTTACCAGCCGTATCACAGGCTGAGAGAATGACGATATCCGCATCTAGCTTCATATCAAAAATTTCGTCAAAGGCGAGCAAGCCGTCCGACTTTTCGCCGCCAAAAGATGTGAGCAAGGCGGGCTTGGCCGGGCAGGATGGTTTGGGTGCCGTCACCAGCCCGTGGGTGGCGAAATGAAGGATGCGATAATCGGAGATATCGGATTTCGCCAATATCTGGTCATCGGAAAAGGCCGTACCGGTTAATATTTCGGATCCGTTTTGACCGATGATCGAACGGGCCTGAAACAGTTCCGCATCGGAAATAGGATTATTCCACTCGCTTAATGACCAATTACACTGCGCATCGACACTGCCTGTAGCAGCACGAACGGTGCTAACCTTGCTATTAGCGACCACTGGCTGGTTGCTGCCAAGGCCCAGATATTGACGCGAAGCTTTCGAAATCGGCGCCATTCGGGCATCGGCAAACCCGCGCGCGGATACTGCTGTGCTGATATTGGTATCCGTACCGAGCCAGCGCACACCGGTATAGTCAAACGGGTCGCCATCAGGCTGGTCCGTGCGTGCCTGATAGTCGGTTACAGACGCATCATCGACAATCAGCAAATTAATCGGCAGCCGCAGCATCGCCCCATCCGGCTCAAAGATCAGATGACTTTTCGCCGCCAGTCTTTCTGATACCGGTTCCATCAGGTCTTTAAAAAGGCTGCGTGATGCCTCGATATCAAACGGATAGGTTACATATTGACCATTTTCAAAAGCGGATATGGATGCCCGTAGCACATCCACTTTCTCGTCAAGCGCACTGGCGCTGAGCGGGGTTTTATAAGTCGTCGCAAAAGCTTTTTCGGCATAGAAGATGAAAATATCATTCCCGACAATTCCCATGCGTAAATAGGCTTCATCATCCGTCATGCTGCTCTGCAAATCGGCAAGTGCGATTGAGCTGTCTGCGATGGCGCGATATTGCGGATATTGCGACAGGCTAACGATGGTGAGCTGTTGGCTCCGCTCCAATTCTTCGATCTCGACTGCGAGGTCGTTGCGCCGTTGCCGCGTTGCACCTGTTTGCTCAACCTTGCCCAATGCGGTAAAACGCATGCGCAATCGTTCGATGTTGCGGTCGAGATTGCCAGACTGGCGGAACAATCGCGATGCTTCATCCGTGCCGCCACTCAATTCGCGTGATAAAACGGCTTGGGTTTCGGCGACACCTGGTCTGACCAGAATTTGGGTGGCTTTGAAAAACTCCTCTGTTGCGGCGGAGTCTTCGGTCATCAATTCGAAATAGGGCGCCAATTGGTTCGCTATACCCGTTACGGCGCTGCGCTTGCCAATCGCGCTGTCGACCACTTCCCGGTAATATGTCCGCGCTTCGCTTTGCTTGCCCTGCCGCAGCAAATAGCTCGCAAGCTTTGCCTTCGCGCCGTTAACCGCGCGGGTTTCGGGATATTGCAGCTCAACGAGTTCCAGAGCATTGCGCAATAGCTGCTCTGCATTTGCAAATTCGCCCTGGGATTCCGCGATCAATGCCAATTCCGACAATATCTGCGTGCGCAGCCGGGTAATTGAAGTCACGCGTCCATCACGCACCGCAACCGCTTGGTTATAGGCGGTGGTCAAAGACTTTTGCGCCGCAGCGTCCTCACCCCTGATCCTCTGGGCTGTGCCGATTAACTGCAGCGCCTGCGCATCAATAATCTGCCCGCGTTCTGCCGTGGTCAGTTTTAGATCATCATTCAATCCCAGCAAATTGGCGGTCTTGTCATCGCCATTTATCCGCATCGCAATCGGCTGTGAAATGGTAAGACCGGTCACCAGAGAATCTCTCTGCAATTCAGCTGCCGCGATAGGCAAGTTAACCCGCGTCACCGCTTCTTCAAAACGTCCCTGATTTAACAGATGCATCGCTTCAAAATTGCGCAGCAACTTTTGGTTCACAACGCTGCCGGAATCCAACGCAGTTGCTCGGTTGAATAGCTCGTCAGCTTCAGCAAATTCACCAAGATTTGATTTTTGCAAAGCGCGATTGATGAAATATTCCTGGGGATTGATATTGACGTCGTCCAGACCAGCCGTCCGTTGCTGCAATGTTTCGAAAAAAGCAGCCGCTTCAGCATAGTTACCGCTCAAATTGCGACGATAGCCTTCGGCGAGCGCCTGATCAGGCTTTAGTGTTAAGGCTTGCACCCGAGCAAAGGCGAACGGATCTTCGATGGAGGTTGATGCAACATCGATTTTGCCTTTGACAATCTTGTCCGACATGATCGAATTTAGCGCGAGCGTGGTTGCGCTGTCATAGACCGTAAGGCCTTCTGCAACATAAGAAATATTTCCGCGCTGTTCCTGAAATATCGAATAGGAAACCGGTTCGTCAGAAAATTTGCATAATATCCGGCTGATGCCGCCCACAACGGCCTGTTGCGGTTGGCTGGGGCAAGAAACCGCTTCATTGCGATGCTCGGCTATACGCTGCAAGACATCGCCCTCGGGCGCCCGAAAGGCATAGACATATCCCACTGGACGGGCGGAATCGCGGCAAACCACGGCCCAACTGCGGTCAAACATGCTCTGTTTGGCTTTATTCTCTAAGCTTCTGTCTTGTACCTGACAGAGCGTTCCATCACCCGATCCAATTGGAAAGCTGTCGCGCAAAGCCACTGGTGTGCCTTGTGCATAGGCCATGGACGACGTTGCTGCCAACACCGGAAGCATTGCCAATAACGGCAAGCGAAAATAACTCGGACCGATCATATATTCCCCACAATACCCCTGGCAGCTTATGCCTATTGGCTAAGCTGCTCAAATTGCGACCCGAAAACCCCTCAGAAACATACATAAGCGACGTTTCCGAGTCTGGCATAGTAATTAATGGACACAGTGGTGTAAATGAGGTGACAATTGTCACTATTTGAAACACTTGAAAATAATATCATTTATTTTCAATGGGTTGGATAGTTTAGAATCCGCTAAATTTTACACTCTCGCTCAATGGAACGCGCGGAACATCGAAATTGTTAATCGGCGCATCGGGATCGCGATAGCCAATGGCCATGCCGCAGAAAAAGATATGGTCATCGTCAATGCCCAGCAATTCCCGCATATAGGTGCCATACATGGCCCAGATTTCCTGCGGGCAGCTGTCCAAACCTTCCTCGCGCAGCAATAGCATCACGGTTTGCAGCCACATGCCCATGTCCGACCATTGCGGTGGCCCCATATATTTGCGGGTATAGGTAAATAGCTGAACCGGCGCGCCAAAGCTGTCCCAGTTGGCCATCATCTGCTTGATCCGTGCGCCGCCATCTTCCTTGGGAATTTTAAGTGCGTTAAACATGGCCTTGCCAACGCCTCTGCGCTGGTCTTCGTAGCGTCCCTCAAGGTCTTTGGGATAGATATCATATTCCATATTTTCCCCAGCCGGCGCGGTGGGGACTTTGGCTTTGACGGCATCTGCAATGCGGGTCAGCTCGTCCCCGCCAACAACTACAGCATTCCATGGCTGTGTGTTGCCACCAGAGGGCGATCTGGCTGCGGTTTCGAGAATCTTTTGGAGGGTTTTTTGATCAACGGGCTTGTCGAGAAATTGGCGTACAGAACGGCGGGATTTGACAGCTTCGGTGACGTTCATTTTTTTTCCTCATCAAAAAGGCCGGCCAATTGTTCGACCATGGTCCCGCCCAGTTGTTCCGCATCCATGATAGTCACAGCGCGCTTATAATAGCGGGTCACGTCATGGCCGATGCCGATGGCGACCAGCTGTACTGGTGAGCGTCCCTCAATCCACTCGATCACTTTACGCAAATGGTTTTCCAGATAGGCGCCATGGTTGACCGACAGCGTGGAGTCATCAACCGGCGCACCGTCAGAGATGACCATCAATATGCGGCGTTCTTCGGGCCGCGCGATCAGGCGGCTGTGCGCCCAAAGCAATGCCTCACCATCGATATTCTCTTTGAGCAGACCCTCGCGCATCATTAGGCCGAGATTTTTGCGTGCCCGCCGCCATGGTTCATCGGCTTGCTTATAGATGATATGGCGCAGATCGTTAAGCCGTCCGGGATTGGCTGGGCGATCTTCCGCCAGCCAGCTTTCGCGGCACTGGCCGCCCTTCCAGGCGCGGGTGGTAAAGCCTAAAATCTCGGTTTTGACGCCGCAGCGTTCGAGTGTGCGCGCCATGATATCGGCGCTGATCGCGGCAATGCTGATCGGCCGTCCGCGCATGGAGCCACTATTATCGATCAGCAAGGTGACCACCGTATCGCGGAAATCGGTTTCGCGCTCAATCTTGTAGGACAGGCTATGCGCCGGATTGCTGACGACGCGAGCGAGGCGGGCGGCATCGAGCATGCCTTCTTCCTGATCAAAATCCCAGCTGCGGTTTTGCTGTGCCATCAGGCGGCGTTGCAGGCGGTTGGCGAGTTTTGTCACCGCGCCCTGTAAATTGGTCAGTTGCTGGTCAAGAAAAGCGCGCAGCCGGGTGAGTTCTTCCTCATCACATAATTCTGTAGCGCTAATAATCTCATCATATTTTTCAGTCCACGGCGCATAGTCAAAGCCGGAGGGCAGGTCGGACATCGGACGATTGGGGCGTACGGGCATCATGCCTTCATCCCCACCTTCGCCCATTTCGTCTTCTGCACCTTCTTCCAGATCGTCGGCGTTTAGTTCGCTTTCGCTTTCCTGTGCGTCATCCTCGGATTGTTCCGAACGCATGTCCTGCTCGCCCTGATCGCCCGTGGCTTCATCATCTGCGCCATCATCTTCCTGATCGTCGCTCTCGTCATCGGAATCATCGTCACTATCATCCGCATCAGATGTTTCATCATCGCTTTTGATAAGGTCGAGATGTTCGAGCAGCTGGGTTGAGAGTTTCGCAAAGCTATCCTGATCGTCGAGCGTCAGATTGAGGCCTTCGAGATCAGCGCCGGCGCCTTCCTCGATCCACTCGCGCAGCATCTCGACACCCTTCACAGTGGACTCGGGCGGCGCTTCGCCGGTCAGTTTTTCCCGGGCCAACAAGGCGAGGGCTGTCGAAATAGGCACTTCGTCGCGATTCTGCGCGCGCGATATCGGGTCAGATCGCATCCGCATGGTCAGCGCGGCATCCAGATTGCCGTTCACGCCCTTCATATTGCGGGAACCGAGCGCATCGGTGCGAACCTGTTCGAGCGCATCGAAACAGGCGCGCGCAATCGCCTCTTGCGGTGCATTCTTCCGATGACGGGCTTCGTTGTGATAGCGCAATTTCAGCGCAAAACTGTCAGCAAAGCCGCGTGCCTGAGCAACCTGCTCGGCTGGCAGGTCACGGGCTGGCATCGGTACTTTGAGATGCTGGCCGGATTGCGAAGGGGCTTCCGCGGTATAAGCCAGCTCCAATTCGGGTTCATGGGACATGGCGCGCGCGGTACCACCGAGCACGTCTTTCAGATCATCAAGTTTGGAACGGTCAGCCATAGAGGATGATAGCCATAAGCGGAAAACTAAGAGGAATCAAAGGTCTAAATTCCACCTTTTTGCTAGGATGCGGTCGTTGCTTATCGATCCTCCGTCGGAGCCGCTTCTTCACGTCTGCTTTCAACGGCCAAGCCATTATCATCAAGCCGTAGGTCCACGGGAATACCCCCAATTTCCGTTGAGATGGAAACGCCTTCGCCGCCCTTGATGCGGATCTCGGCGTCTCCAAGATCAATAGGAACGTCCTGTAGATCCTCAATATTCGGGATATCCAATGGCTTAATCGGCCCATCAGGATCCGGTTTTTGTATCGGTTTCGCCTTGCTCACCGGGCCAGCGCCTTGAACCGCCTGGCTCATGAAGTCCCGCCAGATGCGGGCCGGAACGCCGCCACCGCTGATGCCTTTCAGCGGCGTGTTATCGTCATTGCCGACCCACACACCAACCACCAAATCGCCCGCATAGCCGACAAACAGGGCATCGCGGTTATTCTGGCTGGTGCCGGTTTTGCCGTAATTGGCGATAGACAGACGGGCATTGCGGCCGGTGCCTTTGTTGACGGCGGTTCGCAACATGTCCTCCATGCGTTCATGGGTGTTATCGCCATAGCGCCCCGGCCAGTCGAACAGCCATTCTGTCCAGCTTTGCTCTCTCTTTTTGAAGGCATAGGCTTTGACCGGCCAACTGTTGCTGGCAACTCCGGCATAGGCGGCGGTCAGTTCCAACAGGGTCATGGTCGATGTACCAAGGGCGAGGCTAGGATCATCCTCCGCGAGCTTTGAGGTGACGCCGAGATTTCTCGCTTCGCGGATCACTGCTTTATCGCCGACCTGTCCGAAGAGGCGCACGGCCGCAACATTACTGGATTTCGCAAAGGCTTCTTTCAGGGTGATCGCGCCGCTATATTTCTCTCCGGAATTTTTCGGCAGATAGCCACCTTTGGTAATCGGGCTATCATCGACCATGTCATCAGGCCTGATATCCGCTCGCAGGGCTGCGAGCCAGACGAATAGCTTGAAGGTCGAACCCGGCTGCCGTTTGGCTTGCGTCACGCGGTTGAACGCCGATTTCTTGTAATTGCGCCCGCCGATCATCGCGACCACCTCGCCGTCTGGCCGCATCGCCACTAACGCAACCTGTGCTTTGCCCAGCGGCGCGCGGCTGATGACATTATTGGCAATTTTCTGCAGCCGGGAGTCGAGCGTGGTGGTGAGGGTCAGCTTGCTATAGCTCATCTCCGACAGCGCGCGCGCGCGCGGCATCGCCCAGTCGGCAAAATAGGTGCCGGTCGGGACAGTATTTTTGGCCCGAACGTCGAGTACCGGATCGCGCAGCTTGTCGGCTTCTGCCTCTGTCAGGAAACCGCCATTGACCATGGCGGCTTTCACGAGCTTGGCCCGTTTGGCAGCAAGATCAGGATTTCGGGTCGGAGCAAGGCGGGAAGGGGCCTGAACCAGTCCGGCCAGCATGATCGCCTGTTCCGGTTTCAGGTTTTCTGGCTTGCGGTAATAATAGTGCAGCGAGGCGGCGCGTAGACCGTAAACATTATCGCCGAAATAGACGTTGGATAAATAGCGCTGCAGAATCTCGTCTTTCGACAAGCGCGCTTCCATCCAGAAAGCGATCAGCATTTCGCGCGCCTTGCGGGTCAGGCTGCGCTCTGGCGTCAGGAAGGTGAGTTTGGCGAGCTGCTGGGTGATTGTGCTGCCGCCCTGCGTCATTCCACTGTTCGTGGCGTTGCTCCAGGCCGCGCGCGCTAGACCCCGCGGGTCAACGCCCCAATGGGAATAAAAGCGCCGATCTTCAATTGCCAGAAAGGCGTTGACTACATGATCAGGCAATTTTGCGATTTCCACCGGTTCGTCAACCACAGCGCCGCTGCGGGCGATCGGTTGTCCATCAGATGTCAGCAGGGTGATTTGCGGCGGTGCTATGGGTTGCAGAGATTTGGACAGCGGTGCGGTGATCGCCAGCCAGGCGATCAGCAGGATGAATAGAAACAGAAACGCCGCGAGCCCCCGACTAAACCACCACCATTTGCCGCGCGGTTTTTTAAGTGGGGCAAGTGGTTCATCTTGCAAATGCGGGGGTAAGGCATCGCCATAAGGTTCGTAGAAGACCGTTTCGGCAGGCGCTTTGCGGCCGAAAGGCCAATACCAGCGGCGTTTGCGGTTGGGCTGATGCAATTGAAAAGCGGGGGGAACGCGATTTACCATTGAAACTGTATTACACTAGTAATACGCCATAAGCGAGCAAAAAATCTTGTCAATCGTCCAAAAAAAAAGGGCAACCAAAAGGCCGCCCTTTTCAAAATCATGTAACGAATGTTCAGGCGTAGCTGACTTTTACGTTCGCTTTACGTTGACGGCGCATCGCGCTGCCAATGGCGCCAAAGCCAAAGATCATGAACGCCCAAGTCGCTGGTTCTGGAACGGATGTCATAACATCTGTCACACCATCACCGAAAATCACGACAAACTCTTCTCCAGCAGTACCGGCGTTACTCAGGTTGGTTTGCGCTTCACCTAATGTGAAATCGAAACGACCGATCCGCAGGATATATGATCCGGCAGGTGCCGCAAAATTCAGGAAGGAGTTTAAGCCAAAACCGCTATCGTCATCCGTGGCTACGAATGAAAGGTCCGGGTTCAGCACAAAAATCTGAGGATCACCAAGTGGCGTACCGCTTGTCAGATCAGCGTCAACTTGTATCGCTAGATTGCCAACGCCATCAAATGTGAAATCGTAAGAAGCGGTAAGGCTGTCGCCTATCGCGCCAGAAATAATGGTCGCAGCTTGTGCCGGAACCGCAGAAAACGCAGTAACGGCAGCAGCAGTTAGTAGAAACTTATTCATAGACACCCCAATTTGTTCAGCATGTACGCAATTTCAAAATATGGCGACCAACCAAATTACGTTCACACTCCTGTGATTTACTCTTTGTTAACTAGCATAATTTTCTGAATAGGCGAGTCTTATTTCATGATCACTTGTGAGCCGCAGTTTTGTAGACGAACCAATGGTTAACCGCCAATCACACTTTCTGGCAAATCTTCGCCAAAGACTCGCTGATAATATTCAGCGACCAGCATCCGTTCGGCATCATCGCATTTGTTGAGGAAGCTCAGACGGAAGGCGAATCCGACATTTTTGAATATCTCGGCATTTTGGGCCCAGCTGATCACAGTCCGCGGGCTCATCACCGTCGAGATGTCTCCGTTGACGAAGCCCTGACGGGTCAGATCGGCAACCTTGATCATATTCTCAACCGTTTTATCGTCCGTGTCCGGAACCTTGGAGAGAATCACCTTCGCTTCGGTTGCGGCGGGCAGATAGTTGAGCGTGACGACGATGTTCCACCGATCCATCTGACCCTGGTTGATCTGTTGCGTACCATGATACAGTCCGCTGGTATCGCCCAAGCCGACCGTGTTGGCCGTCGCAAACAGACGGAAATTCGGATTCGGACGGATGACCCGATTCTGGTCGAGCAGAGTCAATTTACCCTCGGCCTCCAGCACGCGCTGAATCACGAACATGACGTCCGGGCGACCGGCATCATATTCGTCGAACACCAATGCCGTCGGAGTCTGCAATGCCCACGGGAGCAAGCCCTCGCGGAATTCGGTGATTTGTTGGCCATCTTTCAAAACAATGGCGTCGCGGCCCACCAGATCGATCCGGCTGATATGCGCATCGAGATTGATCCGGATACAGGGCCAATTAAGGCGCGCCGCAATCTGTTCAATATGGGTGGATTTACCGGTACCGTGAAAACCCTGCACCATCACCCGGCGGTTAAAGGCAAAACCGGCGAGAATCGCGGCGGTTGTATCCTGATCAAACACATAGGCCGGATCAAGATCGGGAACGCGCTCGTCCTTTTCACTGAACGCCGGGATCTGCATGTCCAGATCAATGCCAAACATTTCCCGCGCATCAACGGTTTGATCCGGAGCGTCCAAAACAGTTTCGCCGCTGCCGCTGGGATGAGTATTTGGTATGTCAGTCATGTTTGTCCTTTGAAAACTCAGGCTTCAATATGGAAAGCAAAAAGCCAGAGCCACTATCTAAAATCTGGTGATTCCTTAAGCTGCGTATAGGCCGCAATCACTTCTGCCAAGTGTTTCTCTTGTGTGCGATCGCCGCCATTGCGGTCAGGATGATATTTGCGCACGAGTTCGGAATAGCGCCTGCGGATATCGCCGCGCCCTATCTCATGGGCCGCATCCTCGCCAAGCCCTAGCGTCTTCAGCGCCTTGCGGTCGCCTGCGCTGATCGCCCGGCCCGGTGTTTGGGGCCGCGAAACGCTGGCTGTAAATCTTGCGCCGATTGCGTCGAGTGGATCGGTAAAGTCGGACCAGGCGGGCGCATCGCTGGGCCCAGTTTGATAGATTCGCCTATTGCTGTCCCATCCGCGTACCGGATGCTGGGCTTCAAAAATCTGTTCTTGATCCATGCCATCGAAAAAATCATAGCCCTGATTAAATTCACGGACATGATCGAGGCACAGCCAGCGATATTCGCCGGGGCCATCATAACCATGACGAGCGCCATAAATGGGAGGCGCGCGAAATTCGCCATTTTCTTCGCATCCATCAATCGCACAGGCCTGACCGTCAGTTTCCACACGGCCATGAAAACGATTGGGCTTTTTCTTTTGGGGATCGGAGGAAGGCAAGTGATTGTCCGGTTGATAGCGTGAGAAGGAGGTTCGCAAATGGGGATGATGCTTCTATATAGGCATGATGGAAACAGAATCAAAAGGCCCCGTTGCCGCAGAAATTGAAAAACGGCTTTTGGCGGCGCTATCGCCGGCGGCGTTAAACGTTATCAACGACAGTGCAAGCCACCATGGTCACGCGGGCGATGACGGCAGCGGCGAGTCGCATTTCACCGTCGAGATTACCTGCGCGGCCTTTGAAGGTCAGTCTCGCCTGAACCGGCAGCGGATGGTGAACAAGGCGCTGGGCGACTTGATGCGTGACAAGGTGCACGCGATGGCTATCAAGGCGAGGGTGCCGGGGGAGTGAGTGAGCCGACGTCACCACGCAAGGTGAACCTCAAAGACGCATTCGCAACCTTCTCCGATCATTGGTCTCCCAAAATCGCCGGTGATATTAACGATGCGCAAGTGAAACTCGCGAAATTTGCAGGCAAATTTGACTGGCATCATCATGAGGATGAGGATGAGCTGTTTCTGGTCATTTCCGGAACCATGCGCATGGGCCTGCGCACCGGGGACGTGGATGTCGAGCCGGGCGAATTTATCATCATCCCGCGCGGCGTCGAGCATCGCCCGGAAGGACTTGATGGCGAATGTCATGTGCTGTTGCTGGAACCCAAGACGATCCTGAACACCGGTAATGTTGTGACGGAAAAGACCGTGACAGAGCTGGATCGACTATAGGCGCGGAAAACCGCTTTCCTACATGATCGTGATTATCTAAGATTGAGGTAATCGATCAAATCAGCGGAAAGGCGACAATTTTTTACCGCGATTCAGTGTATAACCTGTATAAACTTCAGGAAACTGGCTAGAAATATGAACAGATCACAATCTCGCTGGAAATTATCATCCATCTTCGCCCTATTTGGGGTTGTCGCTGGCATCTGGTTAGCGGGAGCGCCTGCGATGGCGCAATCGGAACAGAACGAACAGATCGTTCCGCTCAATCACCTGCCTGCCTTGAAAGGGGACTATTTCAAGATTGAGTCTGAAAATGTCGGGCGACCTTTCCACATTTATGTGCGCTATCCTTTAGATTATGAAGAGGACAAGAAGTCGAAATATCCGGTGGTCTATCTGCTGGACGGGGACTCCCTATTCCCGATATTAGCCACCAATCATCTGTTCTTGCATTTTGACGAAAAATTGCCCGAAGCGATTATTGTTGGCATTTCCTATGGCGGATTTGGCCCAGACAAAAATCATCGCAGCTACGATTATTCCATGCCCTCTGCCGACGGTAATCCGGATTGGGGTGGCGCATCGGCTTTCCATGCGTTCCTGAAATCGGAGCTTTTACCCAAAGTAGAATCGAAATATCGAATTGATCCCGGCAAGCGTGTGTTGTTCGGCCAATCACGCGGCGGTAATTTTATTCTCTATTCCGCTTTTACAGATCCCGATTTGTTTTGGGGCAGAATAGCCAGTAATCCGGTCTTTTATCCTGCAAAAGAAAGGTTTTTTGAGGCTGCCGCTAAGGCAACGCGAACAGATTTGGGTTTAGCCGTGGTCAGTGGATCGCGGGATCGCGCGGATCGGCGGGCCGATCATGAAGAGTGGGTAGCAGCGTGGCTGCAACGGGATGATGCGCCTTGGGCAGTCAAAGGGATAAATCTGGAAGGTGCTACCCATGCGGCCAATAGCACCGATGCTTATCGATCTGCGATGTTATGGTTGTTCAGCGATCAGCGGAAATAGCGTCGCTAGGCACCAAGCCATTTGAGCCAAGCTCCATGGGCATGGGCTTCGCCCAGCTTGACCGGCTCACCGCCATTGGGCCAGTGCCGGACGATCAACTCATGGCGATAGGTTTCGCGATTGGCTTCCAGCGACAGCCACGCCAGCGGTCGCTCCTCGGTGGCTTGGGCGCCGGCTGCCTCCATCGCCTGGCTGATCCGGTCCTGCCCGGCTTTGGGGATATATTGCCAGACGATGGAATGGACCAAGACCCGGGTGACGCCCTCTTTTTGAGGCTGGGCGAGTTGCGCGATCATCCAGTCATCGGCGCTCGCGCCTTCGAGCTGGGGTGGCTGCTGGTTGACCAGAGCAATGGCGGTCTTCATCCGTTCGAAGCGGACGGTATGTTCGGGCCAGATAAAGGCGGTCAAGCGGCGGGCCTGTGCCGGATCGGCCAGATCAACCGGAGCAATGTCGCAACCGCGCAGGGAGTCAAAGGCGAAGGGAACATCCGGCGGTGGTGGTCCTTCCCATTCCGGTGTGAAGGTCAGGGGCGCACTATCCGGCCCTACGGAAACGCCAGCGAGGTCATAATGATAGCGGTCGATCATCAGATTGAGGCCTGCACTGGAACCGATTTCCAGCAGCTCATAGCGCGGCGGAAGACCCTGTGCGGTCAACCAAAGCAGCCCCGCAATATAAGAAGAGGAGCGTCCCGCCTCATTCGTCTGGGGCGGAGAGTTCAGCCAAGGCAGCAAAGCGGCTTCGTCGCTGGCAATGGTCTGGGCGATGATCTGCTCGGCATCGGCTGCGGCTTGATCATCGCCATTATAGATAGCGGAAAGCCGATTATGATTGCCAGCCAGATGCAGCGCATGAAAGCCGCCTGCAACCCTCAGCGGCAGGGCATCGGCCAGCGGATTGCCCTCCCATCCGAGCACCCGGCGGCCCAATTCGCTGCTTTCGTCAAGCGCTCCGATAATGGCCTCGACAATTCGGCCGGTAATCGGCGCGCCGTTGGAGCGGCAATATTCAATCTGATTGGTGAAGGCGTCGCGCACCTTTTGCTGGTTAGACATATTGCCCTTTCTGGTATGAGGCCGTAAAGCCCCCGCATCTATGACCACACCCCTGATCTTTGCCATCCCCAAGGGACGGATTCTCGACGAGGCCTTGCCGATGCTGGCTAAGGTCGGGATCGAGCCGTTACCAGAATTTTTCGACAAGGCCAATCGCAGCCTGATGTTCGGTACCAATCAGGCGCATGTCTCGATCATCCGTGTCCGTGCCTTTGATGTGGCGACCTTTGTCGCCCATGGCGCCGCACAGATCGGCATTGTCGGGTCGGATGTGGTTGAGGAATTTGGCTATAGCGAGCTTTATGCGCCGGTTGATCTGGGCATTGGCCGATGTCGCCTGTCTGTGGCCCAGCCCAAGGATGATGCGGAGCAGATCGGCAATATCTCGCATATCCGTGTCGCCACCAAATATCCCAACCTGACCAGCCGCCATTTCGAGGCGCAGGGCATTCAGGCGG
Source organism: uncultured Sphingomonadaceae bacterium (assembly GCA_947489315.1). GTDB lineage: Bacteria > Pseudomonadota > Alphaproteobacteria > Sphingomonadales > Sphingomonadaceae > Parasphingorhabdus. Next base: position 720,484 of record CANLCX010000001.1, read on the forward strand.
AATGTGTGAAGCTGAATGGGGCGATGGAACTCGCGCCTTCTCTTGGTCTGTCTCGGCATATCGTCGATCTGGTGGAATCGGGCAGCACATTGAAAGCCAATAATCTGGTCGAGACCGACAGGATTATCGACATTTCCGCGCGGTTGGTGGTCAACCGGGCGGCGTTCAAGATGCGCAGCGAGGAACTAACCGGATTGGTGCAGAAATTCCGCGAACTGGTGGGGCAAGTCTGATGATTCGCGGGAATAATTTCCCCTCCTCTTCAGAGGAGGGGATCAAGGGGTGGTGGCGATGCACTTGCATCGCTCGCGTCAGCGATTGGCGCATTTTTGAGTCCTCCACCCCAACCCCTCCTCTGAAGAGGAGGGGCTTTTAGATGGTCCTTCGCCTTTCAACTTCTGACACAAATTTCGATACGTCCTTCGACCTGTTGGTCAACGCCCGGCGCGAGGCGGATGCCGATGTATCGGCCGACGTCGTAGCGATCATTAAAGACGTGCGGTCCAATGGGGACGAAGCACTGTCCCGGCTCACTCAGAAATTTGATGGCCATGATCTCGACTTTACCGGCTGGCAGGTGTCGCAACTGGAATGTGAAGCGGCGCTGGACGGCCTGGATCCCAATCTACGGATCGCGCTGGAACTGGCCGCCATCCGTATCCGTGACTATCATGAAGGCCAGGTGCCGGACAATCGCGACTATCGTGATGATGCTGGCGTTCGCATAGGTGCGCGCTGGAATGCGGTTGAACGGGCTGGCATCTATATCCCCGGTGGCCGTGCGGCTTACCCGTCATCGGTATTGATGAACGCGATACCAGCGAAGGTTGCTGGTGCTGATCGGGTAATCATGGTGACACCGACGCCGGGTGGCGAAGTGAATCCTTTGGTTCTGGCGGCCGCCCAAATTGCAGGTGTCGACGAAATCTGGCGGATTGGCGGCGCGCAGGCGGTGGCCGCATTGGCCTTTGGTACAGAGAAAATAACGCCGGTGGATGTGATAACCGGTCCGGGCAATGCCTGGGTCGCGGAAGCCAAGCGACAGGTTTACGGGGTAGTCGGCATTGATATGGTTGCCGGGCCTTCAGAAATCGTCGTCGTTGCCGATGGCAAGAATGATCCGGACTGGATAGCCGCCGATCTGCTGTCCCAAGCGGAACATGATCCGACCAGCCAATCGATATTATTCACCGATGACGCCACTTTTGCCGACCAAGTCGCAACGCATATTGAAAAGCAGCTTGGCGAGCTGGCGACAAGCCAAACAGCGACACAAAGCTGGAACGACAATGGCGCGATTATTTTGGTTGATCGGTTGGAAAAGGCTATGCCGCTCGTTGATCGTTTGGCTGCCGAGCATCTGGAACTGGCTTGCGACGATCCGCAGGCTTTGTTCAACAAGGTTCGCCATGCGGGTTCCGTGTTTTTGGGCCGTCATACACCGGAAGCGGTTGGCGATTATGTGGCCGGTCCCAATCATGTGCTGCCAACCGGACGGCGTGCGCGCTTTTCGTCTGGATTGTCGGTAACCGACTTTATGAAGCGGACCAGCTTTTTGGAATGCGATAAAGCGGCGCTTGAGAAAATTGGCCCTGCGGCCGTTGCCCTAGCCGAAGCCGAAGGTTTGCCTGCTCATGCCGCCAGTGTGCAAAAGCGGCTGGACACGCGTCGATAATCAACAGAAAGACTGAGCCTATGACCATTTCATTATATGACGCCGTTATTCCGTCACAACTTCAGATTATTTTAGCCGTTCGCGGGCTGGTCGATAAGGCGAAAGCCCATTGTGAAGAGACCGGCACTGCTGCCGAAGACATTATCGGTGCCCGGTTGATTGAAGACATGCAGCCCTTTTCCTACCAGGTGAAATGTTGCCGTGAACATTCGCTAGGCGCAATAGAGGCTGCGCGTGAAGGCGTGTTTACCCCCAGTTTGGTGGCGCCGCCAAATAGCTGGGAAGGTCTTTACGAAAAGCTCGACGAAGCGAAAGCCGGGCTTGAAAAGGTTGACGAAGCAGAAATGGCCGCTTTTGTCGGACAACCCATGGAATTTCGTTTCGGAAAGACCGTCATGCCATTTACGGTTGAACATTTCCTGCTCAGTTTCGCGCAGCCCAATTTCTACTTCCACGCAACCACGGCCTATGATCTCCTTCGTGAACGCGGGTTCCAGATTGGTAAAATGGATTTTGTCGGTGTTCCGCGGATGAAGCAACCAGCATGACCGCAAAATCAAACACCCGTTCCACCGCCCGCCTTGCTGCGGTTCAGGCGCTGTTCCAGCATGACATGGAAAAGACGCCGGTTCCGCGCTTGCTCAAGGAATTTCATGATCACCGGCTTGGGGCGGAAATTGAGGACGAACAATATCGGCCGGTCGAGATAGATTTTTTTGACGAGCTAGTCGTCGGAGCGTCCGAAAAACGCGACGAAATCGATGCGCTAATTACCGCAAATCTGGCATCTGGCTGGTCTATAGGGCGTCTCGACAAAACAATGTTGCAAATCTTGCGCGTAGGGGCCTTTGAGTTATTAGCGCGGGACGATGTCCCGACGGGGACAGTAATCAGCGAATATGTTGACGTCGCACATGCTTTTTTTAACAAAAAGGATAGCGGCTTTGTAAACGGATTACTGGACGCTATAGCTAAGCAGGTACGGGGCAGCTGAGGGGCTGACATATCACACGTTCCTGTTTGGCAGGGGAGTGTGAGTGGTAGTAATAGATGTGGGGCACATCTTCTTTGTGAAGGGGGCCTCAATTGACCGAACTAGATTTTATTGACCAGTTGAAAACACTGGCAACCCATCCGGCCGCACGCGGACTGGCCGATGATGCCGCTGTATTGCCATTTGGCCGGCACAAACTGGTCATGACCCATGACATGATGGTCGAAGACATGCATTTTTTATCCGGTGCTGATCCCGCCGATGTTGCTTGGAAGCTGGTCGCAGTAAACCTGTCTGATTTGGCGGCCAAAGGGGCTAAGCCACTTGGCATATTAATGGGCTATAGCCGGGCAGGCGACGATGCTTGGGATGCAGCTTTTGTGCGCGGCCTGAAAGAGGCGATTGGACATTTTTGCGTGCCCTTGCTCGGTGGCGATACCGTGTCTGTAGGAGATGGCGGCAAACGCACTTTGTCGCTAACAGCCTTTGGCGAAGCAAAAGGCCATATCATTCCGGCCCGCTGCGGTGCGGCACCCGGGCATAGCATTTATGTGACTGGCAATATCGGGGACGCTTGGGCTGGTTTGCAGATAGCATCCGGAAAAGCACATGCCGCAGATATTGAAACGTCAGCGACTTTGCTAAAGGCACATAACCGGCCGGAACCGAAATTGGAGGATGGCCGGGCTCTGTCATCATTGGTTAGTACGATGATGGATATATCCGACGGGCTTTTGCTCGATGCGTCGCGGATCGCCAGCGCCAGCGGCGTTAATTTAGAAATCGATCTCGATCGGCTGCCGCTGTCCAAAGCGTTCAAGAACGTGTTCGGCGAAGATGATGATGCCAGACTGAACGCTGCGACAGGCGGTGATGATTATCAATTGCTGCTGACAGCCAGCCCAGAAACCGTATTGCCGATCAATTTGACGCGGATCGGACAATGTCGCCCGGGATCGGGTGTATCTTTAGTTCAAAAAGGCGAGCGTATTGGTTTGCCCGAAACTCTTGGTTTCGTGCACGCATAATCCAATCTGATTTCCATCAATTTGCGGAGTATCTGAAATGCTAGGTTATACCGGTAAAATCAGGGGTTGCGCCATGCGGATCACGCATTATAAGTTTCCGCGATATCGCCCCAATTCTGGGGCATTTCACTATAATAATTTAGGGGGAGAAGAACAGCAATGACTGTTGTCACCATTTCAATAATCTGTGGTTTAATTGCCATAGTATATGGGTTTGTTACAAGCCGTCAGGTGCTTAGCGCGCCGGCAGGCAATGAAAAAATGCAAGACATTGCTGCGGCTATTCAGGAAGGTGCACAAGCCTATCTGAACCGTCAATATCGCGCGATTGGTATCGTTGGCGTTGTAGTCGCGGTTCTGGTTTTCATTTTCCTAGATATGCCACGCGGTGGATTTCCAATTTCAACAATCGGATTTTTGCTTGGCTCAATCCTTTCTGGTGTTGCTGGTTATGTCGGGATGAATATTTCCGTTCGTGCCAATGTCCGCACCGCGCAGGGTGCTAGCGAAAGCCTGCAAACTGGCCTGACCGTTGCGTTCCGTGCTGGTGCCGTTACTGGCATGCTGGTCGCTGGTCTTGCTCTTCTGGCCATTTCCATCTTTTTCTGGGTGCTCACCACGCAGATGGGCCTCGAAGCAAAAAGCCGTGAAGTGATCGATTCCCTTGTTGCACTTGCCTTTGGTGCCTCGCTCATTTCAATCTTCGCACGTTTGGGCGGCGGGATCTTTACCAAAGCGGCCGACGTTGGCGCTGACCTGGTGGGCAAGGTTGAAGCAGGCATCCCTGAGGATGATCCACGCAACCCTGCGACCATTGCCGATAATGTTGGCGACAATGTTGGTGACTGTGCTGGTATGGCGGCCGATCTGTTCGAAACCTATGTTGTGACTGTCGGTGCTACCATGGTTCTGCTGGCGCTTACTGTCGGCAATTTGGTTGGTAACACAGTTCTCTACGATCTTATGTCATTGCCGCTTATCGTTGGTGGTGTCTGCATCATCACTTCCATTATCGGCACCTACATGGTCCGTTTGGGCAGCAGCAACAACATCATGGGCGCTTTGTACAAGGGCTTCATCACCACCGCTGTTCTGTCTATTCCTGCAATCTGGTATGTCACCATGCGGACGCTGGGTGACATGGATACGGTAATCGGTGCCAATCTTGACGGCTCTGGCGGTTTCACCGGAATGGCCTTGTTCTGGTCTATGATGGTTGGTCTGGCCGTAACCGGTTTGATCATCTGGATTACCGAATATTATACCGGCACAGAATATCGTCCGGTGCGTTCTATCGCCAAATCGTCAGAAACTGGCCACGGTACTAACGTGATCCAGGGTTTGGCTATTTCGATGGAAGCGACCGCATTGCCAACATTGGTCATCGTGATCGGTATCGTTGTATCTTTCCAGCTTGCTGGCCTGATCGGCATTGCTTTCGCGGCAACGGCGATGTTGGCTTTGGCTGGTATGGTTGTGGCGCTTGATGCTTATGGTCCGGTTACGGACAATGCTGGCGGTATCGCCGAAATGTCTGGCCTAGACGAAAGCGTTCGGGAAAAGACCGATGCTCTCGATGCCGTAGGCAACACCACCAAAGCGGTAACCAAGGGCTATGCCATTGGATCTGCTGGTTTGGCGGCACTGGTGCTTTTCTCGGCTTATACGGCTGACCTCAAAGAGTTCTTCCCGAACCTTGAAGTCAATTTCAGCCTTGAAAACCCCTACGTGATTGTCGGCTTGTTGCTCGGCGCGCTTTTGCCCTATCTCTTTGGAGCCATGGGTATGACTGCTGTGGGCCGTGCTGCTGGTGACGTTGTGAAAGACGTCCGTGCGCAGTTCGCTGCTGATCCTGGCATTATGGATGGCACATCGCGTCCTGATTATGCCCGTACCGTCGATCTAGTAACTAAGGCGGCGATTAAGGAAATGGTCCTGCCATCGCTGCTTCCGGTTCTGGCACCTATCGTGGTCTATTTCGTGATCACCGCAGTGGCCGGTCAGGCCAATGGCTTTGCGGCTCTTGGCGCATTGCTACTCGGCGTGATCGTCTCTGGTCTGTTCGTTGCTCTGTCGATGACAGCAGGCGGCGGCGCATGGGATAATGCGAAGAAATATATCGAAGACGGCAATCATGGTGGCAAGGGTTCAGAAGCCCATAAAGCGGCTGTGACGGGCGATACTGTGGGCGATCCTTACAAGGATACTGCAGGTCCAGCCGTTAACCCGATGATCAAGATCACCAATATTGTTGCCTTGCTGCTTCTCGCAGCGCTGGCGCACGGTATGGCATAAGCCAAATCGCATATTGGTTGAACAAACCCCGCTGGAAGCAATTCCGGCGGGGTTTTTCTTTGGGCCCGTTCTTCAAGATGGCCAAATGCACGTCGTTAATTGGTTATTACCCTATTTTTGCTAGCAAATATCCAGACCAGACAGGGTATGTGATATGGATGCAGGTGGGTTTGAGACCAAGGACGATATGGCGATTCATTATGATACGTCCGATCGCGTATCCTTGATATCTTCGGCTACCGCCGAATTATTGCCTATTACATTCATAGATGAAGCGCTCATTCCGTCTTGGCAAAAGCTCGCACGCAACGCCGTCGAACCCAATATTTTCTATGAAAACTGGATGCTGGAACCGGCGTTGAAACATTTCAGTCTCCATCCCGAATTGCAGTTGTTTCTATTCTGGGCCGGCGCACCTCTAAAATCCGATCTGATAGGGCTTTTGCCCGTCGGCCCGTCCCGTCAATTTGGTCGCTGGCCGGTCCCTTTTGTACAAAACTGGACGCATCATAACAGTTTTCTCGGGACGCCGTTGGTGCGCAGCGGATTTGAAAACCAGTTCTGGACCGCTTTGTTCAAGCAGCTTGATGAAAAAAACTGGCCCGGATTCCTCCATATAAGGGGGCTGGTGGTCAATGGACCGCTGGATAAAGCCTTGCGGTCGGTTTGCGTTCGCCAAAAGCGCCGCTGCGACCTCGTCCACAGCGAAGCGCGGGCGTTGCTCCAGAGTGATCTCGATGCGAACCGCTATTTTGCAGAGACAGTACGCGGGAAAAAACGGAAAGAACTGCGCCGTCAGGCCAAGCGATTGGGAGAAATGGGCGACCTGCAATTTGCCCATCATCATGATGATACTGATCTCAATAGCTGGATTGACGAATTCCTGAAACTGGAACGTCAGGGGTGGAAAGGCCAAAATGGCTCTGCACTGGATTGCGCCGATGATACGCGCCGGTTTTTCCGCGAAGCCTTATTCGGTGCGACTAGCTCTGACCAGCTTGAGCGCCATGACCTGCGGCTTGATGGCAAACCGCTGGCGATGCTGGTCAATTTCCTGTCGAGCACGGGTAGCTTCTCCTTCAAGACGGCTTTTGATGAAGATTATGCCCGCTTCTCCCCCGGCGTGTTGTTGCAGCGTGAAAACCTCAAAATTCTCGAACGACCGGGTATTGACTGGATGGATAGCTGTGCAGCCGAAGACCATAATATGATTGACAGCTTATGGTCGGGACGCCGGCATATCGGACGCTTTTCGATTGAACTGAAGGGGCTTTCACGAACCGCCATGTTTCGCGGTGTCCGTTTGGGAGAAGATCTGATGGCGCATATCAAAGGTCGCGAAATTGTCGATATCATGCAGGCGCAGCGATGAATCAGATTGCGGGAAAAGATGCCTTTAGTAGGCCGGTATTCGGAGAGGATATGCGGCGGCAATTTGCGGGTTGCTATCCCGAACAACCGCAGGTGCTAGACCATGATATGGCTGCAAATGCACTGCTGTCACTCGACGCTCTGGCCAAGCTGGGCACTGCGCTACCCAAAGCCAGTGTCGAATATAACCCTGGCGACCTGCCGGTCGGAATAGATCCGGATGATGTGCCCGAAAACGGTATGTCGATTGCCGATACGATTCTAATGATCGAAAATTCGGCAAGCTGGGCTGTGCTCAAGAATATCGAGCAGGTTCCGGAATATGAGGCTTTGTTGCTCTCACTGCTCGCGGAAATTAGACCCATTCTCGAGAGCAAGACCGGTAAGATGCTGCGACCTCAGGGTTTCATCTTTGTATCCTCGCCCAATGCCATGACACCTTATCATTTCGATCCAGAGCATAATATCCTGCTGCAATTGCGCGGTGAAAAGACGATGACGGTATTCCCCGCCGGTAATGAAAAGTTCGCGCCCGCCAAATCCCATGAATCCTATCATACAGGCGGACCACGCAATCTGGTCTGGCAGGATGATTTTGCCGATCATGGACAGGCTTTTCACCTGACACCCGGCAAGGCGATTTTCGTACCAGTGATGGCTCCGCATTTCGTCAGGAACGGATCACAGCCTAGCATATCCCTATCAATCACCTGGCGATCCGACTGGAGTTTCGCGGAGGCCGATGCCCATGCGTTTAACCATATGCTGCGCGGCTGGGGGATGAGCCCGAAAACACCGGGTCGGTTCCCGAACCACAATAAGGGCAAGGCCATGAGCTGGCGTATTTTACGAAGACTGCACTTGGTGAAATAGGCCTATGCTGCCGCGGATTTCCGGCGAAGTTGACAATATTTACATAGTCTTTTTAGGGCGCTTTGAAACGCAGGATTGGTCCAAAGTTCACACATATCACCCTCTGTTTTGTGAGCGTGCGGTTGGACGAAGTTGACAAAGTGAACATAGTCCTTTGCGGCTTTCTACAGTGCGCAATTTATGTCAAAGTTCACACAGGTCACACACTGGAAATGCAGCGGTTTCCTAGAATATTCTCTCAAATATCCACGAGATATGTGCTCCGCACTTGCTGCGGAGCCTAGGATGGCTGTCACGTCCGTCTACCCTGGGCTCCGCAGCAAGTGCGGAGCACAAGCTTTGGGTCAATTTCACTATCGCGGCAATCCAAAGTTCACACAGTTCTCACTCACCGCTTGCCGAGCAGATTCTATCCGTATTCAAACTGAGAAAGAGCCTTCTAGATAATATCACAGGCGCACAGCTGTAGGAAAGCGCCCCGTCAAATCTGCTTGACGGGGCCGCTCTCAAAACAACGTTTGAAGCCAGAGCTTGGTCTAGGCCTCGTCCTCTTCGTCCTTCTTGCCGAACAGGGTCGAATATATTCCCCATAAGATCAGTAAACCGGCCGGAAATACGCCCCACATATGTTTCCATCTGGAAAAGCTATAGCCTTCGGTAGGATCCGAACCCAAAGTCGCTTTTAACTGCGACAATTCCGCCTCATCGAGCGGCAGATAAGAATAGCCGTCTTCGGTTTCGGTATAGAGGACGAATGTCTCGGTCGTTTCCTCGGCCCAAAGCGGCACGAACCAAAGGCTGGTTGATTCATACATATAGCCGACATCAACATAGCTGCCTTCAATCTGATACTCGTCCGTATCCGGCAGATTTTCGACCAATGCTATTTCCTGATTGGTCGTTCCACGCTTCCGTGCTTCTGCTGGTTGCGAAACGGCAATCAGCATAAAAACCCCAATAATAACAGTAAGATATCGCATATATTCCCCCTTTTGAAGCGGCGACGATAGCTAGCTCATTGCCTGTGTAAGTGATGTACATCACAGGGCTGATTATTTTTGTAATGCGGGACAGAACATGATGTCCTGTTTCATCCGATTGCGACGCTAAAACCGCTTTCTGAAACTTACTTCGACATAGCGTCCGATCGGATCAACAAAGCCGGGTTGATAGCTGAGCGGGACCAATCCGTCGCTGTCCCGTACGTCCTGAATATCATAGAAGATATTGTCGATGCGAAACGCGATCCGGCTGCCTTTCAGGAATTTGAAACGCTCGGTCAAAGTGCCGCGATCATCAAGGTTGATGAAGGCGCGCAGGTTCAGCGTCGTGAGATCGGAGAAACTGAGATCAGAGCTGGTGAGCCCGCCATCCACGCGCGTCGCGGTTTGGTGCTCTGCCTGGACCCGAAAGCCGATGCCGTTGTTGAACCAGCGACCTTCCAGCTCAAATTCGTGGCGCGGCTGGCCGCCAGTGGATCCAATGGCCGATCCGTTGAGCAGGTCGAGCTCTTCGACGCCGGGCCGTATTAGTACGCGCTCGTTGAGATGAACCGTGTGATAAGCCGATACGCGCCAGCGCCCGCCACCGCGTCCACCCGGTCGGCCACCGGCACCGCGAGGCGGTCTGCCAGCCCGCGGACCCGCACGCGCGGATTCGGAACGCCCGGCCTCGGGTCTGCCTTCTGGTGGCGGCCCATCGCTGGAAGGGCGGGCATCATCGGGTGGCGGTCCGCCATCACCAGCGCCCGGCCGACCGCCGCCCCCACCGCGTAATCCACGGCCCCCGCGCCTCTGGCCAAATCGTTTGGAAAATTCCAGGCCATAGCGGATGCTTTCGCTGCGGACATTGCTGTAATTGACCGGACGCTGGTCAATCGCAACCAGCCGGCCGGTTTCATCACGCGTAACGCGGTCGGGGAAAGCCGCCTCGATTTCCTCGGTCAGAAGGGGAAAGTCGGAGGCGACATTCTCGCTATTGTTGCGAATATATTCGCCGAGAAAGGTCATACCATCCAACCAGTTGGGGCTGTAATTGACGGCCAGTTTGATATCTCGTCGTTTTTCCGTCGGCAGGTCGAGATTGCCGCCGGTGGTAATGCTGGTCAGCACGGTTTCGCCGTTAGTGAAATCAAAAGTGGTGACATTGGGGGTGATGATGATCGGATTGCCAAGCTGCTGGATTGTTGGCGCGGCTTCTTCGCCAATCGCCGACGCGGTAAACACCAGGCCGTCAAGCGGTTCCCAGTTCAGGCCAAAGCCAAATTCGACCAGACCGCCAAAATCGGAAAGCTCACTATAGCCCAAATTGCCGTTGATCGACAGTTGGCCAATGGCTTCTGTCACGTCGATATTCTCGTCCGCAATCGGGATATCGATACTGATTCCCGCATTGAAATTATCCCGGCCCAAACTGCTGAGTGTGGTCACGCCACTGGTAATGTCGCGGCTGTCGAGATCCTCTCGGCTATAGCCGCCGCGAAAGGTCGTGGTGACCGAACCGGAGGGCAGGGTGATCAGCGCGCCAGATAGGGTCGCAAGGGATTCAAGCGTATTACTGACCGACCGCGCTTCATCGGTAATCGGGGAGGATAGCAAGGCACCAAAGTCTGCGGCAAATGGGTCCGCTGTGCCGGCATCAATCGCCGCCTGCAGGGCGCTGATATCGCCGCTGTTATCGGTCGCTGTTTCGGTTTCTTCCCGCGCATAGTCTGCGGTCAAGGAATAGCGCCAGCTGGACAAGGTGCCGTTCAGCGCCGCGCCGCCCTGGAAAGTGTTGGTCTCGACGGTTTTGCGCAGCGGCCCAAATTGGGTGAAGTAGCGGAACAGGCTTTCGTCCGAGGCGGATTGCGCGAAAGGGCTGGTTGCGGGAATATCCAGCGTCCCGCTGGCTAGTCCCAACAGGGCGCGGGACTTGTCATATATATATCCGCCGTTGAACGACAGCGACGTGCCATCGGCAAAGGTACGGCTATAATTGCCGTTAAATTCAACATTATCCGATGGCGCGCTCAATGTCCGGAAATTGCCCAGATTGACGAGGTCGCCCGCCTCATCCTGGATGATGCCGCGCTCTGCTTCGGTAATCGCGGTTTGCGTTTCATATTCGATGTTCAAGTTTAACCGGCTGTTCTCGCCAATGTGGGTAAAGGTGGATTCCAGCTCCGCCTTGCCCTGATCGCCACGGGTCGGGACGCCATATTCCGCCTCGGCGCCAAAGCCGGTATAATTGTCTTGCAGGATGAAGTTGATGACCCGCTCATCCGGGGCATAGCCATATTGCAGCGCCACTTCTTCGGGGAAAACCTGCACGCTTTTGATCGCTTCTGGCGGCAAATCGCGGATATCGCGAAAACCGGATGTGCGCTGGCCGTTGATCAGGACAATCGGCCGCCCGCTGCCGCGTCCGCGATTGGACGTGGTTTGCGAGCTTAGCTCTTCGACCAAATCCTCGATCGAAGATACACCATAGCTGGCAACGTCATCGGCATCGAGCTCCACTATCGGGGGGACTTCGGTGATCACGGACCCGCGCAGGCGTTCTGCCGTGACGACAATGTCCTCGTTTTCAAGGCTGTCGTCATTGGATTGGGCATGCGCGGGAAGCGCGATCATGAAGGAAAGAGCCAGCAGGCTGGCGCCGAAAAATCTGGGGGAGGTTTGGGTCATTACTACTGCTCTAACAACTCAGGCGTTGGGGGAAACACGTCCAAATTGCCGTGCAGAGCCGTTGTCATCAATCAAATGTTTGTAATAATTTGTCGCAAGGTCTCAGCGAGGCTATTTGCCGCTGCGCAGCAAATCCTTCCCTTTTTTGAAAATTGGGTTTATGGCGCACCGCAACACGTCTTAAAAACAACGAATCAATAGGGATAAAGTAAAGCCGAATGGCAAAAGAAGAACTATTAGAAATGAAGGGGATGATCCGCGAATTACTCCCCAACGCGATGTTCCGGGTCGAATTGGAAAATGGCCATGAAGTCCTTGGTCATACCGCTGGCAAGATGCGCAAAAACCGCATCCGTGTGCTGGTGGGCGACGAAGTGCTCGTTGAACTCACGCCCTATGACCTGACCAAGGGTCGTATTACCTACCGGTTTAAGTGACGAACCACTGTTCGTCATCCCGGACTTGATCCGGGATCCAGGGTTATGAAACACAATGATTGCGGATTGTCGCTCTGGATGCTGAACCAAGTTCAGCATGACGGAATAGCTATATGAAACTCGTGCTCGCCTCATCTAGCCCGCGACGGCTGGAATTGCTCGGTCGGTTGGGGGTGAAGCCTGACCGGATCATGTCTCCTGATATCGATGAAACGCCGTTAGAGGCGGAGCTTCCGCGCGACTATGTTATTCGCATGGCGCAGGAAAAAGCAGCTGCGGTTGAGCGCGCCGACGATGAAATATTGATCGCGGGCGACACTATCGTGGCAGTTGGCCGGCGGATATTGGGCAAGGCGGACAATGATGCCGAGCAGCGCCAGTTTCTAAAACTCATGGGCGGACGGCGGCATCATACGATGTCAGCGGTCTGTGTGATTGCAGCGGACGGCACCGCAAGAACGAAGCTGTCCGATAGCACTATCAAGTTCAAGCGTTTCGACGACCAAGAGATTGAGGGCTATATCAAATCTGGCGAAGGGCAGGGTAAAGCCGGTGGCTATGCCATTCAAGGCCTTGCCGAAGCCTTTGTGATTTCGATCAGCGGCAGTTTCAGCGGGATCATGGGGCTACCACTTTACGAGACCCGCAATCTGCTCATTTCCTCGGGCTATCCACTCAATCAAGATGGCGACTGATTTCCAAAATGGCTGGCTTTATGAAGCCGGTATTGGTGAGAACCGAGCGCTGCGCGTCGAGCAAGGCGAATTAATCGCCATCCGTGTTGAACGCGAACGATCAGGCGCGACATTGGGTTCCATCGTCGACGCGCAATTTACCGAGCAATGGGTGGCTGGACGATCCGGCATCGTAACGCTGGAAAGCGGCGAGCAATGCCTGCTGCAACCGCTACCCAAAGGATTGACCGAGGGTGCCCCAGTGCGCGTGGAAATTGTTCGCGAAGCGTTGGACGAAAAAGGCGGGCAATCGAAACGGGCGAAAGCACGGCCAGCAGCCGATGGAAGTGCGCTTGCTAAGGGTCCGAGCCTGTTGGATGTTATCAAAGCAAGCGGTGAACCGGTCCGGACAGTTCAGGCGCATGAGCCGGATAGGCTCGCGGCTTTTGGCTGGAACGAGGCGATGGAACAGGCGGAAACCGGGCGGATCGATTTTGATGGCGGCAGTTTGCTGGTCTCCCTCACGCCAGCGATGACGGTGATTGATGTGGACGGCCCCCTTGCGCCATTGGAGCTAGCGAAGCGCGCGGCCAAAGAGGCGGCATTGGCTTTGACGCGCTTTGATATTGGTGGTTCCATTGGCGTGGATTTTCCGACCCTGGAAGCGAAAGCAGAGCGGACAGAGGTCTCGACAATATTTGACAATCACATGACCGGAAAATGCGAGCGGACGGCGATAAATGGCTTTGGCTTGATGCAGGTTGTCGCCCGCAAAACCGGGCCTTCGGTTCTGGAAGTGATGCAGGCGGACAAGGTGTTGAGCGCTACTTTGGCGCTGTTACGTCAGGCGGAGCGGAGTGAAGGAACGGGCGCGATGCAGTTGGACGTCCATCCTGCGGTCGCGGCAAAGCTGAGCGATCGGCAGGCTTGGTTGGACGAACTCGCTAAGCGCACCGGGCGGGATGTTTCGGTCGAACCTACCGGTAATATCGCGATTTGGGCCGGACAGATTTCCTAGTCCTCTCTCCTTGAGGGAGAGGATTAGGTCACTTGTCGCTACACCCCTTGCAATTCATCCTTGTCCTCTGCACAAGCCGTTTTATGACGGATATCATTCTTTACGACTATTGGCGCAGCTCCGCGAGCTACCGCGTGCGCATCGCGCTTAACCTAAAGGGTGTTGCGTATAAATCGGCCAGCACCAATTTGCTCGACGACAGCACCAAACAGGCCGATTATATTGCGCGTAATCCGCAGGGTTTCATCCCGATGTTGCATATTGACGGGCAGGATCTGACCCAGTCGCTGGCGATTATCGACTATCTCGATGCGCAATTCCCGGAGCCACCGATGGTATCGAGCGATCCGCTGGAACGCAGCCGGACGCTGGCGCAGGCGCTGGTGGTCGCGGCGGATATTCATCCGGTCAACAACTTGCGGATCATGAAATATCTCAAGCATGAAATGGGACAGGATCAGGAAGCGATCAACATCTGGTATCGCAATTGGGTCAGCGAGGGCTTCAAGGCGCTGGAAGCCATGGCACCGGACGCCGGGTTTTTTGGCGGCGATGCGCCCAATCTCGCCGATGTCTGCCTTGTCCCGCAAATGTATAATGGCCGCCGCTTTGAAACCGATATGACGGCCTTTCCAAAACTTGTGCGCATTGATGCGGCTTGCAATAAATTGGCGGCGTTTCATGACGCAGCGCCCGAACAGGTAAAAACAGACTAATGAAAAAATCAATTTTGGCGTGGCCGCTTGTGGCGCCCGTTTGTCTTTTGAGTGTTCCGGTTGCCGCGGAAACTGTAGCCGATGCTGAAGCTGCGGAGGGCATTACCGTAACCGGCCTGCCGCTGCCGGACGCGGATAATGCCTATAGCACCATCGAAATCGAGCTGGACACAGACGAGCGCATTGAGAATGCATTGCGCGGGGTCCCCGGTCTTCAGCAATTCCGCCGATCTGATGCGCGCTCTGCCAATCCTACCAGTCAAGGAATTACGATCCGCGGTCTTGGCGGCAACGCCTCTTCCCGTGCGGTCCTGTTACTGGATGGCGTTCCGCAGGCCGATCCTTTTGGCGGCTGGGTGGCTTGGCCGGGCTATGACGCGCTGGCACTAAGCTCTGCTCGCATAACGCGCGGCGGTGGTAGTGGTTCGGAAGGGTCGGGAGCGATTGCCGGAACTGTTGAACTGTTCAGCAAAGACGTGGGCAACTTGATCGAAGCGGGCATCGCCTATGGCAGTCGCAACAGTGTCGAGGCGGACTTGCTCTTCGGCCGCGAACTGGGGCAGGGGCAGCTGACTGTCTCCGCCAATTACGCGCGCGGCGACGGTTTCATTCCGATCATCGAAAGCCAGCGCGGCGATGTCGATCGTCAGGCGGAATATGAGCAAGCGGGTCTGGCCGTGCGCTATGTCGCGCCGCTGACAGACAATACCGAATTGCAGGCCAATGTCCGCGCATTTACCGATGATCGCGAACGCGGTTTTGCCTTTAGTGAAAACCATAATGACGGCGCCGATGCCAGCATCCGGCTGGTCAACCGGTCTGATACCGGCTGGCAATGGTCGGCCCTCGGCTATGTCCAGATCCGCAATTTTGACGTGAGCTTTGGCGGCGTCGCTGCGGATCGCAACAGCGTCAGCCGCGTGTTTGAACAGTTTAATGTGCCCTCGACCGGACTTGGTGCGCGGTTTGAGGTGCGCCCTCCGGTCGGTGACAATGTTGAACTGCGCATCGGCGGTGACTGGCGGCGGACGGAAGGGGAGACGAACGAGAATTTCTTCTTCCTCGACGACGACACCCCGCGCCGCAGCCGCAACGCTGGTGGTTCTACCGCAACCTATGGTGCCTTTGTTGAGGCCAGCGTACAGGCCAGCGAAGCGCTAACCCTAACCGGTGGCGGACGTATAGATTTCTGGGCCATCGATGATGGTTTCCGGAAAGAGATCGAACTGATCAATCCTTTCCCCGGCTCTGTGCGGACGGATGCCCAATTTGCCAATCGCGATGGCACCGAATTTACCGCACGCGGTGGTTTTGCTTTTGACGCGACCGATCAACTAACCTTGCGCGGAGCCGCCTATCTTGGCTGGCGCTTGCCAACACTCAATGAACTATTCCGTCCCTTCCGCGTTGGTCCGGATGCGACTGCAGCCAACGAACTGTTGGAACCAGAGCGCGTCAAAGGCGCAGAACTGGGACTGGATTGGGATAGCGGACCTTTCTCGGCGAGCGCGACGCTATTTTATAACCAACTCGACGATGCGGTTGCCAATGTGACGCTAGACAATGGTCCGGGATTATTTCCCGGTGTTGGCTTTGTTTCCGGGGCAGGGGTTTTCCGTCAGCGGCAAAATCTGGATGCGATCGAGTCAAAAGGAATCGAGCTGGATGCCGAATTTCAGGGCAATCTGATCGGTGCAATAGATTTCTCGTTACGTGCAGGATATTCTTATGTGGATGCGCAAGTCGAAGCATCTGGCGCAGCACTAGCCGTCAATGGCCTGCGCCCGGCTCAGATACCAGAGCATAACGGCTTTGCAGCCTTTCGGTTGGATGGCGATAACGGGTCGGGCTTTGAACTGACCGCACGCTATATCGGCAACCAGTTTGAAGATGACCAGAACACCCGCCGCCTCGATGATGCTTTTACCATCGATAGTCGTGTGGCCTTTGCAGTAAATGATCGTTTGTTGGTCGAAGGACGGGTTGAAAATCTGTTTGACGCGCGGGTAGAGACCGCGATTAGTAGCAGCAATATTATCGAACGTGCGTTTCCAAGGACATTTTGGATTGGACTTCGCACCAAAATTGAATAAATATTACTTATGACCACAAATCTTGATGATTTCATTCCCTACCAATTGTCCACTGCATCCAATGCGGTGAGCGATCTGATTTCCAATGAATATAAAAGCCGTTTCGGGCTGAAAATACCAGAGTGGCGGGTCATGGCGGTCTTGGGCAGTCGCGGTGCCTCTACCCAGCGGCAGCTGGTTGAAGCGACCCTGATGGATAAGGTTACGGTCAATCGCGCGGTCAAAACACTGGTTGATCGCGAGTTGTTGGGCCGCAGCCCCAATAATGCTGACGGCCGCTCGCATCATTTGTTGCTGAGTCAAACGGGCCGGGATCTCTACGATCAGATCATGCCAGCGGCAGAAGTGATGGAAAAGAAGATCATGACCGTATTGACGGCCGAAGATCAGCGGCAATTGTCGGCCATGCTCGCAAAGATCAAACAGTCGGCGGATGCTATTGCGGCGGATTGAGTTCTCGCTTCGATAATCTCCCAAACAAAAAAGAGCGGCTGTTGAAGGCCGCTCTTTTTGTTTTGATATTCGTGATCTTCGCTACAACATTGTATCCGAGATCGAACAGGCCGCAGGGCCTAGGATCACGATAAACAGCGTTGGCAGAATGAACAGAATCAGCGGGATCGTCATAATCGCCGGTAGCCGTGCCGCTTTTTCTTCGGCGCGCATCATCCGGTCATTCCGGAATTCTGCTGATAGCACTCGCAGGGCAGACGCTAGCGGTGTACCATATTTCTCGGTCTGGATCATGGTTGTGACCACGCCTTTGACATGTTCCAACGCCACACGATAGGCGAGGTTTTCAAAAGCTTGCCGGCGTTCGGTGAGGAAGCCCAATTCAATAGACGTCAACGAAAATTCATCCGCCAGCTCAGGATAGGCATCGCCGAGTTCCTTAGCCACTCGCGAAAAGGCGGCATCAACGGTGAGTCCGGCTTCGGCACAGATGACGAGCAAATCGATGGCATCTGGCAAACCTTTGCGAACGAGATCAGTCCGTTTGGCAATCAAGTTGTTGAGGTAGATATCGGCGCCCTTATATCCGAGTCCGGCGGCGGCGGCGAAGCCACAAAATTTCTTGATCGGTGTCCAGTCTGGGAAATAGTCAAAGCCGTAGATGGCCAGTGCAGCACCGCCGCCTAGGACGATCGGCAAAACCAGTCGGCTGAAAATGACCGCATATGCCAAATCCTTGGATCGGATACCCGCTTGGGCCAATCGCTGTTGCGACTCTTTTAGCTGGTCATCCTGCAAGACTTTAAGACTAGACAGAAAGCCGCGCATGCGGTCCGTCGTATCATTTTGCTGGATCAGTTTGGCGCGTTTCTTGGTCGTAGACGCGGTAATGCCCGCTTTGAGCTGCTCACGGCGTTCATTAAGCGATTTTACGCGCTTGGCCATGGGATCGCGAACGGTGACCGCAGCATATATTGCAAATATGACAGCGATTGTTGCGACGGCAGCCAATATGGTTGCTACCCAGAGGACATCTATTCCCAGTAAAGTTGGACCACCAGCTTGGGTCATTATATTATACCTTCAGCTTAGATTTCAAAGTTGACCATTTTGGCCATGATAAACACACCAATGCTCATCCAGGTCAGGCCGCCTAATCCTGCTATGATCAGGCGCTCTTCGTAAAAGAATCCCCCGAGATACGTAGGGTTGACTGACCACACCAATGCGAAAACGATAAACGGCAGAGAACCAACGATATAAGCGGATGCTTTCGATTCCGATGACATCGCTTTGATCTTGAGTTTCATCTGACCGCGTTTACGCAGCACATCGGCCAAGTTCGCGAGTGTTTCCGCCAGGTTACCACCTGTCTCGCGTTGGATTGCCAGTGTGATGCAGAAAAATTTGAATTCAGCTGTGTCGAGCCGCTTTGCGCTTTCGCCCAATGCGTCTTCCATTGTCCGGCCAATTTTAATCCGGTCAACAACTTTACCAAATTCTTCTCCGACAGGACCGTCGACTTCCTTGGCGACCACACCGATTGTTTCAGTTACCGGAAGACCGGAACGAAGGCCGCGAACCAAAAGCTCGATGGCGTCAGGGAATGAGGCGGTAAATTTACCCACGCGTCTGTTGATTAGAAAGCTGACGATCATATGTGGCAATCCGAAACCTATCGCCAAGCCAGCAAATAGGCAGAGCAATAAAGGGGCACCTTGAAAGAACAGGCCAGCAGCAGTAACCAAACACAGGCCAGCACAAACATAGAAAAATTGAGAAATTGACCAATTTTTTCCGGTACGGTCCAAGCGGATCGCGAGCGTGTCCATTTTCGACTGGTCTGCACCAGTAGGACGATGAGTTTTCCGGCGGGCCGTGACCGCCTTTTTCATCTGCGCTTCCATCTTGGCGTTGGCGCTGTCCGAATGGCGGAAACGCACCTTGTCTAACCGCTTTGCTTTTGCTGCCGCCTCGGAAGGGCCAGCAAAAGCAAACACGACAAGTGCCAGGATTAACAATATCCCTCCGGCAAGCATGGCTGTTTGCATCATATCCATTACGTGCGTCCTCGCATGTTAGAAAGAAACTGGTGTTGCATCACGATTTTGATGTCTCAGCTTCTTTCTTTTTCTTTGAAGACAGGAGCGACTTCATGCCGCCAAATTTGTCCATCAAAGATGTTTTTGCACCGTCGTCGCCGTCTTCACCTTCGGCTTCGACCGTTCCCAGAATAAATTCAGACAGGGCCACGATTTTCGCCGAAGCTTTGCTGGACTTGCCGGCTTCTACGAAGGCCTGCCCCAGCTTGGCTGCATGTGCTGCCGTTTTCGGATCCGTGGGGATCATGATATCGATTTTACGTTCAATCGAATTTTCAAAATCCTGCCGCGAAATTTCCTGGTTGCTAGTCTGAACTTTATTGGCGACCACAATCACCTTGCTTTGAGCAGCATGGGATTTGAGCCAGGACAGCAAGCGAATGGCATCGCGGGCAGAAGCCAGCGTCAATTCTGTCACGATGACGGTCGCATTCACATCGCCTAAGAGATGCGGATAGCTGATCAACATTTCGCGCGGTAGATCGATCACGGTACATTCAAAAGCGGCACGAAATTCTTCCTGAAGTTGGAAAAAAGCCGTTCCGTCTGTCATCATTGGCGAGTTGATCGGTGCCTCTGCAGACAGTAGGGACAGCTTGTCATTCGCTTTGATCATGGCCCGCTCGATGAACAGACCATCAATCCGGCTGGGATTGTCGATAGCATCGGTCAAACCGCGGCCTGGTTCCAGATCAAGCGCGAGAGCGCCGGTTCCAAAATGGACGTCCAGATCCAGCAGGGCTGTTAGACGTTCCTTTTCCTGGCTGAGCAGCCAAGCCAACGAGGTTGCGATAGTGGATGCGCCAACACCGCCCCGCGTTCCGATGACGGCCGTGGAAACATGCGGCTTCTCGCTGCCGCCTTCTTCCGCTTTCGGTGCGTTGAGTGTAGCTTGGGCCTGACTTAGAACATCGCGCAACTGTTCGGGGCTGAAGGGTTTCAGCAAATAATCCTGAAGACCGCTGACGATCAAATCGCGATAGAGGCGAACATCGTTTACTTGACCCATCGCAATAACGACGGTTCCAGGCTCACATACTTCTGCGAGCGAATTAATGTCAGCCAAGGGATCGCCTGATTCTGACAGGTCAACCAGCAGAATATTCGGGCTTGCGGCCACTGAAAGCGATTGCACTGCATTGCGCAGCCCGCCTTTGTGGCATTTGTCGGTAGGCCATCCCATTTCTTCGATGACAGGGCGCAAGATGTCTAGCGTGTCATCGTCGCATACGAAGGCTGAAAAAGGATCACGTCCGTTCACAGCACCGGGTTTCCAGGGAGCGTTCATTGTAGGCCTCCAGCTTGTTTGGCTTTAGCACGATAAGCGCGGATGGCTTTCGATGCCTCGGCTTGATCTTCCCCGTCACGGGACTGACCGCGTACGAGATCTTCGGGGTCGGCAATCATTGCCGCCATGGTGCTGTTCACACCGCAGCCGTAATTCTCGCTTGTCCGTGCCTGAAAATCGGTATGACTGCGATTGCTCCAGTCGGGGCATCCAGGTACTTCGGCGGTTGAACGAGACACAACAACGCGCATCGCACCGCTTGGCACATTGCCCTCGGTTACGGGAGCAAGCTCGTTGATTAGCAGGCCCTTTTGAGCGGCCAATGCTTCCACGGCACCGCGGGCTGATGCGCCAGCGCGATATCCAGGATCGTCTATGGAAACGCGGTCCCCATAACCTAGGTTTAGTGCGTCAAGCCATCCAGCAAGACGTTCCAATTCGCCGGAGGATAGTGATCCTGATCCGCCAGTATTGACATCCAGCACAAAATGAGAGCGCGTTACAACGGGCTGACGTTCACTATAAATCGTTCGATTGGCGGTGTTGGCGCCACATGCAGCTACGGAAAGTCCGAGAGCGGTTACAAGGGCTGTAGAAACAAAACGCATGATGTTTTCTCCTGAAACGGACTATTTGTCGAAGCTGAAACCGGGGGCTGCGCCGCCAGATTTTTTCGATTTCTTGGCGGTTTTAGCATTGGCTGGAGCCGTAAGGCTGCTCAGCGCCGGCCCAGAAGCTACTGGCGGTGCAACCGATGGTTTCGGGCGATCGTCGGTACCATTGGAACTGTGCCGGTTCATAATCACGCGCTCGAAATCATTGGCCTGTTTGAAGCCGTCGGTTGGCAGCACAATCTGGCTGTCATCCACTGGCTTGACCAGATAAGGTGTCACTACAATCATCAACTCGGTTTCATTTTTCCGATAGCCATCTGATTTGAACAGATTGCCAAGGATTGGCACGTCGGCCAGTCCCGGTGTCTTGCTGAGATTTGAATTGTAGGTATTTTGCATCAGCCCAGCGATCATGAAACTCTCGCCCGAACCCAGTTCAACGGTCGTTTCCGCTTCCCGGGTTGTGATGGCGGGAATTTCAAAACCGTTTAATTGAACCGCACCATTGGATGAGATTTCAGAGACACTTGGTTTGACACGGATCGAAATACGACCGTTGGACAATACGGTTGGTGTATAGGACAGACTAACCCCAAACTCCTGATAAGTAACGCTGATCTCACCCAGTCCAGTGGAAATCGGGACCGGGAAGCGGCCGCCAGCAAGAAATGTTGCTGTTTCGCCGGAAATCGTCGTCAGATTTGGCGAGGCCAACGTGGTTGCAAGGCCAATCTGCTCGGAAACATCAAGTGCTGTCGAGATATCAAGTCCAAACAGGCGTCCTGCTGCCGTGATCGTATCAAGGTCACTTCCCTGAGTAAAATCAAAAGCGGTGCCGCCTTGGGTAACAAATTGACCGGTCGCTGTATTAAACGGCAGGGAAAGCGAACCAGCAGGCAATCCGAAGAGACTGGACGCGTCCAAAGTAGGGAAGCCGCTTGTATCGAAATCGGTAATGGAACCGAAATTGCGGCCGCGTGCCATTCCAAATAGGAAGCCGCCGGTATTGTCGCGGGTCAGTACGTTGCCGTTCATGTTTTTGGTCAGCGAACGACTGACTTCAGCAAAGCGGACTTTCAAATTGACTTGCATTGGTGTCGCGGTTTTCAGTCGACTAATGACGTTCGTTCCGGTGCCAACATAGGCTTGAACCAGATTTTCTGCTTCTTCCGCATCATCTGGGTCAGCGATCGTACCAGTCAAAAGAACAAAGTTGTTCGTCGTGTTAACCGCTATATTTGCGTCTGGCATCGCGAGATTGAGCATTTGATCAATCGAGGATATCTCAGCAGCAACAGAAACTTCCGCTGAATATACAACTTTACCCGATGCACTTGTCGCATAAAAGCTGGTCTGACCGCCTGCTACACCAAAAATATAGACTTGGCGCGGCGAACGAACTTGGACATCCGCGATCTTGTCATTAGCGATGAAAACATCTTCAATTGACGAAGGCAGTGTGATCAATTTTCCACGGCCAACGGCGACGGAAACACGTGAGTCCGGTGAAGAAACTCTTGCAGATTGTGCGTTAAGCGGGCTCGTACCATTGGTAGCAAGTGTCGCTGTCAAAGCCAGCGCGAGCGCTGATACGACGCCTTTTTTTAAGGCAGGCGTTTTGGTCACGCGACCATGCGGTGCGGCATATATGGTCATTTCTTTTCTCCGAACTTAACTTCTTCAATAGCTTTGCCGCGCGATACACGAACCATCGGTGCTTCTGAAGGAGGAGGTCGACGTGCCTCGAAACGCGAGACTTCACCGCCAGTTGAAAAGGTAGATTTCTTGGTATCGGGCCGTGCCGCTAGTGACCGGATGATCGCCGCTTCTTCAGCAGGGTCATCGGTTTTGGGAAGCGTAACTTCGCCTGATGCAATAGCTTCCTCTAACTGAGCTGAGCTATCCGCCAGCGAGCGCAAGGAAAGGCTTAGAGTACCTAATGTTTGCGCTACGGCGACTTTCTCAGCGATTTTTGGTGTTGCTTCTAGGGTGACCAATTTGGTTTTGGTTGCAACTGCTTGTCCCGCTTCATTGACGGTTTGCGTAACGCGGTTATCTGTCGCCAAAACGCGAACGTTGCGAATAACCGTTTCGGATACCTGCATCTCAGGACCGTTGCCTTCCACCTTGTGTGTCAGCATCAGGTCAACGCGGTCGCCAGGAAATACAAATCCGGCAACACCGGTCAGACCGGAAACAGGAATTGTCACAGCGCGCATGCCAGGGCCAAGCGCCGCAGCAAGAAACCCGCGATCACCCGGGCTCACTATGGCGCCTTTGGTGAGTGGCTGTCCGGCGGTGATGGCATTACGAACCACTGTACCGTTAAGGGATTCAACATCCGTGCCCTCTCTGCCATAATAGGCTTCCTCAACCAGATCTTCCGGCCAAGGCTGAAAGCTGAACGCTTCAGGCGTAATGATTGTACCGACGGGTAAAGCGCGCGAAGCCACCAGGACTTCTTCGCCCAAGACTTCTGTTTTCGCTTCTACCTGAGGTGCAGATGCACCGGTGAACATGCTTCTCGCGAGCAAAGCAGTAACCGCAGCTACTACCAATGCACCGATGAGCAAAATAAGTTTCTTCTTGTCCATGACGTCTTACGCCTCCTGAATGCCCCCACCCTAATCGATCAGTTTGAAACGATCCGTCGGCGGTAGATTTCTCTTTCAAGTAAAATGGTTAATATATCGTTCGTTAATTATCCAAAGCCCTGCAAATGATATGGCGACTCCATATGGGACCTTTACTGGACCCTCAGCTTTTTGGATTTTCTTAGCCGTTATCATTAACAGCGTGAGCACACCGCCAGCGATCGACATGATCACCAGCATCTCAATTAAAGTGAACCAATGAAGCCACAACGCAAGGGCTGTCAGGAGTTTGACGTCTCCGCCACCCATCGCGCCAATGGCAAACATTCCGGCAAATATGGTAAACACGACTGTAGCGATACCAATTTGCCACACCATGTCTGGCCAGAAAGCCATGTCACTGGCAATCCAGAACAGGGGAGCACCCAGCGCTATGGCCAGATTCAGCTTGTTGGAAATGTGACGGCTCTTAATATCGGTAATCGCAGCCACGATCAGCGCAATTGCCAAGCCGCCCCAGAGCAAGTAGATGAATTGTTCCCCGTTCATGGGAAACAGCTTTAAGAAAAATGCCTTACCAAATCGTAACCATGATGACCGGAGTTTATTTTTGAGTCGATCGAACCCGCCACTATTTGATCGACGATCCATTCCTAAAGACGCCCAAGAGCTGGTATGGCGCGCGCCTGACGGTTGGGAGATCCGGCAGTTCGAATGGACACAGCCGCGTAAAAAAAGTCGCGGTTCCATATTGTTCATGACCGGCCGAGCCGATTTTTACGAAAAATATCTTGAAACTTTTCACGATTTTCACGCGCAGGGATGGAATGTGACATCGCCCGATTGGCGTGGGCAAGGCGGTTCCGGTCGCTGTGGTCCGCATCCGCATGTCGGGCATATTGATGACTTTGCGATTTGGATTGATGATTTGCGCGCCTTTTACGCCGAGTGGCGAGCCAATCATCCTGGCCCCCATATCATCATTGGGCATAGTATGGGCGGACATCTGGTCGCGCGCGCATTGGCCGAACAACGGATTCACCCTGATGCCGTGATATTGAGCGCACCGATGCTCGCTCCGGCAGGGGGCGGGATGCCGGAATGGACGGCGCATTTGCTGTCCAAGATTATATGCGTTTTCGGAAGAGAAAAGCGCCGTGCTTGGAAGGTGAGCGAAAAGCCGTTGGAACCGGAAGTCTTACGGCAAGGCTTATTGACTCACGATGCGGCTCGCTATTCCGATGAATTTTTCTGGTTTGGGGAGCGACCTGATGTCCGACTCGGCCCGGCAAGCTGGCGTTGGGTGGAGCGCGCTTATTCTTCGACGCGACAGCTTAGAAATAGAAAACATCTGGAAGCCGCAGATACCCCGGTTCTAGTGCTCGCCACTGCTACCGATGAATTGGTCGATCATGCCACGATTGAACGAGCGGTGCATTTGCTGCCCCAAGCCGAGATGAAACTATTCGGAAAAGAATGCGCGCATGAAATTTATCGAGAGGCGGACCCGGTGCGGGACGAAGCCTTGCAGGTCAGTTTTGAATTTCTAGATAGAGTCGCACCATCAAAATGAGCATTTGTTACGCATGAACCACTATGATGTCGCAATTATTGGAGCCGGAATTGCAGGAGCGAGTATCGCTTCTGAAATTGCCGATCATTGTTCAGCGGTGATATTGGAGGCGGAGGATCAGCCCGGTTACCATAGCACGGGCCGCTCCGCTGCGTTTTGGACAGAGACTTATGGCGGACCGCTGGTTCAGCCGCTGACCACGGCATCCTATGGTTTTCTGAGCGACCCAGAGCCTGCATTTTCGGAGAGCAGTTTTCTCAAAAAACGCCGGGCGATTAATATCGCGCGTTCTGACGAGCGGCATTTGGCGGATGCGTTCATCACTGAATTTGCCGAAAGCGGCGTTGCCATGGTGCCGTGGAACGCCGATCAAATTGCCGCTGCGATCCCGGCGGTCAAAGCGGGCTGGGATTATGCCGTGTACGAGCCGGATTGCTGTGACATAGACGTTGCGGCATTGCATATGGCCTATTTACGCGACGCCAAGCGCAAGGGTGTTGCATTATCCTGTGCAGCACGCGTCGACCATATTGAGCGTGACGGCGATATGTGGCTCATCCGTAGCGGCAGTGATGCGGTGCACGCCAAGCAGATCATAAACGCAGCGGGCGCATGGGCTTCTGATGTCGCAAGGCTGGCTGGTGCGCTGCCAATAGATATTCAACCTATGCGGCGGACAATGGTGCAACTGGCCACCGATCCGGTGTCTTCGCCGGACATGCCGCTGGTGGTTGCGCTGGATGGCAGCTTTTACTTCAAACCCGAATCGGGTGGGACCTATTGGCTTAGTCCGCATGATGAAACGCCGGTTATAGCAAGTGATGTCGCGCCTGAAGAATGGGATATTGCTCTGGCAATTGATCGTTTCCAATCGATAATGGACGTCAAAATCCGGACTGTGAACCGCAAGTGGGCGGGTCTGCGCAGCTTTGCGCCGGACCGCTTGCCGGTTTACGGCTATGACCCGCAACAGCCTGATTTCTTTTGGTTTGCGGGGCAGGGCGGCTTTGGTATCCAGACCGCCCCGGCGGCAGCCCAATTGGCCAAATCAATTTTCTTGGGCGTCGAGAGAGAGCCTTCGGTGCAGGGCTTGAATGCGGCTTTATACGACCCCTCTCGTTTTGCTGTCTTGATGGCTTGATAATTTTCCCATTGCGTTCAGCCTTTTAAGCCGCAATAAATCGGTCGTCCGATGGGGACCGATAGAGGCCAGGATAGGCCCGTAAAGGAGAGTGGAAACATGGCGCATAAATTTGAAATCTATAAAGACAAAAAGGGCGAGTTTCGGGTTCGCTTTAAACATAATAGCGAAATCATGTTTTCTACCGAAGGCTATGCGAGCAAAGCCAGCGCCAAAAATGCGATTGCGTCGATCATCAAAAATGGTCCCGGTGCCGAAGTTGAAGATAACAGCTAAGCCCGCTTACCAAGATTAATCGTCATCCCGGTTTGCGCTGGGATGACGGACATTGGCTAGAGACTAGCAGCCTCATTCAATGCAGCATCACTGGCCAGCACGTCAGCGCGTTCATTGTCCGCGTCACCGGCATGGCCCTTTACCCAATGCCATTCGATGTCATGACGTTTCACCGCTTCCACCAGATCCTGCCAGAGATCGGCGTTCTTGACCGGCTTTTTTGCCGCTGTGCGCCAACCATTTTTCTGCCAGTTAAACACCCACTGGGTGATGCCATCTTTTACATATTTGCTGTCGATGGATAGTTTGACCTTGCAGGGGCGTTTGAGGGCGTTGAGCGCTTCAATCGCCGCGCGCAATTCCATTCGGTTGTTTGTTGTTTCAGGCTCACCGCCGGAAATTTCCTTTTCCTTATCACCATGGCGGATTAATGCGCCCCATCCGCCAGGACCGGGATTGCCCTTGCACGCGCCATCTGTCGCAATCTCTACATAGGAAAGGTCGCTCATATTTGGAAAACATCCGGATTGGCCTGATAAAATTTCAAGCGGTTGAGAAAGGCTGCCGGGTCTTTGCGGGTTACCAATGCATCGGCGGGTGTGTTGATCCAGTCATAGGCCCGGGTGAGCATGAAGCGCAGCGATGCCCCGCGCGCTAGCACGGGTAGCGCGGCTCTATCTTCGTCGCTTAAAGGGAAGGCATCGCTATAGCCTTGGATCAGCGCGTTTGAGACGGCAGCGTCAAAACTTTCGCCATCCTCTGAAAAACACCAAGCAGCATGGGTGACCGCAACGTCATAAGCGCGGATATCGGTGCAGGAAAAATAGAAATCGATCAGGCCGGTAACCTGATCATTCAGCATCAGCACATTGTCTGGAAATAGGTCAGCGTGGATTACGGAGGTAGGTAATCTATCCGGCCAGTTCTGGTCCAGATGATCCAGTTCGCTGGCCACTAGTGCATGCAATCCCGGGGCAATGACGTCTAACTCGCTCGGCCCGCAATCGATCGCCAATTTGCGCCAAGTGTCATGATTCATGCTGTTGGCGCGTTTGCCAGAAAAATCCTGCAGAGCATTATGCATTTCGCCCAAAGCCCGGCCCGTTGCTTGTGCTTGATTGGGTGTTGGCGTGGTGACGGATACACCAGGCAAAAATTTGATGAGACATGCAGACTTGCCGCATAACTCTTGTATCGTAATGCCCTTGCGGTCGGCGATCATTGGCGGCACAGGGCAATTTTTCGCGGCCAGATGATCTAGCATTGCAATGAAAAATGGCAGGTCGTTGGGGTCAACGCGCTTTTCGTACAGTGTCAATATGAAACGATCCTGGGTCGTCTCAATGAGATAATTGCTGTTCTCTACACCCTCGGCAATGCCCTTTGCAGAAATCAACGTGCCGACATCAAATCGGGTCAGAAACGCGTCGATCTCTTCTGCACTAACCTTGGTATAGACTGCCATCAGGCGGCTTCGAGTCCGCGTGGAAGTTTGAAAACCATATTTTCGTCGGTGGTTTCTACCTTTTGTTCATCGACCACAAAATGCTCTTCGAGACGGGTGACGACTTCGCGCACCAATATTTCAGGTGCGGATGCTCCAGCGGTCAGTCCCAAGGTATCCACGCCCTCCATCCAAGCCATGTCAATTTCATCGGCTCTTTGGATGAGATAGGAATCAGTCCCCTCGCGTTCGGCCACTTCCACGAGCCGCAGACTGTTGGAACTATTGGGAGCGCCGATCACCAACACCAGGTCACAGGATTTGGCGATACTCTTGACCGCTTCCTGCCGGTTCGAGGTGGCGTAGCAAATATCTTCACCCTTAGGTCCGACGATTGATGGAAAGCGGACTTGCAGCGCCTCGACAATGGCTCTGGTGTCATCGACCGAAAGAGTCGTCTGGGTCAGGAAAGATAATTTATCCGGATCCACCGGGTTGAGCGCGGCGACATCCTCGACTGTTTCGACCAGAGTCATCATCCCGTCATCCACTTGACCAAATGTTCCGATGACTTCGGGGTGATTTTCATGACCCACAAAAACAATATGTCGCCCGGCCTCGACTTGCCGTTCTGCTTGGCGGTGCACTTTTGACACTAGCGGGCAAGTGGCGTCGAGATATTCTAGCCCTCGTTCCTCGGCCTTATGCGGTACCGCTTTGGGGACCCCATGGGCAGAAAATACAACCGGAACGCCGTCCGGCACTTCGTCCAATTCTTCGACAAAAATGGCGCCGAGCTTCTTCAATTCATCGACAACATAGCGATTATGAACAATTTCGTGACGGACATAGACTGGCGCACCATATTTTTCGATCGCCAGTTCAACAATTTTTATTGCACGATCAACGCCTGCGCAAAAACCGCGTGGGGCGGCTACAAGCAAGCTAATACGGGGTTTTTCTGATATTGGATGATTCATAATCAAAGCCTTAATGAAAAACGGACGCGGGGAAAAGCCCATCTGTTCATCCTATGGATGGTTGCGCGCTCTTAAAGGCATAGATAAGGGTTTCCAAACCCTGAACAAGGACGCAGATCATATCTGCGCAAAACGGGATTAAAGGCAAGGAATAGGCATGATATTCAAAGGGCGTTTCAACAAGCTGCTATTGACGAGTGTAACGGTTTTGGCATTGGCAGGCTGCGCCCAGGATGGCGCGCTTGATATAAGTTCCGGCGTTGGCGTGAGCGTAACCCGAAGCGGTTGTCCTGCGGTTGCTGTCCCCAATCATACCGGCGACATCACCGTCTTTGATCCTGTTAGTAGCACCGATGCCAGTGCGATTGATGTGGTGGCTAATATTACCAATGTCCGCTCGACCTGTAACAGCGAAGGCGCGCGTATTTATAGCGAAGCGACGTTTGATGTATATGCTATCCGTTCTCGCCCCAATGGCGCGCGGACGGTCACAGTGCCTTATTTCTCGACTGTGGTGCAAGGCGGCACGGCTGTAGTTGCTAAGCGGGTCAAGGAAGTCACGCTGACTTTTGCCGACGGTGAATATCGTGCTTCGACCTCTGGCAAGGCGGGCTCTTATGTGGACGCTGCGGCGGCTCGATTGCCCGAAGATGTGATCGAAAAAATTACGCGTCGCAGAAAACCTGGAGATCCAGATGCTGCTTTGGACCCGCTTGCGGATCCTGCCGTACGGGCAGCGGTTGCGCGTTCTACCTTTGAGCTTTTGATCGGATTTCAGCTGAGCCCGGAACAGCTGCAATATAACGCGACCCGATAAAGCTTTAGGTTACTTGTTTTATGTGGCTCGGCAGGTTCGGGCGCAATAATCTATTGAAATTGGGGTAAAGCCATGCTGTTCGATATTTTTCAGCACCATATTGATAAAGCTCTGGATGATTTGGTGGCGAGTGGGGATCTGCCCGCCGATCTGGATCGCAAAAATGTTACGCTAGAGCCGCCGCGCGATCCATCGCATGGCGACTTGTCAACCAATGCCGCCATGGTCCTGTCCAAGGCCGCGGGTGAGAAACCCCGCGATCTGGCAGAAAAGATTGTCGAAAAACTGAGCGCGCTGGATGACGTGAAAACGGCTGAAATGGCTGGGCCGGGGTTCATAAACTTGCGGGTTAGTGACGCGGTTCTCATCACGGAACTCAAGGAAATTGAAGCGCTGGGCGCTGACTATGGCCGTTCAACAAAGGGGCAGGGCGTCACCGTCAATGTTGAATATGTCTCGGCCAATCCAACGGGCCCCATGCATATGGGCCATTGTCGTGGCGCAGTAGTCGGCGATGCGTTGGCAGATCTGCTCGAGTTTATCGGCCATAAAGTGATCCGCGAATATTATGTCAATGATGCCGGTGCGCAGGTCGATATTCTCGCTGAATCAACGCATATCCGGTATCGTGAAGCGCTCGGCGAAACAATTCTGGAAATTCCCGAAGGTCTCTATCCCGGCGAATATTTGAAGCCGGTAGGCTGGGCGCTGGCCCAGCAATATGGCGATCAATATCGCGATGCGCCTTTTGATGAATGGCTTCCGATTTTCCGCAAGGCTGCCGTCTCCGGCATGATGGACATGATCCGGGCCGACCTCGCACTGCTCGGCATCAAACATGACGTCTTCTCGTCTGAAGCGGACCTCCATGCGGCCGGTAAAGCAGATGCCGCCGAGGCCGAATTGCGGTCGCGCGATCTCGTTTATGATGGCGTGTTGGAACAGCCTAAAGGCAAAACCATTGATGATTGGGAAGCGGTCGAATTGCCGCTATTCCGCTCCACCCAATTTGGTGACGATCAAGACCGGCCGATCAAAAAATCCAACGGCAGCTGGACCTATTTTGGCGGCGATCTCGCTTATCATTTTCAGAAAGCGCAAAATGCTGATGAGATGATCGACATTTGGGGTGCGGATCACTCCGGTACAGTGAAACGTATCAAAGCCGCAGTTGCGGCCCTGACCGAAGGAAAAACCAAATTTGACGTCAAGCTGATCCAGATGGTGCGGCTATTGCGCGATGGTGAGCCGGAAAAAATGTCCAAGCGCTCCGGTAATTTCGTCACCATTGCCGATATGGTTGAAGAAGTTGGCAAGGACGCGGTGCGTTTCACCATGCTGACGCGCAAGGCTGATGCGCAAATGGACTTTGATTTTGCCAAGGTGACTGAGGCCTCTCGGGACAATCCGGTCTTCTATGTTCAATATGCTCACGCGCGGATTCAATCGACTCTGCGCAAGGCTGAGGAAGAAGATATTCTGCCATCGGTGGAGCATCTGGAAAAATTCGGTGCCGAAGAACTGGACCTTATCAAACAAGCTGCTCAATTCCCGCGAATCGTCGAATCGGCAGCCGCCAATCGCGAACCCCACCGCATAGCCTTCTATCTCAATGACCTTGCAGCGGCTTTTCACGCCTTCTGGAATATGGGCAATGACCGGCCTGAGATGCGGATAATCATGGTTAATGACCCTGCCATGACGTCTGCTAGGCTTTTCTTAGCTAAATATTTAGGGCAAGTAATTAAGAACGGTCTCGCGCTGATGGGGGTTAGCGCCGCTGACAAAATGTGAGCGTTTGAGAATTACTGTGGGGTTTGAGTATGTCTGATGTAAATAGCGATAGCCTGGACCTGGACGATGAAAATCGTCTGCCATGGCTGGAATCAGCTGAGGATTATGATGGTGAGGATGAATATTCTCCCATTCGCGTCGCTTTGTTCGTTGGCTTGGGCATAGCGTTGCTCGCCGCGATTGTTGGCGGTATCTACTGGATGCAAAATCGCGATGCAGGCGGTCTGAGCGGCGACGGTACGCTGATTGCGGCACAGGAAGGCGACTATAAAGTGCGCCCCGATGATCCGCAGGCTAAGAAATTTGAAGGTGAAGGCGATGCCAGCTATGCCGCTTCCCAAGGGCAAGAAACACCGGGGAAACTTGGTACGGCTCCTCCGGTTGAAGCACCCATTAAAAAGGCAGCTCAGACGGCACCATCGGCACCCGGTAGCGCGATGATTCAGCTCGGCGCTTTCAGCTCTGCTGGTCAGGCTGACAGTGCTTGGTCGGGTTTTTCGCGGCGTTTTGCCGATATTGGAGCCCTGCCCAAGAAAATTGTGCAAGGCTCGGTCGAAGGCGGAACCATCTATCGCCTCAACGCGGTGGCACCCAATGTTTCGGCTGCGCAAAAAATCTGCAACGGCTTGAAAGCAGCTGGCGAAAGCTGCCTTGTCGTTCCGCAATAACTGCTAAAATACTGTAAAATTCGGGGAAGCGCTGTGGATAACGGCGCTTTCCGCTTTACCGGTCTGCCAAATTTCCGCATGATGCTACGATAGTATTTTGCGCGGGATTGGGTAGAGTTAGATCATGAAACCGGTTATTTTTGGTATGTCGGGATTAAGCCTGACGGCTGATGAAAAAGCGTTTTTCAAGGAAAGCGATCCCGCCGGATATATTATTTTTGGCCGCAATGTTGATAGCAAGGACCAGTTACGCGCGCTTACCGATGAGCTGCGCGTTCTGCATGGTCGCGACGATGTCGCCATCCTGATCGATCAGGAAGGTGGCCGCGTCGCCCGGATGCAGGAACCGATCTGGCCGAAATTCCCTCCCGGCGAAACCTTTGACAAGCTTTATGATATGGCTCCGGCTACCGCGATAGAAGCCGCGCGCCTGAACGCACAGGCCATTGCCGAAAGCCTCCGCGAAGTGGGCATAACCGTCAATTGCCTGCCGCTGCTGGATGTCCGGCAACCGGAAACGGTGGATGCCATTGGCAATCGCGCCATGGGTAGCGAGCCCATGCAGGTGGCCGCTTTGGGCCGCGCGGTGATTGATGGCCAGACCAAAGGCGGCGCGGTGAGCATCGTCAAACATATGCCCGGCCATGGCCGAGCTGTGGTGGATAGCCATATGGAATTACCGAAGGTGACAGCGTCCGCCGAAGAGCTGGAAATCGATCTGGCACCGTTTCGGTCGCTGTCGGGAGCGCCAATGGGGATGACCGCACATATCGTCTATACCGCCTGGGACGCTGAACGCTGCGCCAGCCTGTCACCGACGGTTATTGAGAATATTATTCGCGGTTCTATCGGCTTTGACGGGCTGCTATTTTCCGATGATCTCGACATGAAGGCGTTGAAAGGCGAAGTGCCCGAACGCGCCCGTGACGTGGTTGCTGCGGGTTGTGACATTGCGCTGAATTGCTGGGGCCGGATGGACGAGATGATCGGCATTGCGGATCTGCTCGGTGAGATTAGCGACCTTTCCCGTACGCGGCTCGATAAGGCGATGGCAACCTTGGATGACGCCATTGAACCGGTGGAACTGGCGGACCTGCTATCCCGTCGAGATGCCCTGTTGGCGGCGGCTTGATGGCAGACGAGGAACCTGAGCGCTTTTTCTTTCCGCCAACACCGGCTGACGAAGATGCGTCGCTGACGCTGAATATTGACGGTTGGGAAGGGCCGCTTGATCTCTTGCTCGCACTGGCGCGCAATCAGAAGGTTGATTTGCGCGAAATTTCGATCCTCGAGCTGGTTCAGCAATATCTCAAATATATTGCGGACGCGCAGAGTTTGAAGCTGGAACTGGCGGCAGATTATTTGGTGATGGCGGCATGGCTGACTTATCTCAAATCCGGTCTGCTGCTGCCCAAAGACCCCGAAATTGATCCCTCGCCCGAAGAATTGGCGCTGCGGCTGCAAATGCGGCTGGAGCGGCTCAACGCGATGCGTGAGGCTGGTGCTCGGCTGCTCGCCCGCGACCGCATTGGCCGCGATGTTTTTGCGCGCGGGGCACCGGAAGGCCTGCGGGTTGTGAAAAACCGTCATTGGCAGGCGGAATATTTTGATCTGATCTCTGCTTATGGCCGCGTCAAATTGCGCAGTGTTCCGCCAGTGCATATTGTTAAACAGCGCATGGTCATGACCTTGGAAGATGCCTTGGCGCGCGTGTCGCTGATGCTTGGCGAGGCCATAGACTGGATGGATATCCGCGACTTTCTGCCACCCGGCGCGCCGCCGCAATTGCGCAAATCAGCGCTGGCATCCAGTTTTGTCGCGGCGCTGGAACTGGCGCGGCAAGGAAAATTGGTGCTCAGTCAGGAAGAGAGCTTTGCACCCTTAAAGTTGAAAGCAAGCAGTGATGGATGAACCAGTGAGTGATGATCGCAACCTGATCATGGGTATGAACGTCGAGATGGATGAAGGCACGAGAGCCGTTGAGGCGACTTTATTTGCGTCCGAAACCCCGATGACGATTGCGGACATCAAACTCTATGTTGGCGAAGAGCTGGATATTCGCGCCGCGCTTAATGATTTGCAAAATGATTATTCTGGTCGCGGTATATCGCTGATCAAAACCGGCGACCGCTGGCATTTTCAAACCGCTCATGATCTCTCACATCTCCTCCGCCGGGAACGCGCCGAACTGCGCAAACTCAGCCGTGCGGGCATGGAAACGCTGGCGATTATTGCTTATCACGAACCGGTCAGTCGCGCCGAGATAGAGGCTATTCGGGGCGTTCAGGTCGCCAAAGGCACGCTCGATGTGCTGATGGAGGCCGGCTGGGTCCGTCCGGCGGGCCGCCGCGAGGTACCCGGTCGACCGCTTATCTATGCCACAACCGCGGAGTTTCTGACGCATTTCGGCCTGCAGAGTCGCAAGGAACTGCCGGGCATTGATGACCTGAAAGCCGCCGGTTTGCTGGATCCAGTCGACTTGGCGCTGGAACGACTGGAGACGGAGGCAGAAGATGAATTGCCGCTGGAACAAGAACTTAACGAAGATGGTGCAGAAGAAAATGATGATGACACTGCCGATTCACTGGAAAACGCAGCGGAAAGCGCCTAAGTAATAGGGATAGATCAGGAGATTTTCGATGCAACCGAGTATTTGGCAGATTTTAATTGTAGCAGCACTGGTGCTGATCCTGTTCGGTCGCGGCCGGATTTCGGAGATGATGGGTGATGTCGGAAAAGGCATTAAATCTTTCAAAAAAGGCATTACCGAAGAAGAGGAAAGCGTGAAGGCCGCTACCCAGATTGACAGCAAGCCAGCCGATTTGAACGCTGAAAAAACAGCGACACCCGACAAGACGGTC
Organism: uncultured Sphingomonadaceae bacterium; assembly: GCA_947489315.1. GTDB lineage: Bacteria > Pseudomonadota > Alphaproteobacteria > Sphingomonadales > Sphingomonadaceae > Parasphingorhabdus. The sequence goes on from CANLCX010000001.1 coordinate 755,931, forward strand.
AGCTAAGGCTGGCCCGCCGGTCGTAGCGGCGCACGGATATGTTTGACCTTTCCATCTCAGAGATCGCGATTATCGTGGTAATCGCCATCGTTGTGATTGGCCCCAAGGAATTGCCGCGTGCGCTTGCCACTGCGGGCCGTTGGATGGCCAAAGCGCGGGGCGTCATGGGCAATTTCCGCACCGGTTTTGACGCGATGGTTCGCGAAGCCGAATTGCAGGAAATGGAAAAGAAATGGGCGTCCGAAAACGAGCGCATCATGCTGGAACATCCTACCGTTTCCGATGATGAGCCCGTCATGGAGCCTTTGGACGGCCCACCTGCAAGTGAAGGTATAGGCGATAAGGGGCAGGCAGATTTGCCGTTGGACGACGCTGCCTCAGAACAACCGCCAGAAAAACCCGCAGAAAAACCCGGCGCATGAACGAACAATCTGCGCCTGATATTGAAGACAGCAAAGCGCCATTGATCGAGCATTTGATAGAGCTGCGTCAGCGGCTGGTCTGGGCCGTGGTTGCCTTGGTTATTGCTTTTGCGATTAGTTTCTATTTTGCCGATGAGATATTCGGATTACTGGTGGTACCGCTGACTGATGCTTTCCCCCCGGGTGAAGGAAAATTGGTCTATACCAAGCTTTATGAGGCGTTTTTCGTCGAGATAAAGGTGGCGATGTTTGCTGCCTTTCTTCTCGCTTTTCCCATCATTTCAAACCAGCTCTGGGCTTTTGTTGCACCGGGCCTCTATGCCAATGAGAAAAAGGCATTTCTGCCATTCCTGTTCGCCACACCGATATTGTTCAGTGCCGGTGCGGCACTGGCTTATTATATCGTGATGCCGACAGCATTTCGGTTTTTTCTGGGATTTGAGGGCGAAGTCGGCGGGATGACGCAAGAGGCGTTGCCGGCCATGGGTGACTATCTGTCACTCGTCATGCAGTTCATCTTTGCCTTCGGTATCTGTTTCCAGTTGCCAGTATTGCTGTTGCTGCTCAATCGTGCCGGTTTGGTCACGCGCGAGCAACTCAAGGGACTGCGCCGCTATATGGTTGTCGGAGCCTTTGTTCTGGCTGCGATATTGACGCCGCCAGATATTGTGTCCCAGTTCCTGCTCGGCGTGCCGCTTATCCTGCTCTACGAGGTTTCACTGGCGATCATGTGGTTTACCGAACGCAAGCGGGCGAAGGTGGAAGCGGCAGAATAATGTTCCGTTCGCACTGAGCCAGTCGAAGGGCGCCTCTTGTTTAAGAGGCATGGTTCGACAAGCGCACCACGAACGGATTTTTTGCTTATATTCTAATTAATCGCGTCTTCACCCGCACGACCGACGGATTCAATATCTTCGCCAACGCCCTGAACCGTGTTGCAGGCCGTCAGAACGAGGGTGGATGAAATAATTAGTGATGCCAAAATCTTGCGCATGTTCATTCTCCTGATGAAATAGATTAATCGATTGCCCGCTCGCCCGCCCGGCCAACGGATTTAATATCGTCCCCGACACCTTGCACGGTGTTGCAGGCGCCCAATAAGAGCGCCGACGAAAGGGCAATAGAAACAATGATTTTGCGCATATGAGTAACTCCTGTTCCTGCGTTTCTAGCAGGAACATGGATTACCCCGACTCCGGCTAGAAACTAAATTTCGCGCTGATACGAATATCACGACCGGCTAGCGGTACATAATCTTTCGTGAACGAGGCATGACGACGCGCGCTGACATCAAAAATGTTATTGGCTGACGCGAGCAGCGTAACGCCGCCTTCCTTGCCTAAAGGCCGCCAAGCCACAGAGGCGTTGACCATGGTGAAACTGTCCGTTGGTGTTTCAAACGCGGCAACCCGATCTTGGTTATCCGACCATTCCAGCTCTGCTCGCAGATCAATCGCATCGCTTTTTGCTGCGATACCGCCCAGCAGTCTGAGCGGCGGGATCCGCGGAACGGGGCCGCCGCCATCCTTGACTTTCGCCCGGACATAGTCGGCAACCCCGTCGGTGACGAAGGCAAACCCGCCTGCGCGGGCCACAACGACAGATGCTGACGCTTCAAAGCCGTAATAGGTCGCATCCTCTTGAAAAAATTGGAAAACCGGCAAGCCATCTTCTTCTGCGCCGGTTTGCGCTTCAAAAATATAGTCGTCGAATAGATTGGCGTAAACGGTTGCGCTCAACTGGATATCCTCGGAGTTCCAGCGCGCATATAGTTCACCGCCCCAACTTTTCTCGGTCGTGAAATTGGGATTGCCGATTTCGAACGCTTGCGTGGCAATATGGGGACCATTGGACAAAAGCTCTTCCGCTGATGGTGCGCGTTCTGACCGGGAGAGATTTACGCCGATTCTAAGGCCATCTTCAGCCGGTGCATAGGCAAAGCCGAGCGCACCAGAGAAGCTGTCGAAGCTGCGGTCAAAATTGACGATATTGGATGAAATGTCGGTATTATCGTAACGCGCCGCGGCTTCGACCTCGAATTGACCGAGATCGACTTCCTGAACGGTAAATAGTGCCAGGCTTTCGACAGTATTTTTGGGCACAAAAGCCTCTGCACCAATGGCGTTGAAATCACGGGCCAGAAACTGGGTGCCAATGACGCCGCGCCAGCCGTTGCGGTCGTTCTGGACCAGTTCCGCGCGGGCTTCGATGCCTTCTACTTCAAAGACTGTGCCGATTTCATCGCCTTCAAATTCGGTATGCTCATAGTCGGAATAGCCAGCGCGCAGGTTGAGCGATTCAAAGAAGCCGTCGCCTAAATTAACGCCAGCGCGCAGGTCCGCGCGAATTTGTTCCAGCCCAATGGTGACCGGGCCTTCCTCTTCTTCCTCTTCACCGCCATCCTCGTCGCCATGGGCATGTTCCGTACCGGGACGCGAAGGCACACCATAATCCGTGTCATAATAGCTAACTGAGAAACCAATATGGCCACCCTCGGTAATATAGGCGAGGCCCGTGGACGCGTTTATCGTCTCGCTGGCGGTATTGGCAATGCTGCCGCGTTGATTGGCGGTCTCTGTCAGTTCCGCTGCTTCATCGAGATTGCCTTCCTCGGTTTCTTCGGCCGCAGCGGCCAGCACTTCACTGCGTAGCTCAGGGGCCAAGACAAAGCCGGAAATGTCGACATCACCGGTATCGCGATAGCTGCCGTTGATATGGAAAACCAATGAATCGGTCAGTGGCACGTCGAGCGAGCCGCCGATGCTCCAATCATCGGCCGCGCTGCCATAGCCGCCCACAGCATCGAGGTGGAAAGCCTCTTCGGGCACGGCGCGGGGGATGCGCTTGTCGATGACATTGACCGCGCCGCCAATGGCGTCGCCGCCAAATAGCAATACCGCGGGGCCACGTAAAACTTCAACACTTTGAGCCGTTAGCGGATCAATGGTGACAGCATGATCGACCGAGGTGTTTGAGGCATCCAGAGAGCCGATACCATCGGTGAGTACACGGACGCGAGGGCCCTGAAAGCCACGCAATACCGGGCGCGAGGCACCGGGGGCAAAGCTGGTCGATGAAACACCGGGCAATTTCGTCAGACTGTCACCAATCTGACCACGCAAATCCTGGGTGAGTTGATCGCCGGTCAATACGGATGTGCCGGCCAATATGTCGATCCGGTCGACATAGGGCGCGGTCACGACGATCGCGTCGTCATTATGAAAATCATCGCCGGTTTCCGTTTGTTGACCGGATTGAGCAAATGCCGGTGAAACCGGCAATAATATAATAGCGGCGGAAGTCAGGAATTTTTGATGGGACACAGACTACTCTTTTCTGGGTTGGGGAACGGTTGAAAGGGCGGATAATATAAATGATATGATATATCAATTCTAAAAATACTTATTCGCCAAGGTGATGTAAATTTGCTACATATTAGGCTTCTACCGAGGAGAGGAAATATGACCCAATGGAAAGAAGACGGCTATCATAGCGTCACCGCCTATCTGACCGTCGATGATGCGGCAGCGGCCATCGATTTTTACAAAACAGCCTTTGGTGCCGAGGAAGTCATGCGCATGCCGATGGGCGACAAGATCGGCCATGCGGATATTTTGATCGGTGACAGTCATATCATGCTGTCCGATGAATTTCCCGATATGGACAAGCTTGGTCCCAAGGCCAGGGGCGGCGCCACCAGCAGCCTGATGATCTATGTCGAAAATGCTGATGCCGCTTTCGACAAGGCCGTTGCGGCGGGTGCGACGGCGGTGCGGCCGGTAGAAGACCAATTTTATGGCGATCGTTCCGGTTGGGTGAAAGACCCATTTGGCCATGAATGGACCTTGTCCACACATATAGAAGATGTCAGTCCCGATGAGATGAACAAACGGATGGCGGATATGATGGCAGGGGAAGCTGCTTAAGATTGTCCAACTACCGGATGACGAATATATTTTTCTAGTTTAGGTTATCTTTCATGACCTTCACTAAAAAAATCCTTTTGCTCGGTTCCGGCGAACTGGGCCGCGAATTCGTTATTTCTGCCAAACGCCTTGGCGCCTATGTCATAGCTTGCGATGCTTATGCGGCTGCCCCGGCTATGCAAGTTGCGGACACCAGCGAAGTTTTTTCGATGCTCGACGGCGACAGATTGCGCGCGGCGGTTGCAAAGCATCAACCCGATCTGATCGTTCCGGAAGTCGAAGCGATCCGCACCGAAATTCTCGCCGAGGTTGAGGCGGAAGGTTTCAACGTCGTGCCGTCTGCCCGCGCGACCCAGTTGACGATGAACCGCGACGCCATCCGCGATGTCGCCGCCCAGGAACTGGGCCTGACCACCTCACGCTATCATTATGCCGAGAGCTTTGCCGAGGTGCAGGCGGCTGCGGACGATATCGGCCTGCCGCTCGTCATCAAGCCGGTCATGTCCTCCTCCGGCAAGGGTCAGAGCAAAGTCGATAGCGCCGACGCGCTGGAAACCGCTTGGACTTACGCCGTCGATAATATGCGCGGGGATCGTGCGCGCGTGATTGTCGAGCAATTTATCGACTTTGATTATGAAATCACTCTGCTGACGGTGCGAACGCGCGATGGTGTGCTGTTCTGCCCACCTATCGGCCATCGTCAGGAACGCGGCGACTATCAGGAAAGCTGGCAACCCGCCGCGATGTCTGAAGATGCGCTAACCACCGCACAGGAAATGGCGCGCAAGGTGGTCGATAATCTCGGTGGATATGGTTTGTTTGGGGTCGAGTTTTTTGTGACCAAAACCGGCGAAGTGATTTTCTCCGAACTCAGCCCCCGCCCCCATGACACGGGCATGGTCACGCTCATCGGTCAAAACCTCACCGAATTTGATCTCCACGCCCGCGCTATCATGGGGCTGCCCATCCCGCATATCGCGCTGACCGCCCCGGCCAGCGCCAGCGCGGTGATCTTGGCAGACCGGGAGAGTGAAAGTTTTGCTTTCACTGGTGTTGCCGAAGCCCTGGCATTTGGCACCAAAGGGGCAGAAGTGGATGTTCGGATATTCGGTAAACCGGTAACCCGTCCCTATCGGCGCATGGCGGTCGCGTTGGTGACAGGTGGGGATAGCGATGCAGCGCGGGCGCTCGCGAAACAGGCTGCGGACGTGGTCGGGATTGAATATCGCTAGATAACGGCCTAGCTTGAGCCACATTCAGGGTCGCGCAACTGCTGTGTGAAGATCATTCTTCATGATAGCCCCGCTTGGGAGAGTGGCGCATGATACCTGTCGATCCTGTCAATCTGGCTGATTATGCGCCGTTTGATCCGTTTAGCTATTATATCCATATCGTCATCGGGCTCATCGGCTGGATCGGTGCGCTGGTCGCCTTGGCGTCGCAGAAAGGCAGTCACAGGCATATTATGGGCGGCCGGTTGTTCATGATCAGCACGGTTGTGGTCTCGGTTACAGCCTTGATCCTGTTATCGACGCGCTTTGCTCCGCCATTATTTGTCGCGGCGCTGACGTCGCTCTATGCCATTGCAACGGCCTTTCTTGCGCTCAGGCCGGGAACTCAGAAGGTCAGACGCACCGAATATGGACTATTCGTTTTTGAACTCGCGGTGCTGCTCCTGTTCATGGCGATGGCGATCCCCAATATCATGGCTGGCAATATCAATCCGATGGGGCCGCTGGTGATCTCCATCATCCCGATCATTTTGCTCGTTGGCGACATAAATTTCTTCCGCAATGCCGACCGGCGGCCTGCGCTCCGGATCCGTCGTCATTTGGCGCGGATGATCTGGGCTTTCATCATTTCGGTGCGGGCGCCGTTGGCGGAAATTTATGCCGAGCTATCAATCCCGGTCTTTTTCATATTATTTGGTCCGCTGGTAGTCGCGCCGCTGATGATCTGGCTCTTCCTGAGAAAGTTTCCGCGATCAGAGGCCATTGCTTCCAGAGAATGAATTTTCGGGCTTTGGTACTTCGTCAAAAAGTGATGTTGACATCTGCCGTATCTGCTTGCTCATAGGCGGCTAGAAAAATAACAGAAAGTCTTGTCCATGACCGCCGAATTCATCCTCTACGGATCGCCATTGTCCCCCTTCCAACGGAAGACAGAAGCTTTGCTTACATTGAAGGGTCTGGACTATGATTGCGAGGCGATCAATATCATGGCGATGCCGGACTGGTATCTGGAAATCAGTCCGCTAGCCAAAATTCCGGCCCTGCGCGATACGTCCATTGCTGACGACGGGCCGGCGGGGACCATTGCAGACAGTTCGGCCATGTGCGGTTATCTGGAAAAGAAACATCCGCAACCGGCTGCCTATCCCGATGAGCCCTATTTATACGCCCGCGCGTTGTGGCTGGAGGAATATGCCGACAGCGTGATGGCGATGAACGGCGGCGGGAGTTTGTTCCGACCGATTGTTTTTGCTGTGATGACTGGCGGTGAACCTGATCTGAAAACGGCACGCACCACATGGAATGAAAAACTGCCGCCGCTGTGGGATTATTTGGAGCAGCAGCTTGATGGGGGAAGCTATTTTGTCGGGGATACACTCTCGATCGCAGATCTCGCCGTCGCTGCACAGTTGATGCAGACGGATCTGGTTGCGGGGCCGCCTGATGCGGCAAAATGGCCTGCGCTGGTGGCCTTTCTCAATGCGATGAACGCGCATGAGGTTTTTCAACGAAACCTGACTGCTTGCCAGAAAATGCTGGCCAAAATGGTACCGGAGAAATTTGACTTGAGCTAAAGCTTTATAAATCCCGCGGCTCGAAAGCCAAGCTGCCGCGATTGTGCAGATCCAGAAGCAAGGCCATCACGCTGTCAAAATTTGTCAGCTGCTCGTCAATTGTCACCAAAGACTGGGCGCATAAGGTTTCGGCAAAGGGTATCGCGTCGCCGGTGCATTCCATTGTCTGACCGTCAACAAACAGCAGCAATTTTTCGGCATCTGCCCGGATGAAGGAAAAACGGCTCGCCGGATTGCAACGTAACGACACGCCCTGTTGTAGTTGTTCGCGGAGGTCCTTTATCTCGATTTTCTCTTCGGGTTGCCAGTCCATCTCGGGATATTTCGGCGTGCTGCTATATTCTCCGAACCAGCACGAAAAAGCTGTTCGGTCCCCGATCTTATCGGTGATCATGGCGTGTAACCGATCAACCGCGCTGGTTGATATTTCACCCGGGTTTTCCTGTATCGCCAAATCAGGATCACCGTAGCGATCGTCGTCCAGCATGTCCGCCAGCATATCATCGCACCAGTCGCCGATTAACTCGCTGCGGGAAGGCGCGCGAAAGCCGATTGAATAGGTCATGCAATCGTCACCCATTGCGATACCATTATGCGAGACACCCGGCGGGATGTAGAGGATATCGCCGGGCTCGCAGACAAATGTATCCACCGCTTCAAAATCGGCCAGCAGGCGCAGATCGTCATGCGGCAACAGCGCGCTTGTCTCGTCGCAATGCCCGCCCACTTGCCATTGGCGTTTGCCAAGGCCTTGGATCAAAAACACATCATATTGATCAAAATGCGGCCCGACACCGCCGCCATCGGCGGCAAAGCTCACCATCACATCATCGATGCGCCAATTGGGTATGAAGCGAAACGGTTCAATCAATGCGGCGACGGTAGGTACATGCTGATCAACCGCTTGCACCAGCAATGTCCAGTTCTTGTCCCCGAGGGTATCAAAACGGTCTTCGGCCAAGGGGCCATGTTCCAATTTCCATGTGGTTTCCGGCTGCGTGATCAGGCGGGATTCCACGCCTTCTTCACAGGCAAGACCCGCTAGCTCGTCCGGCTCCAGCGGGTTGGTCCATGCGGCCCACGGATTTTTGATGAGCTGCGGTTTCTTTTGCCAGCTATTGCCAAGAAAGGCGGTGATATCGAAATTGTTGAAGTGCATGGACGCTCCTTACGGAAACAGGCTGTCTGTGCATATCCAATAATTTCCGCCTGTTCACGGGTGCTATTCCATTGCTCCCATAGGTCATCCCTGCCACAGACACAGCATGTCCGAACTCATCCTATTTAATAAGCCTTTTGGCGTGCTGCCCCAATTTACCGATCGCGGATCGCCGACCGAGCGACCGACGCTGTCGAATTTTATCGATCTGCCCGGTGTTTATCCGGCGGGTCGTCTTGATCGGGATAGCGAAGGGCTGATGCTCTTGACCGACGATGGCAAATTACAGGCGCGGATTGCGGATCCCAAATATAAGATGCCGAAAAGCTATCTGGTGCAGGTCGAGGGAAATCCCGAAGCGGCGGCGTTGGATAGCTTGCGACAAGGAGTCCAATTGAAAGACGGTCTGACACGCCCCGCGGATGTGGAGCCGGTTGAAGACCCGGACCTATGGCCCCGCGACCCGCCGATAAGGGTGCGAAAAAATATCCCGGACTGCTGGCTCAAGCTGACAATCACGGAAGGGCGCAACCGACAGGTGCGGCGGATGACTGCGGCGGTTGGTCATCCAACCCTGCGGCTGGTACGCTGGAGCATCGGTGACTGGACCGTCGAAGACCTGCCGCTGGGTGAGTGGCGCAAGGGAGAGGAATGATAGGCTTTTAGAGCGGATCATTCATAGGCTCTCTTTCAAAAAAACCTGTCCTACAGGGACCATCATCAGTTATGGTCTGTGATCATGACCCTAAAGATAAGACCTCATGCCAAGCACTCTCTATTTCATGAAAGCCGGAGCGCAAGAGAGAGTGTGATTTGTGTGAACTTTGCAATGAAATTCCGTGATAACGACATCCCAAAGGACTGTGTCAAGATTGTCAACTTCGCAGCCAAATGTTTGACGCCAAAGCCGAAAAAACATCACGCTGATAAAGCTGGGCTTTTCGCCACCCAAATTGTCCCCGCTTGTCGTCATCGGACGACCGGACTATGGAAGACGCTATGAATATTATACCGAACACGCTCGACTTAATCGGCAACACGCCGCTCGTTCACCTTGCTGGCCCCAGTGCGGAGGCAGGCTGTGACATTTATGGCAAATGCGAATTTGCCAATCCCGGCGCCTCCGTAAAAGATCGTGCTGCTCTTTTCATCGTGCAGGATGCGGAAGAGCGCGGCTTGCTCAAACCGGGCGGCATGATTGTGGAAGGCACCGCGGGGAATACCGGTATCGGCATTGCGCTCGTCGCCAATGCTAAGGGCTATAAGACAACAATTGTAATGCCCGAAACCCAGAGCCGCGAAAAAATGGATACGCTGCGGGCCCTTGGTGCAAAGCTCGTATTGGTGCCGGCCGCGCCTTACGCCAATCCGGGTCATTTTGTGCATACATCCCGCCGCATGGCGGAAGAAACTGAGGGTGCTGTCTGGGCCAACCAGTTTGACAATGTCGCCAATCGCCGTGCGCATATTGAAACAACCGCCGAAGAAATCTGGGAACAGCTCGACGGAAAAGTGGATGGTTTTGTTTGCGCTGCGGGGACAGGCGGGACGATTGCCGGTGTGGGCATGGGCCTGAAGGCAAAAAATGAAAAAGTGAAAATCGGTCTGGCTGATCCCCACGGCGCAGCGCTTTACAATTATTATGCCCATGGCGAGCTGAAGTCCGAGGGTAGCAGTGTCGCCGAAGGGATCGGCCAGGGCCGGATCACCGGTAACCTAGAAGACGCGCCGATTGATACGCAATATCGCATCAGTGACGAAGAAGGCATGAAGTGGGTTGAGCGATTGTTGCAGGAAGAGGGGCTGTGTCTTGGCCTCTCATCCGGGATTAATGTGGCCGGTGCTATTGCCTTGGGTAAAGAGCTGGGGCCAGGTAGCAAGATTGCTACAATCCTGTGTGATACAGGTTTTCGCTATTTGTCTTCGCTCTACAATGCCGCATGGCTGAAAGAGAAAGGACTGCCGGTTTTCCCCTGGCTGACAGAAGATGATTGAAGACCCGAAAAATAGGAGTGATAGTCAGGATACGATACAACGTATTCAGGTTGGGGTTGTCGGACTTGTCGCAGTCCTAATGGTCGTCAGCGTTGCGAATTTTGTTCTGCAACGGGCCAGCGACGAACAGTCCGCGATCGAAGAAATTCAGGCCGAGGCGCTGGATAGCTCAGGTCGATTGGTTGTAGAAGCCGAGCCAGCACCCGCGCCGACGCCAGCGCCAGCCGAACCGCTTGCAGAACTTGGTATTACGCCGGCACCCGTGCAGGAGGACGAAGTTGTTCAGCCGGTGCCCGAAATTCCTAGTGCGCGGTCGCAAGTTGTTCCTGATCTGGAGCCTGATCCCAAACTGGAAGCGCGAATGGATAAGGAAAGATAGCCGTTGTCGCGGATATTCGTTTTGGTTTCAATCCTGTTGGCCGCTGGTCTGCTGATGCAGTGCAGTCCGGCTGCTACAAATGTCGCAGGGGAAAGCAGGGCGCCCGCCAAAATCCAATTGATGACCAGTTTGCCAATAGTCTGGGGTGAAGACGGGTCGATGGAAAGCATATTGGCTGGCAAGACGGCTCCGGCACCCATTTACGCTTATTGGCAAAAGAAACATGACATTGCCGCCGTCGACAGTTTTGAAGGACTGAACGATTCTGGCGCGGATATTGTCTTGTTGGCCCAGCCGCCGGCTATGGCTCCGGCGGATATTGCTGCTGTTGATGCATGGGTCAGGGCAGGTGGTAAGGCGATTATCCTGACGGACCCCATGCTGCTATGGCCTACTGACCTGCCGCTGGGTGACAAAGGTCGACCGCTGGCGTCTGGTCTGTTGTCACCGTTGCTAGGGCATTGGGGATTGGAATTGCAGGCACCTGATGAAGCGGGGTCGGGTGGCGTCGAGTTGGAATTCTCTGGTGCGACCATTTCAACGGCGGGAATTGGAACGTTTAAACTTTTGCCGCAACAAGGCGTTGGTCAAGGGGAATGTGCTTTGAGTACAGCCAACGTCATGGCCCATTGCCGTATAGGAAAAGGGCGCGCGATTATTTTGGCTGATGCCGATTTTCTAAACGATGCTCTATGGCCTGATATTGGCATTGGGAACAAGGATGACAGCACCGGTGATGCTAGGGGATTGGTCGATATTTTGATCACCGATTTGCGTAATAGTGGGTGATTCTCCAGCGAACCAGCTTTGCAGGGACGGCTTATTATCCATGTTTCCAACGACTAACCGGAGTTTTTGCCGGTTCCATCGAAAGAGGTTTAAAATAAAATACAATTAAATCAAATAGATGCAGGATTTAGTCCGTAAAATCCCTTAAAATCCCGCAAAATCCCCTTCCATCCCCGACGTTCCCCTGTTAACCCTATCTCGTTATCGGGGTAAATTTCCTGTCCGGGATTCTGGTGTTTCGGGAGCGGTTCATTGTGCGCTTCTCCCAACAAGAGAGATTTGCCTTTCGATCGAGTTGAGGGATTGAGGCTGTGTCTGGCAATTATGCTTATTCAGGATCGGGAATTTCCGCGATAGACGATAAAGGTCGTCTGTCCGTTCCTGCATTTCTGCGTAAAGACCTGGTCTCCAGCAGCGACGGCCGTGTCCTGTGTCTAGGCAAGCATGAAAAATGGGATTGCTTGGTTGGCTTCGGCCTTAGCCGCAAAATCGACATGCTGGCGGAAATCGACAAGGAAGAAGAGATCGCCATCGCTCGGTCAGAACCTTATGATCGCGATGCTGCCGGTGCCCGCAAATTCTCATCCCTGCAAGAGCTGAGTTTCGACGCCAGTGGGCGCTTTGTTTTGCCGCCAATGCTGCAAGCGATTAGCGGCCTGAAAGATAACGTCATCTTCCATGGTATCGGCAAGACCTTTTGTCTGTGGGCGCCGCAAGCGTTGCTTGATACCACCGATGACGTGCCAGTTGATAAGCGCTTGGTGGAATTTCATCTCAGCGAATTGGGGAAAAAGAAATGACCCCAAAAACAGCGTCTTCTGCACCTTCGAAGCCCCATATTCCCGTCCTGCTCGATGAAGTCATTGATGCGCTCGCCATTACTCCGGGCGAGACGCATGTTGATGGCACATTCGGTGCAGGCGGCTACAGCATGGCGATGATTGCGGCTGGTGCGAAAGTACATGGTTTTGATCAAGACCCTGATGCGATCGCCAGCGGTCATGAATTGGTGGAAAGCTCTGACGGCAAACTTGTCCTGCATCATGCCTTCTATTCGCAAATGGCTGACGTTTTGGTCGATGAAGATATTGACGGCGTTACGCTGGATATCGGCGTTTCATCGATGCAGTTAGATCAAGCGGAGCGTGGCTTCTCGTTCCAGAAAGACGGTCCGCTCGACATGCGTATGTCACAAGATGGACCAAGCGCAGCTGATTTCCTGAATGAATCAGATGAAGAAGATATTGCCAACGTCATCTATCGCTATGGCGAAGAACGCCGTTCGCGCAAAATTGCCAAAGCCATCGTCAATGCGCGTCCGCTAACACGGACCTCTGAGTTGGCCAATATCGTCCGCAAGGCATTGGGTCATAAACCGGGCGACAAAAAAGACCCGTCAACTCGTACGTTTCAGGCAATCCGAATCCATATCAACCGCGAGTTGGGCGAGTTGGAGGACGGCCTTGCAGCCGCAGAGCGTATGCTGAAACCTGGCGGCCGATTAGCCATCGTAACCTTTCACAGCCTTGAAGATCGTATCGTCAAAAATTTCCTGCGTGATCGTAGCGGACAAAAATCCGCTGGTTCGCGCCATCTACCCCAAGTTTCCGAAAAACGGCCGGCACCCACCTTTCATAAACCAGCCAAAATGGTGCGTCCGGCCGGGGCGGAGCAGGTCTCTAATCCCCGAGCCCGCTCCGCCACCCTCAGATCAGCGGTGCGTTCCGACGCGCCAGCCCTTGCGAAGACAGGAGGCATCCAATGAAACTGGCAGTCAAACGTCTTGAGGGCATAGGATGGCTAGCGCTCGTTCTTCTAGTGGCTATTTTGCTGTATCCGCTGTCGCTTAGCGTGGCATCGTTACGCAGCGATTTGGCGCGCACTGATAACAAAGTCGTATCGATCAAAAAAGAAATTCGGTATTTGGAAACAGAATTCAGCGCTCGGGCCAATTTGAGGCAGTTGGAACATTGGAACAAACTAGAATATGGTTACGTGTCCCCAAATGCGTCGCAATTTTTAGATGGCGAGCGGGCGCTCGCCAATCTTGGTGATGCGAATTTACGAAAGCCTGTAAAAGTCGCGGTCATCAGTTCGATGGATAAAGTCAAGCCAGCTGGCATCATTGGTTCGGTCTTTCCGACCGCATCGGCAAAGACGCGCAGCGCCGAAAGAAGTGACGCGACGGCCGACCAACAACAAGATGCTGCTGTCCAAAGCGGCGATGAACCGACGGCTGCTCAATTGCGTGAAACCAAAACCAGGCGAGTGGCCGATATGGAAGCGAAGCTTCTCGACGATGGCTTAATCCGACAACTTGCGGCTCGAGCGAATAGTGAGCAGGCTGGGAGCAGCACTCAATGACAACGCTTCTGGCAAACAGCAGAAAAGTGCAGTTTTCCGGTAAAAATAAGGAAATAGCAGCCAGCGCCCACTTTCGTTTGATGGTGCTGCTGCTGGTGTTTCTAGCGATTTTCACGATTATTGTCGGGCGGTTGATCAGCTTTAGTATATTAGAGGACGCTAAGCCTACCCGCATTTCCAGTTCCACCTTTGTGCCTGCGCGCGGTGATATCGTGGACCGCAATGGTGTGCCCTTGGCGCGGACCATAAAGGGTTATGCTATTCGCGTGGTTCCGGAGCGCGTACTTAGTGACAAAGCAACACTTGCGCGGCAATTGAGCGATCTTTTTCCCGATACTAGCGAAGCAGAGTTTCTTGCGAAGCTTGAAGGTTCACGACCAACTTATCTCCGTCGCCGTGCGTTGCCTACAGAGGTTAAACAAGTCCATGCGCTGGGCGAAATTGGCATTGAGTTTCCAAGAGAGAATGAGCGGCTCTATCCTCAGCGCGACTTGGCTGCCCATGTTTTGGGTTATGTTGATGCTGACAGCGAAGGCATTATGGGCATGGAGCGTGCGCTCAATGATCGTTTGCAGGACGAAAGTCTTCGGGGGGCACCGGCCGCGCTATCTATCGACAGCCGGGTGCAGGCTGCGCTTGAAAGCGAGTTGATGGTCGCAATGACAGCTCATGATGCACGCGGTGCTGCTGGTATCATACTCGATGTTCATACTGGTGAAGTGATGGCACTGGCATCGCTTCCGGTATTCGATCCGAACAAGATCCGCAAAGCGACCATGAAATATCAGACCAATGAAGTGACCCAGAGTGTGTTTGAACTGGGCTCAACTTTCAAGCCTTTGACGGTCGCTGCTGCGCTTGATGCGGGGACGGTGACTGATCTTGCGGTGCGTTATAATGCGACCGAACCGATCAAGGTTGGTGCTTTTACAATCAAAGATGACCATGGTCAGAATCGCTATCTCAATGTGCCGGAAACGCTGGTTCATAGTTCCAATATTGTGACTGCCCGATTGGCCGATAACCTTGGCAAAGAGGGCATGGAGCACATGATCCGACGCCTCGGCTTTGATGAGCGGCCGCATATCGAGCTCGCTGAACGGGGAAAGCCGCTCTGGCCACAAAGCTGGGGTCGCGTGACCAATATGACAATTGCCTATGGTCACGGTATCGCGGTTACACCACTTCATTTGGCGAGCGCATATGCCGCTTTGGTGAATGGCGGCATTTGGCGCCCGGCAACATTGCTTAAGGTTGCACCAGGTGAGGAAGCCGAAGGGCGCCGTGTATTCAAAGCAGCGACTAGCGCCCGGATGCGTCAGCTGCTTCGGATGATTGTGTCTAACGGTACGGGACGAAAAGCGGACGCACCAGGTTACCGGATTGGCGGTAAGACAGGGTCTGCGGAGAAACCATCCAATGGCGGATACAACAAGACTTCGCTCGTTTCCACATTTGCCGCCGCATTCCCAATGGATAATCCACGCTATGTAGTTATCGCAATGCTGGACGAACCCAAGGGTAATGCGGAAACCGGTTTTCAGCGGACTGCCGGCTGGACTGCTGCTCCGGTTGTGCGCAAAGTCGTGCCAAGGGTTGGGCCGATGCTGGGCGTTGTTCCTGATGAGCACCGTGATGTTGATGTATCGGAGCTGACACCGCTGCTCTGGTCGCCGAAAGGATAGGCGATGAAACTATGCGCTCTTATCGCCGGGCTCAATGATGCGGCATTGGAAAGCGAAGAAGGTGAAGCCCATGTCACGGGCTTTGCGATCGACCATCGCAAGATCGCGCCGGGCAATATTTTTGGGGCTTTTCAGGGCACTAAGGTAAATGGTGAGGATTTTATTGAGGTCGCTGTTGCTGCTGGTGCAATCGCGATTGTCGCGCATCCCGATGCTGAGGTGGAAGGCGCGGTTCATATTGCAGATAACGAACCTAGGCGGGTCTTTGCATTAATGGCGGCGCGCTATTTTACACCTACACCGCAACATGTCGCGGCGGTGACTGGTACCAATGGTAAGACATCCATAGCGGAAATGACTCGCCAACTTTGGCATATGGCGGGCCTGAACAGCGCATCCATCGGCACGCTGGGCGTGACCACAGCGGACGAACAGGTCAAAACCGGCCTGACCACACCCGATATCGTAACCTTCCTGTCCAACATGTCCGGTCTCGCGCGCGAAGGCGTGAGCCATGTGATATTTGAGGCGTCCAGCCATGGTCTTTCCCAATATCGCACAGAGGGATTGCCGGTGCAGGTGGGCGTGTTCACTAATCTCAGCCGCGACCATCTCGATTATCATGGCGATATGGACAGCTATTTTGAAGCCAAGATGCGGCTGTTCGACGAAGTGGTTGATGAAACCGGAACCGCCGTTATCTGGGCCGATGACGAATGGTCCGGGCCAGTTATCAAGCGGGCCATGGATCGCGGGTTGAATCTTTTTACGGTCGGCGAGCAGGGAACATCACTGCGCCTATTATCGCGTACCCCCACCCAATTGGGTCAGGTACTGATGATCAAGGCGCAGGGTAATACACACCGGATCGCACTGCCGTTGATCGGGGCTTATCAGGCCGCCAATATTATGTGCGCAGCGGGCGTTGTCTTGTCCACTGGCGGAACGCTGGAAGATGTTTTTGATCATATGCAGCGGGTGCAGCCGGTGCGCGGACGCTTGGAACGTGCCGTGATCACCAAGGTCGGCGCCCCTGTTTATGTCGACTATGCCCACACGCCCGATGGCCTGCGCGCCGCGATTGACGCGCTGCGGCCTCATGTGAAGGGCCAGTTGATAACGATTTTCGGCGCTGGTGGTGATCGGGATAAAGGCAAGCGCCCTGAAATGGGCAAGGTTGCTGTAGAGCTTTCGGATATCACCATTGTTACCGATGACAATCCGCGCGGAGAGGACCCGGCGGTCATTCGTGCAGACATCATGACTGGGGCGCAAAACGCCAAGGAAGTTGGCGATCGCAGGGCGGCAATTGCCCATGCCATTGCACTGGCCGGTGCTGACGATATCATTTTGTTGGCAGGTAAGGGGCATGAACAGGGGCAGATTATTGGCGATCGCGTCATTCCATTCGATGATGTTGAGGTTGCCCGCGAATGTGCCCGTGAAGCAACGAGTGCGACGCAGTCGGAGGCCACCGCATGAACCCTTTGTGGACATCTTCCGCCATCGCCGAGGCCGTGCAAGGCAAGGCTAGCACAGATTTTGAAGTCGGCGGCGTTGCGTTTGATTCCCGTGAAATTGGGCCAGGCGACCTGTTCTTTGCGCTGAAAGGCGAACAAAGTGATGGGCATCTTTATGTCGACAATATCTATGCGGCAGGCGGTACTGGCGTAGTGGTCAGTCAGCCCGTTGATGGTCCCCATATATTGGTATCGGATACCACTAAAGCCTTAGATCACTTGGCCGTCGCATCGCGCGCCCGTAGCGATGCCAAGATTATCGGTGTCACCGGATCGGTCGGTAAAACCGGCACCAAAGAAGCCCTTTTTGCAGCTTTGAACCGTGCGTCCATGGGAAAGTCCCATCGGTCGGTGAAAAGCTACAATAACCATGTTGGCGTTCCGCTGAGCCTGTCGCGTATGCCGGCGGAATGCCAATATGGAATTTTTGAAATGGGCATGAACCATAGCGGGGAGCTAGCGCAGCTTACCCGGCTAGTTCGGCCAGACGTCGCGATCATAACTGCTATTGCACCGGCCCATATCGGACATTTTTCGAGTGTCGAAGCGATTGCCGATGCCAAAGCGGAGATTTTTCAGGGGCTAACGCATGAAGGCACGGCAATCATTCCCTTTGATAGCCCATATTATGAGCGCCTCCGTAAAGCGGCCTTGCGCTATACCAAGAAGGTCATCACTTTTGGTTTTGATGAACAGGCCGATGTCCGGGCTGTCGATGTCGTTCCGGCACCCGGCGGCGGATCACTGGTAACAGCCAGCCTTCGGGACGATGGCCGAGGCGATCGCAGCCTGTGCTTCACGATTGCAGAGCCTGGCAAGCATTGGGTATCCAATGCGTTGGCGATATTGGCCGCTGTGCGCGCAGTTGGCGGCGACTTGGCGGCGGCCGGTCTGGCGCTGGCGGAACTATCGGGCCTTGATGGCCGCGGCAAGCGACATCAAATTGAGTTGAAAGATGGCGGTCAGGCGTTGTTAATTGATGAAAGTTACAACGCCAATCCGGTGTCGATGAAAGCGACTTTGGGTCAGTTGGCGAATGAAGTCTGCGGCGGCAAAAAAATCCTATTATTAGGTGCGATGGGCGAACTGGGCGACCAGGCACAGGCCTATCATGAAGGGCTTGCCGATGACATTTTTGCCTCTGGTGCGCAGACTATTATTCTGGTTGGCGATGAAATGATTCATACGTCAGCTAAATTGGCTGAAATAGTGTCAGAAAAGCTTGATCACGCCCCCGAAATATCTCATGTCGCTGGCTCTTCGGAGGCGCTGGCTGAGGTTGCAGGGAAAATCAGCGACGAAGATATCCTTCTTATCAAAGGGTCTAATTATTTGGGGCTTGCCAAGGTCGTTTCGGCTTTGGTGAGCGGGGAGTATTAATGTTTTACCTATTGGCACAATGGCTTGAATTTGAAGGCGTGTTCAATGTCTTTCGCTATCTGAGTTTTCGCTCTGGCGCCGCGATCGCTACCGCACTGTTTATCGGGATGCTGATCGGGCCACGGTTCATCAACATGCTCCGGATGAAGCAGGGCAAGGGCCAGCCGATCCGCGAAGACGGGCCGATTACCCATCTCAAAAAAGCAGGCACACCGACTATGGGTGGGCTGATGATTTTGATTTCACTGGTCATTTCGTTGTTGTTGTGGATGGATTTGTCCAATATTTTTGTCTGGGCGTGTATCTTTGTGACACTCGGTTTCGGCGCCATTGGCTTCATGGATGATTATGATAAAGTCAGCAAAGCAAGCCATAAAGGCGTCCCTGGGCGTGTCAGACTATTGATGGAATTTGTCGTTGCTGGTTTTGCGACCTGGATCATTATTCAGCAGGTTGGAACTGATCTCTACGTTCCGTTTTTCAACGATGTGCAGATCAATCTCGGGATATTCTATTTCCCGTTTGCCATGTTTGTCATTGTCGGCTCCGGCAACGCCGTAAACCTGACCGATGGTCTGGATGGTCTGGCGACCATGCCAGTTGTCATCGCAAGCGCGACCTTCCTGATCCTTGTCTATCTTTCCGGCAATGCAGTCTTTTCCGGATATCTTGGCATACCCTTTGTACCGGGAGCGGGTGAGCTTGCCATTTTCTGCGCCTGTATCATCGGGTCTTGCCTCGCATTTCTATGGTTTAATGCACCGCCGGCCGCGGTGTTCATGGGTGATACGGGCAGCCTCGCTCTAGGTGGCGCGCTTGGTGCTATTGCTGTTTCAATCCACCATGAAATCGTGCTCGCCATTGTCGGCGGGCTCTTCGTGTTAGAAGCGGTGTCCGTTATTGTGCAGGTGTTCTTTTTCAAACGCACCGGCAGGCGGGTATTCCGCATGGCCCCGATCCATCACCATTTTGAACAGCTTGGCTGGTCTGAATCCACAATCGTGATCCGCTTCTGGATCATCAGTCTGGTGCTTGCACTTGCCGGTCTAGCGACGCTCAAGCTCAGATGATCCGCTCGTCCGCCTTTGCCAATAAACGCTATGCCATATTGGGCTTGGCGCGATCTGGCATGGCGACGCTCGATGCCCTGCACGCTAGCGGGGCTAAGTTATTGGCGTGGGATACGCGCGAAGAATTGCGCATGGCGGCCAGCGATAAGGCAATCATAGCGGATCCAATGGAAACGGATCTGAGCGACTATGATGCGATTGTGGTGTCGCCGGGCGTGCCGCTTAACACCCATCCGATCCGTGACAAAGCCAGCGACGACGGTGTTCCTATCATTGGAGATATTGAGCTGTTCGCGAAAGCGCGCGTGTCTCTGCCACCGCATCGCGTGGTCGGGATTACCGGTACCAATGGCAAGTCCACAACAACAGCATTGCTCCATCATATCATCCAGAGCGCGGCGCTGCCGACGCATATGGGCGGCAATATTGGCTTGCCGATTCTGTCGCAAACACCTTTGCCGGCGGGCGGCATATATGTGCTGGAGCTGTCGAGCTACCAGATTGATCTGACCTACGGTTTAGACTGCGATGTTGCGATGCTGCTGAATATCAGCCCGGATCACCTTGATCGTTATGACAGTTTCGATGCTTATGCCGCCGCGAAGGTGCGCCTGTTCGACATGATGGGGGATGGTCATGTAGCGATATTCGGTGGCGGTGATGAAAAAACCCAACTCGCGCTGCGGCTCATCCGGTCTGATGATCGCGTGCAGAATATCGTCGATACCAGCACGATCACATTGGAAGGGCAAGCCAATTGGCCATCACTCCAGGGACCGCATAATCTGCAAAATGCGATTGCCGCCGTGGCCGCTGCTGAAGCGCTGGGCCTCCATGAACATCAATGGCGGCCGGCGTTGGAGAGTTTTAAAGGCTTGCCGCATCGAATGGAACGTGTGGTTGAAGCGGGTGGTGTGTTGTTTGTGAATGATAGCAAAGCCACTAATCCGGCGTCGACTGGTCCGGCGCTTGGCGCCTATCCCAAAATTCACTGGATTGTCGGCGGACTTCCGAAGAGTGATGATTTGACAGAATGCAAACCCTATTTTGGTAATGTCGTGCAAGCTTATACAATTGGCGACGCGGGTCCGATGTTTGGTGAGTTGCTCGACCCCCACATGCCGGTCGATCCATGCGAGATGATGCTGACGGCGGTGCAACATGCTGCCGCGAACGCAAAGCCCGGCGAGGTGATTTTGCTTTCACCCGCCTGTGCCTCGTTCGACCAGTTCAAGGATTTTGAGGCGCGCGGTGATTGTTTCCGCTGCGCAGTGAATAGCGTGATCGAAAAAGATCAAATCGGAACGGCAGCTGGGGGCAGTATATCATGACCGATGAACCGAACAAATCGAGTGTAATGCCGGAAATTGCTGCGGGACTGGCAAAGAAGCGCTTTCAATTGGAATCGCGTCTGGGGCGCAGCGACCGTTCGCCGCTGGCCATCTGGTTCTGGGAACTAGACCGGGTGCTGCTGGCGCTGATGCTAACGTTAATCGCCATTGGCTTGATTGCGGTTGCAGCAGCTTCCCCCGTGTCAGCCTTGAAACATAGCACAGCGGCGGTATCGCTTGATCCGCTCTATTATTTTTATCGTCAGCTTGGATGGGTGGTTGTCGGTGTACCAGTCATGTTGATTGTGTCGATGCTGCCTAAAGAACAAGCGCGGCGTTTTGCGATTATTGCCGCCGTTGCGGCTTTTGCGCTGCTATTTCTGGTTCCGATATTTGGCAAGTCGGTCAATGGTGCGCAGCGCTGGATTGGCTATGGTTTTGCAACAATCCAGCCGGGGGAGTTTCTGAAACCCTTTTATGCGGTGTCGCTGGCATGGTTGTTGTCGCTGCGAGTAAAAGATCCGTCGCTACCGGTGATATCGTTGTCCTTCGTGCTGACGGGGGTTGTTGCATTGCTGTTGATGATGCAGCCCAATCTTGGGCAGACCATAATATTCTGCGGCATCTGGTTTGTGCTGATGATGATCTCCGGTCTCTCGGCAAGATTGATTGCTGGCATGGGCGTCGTGGGTGTCGGCGGGCTTATCAGCGCTTATTTCCTTTATCCGGTGGCGACGCAACGGATCAACGCTTGGTTATTCGGCGGTGACGAATTTGATCAAGTGATGCTGGCGCATAGAGCGCTGACTGGCGGAGGTTTGCTAGGTACCGGGCCGGGGCTTGGTACGGCGAAGTTTAAATTGCCCGAAGCGCATACCGATTATATTTTCTCGGTCATTGGCGAAGAATTCGGGCTGTTGGCCTGCGCCGCTATTGCCATTGTCTATCTCGCCATCATCGTGCGCGTGTTCCTGCGGCTGCTGGATGAGGAAGATAATTTCATCATTCTTGCCGTCGCTGGGCTAACCGCACAATTTGGCGGACAGGCCCTTATTAACATGGCCGTGAATCTGCAGCTTTTCCCGTCCAAGGGCATGACCCTGCCGTTTATCAGCTATGGTGGATCATCGATATTGGCGCTTTCCATCGGTGTAGGACTCTTGCTGGCCTTTACGCGCAGAAATCCCTATTTAGATCGCTCACAATATGTCACGAAATGGCCGAAAGATCGGCCGAAGGAAATCATGGTGACCCAATGAGCTTTACGAAACATTATGTCCTCGCCGCTGGTGGTACTGGTGGTCATATGATCCCGGCCTATGCGCTCGGTAAGGAACTGGTCCAGCGCGGCCACCGTGTCGCCCTGATCACCGATGAGCGGGGGGAGAAAATTCCCGGCATGGTCGATGATGGTCAGGTCCATGTACTGCCTGCTGGCCGGATCACCAAAGACCCGCGCGGTTGGCTGTCCGGTGCCCGTGCGATCATGAAGGGCCGCAAAATGGCGATGCAGCTCTATGACACGTTTGATCCATCTGCCGTTATCGGGTTTGGCGGCTATCCCGCTTTCCCGGCATTGCTTGGGGCGAACCGGAAAAATATTCCAACGATTGTTCATGAACAAAATGCTGTGCTCGGCCGGGTTAACCGGTTAGCGGCGCGCTCGGTCAATGCGATCGCGACATCCTACCCCGACATCCTGAAGCTTAAACCGAAGCATGAGGAAAAGGTCCATCTCGTCGGTAATCCCGTGCGTGAAGAGGTGATCGCCTTGCGCGAAGAGCCTTATCCGCCGCTCACCGAAGAAGGTATTTTTCGGGTGTTAGTGACTGGTGGTAGTCAGGGCGCGACCATATTGTCCGACGTTGTACCCGACGGATTGGCGTTGCTGCCCATGCACCTGCGCCGGCGGCTACAAGTGACGCAACAATGCCGCGAACAGGATATTGAGCGGGTTCGCGAGAAATATGCCGAGCATGATATTCCCGCCGAACTCGCAACCTATTTGCCGGACCTACCGCAACGCCTTGGCTGGTCGCATCTGGTGATCGGACGGGCAGGGGCTTCGACCATTGCTGAACTGACTACGGCCGGTCGTCCCGCAATCCTTATTCCGTTACCCATCGCAACCGATGATCATCAAACGCAGAACGTGCGCGAAATGGTTGCTGCCGGAGGTGCGCGCGCGATCGCACAACCACAATTTACTGCAAAGGAACTGGCAAAGCAGATGCAGAAAATGGCACTGGGTCCTGACGCGCTGCAAAATGCCGCGCGCTTTGCCAAAAAATGTGGTCGCCCCGAGGCGGTTAGTGATCTGGCTGATTTGGTGGAAAGTATCGGTACATCGCCGCTATCCAAGACGCTGAAGGTCAAAAAAGAAAAATCACAAATTGCACCCAATCAACGCCCTGCTTTGGCGAAAGAAAGCATGCAATGAAGGGTGTCGGTACTGATATTGGCACGATCCACTTTGTCGGCATTGGCGGCATCGGTATGTCCGGCATTGCCGAAGTCATGCATAATCTCGGTTATCAGGTTCAAGGTTCCGACATATCGGATAGCTATATTGTAGAAGGCCTCCGCGCCAAGGGCATTAAGGTCATGATCGGCCAGAATGGTGAAAATGTCGTTGGTACCGCCGTCGTGGTCACGTCAACCGCGGTGAAGCGCGGCAATCCCGAAGTTGAAAAAGCCCTCGAAGATCGCATTCCCTTGGTTCGGCGCGCAGAAATGCTTGCAGAACTGATGCGGCTGAAAAGCACCATCGCAATTGCGGGCACCCATGGTAAGACGACGACGACTTCAATGGTCGCCGCAATGCTTGATGCGGGCGGCATTGACCCGACCGTTATCAACGGCGGTATCATCAATAGCTATGGTTCCAACGCCCGTTTGGGCGACAGCGAATGGATGGTTGTCGAAGCCGATGAGAGTGATGGCAGCTTCCTGCGCCTCGATGGTACAATCGCCGTCGTTACCAATATCGATCCCGAACATCTTGATCATTATGGCAGTTTCGACAAGATCAAGGACAGCTTTGTCGAGTTTATCGAAAACGTGCCCTTTTATGGCGCTGCGATCCTCTGTCTCGATCATCCTGAAGTGCAGGCGATCCTGCCACGTATTCGCGACCGGCGTCTGATCACTTATGGTTTTTCCGCGCAAGCCGATGTGAAGGGTATCAACGTTACGCCCATATCAGGCGGCAATCGCTTTGATGTAGTCGTACGTGACCGTGATGGCGAGACGCGTACTATCGAAGGCATTACGCTTCCCATGCCGGGACGCCACAATGTCGAAAACGCTATTGCAGCGGTAGCAGTCGGTCTGGAAATGGGTATGACCGACGAGCAGATTGCCAGCGGCTTTGATCATTTTGGTGGCGTCAAACGGCGCTTTACCAAAGTGGGAGAAGTCGATGGTGTGTCGATCATCGACGATTATGGCCATCATCCAGTGGAAATTCGAGCGGTGCTGTCCGCTGCGCGCGAGGGCGCGGAAGGCCGCGTCATCGCAGTGGTCCAGCCGCATCGCTTTACTCGCCTGCGCGATCATATGGAAGATTTTCAGCAAGCATTTAACGATGCCGATATGGTTTATGTCACGCCGGTCTTCGTCGCGGGCGAAGAGCCAATTGAAGGTGTCGACAGCGAAGCTCTGGCCGCAGGTCTGAGAAGGCGGGGGCACCGGGTTGCAGAGACCGTAGCGGATGAAGCAGACTTGACAGCTCGATTGTCTGATGTCGCTGAAGACAAGGACATGATCGTCTGTCTCGGCGCAGGTGATATCACCAAATGGGCTGCCGGACTGGCGGACGGTATAAAGGCTGTGCGGTCATGACGGGAGCCACAACCCTCCCTGAAACGCGGGGCAAGCTGACTGCCGATGCGCCTCTGGCGCCGCTCGTCTGGTTCAAAAGTGGCGGCCCGGCGGAATGGTTGTTCGCGCCCAAGGATGTGGAAGACCTGCAACAGTTTTTGCGGGATCTTGATCCGGCTATAGCTGTTTGGCCCTTGGGATTGGGGTCCAACCTCATCATTCGTGATGGTGGAAAGCGCGGCGTGACGGTGCGTTTGGGCAAGGCGTTCGCCGGGATTGAAACCGTCGGCAAGGGCAGTTTTGGAATTGAGAACGCGCTGATTTGCGGTGCTGGTGCCCCGGGTATTTCAGCGGCTAGTATGGCCCGCGATCACGGCATCGCCGGCTTAGAGTTTTTGCGCGGTATTCCCGGCACCATTGGCGGCGCGGTACGTATGAATGCCGGTGCTTATGGCCGAGAGGTTTGCGACATATTGGAAAGCGCAGATGTGGTTCTGCGGACCGGTGAACTTAAAACTATCGCGCTAGCGGACATGGGATATACCTATCGCCATTCGCAATTGCCCGAAGGGGCCATCGTCGTCAGCGCCAAGCTGCACGGGACGAGTGGTGATCCGGAAATCATCGGCGCAGAGATGAAACGCATCGCAGATGAGCGCGAGGCATCGCAACCGCTGCGTTCCAAAACAGGCGGCTCGACTTTCAAAAATCCCGAGGGCCACAAAGCATGGCAATTGGTCGATGAAGCCGGTTGCCGCGGCTTGCAAATAGGGCAGGCGCAGGTGTCAGAGAAACACTGCAATTTCCTACTTAATTTGGGCGGTGCCACTTCTGCGGATATTGAAGCCTTGGGCGATGAAGTGCGCCGGCGGGTTAAAGAACATAGCGGTGTCGACCTGCATTGGGAAATTCAGAGAGTGGGGGAAGAAATATGACGGATAAACTCCACGTAGCTGTTCTCATGGGTGGTTGGTCTGCAGAACGCGAAGTTTCGTTGATGAGTGGCAACGATATTGCCGCCGCGCTCGAGAAAAACGGCCATAAGGTGACCCGTATCGATATGGACCGCAATGTTGCGATGGTGCTGGATGCGGTCAGACCGGATGTGGTTTTCAACGCGCTCCACGGTTGCCCCGGCGAAGACGGCACAGTGCAAGGCATGCTCGATCTGATGCAGATCCCCTATACCCATAGCGGTTTGGCGACTTCGGTGATTGCGATCGACAAAGAACTGACCAAGCAGCAATTGGTTCCAGCTGGTATTCCCATGCCCGCCGGCAAGATGGTCAAAAGCAAGGATATTGTTGAAGCCGATCCGCTGCCTCGACCTTATGTTTTGAAACCGGTCAACGAAGGATCGTCGGTCGGCGTGGCGATTGTTACCGATCAGGGCAATTATGGCAATCCGATTGGCCGTGATGTGACCGGGCCCTGGCAGGAGTTTGACGAGTTGCTGGCAGAGCCTTTCATAAAAGGTCGCGAACTGACAACGGCAGTGGTGGGTGGTAAGGCACTGTGTGTAACCGAGCTAAAAACCAAGGCCGGTTTCTATGATTATGATGCAAAATATACCGAAGGCCTGACCGAACATGTCTGCCCGGCGAAAATTCCAGCAGATATCGAAAAACTATGTTTGGATTACGCGTTGCAGGCCCATCAGGTTCTAGGTTGCAAAGGAACGTCCCGCACCGACTATCGCTGGGATGATGAATTGGGGGCGGATGGGTTGTTTATATTGGAAACCAATACCCAGCCCGGCATGACGCCGCTTAGCCTTGTGCCGGAACAGGCCAAGCAAATGGGGATAAGCTATGAGGAACTGGTCGAAATGATCGTGAGGGAAGCGCTATGACATCAGCATCTGTCAGACGGACAAATAAAAAGTCCAAGGGCAAGCCGCGCAAGGTGAATAAGAAAAAAGTGCGTCAGGTTTCGATTTTTGACAAGATCCTCCGCGCTATGCCGTTTACCGAGGCGCAGGTTCAAAAAGGCCTGACGTGGGGATTGGTCGGTGTATTTGTTTTGGGCGCGTATAGTGTTGCCCATTATACCGGTATCACTGAACGCGTCAGCAGTCAGATTGCGACAACGGTTGGTGCCGCGGGCTTTGAAGTGAAGCGGGTTGAAGTCACCGGCGTCAACCGGATCGACGAACTGAAAGTCTATGAAATCACACTGGCGCAAAAGGATCGTTCGATGATGCTGGTTGATATTGATCAGGTACGCGATGATTTGATGGGCAATGGCTGGATCAAGGATGCCCGGATTTCGCGGCGCTTGCCGGACACGCTGGTGGTCGAGATTGTCGAACGTGAACCGGCCGCTGTGTGGCAGCGCGATGGCAAATTGTCATTGATCGACAATACCGGATACCCGCTGCAACAGATTCAGAAGGAAGAAATTCCTGATCTGCCTGTGATTGTTGGCAAGAAAGCCAATGAACGCGTTCCGGAATTGACCAAGTTACTGGGTGTTGCCCCGGCGCTTAGCCCGATGGTGACAGGCGCGACCTGGATCGGTAACCGGCGTTGGAATCTGGAATTCGATAGCGGCGAAACGCTCGCGCTTCCTGAAGGAGAGGAGACGGCCGCGGCGGCGCTGCTCAATTTTGCACGGATGGACGGGGTCAACCGCTTATTGGGACGCGGGGTCGTTCATTTTGACTTACGCGATTCAGAGCGGGCTTATCTGAGGATGCCACCCAAGGCGCAGACCTCATCCAAACCAGAGGGTTAAACAAAGACGCTAATTTATGGGGGCACCATGAGGCAGCAAAAAGGAAGTAAGGGAAAAGGCAAATGGCAGCACGGGTAGAAAAATTTTTTACCGCTTTGGATATCGGCTCGTCCAAGATTACAGCGATGATTGCTGGTCGGATGGACAATGGCGATATCACGGTGCTGGGCACTGGGCAGCGCGCTAGTAAAGGTGTGAAGCGCGGCTATATTGCCGATACCGAACGGACGGAACTGGACGTACGTGATGCGGTCGAGCAAGCAGAACGAATTGCAGGCACCAATATTGATGATGTGTGGGTTAGTTTTTCTGCCGGTGGACTGACCAGCATGCTGACGGCGGTCGAGACAGAATTGGGCGGGCAACGGATCGAACAAGACGACATTGATCACCTCCTGCAGGCGGGACGCAACAGTATTGATCCGCAGGGCAAGATGGTTCTGCATGCGCAGCCTGCACTCTACACAATAGATGGCCTTGCTGGCGTGAAGAAACCAAAGGGTTTGCATGCCGACCGGCTAGGTGTAGACATCCATGTGATCCTTGCTGATGCATCGCCCGTGCGTAATATCGACATGAGCGTCCGGGGCGCGCATCTCAACGTGAAGTCTATCATTGCCTCACCGATTGCTGCGGGCACTGCCTGTCTCTCAAAAGAAGAGCGCGAGCTGGGCGTCGCCATGGTCGAATTGGGCGCAGAGGTCACCAATGTATCGCTATTCGCCGGCGGAATGTTGGTCGGACTGGCCACGCTGCCTTATGGCGCGGCGGATATTACCGATGACATTGCCTCGTCTTTCGGTTTGCGGCGCGCGCAAGCCGAACGGATCAAATGTTTCCACGGGTCTGCGACGACCAGCCCGCGCGACAATCATGATGTGATTGATCTGCAGCTAGACGAAACGGGACCGGAGACTGATGAGGAAGGTCGCATCACCAAGGCGCAGCTAATTGGCGTCATCCGCCAGCGGCTCGATCATTTAATTGGTGAAATTGGCCAGACGCTCAAGACGCTCGGCTTTTCCGGTCCGGTTGGCCGACAGGTCGTGCTCACCGGTGGCGGTGCGGAACTGAAAGGTATCGCGGATTATGCGCAATCGGCGCTGGGCCAAACGGTGCGTATTGGTCGCCCGATGGGACTGACCGCTTTGCCCGAAGCGCATAGCGGTCCCGGCTTTGCCGGTCTGGCTGGGCTCGCGCTTTATGCCTCGCAGGAACCCGTCGACCTCAGATCGCTTTCCAGCAGCCATCAAAACGTCCACAAATATGCCGGTTCTGCGGTAATTGGGCGGTTGATGTCGGCAATCCGAGGGAATTTTTAAGATTTTACGAAAAAAATTAACTTTTGGGGTGATTCCCGCACCAAATTTGTGCAAAGCGTTACCCAAATGTTACACATAGAGTTTATGTCTGGGGAGACAGTAAGATGAGCATCAATATTGGCCCACCTGAAGTGGAAGAGTTGAAACCACGGATCGCCGTTATCGGCGTTGGCGGCGCTGGCGGAAACGCGATTGCGAACATGATCGCGGCAAAGGTTGAGGGCGTTGATTTCATCGTCAGCAACACCGATGCGCAATCACTCAACAGTTCTCCTGCAGAACGCCGTATTCAGCTTGGCCCTGAAATTACCCAAGGCCTTGGTGCTGGCTCTCGTCCCGAAGTTGGCCGTGCTGCCGCAGAGGAAACTTTGGAGATGGTCGAGCAGGCGCTTGAAGGTGCTCATATGTGCTTTATCGCGGCCGGCATGGGCGGCGGTACCGGTACTGGTGCTGCTCCGGTTATTGCTAAAGCGGCGCGTGACAGGGGCATTTTGACTGTTGGTGTTGTGACAAAACCGTTTACCTTTGAAGGTACGCGGCGGATGAAAGCGGCTAATGCCGGTATCGAAGAATTACAGAAAAACGTCGATACATTGATTATTATCCCCAATCAGAACCTTTTCCTCGTCGCCAATCCAAACACGACTTTCAAAGAAGCATTTTTGCTGGCCGACGAAGTGCTGCAACAGGGCGTTCGCGGCATTACCGACTTGATGGTGATGCCTGGCCTGATCAATCTCGATTTTGCCGATGTACGCTCCGTAATGCACGAAATGGGCAAAGCGATGATGGGCACTGGCGAAGCCGAAGGCGATGGCCGTGCTCTCGAAGCGGCTGAAAAAGCGATTGCCAATCCGCTGCTCGACGGTGTGTCGATGCAGGGCGCGAAAGGCGTTATCGTTTCAATCACCGGCGGCGAAGACATGCGCTTGATGGAAGTCGACGAAGCCGCCAATCATATTCGCGAATTGGTCGATCCCGATGCGAACATCATCTGGGGCAGCGCGTTTAACGAAAATCTCGATGGCCGCATCCGTGTCTCGGTTGTTGCCACCGGCATAGATAGCGATGGTTCGGTTGCAGCGCCTGCGGTCAACTCGTCCTTCGCGATGAGCAATCCGACACCGGCAGCACCATCTTTTGCTTCAACCATTCCGGCTGAGCCAGAAGAAGAAGCGCATGACGAAGAGCCTGTGTTGGATATGGCCGATAGTCTTGAAACATCCGAAGCGGAAATGGTTGCTGAGTCAGAACCAGAACCGGAGCCGGAAGTACAATCAGAGCCAGAGCCACAACCGGCGCCTGCGCCCGCGGCAACCTATTCTGACGATGACGATCTGGGAGAGGACGCTTCTGCGGCCCCATCCTTTGCTTCGTTGACACCGGGTATGGTTACCGATGAACCAGAGGAAGATGAACTGGTTCTTGGTGATGAAACTATTCAGCCGTTGGCAGAGGACGATTCAGCGGCCCCTGCCTCAGGCGAATCCGCTCCACGGGTTGCCAGCGGCGGCGGGACTTTGTTTGAACGGATGTCTAATCTCACCCGCGGCGGAAACAAAGCGGATGAAGAAGGCGAAGACGATGACGATGACGAAAAGTCGCGCGACCCGCTAGACATCCCAAGGTTTCTGAACCGTCAAAACAACCAGTGAGGATGCCGCTATCGATCAGTCACTTGCATTAGTTTCCTGTCGTCTGATCGGGGCGGTTGGCCTCTCCTGCTTTGAGAAGCACTTGATTTTGGGTCAATCAAGCCGTTTAGTGGGCCGGTGAAGAAGCTATCAAAATATCTGATTCTGGCGGCCATCCCGCTTATGTGTACCGGGCTGCCAACCCCGGTTGCGGCTCAAAAAAGCCCGGCAGCTAACTCCATAGATTTGCAAGATGCGCTGCGCCGTATCGCACGCAATTCCAATGATTCCTCCGCGCTGGCAGATGCCGGGCTAGCGGCTTTGGCGTTGGGGGACACAAGGGCCGCAATTGGTTTCCTCGCTAAGGCTGACGAAATCTACCCGAGAAGCGGCCGCGTAAAAGCGGGGCTCGCACGGGCCCTGTTGCTTGAACAAAACCCGTTTGGCGCGATTCGCTATTTTGACGAAGCCATCGCCAATGGTATGGCGGCCAAGGATGTCGCGGTAGATCGCGGACTGGCCTACGACCTGATTGGTCGTAATGCCGACGCGCAAAAAGATTATGCTCTCGCGCTGCAGCATGGCCAGAGTGACAAGCTGCTGAGCCGCTATGCTATCTCACTAGGGATTAGTGGAAATGTTGAGGGAGCGGAGGCACAGCTTAATCCTTTGCTGCTGAAAAGCGATCGGGATGCGTGGCGCAATCGCGCGTTTATCTTAGCGATGAATGGTCAGAAGAAAGAGGCTAATAAAATAGCCAGCCAGACGATGCGGAAGACGATGGCGAAGGCCATCAAGCCGTTTTTTGACCGGATGCCGAAATTGACAGCGGCCCAAAAAGCGGCTGCCGTTCACTTCGGTCATTTTCCCGCCAGCGAAAATATAGGTGTCGATGTCGCGTCTGTTCGCCTTGCGGCCAATAGCGCCGTGCGTGGCGGCGACGGCGCTGATGCCGGATTGATACCGATGGGCGAGCCGCTGGGCGCGAATGTAGAAAGACCAAAGGTCCTGGCGATGCCGGACACTTCTCCACGCCGCCGCCCCGGTGCCAAGAGCAGCGACAAGAAACAGACACGGATTGTATCTCGTTCGGCAACAAATGATCAAATGCCTCTGGGAACTCTCACTTTGCCTGTCCCAGAAAGGGCGAGGCCTTTGGTGAAACCGACAATCAGCCGGCCAAATGATCCGGTCACGCAAACCGCGGTTAAAGAAGAAAAGTCGCCACCATCCCCGGGGTTTGAAACGGCCGTTGGAGGGGCGACCGAAAAGGCTGAAAAGCAAATAGCGATGTCTTCGCCAAGTAACGATGTGAAAGCGCCACCCTTGGTATCCGAGAGTGTGACCAGAAAAGTAGATATAGGTGACGTCAAAGCACCGACCAAATCCAACGATAAAATATCGAAAACGCCGGTCCAGCTGGTTACTTTCGATTTGGCTGATGCTGGTTCATCGACGCCTTCACCGAATGTTTCCGGGACTCCGGCTGGCACGGCCCCATCTGCCACGCCACGCCGACCGTTGTCTGATATTATTGGTTCGATTGCGATCCCCGAAACGGAGAAAAGAACGACCGTTGTTCCGGTGGATTTGGCAGCGATTACCCCAGCCAAGCCGAAGCCAGTGGCGGAGAAGCCGGTTGTCAAAAAGGCGGAAGCCAAGCCCAAACCACCTGAACATCCCAAACGCTATTGGGTGCAGATCGCTACGGGCTCTGATCTCAAAGCATTGAAATATGACTATCGCCGGATGTCGAAGAAAAATGCTGATCTGTTTTCCAGCACCAATGCCTGGACTTCGCCATGGGGTAAAACAAAACGGTTGGTGGTTGGCCCGTTTGATGATTTCAGTGCTGCGAAGAAATTCGAAGCCGGTTTTCGTAAGAGCGGCGGTGATGGGTTTTCCTGGGTTAGTGCCAACGGCACGGAAGTGAACAAGCTGAACTAATGGCGCAGATGGCCAGCTATGCCAGCGACCCGCGCGCAAGCCGCGGGCGGCTCCATGATGAAGGGCGCGCGGAAAATGACGGCAGTGCCCGTGGACCGCGCGATGATTTTCAGCGCGACCGTGACCGGATTATTCACTCGATTTCCTTCCGCCGCCTGCGCCACAAAACGCAGGTTTTTGTCGCGCCGGATGGCGACCATTTCAGGGTCCGCCTAACCCACAGTTTGGAAGTAGCACAGATTGGCCGCACCATCGCGCGCTCATTGGGGCTCAACGAAGACCTAACCGAAGCGCTGTGTCTGGCGCATGATATTGGTCATCCACCATTTGGTCACGCCGGTGAAGATGCGCTGGAAGAGGCGCTCGCTGATTTCGGCGGCTTTGATCATAATGCACAGACGATCCGAACCCTTACCAAGCTGGAACGGCCCTATCCGCGTTGGGATG
This sequence comes from uncultured Sphingomonadaceae bacterium, assembly GCA_947489315.1. GTDB lineage: Bacteria > Pseudomonadota > Alphaproteobacteria > Sphingomonadales > Sphingomonadaceae > Parasphingorhabdus. Next base: position 788,665 of record CANLCX010000001.1, read on the forward strand.
GACTTAACCTGACTTGGGAAATGCTGGAAGGATTGGCCAAACATAATGGCCCGGTAACCGAACCAACCTGGGCCTTGGCAGAGGCCAACGCCCCGATGGATCTTGATCTTGGCAGTTGGCCATCGTTGGAAGCACAGATCGCCGCTGTGGCGGACGATATTGCCTATGACAATCACGATATTGACGATGGTATCCGCGCCGGTCTGCTGAGCATTGAGCAGCTTTTGAAATTACCGTTTATTGCTGAACGCTGGGTCGACATTTGTAATCGTTTTCCTGATATCGAACGGGATCGTCTGGTACCAGAACTGATCCGTGATCAAATCGGCCTGATGGTCAATGATGTGATCGAAACGACCGCGCAGCGGATCAAGGATGCCGACGTTCTAACTACAGATGATGTTCGCGGTGCTGGCCTTATGATTGGCGGCTTTTCTGATAAGATGGCTGCGCAAGAGCGCACACTCAAAAAATTCATGTACGCCAATCTCTATAATCATGCTGAGCAGATGGAAGCGGCTGACAACGCACGGGTTGTGGTCGCCGATCTCGTTACCGCTTATCGCAACAAGCCCGAACTGATGTCGGAAAGCTGGGCAGCGACGCTACCTTCCGGCGAGCCGGACCGCATCCGGCATATTGCCGACTTTATGGCGGGTATGACGGATCGCTATGCCAGCAATAGCCACAAGGATATTTTTGGCCAAAAGGCGGGAGAGTCAGCATGACTGAATCCATTTTGATTGTTGGCGCAACGGGTTTGATTGGCAATCTTCTGGTCCGTAAATTAATCGCTGACGGGAGAGATCAAGAGCTGCACCTGTTGATGCGGAAGCCGGTTGAAGGGGCTTATGGCGCCGCAACGGTCCATGTCGCACCCACTGAACAATGGTCCGATGTTATCGCATCGATAAAATCTGCCAAGGTAGTTTCCTGTCTGGGATCGACAATGAAAAAAGCGGGGTCGAAAGAGGCATTCGCCGCGATAGACCGCGATTTGATCGGCGCTGTAGCACAGGCGGCCAAGGCGGCTGGAGCCAGTCAGTTTATTGCCGTTTCTTCGACCATGGCGAATGCGGAGGCCTCGCAATTTTACCTAAAAGTCAAAGGACAGGCAGAAGATCTTATGCGGGCCGAGAAGTTTGGTCGGCTGGATATCGTTAGACCGGGTCTGCTGCGCGGGGAGCGGACGGACGATGCCCGCCTTGGCGAAAGTTTGGCGATCATCGCTAGCCCGTTGCTGGACAGGCTTCTGCACGGATCGTTGCGGCGTTATCGGTCGATTGATGCGCGGGAAGTGGCGGTGGCCATTGCGGCTTTGCTCACTGAGGATAAACCGGGCGCCACTGTCTATGAAAATGATGCGATATGGAAATTGGCCGACCGCGAAACCGCCTGAAGTTTTTACAGTTGTTCAACCTATCGAATCATTGACTCCCAATGCCCGCTCGGTCACGCTTTAATCTGCTTTTGGTCGAAGCCTTACAGGCACTGATCACTTAGCTGTGCGGGAGAGCGTTTGCGATCCTTAAAGATTTCAAACCGCCGAAGGAGCAACCGCCCCGGAAACTCTCAGGCCGATGGACCGCATAAGCTTCACAAGCACTCTGGAAAGAGAGCAAGCTTCCCGATGGGAGAGCGTTGTTCCACCGAAGGGGTAAATGGTTGCTGACCCAGCATCATGAAACTCTCAGGTTCCGTGACAGAGGGGGCAGTTTTACAGGCTTTTGCTGTGAGCTGTACCCTTGTGACCAACGGAATTTTAGATGAGCGATGAACAAACCGAGACACTAAAGAAATTGCCGCTTGATAGCTGGCATCGCGGCCTTGGCGCGCGCATGGTGCTCTTTGCGGGCTATGAAATGCCGGTGCAATATGAAGGCGTGATGGCCGAACATCTATGGACCCGCGAAAATGCCGGACTATTTGACGTCAGCCATATGGGACAGGTGCAGCTTGTTGGCGAAGGCGCAGCCGAAGCGCTGGAAGCGATTGTTCCGGGCAATATTTCCGCTCTGGGCGTGGGTAAGATTCGTTACACGCTGTTGCTCGCACAGGATGGCGGCATATTGGATGACCTGATGGTCACCAATACCGGCCGCAATCTCTATCTGGTGGTGAATGGCGCGACCAAGCATGATGATATCGCTTATTTCAAAGCGCAATTGCCATCCGGCGTGACGCTCGACCACGCAGAAGATAGTGCGTTGCTGGCGTTGCAGGGACCAAAAGCTGCGGCTGCGCTGGCGAAGCTGGAGATCAGCCCGTTGCAACCCGATTGGCCCGTACCTGCGGATCTCTATTTTATGGAAGCAGGGCCGTTTATGTGGGGCGATATACCGTTGGGCATCAGCCGCTCAGGCTATACCGGTGAAGACGGTTATGAGATTAGTGTTCCGGCAGAACATACGGAGAAGCTCGCAACGGCGCTGTGTGCGTTAGACGAAGTCAAACCTATAGGACTTGGCGCGCGCGACAGTTTGCGGTTGGAAGCCGGTCTGCCGCTTTATGGCCATGACATGGATACCGACATCCTACCGGTCGAAGCCAATCTGAACTTTGCTCTCTCTAAAGCGCGTCGCGAAGAAGCAAATTTTGCCGGGGCAGAACGGGTGCTCGCGCAATATCCTAGTAAAGCTGACAAGAAGCGCGTTGGCCTGTTCGTCAATGGTCGCCAACCTATTCGCGAAGGCGCTAACGTAGTTGATGCAGACGGCAATATCATTGGAGCAGTGACCAGCGGCGGTTTTTCCCCAACGCTGCAAAAGCCCATCGCGATGGCTTATGTGCCGATGGCATTGGCCGAAACCGGTACCGAAATTATAGTGGAGCAACGCGGCAAACCAATAGCCTGCACCGTCGCAGACATGCCCTTTGTACCACATAACTATCATCGCAAACCTAAATTATAGCACGAGGGAAGAGGACGAGACTATGAGTCGATATTTTACGGATGAGCATGAGTGGGTTGATGTTGAAGGCGACACCGCGACAGTCGGAATTACCGATTATGCGCAGGAACAGTTGGGTGACATTGTATTTGTGGAAACGCCCGAAGTTGGGGCGGAACTCGGGCAAGGTGATGATGCAGCGGTCGTGGAATCGGTGAAGGCGGCTTCAGACGTCTATGCCGCAGTTTCCGGGACAGTGGTTGAAGTCAACGAAGCGCTCGAAGACGAACCGGCGTTGGTGAACAGCTCCGCCGAAGAAGATGGCTGGTTTTTCCGCCTGACGCTGTCCGACACAGATGAACTCGGCGATCTGATGGATGAGAAGGCTTATAAGGCGTTTGTCGCTGACCTTTAAAACTATTCACTCCTCCCTTTCCAGGGAGGGCCGTGACAGAAGGAATTAAGATGCGTTATCTACCCCTAACTCCCCATGATCGTCAGGATATGTTGGCGACCATCGGTGCGGCCTCCGTCGATGATTTATTTGTTGATGTTCCTACCGAGGTACAGCTTGATGGTCCAATTCGCGGTCTGCCGATGCATGCGGGGGAAATGGCGGTTGAAGCGCATATGAAGAAATTGGCGAAAAATAACTCCGCCGCTGGCGATATGCCGTTTTTTCTAGGGGCAGGGGCCTATCGTCACCATGTGCCTGCTAGTGTGGATCACATTATCCAACGCGGCGAGTTCCTGACCGCCTATACGCCCTATCAGCCAGAAATCGCGCAAGGCACATTACAGACTCTGTTTGAATTCCAGACACAGGTCGCACGCCTGTTCGGTGTCGATGTCGCCAATGCTTCCATGTATGACGGCTCGACTGCTTGCTGGGAAGCCATTGTCATGGCGCGGCGCATTACGAAGCGCGGCAAGGCAGTCCTCTCATCCGGTCTGCATCCGCATTATGTGTCGGTAGCGAAAACTATGGCGCGCTTTACGAAGGATCAATTGGTCAGCGAGGCACCGACATTGGAAGCGGCAACCGATGGTGCCGATTTGCTCGACCAAATTGATGATGATACTAGCTGCGTCGTTGTGCAGTACCCTGATATCCTCGGACGTATATCCGATATGTCTGCGCTCGCAGAAAAAGCGCATAGTCACAAGGCTTTGCTTATCGCTGTTGTGACGGAACCTGTCGCATTGGGCGCCATTAAATCGCCTGGCCAAATGGACGCGGATATCGTCGTGGGTGAAGGGCAATCGTTAGGCGTTGGGCTACAATTTGGCGGACCCTATGTTGGCCTGTTTGGTTGCAAACAAAAATACGTCCGCCAGATGCCGGGACGGCTATGTGGAGAGACCGTGGATGCCGAAGGCAAGCGCGGTTTTGTGCTCACCCTGTCTACACGCGAGCAGCATATTCGCCGCGAAAAGGCGACCTCGAACATCTGTACCAATAGCGGATTATGCGCGCTGGCTTTTACGGCCCATATGACCTTGCTCGGTGAAAAGGGTCTGCGCGAGTTGGCGATGCTCAATCACAAAAAGGCGATTGTCGCAGCGGATCGCTTGGCGGAAGTCAAAGGCGTGTCTTTATTGAACGACAGCTTTTTCAATGAGTTCACGCTCATACTTGATCAAGATACACGGCCGATTGTCCGTAGGTTGGCGGACCAGAAAATCCTTGCTGGCGTATCATTGGGCAGGCTGTATCCGGACGAAAGCGGACTGGCACACGGTTTGATTGTTGCCGTTACGGAAACAACCAGCGACGAAGATGTTGAAGCGCTGGCGACCGCGCTGGAAGGAGAAATGGCATGAATATGTTAACCGAAGGCCGTCCGACCAAACAGGAAGAAAACATCGCCATGCCAGACCAAGGCGCCTTACAAACCCATACGGGTAATCGCGCTCTAATGGTCGATGAGCCATTGATTTTCGAAACCGGATCACCGGATCGTAGCGGCGTTGATCTGCCCGAAGCGCCGAATGTGGAAAGCCGCTTGGGTGGACTGGAACGCAATGAGCCAATCAGTATCCCTGGCCTGTCCGAAGCGGAAACCGTTCGTCATTATACGCGGCTCAGCCGTCAGAATTATGCGATTGATGTCGGCCTGTTCCCGCTGGGTAGCTGCACCATGAAGCATAATCCGCGACTGAACGAGAAGATGGCGCGTCTGAAGGGCTTTTCGGACATTCATCCATTGCAGCCCGTGGACAGTGTCCAGGGCGCGCTTGGCCTTATTGACGAACTCGCAACTTGGCTGAAAACACTGACCGGTATGCCTGCTGTGGCGATGAGCCCGAAAGCTGGGGCGCATGGGGAACTTTGCGGTATCCTAGCGATCCGTTCCGCGCTCGAAGCGCGCGGCGATGCTCGAGAAGTTATCTTGGTGCCAGAAAGTGCCCATGGCACTAATCCTGCTACCGCCGCCTTTGCCGGTTATAAAGTAGAGGATATTCCGGCCAATGAAGCAGGTCGTGTAGATCTCGATGCCCTCAAAGCACGTCTCGGTCCTGATGTGGCTGGCGTGATGATCACCAACCCCAATACTTGCGGGCTGTTTGAACCGGATATGAAAGCCATTTCCGATGCCGTGCATGATGCCGGTGGTTTGGTCTATTGCGATGGCGCAAACTTCAATGCGATTGTTGGCCGCGTCCGCCCCGGCGATCTGGGCATTGATGCGATGCATATTAATTTGCACAAAACCTTTTCGACACCGCATGGCGGCGGCGGTCCAGGTTCCGGCCCGGTGGTCTTTTCCGAAGCGCTGGCACCTTTTGCGCCGCTGCCTTTCGTCGAGAAAACCGCAGACGGCCATTTCCACCTGGTTGAAGAAGAAACCGCCGAAGACCATCACGAAAGCAGCTTTGGCCGAATGGTCGCCTTCCATGGACAGATGGGTATGTTTACCCGCGCCTTGACTTATATGCTGAGCCACGGGGCAGATGGCCTGAAACAGGTGGCGGAGGATGCGGTACTCAACGCCAATTATGTTTTGCGCAGTCTGGAAGATGTGCTCGATGCGCCCTTTGCCAAATCTGGGCCTTGCATGCATGAGGCTTTGTTCTCAGACAATCGTTTCACCAACGGCCTTACCACGCTTGATCTTGCCAAGGGCCTGATCGACGAAGGCTATCACCCGATGACGATGTATTTCCCGCTCGTTGTGCATGGCGCGATGCTGGTGGAGCCCACCGAAACCGAAAGCAAAGCAGCGATCGATCAATTTATCGGTGCGATGCGGTCAGTGGCCGAGCGCGCCAATGCCGGTGACGAGCTGCTGAAATCCGCGCCGCATTTTGCCCCGCGGAGAAGGCTTGATGAGACACAGGCTGCGCGCAAACCGATTTTGGTCTGGCAAGAACCGGAGGAATATGCTGAAGCAGCCGAGTGAAGGCTGACTGAGGGGGCACAATGATCCAGCGCTTAACGAATCTGTTTGCGCTGTGGACTGTCCTCGGCACGGCATGGGCGTGGTTTATTCCAGAACATTTCCTTTGGGTGGTCGACGGACGTTTCCGGCCGCTGGGCCAGCCGCTGATCAGTGTTATGCTCGGTCTCATCATGCTCGGCATGGGCCTCACGCTGTCTTTTGATGATTTCAAACGGATCGCTCGCATTCCGAAATGCATCGCATCGGGCGTGGCCTTGCAGTTCACCGTCATGCCGCTGGCGGGGATCGCCATTGCGATGCTCACCAATTTGGAAACCGGATTGGCGGTGGGGCTGATCCTTGTGTCCTGTTGTCCCGGGGGTACGGCATCCAATGTGGTCGCCTATCTCGCCAATGCCAATCTCGCGCTGTCCGTGACGATGACCATGGCTTCGACGCTGGTCGCTGTTGTCGCGACACCACTGCTCACCGGTCTGCTCGCGGGAAAATATGTCGAGATTGATCAGTGGAACCTGTTTATCAATATGGTCTCTATCGTCCTATTGCCCGTCATTGCTGGCGTCCTGCTCAACCGCTATTTTCCCAAAGCGACGGAAAAAATCGCGATCATCTCTCCACTGGCTTCGGTGATTGTTGTTGTCCTGATCGTCGGCGCTATCATAGCAAACTCAAAAGCGCTGATAGAGGAGCATTTTGGTATCTTGATGTTGGCAGTGCTGTTGCTCCATGTCTTTGGCTTCGGTCTGGGTTATTTGCTGACCAAGGCCTTGGGTTTCGGCGTCAGCGAGCGCCGGACCATCAGTATCGAGGTTGGTATGCAGAATAGCGGCTTAGGTTCCAGCCTTGCATCGACGCCAACTTTCGCTGCGCAATTTGCGACACCGATGCAGGCCGCCCTTGCCCCGGTCCCCAGTGCAATTTCGGCAGTCTATCATGTCGTAATCGGTAGTTTTCTGGCGGCGATCTGGCGGCGTCAGACTGTTGAGGAGAGTCTTGATGACCGATAAAAGTGATTCTACCCCGTGGTTCCGAGACCAAGCTGGTCCGGAAGATGAAAAACACGCCCCCGCCACCTTGCGTAACCGCGATGCGATTGTCGCAGTGTTGCAGGATGTCTTGCCTGACACCGGCACGGTGCTCGAAATTGCCAGTGGAACCGGCGAGCATGCGGTCTATTTTGGTGAGAAATTCCCCGATATGACATGGCAGCCCAGCGACCCTGATCCGGAAGCCTGCCGTTCGATTGCTGCATGGACAAAGCGGGCAGGGGTAAGCAATGTCCTGCCGCCGCTGCAACTCGATGCGCTGGCTCCCGCATGGGACATCGACAAACCAGTCGCGATCCTGTGCATCAACATGGTGCACATCGCCCCGTGGGAAGCCTCTATCGGTCTGTTTGATAAAGCGACCAAGCTGCTGGAGTGGGGAAGCACTTTCTTTCTCTACGGCCCTTATTTCCAGGGCGATGCACCAACGGCGCAAGGCAATCGCGACTTTGACCACAGCCTCAAAAGTCGCGATTTGCGCTGGGGGATCCGCGAAGTTGATGACATGGATGCACTGGCTCAGAAAAATGGCTTCACCCGTACTGATCTGATTGAAATGCCAGCCAATAACCTGTCTCTGCTCTACCGGCGCGACTGAGCGAGACGCGGTAACGCCAATCCTCTTGCCTTGATTTAAGCGAGTGCTTACCATCGCTCAAAATAAAACAAGGAGTGGGCATGTCGAACGAAGGGCCAGAAATTCGCCGGTGTATGGGATCGTCCATCGCCTATTGGGCAGAGCGCTTGCCGGACAATATCGCGCTGGACGATGCGGCGGGTACTGTTACTTACGCCGAACTCGACAGGATCGTCACCGACTATGCGCGGGCCTTCGTCGGCGCCGGTTTCAAAAAAGGCGACCGGGTCTGCTGGCTTGGCAAGAATAGCGGGCTGTTTTTCACGCTGTTTGCCGCCGCAAGCCGTGCGGGTGTTGTTATCACGCCGATCGGTTGGCGATTGGCTGCTCCTGAGGTCGCCTATGTGCTTAAAGACACGCAGGCCCCGCTGGTCATTTGTGAGCCGGGATTTGCCGAAACGGCTAAACAAGCTGCGGCTGAGGCGGGAACCGTCAAAATTATATTGGTTGCGGGAGAGGCCGACGGCCTGCAATCGCTGGACGAATGGTTGATCAAAACGCAGCCTGGGGACTTGCCGCAAACTGACCCAGCAGAGGGTGTGTTGCAACTCTACACATCGGGGACGACCGGTAACCCCAAGGGCGCAGTGCTCACCAATGACAATATGTTTAAAATGCGCCCGCTGGTCGAGAATAAGCCGGAGCATGCGTGGATTGATATTGGCCCCGACGACAGCACGCTGGCGGTCATGCCGTGTGCCCATATTGCCGGCGCCGGTATTGGACCAATTGCCTTTTACAACGGCGCAAAGATGATGGTCATTCCTGAATTTCACCCCGACAGCGTGCTGGATTGCGTGGACAAGGGGCTGAACCAGTTTTTCCTCGTGCCGACTGCGCTGCAAATGCTGGTCAACTGGCCGCGCGCCAAGGAAACGGATTTTTCCAGCATACGCTCCGTCACCTATGGCGCTGCGCCAATCCCGCTCGAATTGCTGCGTCAATGTATCCAGACCATGCCGCAGGCCCTGTTCTGTCAGCAATATGGTATGACCGAGACCACTGGCACCGTTTGCATCCTGCCACCCGAGGATCATGATCCGGCTGGTAACGAACGGATGCGCGGCATCGGCATCCCGTTGCCCGGCGTCGAAATTCGCATTGTGGATGAGCAGCACAACGAAGTGCCGCCCAATACGATCGGAGAAATCGCCACACGATCTGGTCTTAACATGCTGCATTATTTCAATAATCCGGACAAGACTGCCGAGACAGTGGATGCCGACGGCTGGCTCTACACCGGCGACGCGGCTGTGATGGATGAAGACGGATATTTTTATATCAAGGACCGGGTGAAGGACATGATCATTTCCGGTGGCGAAAATGTCTATCCGGCAGAGGTCGAAAACGCGATTTTCGGTCATCCGCAAGTCAACGAAGTGGCCGTGATCGGCATCCCTGACGAGAAATGGGGCGAAGCGGTCAAAGCGGTCGTCTCCCCCAAACCGGATGCAGGCGAAGTCGATACCGACAGCGTCATCGCCTGGGCCCGAGAACGCATTGCCGGTTTCAAAATACCCAAGACCGTCGACGTCATCGCGGAACTGCCCCGCAATGCCAGTGGCAAGATTTTACGGCGGGAACTGCGTGACCCTTATTGGGAAGGCAAAGACCGCGGGGTGAACTGACGACCCCATTGGAAAACAATGGCAGATGAGCCCGCGTGGTTTCGCGCGCGATTCTTTCACCCGCTTTCGGGGCGACCCGGCGGGGGTAGAAAGGGGACATATTATACGCATTTCGGGGTTGAAATTCTGTTGAAACGAGCATTATCAGCGGTGAGCGGAGGCGTGCGTTGGGGGCGTAAGCAGGCAATCATAAGCATCATCATATCAAACACGCATCATGTAGGAAAGCGGTTGGAAGCTAGCTGATAATGGGCCGGAGCCTTTTGGATGTTGATTGGCATTTCCGATAAATCATTATGCCCGCTTTGGGCGCAAAAGCGGACATTAGGAATGCGGAAGTTGCCGGTCGGGTAAGCGCCCCACTGTCGGTCATTCCGATAGAGTCTGCTACATCCCGAAAGCGGACATTAGGATTTGCTACTTGGTACCTCGGTTCCTATGACTGACAGCTTTTTCTGCTTACGCCGCTGCAACAATAAATACGCTGCAGGGATAACAAACATCGACAATAACGGCGCGCTTATCATCCCTCCGACCATGGGGGCCGCAATTCGGCGCATGATTTCGGAACCTGCCCCAGTTCCTATTATGATCGGGAATAGACCTGCCAATATTGTTGCAACTGTCATGGCTTTGGGCCGAACCCTGAGTAGCGCGCCCTCACGCACGGCTCTCAGAATTTCTTCGGCATTGGGCCTATCTCCGCTCTCGGCTAGTGCCTGCTTAAGGTAGATCAGCATGATTACACCAAATTCGGCGGACACGCCTGCCAGAGCTATGAAGCCAACGGCTGTCGCAATCGACTGATTAAGCCCCATGAAATAGAGTAGCCAAAGCCCGCCTGTCAAAGCAAAGGGCAATGTTGCCATGATCAGCAGAGCCTCATCAAATCGCCGGAACGTAAGGTAGAGCAAAAAGAATATTATAACCAAGGTGGCTGGTATCACGACCATCAGCCGCGATTGTGCCCGTTCCAGATATTCAAATTGCCCGGTATAGGCCACACTGACGCCTGCTGGCAGATCGATTACACTATCAATCGCTTCCTGCAGATCCGCCACAACCGACACCAGATCACGTCCGCGAGTATCGATATAGATCCAGGTAGAGGGGCGGCCATTTTCACTGCGAAGCATCGGCGGCCCCGCGCTGGTTTCAACATCGGCAACAGTTCCCAAGGTGATTTGTTCCATAGACGGTGTGAGAACTGGTAGGTTTCTGAGATCCTCCAAGCTGTTTCGGATGCCGCGAGGATAACGCACATTGATCGGATAGCGCGATAGCCCTTCCACTGTTTCCCCAACATTCTGCCCGCCTATAGCGCTGGCGACAATCGACTGAACGTCAGAAATATTGAGACCATATCTGGCCGCTGCTTTACGGTCGATTTTAACATCGATATAGCTACCGCCGGTCAGTCTTTCCGCCAGAGCAGAACTGACACCATCTACCTTCTTGGCCTCGGCCTCGATCTCACGTGCAACCTTGTCAATCATATCCAGATCATCGCCTGATACCTTGATACCAATCGGGCTTTTGATCCCGGTTGAAAGCATTTCGATACGATTACGAATGGGCGGTATCCAAAAATTGGCTAGCCCTGGCACCTGAACCGCCTTGTCGAGTTCCTCGACAAGCTTTTCAGAAGTCATCCCAGGTCGCCATTCAGATTCCGGTTTGAAATGGATGGTTGTTTCAAACATGGTCAAGGGCGCAGGATCAGTTGCCGTGTCCGCGCGACCGGCTTTGCCGAACGCCGTCTCTACTTCGGGCACAGCCTTGATCATCCGGTTCGTCTGTTGCAACAGTTCGCCTGCTTTGGAAGGCGATAATCCTGGCAAGGCATTGGGCATATACAGCAGATCACCTTCATCCATTTGCGGCATGAACTCACCGCCAAGTTGACTGATCGGCCAAGCGCTGGTGGCAAAGATCAGGACCGCAATGACCATTACCTTTTTAGGGCTTTTGAGCGACCAGTCCAAAGCGGGCTGATAAACTCTGGTCAAAAATCGGTTGATCGGATTCTTATTTTCTGACGGGATTTTGCCGCGAATAAAATAACCCATTAGAACCGGGATCAAGGTGATCGAAAGTATCGCAGCCCCAGCCATGGCATAGGTTTTGGTAAAAGCGAGGGGTTTGAATAACCGCCCCTCTTGCCCTTCAAGCGTAAATACTGGCAGAAAGGAGAAGGTGATGATGAGCAAGCTCAAAAACAAAGCTGGACCCACTTCAACCGAAGATTTGATAATGAGCTGCCAATGGTCGGCTACCGGCATTTCCTGGTCAGGATTTTCACGTCGCCATCTCTCGAGATGCTTATGCGCATTTTCAATCATCACAATCGCGGCATCGACCATGGCCCCAATAGCAATCGCTATGCCGCCTAAAGACATGATGTTCGCATTAATCCCCTGAAAGCGCATGATCAGAAACGCGATTAAAATACCCAGAGGTAAGGTCAGCACTGCCACTAGAGCCGATCGGGCGTGCCACAGGAATAGAGCGCAAACGATGGCTACAACAATAAACTCTTCACCAAGCTTGATCGACAAATTATTGACCGCTTCATTGATCAATTCCGAGCGATCATAGGTCGTCACGATTTCCACACCCTCGGGCAAACTCGCCTTCAGCGCTGTAAGCCTTTCTTTGACAGCATTGATCGTTTCGCGAGCATTTTTTCCGGAGCGCAATATGATAACGCCGCCGGCCACTTCGCCTTCACCATTGAGTTCGGCAATGCCGCGCCTGATTTCCGGGCCTATTTGTATTCGCGCAATATCGCCCAAGGTAACCGGCACACCACCGATTTCGGTTCTCAGAGGAATAGAGCGAAAATCCTCGAGGTTTTCCAAATAACCAGTGGCCCGGACGATATATTCACGCTCGGCGAGTTCCACTATCGAGCCGCCTACTTCCATATTGGCGTTTTTGATCGCCTTTATGGCGGTATCCTGGTCGATACCGAGAGACACCATCTTATCGGGATCAAGCACAACCTGATATTGTTTGACCATGCCGCCAATGGACGCAACTTCCGCTACTCCCGGGATTGTCTGCAACTCATAGCGCAAGAACCAGTCTTGAAGACTACGAAGCTGGGACAGATCATTTCTGCCCGTCCTGTCGACAAGCGCATATTCATAAACCCAGCCCACACCGGTTGCGTCAGGTCCAAGCGAGGGCACGACACCTTCCGGCAAATCTCCCTGCACCTGGCTCAGATATTCGAGCACCCGGGAACGCGCCCAATATAAATCTGTGTCATCATCAAACAAAACATAGACATAGCTGTCACCGTTGAAGGAATAACCGCGCACAGCCGTTGATCCGGGGACGGAAAGCATTGTTGTTGCCAACGGATATGTTACCTGGTTTTCAACGATTTGCGGTGCCTGGCCTGGATAAGCGGTTCGGATAATGACCTGGACATCAGAAAGATCAGGCAGCGCATCTACCGGTGTGGTCCGCACAGCCCAGAAGCCGGCTGCCACAATCGCGCCTGCCAATAGCAATATAAGCATGCGAGCACCGACGCTCGCGCGGATGACTGTTTCGATCATTTGGCAACCTTTGTCCGGCTAATTCCGGTAACCGTAAAAGCCATTCCCTTTTTTTGAAAATCGATCGTTACTTCATCGCCCTTCTTAAACCCGCGAACAATCCCCGGTTTTGCGAGCTTGAAGTCCATCGTCATGCCGGGCATATTCAGCGAAGTGATAGGACCATGCGTGAGGGTAATGGCGTCCTTTTTAATCGCTTCTATCCGTCCCGAAGCTTTGTGATCCCCCGCATCTTTCGGAGCAGGCTTTGCCTCGCCTTGGATTGGACGGACATCAATGCCCGACAAGTTGGCTTCGGAATCCACAAGGAACTGACCCGAAACGATCACTTTTTCACCCGGTGAGAGGCCTGCGAGTATTTCTGTTTGTCCGCCGCCTTCTCGGCCAATTCTGACTTCAGCCGGACGGTATCTGCCGTTATCGCTAGATAACATGACCAGCGTTCGCGTGCCGGTGTCTATGATAGCCTCGCTAGGGACCAGAATGGCTGGGCTGCCGATACTTCCAAAATCAACTGCCGCAAACATACCGGGCCTCAGCTTTCCGCCCTTGTTCGCGAGCTCAATACGCGCAGTCAGCGTTCGGCTGCCGGTTTCTGCCGTCGGCAATATCGCAATAACCTTGCCTCCAAAATTCGCTCCCGGGAAACTTTGCAACTTGGCGATCGCCGTTTGCCCAACCCGGATCTCTGGCGCTCGGGCTTCCGGAATGGCGGCATCGAGCCACACGGTTCCAAGTCCATTAATCTGCGCCAAAGGCTGTCCCTCAACCAATGTCATGCCCTGACGGACATCGAGACGCTCGACAACGCCGCTTACGGGCGTTGTAACCGTATAAACACTGTGCGGCCTGCCCGTGCGCGCTACCTTGCGGATCAAACTGTCCGGCATGCCCAGGAGGCGCATTCTTGCCTTGGCAGCATTGGCAAATTCGGTGTTACCGCTGCGAACAAGAGCAATATATTCAGCCTGCGCACCGCCCCAATCAGGCACCAGAATATCTGCAAGCGGCGCGCCTGCCGGAACCACGTCACTTGGCGCACGGCGATAGGTTCTCTCGACAAATCCGCCAGACCTTGCCTCTACAATCGCGATGTCCCGTTCGTTAAACTCAATGGTCCCGGTAACGCTCAGACTGGATTCAATCCTGCCCATTTTGGCTTCTGCGCTGCGAATACCCAGATTTTGAGCAATTGCAGAATCAATGGAAACGCCAGGCTCTCCGCCCCCCTCTTCTTCGCCCGCATATTTGGGCACAAGCTGCATGTCCATGAACGGAGACTTTCCCGGTTTGTCGAATTGTTGATTGGGAAACATGGGGTCGTAGTAATAGAGAATATCCCCTTCACCTTCGGCCACCTGTTCATGCCCAGCGCTCTTGGAGCCGCTGGTGCCGAGCCAATAACCGCCACCACCAGCGAGAACTATAGCAACAAGAACAACCGCGCCCCAACGCCTCTTCTGTGCAGATGTGAATGTCATGGCAAATTCCGATCATAGGTGAATTTAATGCGAACCGTATCTCGAACAAAAGTTCTCTCCCGGTCCAGTAAGTCGATTTCAGCTTCTGCGAAGACAACAGCTGCATTGAGTGCGGTGCCAAGATCTATCCGACCCGCCGCGTAGCTGATCCGGTCCATTTCAGCCTGTTTCTTGGCGAGCGGTAAAAGTGTATTTTGAGAGCGCAGCCAGTTTTCTTTATAAGCACGGTTGGATGCCAAATCAGATTGGAGTTCAGCAATCAGTTGGCGCCGCAAATCTTCCAGCCTGAGCCGCTCAGCTTCGGATTTCAGCATACTGGCTGCGATACGCGGATTTTGCCTTTTCTTGGCAAATATTGGCAAATTTATGGTGACGCCTACAGATACGTACTCGCCATATTCTGGCCGCCGATGAGCGTAAGACGCGTTAATGCTGTAATCGATATTTTTACCTGCGCGAGCAAGATCAACATCGGCCTCGGCGCGCTTCACCCTGGCTTCGCGAATTTGAAGCAGCGGCAGCAATTCCAAGCTTGTAAGCAGCGCTTCACGGTCCAATTCAAATTCTGGTGCCTTGCCCGCAATTTCGGGGCTTTCGATTCTGATCCAGCGAGAAAGCGTGGCTTTTGCTATTTCAACATCCGCCTCACGCCTTGCGCGCCGGTCGGCAAGTTCGGCTGTGAGACGCTCTGGATCAAATGCTTGCGCAGGCCGCGAATATCCCGATTCAAGACGCGATGCCACAGTGTTGGTCAAATCATCGAGACTATCCTGCAAAATCTTGAGAATATTGAGCCGCCGGTGAGCATAATAGAGATCGACCCATGCAAGCGCAGAATAGAGACGGACATTTTGGATCTCATCCTTTTTCCCAGCTTCTGCCGCTATAATATCAGCCGAGGCCTGCTCTGCGCGGGCTCTGCGCTTTGCGATGCTCGGCACATCCTGACTGATACCAATTCTTTGCCGCGGAAACCCGTTACGACCGGGACGCGGTGAAAATTCAAACGGTCCTGCTATCCGTGTGTCGAGAAGATCGACGCTTAGTTTGGGGTCCGGCAGTTGATCAGCTGCAATAGCTTCGCTTTGCGCAGCTTCTATCTGCAATCCTCTTGCCTGAATGCCGGGCGCTTTTTCTTCTGCCAGATCAAGGGCTTCTGAAAAAGTCACTGGCTGGGCGTAGATCGGCGAGGCGGCCAGTCCCATCACAGCCAGACACAAGGATGCTGAATGAACATAGTGCCGTTTTTCGCAGCTTAAAGGTCGCTTATTGGTCATTATACTTACTCGTATGATATTCACACTCCGCCGGGAGTTTGGCTGGCGGTTTCATTGCGTTGAATGACTTTGGATAAACATGAAGCGTTGATCTGTAAGGTTGGAAGCCGCCGCCAAAGCGTCAGCCCTTGCAGTTCAAAGCAAAGTCATAGGCCGCGCAGGAACTGCGCACCAAAACTGTCAGGTGGTAATGGGGGGTCTCATCTCGGGCAGGGTTATCAACCCATCCGGTTCGATCACTGGAGGACCAGAAATCCGTAACGAAATCCTATGCTGATGATCAGCTTGCGATGTCCCTTTGATAACGATGGCGGATATGGCCGAGCATTGCATCATCGCATCGCAACCACCGGCACAGCACCCGCCAGATGCATCCTTGCTAGGCTCTGCCTCAGCTTGCATCTCATCACAATGAGGCTTTTCATTATCAACCTCTGAGGTGGTTTCCATTCCAAAGCAGCTCAACGGGCTCGCCACTGCTTGCCCAGCCAGATTGAACATGGTGAGAATCAAAACGACGAGAAATAACCTTGGATGCATAATCTGTTCTGTTTCCTTCCAATTTTATCTTTCGTCAAGACATTACAAGTTTGATGGGAGAACAAAACGGCCACGAACAGGATTCACATAATCGATATCCTGACGCAGTTTGCTCAGAATGGATCGCTTGGCGAATGTAGAATTTTGAACAGCACATGAGAGTTGTATCGGTCATCGCCTTGACAGCTGCCATAAAAACGCACTGGTTCGATTAATTCAATCTCCCAGTCTGTTTCAGCAATAAAATGTGCAAAATGCTGCGGCAATTCTAATGTCCGCTTTTGCGCCCATAGCAACCAAAACCAGACATTCCGCTAACGGCCCAATTGCTGTCGTTAAAATGACCTAAGCTAGTGTCCGCTTTCGGGATATTGCAGCCACTGCGCCAATGTCCGTTTTGGGCGCAAAAGCGGACGTTTAGAAACGTGTTGCTGTCACTTCAAAATTCAATAATCCGGTGGATTATGTTTACGTAAAAACGCCTCGAGGCGGGTGTACCAATCAACCTCATTGGCACGGTCTGAGAAACCGTGCCCCTCATCTTCGTAAACTTTTATTTCGATCGGTATGGCGGCTTTTTTTGCTGCTTTTACCAGTAGTTTATACTGGCTGTAGGGAACATTGCTGTCCTCGTCTCCATGTGTCAGCAACAAAGGGCGTTTCAATTTGGCGATCTGTTGAACGGGTGAAACGTTATCCAGATCAAAACCATCATTGCCCTGAACGGTCTCTTTCCATTCTTTTGCATAGCGGCTGCGAAAAAATTTCTTGTCATATTTGAGTTGTTTTGCCCAGTCGGTCACCCCTGCAAAACTAGCGGCGCATCTATAACGTTCGGGATTACGAATGGCGCCCCAGATTGCGGCATAGCCACCATAGGAAGCCCCAACCAAGCAGACCCGTTTAGGATCAGCAAACCCTTGTTCCACTAACCAATCCATCCCATCATCAAGGTCATCTTGCATGGCGCGGCCAATCTGGCCTTCACCCTTCGTATAAAAGTCTTCGCCATAGCCGCCGGAACCGCGAAAGTTTGGCCGGAATACAGCATATCCTCGATTGGAAAGAAACTGTACTTCTGCATTGTAATCCCACGTATCGCGCACGTCATAAGGTCCGCCATGCGGCAATATGATCAACGGCAGGTTTTTTCCATCTGAGCCATTCGGCAGTGTCAGATATGCCTTTATTTTTAAGCCATCCCGAGACGTATATTCCACATATTTTGTCGACGCCATTTTTGCAGGATCAATGGGGTCGTTTATGCCACCAATTCGGTCCAATTTTTTCGCAACTGGTTTGAACAAATAATAGCTGCCCGGATCTGTTGATGACGTGGTATAAATGATCATCCGTGTACGGTCTTTGCTCAGTGATTGGATCCAAACTTCTTGACCTTTCAAAGCTTTTTCGAGGCTGGCCTGTATTTTTTTGAGGTCTTCATCGAACCAGACGATGCGATCGCGAGAATCGGTATAACGCGCTGACAATAGATTTTTGCCATCTTCACTTAGGCGATAACTGGAAATGTCATTTTCTGGATGGCCAAGCACCATCTTACCCAGCGCGCGGGTCCGATAGTCAAATTCATACAGCGCGAATCGGCCAGTTTTCTTGTTGGAAAGGACATAGCCGGTATCACTACCTGCAGTGATCCCTTCAATATCAAGCAGGCTATCTTCCAGCTCCTCCTCGCTATCTTTGTCTCGTAGCTTGCTGATCAATTCAAATTTCTGATTGGCATTGCTACGATAGTAAATGTCTAATCCTGTGCTTCGAAAAGAAATCCCCATTCTCACAATACCGGCATCATCTGCTAGCCAACGCCAGATTTTCTTTTGGGGATAGACCACGGTCGAGACGTCATTATCGGCCAAGCTAACCCTGTAGACGGTTGGGTATTCTGTTGAACTGGCCTGAATCGACTGAAGCAAATATTCGCCTTCAGGATCAACATATAGGACATTATCTCCATCGGCGACAGTTTGCCATCGCCCGACAGGCTGAAAACTTTCCTTCTTAATATCATATGTGAACATCGATGAGCGCCAATACTCCCTTGACCCTCGCGTCAGAACTCCTCTGACGCTGATAAGAATCTTGTTGTTCCCGGCCCAACGGTACCATTTCAGAGTGTTGTTTTCTGGAACCTTGATGCGCTCGATTTTGTCGGTGTCGATGGCTCTAATTGTAAGCGTTTTGGTCGAGCCAATTTGCTCCCTATGAACCATCTTTAATCCATCGGGTGACAATATAGGTCTCACCATCTGTCCCGGCGCTGCAAATGTATCAGCCGGGATTAGCTCTGGTGATTTAGCCGGCAAGCTCTCGTTTGCATTTGTAACGTTTTGAGCAAAAACCGGTGTATTCGAATAAACAATTGTACTGCAAGCCACCAACAGACCAAGAAATAATCGCATAAGCCCCCCTATGTGTTTCAATAATCCTGCTAATCACCATTCTAAACTATGGTAAGCTATGAGCGTTTGCTTTCGGAATGCATTGGTCAAAGCTTTCGTTCTGAAACAGTCCGTGCGATACACCCTTGATGCTCAGAGGCTTTGTTATTCTAGTAGGCAGTCTGTAGCTGTTGTTCGCCGCATTCGTTCTATTTATGAAATATTCGGAGTTTGGTAACCGGGATGCGTGTTTGGTCGATGGCGGTATGTGGCAAGATGGTGTTTGCGTTGGAAATAGATCTGCAAGCTAATGTCCGCTTTCGGGATAAAGCAGACAGGTCTGTTGAAGCGCGAAAAGGGAAATTAATTTTAGAGAGACTCATATTCAGACTTTGGGCTCTGTGCCCAACTCTCCTTCGTCCCACAAGCCCGCAATGACAATCAATCGGTTCAAAAGCTCGTCAGGTAATTTTGGAATTTGGCCCAACTCTGGATGAGTTGAAATTGGACCTTCTTTAGAGACAGCTAATTCCAAAGCAGCTTTTGCAGGGGCAATTGCCTCATCCCTTTGACCTTTGTCATAGAGGATAAACGCACATCCCGCATGGCCAGCGAAGCTTCGAGCGAAGGGTCGACCGACTTGCTTTTGGGCATCTTGGTCAAGAGTTTCTAGACGCTCCAATGCCTTTTCGTAATTCTGTGATCGTTTGTGCAGCCCGGACAGAAACGCAAACTCCATCACACCAACAGCACCCAAGTTCATTCCGGTATCACCGACGGCTTTTCCCAGTGATGCGAATGCGGCATCGATGTCTCCTTGGGAGAGATGGATCATAGATTTTGAATAATTGCCGCCTGAAACATGAGACTCATCAGTGGCAATATATTCATCCAGCAATTCGATTGCTGCGACCGGATGGCTCTCTGAAATCGCTGCGGCTTTCGTGCGAAGATAGAAATCTCTCTGATTTTTAGAGCGCGATAGTTTCCGGCGAAAAAGCTCTTGTGCTTCATCATCCCAATCAGACCCGCAATACCAATCGTCACTTTCCATCTGGTCGTAATAATTGACTAAATGCGTTCAGCAACCTCAATGTTCAAAAGATTACCGCGTTCGACATTATTTTTCGCCGTCGTTAACACACGAAGTCTAGTGTCCGCTTTCGGGATGTTGCGGACACTGAACTAACCCCTTCGGACGGGTCAACTATGGATCGAGGATTCCCCTCACCATGCTGACAGGAGCTACCATCATGTCCTTCATAGTTGCAGCCTGATGATGGGACGGACGGGGGGGCGAGCCCCTCATGGCGAATGATACGAATTTTTTGGGGTAGTGCGGAATCGGCACGCCACCTAGACTGTGACGATCAGATGATCGCCAACGCGGAACGCGGATAGACCTATGCCAGAAAATTATCACGCCCTCACGGAGAAGGAGAAGGAAACGCTGCGATTGCTGGTGAGAGGCTATGACACAAAAACTATCGCTCAGCATTTTGAGCTGTCTGTGCATACGATCAACGAGCGGCTGCGCAACGCCCGCCAAAAAATGTCCGTTTCCAGCAGCCGCCAAGCGGCGCGTATGTTGCTCGAGAAAGAAGGCGAACACCCCAGTTTTCTAGTGGACAGGATTTTGGGGGAAGCCGAAAGTGCCGATGGCCTGTTAGCCCATGAAACACCGGATGACGGTCATGGATCGAGGATTCCCCTCGCCATGCTGACAGGAGTTATCATCATGTCCTTCATAGTTGCAGCAATTGCCTTATCGTCCCTCTCGCAAAATGCGGCGCCCGCCATCGAGGCTGTCCAAGCGGAACCAGAGGCCCAAACATCATCCTCTGCGCTCGCCGCATCCGATGTCATGCAGTCGGCCCGGAAATGGCTGGCGCTGGTTGATGCGTATAACTGGCTCGATAGCTGGAACGCCACCGGACAATCCTTCAAGGAATTAAACACCAGCGAGGCTTGGGCATCGACCGCCGAACAGGTTCAACCTGCATTCGGAGCGGTGCTCTCGCGGACGGCCAGCAGCCAGGAAGCGGTACCAGCGCCGCCGTCCGGATATGAGATGGTCAAATTCCGGACCAGCTTCGAAAACAAGCCCGATGCCACCGAGACCTTGACGCTGGTTCGGGAGGATTCGACCTGGAAGGTGGTAGGTTATTGGATTGAGTGATCGGGTGGGGAGTGGGATTATGCTCCCCGGCCAGTCAATGTCATGGCTTACTGGTTTCGAGATTTTATGCAGCGGCAGCGAGCACCCATCCTATCCAGCCAACTGGCTCAAAGCGAAGCTCTGCGCCGCATCTCGAACTTCTTCGGCCAATTCTGAATCGGGTAGCGACTTGGCAATAACCATGCCGCCCACGCATAATGCCGCCATCGACAAGGCTTGCTGCCGTGCTTCGCGACCTCTCTTGCCAATGCCGTTCTCAAACAATCCGACCATTGCTTGCAGCAGCTCGGAATAGGATGTCTGCACCTGCGGATTGGACCGGGCAATGTCTGAAGGCAGCGCGATCATCGGACATTGTCCATCGATATCGCCCAGATGTTCCGAAGACAGATATCCCAATATCATTTGGCGGACCATGTCTTCCCCGGGCGAACCTGGATCGACGCCAGCATCTTTCCGCCATTCAGCACCACGGCCATGCAAAAAGCTGGATACGGCAGCGTGGTGGAGCTGTTCTTTCGTCTTGAAATGATTGTAGAATCCCCCGCGAGTGAGCCCCGCATTCTCCATCACCATGTCGATGGTGACATCCTGAAAGCCGTGCCGGTTAAATAGAATTCTGGCAGATTCAACGATCTTCGCACGTGTCTGCTGCTTATGCTCAGCACTATAAGGCATCGGTATGTTCTCCCTTTTATGGTGTCATAAAAGATTTCTAAAAATGTTCTTTAACATATTTAGATCGGCGCAATAAAGGCGGTTCGAAAGACACCAAACCCTCAGAGGAGAATGAAAATGCAAAAATTCATCTTGGCCTATCATGGCGGAAAAACTTCAATGACACCCGAAGAAGGGCAGCAACATATGAAAAAATGGATGGCATGGATGGATGGCCTTGGCGACGCGGTGGTGGATCGCGGTCTTCCTGTTGGCCAATCGATAACGGTCAGTTCTGATGGCGTGACGGAAGACGGCGGCTCCAACCCGTTATCCGGTATCACGATCATTCAAGCGGAAAATCAGGATGCGGCAATCGCCATGACGAAAAAATCACCGCATCTCGACATTGGCGGGACTATTGAATTGGCCCCGGCGATGGATATGCCAATGTAGGAGGCGATTGTGAAACATATATTGTCGGTGATAGCCTTCATGATCGTCTCGTTCGCCGTTCAAGGGCTGAACCACTTTGTGATCAATATAGAATATTATGCCAATATTGATTTTGCACGACCGGAGCCTGTTATGGCTCTGGGTTTCCTGACGATGATCATTCAGGGAAGCATTTTGACTCTCGCGCTGGCCCATATCGCTCCGATCAACGCGAGGGTAAAAGATGGTCTGAAGGTGTCGCTCAGTTTTGGATTGTTTCTGGGTTTCTATATCGCCTTTGCAGAACCGGCCAAATATACGGCACCATCTATTCCGGGCTGGATATTCACAGAGGGCCTCGCCAGCACGATCCAGTTTGTTGTGTTCGGTTTTGTCCTCGGTTTCATCCACGAGCGTTTCACGAAGGCATCCACATGAGAGAAATTGCGGCACTGACATTCGTAACTGTTGATGGTGTTATGCAGGCGGTTCGTTCGCCCGATGAAGATCGCTCTGGCGGTTTTACTTCGGGCGGCTGGGCCACCGCATATTGGGATCCGGTAATGGAGCAGGTCCAGAAGGAGGCGATGGCCGAACCTTATGATATGCTGCTGGGCCGCAAAACCTATGAGATGTTTTCTAGTCATCAGGACACCAGCATGAATGATGGCCATGTTTATGTCGTGTCGTCCGGTAAACTGGATCCCAAATGGGCGAACACTACGTTCCTTTCGGGCGATGCTGTGGCCGAAGTGGCCAAACTCAAAAATCGGGATGGACCATTATTGCAGATCCATGGCAGCTGGCAATTGATCCAAACGCTTTTGGCTGCAGACCTGATCGATGAATTTCGTCTCTGGATATTTCCTGTGATTATTGGGTCCGGTAAGCGCCTATTTGACAGCGAGGTCGAAATAACGGCGCTCAAACTGGTAAAGTCCGCTCCGACCGGCAACGGAGCCGTCATGAGTATTTATCGAAAGCCAAATTAGGTTTCGGTCCAGCACGGTGAATTCGGCCTTCTTGCGGCTCGCAATGGAGCCGACCATCGCGTCTTGCCCGATCACCTTCATGATTATAGCGCGCAGGGCTTCGTTGAACGCCTTAATGAAACTGTTGCAGCTTTAAGACTAATCCCGCCAAGAATATGATGGTTTTTTTCATTTATTGATAATCAGCAATTGATTCTCTTGAATTAATAGCGCGATTTTGAAATAGTCTCGTTATAATATTTGGGGCAGACTATTTTGCGATTTAGATCATGGATAGGTTTTCAGGGAGCGGTTTTTATCCGTTTCCTGATATTGGTTTCATCGATCGCGGGACTTTCCGCCGTGGCAAGGGCGGATGCTGTGCCAAGCCCGCCCGCATCTGGTTTGATCCCGATTGAGAGTTTCTCGTCACTACCATTTCTGCATTCTCCCGCTTTGTCGCCCAATGGCAAAAAGGTCGCCGTATTGGTGAATAAGGGCGAGAAAAAGTTCATCGGCATTATCAACCTTTCTGCTCCAGCTGGTAGTGATATCAAATATTATTCAATCGGCAAAACCGGTATCAATTGGTTCCGCTGGGCGGGCGATAAAAAACTGCTGCTGAGCTTTGGCCGCGTCCATAATCTCATTTTTATGGCGTTTTCGTCCAATGCGCTCAAAAGCCTCGATCTGGAAACTTCCAAAGTGACGAAGTTGAATGAGAAATCGCAACTGGAAAAAGATGGTATGATATTTACCGACCCCGCCGGCCGTTACGTCATTGTTTATCAGTATCGACGCGGAAAACCATTTGCCGTCAGGATTAACCTGATAGATGGCGAGGAGACGGTGCTCGAAAAACCACAGCATCAGATTGACCAATGGCTCGCGGATTCTGAAGGAAATATCCGAGCCGGAATAAACTATAGTAAGAAGCGGTGGCGGCTTTATTATCGCAGCGCGCCTGGAGAGAAGTTGGTCAAGATTGAGAACCGCCGCTACGATTCTTTTGAAGATGATGTTGTCGATGATCTGCAATTTTTGCCTGAAACCGGGCAGGCGGTTATTCTGGCCAATGGTAAAACCGGAAGATTCGGTGTCTATCAGTATAATTTTCAAGAGGATCTTTTTGGAAAGACAATTTTTGAACATCCAGATGCCGACGTCACGGAACTCGTGCTGGATAGCCAGCAAAGGCTGATTGGCGTAAAATTTGACGCGGAGAAACCGGGTCAAAAATGGCTGGTCCCGGAGCTGGAAGATCTACAGCAGCGGATTGATCGGGTCTTCAAATCCAAGCATAATAGCATTTTGAGTACCAGCAGAGATCGTCGGGTCGCTCTATTCTGGTCGGGTTCCGGATCTGACCCCGGATCCTATTACCTCTACTATCCAAAGCAGCAGAAAATCGAGCAGATATTAATCCCCTATAACCAAATAGAGCCCGGGAAGATGGCGGCCGTGGAGCCGGTCCGGTATCCGTCGCGGGAAGGGGGATCGATACCGGCTTATCTGACCCTACCGAAAGCATCGGGTGGCAAAAATCTGCCAGCGATCATTCTACCCCATGGTGGTCCCTTTGCCCGTACGAGTTGGAGATTTGATCCTTTGGTGCAGATGCTGGCCAGTCGTGGATATGCCGTGCTGCAACCGAATTTTCGTGGCTCCACGGGTTATGGCCGTGCTTATGTTGAAAAGGGTTATGACCAGTGGGGCACAGGGATGATTGATGACATTGATGATGGCACACAATGGTTGATTGAGCAGGGCATTGCTGACGAGAACCGTATCTGCATCATGGGAGGCAGCTATGGCGGATATGCAGCCTTGTGGGGTGTGATTCGAAATCCGGATATGTATCAATGTGCGATTAGCCTGAATGGAGTTACCGACGTTCGGGCGATGCTTAAATATGATCGCAAGCAATTTGCCGCCCGGCGTTACGCTCGAAAATGGGAAGAGAAAGTGGCTGGCGTAGAGAAAAAAGACCTTGAGGCCATTTCACCCGTCCAACAGGCGGCCCTTTTGCGGGTGCCCGTATTAGTTGCCCAAGGTGAAAAAGATAATAATGTCCCGCGGCGACATGCTGATGATTTTATTGCGGCCTTGAAAAAATCGGGGTTTGAAAAGTTGGAAACAATCTACTTTCCCAAGTCAAGTCATAATTTTGATACGAGCGAGGACTTCACCAATTACATGAAGAAATCTCTCCAATTTTTAGCCAAGCACAACCCGACAACTGCGAATGATAATAGTGATGCGGCTGAGCTAAAGATCGAAATCAAAGCGCCGAGCGGAGATGAAGGCAAAGGCAAAGACGAGGGTTAGCTAAGTTGTAGTTTTCCAGATTGTTTGCTGAACACAGGACCATGTGTCGCTGTCCTGTGCTAGGCTCTATTCCGCCGGAAACCACTGGCCCTCAAACACCACACCTTGGACCTGCACCTGCTGCAAGTTGGCCGCACCGCCATCATAGGGATTGCGGTCCAGCACGGTGAAATCGGCTTTCTTACCTGTGGCGATGGAGCCGACCAACGCGTCCATACCGATGACCTGCGCTGCCTCTATGGTGATGGCGCGCAGGGCCTTGTCGAGGGACAGGCGCTCTTGCGGAGCCTTTACATTGCCGTCGAGCGTAATCCGGTTGCTCGCGACCCAAGCGAGATAGAGCGGATTAATTGGCGCCATGTTAAAGTCGCTGTGCAGGCCGAGCGGTACGCCCTTGCGCTCCAGCGAACCGAGCCGGTTCATTTGGGCGGCCCGGTCGGGGCCTAGGCCGGTTTTGGCATAGGCATCACCAAGGATGCGGATATAATTGGGCTGGGCGGAGACATAGATACCCATTTCACCAATCCGGCGGTTTTGCGCTTCGGTCGAATAGCCGAGATGCTCCATGATGATCTTCTGGCCGTTTTTGGGTGCCAGCTTTTCGGATATATCGAGCACGACATCCAGTCCTTTGTCGCCGTTGACATGGGTATGGAGGTTCCAGCCAGCCTCCCAGAAGCGATTGGTCTGCTTTAGCAATTCCTCTGGCTCGGTTAGCCATTTGCCTTCGTGACCATCGGAATATCCTGGCGGGTTCATCTGCATATATTGCGCGAAAAACGCGCCATCGGCGAACAGCTTTACCCGGTTGGAGAAGAAGAATTTATCGCTGTCATATTTGGCTTTCATATCTCTCAGCCAGACATTCGGGTCGCCCGTAACCAGCGGTGCAACCGGTATCGCGAGGATACGAGACGGCATAGTGGGCTGGTCATAGAGGCTCTTGAACAGCTTCGCTTCCATCTCTGGTCCGCCAAAACCGCCAAAGGCCAGGTCGGCACTGGTGGTTACGCCATTTTCCAGCATCATTTGCCGCATCTGGCTCAGGCCGATCTGGATTTTTTCGGGCGAGAAAAGATAGGGGCGGAGTTTGCCTATGCCGTTGAAGAGAGCGGTTTCATGGATGATGCCACTGTCATAATCCGCATGGCCCGGGGTTATGTCGGGCTTGTCAAATTGCTTCTCGAACGCCTCCTTTGTACCGATGTCCAGTAAATCGAGGGCTTTGCTGTTGGCGATAATCTCGTGAAAACTGCGTTGCCAGATGACCACCGGCCGGTCGGGCGCAATTCGGTCGAGCAAGGCGCGATCCATATCTCCGTGGAACAAGCGGTGATGGCCCCAGGTGATGAATAGCTTATCATCGCTTTTCGCTAGCTCTTCTTTGAGGCGCTTTTCATAAGCTTCTTTGCTCCGCGCGGCGGGATAGGTCTTGCCGGGCAGCTCCCATGCCTCTGGACTGATGAAGGGCAGGGGGAGCATCATGATTGTCTGCATTGGGTGGACATGCGGCTCGATAAAGCCAGGCATCAGAACGTTCTTGGCAAACCGTTGGTCAATATTGACATCGCGTCCCTCGGTCCACGCGCTGAGATCCTCTAGTGATTGACCTAGGCCAAGGATGATCCCTTCTGAAGTGGCAACAAAACGGGCCTCGGGATAGCCTGGTTCCATGGTGATAATCTTGGCGGCTTCATAGACCGTGACTTCGGGATAGCTGACCGTTTCTGAGGGCCCTGATGCGCTAACCGATATGCTGAATCCGATAGCCGCTGCGATGGCGATGACGCCACGAAAAAACATCTTCACTAGAACCTCCCCTTTTTTCAAAGACTAAGCTCCTGATGACGGGTTGGGCAAGCGCTATTTGCATGCTAGTCACTTCGGATAGGGGGCCGATTTTATGAAACATGCGCTGATGCAGCTGACTTTGGGATCACTCGCTATGGGGCTGTCGGCCGCCGGTCAGGCAGAACAAATGCAATATATATCCGAACCCTTCGTGATGCCGCAGAGCAGGGCGCAGCGCATTGTCTCGAAGCTGGGCAATATGACCCTGAAGAGCGGTGATCGGCCCTCGGCTGCGCAATTGGCGCGCGATTGCTTGAGTTCGGCATCTTTTATTATGCAAGACGGCGCTGGTGTTGGTGGCGTCAACCAATCCGCCATGCCGGCTATGCGTTTTTGGGGCTCGATCAACGGCGCTGTTTATGTCCGCGCTGACAGAAACGGCCGGGCGATCAAGTTTGGTGAAGGCGATACGGACTACCGCCGCAGATTCATGAATGACGAAGATGATGCGGCGATGGACAGGGGACAGGTGCCCAGTTTTGTGCGCGACCATTATGCCGAATGCGAGGATATCCGGAAACGTTTTGACGGTTAAAGCGCCTGGGCGGCCTCCCTGGCAGCCTTCACATGCTCTCGCCACGCAATGAATAGACCCGACCCAATGATAATCGGCGCCCCGAGCAGGATTGACAGGCCGGGCCATTGGCTGAACACAACAATGCCGATGATGGTGGCCCAGACCAATGCGCTGTAATCCATCGGCATGACGGTGGAGACAGGCGCCAAACGTAGCGATTGGGTGATGGTCAATTGCCCGATCGCACCGAAAATGCCGACGCCAAGCAGATAGCCCCAAGTCTTGGCTTCATGCCCGCCGCCATAGATGTAAGCACATATCGCGAGGGCCGGTAAGGTATAGACCGAGAACCAGAAGATTGTGACGATGCTGGTTTCTGTCCGACCAAGCATGCGAATGACCAAGGTCACCGATGCGGTCACCAAGGCTCCAATGAGTGCCACCGTAGCGCCAAAGGCCGGGATTAGGCTGCCACCCGGCTGGATGACGACCAATACGCCGATGAAACCTATCAATATGGCCGACCAGCGCCGGATACCAACTTTTTCACGAAGGATAACAGCGGCGAACAGCGTTGCAAAAATCGGTACGGTGAAGCTAATCGTCGTCGCATCGGCCAAGGGCAAGAGCGTCATCGCCCAAAAATTGAGGCCCATAGCAAAAATGCCCAATGTCGACCGCAATATGTGCAGCACATGCTTGTTCGATTTAATGGCGGGCCATCCCGCTTCGCTTCGCCAGATCAAGAAACATATCAGCGGCATCGCTGTCAGTTGCCTATAAAACAGGCTTTCGGTGACATGGACGCCATCCTGTCCCGCCAATTTCACAAAGGCGAACATGATCGCGAGCGACAGCATCGCCGCAAGCCGCGTCAGGATACCCGCCATAGGGCGGTTTTGCCCGAGAACCGGTTGTTCCGTCGGCACTTTATCTAAAACATCAGTTGTCATGGGGCGCATAGAATGGTGGTAGACCCTTGTGATTGAGCCTGTGATAGGCGCAATGCGGCCAGCAATGCAATTGCGCATTGTGGCGTAGCTATATTGCTTTTGTAATTTAGTTGCGCCCATTTCATGGCTGGCCATTGCATGCTTATCGGCGGTGAATTATATAGAATGGTAAGAAAAATGCCGGTTCAACGAGTCTTTTCACGTTGATTTTCGGGTAGAACAAATCTCAGGAGCTTAATATGCTGGACACGACCACCAACCCACAGGATCCCATCGTGGAAGAAGTTGCCGAATTGGTTGCGCGGTCGCGTGCAGCGCAGCAGCAGATTGAAAATTACACGCAGGAGCAGGTTGATGATCTGATCCGCGCAATGGTCTGGGCGGTTGCCGAGGAATCCGTTGCCGAAAAAATTGCCCAACACACAGTCGAAGAGACGCAGCTTGGCAATTATGATGGCAAATATCTGAAGATTTTCCGCAAGACCCGGGCGACCCTGTTTGACATTATCGATGATAAATCCGTCGGCATTATCGAGGAAGACCTGGAACGCAATATCGTGAAAATTGCAAAGCCGGTTGGCGTGATCGGTGCCTTGTCACCGTCAACTAACCCTGAAGCAACGCCGGTGATTAAGGCGATTTCGGCGGTAAAGGGACGTAATTCGATTATTGTAGCTCCTCATCCACGGGCTAAGCTGACCAACAAACTGATTTGTGATCTGATGCGTGACGCGATCGTCAAAATGGGCGCGCCCGCTGATCTGGTTCTTAGCATTGATGTGCCATCGGTTGAAAAAACCAATGAATTGATGCGGCAATGTGACCGGGTGCTTGCCACGGGCGGCGGCGCGATGGTCACCGCGGCTTATTCCAGCGGCACCCCCGCTTTGGGTGTGGGCGTCGGCAATGCTGTCATTACAGTGGATGAGAGCGCTGATTTGGAAGATGCTGCTGAAAAAATCCGTATCTCAAAAACGCTCGACCTTGCAGCGAGTTGTTCTTCGGACAATAGCGTGATCCTGGTCGATGCGATTTATGACGAGATGGTCGAAAAGCTGAAGCATCAGGGCGGCTATCTGTGCAACGAAGAAGAGAAACAAAAATTGCAGGATGCGTTGTGGCCAGATGGTCATTTCAACACCGCGATTGTTGCGCAACCGGCTGAGAAAATTGCAGGCATGGCAGGATTTAATCTGCCCGAAGGTCGCACTTTCTTCATGGTACCAGAAACCGGTTTCGGCCCTGACTTCCCCTTCTCTGGCGAGAAGTTGACCGTTATCATGGCGCTCTATCGCGCTGCCGATATTGATGAAGCCATTGATCTGACCAACAACATCCAAGCTTATCAGGGACAAGGGCATAGCTGCGGTCTTTATTCGCAATCCGACGCGAATATCATGAAGCTCGCCAACGCGACGCGGACATCCCGGGTGATGGTCAACCAACCGCAATCGGCTTCCAACAGCGGCAACTTGTGGAACGGCATGCGCCAGACATTCTCGCTCGGCTGTGGCAGCTGGGGCGGCAACGGCACCAACAACAATATTACGTGGCGTGACCTGATCAACGAAACCTGGGTTTCCAAGCCGCTGGCGGTTTCGAAAGAATTGCCTTCGGACGAGGATCTGTTCGGCGATGTGATGCGGAAACTGGCATAGCGCTGTCTTTGTCGATATTTCTTAAGCAAAATCCTTCCTGACATAGAAGGGGCAATGGTCCTGCGATGATGCGGTTTTTATTGATCCTGATAGCCAGCATCGGCTTGGCTCTTCATCCCGCTGCTGCTGAGAAGCAGATAGCGATTAGCTTTGACGATATTCCGCGCCATGCTGGCGGCTTTTTTACCCCGGATGAGCGCGCGATAAAGCTGATCGCAGCGCTGGCCGAGGCAGGCGTTGAGCAAGCGGGTTTTTTCGTGACAACTGGTAACCTAGACAAAGACGCGGGCAAAGGCGGTGAAGACCGTATCCGTGCCTATGTGGCCGCTGGCCATGTGATTGGCAATCACACAAAGACTCATCCGTGGCTCTGGAAAACGGCGGTTGAAGATTATGTGGCGGAGATTGATGAGGCCGAAAAATGGCTGAAAGGCCGACCCGGCTATCGTCCGTGGTTCCGCTTCCCCTATCTGGACGAAGGCCGTCGTGATCTCGAAAAGCGCGACGCGGTGCGCAAGGCGCTTTCGCAGCGCGGTTTGATGAACGCCTATATTACGGTCGACAATTACGACTGGCATATCGACAGTCTCGCGTCACAGGCTGCCAAGCAGGGCAAGACTATGGATATGGAGGCTTTGCGCGATCTCTATGTGGAGACGATGGTGGATACGGCCAATTTCTATGATGATATCGCGGTGCAATCTTCGGGTCGTTCTCCGGCGCATGTGTTGTTGCTTCACGAAACCGACATTGCCGCGCTATTCATTGATGATCTGGTACGCGGACTAATCGCCGATGGTTGGACGATCATCACAATGGACGAAGCTTATGCCGACCCCATTGCCCGGACAGAACCCGATACCTGGTTTCTGGGCAGTGGCAGGGTCGCCGCCATGGCGCATATAAAGGGCTCCACGCCACGGGAACTTGTGTATGAGCGAACCGACGAAGAAGTTTTGAACCGGCTTTTCACAGAGCGGGTGTTGAAAGAAAAATGGAACGATGGAAAAAATGACTGATCAATTCTCCCTGACCGAGGACCAGCTAGCCATTCAGGATATGGCCCAGAAATTTACGGCTGACGCGATCACTCCGCATGCCGGTAAATGGGATGAAGAGCATATCTTTCCGCGCGATGTGATCAAGCAAAGCGCAGAATTGGGTTTTGGTGGGATTTATGTTTCCGAGGAATCCGGCGGCATTGGTCTCG
Organism: uncultured Sphingomonadaceae bacterium; assembly: GCA_947489315.1. GTDB lineage: Bacteria > Pseudomonadota > Alphaproteobacteria > Sphingomonadales > Sphingomonadaceae > Parasphingorhabdus. The sequence continues at coordinate 820,296 of CANLCX010000001.1, forward strand.
GCCGGCTGGAAAGCGCGATCATCATGGAAGCCATGGCTTATGGTTGTCCCTCGACCAGCGCATTTATTTCGATCCACAATATGGCGGCCTGGATGATCGATACATTCGGCGCACAGGCTGTGAAGGATAAATATCTGCCAGACCTGATCAGCATGGAGAAAATCTCTAGCTATTGTTTGACAGAACCGGGCGCAGGTTCCGACGCAGCATCGCTAAAGACGAAAGCGGTGCTGGATGGGGATCACTATGTCGTCAGCGGTTCCAAAGCCTTTATCTCCGGCGGCGGTGAGAACGAGCTTTATGTCACGATGACGCGGACGTCGGATGACGGTGCCAGCGGCGTTACCTGTCTAGTGATCGAAAAAGATATGGACGGCGTCAGTTTTGGTGCGAACGAGAAAAAACTCGGCTGGCATTCGCAACCGACGGCGCAGGTGAATTTCGACAATGTTCGCGTGCCAGTTGAAAACCGAGTGGGCGGTGAGGGCGAGGGCTTTCGCATCGCTATGGCCGGTCTCGATGGCGGGCGGCTGAATATCGGTGCCTGTTCGCTCGGCGGGGCGCAGCGTTGTCTCGACGAAGCGGTGGCCTATACCAAAGAGCGCAAGCAATTTGGCAAGAGCATCAGCGATTTCCAGAATACACAGTTCATGCTCGCTGACATGGCGACTGATCTCGAAGCATCGCGGGCTTTGCTTTATATGGCTGCGGTGAAGGTGACACAGGGGGCCCCTGACAAAACGAAATTTGCGGCCATGGCCAAGCGGTTGGCGACCGATAATGGCTCAAAAATCGTCAATGATGCGTTGCAGCTGTTTGGTGGCTATGGCTATTTGCAGGACTATCCCATCGAGCGCTTTTGGCGCGATCTGCGGGTGCATTCGATCCTCGAAGGCACTAACCAAGTCATGCGGATGATTGTTTCGCGTGAAATGTTGCGGCAATAATCGCATCTCAATATTGTCCAAGACTAGAAAGATAAAATGACCGAAGATCTCATCATCAAAAAAACCGGCCGTGTCGGGCATATCAGCCTGAACCGTCCGAAAGTCATCCACTCGCTGAATCTCGCGATGTGCGAAGCCATGCGTGACACACTGATTGAATGGCGTGATGATGACAGCGTGGAAGCGGTGATTATCGACCATAGCGAAGGACGTGGCTTCTGTGCTGGCGGCGATATCGCGATGCTGCAAGCTTCCGGCAAAAAGGATGGCAAAGAGGGGCGCGAGTTTTTTTATAAGGAATATCAGCTCAACCATCTGCTGTTTGAATATTCAAAGCCAGTCGTCGCGTTCATGGACGGCATCACCATGGGCGGCGGTGTTGGCATTTCCCAGCCGGCCAAATATCGCGTTGCGACCGAAAATACGCGTTTTGCTATGCCGGAAACGGGTATCGGCCTATTTCCTGATGTTGGTGGTGGCTGGTTTTTGTCCCGCTTGGCTGGGCGCTTGGGGCAATTTCTTGCGCTTACCGGCGCACGGCTAGACGGCGCGGAATGCAAAGAAGTGGGATTGGCGACCCATTATGTTCCATCCGAAAATCTCGACGAAGCCAAACAGCGGATCAGCGAAAATCCGGACCGGATTGACGGGATATTGGGCCAACTGTCCGACATTGTTCCAGCCGCGCGGATTGCTGATAACCTCGACAAGATCGACAAATTTTTTGCCTCGGATGTCTATGAGGAAATTCTTGCCGCACTGGATGCGGACGGCAGCGATTGGGCGCTGAAAGAGCGCGACACATTGGGTACGAAAAGCCCGCAAACATGCAAAGTTGCGCTGCGTCAGTTGAAAGAAGGCGCGGCGATGGAAACATTTGCCGATGAAATGCGTAACGAATATCGCATCGGGTCGCGCGTGCTCGTTCGGCATGACTTTATCGAAGGTGTTCGCGCGCTAATTGTCGATAAGGACAACGATCCTAAATGGGATCCCGCGACACCGGAAGACACGAGTGATGAACTGATCGACGCCATCTTTGCGCCGCTGCCTGCGGACGAAGAGTGGGTGCCACTGGCTTAATAAGGAAATATACATGGCAGATTATGAAACAATATTGGTCGAACAGCGTGATGCGGTTACGCTGATTACGCTTAACCGGCCAAAGGCGCTCAACGCGCTGAACAGTCAGGTGCTCGCAGATTTGAAAGCCGCTTTCGCCGCATATGATGCCGATGACAGTCAGCGCTGCGCAGTGATTACGGGTTCGGAAAAAGCTTTTGCCGCTGGTGCTGATATCAAGGAAATGGCTGAGCAGAGCTTTGCCGATATGTATGGCGACAATTTCTTCGCGGGCTATGACGATGTCGTCGCTACCCGCAAGCCATGGATTGCCGCGGTTGCAGGCTATGCGCTGGGCGGCGGTTGTGAACTGGCCATGATGGCAGATTTTATCATTGCCGGCGACAATGCCAATTTCGGACAGCCAGAAATCAAACTCGCTGTAACTCCCGGAATGGGCGGATCACAGCGGATGACGCGGGCTGTTGGTAAAGCGAAATCGATGGAAATGTGCCTGACGGGTCGGATGATGAAAGCCGAGGAAGCAGAGCGTTCCGGCCTTGTTGCACGGGTTGTGCCTGCTGCAGATCTGATTGACGAAGCTGTTAAATCGGCAACTGAGATTGCCGGCATGGCACCGCTAGCGACCATTGCCACCAAAGAAATGGTCAATGCCGCCTTTGAGATGAATCTGCAGCAAGGCGTCGTCTTTGAACGTCGCTTGTTCCACGGACTTTTCGGTAGTGAAGATCAAAAAGAGGGCATGAAAGCCTTCATTGAAAAACGCCCAGGCAACTGGACGGGGAAATAATCATGAAAATCGGATTTATCGGTCTCGGCAATATGGGCGGCGGCATGGCCGCCAATCTGGCGAAAGCAGGCCATGAGGTACACGCCTTTGACTTGTCGGGTGAAGCGCTCGCCAAAGCCGGAGAGGCAGGATGCCATCCGGTCAGCGATGCGGCCGATGCTGTGCGCGGTATGGAAGCGGTCGTCACCATGCTACCGGCTGGCAAACATGTGCGGTCCGTCTATGCCAATGACGTGGTGATCAACGCTGGACCTGGAATGCTGGTTCTGGATTGTTCTACCATAGACGTTGATAGCGCGCGCGATGTGGCGGAAATGGCTAAAGCCAAGGGCATATTGCCCGTGGACGCGCCTGTTTCCGGTGGTATTGCCGCGGCCAATGGCGGCACGCTGACTTTCATGGTTGGGGGCAGCGAGGAAGCCTTCAAGCGTGCCGAACCGATTTTGTCCGATATGGGCAAGGCAGTGATCCATGCCGGTGACAATGGTGCAGGGCAGGCGGCAAAAATCTGTAACAATATGCTACTTGGCGCATCAATGATTGCCACTTGCGAGACGTTTAAAATGGCCGAGAAATTGGGTCTTGATCTTCAAAATTTTTACGACATTTCATCCAAGGCTTCGGGCCAGAACTGGTCGATGACCAGCTATTGTCCGGTTCCCGGTGTTGGACCGCAGAGCCCAGCAGATAATGGCTATGAAGGCGGTTTTGCAGCGGCTTTGATGCTCAAGGACTTGCGCCTGGCGATGGAAGCCGCAGAAAGCGCCGGCGCTCAGGTACCAATGGGTGAAAAGGCTGCCGCGCTTTATGAGCAATATGCCGAAGGCGAAGAACAAGGCGGCATGGACTTTTCCGGCATCATCAAGATGCTCGGCAAGGCCTAAGCCAATATGGTTCCGCAGTGGATGGTGGTGTGCGCTGTCGCGGCGACCATTACGGTCGTTTCCGAGGTCGCAAACAGGCGGCGCAGTAAGCGCAAGGATATAGATAAAGTCGGTTTCATGCCGTGGCAGTTTATCTCTGCGGCATCCCTACTGACATTCGGTATTTCGGTGGCTTTCGGATTGGGCTTTATCTCAACCGAATAGACTTGTGTTTAGAGACAAGCCTCGAGCAACGGCTGCTCAAATCCATATTGCCGCGCTTTTTCAAGCGTATACGGACGCAGGCCGGATGACTGATATTCACCGATAATCTTGCCGTCGGCATCCTCGTCAAGATATTGATATTTGAACAGTTCTTGGGTCACAATCACATCGCCCTCCATCCCGATCACTTCGGTAATGTTGGTGGTACGACGCGAACCATCGCGCAGACGTTTCACCTGAACAATCAGGTCAACCGATTCTGCAATCTGGCGTGAAATAGCCTCTTTCGGGATTTTGATGTCACCCATCAAAATCATATTTTCCATACGACCAAGACATTCGCGAGGAGAGTTGGCGTGAAGCGTACACATGGAGCCATCATGGCCCGTGTTCATGGCAGCGAGAAGATCGAAACATTCCGCGCCACGAATCTCACCAAGGATGATCCGGTCAGGACGCATACGCAGAGCGTTTTTCACGAGGTCACCGATGGTGATAGCACCTTCGCCTTCCAAGTTTGGTGGACGTGTTTCCAGCGGTAACCAGTGCGGTTGCTGCAAGCGAAGCTCGGCCGCATCCTCGATGGTCAGCACGCGCTCACCCGGATCGATCATTTTCGACATGGCATTGAGCATGGTCGTTTTACCAGAACCCGTACCGCCAGAAATAACGACGTTAAACCGGCATGCACCAGCAATTTTAAGCGCAGTACACATATCATCCGACATGGAGCCAAAGCCCTTCATCATGTCGAGCGTAATCGGTTTCTCGGAGAATTTACGAATGGAAATTGCCGTGCCTTTGAGGCTCAGCGGTGGAACGATAACGTTCACACGAGAACCGTCGGCAAGACGGGCATCGGCAAGCGGTGTAGTTTGGTCGACACGACGGCCAACCTGGTTCACGATCCGCTGTGCAATCTGGAAGAGATGCTCTTCATCGCGAAACTTAATCTGCGCGATTTCAAGCTTACCCTTGATCTCGATGTAAGTCTGTTCTGGGCCGTTGACCATGATATCGGAAATATCCGGATTTCCCAGCAACTCCTCGAGCGGTCCAAAGCCAAGTAATTCGTCGACCAGAACTTTTTCCAGCGCAAATTGCTCACGCCGGTTCAGCGTCAATTTCAGCTCGGTCAGCACTTCCATGATGATCGGGCGGAATTCTTCGGTCAGCTCTTCCTTGTTGAGCGTCGCAGCGGCTTCGGGATCAACCCGTTCCAGCAAACGCGGAAGGACTTGTTCTTTAATCTTGTGGACGGAAGCACCAAAGCCTTCGTCTTTATTGGAATCTTCCGGTGCAGCATTCGAACGATCAGCAAGTCGTGACATCACGTCGTCCTGATCAGGCGCCTTAGCTGCGTCAATTTCCTCACCTGGCAGTGGCACTGCATCTATAGCAGGAAATTGATCGCCACCGGCTGCTTTGTCGAGCTCTTCCTTTTCGGCAGGTCTACTCCCGCCGCCTCCCGACATAGGTTTCGCGACGCCAAATGACGGTCTGCCGCCACCCAATCCATTTTTCTTACCAAATGCGCTCATGTCTCTCCGCCGGAAATAGTTTGTTTCCAAATCATCAAACATCTCTTTCAAGGAAAATGGTTAATGTTTGGATAATGCTGTGAGACAGTTTCGGTTTCAGGAATGTAGTTTCTCAGCAAGATGAAGGTTGTTTCTTGCGGAATAGCCTGCAATCGAGGGTTTCGCGCTTCATGAGATCGGACGGGTTTTGCAGGCAGACAAAAATATCGGAAAGACAGTGGCAGGCAGCGGTATCTTGCTGGCGCTTATTGCTTTTTCCGGATTTCCGATCGGCGATGCGTTCATTAAATCCATGGCTGGTGACTGGCCAGCACCTGCGGTTGCGGCTTTGCGCTTCACTATTGGTGCGATTGCGCTGGCGGTCATTCTCTATTGGCGAGAGGGCAGGGCGGGTTTCCAAATCAGTCGTCCTTGGCTGCATGCCGCACGCGGCTTTGCTTTGACGGTCGGGACCATAACGTTTTTTTCCGCCATCTACATCATGCCTTTGGCTGATGCGGTGGCAATTTCCTTTATCAATCCCATCCTGACGGCTTTGTTTTCCGGCTGGTTTTTGAAAGAAAAAATGCGGCCCGCGACATGGTTGGCAACGATTGTCGCTTTTGGCGGAGTGTTGATCATGCTGCGGCCCAATGTTGCTGCCTTTGGGTTGGTCGCAATTCTGCCCTTATTTTCGGCCGTTGCGATGGCAGCGATGCTGATCCTCAACCGCATGGTATCCAGCCAGCGATCGATATTTGCGGCGCAATTCTACATAGCCTTCTGGGCAGCGATATTTCTTTCGATCGCGGCCGTGGCTGGGCATTTTCTGGTACCGGTCATGCACATCCCGGGCGCACCGGATTGGGATGTCATCCTACGTTGTGCGATTGTTGCCGTCACTGCGACAAGCTGTCACTTTCTGCTCTATATGGCGACGATGCGAACCACGGCTGCCGCCATTGCGCCGATTGTCTATATACAGCTGATTATCGCATCGGCGATCAGCGTGTTTATATTCGGGGATGCCCTTGATCCGCTTGCGCTGGTGGGCGGCGGTCTGATCTTATTGAGCGGATTGTTTCTGTGGCGCAGTGAGCGCAGAGCGACGACCGTGCTGGAGGCTTAGTTTTTGCGCGATGCGCTCCGCACTTGATGCGGAGCGGAGTGCTAGGGCGGCATTTTGCTACGCCTTGCTCCGCATCAAGTGCGGAGCACAACTCCCTTAAAACAGATTGTTTAGGAAACGGCCTCAGCCAATACCGTAAGGCCTTTTTCATTCACTTCGGCAAAGCCACCCTGAACGGTGATGACTTCGGCTTCTGCGCCTTCGCTGGCGTAGATGGACAGCTCTGCATCACGGATGGTGGACATAAACGGCGCATGGCCGGCCAGCACGCCAAAGTCGCCTTCTGCGCCGGGCACAACAACCATATAAACATCATCCGACCGGACGAGCTTTTCAGGGGTTACGAGTTCGAAATGTAGGTTTGCCATTAATCAATGTCCCTATTCCCCTCCCGTGAGGGAGGGGGAATGGATTAGGCCGCTTCTGCAGCCAGTTGTTTGCCTTTTTCAAGCGCTTCTTCAATGCCACCGACCATGTAGAAGGCATTTTCAGGAAGGTGATCATATTCCCCGTCCACAACCGCTTTAAACGATTTAATCGTGTCTTCCAGATCAACAAACTTACCTTTGATGCCAGTAAACACTTCGGCAACGTGGAAAGGCTGTGACAGGAATTTTTGCAGTTTACGTGCACGGGCAACGACCAGCTTATCTTCTTCAGAAAGCTCGTCCATGCCGAGAATGGCGATAATATCTTGCAGGGATTTATATTTCTGCAGGATTTCCTGAACAGCGCGGGCGGTGTCATAATGTTCCTGACCCACAACGCGAGGTTCCAGAACACGCGATGTTGAATCGAGTGGATCAACAGCAGGGTAGATGCCCAGCTCTGAAATCGCACGGTTCAAAACGGTGGTGGCGTCCAAGTGGGCAAAGGACGTTGCCGGTGCTGGATCGGTCAAATCATCGGCAGGAACGTAAATGGCCTGAACCGATGTAATCGAACCTTTGTTGGTTGAGGTAATACGCTCTTGCAGCTGACCCATGTCGGTGGACAGGGTTGGCTGATAGCCCACAGCCGAAGGAATACGGCCAAGAAGCGCGGACACTTCTGAACCAGCCTGCGTGAAGCGGAAGATGTTATCGACGAAGAACAGAACGTCCTGGCCTTCTTGGTCGCGGAAATATTCTGCGATGGTTAGACCGGACAGAGCAACACGGGCACGCGCGCCTGGAGGCTCGTTCATCTGACCGTAGACGAGGGCCACTTTAGAACCTTCTGGCGTTGCATTGCCGTCGGCGTCTTTGGCGATAACATTCGCGTCGAGAAATTCGTGATAGAGATCGTTACCTTCACGGGTACGTTCACCAACACCGGCGAAAACGGATGTACCGCCATGGCCTTTAGCAATATTGTTGATCAGTTCCTGAATGAGAACGGTCTTACCAACGCCGGCACCGCCGAACAGGCCAATTTTACCGCCCTTTGCATAAGGAGCGAGCAAGTCGACAACCTTAATACCGGTCACGAGAATTTCGCTGTCGGTGGACTGGTCCACGAACAATGGCGCTTCTGCGTGAATAGGAGCAGATGATTTCGCGCCAATGGGGCCAAGTTCATCAATCGGCTCACCAATTACGTTCATGATGCGGCCGAGTGTTTCCGGGCCAACAGGCATCATGATCTGAGAACCGGTGTCGGTCACTTCCTGACCACGGGTCAAACCTTCGGTTGCATCCATAGCGATGGTGCGCACGGTGTTTTCGCCGAGATGCTGAGCAACCTCTAGAACCAGCCGGTTACCGTTATTGTCGGTTTCCAAAGCGGAGAGAATTGCCGGAATTTCATTGTCAAAGGTTACGTCGACGACAGCGCCGATAACCTGCGAAATGCGGCCTACATTGTTGGTTTTTGCCATTTGTCTTTCCTTGCGTACTTGCTTTAGAGCGCTTCTGCGCCAGCGATAATTTCAATCAATTCGGTGGTAATCGCGGCCTGACGGCTGCGGTTGTAGACGATGGTTAGGTCGTCGATCAGCTCGCCGGCATTGCGGGTCGCGTTTTCCATGGCGGTCATCGACGCGCCTTGTTCGCCTGCATTATTTTCCAGCAAGGCTCCGAAAACCTGCGTTGTCAGGTTGCGCGGCAGCAGCTCGGTGAGGATTTCTTCCTCATCCGGCTCATATTCCACCGCAGCATCCGAACCAGCGCCTTCAACGGTTTCGATAGCAACAGGAATAATCTGTTGCCGCGTCGGTTCTTGCACCAGAGCGGATTTGAATTTGGAATAGAAGAGATGGGCAACATCAAATTTGTCATCTTCGGCCATTTCGGTGAGTTCCGCCGCAATCGCTTTTGCTTCTGCAAAACCCGGCGCTTTGACAATGCTGGTATCAAAATGCTTGATGATTTTGCCTTCGTAAACGCGCTTGATCACTGGCAAGCCTTTGCGGCCAACCATGTAGAAGAGCACGTCTTTGCCCTCGTTAACAAGCGCTTCGGCCTTAAGCCGCGCTTCTTTAACGATGTTGGCATTAAAACCGCCGCATAGACCGCGATCCGAGGTCGCCACGACCAACAGATGCACTTGATCCTTGCCCGTACCAGCCAGCAGCTTGGGTGAATTTTCATCCACTGTCACTTTGCCAGCAAGGCTGCCCATGACCTTTGCCATTTCAGTGGCATAAGGACGCGCAGCTTCGGCCGCCATTTGCGCACGGCGCAATTTGGCGGCGGCCACCATTTTCTTGGCCTTGGTGATCTTCTGGGTCGATTTAACCGACCCGATCCGATCCTTAAGTTCTTTTAAGGAAGCCATTAGGCGAAGCTCTTACCAAATGCGGCAAGCGCGTCTTCAAGAGCGGCCTTGGTATCATCTTTCAAGTCGCCGCTTTCACGGATCGTTTTCAAAATATCTGCATGATCGGCGCGCATATGAGCCAGCATGGCTTCTTCATAGCGGTTCACATCGGTGACCGCGACGGCGTCAAGATGGCCGTTTGTACCGGCATAGATAGAAGCAACCTGCTCTTCAAAAGCCAGTGGAGAGAATTGAGCCTGCTTCAGGAGCTGCGTCAAACGCTCACCGCGTGCCAGCAATTTCTGGGTCGAGGCGTCAAGATCGGAACCAAACTGCGCAAAGGCCGCCATTTCGCGGTACTGAGCCAGATCGAGTTTAATCGAACCGGAAACCTTTTTCATGGCTTTCGTTTGTGCGGCAGAACCCACACGGGAAACCGATAGACCCACGTTAATCGCAGGACGGATGCCTTGGTTAAACAGGTCGGTTTCGAGGAAGATCTGACCATCGGTAATCGAAATCACGTTGGTTGGGATGTACGCCGAAACGTCACCAGCCTGTGTCTCAATGATCGGCAAGGCGGTCAAAGAACCAGAACCATTATCTTCGTTCATTTTCGCAGCACGTTCGAGCAAGCGACTATGGAGATAGAAAACATCACCAGGATAAGCTTCACGTCCAGGAGGACGACGCAGCAACAAGGACATTTGGCGATAAGCTACAGCCTGTTTGGAGAGATCGTCATAAACGATACAAGCGTGCATGCCGTTATCGCGGAAATATTCGCCCATCGTCACACCGGTATAAGGTGCGAGATATTGTAGCGGAGCCGGCTCGGAAGCGGTAGCCGCCACAACGATGGAATATTCCATCGCGCCATTTTCTTCGAGCTGACGTACGATCTGTGCAACTGTCGAACGCTTCTGGCCGATAGCAACATAGATGCAGTAAAGTTTTTTGCCTTCGTCATCACCAGCATTGACATTTTTCTGGTTGATGAAGGTATCGATCGCAACAGCGGTTTTACCGGTTTGACGGTCACCAATGATCAATTCGCGCTGACCGCGGCCAACAGGAACGAGAGCATCGAGAGCTTTGAGGCCGGTTTGCACAGGCTCGTGCACGGATTTACGCGGGATAATGCCCGGTGCCTTGACTTCAACACGGCTACGCTGTGTGGTTTTGATCGGGCCCTTGCCATCAATAGGATTGCCAAGGCCGTCAACAACGCGTCCGAGCAGTTCTTTGCCGATGGGAACGTCCACAATCGTGCCGGTCCGCTTAACAACGTCACCTTCTTTAATGTCCGCATCCGAACCGAAGATCACGACACCGACATTATCGGCTTCGAGGTTCAGCGCCATGCCCTGCGTGCCGTTGGAGAATTCAACCATCTCACCAGCTTGCACCTGATCAAGGCCGTGGATACGGGCGATACCGTCACCAACAGCCAAAACGGTTCCGACTTCGGAAACTTGTGCTTCGTTGCCAAAATTGGCGATCTGGTCCTTGATGACCTTTGAAATTTCTGCTGCGCGAATATCCATTATGTCTTCCTTTAGCCCTTCATGGCCTGAGATAGCGTGTTCAAACGGGTTTTGATGGAGTTGTCGATCATCTGGCTGCCGATTTTGACGACCAGACCGCCCAATATGGACGGATCGACGGAGGTGGAAACCGAAACATCGCTTCCCACACGTTTCTTAAGCTGCGCCTTGAGCGCATCAATTTGTGTATCATCCAGCGGATGAGCGGAGGTCACTTCTGCCGTGATTTCGCCGCGATGGCTGGACGCCAAAGTAGAGAAGGCACGAATGACGGCCGGAATCTGGTCGAGACGGCGATTGGCCGCAAGCACACCCAGTACGTTGGTGGTCAGATCATCCAGCTTCATTTTTTTGGAAATACCGGCAATTGCTTTGCCGGCATCGGCGCGGGACAAAACCGGGCTGCTGATCAGCGCCTTGAGGTCGTCCGATTCGCTCATCGATTTGTGAAGTGAAGCAAGGCTCGCTTCCACTGTGTCGATGGCTTTGTTTTCGGTGGCCAAAGCGAACAGCGCGGTGGCGTAACGCCCCGCTAAACTCGCTCTAATGCCGCTGGAATTCTCCACGCGTTCGTTACTCCGTGCCTGTATTATTGACCTGATAACCGGATCAAAAAACTGGTAAGTGATTGGTGCCCGTTGGCAGGTGAAATACACTGTATCTCGCCTTTAGTTGGGCGGCGTCTAGCAACCATTTTGCTGCGATGCAAGATGGCACTCGACCGCTTTTTTAAGAATGCCAAAAAAGGCAGATTTTCAGGCTGTCTGATTATGTCTGAGGTAAGATTTTGCTTTGATCGCAAGATACGGGATGCAGGGGATCGGAAAGGCTGGCAAAAGAATGGCATGAGCAAACCCGAATCCTTGATTGATGACAATATGGCGTGGCAGGCTGTGGCCAATCGCGACCGGTCTTTTGACGGCCAATTCGTGACCGGTGTGCTGACCACCGGCATATATTGCCGCCCATCCTGTGCCGCGCGCCACCCCAAGCGGGAGAATGTGCGCTTCTTCGCCAAGCCGGAGCAGGCGGAAGCCGCAGGACTGCGTGCCTGCTTGAGGTGTATGCCAAAGGATGTGGCTCGCGACGATGCCGCGGTAAAGACAGTGATTGACGCAATCCGCATGGCCGAGACAGCACCGACGCTGGACGAGCTGGGCGTGCTGACAAGCTATTCCCCGACGCATTTGCAGCGTATTTTTAAACGCGCAATGGGATTGTCGCCCGCTGCCTATGGCCGGGCGCTGCGGTCTGAACGCGTGAAAGAGGCGTTGGACGGGGGTGCTTCTGTCACTGAGGCCATTTATGATGCCGGCTATGGTTCGGCATCGCGTTTTTACGCAGACAATGAAAAGAGATTAGGCATGAAAGCAAGTGCATGGAAAAATGGCGGGGCCGGGGTCACCATCCAATGGGCCAATGTCGAAACGTCACTGGGCATGATGATGGTTGCGGCAACGGACAAGGGCGTCTGCTGCCTGTCGTTCAACGAGGGCGAAGAAGAACTGCACGCTCGTTTCCCCAAAGCGGAGTTGCGGGCCGGTGATGATGCATTTCAGGAGCTGCTGTCAGAGGTCGCAGCCTCTGTCGAGAAACCCGGCGACTTTAGTCATATCCCGCTCGATGTGCAGGGCACGGCGTTTCAGGAAGCCGTGTGGAAACAGCTTCAGAAAATCCCGCTCGGCGAAACGCGCAGCTATGCGGATATCGCGGCGGCCATCGGCAAGCCCAAGGCCGTGCGCGCTGTGGGTAGTGCCAATGGCGCGAATAATGTCGCGGTGCTGATACCCTGCCACCGGGTGGTGCGCAGCGATGGATCCATGGGCGGCTATGCCTATGGTTTAGAGATAAAAGAACGTTTGCTTAAAAAGGAAGCCCCATAATGACGGATATGATCGCGCAATTTGCGAAACTGCATCAACCGGGCAATCCATTGGTCCTCTATAATATATGGGATGCTGGCAGCGCGCGGGTCGCTGTTCGGGCAGGAGCCCAAGCGGTCGCAACAGGCAGCCTGTCTGTCGCCGGCGCACAGGGGTTTGACGATGGCGAAAAATTACCGTTCGATTTTGCCCTGACCAATGCAAAGCATATCGTGGCGGCTGTCGATGTGCCGGTCAGCATTGATCTGGAAACGGGATATGGCGATGACGCCAGTGCTGTTGGAACCAACGCCCGACTGATGAAAGAAGCCGGAGTGGCAGGCCTGAACATAGAAGATCAGGACCTGTCTTCGGGCGGGCTACGCGATGTGGCAGCACAGGCGGATCGGATTAAGGCCGCAGCCGATACCGGAATATTCGTCAATGCCCGAACGGATATATTCATTCAAACGCCGGTTGAAAATCATGATGAAATTCGCGTTCAGGCCGTGCTCGAGCGATGTCAGGCTTACGCCGATATGGGCGCGGGCAGCTTTTTCATTCCTTTTGCCGTGGACGAAAAAATCATCGCGATGGTTTGCGAACATGCGCCTATACCGGTCAACGTCATGATAATGCCGAATAGTCCATCTCTAGAGCGGCTGGCTGAGCTTGGCGTCGCGCGTATAAGCTATGGTCCCGGTCCGTGGATGGCAGCGATGGCGGCTTTCGAAGCCGAAGCGTTGAAAATATTCAGCAATCGTGACTGAGCTTTTGCGCTAGCCCTTATGGTCTGGCGCTGGTTTGATGATCATCAACAAAATCAGCGGGACCAGTCCGATAAATGCCGCAATAGCAAAAGGTGCGCCGACGAAGCGAAAAGGCGCGGCATCGCTGGTGAAATAGGATAGCGAGCCATTATAAAGCAGCGGCGCGATCATCGCGGCCAAGGCGGCCATGCTGCCGTTAAAGCCTTGCAACTCCCCTTGCATATTGCTGGGCGTCCGCCGGGACATCATCGCATTGATACTAGGCATTGCCATGCCTTGTATTCCAACGATAAGGCATAGGGATATCGCAACCCAGCTGGTATCGATGAGCACGTAAACTGCGCATATTATGATCGCCACGAATATCGCGAATATTGCGGTTTTTCGCTCACCCACCGCGCTTACGAAGCGGCCAATTAGAAAGACTTGTACCAGTGCCATGGATAGGCCGACACAAGTGAGCGACAATCCTACCATCTTGCTATCCCAGCCATATTGCGCGGGCGCGAAAAAGGCCCAGCTCGTGGGATAGATGGAACTGCTGAGCATCCACAGGAAATAGATCATGGCGACGCCGAGCAGGTTCGGCAATTTCCTCAAGTTGAGAAGGGCCCCCAGCGGATTGGCGCGTTTCCAATCGAAACTGCGTTTCTGCTCCGGCGCCATTGTTTCAGGGAAAGCAAACCAGCCGTAGAGGAAATTGAGAAAAGCCAGTCCGCCAGCAACGAAAAACGGAATGCGCGTTCCATAATCGCCTAAAAATCCTCCGAGTGCAGGGCCAACGACGAAGCCTATGCCAAAGGCCGCGCCGACCAGGCCAAAGCTTTTGGCCCGATCTTCATCACTCGACATATCGGCCATCGCGGCATTGGCCGGGCCAAATATCGCGCCAAGACCGCCAGCAATAGACCGGCCTATGAACAACCAGATGATCGAGGTCGCGAAACCCATTAACGCAAAATCAATGCCGAAGGCGAGCAGGGAGACAAGAAACACCGGGCGGCGGCCATATCGATCGCCCAGATTGCCGACTAACGGCCCCATGAGGAATTGGAACAGCGCATAAGAAGCGCTGATAAAGCCGCCTATCATAGTCGCTTCGGATAGGCTTACGCCCTCCAGTTCCTGAATCAGCTCAGGCAGCACTGGCATGATGATACCGAAGCCGACGGAATAGATGAATACCGTAAACAGGACAAAGCGCATCGCTGATTTGCGCTGTTCTTCCCTGATCATCGCGGGTTTTCGATCATAGACTTTTCAATATCACGGGGCCGCTTTTTCGCACTCATAAACGAGCCGTTCATTGGGCTGCATCGGCAATTCTGAACGAATGGCTTTGACCATATCCTCGATATCCGACAGCGCCTTTTCATCGGTAGTGCATGATCTGTTACCATATTTGCTGCGAATTTCCCGTGCCTTGGTCATCGCCGCCAGTCCGACAAGATAGCGTTCGGTGGTAAATTCAGCTCGATCTGGGTCAAAGCTACTGATCGTCACCGTCTGTTCTTCGTTCGGCACAAAAATACGCGACCATTTGCCGCCGTCCCGGCCATATTGCGTGCGCCCGTTGACGCAGCCGCCTTCGGCCCATTTAATGGGCAGCATGTCGGTTTGCGACACGGTAATCCGGCTGCGATCCGGATTGATATTGCATTGATAGTCGCCAGCGGCTGATACGGTGACTATTTCACCGCCATTGCCGTTGCCGCCGTTCTGCTCTGCCTTGAGGGCTGCCGCGACGCGGTCGTCAATTTCGGTGAAAGCCGGTCGCGTTAAAAAGATCAAGATGGCGGCGACAACCAGAAGGGCCGCTCCGCCCGCTGTCCCAATCGCTACGTTCCGATTGTCCTTCAATATGAAATAACCGGCAGCGCCGGCAGCAATCAATGACAACACAAGCATCAGGGCGGCAACGGCCATATGGTTCTCGCGCGCCGTGATAATATCCTGTGAGATTTGCGTCCGCAGTTGCGCTTCGGCTTGCTGGCGTTTCGCGGCTTCGGCTTTCTGCGCGGCTTCCACACGCGCGCGCGCAGTCGCTTCGCGTTGCCGTTCTTGGCGGCTGATATCGGCGGAGGAACGGCATGGTGTTGCGGTGGAAGAAGTCTTTACGCCTGCTTTGCGCAGGAAGGACAGGATTTCGCGGCTGGAAACGGCAAAGCCAAATTCAGCATCATTACCATCGGATAGCGAACCAAAGCTGTTTGCACCCAAAATCCGGCCGCAATTATCGATCAGCGGCCCGCCACTATTTCCGCTCGCGATCGGAGCAGTATGGAGGATCGTATCAAATTGCTTGGTCGTGCGTCCGCCAGAAACAGAGCCGCGGGTTTTTACCGGCGACATCGGGTTGATCAGGTCATCAAGGTTTAGCCCCTGAGCCCGGTCCACGGAACCGGGATAGCCAATGGCGACAACATCTGCTCCGTCAGCCACCGGGCCGCCGAAAACGGTCATCGGCGGCAAGCGGCCGCCATCTTCTAATTGTATAAGTGCCAGATCATTGCCGGGCGAATAAGCGATGACTCTGCCGCCATAGCTGGTGCCGCCCTGTGAGGGCACAATGCCGATGACAACCGATTTTTCCTGCCGGGCTATTTCGACCACATGGGCATTGGTAACAATCTTGTCGGGTGCGACAGCAAAGCCACTGCCATGACCGACAAACGCCACTTTATCGCCATCAGTTGCCGCTAGCACCACGCGGACCACAGACCGGCTGGCCGCGCTAATGTCGGCGGGATCCGCTTGGGCAGGGCCAGCAAATAGGGCGGCAAGAGCCATGGCAAGAAGAACGAAAATGCGATTCATAGACGGGCCTTTAATATTTGTGCTCTGCACTTGATGCGAAGCCCAGAGAGGACGTAGCGCTACCACTACCCGTAGCTCCGCATCAAGTGCGGAGCACACCCTAGTTGCATTTTCTGTGAATCAAACAAAGCTATAGGGATCAACATCGACGCCGACCCGCACCGCTCTAGGCCACTCCAGCTTTTCGAGCCATTCATGCATGATTTCCTGTATCTCAACCGAACGGTGCGCGTGCACCAATAAGCGGTGCCGATGCCGGCCGCGCAGCATAGCAAGCGGGGCAGGGGCAGGGCCATAGACTGCAAACCCCTCAAGCTTTGGGGCTGTCTGGCCGATCAGGCGTGCGGTCTCAATCGCTTCTGCATTATCTTCGGAAGATACGATAATGGCCGCGAGCCTTGAGAAAGGCGGTGCAGCAGCAGCGCGCCGGGATTCGGTTTCGGCATCATAAAATCCGTCGCGATCACCCTTGATCAAAGCCTGAATGACGGCCGCACCCGGCATGCGCGTCTGGACATAGACATGGCCGGGTTTTTCGGCACGACCAGCGCGACCCGCGACCTGTGAAATTTGCTGGAAGCTCCGTTCGGCGGCCCGCAGGTCGCCTCCTTCCAACCCGATATCCGCATCAACCACGCCCACCAGCGTCAGGTTGGGAAAATGATAGCCTTTGGTCACAAGCTGTGTGCCCACAACAATGTCAATCGCACCCGCTTCCATTTGGGCAACAAATTCACCGGCCTTTGCCGGCGACCAGATTGTATCGGACGTGACAATCGCTGTGCGGGCTTGCGGGAACAGCATTTTCACTTCGTCGCAGATACGCTCGACCCCCGGTCCGCAAGCGACAAGGGAATCCTCGTCACTGCATTCCGGACATTTTTCCGGTTGCGGCATGACATGGCCGCAATGATGGCAAGCGAGGCGCTTGGTCAGCCGGTGTTCGACCATCCATGCTGTGCAATTGGGGCAGTTAATCCGGTGGCCGCAGGTCCGGCACAGAGTTAGCGGTGCAAAGCCCCTGCGATTCAGGAACAGCAGCGATTGTTCGCCTTTGTCGAGATTTTCTTCCAGCGCGTTGACCAGCGTCGGTGCCAGCCAAGACCCGCGCGCCGGAATATCCTGCGTCAGGTCAAGCGCTTCAATCTCTGGCAAGGTAGCTGCACCAAAACGGGCTGGGAGTTCCAGCAATTCATAATTGCCCTGTTCAACCTGATGACGGCTCTCAATCGCAGGCGTGGCAGATGCCAGAATGATAGGAATTTTCTCATATAGCCCGCGCATCACCGCAACATCGCGGGCATGATAGCGCACGCCATCCTCTTGTTTGAAACTGGTTTCATGCGCTTCATCGACGATGATTAGCCCAAGATTTTTATAGGGCAGGAACAAGGCTGAACGCGCCCCGACCACAACCTTGGCATCACCATCGGCAAGCGCGCGCCAATTTCTCTTGCGGTCGGATTGTTTCAGACCGCTATGCCAAGCCACTGGTTCGGTGCCAAAGCGCGCCTTGAACCTGTCCAGAAAAGGCTCGGTGAGCGCAATTTCAGGGAGCAGAACCAAGGTTTGTTTGTCCTGACGCAGGGCCTCGGCCACGGCTTCGAAATAGACCTCTGTTTTGCCCGATCCCGTTACGCCGTCGAGCAGATAAGGCTGGAAGATCGAGTCCCGAACCGCTTGGATCAGTTTTTCACTAACCGCGTTCTGATTGTCGCTCAGATCGACTTTCGCAAAGTTCGGGTCCGGGCGCGCGATGTCTGCAAAAGGAGAGACTTGGCTGCTGTCAAACGCGCCCGCTTTTTCCAATCCTCTGATGACGGCGATGGAGACATCGGCCTTGAAAGCCAGTTCGCTCACCGTGCCTTGTACATCAGTGAGTTTCTCCAGTGCCTGTTCCCGCTGCGGTGTCATGCGGGCGGGAACATTGCCATTGAGCCGATATTCTGTGATCGGGCGACTATCGGCAAATGCCGCGCCGCTCGACAAGACCATGCGCAATACCGAAGCAGGCGAAGAAAAATAATAACGTGCGGTCCATTCAATCAGCCGTCGCAGCGGAGCGGCCAGTGGCGGGACATCGCGGAGTTCGAGCAGTGGCCGCAATTTCTTCGCGTCAATTTCATCCACCGGAAAGCTGTCCGCATCCCAAACCACGCCCGGCACTTTACGGGGTCCCAGCGGAGCCATGACGATGGAACCGGGGAACACGTCCATGCCTTCGGGTACCCGATAGTCGAGCGGCCCCAGGGCGGCATTGAGCAAAATCACTCTTACTCTGTTTCTGATCGGGGCATCGATGCGATTCATATGGGCCATATAAGCATCTTTGGGATTGCGTCACCAACTGCTATATGCGGAAGCGGGATTAGGGGATTGAGATCATGACAAATATCGACCGTCGTAAATTTTTGGCCGCTGGTGCCGCCGCGACCATTCTCGCACTGCCAGGCTGCGCGAGCCTTCCAGCATTTAGCCTGACTGATGCGATCAAGCGGTTGCTGACCTTATCGTCACAAAATGCCTTTGCTCAATTGCTGCAGCCCAACGGGTTTTTTGAGAGTCAGGTTGCCCGCATATCCGTGCCAGAGAGACTGGGCGGGACGCGCGTGACCAATATCGCGACGGCGGTGCTGCGGTCAAAGCCGATCCAGAAACGTCTGTTAAAGCAAGTGAATCGCGCGGCCGAAACTGGCGCAGATCTGGCGGCACCGATTATTGCCGATTCCATCCGGAGCATGAGTATCGCGGACGCCGCCGCGATCATCAAAGGCGGGGATCGCGCTGCGACGACATTGCTACAAAATCAAATGGGAACGTCGCTTGCCACCCGGATTCTGCCGGGGGTGAGCAAAGGGCTCAACCTGTTTGACAATGAAATCATCAATCTGGTGTTGGCCCAAGTCAGCGATATCAACTTTGCCGATATTAGCGAAGATGTGACCGCAAAAGTCAGCGATGCGATCTACCGTTCAATCGGTGCAGAGGAAGCGAAAATAAGAGCCAATCCACAGGCGACTAATGATCCCGTCTTGATTGGGATATTTGGGCTGAGCTGATTGGATTTTGACCACCAACAGCCCCCAAGCTATCCACAGCTTTTTGCACAGCCTATTTTCGTGATCTGTTTCGTCTTTCGCCAAAAAAGGTTAGGCATTGCGCAACGTTCATCACCGCACCCGTTTTAGGAGCATAAGCCCATGAAATTCTTTGTTGATACCGCCGACACTGCCGAAATTGCCGATCTCGCGGCAACGGGAATGGTTGATGGTGTGACCACCAATCCGTCGCTCATCAAGAAATCGGGCCGTGACATTATGGAAGTCACCAAAGAGATTTGCGGGCTGACCGATGGCCCGGTTTCCGCCGAGGTGGTTGCGCTGGATCATGAGACCATGATGAAAGAGGCCGAAGTGCTGCGCAAAATTGCCGACAATGTCTGCATCAAGGTGCCATTGACGATTGATGGTCTGAAAACTTGCAAAGCGCTGACCAGCGAAGGCACGATGGTCAATGTGACGCTTTGCTTCTCAGCCAATCAGGCGTTGCTCGCAGCCAAGGCAGGTGCCAGCTTTATCTCGCCCTTTGTCGGTCGCCATGACGACAATGGTTTTGATGGTATGAAGCTGATTGATGACATTCGCCTGATTTACGACAATTATGTCTTCGATACCGAAATTCTCGTGGCCTCTATCCGTCATCCCATCCATGTTCTGGAATCAGCGCGGATTGGCGCAGATGTCGGTACGATGCCGCCGAATGTTATTCGCGGGCTATTCAAGCATGTGTTGACCGACAAGGGTATTGAAGGATTTTTGGCCGACTGGAAAGATACCGGTCAGCAGATTGGTTAATTGCTATATTGCGTCATCCTAGCGATCGCTGGGATGACGCTTAAGCCTTTAAAAGCCCTTTGGGGCTGGGTCGACGACAGTGAAGCTGCCGCTCTTGATCTCTTGTACTTCCAACGCGCGTTCGGAGACGCCATTGCGGCGGAAACGGAAGACGCCGTCCAGACCGATGAACCCGCCGGAATCGGTCAGCTGATTGATCGGGAAGGGTGTCCCGACTTTCCAGTTCTGTGCCACTTTGACGGTCAACAAGACTGAATCATATCCCAGACTAGAGAGCCTGAAGGGTGCGCGGCCATAGCGGCTGCGATATTTGCCGGCATATTGACGGTACAGGCCATCCGAAACACTGGCAAACCAGGCACCGCGCATCGCGGGAGATCCGGCTAGATTGCTGCTGGTATTCCACAGGTCGGTGCCGAGAATTTTGGCGCTCTCGCTCGCATTTTTGCGAATATAGGGCGCAGCTTTGATGGCCATGGTGCCATTGTCAGCCACCAGCACAGCATCAAAATCACCATTTTGCGCAAGCTTCTTGGTAGCGGCTTCAACCGAGTTGGAGTCACGGCTGAAATTCTGGATTGATACTACGGTCCCGCCCACATCTTTAACCGAGCGCAGCAGTGTAGAGGAGGCTCGCTGGCCGTATACACCATTGGGTACTAGGGCGGCAAAGCGGTTCATACCCTTTGACTTGGCATAGCCAACCACACGATCAATCGATTGCGAAGGAATGTGACCGAGCAGGAATACGTTATTGCCGGCAACACCGGCATCATTGGAAAAGCTGAGGATCGGGACGCCTGCCGGGCGGGCGATATTGGCCGTCGCAACAACATTATCGCTGAGCAATGGTCCGATGATCAGTTTATTGCCATCGGCAACCGCTTTGCGCGCGGCGGCGGCGGCGCCTTTCGCTGTATCATAATTGGTCATGCGGATATTGCCCGCCTTGGTATCGAGCAGCGCCATCGTGGTCGCGTTGGCCAAGGATTGCCCGACGCCCGCATTTTTACCGGATAGCGGAACCAATAATGCAATACGATGGTGTGTCTGGTCTGTCGGCAAACCGCTGGTTACTGGTGGCGGTGTTGGCGTCGGTGTTGGTGTACGCTCGCCGCCGCGCGGCACTACTGTCTCACAACCAGCCAGAAAGATGATCGAAGCGAGACCGGCATATTTCAACAGGTTGCGCCGTCCGCTTTGAAGGGGTGATTCCATTGTTTCACTCTGTCCTACTCGCGATTTATCTGCCATGGCCTTCATTATGTCTACTCCCATTGAACACGGCCTGTATATCGTCGCGACACCAATCGGCAACCTTGGAGATTTATCGCGCCGCGCCGAAGAAATTCTCGTTGCCGCCGATCTTGTTTTAGTAGAAGATTCAAGAGTTACCGGTAAGCTTCTGAACTACATCGGTAAAAAGAAGAAAATGGTGGTCTATAATGACCATAAGGGCTTGGCTGAGCGGCAGGAAATTTTAGCGGCCGTGGGATGTAAAATTGTCGCACTAGTGAGTGACGCGGGTACGCCGCTTATTTCTGATCCCGGTTACAAGCTAGTGCGCGATGCACAGGCGGCCGGCGCTTACGTTACGACTATCCCCGGACCAAGCGCCGTCATTGCTGCGTTGACCTTGTCAGGTTTGCCCAGCGACCGGTTTCTGTTCGAAGGCTTTTTGCCCAATAAAACAAAAGCGCGTGGTAAAGTTTTAGAAGAGTTGAAGACGGTGAAGGCGACGTTGATCTTTTATGAAAATGGCTCGCGCCTCGGTGCCATGTTGGCGGATGCGCGAGAAAATTTGGGTGACCGGGAAGCCGCCGTGATTCGAGAAATCACCAAAAAATTTGAGGAAACCGTCACCGGCAGTCTGATCGATCTCGCAGATCGCTATGCGAGTGAGAAACCCAAGGGCGAGATTGTTGTCGTAATCGGTCCGCCCGGAGCCGCAGAACCGGCTAGCCAAGCTGACATTGAAGCGGCCCTGCATCTGGCGCTGGAAAGGCTACCGGCAGCCAAGGCGGCTGGAGAGGTTGCCCGCGCTTTTGGCGCTGACCGTAAAGAGCTCTACGATCTGGCCAACCGTTGGAAAGCGGAGGGGCAAAAATGAATCGCCCTGCTGCGAAGAGGGAACGGGCCGAACAACAGGGACGGCGTGCAGAGAGCATTGCAGCGGGTTGGTTGCGACTCCACGGCTGGCGCATATTGGCACAGCGGGCGCGCACCCCGCGCGGCGAAGTGGATGTTATCGCCAAGCGCGCGGGCCTGGTCGCTTTTGTCGAAGTGAAAGCGCGAACGAAAATGGAGGATCTGGAAACGGCGATCGACCACCACCGGCTAAAACGCGTCGCGGCTGCGGTTGAAATTCTCTATCCGGAATATTGTAAAAATGGCGAAGATGCGCGGATTGATGTAATATTGGTTGCGCCGCGCCGCTTGCCGACCCATTTAACCAATGTCTGGCACGGGTTTTAATCCTGCCAATCCCAACCACGTGAGAAAGCGCCTCTATGACCCTGAAAATTGCCATGCAAATGGACCCTATGGAAACAGTCAATATTGGCGGCGACAGTAGCTTCGCGCTGATGATCGCGGCGCAGAAGCGCGGCCACCGGCTTTATCATTATGATGTCAAAGACCTGACCTATCTGGCCGGCCGCCTTACCACGCTCGCGCATCCGGTGCATGTGCAGCAGGTCGAAGGCGATCATTATGAATTTGGCGAACAGGTGCGGTTGGACCTCGGCAGCGATATAGATGTCGTGCTGATGCGGCAGGACCCGCCCTTTGATGTTGGCTACATTACGGCCACCCATTTGCTCGAACGGATTGAGGGCGAGACGCTGGTGGTCAACAATCCGGTATCTGTGCGTAATGCGCCAGAGAAAGTCTATGTGCTCGATTACGCCAAATATATGCCGCCGACATTGGTCAGTCGAAACATCGATGAAATCCGTGCGTTTCAAGCCGAACATGGCGGCATTGTCGTCAAACCTCTGCACGGCAATGGCGGCAAAGCAATCTTTCTGGTGCCAGAAGATGGCAGCAATCTGAGCGCTTTAATCGAAGTTTTTAACCAGACTTGGCCAGAGCCGCATATGGTTCAACCCTTTCTTCCTGAGGTGCAAGAAGGCGACAAACGTATCGTCTTGGTGGACGGCGAGGTGGCTGGCGCGATCAACCGCAAGCCCGGCAAAGGCGAGTTTCGCTCCAACCTGGCGCAAGGCGGCTATGCCGAGGCGGCAGGACTAACCGACCGCGAAAAAGAAATTTGCGCGGCTATGGGGCCGGATCTGAAACGGCTGGGATTGCTGTTTGTCGGTATAGACGTGATCGGCGGCAAATGGCTGACCGAGATTAATGTGACCTCGCCGACGGGGATTGTGGCGATTGATAAGTTTAATGGCACCGATACGTCGGGGATGATCTGGGATGCTATTGAGGGGCGGCTGGCGTGAATTAGAAATACCTGCTTTGTCCCGAAACGGACATTAACTTGCTTTCTTGCTTCGCGTCGGAAATGGCCTCAACGTTGACCTATCGTGGCCATAACTGACTCAAAGTTCATCACATAGCGTATAAGTTGGCTCTGTCGCTGCTCGCCCTTTGACCTGAATATCGGCTACTTTCCTGAAAGCCAAAGACGGTGCCGCGCTGACAGTAGCCTGACCAACCAAGATGTCGACGGCCTGTTCTTCACACTGGCCTTCTAGGCGCGAGGCCAGGTTGACGGCATCGCCCAGAACCGAATAATCGAACCGACGATCCGATCCCATATTTCCGACCACGCAGGTTCCGGTGTTGATGCCGATGCCCATCCGGATGACCGGAACATTGGCTCCCGCGGGCAGCATCGTCTGGATTTTGCGATTAATATTCTCCATTTCCGCTAGCATCTCGCGCGCCGCTTCCAGCGCGTGCAAGGCATGGTCGGGATCATCAAGCGGTGCGTTCCAGAAGGCCATTACGCAATCGCCTATATATTTGTCGATCGTGCCGCCATGCCGAAGGATGATGTTGGACAGCGGAGTAAGGATCGCATTGATCATCCGCGTCAACCCTTGTGGATCGTTCTGCATCGCTTCTGAAATGGAGGTGAAGCCACGAATGTCGGAGAACAGGATTGTTAGCTCGCGGCTGACCCCGCCCAGATTAAGCAGGCTTGGATCATCAGCAATTTTCTGGACCATTTCCGGCGCGAGATACTGACCGAAGGCAGTTTGTACTTCGCGGCCGCGTTTCTGTTCGCCAGCAAAATCGCGTGTGGCAATCGCAGCCACACCCAGTATCAGCGCGGCTGACGGGGCCACCGGGCCAATCCAGAAACGCCCATATTGGAGCAATAGCCAGCAACTGCCAATGATAGCGAGTAGCGCCAATGCCAGCAGCAATGCCTTCTTCACAGGCTCTTTGGGTCCGGAAACCAGCAGCGCGAGCGCGGCGGCGAGGGCAACAAACACAAGCGACAGCCAGCGCGACGATTGCTCGATCGAAAGCCCTGTGCGCAGATTGTCAAAAATCGTCGCCTGGACTTCAATCCCCGGGGTCAACTGGAGCGAGCGTAATGTATAGGCGGTTTCAAACGCATCAATCCCGCCTGCCGCGACATCGGCATTGGTCTGCAATGCAAAGCCGATCACCACGATCTGATCCTTAAGATAGTCAGGCGGCAGATAGGCCGCAGGGTCGAGCGCCTGATAATAGGAGATCGTCGGATAGCTCCCTGCTGGACCAAAATGCTGGATCCGGCGGCGGTTTTGGTTCTCCGGCACATCCTCCCCGGTTGTCATCTCGAGCAGCTCGACCATGAAACCATCCCGATAGAGCGGCATGTTGCGCAGCACACCGTCGCCATCCATCGACAGGCTTGCGACACCGGAGCGCGCGCCTGCTTCGATCAGTTCAGGCAAAGGTTCTGTTCGCACCAACGTAGTGCCATAGGGCCGTTCGATCAGACTTTCATCGGCGGCAAGAACTATATCGGGGCCCATCGCATCCACCAGCGCTTGATCCTGCGCATCATCGGCCGGTTCGGCAAAGACCACGTCAAAGGCAATGGCTTTTGTCCCTGCCTTGCGCAGTTGACGGATGAGCTCAGCATGTTGCGAACGCGGCCATGGCCATTGCTGCCCGATGGCATCCATGCTGGGTTCGTCAATAGCGATCAGGGTGATGCCGGGTTGCGCTGGCAGTGCCGGCTTGGCCGTCGACAAATAGTCAAAGCTGCGTCCATCCAGATCGCGCATGATCGTGGTCAGGCTGAGCAAGCCGACCAATAAGGCGACTACCGCGACCACTATCACCCCAGACAGGCTGCGACGCGGCGAAAGCCTGTCCGTTATACCGGGCGCGGCCATTAAAAACGGACCTTTGCGCCAGCGACTACGGTGAATCGCGGTGCAGCGACATCCGTGGCTGAATCATAGCGCTTGTCGAGCAAGTTGAGCAGCGAAAGATTCAGCGCCAATCGCCGATCCAGTGGCTCCCACTCCAACCGTGCATCCACCAGCGCTACATTTTCGGTCGGCAGGCCCAGATCATCGTCCTGACCGCCGATGTAACTGCCGGACAATGTTGCTTTGAGCCGGATGGGTGCTGGCAGGCTCCACACTAGCGAAGCCCGCGCAAAATGGCCCGGGACGAAGGGCAGCTGGTCACCCACTTCATATGTGCAACCGAAGGTGAATCCCAAATCTGCCGTAGCGCAACCAAAGCTTGGCCCAATCGCTTGGTTGACGTTGTCGCCAGATACGAAACTGCCCTCAATCGCGCTGTCGGTATAGGCATAGGAGGCTCGCAGCCCGATATTGCCACTCAGCCATAAATTGGCTTCGCCGCTAATGCGTTTAACCGATACCGGGAACCCGGTAATGTCTACTGGCAGGTCGGGAATGGCATATAGCACCGCTTCTAATTGCTGGTCCTGATATTCGACACTCGTGAACAGGCGATCAGACCATTCGGCATCCCAGCGAACAATCAGACTGTCATTGCGGCTTTCCCGAAAGCTGGGTACTGAATTGGCCTGCAACCCGACCACGGCAGCCGGGCGGAAGCTAAAATCGAACAACCCCCGGCTTTGACGCAAGAAAGCGGCGCGGAGCCAATGGCCTTCTATCGGCTCATAGGAAGCCCCAAACCGAAAGTTGAGCGGATAGCGGGTATCACCGCCAATCGTGCGAGCAATCACTTCGAGCTGCCCCTGCAGAACCAGAGGCTCTATCGGATGGTAGCGCAAATCAATATAGCCGCGCCCTTCGGTTGTTCGCAAATCAAAGCGGGCTGGCGTAACGCCGGGGTCGGCAATGCCCTGTTCGAAATCAAAGGCTGTGTTCAATTCCTGCGTCCGCACGTCGCTCCACTCCCCGCCGATCCGCATATCCAACGGGCCAAAGCCTTTGGCATAATTGACGCTAAGATAACTGAAGGTGCCGCGGCTTTGCGACAATTGGTCAGCAAAAGGCCGCGTGCTGGAGATGTCGAGCGTTATAACGTTTAGCTGTGACCTGCCGAAGCCGCCTCCAATGGTCAACTGATCGCGATAGCCAAATTCGTGATTATACAATCCGAACAGGAAATTCCTTTCGGTTTCGCGGTCTTCTTCGAGGTCAAATCTGCCATCTTGAATGCCAATGATATTGGATTCCGACAAGCTGCTGTCGCGGTTCAACTCACCATTCAGAACCAGGCTATCAGACGGGGTGAGTTCCAGCCCGACATAGCTGCTGAAAAACCAATTATCCGCGCCGCGCCGCCGTGAGAACGGACTAAGATCAGGCCGCCGGCGACTATCCGAAATATCGGTATAATTACCGCGTATCCAGATCGCTGTTGGAATGGGCGCATCAAAAATTGTGTCGAGACCACCGTTTAATGTTTGTTCGTTGCGCAGACTTTCATCGAGAATGTCAACGCCAACAAAGGGCTCGATGAAATTACCATTGTCGAACCGCAAGCGCCGCTTGGAACTGGCGACGCTGAGAGGGTCGAGCGCCACGCCTTGCAGGAAGCTCGAGAGCGCTTCAAAGCTTTCGCCTTGCTCACTGCCATTCTCCGCCTCTTGGGCATTGTAGCTACCATCGGCATTGCGGATCAGGAACGGGCCAGGAGTCTGGTTGATCGCCTGATCGAAATAGCTGGATGGCGTGAAGCTATCGAATACACGGTCGGCATAATAGCGGCCCCAGCCTTCCAGATCGAGGAAGCGGAAGGCTTGGGAAACAAGGCTGCCGGTTTCGCGATTTTCCGACAGATTGACATATTCGCCGCCGCGCGCGCGATAGCGGTTCAAAGCCTCGCGCGCATTCAGGATCGCATCGTCGGCCGCGAAATCTTGCAAAGCGACGCCGGTACGAGCCAGCGCGATGGCGGGATTAAACGGGTCAAGCCGGTCGGCGGCATCAAATTGCTGCCCGGCCAGATCCGTCTCACCCATTTCATGATGAACCTGTGCAAGCCCGAGAAAACCCTCTCCATAGTCGGGATTATGCGCCGAGGCGGCGAGAGATGCCGCCAAAGCCTCATCCAGCCGGTCCTTGCGGCGCCAATATTGGGCTAGCGCATTGCCCGCCAGCGCATTGCCCAGGTCCATCTCCAGCGCTTTGTCAATTTCCGCCTTTGCAGCCGATAATCTATTCTGCTTGAGCAATATTTCTGCGCGCAGGCTGACCAGTTCGGCATCATAGGGTCGCGCTGCCAGCGCGCTTTCCACAAGGGCGCCGGCTTCTTTCAAACCGCCAATCGCCATCCAGTTTCTCGCCTGCGATTTCTGGGCAAGGAAATTCTCCGGATCGGCCAGAAGGATCGGCTGGACAAGATCGCGTGCCGCCTTTGGTCTGCCACCATAATCGCGCAGCAAATTGGCTTCGCCGATCGCCAGCATATCATCGTCAGGAAAGGCGGCGCGTGCGGCAGCCATGGTCGCGATGGCCGCGTCGGGTTCGCCCAGCAAAGCTTCCACATCCGCCTTAGCCTGATAAAGCGGCGCTGCGTCCGGAAAATTCTTGAGACCTTTGTCCGCACTGGCTTTCGCGGCACGCAGATCACCTTCATATGCGGCAATCAGGGTGAGCGCGAGATAGCTCTCAGCGGTTTGGTCGAGCATGGGCGGAGCAGGTTCTTCTCCCTGCTGCATAGCAGCGACATATCCACCATATACACCCGCCGCACTATCAGCCGGATTGTCGGATCGCGCCAGCTCGCCAAAAAGGCGAGACGCGGTTTGCCAGTTGCCGCCTGCGGCAGACCGCCGCGCGCTAACGAAGGTATCGCTATCACTATCCAGCAAATCCAGCCCGCTGGCCAGATTAACAAAATAGAGCATCTGTTCGCGTCCGGTTGGGTTTACCAGCACGGTCCGTGTCGGTGCCTGACCGAGCAAGACCGTTGCTGCCTGACCGGATTGAACAGTCAGCGAACCAGCTTCATTCGACAGTTCGACCGTGCCTGAAAAAACTTGCAACTGGCTGGAATTCTGATCGGCATCAATTGCCCATTCCGTCCCCCGGATAGCAGCCGTTGCAGACGGCGTTTCAATCGAGAGGTTGCTGCGCTTGCGCGGACTACGACCCCATGCCCGTCCCCGTTGAAGAGATAAGGTGGAGGGCCCGCTTTTGCTGACCTGGCGCACGACCATGACCGAGTTCCGGCCCAACCGCACTTGAGTGCCGTCGGTAAAAACGATGGCCAGAGTACCCGCGGCTCTGGTCCGCAAAACATCTCCTGCTTTTAGATCCTGTTGGACCACCGCCCTTTGCCAAATTTTGCGCGGACGTAAGGTCGCCTGCTCGCCGCCCTTGGTCGCCGTGATCTTTCCGGACAGTGGAGCTGCGCGCTTTAATGGCTGCGCGTCGATTGCTTCTGGGAAGACAATTTGCGCGAACAGCACGATCAGAAAAATGGACGAAGTTTTCGGCAGTTTCACGATCTTTTATTGCCCCTAGATCCAGTGAATTCCCTCTGTGCTTGGCGGCATTGCGCGCATTTTGCAATGACCGATGTTCGGCTCGGGAACGTTATTTGTCACCAAAGCAATAATGTGTTGAAAAATCGTATCTTTTTTAGGCATCGCAATTTAGCAACGCTAGCGTTGGGGCGACTTTATGCCAATAGCACAGACATGCCTCCCCACTCAGAACATCGCTTGGATATAAGTAGATAACGGCAATAGTAGGACTGATGATTAAGCTGTGCCGAACGAGCATAGAATTCTCCTAGCCTGATCCTGAAGAGTCCTTTGCTATTTGTCTGTGGTTTGTATGATAGAGATTTCATATCCTCCGATGGTCACAAAGACTATGATAGCAGTTCTTTCAGCGAGAACCTTTGCCTATAATGCAATTTTATCGGCATATCCTGTCATCTCCAAATAACCGCGCCCTCCCGGCGTACTCACAGCACCTTCCCAGTAGGTTGGTGTAAAAGGACCAGTAAGCTCCTGAGCATCAAACATAGGTTTTAGAGGATAGCGCTTCAGTTTACCGCCTATTCGAACGACGAATTCTGCTTCAACGGGGTATTCGGCACCCGTCTTGGGTGATGTCCAAATCCGCTTTGGTTTAAGCTGTACATCATCGGGTGATAGAATCGTTTTCTTGCCATCGGCTGAGCGAAAACTGCCACCAGCATAAACAGCTTCGCCGTTGGCGCCGCGCACCTGAAACGCCATTAATGCGCTGCCATCATCAAAATTAAGCCCGGTCCAGTCCCAGCCTACCGCATTTTCAGGCAGGACATCAGATGACCATTCACGGTCAAGCCAGGCGCGGCCGGTGACAGCAATTGCCTTGCCACCGCTCACAACTGAGCCAGTGACTTGCAGCTGCGGTACAGAATAATAGTAGCTCGCCTGGGACGGTTTGGGTCCTTTGCGGCTATATCCCCTGTCACCATTGAGCATCGGAACCTGACTTGGTTTCATTTTCAGATCCAGTTGGAAATCTTTGCCCGCAACTTTGCTTGCAAAAACGCCTTCGGCAGTTCTCTTAAGCTGCCAATCCAAGAGTTTCACCTCTGCATCTTCCTGCGAAGCATCAATTATACCAAAGCCTACCCGGCCGATCCTTTGATCGTGAAGAAGTTTACCTGTTTTCGGATCAGAGAGAGCCGCATGGGCAAAGATAATTTGCTCAGGTGCAAATTTACTGGGGTTGCCTGTTTCAATCTCTGGCCGCGTTCTGAAAAACGTTATCTGAAAGCTCAAGGGATCACCACTGGCCGTCTCGAGCCAGCCGGTAAAATACCACCACTCTGTTCGATACGCATCATGGGACCCATAATCTCTGGGAAATGTAATTTTCTTTCCACTGGTGACTTCAGGATATGTTGGCACGCTGGAATATGCCCAGGTCGCCGCTGAAAATAATATCATGAAAAACAAGATGATGACCGCAAATCTGTTCATTACCAATCCTCGTTCACAGCGCGCAACGCGTCCGCCGCAGCCGCGCGCCGTCCAGCGAAAATTGCTGTCAATCCAGAGGTGATAAGCAACGCGGCAGAAATTCCCAACAAAAGCATATACGGAACCGATGTTTTCATGGTTAGGTTGAACGATTGGGGGTTTATGACATGAACCAAAATCTGACTTATCGCCAAGCCAGACATCACCCCGGCGGCAAGTCCGACCAGTCCTAGCAATATGCCTTCATAGGCCAGCATCATAATGATCTCGCGTCTGCCAAATCCAATATGTCGGAGCATGCCGAATTCCTTGATCCGGGTACCGACTTGCGCCGCAAATGTAGCGCCCACGCCCACCATGCCAATCAATATTGCGACAGCTTCAAGACCGTAGGTGATTGCGAAACTGCGATCAAATAATCCCAGTGCGATATTTCTTATCCCCGCAGCGTTGGAAATCTCGGGCTCGGTTCCTGCAATATTGCTTATCTGCGCCTTTAGCCGCTCAGTTTCTGCATCGATATTTTGCGGGTTTTGCAAAGAAATAGCCAGTTCACTGCGCTCCAAATTTCCGGTCAATTGGGTATAATCGTCACTCTCCATGACAATCGCGCCTTGCTGACGCGCATAATCGCTCCAAATGCCGGCGACATAGACGGGCGTACCACCCGCACCGATCGGCAGGCGGATATTTTGATCAATCTCCAAATCGTAGATGCGTGCTGCAGGTTCAGATATCCATATAGGAATGCCGGCCCTTTCCTCGTCCACCGTGGCGATAAGCGACAGAGGATATTGCGACGATTGTACCGGTCTAATGATCAAATTAACCGGTGGCCGTGTTGGGTCGAGGCTGACATTTATTGTTTCACTGAACTCGGCAACAGCGATTCCCGATAATTTCGATATTTCCTCTTGTTGATCGGCATTAAAACTGGCTTCAACCAGACCTCCCGAAACATATAGATCAGCGCTTAATATGGATTCCAGCCAGTTATCGACCGACGTTCTAAAACTGGAAACCATGATAACCATTGCTATCATCAAGCCGACGCTAGCAACAATTCCACCAAGAGCAGCTGCCGCCTGTGTCGGCGAACGCAAAAGGTGATTGAGCGCCAAATCAAAAGCAACATCTCTGTTGGAAACACGCGTCAGCGGTGCAAGCAAAGTCCTTGCCAGCCATGGCGTCAGCCAAATGGCGCCGGCTAATATCGCGGCGACAGCCAGATATCCAAAAATAGGCAACCCGTCGATCGCTGGCAATATAACCAAAACCCCGGCAAGCAAGATGAGTAATGTGCCTGGCAACCAAACCGGCTGCTTTGCGCCGTCAAGATTATCGGCAGAGGTTTTAATCGCTTGTGCCGGGTTTAATCCGGCCGCTCGTCGTCCCGGCGAAAAACTTCCTAAAATAGCGGTGACAATGCCAAAGCCCGAAAACACAAATATAGCGGAAGCCGTTACATCAATCGGTCCGGTCGACCCCGAGAAATATCCTCCACCCAGGTCTGATCCTATGATCGCTAAAACGAGATATGCAAAACCGTAACCCAAGAGGATGCCCAATACGGACCCGACGAGGCCCAGCGCGAGGCCCTCCAGTAATAATTGGCGCTGTAGGCTGCTCTTCTGAAGCCCCAATATTCTCAACAGCGCAAATTGCTGCTGGCGCGTTTGCGCTGACAATGACTGCGCGGAATAGACAAGAAATCCGCCAGTGACGAGCGCAACCAGAGCGAGCATTTCAAGATTGACCCGGTAAGCGCGCGACAAGCTGGTTCGCTTTTCTATTTCATTTTCAGCACCGCTTAAGCGCGCGTCGCTAGGCAGCATTTTTCCCAATGCGCGGGCAAGCGAGGATTGGGTGCTGTTTTCAGCACGCTTTATGTCAAGCCTGTCAAGCACGCCCAGCCTGTTGAAGCGCCACTGTGCAGCGGCAATATCGATGACCGCAACCGGTTGACCCGCTTCGATACCGGGCAAGTCTCCAGCAACCTGGAAATCATGGATTGCACCATTTGCGCGTATTTTTACGAAACTGCCAACCTTCGTTTTTGATAAATCAAGCGCCGCGTCGCTTAGGTAAACGGCATTGATATTGAACGACGGCTGCCCGCCTGTGCGGCCAGCCGACTGTTCATCAGAAATAACCTGCCGCCCTATAAGCACGGGCGTAATGGCGCCTGCCCGAAAAGGGTCAATGCCGATAAGCTTGATGCGCGCTTCTGTCTCACCGAGCACGGCTGACATCTCGATAACCGGGCTTACATCTGCGGCCTCTGGAAGTTGGTAGATCCGCGTGTAGAGCTGCTCGTCAAAACCCAGGCTGGTTGCACCGGCCACTTGCGCATCTGATGAGCCCGACAGATTGCGAACCGCATCACCAAAGGCATCGCTGGCTGATGCATTGATGAGGTGAACGGAAAAGCCAAGCGCAATGCCAATAGCGATTGAAAGAACCGCAAAAATATAGCGAAACGGAAAAGTTCGCAATTGTCCGATGAACAGCCAGCGCCAGATCGGGCCGGATTTATCGTTCTGCCTCAAGCTAGCCATCTAGATCCCGCATTCCGGTAGCCGTCATGATCAGGCGTCGGTCTGCAGATGCTGCATCAATAGCTGAGTGGGTAACCAAAATCATCGCTGCGTCTGTAGATTTCACGGTATTGGTCAACAGTTCCATCACTTCGGACGAAGTGGATGGATCAAGATTTCCTGTAGGCTCGTCGGCCAGAATGAGCGTTGGGGAATGGACAAGTGCGCGCGCAATGGCCACGCGTTGGAGTTCTCCTCCAGAGAGTTCAGACACCAGGCTCTGTGTTCGGTCTCCCAAACCAACTTTGTTTAATAAATCGGCTGCCTTGTGAAGCGCAAGATCGCGAGTATTGCCGGTCAATATGGCGGGCAAGGATACGTTTTGTATTAAATTGAGAAAGGGCAGGACATGAAAAGCCTGAAAAACGAACCCTATATTCCGTCCGCGCACACCTGTTAGTTCTGTTTCTGATAATCCGGCCAAAGACTGCCCTGCAACAATCACTTCGCCTTTGCTGGACGTATCCAGACCGGCTGCCAAATTGAGCAAAGTGGATTTCCCAATTCCGGATTCGCCTTGAATGGAAACAAACTCGCCAGATGATAAGGACAGACTAATATCGGCAAATAGCTCTCTGCCATTTGGTAGCGTTTTGGAAATAGACTTAAGAATCAGAGGGTATTGGCTAGACATTTTAATTGTGTAGACGCGCTAGCTAGTCAATCCAAACACTTGTGCCGCCCATCAATCAATGATCACGCGAATTTCAAACACACCTGCTGCCTTGAAGGCATAGGTATAATCTAAATATTGTTCTGGAATTTGAATAGCAGATATCAAATGTTGATTTTTACCGTCACAAAGAGAGGGTTTGAGACGGTCTACTTTCCGCGCCAATCATTACTCTGGATTGTCCAAATTGCGTTCTGCAAACCATTGTCGCAACGCCGCCGCCTGACAACCAGTGAAGCCATTAGTACCTACGACCGAGCAGCTGTTGGGCCGTCCGAGACGAGCCTCGTCCTCATGATTTTGGAATTGGGCTGTCCAGGACATGGCATATTGCGCCTCTTCTTCCTTCTCTTTTTCACGCACGTCTTTTGGGATCCGGTACCGTTCTGCCTCGGGTTGGCGCGCGCAAACGACAATTTCGCCACTGGTCGCCTCTGGGCAACTGTCTTCACCATAGGTCACTAATATCGACCATCGCTCGACCTCGCCAGATGTGACATTTGAATCTTCGGCTTTTACAGGCGACAATGCCAGAAGCGATCCTGTCATCAAAAGTGCAAATTTTAACCAAGAAGACAAACGAGGGATTTCCAAAGGTCAGATCCTTTCCGCGGGCAGCGAGCGAATTTGCGTTCTATGAATTACCCTTCAAATGTGTATGTAATGTGGAGCTGTTAGTGGTCAAATGCAGAAAGTGATCTGTGCGTGCCGCTTCGCTTTTGGCTCCTCAGTATATGCTAACCTTGTGATCGCAAGATCCCGAACGCGGCATTAGACTGACCAGCACAGTCGCTGTTTATCCAAAAAGCAAAAGAGCTGGCACAAAATGCCTATGGAACGGGTCGTCGCGATTATTTTTCGCTGTCCGCTAAGATTGTCCACTTCCTATAACGCGGCGCGACAGCGGAACATTTTTCTAGTTTTAGATCGCGTGACATGAAGGGACCTGCTGCACGGCTCTTTCCAGACACCGTCATGCAAACGCTAGGGCTATTCTTGGGATGAAATTCCGAACTAGCCGCATCATAAACAAACTGCTGGGCGATGGATTCAGAATCGCAATCAACTAGACCAAACGGAATAGCCGGATTGTCGGGGGCGACAATGGCGGCGCATTTATTCTCATATGCGGCCGATCGGATTTGTCCTGTGATGGCGCTGTAGCTAAAGCGCACGTCATCGCCGACAGGCTTACAGCTATGGGCGTGCAACTGTTCTGAAAAGCCCCGTCCCAGCGTATCAATGCACCATCCCAATTTATCTTTCTCATCCAAATTATCTATCAAATGAACAATGGGTGGCTTGGATTCGATTGTGGGCGCTTCAAAGGTCGATGATACGATAGCCTTCGCCCCGGAGATTGGGTTCGAAGCCGGTGAGCAAGCGGACATGAAAGTTAGCAGAGCCACTGAGGTGAGCGCGGATCTAACGGTTAGCATAATCACGGTGTTTCATTTGAAATCTTGCGGTGGGTTTGCAAGGTCAAAAATATATCCGAATTTCGGCATAAGAACAGACAGATGCAGGCCGCGAGCATCGGAATCGAGCCGAAATAGAGTAGCTGATGGATTTCATAGGGAGGAAGCAAACGCCAACTCGATGCAACTGTCGTGACGGAATGGAACAATAAAATGCCGCCATATGTAAGGGTTTTAAACAGACCCAATAAAAACGCCGCAACGAAAATTAGTTCAGCAATCCCTAGAGCCAATAAAACTGGCTGGCTGATCTCGATATGATAATAATGACCGATCATTTTGCTGTTGTGAGAATAGTTGACAATTTTGTCGATCGTCCAAACCAGAAAGACTGTTGCGATACCTATTCTCAATGCAAACAGACCAATCTTCAGGCGTTTCTCATCTGTCATTTTGGATCTTTCTTGTCCGCTTCGATCCATGGCGCTCGCGTTTCCGGAAGCCGAATATTATAGTCATAACTGCCGTCTTCTTTCTGAAAAATACTCTCCGGGCGCGGACCTGATTCAGCCATTGATTCAATGCCATCATATTGTGCCAAATGTACT
Organism: uncultured Sphingomonadaceae bacterium; assembly: GCA_947489315.1. Lineage (GTDB taxonomy): Bacteria > Pseudomonadota > Alphaproteobacteria > Sphingomonadales > Sphingomonadaceae > Parasphingorhabdus. Next base: position 856,140 of record CANLCX010000001.1, read on the forward strand.
GCCAGCTGTTTTGCAATTTTCGGAAGTTTGGCCGTGATGTCCGTTTTTTCCGTGGGATCATCCACGATATTATAAAGGGCTGTGGTTGTGGTTGTTTCGAACCTTGGGGTGTGACGAACATATTTATAGGGCCACAAGAACACAGCTTTGGATTGCGGCCCGGCAATCGCGATGAGTTGCGGCGTGTAATTTTGGGCATTATTTTTGATCAACGGCCAATGGCTGACGCCGTCAAATTGGGCATCGGCATTGTCAATTCCCGCAGCCTCCAAAAGGGTCGGAGCCCAATTTTGAATGAAGACGGGCTCGTCAAGGACCTGATTGGGTGCGATATGGCCGCGCCAAGATATCAATGCCGGTGTCCTCAATCCGCCATCAAACCCGGCGCCCTTTCCACCTTTTAATGGCATGTTGCTCGACCCCAGTGGTTTGGCACCGCCGTTGTCGCTCATCAGAACAATGAGAGTGTTCTCCATTAGACCCTTCACTTCCAACTTACTCACAAGCTGGCCGATATGGGAATCCAGATCAGTCATCATTTCGGCATAGACCCTGCGGTCCATATCCGCGATTTCCGGATATGATTTTGCAACGCCGTCAATAAACTGCAGCGGTGTGTGGGGGGCATCATAAGCCATATAGAGGAAGAACGGATTATCCCCGTCATGTCGATCGAGCAGACCTTCAGCCTCTCTGGTTAAAAGCGCTGTGGTGTGTCCCTCTTCCCGTACTGGTTTCCCATTGCGTTGCCAATCGAGACCGCCGTTAAACACATGGGTATAATGATCGACCCATCCGTTGAGCAGCCCATAGGAATGATCAAAGCCACGCGCATTTGGCCGAGATGCCGCTTCTTTGTGTCCCAGATGCCATTTGCCAACGAGCCAGGTATCATATCCAGCAGATTTCAAGTGCTCTGGCAGTAAAGTGAGATCGAGGGGCAGGGTGCCGTCCAGGGCCATGGGACTGTCGATCCCATATTTAAGCGGATTTTGGCCGGTCATCAAAGCGGCCCGGGTGGGACTGCAAATCGGAAATACGTATGAGCGTTCCAGTTTTACCCCACTCTCTGCCAAGGCATCAATATTTGGCGTTGCTATTTCCGAGCCATGATAACCGACATCATTCCAGCCCACATCGTCGACAAGAATGAACAGGATGTTCGGCGGGGATTGCGCTGGTTTTGCAGCGTCCGTCTGTGCCGTACAGCCGGTTAGCGAAGCTAGAGCAACCGCCGCGCATAGGACTATGGTTGCGCGTGCTGACTGAATAAATTTTTGCACGTCTGTTTTTCCAATCATGAAATCAGTCAAATGAAAGTTGTTCGAATAAAATCTGACTCTCTGGGACGCCAATTTTACGAAGATTGTCGGCTACCGCATCAACCATGACAGGCGGGCCGCAGACATAGAATATCCAAGCCTCCCGCTGGGCGGGAGTAAATTGTTCTGCCAACAGTTCTTTAGAAATATATCCGGTTTTCGCTTCAACCTGATCGTCTGGCTCTTCCAGAACGAGCGTCTGCTTGAAATCGAGCAACTTCTTCTCTGTCAATGCGATCTCGTCCTGAAAGACCATCTGATCATAGCGCCGGTTGCCGTAGATCAATCTGACCGGTCGTGATTCACCGAGATCATCTATTTGCCGCAAGATACCGAGGATGGGACCGATGCCTGCCCCACCTGCAATCAACGCGATACCGCTCGCACTGCGTCCATTGAGAGTGAAAACGCCATGCGGACCATCAACAAAGACCCGCTGCCCCGGTTTTAATTGATCCAGATTAGAAGTGAAATCACCGAGTTCGCGGATGATAAACGATATTTGCGGCAAACTGGTTGGGCTAGAAGCGATTGAGAAAGGATGCTCGGTGCGGTTGAAAGGATTGCCGCTGGTATTGATCCACAGGAATTGCCCGGCATCAAATTCAAACGGAAAATTTCCATCCTTTTCAATGGTCAGCGACCAATCGCTCGCGCCTATTTTTTTGGCCTCAACCAAATTGAACGGGCGGCGCTTCTGGATAATGGGTCGATAAAAATAGGTATAGGCGACAATCCCGACAGCGATTGTGCAAAGGATGATCCACATGGCGTCGAAATACGCATTATACCGGCCATGACGCCCCACAGACACTGCATGATCGGTTCCCAATATGGCGACGGCGACCAGCGCGATGCCGTGCGATATACGCCAGGATTCATAGCTGATTTTTAGCTTGTCCTTATACATCGACATCAGCACAAAAACGGTCATCAGTGCCCAAGCATATACGCCGGTCGACACTTCACCTGTGATGATTGACGACCACATGTCGCCGAGCGCCTTTTGCGGCGCGATGAAGAGGCGGGGTGCAACAATAAGAACGGGGTGCAACAGGAAAAACAGCCCGACAATTTCACCAGCCTTGCGGTGAAGCAGCATGCCGTTATCGACGCCGGTATATTTGGTCAGCTTGTCGATACGGCCAGACAACGGATATTGCGCCAGCAATGCTGCAAACATAGAAATGTTGAGTACAGTCAATAGAGTCGCATAGATGCCACGATACTCAAGGCCCTGCGTTGCTGACCAGATATAGGGTATCAGCGCCAGCAATATGTAACCAATCAACAGGCGGCCGAAAGTCAGCGGCGGTTGCCGGGTTGGTGGGAGAAGTGTTGAAGGAGTTGTCATATAAATGGCATCCAATTCTTGCACGTACCGGCATTGGCTTGCATGTTGATTGCTAGCCCCAGGAGACAGTGGGCATGAGCGCCTTGTCAGGTGTCAACGTGATGGCATCAACCGGGCAGCTTAGGCGGCACAAATGGCAAATCTGGCAATCATCCTGATAAGCAATATATGCCTGCGCAGAATCCGGGTCCATGCGGATGACATCGGTCGGACAAGCCTTGACGCAATTTTCGCATCCGATGCAGCCATGAATTTTTTCGATAGGCATATTCTCTCCTCTGTGTCCTAAGCTTTCCCGGCGAGAAACTCTTCTTCACCAGGATAAGGTCGTGGATATCTCTCTCGATAGGGAACAGCCGGATCGGGGTGCCATTCCTTGGGGAACATATGTTTGGACAGGGTCATCTGGTTTTCTTGATCCTTATTGATCAGAACCCAGCAAAGCCATTCCGCATCGTTGCGGGCGGGATAATCTTCGCGAAAATGCGTGCCGCGACTTTCGGTGCGGAAAATGCCAGCACGCAGTTTCATCTCTGCATTGAGCAACATATTGTCGGTCTCATGCGCCAGCCGCAATTCGTGTCCGTCCCGCGCAATCATTTTTGGCACTACGCTTTTCCTGAGATATTCAATCGAGGCCAGCGCTCCTTCAAGCCGCCGGGGTTCCTTGATGTAGAGAATGTGGAACGGCGTCATTGTATTGCGCAGGGTGTTGGTCACCCAATCAGGAGAGAAGCCTTGCTCATTGGCTCGTGGCGCCCACATCTCTGCGACCTTAGAATCGAGATATGCTTTGTCGAATTTCGGCATAGGGGCATTTTTCGCATATTCCGACGCAAAGCGCGCGGCGCGGCGCCCCTGAATTGCCGAACCATAGGATGAAAAACCACGGCCCGGATAACTGGAACCACAAAGCATCGAACCCAAAGCATCGCCAGCCGCAAACAGCCCATCAACGCCGTCAGCCCGGCAAGTATAGTCGGAATTAAAGACCCCTTCGCCCTTATGGACGCCCATGCCCGCTGTCGATCCGCCAACGCGGAAGCCTTGATCTTCGCCCGTCGAGCCTTCTGGCGGCCCGCCAAAATCAAGAATCAAACCTTCGGTCTTGAGGAAGCCCTTACCGCGATATTTTTCATTTGCGATGGCGTCCGGTGGAGGTTTTCGTGGCCCTTTTGGAGGTGATTCACCGCCCGGTCCCGCGCCCGGATCGCGGTTGATATTCCCTGTCGAAACGCGAAGGGCAGCTTCAACAGTTAGCCCGCCCACAACCGGATCAGGTGGACCGACCATGATGTAAGCACCCGTAACGGTTTGCGCCCAGACCCATTGATCATAGGACGCCGCCGGAATTTTCGACAATGCAAGATGGGTGTCATGATATTCTTTGCCCGTGATCGTCGCCCCGGCCCGGTAGGCCATGGCATCCCCATCAAAGGTGTTGCCCCAGTTTGGAAAGCCTGGGCTTTTGTAGCCTCCAGCTCCCGAGCACATGATCACAGCCTTGCCCTTGCAGACAATCGCCTTGCTTGGCTCAATGCTATCATCAAAGGTGAAGCCGAGAACACCTCCAACCTTTCCTTTTGAGTCCTTCAAAAGACTGGTCACCATTGTGCGTTCGACCAAGGTAACTTCATTATCTTCCATTAATCCGCGAAACACGCCGGAACGCTCGAATGGCTTGGTTTTATGTGCGCCCCAATCTCTAAGTATTTGGTAGATTTCGAGCGACTCATCCAGGAAGATGTCGAGCCATTTGCGGTCATTGACCCATTCGGTATTGGTCGCCACATTATGATGCCACTCAGCGCGATCATAAATTTCCGGATCAAAAGGCCGACTGTCAGAGGCCCATGGGGAGAGGCCGGACCACCCCACCGTGCCTTTGTCCACCATCACCACGCTCAAGCCATTTTTTCGAGCCTCCATGGCTGCAAAAATGCCTGCAAACCCGGTTCCAATGATAACAAGATCAGCCTCATAGGCGTCCTTCATCGCCGTCTTCATTGTATTGACGCCGACATTGTTCAGGACCGTTGGGACTGCCAGCGTTGCAGCGGTGATGGCTCCAATTTTTGCTACATCACGCCGGGTCACGCCAGATTTATGGCCTGGCTTGTCTTGTTGCCCTTTGTCCTGATCATCACTCATGTTCACCGCCCGATTTATTCTGTTCAACTGGCTGCGTTGATTTAATCTGAGTTTCCGGGCCACCTGGCTCAGGGCTATTTTCCGGTTCCATTGGAGGCTCATATTCTAATGAAGAGCGACCATCATTTCCATCGAGCACGGGATATTCAGGCGTCATATCACATCCGCAAAGAGCGATGAAAAATAATGCCAGAACACTTGCTTTCAAAACATCCAACTCCCGAACTTTTATTACCCATAATACGATACAATATGAGCATATTGCAATACAATAGCATGCCTCGGACAAGAGTCAATATGGCCTATGGTCCATATGCCTTCAACCATCACAAATACGCCTTATGTCATCGTTCCGGTGGAGTGCTGCCTAAAATAACGCCATTATCTTCGGTATAGGCTTGCCACTTTGCCACAAGGTTTGCCAGAATATCGGGATGCTTTTTGGCAAGATCTTTTGTTTCGCCTGGGTCGATGGAAGTATCAAACAACTGCCACTCATCTGGCCCGAATGGCGCGTGAAGATGGAGGGCTTTCCATTTGCCGCTGCGATAGCCCTTCTTGTTAAAAAGCTCGAGGGCAATGCCGTCGCCCTTTGCCCTGACCTTTTCGGTCTTGCCTGTCAGCATGGATGCCCAGGAAAGGCCTTGTATTGGATGGACAGTCCGTCCCTTATATTCGCCCTTATGTTTCGGAACGCCTGCTAGCTCCAATATGGTTGGGGTAATATCCATAACCGATGTGACGCTGGTATTTGTGTTGCGCTTGGTTTTGAGACCGCCAAAATTGACAATTGCTGGCACATGGACACCGCCATCGCTCGCCATGCCTTTGTACAACCGAAATGGCGTCATGCTGACCTGTGCCCAACGTTCTTCATAATAAACGTAAGACCCGGCGGCTCCTATATTATCATAGCTGTTGTCGAAGCTATCCATCCATTTCTTGAAGTTCGGTATCTTATGCAGCGGAGCGCCTTCCGCGCCATTGTCAGACATGAAGACAATCATCGTGTTTTCATACTGTCCGCTTTCTTTCAGATAATTGATCAATTTACCGATCTGCTGATCAAGATGGTCAATCATCGCTGCATAGATTTCCATCTTCTTGGCTTCGGTACGCCGTTCATCATCGGTCAAAGCAGACCAATCCGGGCTGTAGGTAAAAATCGGATGTGTAACGGTTGTTGCTGGCAACAGCTTGGCTGCAACCAATTTCGACCGGCGCTCTTCCTGGACGGCTTCCCAGCCCTTGTCATAGACGCCTTTATATTTGACAATATCGGCTTTTGGCGCCTGAAGCGGCCAATGCGGTGCTGTGTAGGCAAGATAGGCGAAGAACGGTTTGCCGCTGTCCCGCTCTTCTTCCAGATAACTGATCATCTTGCGTGTGTAGAAATCGGTGGAATAGCCAAAGTCGGGCGGCAAATCGACGACCACACCATTTTCCCGATAGCGCGCGGGGTCAGATCTGCCGTTTAATCCTCTCTGATCAAAATGACTCGCACCTCCATTTAACAACATGAAGGATTTCTCAAATCCGCGAGCAGCAGGAGATGTCTCATCTGTCATGCCGAGGTGCCATTTTCCAGCCGCATAGGTGCGATAGCCTGCATCGCGCAACATTACCGGAAGCGTCACAACGCGATCATTTAGAAAACCTTCATAGCCGGGCTGATCGACTTGATTGGGCGCGATATGTTCAATCATATTGCCTAAGCCTGCCCGGTGGTGATCAACACCTGTAAGGAGCATGGCTCTTGTGGGAGAGCAGGTTCCGCCAGAATAGAAATTGGTGAGTAGTAGCCCTTTGCGCGCAAGCTCATCAAGGTTGGGCGTTTCAATTTCGCTACCGGTTATCCCGAGATCGGAAAATCCAAGATCGTCAGCGACGATGATTAGGAAGTTGGGGCGTTCTTGCTCGGTTTGCGAAACTACTTCAAGTTCTGGAGAGGCTTTATTGGTCGCGTTGCAACTCGAAAGGATCGTTGCCACTCCGATAAGCTGCAATGCAAGTCTTGATAAGGTAGAGTGCGAACGAACCAACAAAACTACCTCCCCAAATATAGTACAATCGCGCTCCGGGACTGGGAGAGTACAGGAGCGCGATCGCTAATAAATGCTAGAATTTTGCGCCAAAAGTGACTCCATATGTAGCCGGCGCTCCAACATTTATGGTTCTGCAACCACAACTAAATGGCGGATTGATCAATTGCCCGGTGACATATTCCTTGTCGAAAATATTCCGACCGAACAGATCCACATACCACTCCTCGGCATCAAACCGGAGACGAGCGTTCACTAAGCTATAGGCTTCTTGTGTGTCCAAATCTGTATTGGCTCGATCAAAGAATGTATCGGATTTATAAGACCAATCGACGCGCGCGACGAGGTTGTTGTCACCCACCGGAGCTGTATATTCAGCACCAATATGAGCGGTCCATTTCGGCGCATAATTTAAGCGGTTTCCGGAGAAATCAGTCGGTGGGATATCGATCGTATATTCATCATATGTCGCATCAAGATAACCAAATGATGCATCCAGATTAAATCTGTCGGATGGAGAAAAAACAAACTCCCCTTCAATGCCCCAAATGGTCGATTGTGCCGCATTGTCGGTCAATGGGCCAAAGGCAGTCAATCTGAATACCTGAAGATCCTTATAGTCATAATGGAATCCAGTCAGATTGAGCAGCACCGCTCCATCGAAAAATTTGTTTTTCGATCCAACTTCAATCGCGTTGACAAATTCCGGGTTGTACGCGACCTGTTCACCCGCAGAATCAATCTGCCCACCGTTAAAGTCAAATCCGCCGGACTTATAACCTCTCGAATAACTCGCAAAAAGCAGATTATCATCGGTAATTTTATAGTCGGCAGTCAACCTGTAGGTAAATTCTGAGAAGCTGGTCGAACCGCTATCCGGGGCAAGGGGACCCGTGGCACCGCCGCCCCTAAACCGAAAATTATTGGTCAAATCCACAAGCCCACCGGTCGCCCGTGATTGGGATTTATCATCCCAAGTGTGGCGGATACCACCGGTAATGGTGAAGCGATCGGTAATTTCATATGAGAGCTGTGCAAATAATGCATAGGAATCAACGGTGTGGCTCGTGCTTCTAAACTGTCTAGTGCCACCGCCGCCGGGCACCGCTCCGGGAGGAAGCGGAAAGGTTACAGGCAACAAGCCTGCGGGCGTCAAGGTTTCGAATTCTTCGGTTAGCTCTTCATGATAATAATAGGCACCCAAGATCCACTGAAAAGGAGATTCGGACTGCGAAATCAGGTTAAATTCTTGGCTAAACTGTTTCGCTCGATTTTCCCGCTGCCGTGTTTCAATCGGTAGCTCCGAACCATCTGCGTCAACGAGAATTTCGTTGTTGTTGGTTTGATAAGAGCTAAGTGATTTAAAGAGGATGTCATCGGACAAACTAAAGCTCGCGTCGAGATCAACTCCCTTGATCACCTGATCCAGAAATTCGGGCGCATCTTTTCTTACTTGATGAAGATCGGTAGGAAGCGGCAATACTGATGCACCAGCTGTGGTTGTGACATTATTGTACAAATCGGTAACAATAGGCGCCCCAGCCGGAGGGGCTGGTCCCCCAGAAATTCCTACAAGATAACCGGGCGCATAGCCGTTCGCCGTCGAAATATCTCTACCCAGGTATCGGCTACCCGGTCCGACACCTCCATATTTGTTTATATATCCGCGTAGCAATATTTCATTTCCGGAATCGGACTTCCACAATAGTTGCAGTCGCGCGCCCTGCGTATCTTTATCATCGGGGTCGCGGGCATTTTCGACAAGATTGTCGATATAACCGTCGTGAGAGTCGGAATACATTGTGAGGCGCGCGCTAATATTGTCGCTTACCGGTACGTTTATCGCGCCGCGCAAGCGCAGGGCGTTGTAATTGCCATAGGTAGCATCCACAAAACCTTCAAATTCATCCTGTGGCTTTTTCGTGATAATATTTATCGAACCACCCGTCGCATTCCGGCCATAAAGGGTGCCCTGCGGTCCACGTAGAACTTCCAGCCGTTCAACATCAAATATGTCACCGGCAGCAGCTGAGTTACGACCAACATATACCCCGTCAATGTGGAGTGCCACACCCGGATCACCCCCGCCAACAAGAGTTTCTGTTCCGACACCACGTAATGTTACTCGCGCAACATTTTGACCTGCCGACTGTACTGAGAAGTTCAGGTTGGGAGTCGATTCCTGTGCCCCGGCTACGTTAGAATAGCCTTTCTTATCCAAATCATCCTGAGAAAATGCGGTCACCGAACCCGCTACATCTTGCAAATCTTGTTCGCGCTTGTTCGCGGTGACGACAATTACATTGTCATCCCTCTGGTTCGCTTGCTCGCCAGCACCGTCCTGTGCATGCGCAGCAACCCCCGGCAATGCCGAAGTAGTGGCCAATAGACTCAATAATATCTTTTTTGAATTTAGCATTTAATCCTCCCTCAAGCGCCCCAGGACACAAAGTCCAACGCCATATTCATTTTGCTACTGTACCGCTATACGGTTATCTTGTAGTACAATGTAGGTTATTGCTAAAATCTGATCTCTAGTCAAGCTTTTCGTGGACCGCAGGCTATCAACCTGATTTTCATGGACATATCGTCGATATGAAACAATCCAATAGAACGGATGAGGTGACTCATCCAATAGACTGGAAGTAACTGAAAATAAACAATAACTGTTATTATGTGAGAGTTACTAGTTGATGCCGTGCCGGGCTATCAAACAACATCGGCCTGTTCGCTTACGAAGCAATTTTAAGCGTGTACCCAATATAGCTGCAAAGCTGCTTAGGTCATGTTGTGTAGTTTGCAGGTGTGCAGGCGGCGATATCGGCTTCGGAAACATCTGGCGCGCGTTCAATCAATTGGAACGGACTATCATGATCAATGCGCTGGAACACACACAGATTTGTAATGATCATATCGACGCTATTAGCACCAGTTAAAGGCAATGTGCATTCGGGAATGAATTTCGGTTCGCCGCTTTTGCTAGTGTGGTCCATTACAACGATGATTTTCTTCACGCCGGCAACCAAGTCCATGGCGCCGCCCATGCCCTTGATCATCTTGCCCGGGATCATCCAGTTTGCAATGTCGCCATTTTCGCTAATCTCCATCGCGCCGAGCACGGAGAGATCAATATGACCGCCGCGTATCATGGCGAAGCTTTGATCGGAACCAAAATAAGCTGATTGTGGCAACTCACTGATCGTCTGCTTTCCAGCATTGATGAGGTCTGCATCTACTTGATCATCATAGGGAAAGGGACCAATTCCCAGCATCCCATTTTCCGATTGCAAAGTGACTTCCACACCATCCGGAATATGATTGGCAACCAGCGTTGGAATACCAATGCCGAGATTCACATAAAAACCGTCTTGCAATTCCTGTGCTGCCCGGGCCGCCATCTGATTGCGATCCCAGCCCTTTGGTGCATCCGTCATTATGCGCTCTCCCGTTCCCGCGTCATGCGAAACTCAATGTGCTTTTCATACGGCGCGCCGCAGATGAGGCGTTTTACATAGATGCTAGGAATATGGATCTGGTCGGGATCAATGCTTCCTACCGGCACAATTTCTTCCACTTCTGCAACCGTCATATAGCTGGAAGTAGCCATGGGCTCATTAAAGTTTCGAGCGGTTTTTCGGAAAATCAGGTTGCCAGCCTCATCGGCTTTCCAGCCTTTGATGATAGAAAGATCAGCAAATATGGCGCGTTCCAAAATATAGTCTTCACCGTCGAAATTTTTGGTTTCCTTGCCATCGGCAACCTGCGTGCCAACGCCCGTCTTGGTGTAGAAACCGGGGATGCCCGCACCGCCTGCTCGGCAGCGTTCGGCAAGCGTACCCTGCGGACAAAACTCGACTTCCAATTCACCGCTTAGATATTGCCGCTCGAACTCCTTGTTCTCGCCAACATAGGAGGAGATCATTTTCTTCACCTGTCGACTGCGCAATAGTTTCCCAAGGCCAACACCATCGATGCCGGCATTGTTGGATGCAATGGTGAGGTCTTTAACGCCCGAAGCTTCTATCGCGTCAATCAATCTTTCGGGCATGCCGGACAAGCCAAAGCCGCCGCAGCAAATTGTCATGCCATCATGCAAAACGCCGTCCAACGCAGCAACGGCGTCAGTGAATGTCTTTTTCACCTGTGTAATCTCCTAGATTTTGCTGGTGTCAAAAATTGACCCGGTCACCGCCTTTAAGGGCAAGAAGCTCGCGTGCTTCTGTTGGCGTTGCTGGTTCAAGGTTCATTTCCGCAAGAATCCTGACAATCTTGGCGACCTGTTCCGCATTTGAACTGGCAAGCTTGCCCGGCCCAATCGAAAGGCTGTCTTCCAAGCCAACCCGGACATTGCCGCCTAACATTGCTGCTTGTGTGATAACGGGCATTTGGTGACGGCCTGCTCCCAGTGCAGACCAGATATAGTCCTTGCCAAACAGGCGGTCAGCAGTTCGGCGCATGAACACCACATTGTCGAGATCAGGACCGATGCCTCCCAACAGACCAAAAATACTCTGAATGAAGAAAGGCGGTTTAGCGATCCCTTTGTCTACGAAATGGGCGAGATTATAAAGATGCCCGATGTCATAACATTCATGTTCAAACCGCGTCCCATGATCGGCGAGCAATTCATAATTGCGGGCGATGTCGGCAAATGTATTGCGGAAAATGAACTTTTCGCTGTCCGCTATATATTGCTTTTCCCACGGGAATTTCCATTCGGTGACTTTTCCGCCCATGCCGTGAAAAGCGAAGTTCATGCTACCCATATTCAGGGAACACATTTCGGGTGAGAATGCCAGCGCAGCGGCAAGGCGATCTTCAGGCTCCATATCGGGGCTGCCACCCGTCGTGATATTCACCACGGCATCGGTGCTTTGTTTGATGACAGGCAAAAACTGGTTGTAAACGTCGGGGCTGCCAGTGGGAGCGCCTGTTTCAGGATCGCGCGCATGCAAATGAAGGATGGAAGCACCCGCTTCAGCAGCTTCAATGGCTTGATGCGCTATATCGGCCGGCTTATATGGCAGTGCATCGGAGAGCGTTGGCGTATGTATACCCCCGGTAATGGCGCATGTGATGACGACTTTGTTTTTCATGAAGATACCTTTCCAGGATGAGTTTCTTTGAGCCCCAAACAAAGAACAACGCCGACGGCCATCATGATGATCGGCATCCAGAGAATTTGATCAATTCCAAAATTTTGGGCAATCTGACCGCCGATAATGGGGGCCAATCCTCCGCCCAGTATTTCGCCTGCCGCGATAACCATTCCCGATGCAGTGGTCATAAGTGCCACGGGAACAGTCTCGGTGGCGATTGGACCGACAGTCATTGTGATAAGCGCGTTATTACAAAAATGGATGAGGAAAAGCACGGCGAACAATGCTGGCACGCTGGGTCCAATTGAACCCAGCATCATCAATCCGATAAGTGCTCCAACCGAGCCGATTAGCATCACGGGTTTTCTGCCTATCTTGTCCGATAATGTAGCCAAGATGATCGTGCCGGTCATGGCACCAAAGCCAATCGACGACATAATGCCTCCCATCTCAAGGTCGCTCATTTTTAGATGATCAACAAGATAGCTTGGCATAAAAGCGCTGGTGATGATCAGGCAGGTTAGCCAGCAGAACATTCCGCCCATCAAAATCCAGATGTTGCGATGTTGCAAGACGGCCTTCCAGTCATCCATGCTAGTTGTTTCTTTTACCCTTTTGGTTGCTTCCGGGATGATACGCCATGTTGCCCAGGCAATAAGCAGCCCGGGGATAGTGAAGATCAGGAAAATATAGCGCCAATCGACGCCTTCACGCAGCAGAAAGCCAACCAGCAATGGCGAAAGACCAAGTCCGAAAAGCACCAACATTGTTTGCTGGAATCCCACGTTGCGACCATGTCGTTCTGGCGGCGATGCATTGACGGTGGCGGCTATACTGGCGGGCGTGAATGCTCCATCAGCGAACCCCATAACCACCCTAACGAGCAGCAATCCGCCAAGACCCGCAGCGAGGCCGCTGCCACCAATTAGCAGTGAAAATACAATCAAAGAACCCACCAATACGCGCCGCTGACCGATGCGATCAGAGAGGTTCCCCATGATCAACGCGGCGACGCCCCAGGCAAGCGCCAAAGCTCCCGTTATCGTTCCAATATCACCATAATCCAGTCCGAGATCCTTCGCTATCGTCGGATACATGGTGGAAATGAGAAAACGGTCTATGCCCACAAGGCCAAAACCAAGTGACAATATGGTGACTGCTTTTATTTCTTTCGACGTCACAGGATTTTTGCTCATGCCTTCGCCCTCTCATTTTGCGCTTTGACGAGATGCTCAAAAAGATCACCGCGAAGAGTCGCCATTTCACCTTCCGACCATGACCTGAAGCCTTCTCCGGATTTAAAGCCCAGTTTTCCAGCGTTGATTTGTTCTTCAAGGAACGGGTTCGGCCCGCTGCTGGTATCAAGTTCCGGCATAATCGTGCGATGGATATCCAGCGTTAAATCCAGTCCCACTAAATCTGCATTTTCAAGCGGGCCCAAAACCGGAAGGCGCAATCCGAAGCTGTTTTTGACACAATCGTCGAGCGTTTGTGCATCACAGACTCCTTCCGCAACCATGGCAATGGCTTCCCGCCATAGGGCATGTTGCAAGCGGTTTGCCACGAAACCGGGTACATCCTTTTTCACATGTGCTGGTTTTTTACCGATGTCGGTGAGGATTGACATTGTAGTGCTGATTGTATCGTCGGACGTTTGCTCGCCTTGAATAACCTCCACAAGAGGAATAAGCACGGCCGGATTCCACCAATGGGTTCCAACGATACGATCAGCAGTTTCGAGCCCTTCGGCAATACTGCCAATGGGCATGACCGATGAGTTGCTGGCCAAAATGCATGAACGCGGCGCTTTGGCAACCAGATCGGCAAACATGTTTCGCTTAAGGTCAAGACGCTCGGGAATGGCCTCGGTCACGAAATCGGCTTGTCCAATCGCTTCGGCCAAGTCCGCCGTAGCAGTAATATTGGCCGACGCAGATGCGTCTGCTCCAATCCGCACCAAGTCTGCTTCTATTCGCTCAACTAGGGTCTTTCGAACTTCGTCAAATGGTTCAAAAACGCAAACTTCGTAGTTAGCAGCAGCAAATGTCTGAGCAATTCCGGCACCCATCAGGCCTCCGCCAATTACCGAGATGCGTTCATTACCCATGATCTTATCCTGCTGTGTATCCGCCATCGGCGTAGATGATGTGACCAGTATGGAAGTCTGACGCCCGGGAGCACAGGAACAGCAAAGGACCAGCCAGATCTTCCGGCTCCCCTAAGCGGCCAATTGGAACACGCGATAAAAACCCAGCGCGCACAGCTTTGGCGTCATCATTATCCTCAAACATCCAAGCGGTAACGGGTGATCGGAAGACCGTCGGAGCGATTGCATTGACTGTGATATCATATTTGCCCCATTCACAGCCCAATGCCTTAGTCATCCCATCTACCGCCGATTTTGATGTGCAATAAGCGGAATAGCCAGCAGGATGCCCGAGTTTGCCTCGCGCTGAAGACGTGAAAACGACTTTACCGCCCGTAGCCTGCTTGATCATCTGCGCTCCTGCCGCACGGGCAATCAGCCATGCGCCATCAACATTGGCAAGCATCACTTTGCTAAAGCGCTCCGGCGACATTTCCGTGATTGGGGAAACATCGTTGGTTCCAGATGCGACAACCAAAATATCAACACTGCCATAGGCTTCCAAAGCCGCAGCAATAATCGCGTTACAATCTTCTTCGGAATTTGGCCTCTTATTAACGGACACAGCTGAAACTCCCGCCGCCTCCAGTTCGGCCTGCAACGTGGCAAGACTTTCTGCATTGCCCGCTGTAACGGTTAACTTCGCTCCGGCATTGCCGAGTGTTGCACACACCACTTGCCCAAAAGCACCGGTTGCACCGATCACAACAGCGGACTTTCCGGCTATGTCAAACAAGCCCATCGGATTAATTGCAGGTAAGGTCATTTCGCTGGCTCCGGATAGGGCATCACCACCAGCATCGTTGCGACGGCATTGCTTTCGTTGCGAATTTCACGGGCTTCGTCTCCTGGAATGAAACAACTGTCGAGTTTGTTCAGCACGTGTTTTGTGCCGTCACCCAATTCGATTGTGATCTCGCCTTCCAGAACGACATATATTTTTTCCAGTGGACTAGTATCCATCGAAGCCCCGCCGCCCGGAAGAAAGTGGGAGAGGCCAGTCCAGGCGAATGATGCGGAACTGGCATCAAATCCCTGCAAACGGAGCCCGCGCATATCAAAATGCTTGGGCGCCTCATAAGGCTTAGCCTCGGCAAAGCGTGTAATCTCCATTAGGCCCCTCCCAACTCTAACAAGCTATTCGTCTTTGCCGGTTTCGATCCGGAAATTGCCGGTCGGATCAACAATTGCGACCAGACGAACGATACACCCATCGCCTTTTTTCCAGCGCCATGGGAATGCCGCGAATGTCACACGTTTACCGGTGACCTTATCGATGTCACCGCCCACATTCTCAAAACCAAGAATGCCGTTTGACAAGATCGCGTTGTGACAAGGCTCCCAATGTGGGAAATCCTCAATAACCTTGCGGCCGGTTTCCTGCTCATATTCCAGATTGAGCGCGGGCAGCAGACCATTTGGCGCTCCTGGCCCGTGTGGGCCAATGGCAGTTCCCAATGGATGATCAAGCGCTTGGGTATCATTCCCAACCATCTTGACTTTCTTCTCGACAAACCAGTCACCAGCGCTTTTGTAAAAGCCCGGCGAATATCCATAATATTGCTGATTATCGCCGTAATATTTATGCCAGCCGGTATTCACGATGACGATATCGCCCTCACGAATTTGCGGGCGCGCATTTTCCAGATCTTCCGCAGTAATGACTTCCCATTTTTTCTTAGGGATAGAAACTACGACGCCGGTTCCAAAGAAATATGGCAGAGGAACTTCATCCATAAATGGCGTGCCAGGAACAACATGCGCAGGCGCATCAATATGGGTTCCCGAATGCATCACGGTCGTGATTTTTTGAGTCAGGACCCCTGATTTGGACATGCCATGCAGACGTTCGATTTTGACGTCCTCAAAATAGGGCCAGCATGGTTGGCCAAGCCCCCATGGATGGCTCAGGTCATAAAACTCCAAACCCATGCTGTTGAGCAAGTTTGATTCTTTAAATTGGCAAAGACTTTCATCACGCCAGTCGCCTTCTTCCCATCCGGGCATAGCTTTCTCTCCATGCTATATTTATTGAACCACATTGTGGTTTATATGAATTGCATGGTGATATGGTCTGATATTCTTATTGTCAATGGTGGTTGGTTACAATTTGACAAAACCACACTGACTAAAATGATGATGGGGAAAATTGTTCGTTCCCCGTTTAGATGGGTTGACTATCAATCAGGTGTACCGCATTGTGGTATAAATAAACATATTAATGAGACAAGTGAACATGAGCAACGACGAATCGTCAAACAATAAGGCTGGCACTCCAAGCAAGCGCGGCGGTATTCAGGTCATCGCGAGAGCGGCGATGATCCTTAGGACGTTGGAAGATGAAGCAGATGGACTGAGCCTGGGTGAAATTGCGGCCCGCGTAGATCTAGCCCGATCTACTGTTCAACGCATAGTCGCCGCTTTGGCCGATGAACAAATGCTCATCGCCGCCTCACCAAAATCGCGGGTAAAGCTCGGTCCTGCTCTGATCAGGCTGGCGCGGGCGACAAACATAGAAATCGAACAAATTGTCCATCCAATCATGGAAGCAATCAGCCGAGAAATAAACGAGACTATCGATCTCTCTGTCGTTCAAGGAAAGTCGGCAGTCTTTATCGATCAGGTGCTGGGTACACATAGGTTGCGGGCTGTGTCTGCTGTTGGGGAACGGTTCCCGCTTCATTGCACAGCATGCGGAAAAGCCCTCCTGTCCGCCATACCCGCAAAGAATCTCGATAAAATCCTCGCTTCTGATCTCCAGCAGTTTACAGAAAATACCATCACCGATCCGGATCGACTTCGAGAGCAAATCGCGAAAATGAAAAATGGCGATCCTGCGATAGATAATGAAGAACATACCGAAGGTATTTGCGCGATCGGCATGGCCTTTACAGATCCGTTGGACCGCATTTTCGCAATCTCTATCCCTGTTCCAACCAATCGATTCAAACGCAATAAAGACATACTACAAGAAGCACTGCTCGATTGTCGTAGTCAGATTGTAGCGACGTTGGGAGAGATGCGAGGAGCAGACTAGCACCTCGCCGCACCGTCTAGCCTTAACCCGGCGCTTTTATATGCGACAGCCAACCTATGCCTTCGCATCTCAAAAAAGTTATTCAGTCCGTGGGTGGCGGCCGTAGATTGTCGACCAACCGGAAACCGATATGATCGGTGCCAAGCCCACGTTCCTGAAACTGACGGGCAGAAGGCCGGTAGCGCGCGCAATAATTCTCTGCACAGAGGAAGGAACCTCCCTTTATGACATTAACCGATTCCATGGCACCAACGCGAGATTCTGGCTGACTGGTCCATTCCCAAACGTTTCCGAGCATATCATGCAGGCCATAGCCATTGGGCTTGAAACATCCCACAGGCGCACGACCTATAAAGCCATCTTTATTGATGTTCTTTGCCGGAAATACGCCCTGATAATAATTGGCTTGCGGGACTCCATTTTCGTCGATGGGTTCAGGCAGAACATCCCCGCCACCTCGCGCAGCATATTCCCATTGCGCCTCGCTTGGTAATTCTTTGCCTGCCCATTTGGCATAGGCTTGCGCGTCCTGATAGGCGATTTGAACAACGGGTTCGCGGGGTTGGCCTTCTATTGACTCTTTTGGCCCAGACGGGTGTCGCCACTGTGCGCCCACTTCCCATCTCCACCAACGCCTATCTTCCGGTGTCGGGACATTAAATACAGCCGAGCCCGGCTTCAACATCTCTGGCGGCGCATTAGGCGTTTTTGGCGGATCACGTTCTGCCATCGTTATGTAGTCGGTCGCTTTGACAAATACCGCAAACTCGGCATTGGTCACTTCATGCACGTCAATCCAGAAACCATTGACCGTAGTTTCTCGTGGCGGCCCCTCTTCAGGATAGCGGGGTTTCTCGCCCATTATAAAGCTGCCGGCTGGTATCCAGGCTATTTCGTTTGTTGGCAAGCCGGTACATATTTTCTCTGATCGCGCATCGCCATTGGCCGCGGTCTGTTTCGCTGGACCGCAAGAAATAAGAGCCGATACCAGCAAAAGTGTTGCCAATCGTTTTAGTCCGTCTCTCCGATCCGAGAATATTGGGTGTTCAATTGTTTCGTCTTGGTAAGCTGAAATAAAACGCATGGCCAAGCAATATCTGACTCAGCCAAATTGAGCAACTTGGTATCTCGACCATCTTACGCTGACCGGCCCAGTCTAACCGGATTTTGTTGATACGCATGATCTTGCGTCCTGTGAGGTCAGGTGGCTGTGTTCCATCTTCAATGGCAGAGATAATATCTGAGGCCATGAAGCTTAGTCGAACCAGTTGCTGCAAGTGCCGCTGCTTATTGAAACACGAGTTTTATAACTGAGCAACGTTCCCCGTTGGTCACTGACAGACATCGCGAGAAGATCGATTAAGGTTTGGCGATCAAGATCAAATTTGCACTTTCATTCCTCGTGCGTCATCAGTTCCCGAGTTCCTAAATGTTACCAGCTGCTTGGCAATCGCATCGATTACGAGTTGTTCGATTTCTCCAGCGGGCAATCTCCATTTGGGATATCTATGTCTAGTTGGTGCTCGCGTGACGTAGCAGCGATAGCGCTTCGAACCCTGCACCGCGTGCGTCTTTCTCATCACTTAGAGTATAACGTCCAAGTAAGGGTGGCGAAAAATGAATCTGCGACGCCGCAAGTATTGAGCATCCTATCCACCGATCAATATATTCCATTCTAGCAGAACCAGCATTGCACTGGTTGATGGCATCATGCCACTAGTGTTTCATTAGCGAAATTTGCCTCCGACGGTCTATCCTATTTTGAGTGGAGTCACCCCTGAATGTGCGACGGAGACATTTTCGGCGACGCCAAAGCGCCATCCAACCGAATCGCTGTTAACTGAACATATCGACTCGATTCAACCTAGATTGGATGTCTGGCAGATGAACCAAAAACCGTCAGTTCATCGATTATTCACCCAAATGTTCAGGTAAAAATCATCAACATGAAGATCGCGTGAATCCAATGTGAAGGCGCGCTTAAATGGTGCCTGATCCGGTTTACATCCGACCCTCTTTGAAGCGATCTGGCGTTGGGGCAGTTATCGAGCGGCGATCGCAGGAGGATCAAAGCGGACTGTTTTACTGAAAGGGTTATTAAGATGAAATTCGAGAATATGGACACACTGAACTTTAAGGCCGTGAAGCGGGCTTTTGTTACCCGCAACGTTAGAATAGAAGATGCGAAAGGATTTCGGAGTGATTTGAAACCACGCAATGGCGACCTTTGTATCGCTCGCGTCAAGCAGCTGGGCCACCATCAGAAAATTGAGCAAACCGATGGGCGCCGTGCGCGGATGTTCCCCGGCGATATGATCATCGTGGCCTATTCCAACCGCTACGCCACCGATCAGTTTGAAGGGAAAGTCCCTGAGGCCGTTGAGCCATGTTCGCTGGTGGCAGCGGGCGGCATCGCCGCGACTTTGTTGTCGCGCCACAGCAGCACAAGAAAACCGACAGAGATTGAGCCACTCGGCATTTTGTGCCGCGAAGATGGGAGTGCGATGAACGTCATGGACTATGCGCTGCCAACAGCTGCCATTGACCGCACCGTGCGTCCGCATATGGCATTGGTGGTCGGGTCTGGTATGAATGCTGGCAAGACGACGACGGTATCAGCCATTGTCCGGGTCGCCAAACGCGCTGGCCTGAAAGTGGGCGCGATCAAGATAACTGGCACTGGTGCTGGCGGAGACCTCTGGTTCTATAAAGACTCTGGCGCGAAAGTTACGGTCGACTTTACCGATGCTGGCTATGCCGCCACGGTTGGCCTGAATCTGTCTCAATTGGAAACGATCGCTGACACGCTTTATGCTGAAGCGGCGAAATCTTGCGATATCATCATCGCTGAAATCGCGGACGGCCTGTTCCAGACCGAAACCGATTTGCTGATGAAGTCGCCTAAATTCCAGAACATGGTCGATAGCGTATTATTCGCTAGCGGCGACCCAATGGGTGCGCTTGCCGGTGTCCGTCACTTGCGGGCTTTGGGTCTGATCCCAAGCGCGGTTTCTGGTGCGCTCACTGCATCAGATCTGGCAGCTAAAGAGGCTGCTGCTGCAACTGGCTTGCCAGCATTGACACTTTCCGAGTTTGAGAAAAACGAGAAAGTTCTCAGCCTGATCATGAAGCCAGCCAAGCCGACCAAAACTGCACCGCCTGTTGGAATTGCGACTGGTCTTGGACTTGCAAAGGATTGTTCCGATGAGCAGTTTACCGCAGCTGTTTAACCGCACGCGCGGAACTATCCTCTCTCAGCTGGTTCTGAATGGTTTCGCGCAAGCGGCGGCTATTGGCGGCATCGGCCTGGCATTAAAATCGCAATTTGATGCGATGCAAAATGCAGCCAATAGCAGTCTTACCACTCTGGTTTCCCCCGCGATCATCATGGCTGGACTGGCCATGATGATCGCATCCCTGAAGTGGCGCGAGCGCATTGATATGGAGCGACTGGGTCAGGACTATGTGTTTGAAACACGCATGCTGATTTTCAGCCATATTAACGGCATGTCCGCGAACGGGATTGAAGAGCTTCGCAAAGGCGTCGTCATGCTGCGCTTTGTGAATGACCTCACTGCGCTGCGCCAGTGGATCAGCATGGGCATTGCCAGCGCTATTGTTGCAGCGATCATATTATTGGGTGCGTTGATTTTTCTAACAGTCATAAATCCGATGATTGGTCTGGTGTCATTTGCTGTCATGCTTGCAGGCGTCATGGCGATCCTGTTGATGGGCAAGCGGGTTGATCGAACCATTCGTGAAGCCAGACGGCGGCGCGGTAATATTGCCAGTAATATTGCCGAAAAGCTTGGTAACATGGTGATGATACAGGCCTTTGGCCAACGTCAGACGGAGCGTAAAAAACTGCGCCGTCAATCCAAGAGCTTGCAAAATGCGATGATCGAACGCGCATCCGCCACAGGGCTTGTTCGGGCGCTCGCCTATCTTGTGACCAGTATGACATTGGTCGCGGCCATGGGCATGGGTGCCTATGCGATCTACAATGGTGCTGCCACTATGGGAGAGATTGTCGCCGCTTTCGGCATCGTGTCTCTTGCGGCTCCGGCGTTAAACGGTTTCGGTCGTTTGTTTGAATATTGGAAAGATGCGACGGTTGCGCGCGAAAAAATTGGTTCGATTTTTACAAAAGGACCAGCAATTTCGACCTCGACCAGCCGGGAACCTCTGCGCAAGCTGCGCGGGGAATTGCGCTTTGACAACATCAGTTCGGGCACCGCTATCGAGAATTTCAGCGCTCGCGCTGCCGCGGGATCTGTAATTGCAGTCAAGGGTCGCAGCGGTAGCGGAAAGACAACGTTGCTGCGATTGGCCCAGCGCCTGATCGATCCGGATGAAGGTGCCATATACTTGGACGATCGCAACATATTGTCGGTCCGGACCGGCGAGTTGCGGCGGGCGATTTCGATTGCCTCTTCCCTCATGCCGCTGATGCGGGGGACGATATGGTCCAATATTGCCTATGGATGTGCCAAAGCGTCCAATAGCGATATTCAGGATGCGGCGCGGATTGCCGGGATCATGATCAACAATCCTGATGCGGCTCTGCATGGGGATCGCGTGGTTCACGAACTCGGCACCAATCTAAGCGCTGGTGAGCGGGCACGGGTCATTTTGGCCCGCGCTTTAGCCAGCAAGCCAAAAGTCCTGCTGCTCGATGAACCGGAGCAAAATCTTGATGAGCTTGGTATTGCCGCTTTGCGCCGGATCATCAAAACCTTTTCTGGCACCGTCATTATGGCCACGCATGATGCACAACTTCTGGCCATGGCTGATGACATCTGGACTCTTAGGGCCGGTCATCAGCCAGCCCTTTCTTTAATTGAAAATCACCACCACCAGGACCGCATTGGTCCTGTACGGTTCAGTAAATATTGAGGATATAGAATGACTTATTCAGATAATCTCGCTTTCAAGGAAGACGAAACGCTTCATTTTGAAATGGAAAAACCCCTGCATGTCCGAGGGCGTATTGCATCAGCGGTTACCCATGGCCCTAGCCGGCTGTCCTATTTCATTTATCGGCCAAAAAAGCCTAGGGCCAGAGAACAAGTCATATTTTCCATCCATGGCTATACTCGCAACGCGTTGCAGCACATCTTTGTCCTGCAGGAACTTGCCGAAGAAAAAGGCGTCACGATTGTAGTGCCGCATTTTACCAAGCAAGATTTCCGGCGCTATCAGCAGGTCTGCCCGCACGGTGATGGCGCTAGTCCGGACGCTGCCTTGATGGAATTGGTGGCAGAGTTGCAAGCTGTTGATGATCTCGATCTGTCGACGATACGGGCGGTTGGCTATTCCGGCGGTGGACAGTTTCTGCACCGGCTGAACATGTTGCGCCCTGATCTTGTTGATCGGATGGTCCTGTTCGCGCCGGGCTGGTACACCATGCCTGACAGGGCCTATCCCTATCCGTTGGGCCTTGGCGCATCGGAAATATTGGCAGACCGGTCACTGTCGCTCGAAGGATTTCGAAAAGCGGATGTCTTAGTACTGGTGGGCGACAATGATGTCAGCCGCAATGGTTCGCTGAATCAGGACGAACAGATTGATCTGGCGCAAGGCCGGACCCGGGTGGCACGGGCGCAGAACTGGACCCGGACAATGAACGCCAATCTGCCGGCCGACAACCAGATTAAATTGCAGCTTCTCAAAGGCCTGCGACATGGCTTCCGACGGAACTTTGAGACGAAAGGCTATGGTCGCCTCGTCTTTGATCATCTGCTGGCTGATCTGTTTAAACCATCAAACCTTCAGGAAAGTTAGATTTTTGGCAAAACATTTCTCGTTGTTGAGCGCCGGGCTGTTGCTCGGTGTTCCTGGCACTGCTCTGGCGCAGGATATCAGTGCTGGATCGGACGGTATCGTCGTGGAAACCGGTGACGCCCGTTTGACCTTGGGTGGGCGCTTCCACCTTGACGCCGTGGCATCCGATGATGATGTCACTGCAATCAGGGATGAAATTAATATACGACGTTTGCGCGTCGATGCGACAGTCGATGTCGGAGATGATTGGACCGCCAAATTTGACGCTGATATTGGCGGCATTTCGACCGGCCTACGTAACGTCTGGCTGGCCTATAGAGGCTTTGACAATGTCACTTTGCGCGCTGGAAACCTCACCACACCTTTTTTGGGTGAGCGACAGAAAAGCTCCAATAATCTAAAATTTTTGGAACGATCGCTCTCCGCTGCACTGGCTCCTGGTTTTCGTGCTGGCGGCGCGGTGACTTATAGCGGTGAGAATGTTGCGTTGACCGCTGCCTATGTCGAAAACCCTATTGATGCCGATGATGACAGGCAACCGCGCGAAGACGGTAACAGCATTGTTGGTAAGATCGTTTGGGCGCCGATAAGAGAAAGAGAGCAAAGCCTGTTTGTGGCCGCGGCGATCGATCGGCGCGATCTCAATCCAGGCGCGGAAACCCGTGTTCGATCCACGCCCGAATTTGGTTTGAGTTTCACGCGTCTGGTGGACACTGGCAATCTTGATGACGTCGATAGCTATGTTAATATTGCCGCAGAGGCCGGATATGCCAAAGGACCATTTGTCATAACCGGCCAATATTTGCGCCGTTTCAACGATGCTCCAGCTTTGGACAATCCCCAATTTTCGGGTGGATCGATTGAGGCAGCTTACGTCATCACTGGCGAGAGACAACGATTTAGCTTGTCTTCCGGCAGTTTCGGGGCGGTCCGACCAACCGGGAAATTGGGCGCTTTGGAGATTGCTGCACGGGTTAGTTTTCTGGATTTGGAGGATGGACCAGTGACGGGCGGTAAAGAGAAAAATTTCACCGCTGGCGTCAATTGGTATATTGGAAAGAATATTAAAGTCGCGTTGAACTATGTTCGTGCGGAGGCGGACCCCGGCCGTTTTGGCTTTTCCGAATCCGTCAATGCTGTGGCCACCCGCCTGCAACTGGCCTTCTAGATATGGCCAAGGAGATTATATGATCAGGTCGTCGAGTAAGAAAATCTGGCACATGATGTTCGGACCCAGCCCGCGCACCTTATCCTTTCGTACCCGGCTGTTCACGACATTGGGGGCGCTGCTGATATTGGCGATCTGCGCCAGCGTGGCCAATTTTTATGGTACCACCCGGTCCAACCTGTTGTTCGAACGCAACCAGCTCGCCAATGATGTTGTTCACAGCTATAGCGAAGCCGCGATGCTGACCGAACGGTTAGTGAAAAAGATGAACGTGGCGGTCAATCAGCCACCGAACAGCTCCATTACCCCTATCACCGAAGTTAAGATGCAGATTCAGAATCAGCTTAATACCGCGCGTCAAAGCATCGCGAAAGAAGTCGAACTGGTCGGTAAAATCGAAGATGAGGCCGCAGAACTTGAAGAATTGGCGGCGTTGGAACGGTTGATCGGGCGAGCGATCAACCAGTTTGACGAGGTGTTACTATTGCGGGATGCAGGGCAGGTTGAAATCGCACGCGAACGATTTCTTGCAGTGGTCTCAGAGCAGATTGAGGGTCAGTTTTCGGAATCGATCAATGCACTGCTCGCAGAAGAACGGTCCGAGATCGAAGAAGCGCAACGTAATATCCGATTTCTTGGTCGCCAGCTAACCGTCTTTGCGGGCGTGATTATTTTTCTGGCGCTATTGTTCATCGTACCGGCCGTGCTGCGCTTGTCTCATATTTTCAACCGTTCGATGACGGAACTGCAAGACGGCCTTGATCATTATGGACAGAATAAGTTTGACTACAGCATCCCGAAGTTACCGGCGCGCGAATTTAACTATCTGGGGCACCGGTTCAATCATATGGCAGAACAAATCGGTTCCGCACAGACAAGCCTGATGTCGGCCAATGCCGGGCTGGAAGAAACTGTGTCATCGCGGACGGAAGAGCTGGAAGAAGCAAACAAGGCGTTGCTAGAGAAAGATGAAGGCCGCAAAAGGCTGTTCGCGGATATCAGTCATGAACTGCGGACGCCGCTGACCGTGATCCGCGGAGAGGCGGAGATCAGCTTGCGCGGCAAAAAGAAAAATCCAGAAGAATATGAATCGAGTCTGAAACTGATCGCCGATCAGGCCATTCACACCGCGCGCCTGATCGATGATCTTTTGTTTGTCGCCCGCTCCCAGGCTGGCGAGCTGAAACTGGTCAAAAAGCCCCTCGACATCGCGGCGCTGGTTGCAGAGAAGCAAGCTGCTTTTGAAGCGTTGGCGACGAAGAAGAATATCCAGATCGTTGCCGAAAAGAATGTCTCGGATTTGATTGTTTTCGGTGATCGCGGTCGTTTGGGACAGGTTTTTGCGATCCTGTTTGATAACGCAATCCGCTATGCGCCAGCGGACAGCAAAATATCCGTCCTTTTGAATAGCGCTCCAGGCGGTGTTGCCGTGACTGTCGATAATATTTCCGAAGCGGTTAGCGATGATGATCTGCGTCACATATTCAACCGCTTCTATCGCGGGGACAATGCCGGGCAACAGGATGACGGCACGGGACTCGGCCTTCCCGTCGCCAAAGCCATTGTCCAAGCCCATGACGGCACTATCGGGATCACTCGAAAAGAAGAGAACATCATTTCGGCGACGGTCATATTGGCCGCCGAACAACAGATGAGGATCGTATCATGAGGGTTTTGATTGTTGAGGATGATCCTCGTGTGGGCGACTTTATCAGCCGGGGCCTGCGTTCGGAGGGCTATGCGGTGACCCTGATCGACAATGGCATGGCCGGGTATAAGGAGGCACAGGCTAATGATTATAATGTCGTGATTCTAGATCTGATGCTGCCGGACATGTCGGGAACCCAGATTTGTCAGGCACTGCGCAGTGAGGGCAATGCAACACCCATCATGATGCTGACCGCAATGGATTCGATGAACGACAAGATTACCGGTCTGCGCATGGGCGCAGATGACTATATGACCAAGCCCTTTTCATTTGACGAGCTGGTCGCCCGAATAGAGGCGCTGGGGCGGCGTTCGATCGGCTATAGCGAAGGGGACAGCGTGCTTGAGGTCGCTGATCTGAAATTTGACCTTAAAGCGGTGCGCGTATGGTGCTGTGGCGACGAGCTGACATTAACCGACAAAGAGCTAGCGATTTTGGAATTGTTGATGCGGGAGCCCGGCGATCTATTCAGCCGTGAACGGATATTAAGCAATGTCTGGGGCATGCATACCGATCCGCTGACCAATGTTGTCGATGTCTATATCGCCAAACTACGCAAGAAAATCGATTGCGATCGAGGGCAGCCGCTCATCGAGACGGTGCGCGGCCGGGGGTACCGGCTTTCCAAGCCAAGCACCTGAAATATTCTAAATGTAATTCGACGAAAATAGTGAGGGAAGACTCATGCCTAAAATCCTGTCTCGACGCCATTATTTGCCCCGCATCTGCACATCGCTTGGCCTGATCGGTTCAGTCGCTCTCGTCCCGCAACAAGCGGTTGCATCAAACCCGGAAGACGAATTTGATGGGCAGGAAATTCTCTTCCTCTTGGAGGAAGCGTATACGCAGGAAAAGAGCGAATGGCAGATTGGCGCTTCGCTGAGTCAAAGCCTCGAAGGCCCGGATGAAAGAGGGTGGGAGCTGGAGGTTGAATATGGTTTTACCGACCGCTTGCAGTTTTTTGTCGAACTGCCAATAGTCGATGGCCCCTTTAATAGCGGCGGCATGGGTGATCCCGAAATCGGTTTGGATTATGCGATTTTGAAAGATACCGGCAGAAGCACTCCGGAATTTACCGTCGGGGCTGCAATCACTTTGCCGGTCGGCGACAATGAAAACGGTCCCGGCAACGGCGGTGTCGGCTATCAACTAAGCGCCCGGGTCAGCAAAGCGCTCGCGCCCGATATATTCATTCATGGCCTGGCAGAATATGAAGCGGTCCCCAATGCGCGTCAGGATGGTGCAGACCTATCTCTGCGCGAATATAGTTTCGGTGCTGGATTTGCGTATGCGCCGATTGATAATCTGTTTCTCGTCAGCGAATATCTCTGGGCAAAGGAGAGACAAAAAGAGGGCGGGTTTGTTGAGAGGGAAATTGAACAATATCTGTCCATTGGCGCAACCTACGAATTTGAAAACGATATCTCCATTGGCCTTGGCGCAGCTGTCGGCTTAAATGAAAATAGCCTTTCCCAGTTGTTCTTGCTTACACAGTGGGAATTCTAGACTGTTCATTTGAATGCATGAAAAACAACGCAAAAAATCGACCATCAACACGCGACACATTGTCCGACAGGAATCGCGGTAATTGAATATTTTGAATGCGTTCTGAGGATATTGCAGACATAACGCCAGTGTCCGCTATGGGCGCAAAAGCGGACATTAGAATTTTCCATCGAATTCCCTTTCTACTTTGATCGATTTTAGCTCAGATCGAATAAAATCCAACGGAATATTAGTCTAGTTAGTAGCCACACCGCAGATATGTAATGAGTTCATTACTTCGTCGAAAACTCATGCGAAACGGATGGGAAAGTCGGTAAAAGTTGATATAGTGTTTCATTGATCATAGGTGCATGTAACGCCGTTTTTAATGGTAGTATTGCACTATCATGTGTCAGGCTTTTACCTGCATCAGCTGAATGGGACATCAATGACAAAGCTTCTTCAATCAAGATTGCATATTCCATGCGGGAACTCATTGTGGACACTCTATTCCCTTTTTTCGGATCATTCAGAAATTCAACCCTACCTGAAAGAAGCGTTCCATCGCCGGATGATGTTGGCTGCAACTCGAAATTTATACGAGTAATTGTTTCTTCTTCGTAGAAGGCCGAAAAGCTTAATGTTTGATTGTGCTTTCCATTCTTAACAAGTTTACCTCCAAAGGTTTCCAGCTTATCCCTCTTCATCGGAGGGCTGCCGTCAATAGCCATTAAAGCCGCGTAAACCTCTTGTACTGGTCGATTAATTTCTTCAGCAAAGCGATCACTAATCCTGATTTCTTGAACGATAGGATCATCGGGATAGCTGTCCCAGAATAATAAGCTTGCCGCTACAAAACCGACAAGGACAGTAATACTCAAGGTTCCTGTTAATATTTTCACTAATTTACCCCTTCTAAAGACTTAGATGCGATATTTTTTATAAGAAACAGTTAAGCGTTGAATTGGTTCTAAATGCGAATTGTCGAAGAAACAGAATATGCGATTAAAGTTGATGAGAGGGTTTTTAGGGAGTTTTAAGTGCAAACAGACATCGATCTTGATCGAGCCTTTGCTGCTGGAATAATTCTTCTGGCTTTTTCGTGGGGATGGACGCCTATGCGGAGAGGCTTACTAGGTTATTTACCACTAGGTATTGCTGCGCAACTACCACGGGCAAAAACTAGTCCTGCCGGCCAGCGTCCAACACGTCGACATCTTGAATTGGCTTTGCGAAAGAGATTTAGAAATCGCGGAAACAATCGCCCAGAAAATCCATATTCGTCG
Organism: uncultured Sphingomonadaceae bacterium; assembly: GCA_947489315.1. GTDB lineage: Bacteria > Pseudomonadota > Alphaproteobacteria > Sphingomonadales > Sphingomonadaceae > Parasphingorhabdus. Next base: position 884,722 of record CANLCX010000001.1, read on the forward strand.
GATAGCTAGCGTCCGCTTTCGGGGCCAAAGATCGCAACGGCCACGTCGGCTTGTTTTTCCTGTGACAAGATACACAGCTGATTATCGCTGGCAATCGGCATACGTATCACTGCGTATTGAAAGGTCTCGTCCGGTGTGCGAAATGTTTCGGTAGCAGCATCGGTACAGTGAATGGCCGAACCTGCGGGAGACGAACATGACGGCTACAGGGCCCTCACAATCGCTTGCAAATTTCAAAACTATCTTTGCAGCATTGGCTAACCATATTGCAGAAATGACGTCATGAACCTGACCCAAATAGGTTTGTTCAAATGACCAAGAGCTTTGGAATAGCTGGCTTATTATTATGCGCGTTACTGTTGTGGGCGGTTCCCGGTTCAACTCAGCGTAGCCCTTCAGCGCTGGTGCTCCATGTCGATGGCGCAATTGGCCCCGCGTCTTCGGACTATGTTGCTAAGGGCATCGCAAAAGCTGCCGAAGAAAAATCTCCCATGGTCATCATCCGGATGGATACGCCAGGTGGTCTGGACAGCTCCATGCGCGAGATTATCAAGGAAATTCTGGGCGCTCCGATTCCGATCATCACTTACGTTAGCCCAAGCGGCGCGCGAGCGGCCAGCGCAGGCACATATATCTTATTTGCGAGCCATATAGCAGCAATGGCACCGGGCACTAATCTCGGGGCGGCAACGCCTGTCCAGATTGGCGGTGGCAGCCCTTTGTCGCCGCCATCGGACCAAGACGGCCCGGACAATGAGACGGAGCCCAAGGCAGAAGACGCGAGCGCATCAAAGGCTGTGAACGATTCGGTTGCCTATATCCGGTCGCTCGCAGAATTAAGAGGGCGCAATGCCGATTGGGCGGAGTCGGCAGTCCGAGCCTCAGCTAGCCTGTCGGCAAATGCCGCCCTGAACGAAAATGTCGTTGATCTGACGGCACGTGACATGAACGAACTTATGGTCAAGCTTCATGGCCGGAAGGTCTCGGTGAATGGTTCCGATGTTATACTTGATACGCAGAATCTGTCCCGCATCGACATTCTGCCCAACTGGCGCACCAAGCTCCTCGGGGCGATAACCAATCCAAATATCGCGCTAATTTTCATGATGATCGGCATATACGGGTTGCTGTTCGAGTTCATGAATCCCGGCGCGCTTTATCCGGGAACGATCGGAGCCGTGTGTCTGATCGTCGGGCTCTATGCGCTGGCGGCACTGCCCGTAAACTATGCTGGAATTGCTCTCATAATACTCGGAATTGCGCTGATGATCGGCGAGGCGTTTTCGCCATCGTTCGGGATATTGGGAGTAGGAGGCATAATTGCCTTCATTTTTGGGGCGACGATCTTGATCGATACCGACGTTCCCCAATTCCAGATCAGTTGGCCCTTGCTCGCCTCGCTGGCAATTATCAGCTTGGCATTTGTGGTTCTTGTTGCCCGCTTGGCGTTCACCTCGCACCGGCGAGCGGTTGTCAGCGGAAGAGAGGAGATGATCGGAAAAATTGGAATAGTAGACGATTGGACCGGAAACCGGGGACATATAATCGTCCATAGCGAGAGATGGCGTGCTGCCAGCGCAAATGCTCTCGATAAAGGTCAACAGATCCGCGTCATCGGAATACGCGGCTTAACGCTGAACGTTGAGCCTGAATATGTTGCCACGACAGCTTACAACGCACCCCCAACGATGGAGACTAAAAATGCAAACATGGACTGATCTGGCTTTTCTCATTGCTGCAATCGGTTTCGGGCTCGTGTTTCTTGGTGCCGCAATCAAAATTTTGCGCGAATATGAACGCGGTGTCGTCTTCACGCTCGGACGGTTTACCGGAGTCAAGGGACCCGGTCTTATTATACTCATACCTTTTATCCAACAGATGGTGCGCATGGATATGAGGACCTTGGTGCTGGATGTTCCAACGCAGGATGTCATTTCGCGTGACAACGTTTCGGTTCGTGTAAACGCCGTCATTTATTTTCGGGTGATAGACCCTGAGCGGGCGATCATTCAGGTCGAAAAATTTATGGAAGCGACAAGCGAACTTGCACAAACAACGCTGCGTTCTGTGCTCGGCAAACACGAGCTCGACGAGATGCTTTCGGAGCGTGATAAGCTCAACGAGGATCTGCAGGAGATTTTGGATACGCAAACTGATGCATGGGGAATCAAGGTGGCGAACGTCGAGATCAAGCATGTTGATATCGACGAATCAATGGTCCGCGCCATTGCCCGTCAGGCCGAAGCCGAACGTGAACGGCGGGCAAAGGTTATCAATGCCGAGGGTGAACAGCAGGCAGCGCAAAAACTGTTTGAAGCCGCCGAGATACTGGCGCAGCGGCCCGAGGCGATGCAGTTGCGTTATCTCTCAACATTGAATGTCATTGCGAACGAACGAAGCTCAACCATTGTCTTCCCTTTCCCCATGGATTTGAGGGATTTTTTGGGCACGGGTGCCAAGGTTAAGAGCAAGGCCAGTACGCAGGGATGACGAGTCACAAGATAGCTGTCATTACTAGCCGCCGAGCTTTCCAGTCTACCGGCCATTACGGACGGAACCGTCTGCCCAATGCTGGGTGTTGATCGAAGCCGTCAGCTATACGCTCATGTCCAATAAAGGAAAGCAGATCGGACGCCAAACGGGAGCTTTGCCAAAAACCACAATCATTCAGTGGCCCAGAAAAGCGCTGTCATTGATCTGATCACGGCCAGAAAAGGGAATGGTACCATAATGTCCGATAGGCCCAACCAGCGGGAAGCCAGCGAACAGGCAGAAGTCATTGCATTTCTCGCTGATGCACAGACATATGGCGAGATGGGAGACGTGACACGGATCGACACGCATATCTCCCATGTTTTTCTGGTTGGTGATCAGGCCTTTAAACTCAAACGGGCAATCAAACTCCGCTATGTCGATTTTTCAACTCCGGAAAAGCGGCACGAAGCCTGTTTGACGGAATTGCGCCTTAATCGCCGAACCGCACCGGAAATCTATCAGGATGTCCGCAGTATAAATCGCTCTTTTGATGGAACCATCGGTTTTGAAGCGGGAAAACCAATAGACTGGTTGGTTGTCATGCGGCGCTTTGACCAGGATAGCTTGCTCGAAGCGGTTGCGGAGCGCGGAGAACTGACTGCGCCGCTAGTTGATCAACTAGCCGATATCATTGCAAGCTTCCACGGTTCGCTTGAGCCGCTTTCCACCTACGATGGTAGCTCGAAAATCGCTGAAGTGATTCATGAAAACAGACAATGTATGCTCGACCATGCGCCCGAGATTTTCTCAAAATCAGAATCCGAAAAACTCCTCCATCAAAGCAAAGAACTGCTTTCATCGATTGCGCCGCTGCTCGATCGCCGAGCCAAACAGGGTCATGTCCGGCGTTGCCACGGCGACCTGCACCTCGCAAATATCTGTCTTTGGAAGGACGTTCCCACGCTGTTCGACTGTCTTGAATTCAACGAGGATCTGGCCACCATTGATGTGCTATATGACCTTGCATTTCTCCTGATGGACCTTTGGCAAAAGGGACTACACGTTCAGGCCAACGAGCTGTTCAACCGTTATCTCTATATGAATGAACAGGGGGATGGAGTGTCAACTTTGCCTCTGTTCCTCTCCATGCGTGCTACAATACGGGCGCATGTCTATGCCCACCAAGCGAATCTCCAAGCAAATGACAAACGTCATCAACTCATTGAAAAGGCAAAAGCATATCTTAGGATGGCGTTCGAATTTCTGGATGCGACACGGCCTCAGCTTGTCGCGATTGGCGGCTTGAGCGGTACCGGAAAATCGACGACATCCAGGGTGATTGCTCCTGAACTTGGTTCTCCCATCGGTGCCCGACTTTTGCGTACCGACATATTACGCAAACGCATATTTGGTGTTTCACCGGAGACGCCTCTTTCCCCCGAAGGTTATAGTCCAGCGCAGAGTGAACGTGTTTACGCTACACTTTTTAAGGAAGTTGAAACCGCGCTCAAATCCGGTTTGACAGTCATTGTCGATGGTGTTTTGGCCAGCCAATCCGAGCGGCAACAAATTGAAGCCATTGCCAAGCGATGCAATGTGCCATTTACCGGAATTTGGTTGGAGGCTCCGCTGGAAAAGTTGCAGAGCCGCGTAGATAATCGCTTAGGCGACGCCTCGGACGCAGATAGCAGCGTGGTGGAGCGCCAGTTTGGTTACGACATTGGTGATCTAGGCAATTGGCAAATCGTGGATAGCAGCGGTGGGTTGGATCAGGTCGCCAGGGCAGTGCGGTCGCTTCTGTCAAAAACAATATGTTGAAAAGCCAATTCAACCAATATGGCCTGCCGGATATGATGCTTTAGCGCGCACTGTTCATAGGTAGATTACGAGGTTAGCCCACAAAGTGAGGTTGCATGTGGAGCACATGAGGATTCCTAGATTATTGAACGCGGACAATGGCCTTGCGGGACCGCACAAGGGTTTGTCCGTTGTTTCCATTGCCAAATCCTTCGGCAAACGTCCGGTCCTTAAGGATATCTCTCTGAAAGTTGATCACGCAGAGGTCGTTGGGCTGCTTGGCCGCGACGGCGCGGGCAAAACGGTCACTTTCTTTTCAATCCTCGGACTGATCAAACTGGATTTTGGTCGCATCTTAATCGACGGCGAAGACATCACAAAACTGCCACTGGACCGGCGCGCCCGGCTTGGTCTGGGTTACTTGCCACAAGAAGCCTCGATTTTCCGAGGCCTCACGGTGGCGCAAAATATCATGGTAGTACTCGAACAGTTTGAGCCAGATGCGGTCGCTCGTGAAGCAAGGCTCAATACACTCCTCACCGAGTTTCGTATCAGCTATGTGCGCGACACCCCGGCTAGGGCTTTGTCTGGAGGGGAACGGCGACGTTGCGAGATTGCACGGGCGATGGCAGCGCAGCCGTCGATCATGCTGCTGGACGAACCCTTTGCTGGCATTGACCCGATGTCAGTCGTTGATATCAAGAATATGATTGTCGACCTGAAAAGCCACAATATCGGGATATTGATAACCGATCAGAATGTTCACGAGATGGTTGAACTGGTGGATCGCGTCTATGTGATTCACGAGGGGGTGGTTGTGTTCCAAGGCAATCCCAAGGAAATGCTCGCGGATCATGAAGTGAGAGACATCTACTTGGGTGAAGAGTTCTCCCACTAGCCAAAATCATGGTCTCATTCTGCCCACGAGACCATTGCCTGCTACGTAGATTCCACGACTGCGAGACATAGTGATTACCGCTATTCTGAAGCAATATACCGAACAACGGCTAAAACTGAAAACAAGGGGCGAGATGCCAGCGTTTGGCAGTGTGATTGCGCATGACCGCGCTGCACTGGAACTGACGGCACATCAATGAAGTTGCAGATACACTAACACTAACATTGAGGATAATGGAAATGAGTGCCCTAGGATTACCGATTTTCGACAAGGCCATACAGGATGCCAATATCTGGGTGAACGATATTATGGATGAGTTGGGTTGGACCGACAAGCAGAGGGCCTTCACACTGCTGCGCGCGACGCTTCATGTACTCAGAGACCGTTTACAGTCAAATGAAAGCGCGCATTTCGCGGCGCAACTTCCAACATTGATCCGTGGCGTCTATTTTGAAGGCTATAAACCGTCAAAGCCTACTTCTCATATCCGGCACAAAGAAGAGTTTGTGGCCGCTGTTCAGGAAGCCTTTAGGGATGACCCCATTGTCGAGCCCTTCGAAATGGTGTCGGCCGCACTGAACGTCATTGCCGATCATATATCCGAAGGCGAAATAGACGATGTAAAGGCCAGTCTGCCGAAAGAAATTCGAGATTTGTGGGATTAAGCTCTGCTTTCGGCGCCCATCTCCACCGATTTAAGCCAAAGGAAATGTCATGGGCCAGATAACAGTACCTTTCGAAAATCGCCGCGCTGCTGGCCGGGAACTGGCAGTTCACTTGCTCGATAAAGCGGCTGAGGATCCCGTGGTACTGGCCCTGCCTCGCGGTGGCGTGCCAATCGCTTATGAAGTGGCAAAGGCACTGAATGCGCCGCTGGATTTGCTTATGGTTCGCAAAATCGGGGCACCGGGCTGGGCCGAATATGGCATTGGTGCGGTGGTCGATGGTTCCGATCCCCATCTGGTTCTCAATGAGGAAATTGTCCGTCAAATTGCGCCGAGCCCGGATTATATCCGGGCCGAAATGCGCCGCCAGCTCAAAGAGATAGAACGACGCCGGTTGATCTATTGTGGCGAACGAAAATCAATTGACCTGACTGGGAGAACCATCATCATCGTCGATGATGGGATTGCCACCGGTGGAACTGTCAAAGCGGCGTTGAAGGGTGTGAGCAAAAACAGTCCCAAGCGCATAATATTGGCGGTTCCGGTGGCGCCTCAATCAGTTATCAAGGAACTCGAAAGTGATTGTGACGCGGTCATCTGCCTGCTTGCACCTATCGACTTCGAAGCCGTCGGAAACTTCTATCATGATTTCACGCAAACAGAGGATAGCGAGATTATCGCGCTTATGGATGATATAGGGCGATGAACCCGCCGAAGTTTAACAAAACATCCCTGCTACCAACTGCGACAAGTGAACGGGTATTTTGCCCACCGCTTTGAAATTCGCATTCTTCATGCCCGCGGGATTGCCCTAGCCACACCGAGATTTGGTTGCTGTAAGTAAAGCCCCTAGGGAGATTATTGTGGTGATGGAGGGAAAAGCGCCGCTCGATTGATCAAGGTTAATCTGTGATGCAACGCGACTTGTTGCAAACATAACCAGTATCACGAAGGCCACCACGAAAATGACTTTCCAGACGATTCCGTGCTTATTGGTCATTGCGAAAAATCCTTTGCAGTAAGAGTCGGCTTTAGAGCGTCGGAACAGGAGTCACATCTCAACTAATTCGGTGTGTCCAAATCCTTTTTGTAGTCCAATGTCGAGATGACTTTTGGTTCTACCCGAAAATAACAAAGCTCCGTCGGATCGCCTCATTGGGTTCGAACTGGGCCGCTTGCGGAAATCCATCCTTGCGGATGGTCGCAATTGTTATGTCATCGACGTCATCGATAATCGAGGCTATCTGGTCATTCAGTTTTTCGTCCATGATATCCTCCAGTAGAAATACCTGTCTCCTCCAATCACCGCGTTTCGCCAATCGGGAAATCTCCGTAGGGATTTTTACGCTGATTTACGGTAGCAGCATTGATGGCGATTTTTCCGTATTTTGCCGGTCCGGCATCGTGGAGAATACGTAATTACAACAGAGCGGGGATATTGTCTGTTGTGCCAATCTTGGTTTGAAGGGCGCAGTTTTGCTCCATCAATTCAAAAAATCTGGCATGGAGACCATATATGAAAATCAATATATTCGCCGTTGGCGCGCTTTTTGTTATTTCAGTTGCCGGTCACGGCTGCACCCAAGAGGTCGAAAATATTGCATCGGAACAAGACGCAAAAGACGCCGCCAAAGAAAGTCTCGGCAACGCAGCAGACGATGCGAAAGGCGCGGCCCAAAAAGCAATGGAGGCGGCAAAAATGGCGGTCATCGCTGCTAAACTGGCGGTCTGTTCAGAGGCCCAGAAAGACAGGGAGGCGGCCGCTCAAATGGCGTCCAATGCAGAGGCTGCGGCCATACAGGCGCAAACAGATATCAAGATTATCAACGCGGAAATCGGTACAGCTATTAGTGAAAATGCGAGAAAAGCCGAGGAACTGGCAGAAAAGGCAGTAACCGAAACGCGCGAAGCCGTGCGCAAAACGATCCAGTCTGTCGAAGCTGGTGCTAAATCCGATGCTGCTGCCGCTGAAGCGGCCGCTGCCGAGGCTCAAAAGGCCGTAATCAAGGCCGCTGCCGCTGCAGCGGACGCCAGCAAAGCTGCGGAAGCAGCGGCAAAAGAAACTTGGGAAAAAGAGATGCGGGAGACCGAACCGGAAAACTAGCCTGTCAATCACGCTTTGGTTTGTCGACAGGCTAGTTTTCAAGCGATTGGAGGCAGATATGCATGTGGCCTCGAAAAAGGTCTATCATCTAAACAGCCTACATTTTCTCGAGGCCGGAGCTGGATGATTGCGCTCGGCATCATGACAACAATCATGGATTCAGACGCAATCCTGCTTCCGTTATTCAGTAGCCTTGCGGTAGCCATAATCATCGGGTTCAATCTTACTCTGGCTGGCATTGCTCAGGTCATAGTGGCTTCGCCCCCCCCCCCCCCCCAAGCTCCAACGAACCCTTTGCAGATTTCGACCCATTCGGGTGACGATCCACGGTGGCCGAAGGATACCTCCCACGTCTTCGGGCGGCGATATTGAATATCGCCGCCCAATAGCGGACGGACAGCAGACTAAACATTGCAGCCTTCCAACAAGGCGGGGCTTAACGTTCGCTATGGGCGCAAAAGCAGACATTAGAATAATTGTCCTCGATTACACTCCGATCATTCACCTTAAGCTTCAGGCGAATGCCAAACCGGTGATCCGTGGGCGCGTTCTTGCCCCGTCAGTTCGGTATTTTCGGGTAAGCTTGTACCGTATTTCAGAGCATCAAATGCCGGCCAACGTGGGGTTGGGATTTCTAGGGCATGAACATAGTAAAAGGCGCGTTCGGTTGGATCAAAATCTGGATCGGTCCAGATCGTCTGCAATTTGCCTTTGTTATCACGCCAACCTTTGACGATCTGTGTGCGGTTGAGATGGGCTCCATCCGAATCTTTAAGCGCGGTGACTAAGAAACGAGGTGCCTGTCTTTCACCACCCGTGATATTCCCGCCCTTGGGAGCAGCGCGATCATATACAGGCTAAAATGGCCAATGATCTTGATGGCCTGAAACGCTGGCACCAGATGCACTTTCATATATCGATTAACTTAGGAGTTTAGTTGAACCCAAGCAGCCAGCGCGTACTGCCGAGGAAGCGGGGATAAAAACCAATGCCGATTCCGCAAAAACCAAGGTATTAGCTCAAAATGGCAGTGATTAAGGCCGCTGCTGCTGATCCGAGCAAGGCTGCAGAAGCTGCAGCTAAGGAGACCGAGGATAACGAAATGAAGGAATAGAGACAACTGAAGGCCATAACTTCTAGACGCAACGATAGGGACTATTACGGATTACCGCGCTGAACTCCAGACATCATATTCGCCGGATCACCATGACTCGACAGGATAACCTAAAGGAAATTCGTAATGTCAGTTTCGACAAAACACCCAAAGGCACCACAACATAAAGAGAACCACGATTTGATCGTGAGCAAGAGTATTCCCCTGACAACGCGATCCGGATTTGAATTCCATGTCCGGCCCGTCACGCCTTCGGATGAAGAGGGGCTCGCGGAGTTTTTCAATCATGTAACCAAGGATGATCTGCGCTTTCGCTTTCTGTCTCCGATACCGGAAGTTGGTAAAGAGATGTTGTCTTACCTGATCAATGTCGATCATGATCATAAGGAAGATTTTCTCGCTCTTGATATTGATGACAAGACGATCATTGCCAGTGCGATGATAGGTGCGAATGAGGATAAGTCTGTCGCCGAAGTCGCGATTGTTGTGCACAGCGACTATAAGCATCGCGGCATGAGCTGGACCTTCCTGGAATATGTCGCCAGCGAAGCCAGAAGAAGCGGCATCAAGAAATTACAGTCCATCGAAAGTCGAGAAAATCACGCGGCAATCGAACTGGAACGCGAAATGGGCTTCACCGCCAAAAGCTATCCCGGCGACGCGACGCTGATGTTGTTGGAGTTTGACCTTACTACCAACAATCCGGACGCCTGAAAAAGGGCCGTCGTCGGTGTAACGATGCCATCGGGATCTGATGATTTTTCAGGTCCCGATGGTTTTATTCAATCATCCTACACGTCATGCTTCTCAAGCATCTTGGCCAGCGGCTCTGATTCATGCGGACCAAAGGCCTTGGCAATTTCTGCCAGTAATTTCTGGCTCGTTTCCGGTCTTAGGTTCTGACGTATAACGCCCAATGCGCGCGGCGCCGCGACCAACACCAGGCCCACTTTAGAATCGCGCGCTATCTGATCAATCCGCTCGGCCGCCTCCCGGGCAAAGCGGTCCTCCGCCTGCTGGTGCAAATCAGTCTGCTCATAGGCGCCTTTGCGCGGACTTGTGCTCTGCGAGCTGCGGCCCGGTCGGTCTGTACCCAGTTCGGATGACCGGGGCGTAGGATCCTGATGTTCTTCCACAAGTTCCAAGGCGGGCTTGAATGCCTCGCCAATATTGCGGAAAATCGACATGCGCGATCCATCGACCGCGACGATCAAACTACCATTGCGTATCAGCACATATTTTTCCTGTATTTGAGTTCAAGCCCTAAGCTGTATCGAGATACAGCATGTTACAAGTTACGTTGCAATGACATTAAATTACGACGACTGGGGTCGCTGTTGCGATAGGTATTGTTACGGATGAAGCGTCAGGAAGTGATGGATATCAAAACAGATCGTCAGGCCTGACGGTCCCGCTCCGAACAAATACGTAAAGACATATGACGCCCGCTCATTGAGATTGGACCATCTGGTTCTAACCAACCGTAATCCGATGGGAGATAATCATGCCCCTCACGCTCAACCTCCGCAAACACGCTGCCAAGATGATGGCGTTGATGCTCACGCTCGTGCTTGTCGCCTGTGCGACCGCGACACCTTATCAACCCAATCTCTATGGGCAAAAAGTCTCTGGCGGCTATTCCGACAAACGTCTTGCTGATGATCGATACCGGGTCAGTTTCGCGGGCAATATTTTTACTTCGCGTGACCGGGTGGAAGGCTATTTGCTCTACCGGGCCGCCGAACTGACCGATCAAAATGGCTATGATTGGTTTATGCTGGTGGACCACAGGACCGAGCGTGAGCGCCGGACCTATGTCGATCGCTCTCCCCGTTATGATCCGTGGTATGGCGTCGGCTACAGCTATTGGCAGCCGCATTGGCGCTACTATCGCGGGCGCAGCTGGACAACCTGGCATCCGCATCTTGGTCATCGATTCTGGACTTATGACGTTGATGTCCGGACGGTCGAAAAATTCGAAGCCCATGCCGAGGTAAAAATGGGCAGGGGGCCGATGCCGGAAGATGGCCAGCGCGCGTTTAATGCCGATAAAGTTCTAGCCGATCTGGGGCCAACGATTGAGTGGCCGAAAGGCTGAATATTTGTCCACGTCTAGTGGCAATTACGTAATGACCGCGAGTTCTGAGAGGCATATTTTGATCCGCAACAATGAAGAAGGAGTGAGAGAGATGAATAAAGAAGCAACGTTAAGCCATCCCCAACATGATCATGATTACGGCAGTCAGATCGCCGTCATCCGCAGCGATTTGGACCGTTTGCAAGGCGATATTCGCAAGTTAAAGGACGATGTTGCTGAAGACGCATCCGAACGGATGAAGCAATTCACCGAACAGGCGACAGAAACGCTGCGGGAAAAGAGCGAGGTGCTCAAAGAGCGCAGCGAACAACTCCGCGCAGCCGGCGAGCAACAAAAAGAAGTGATTGCTAGCGAAGTACAGCAACATCCCTTTGCCAGTGTCTTGGCCGCAACGGGCGCTGGTCTGGCCATTGGCGCCCTTGCCATGTGGGCCCAAAATGGCATTAAATCCTAAGAACAGGGCTATCGAGAGGGTTCGTCAGGCGCAGGATATTCCGGCGGACGCTCTGCGGGCTGTTCAGGCTGCGGTGGCGGCATTTCGGGCGCGCTGGGGTCGCTAATCCGATCTGGTTCCAAAGGCGGTGTTTCTGATGGTTTCGGTGTCGGGAATTCATCCGGTTTCTGTTGGGCAAAATTGATCATGAGAGGCTCCTTGGGCTTCCCGTAACAATGTCTCTAATTCCCCTTTCAAGCTATCCGCAGATTTACGTAAGTCAGTGCTGGATAGGTTTTGCGTTCACGGTTTCACCAGCTTCTGCTGCAAATCCGATCCTCAGCGCTTCAGCTAGGCTCCTGACGCGCAGTTTTTCCATCATATTGGCGCGATAAATCTCTACGGTGCGCGGCGAAATACCCAGATCATAGGCGATAGTCTTGTTGGGATAGCCGGTCATTAAACCGTCGAGTACATCCCGTTCTCGACCCGTCAGACAAGCCAGCCGGACTGTTGCTTCGGAAGATGCCATTTCTTTAAGATCGCTATTTTCTATCCGTTCGAATGCTTCCTCCATCGCCGCCAATAGTGCTTCTTTCTCATAAGGCTTTTCAAGAAAATTAATCGCCCCGGCGCGCATCGCCTGAACCGCAATTTCCACATCACCATGACCCGTCAGGATGACCACGGGCATATCAATGCCTTCTTTGACCATGTGCTGTTGAACCTCAAGCCCGTTCATTTCCGGCATACGGATATCCAGCAGCACGCAGCCGCGTTCAGCATTTTTTGCGAGCTTCAGAAAAGCGATCCCTGATTCAACCGGGCGCACCTGAAACCCGGCATGGCGCAACATGAAGGCCGCGGACCGGCGTACTGCATCATCATCGTCAACGACGTAGACTAAACGTTCATTCAACATCATGTTCTTCCTTATTGGCTTTTAACAGAGTGATACGGAAAATTGTACCCCCTTCCGGATTAGGCTCCGCGTTTATAGTCCCTTCATGCGCCTCGATAATGGTGCGACAGATTGACAGGCCCAGCCCCATGCCGCTGCTCTTGGTGCTAGTGAAAGGGTCAAAAATTTTCTCAGCGACGCTCGCATCAATTCCGCTGCCAGTATCCGATATGGCAATTTCTACTTTTTTATTGGGTACAGAGCGGACTGAAATATTGAGATGCTTAACCGGACTATCGGCCATCGCTTCAATAGCATTGCGCATCAGGTTGATCATCACTTGCTGAATCTGCACCCGGTCGGCAAAGACGTGATTAGTATCTGGATCGATCGTGATCGAAAATCCAATGCCTTTGTCATAAGCGCCAACCAAACCTAACGTTGTGGCATCCTCGACCAGCTGCGCAATGGACAAGAGTTCGCGGTTAATCTCTCCCTTGGCAACAAATTCGCGCAGCCGTCTTACGATGGTGCCGGCGCGCAAGCTTTCGGATACGCTTTCCTGCAAGGCCTCGTGAAGAAATTCCTTGTTATCCTCCACCCCGCTATCGAGCATGTCGCGCGCCGCAGAAAGATAGTTGGAAATCGCAGCAAGCGGTTGGTTAATTTCATGGGCTAGGGAAGATGCCAGGGTTCCGACAGCGCTAAGCCGCGAAGAATGTAGCAAATCGGCCTGCAAGGCCTGTAATTCTGCTGCGGTATTACGCTGTTCAGTGAGATCGATGATAAAGCCGGTGAACAGACGATGGCCGCCTGTTTTTGCTTCCCCAACGGCCAGTCGCATGGGAAAAATAGTACCATCTTTTTTCTGCCCCTCGACGGTGCGGCCAATCCCGATAATCCGTTTCTCCCCCGTACGGATATAGCGCTCGACATAACTATCATGTTCTTCATGATAGGGCGGCGGCATCAGCATGTTGATATTCTTGCCGAGCACTTCGTTTTCCGGATAACCAAACAAGTCTTCGGCCGCTGCGCTGAACGAGGTTATTCGACATTTCTCGTCTATCACCACCATCGGATCAGGAACCGTGTCCAATATCGACTCCAATATCGCAGTGGATTGTTCGGCAACCTCCAACGTGTTTTGCCAATCTGATATATCACGGGCCGTAATGACGATGGCGCTAATTTGGCCATCATGCTCTTTCAGAGGTGCGAGCCGAAATTCCAGAAGATGAGAGATACCATCCAGAGACTGTATTTCAATCTGCAGAGGCTTGCCGACTTGCGTAGTATCGCCGCTGAGAACAGACTCAAAAGCATCTTTGAAAACAGGACGATAAGGTTCGGAAATCAATGACATGGGTTCGCGTTTAGGCAAGTCTTCCAGGCGCTTAACTCCAATCAGGTCAAGGCCGGCCTGATTTAGATCAATCATTTGCATATCGGGGTCGTTAACGATGACATATTCGGGCAAGGTCGACAGCACAGCTTCTAAATAAGCCGATCGGTCAATCTGATCCAATCCGAAAGCGCGCACAGTGCAAAGCTCCTCTCATACCCGGAGCATCAGATATACTATGAATTTCCAGTCATTCCCAAATGTTAAATCGCTCATGATCTAAGCATGAGGAACAGCGAAGTACGAAATACGTAAAACTACGTAGGGAACACCACTGATTTTATCTACCGGGCAAAAATAATATCTCCTTTTGGCAGCGGCAGAGTGAAAAGATTCAAGGCCGAGAAAGGAACTGACAATGACCAAGAAGAAAATGAAATTACCAGCTGAAACCGGCAGTTCACGACGCACGAATATCCCGGTCCAGGCCAGCAATGTCTGGGAACCGCTCAACCGACTACGCGACGAGTTTGACCGGATGTTTGATGACACGCCGGGTAATGCTTTTGGTTCCAGAATGCTGCAAAAATTCTATGACAATGCCGACCCGGCTGTCGAAATGCGCGACAAGAAGGATGAATATGAACTGGTTGCTGAAGTACCAGGCATGAGCAGCGAAGATATCGATATCAAGCTATCCGACGGCATGCTTCGCCTGTCGGGCGAAAAATCCGAAAGCCATGAGGAAACAGGCGAAAGCTTCCTATTCTCAGAGCGGCATTATGGAATGTTTGAACGGGCAATCAAATTACCTACCGGTATCGATCATCAAAAAATCAGTGCTGAAGCCAAGGATGGCCTGCTGACAGTCCACCTTCCCAAAAGCGCCGAAGCGCTTGAAAAAGAACGAAAGATCCCGATCAATACCGCATAGACAGCGGATTGAGAAGGTACGCAGGTCGCCTTTCTATCCCCTCAAGCGCCCCTTCCCCCCCACTCCCCCCAACGGGCGTACAAAGGAGGAAGGGCGGCCTGTATCCACTTTCCATTTTGACATAACGGGGAGAATTTCTGCACATGGCTGATATCAAGACGACACACAAACCCATCCTTCTCGCGACCGATATGACGGCCCGCTGTGATCGCGCTTTTGATCGCGCGCTGATGCTGGCGAAGATATGGGAAACGCGCTTGATCGTTGTCCATGTACTTGATCCCAAACAGGCCAAGAAAAAGGGACTGGTCCCGAAAGAGGCGCGGGTCCAGTTGGAAGAAGAATTGCCCGAAACCGATGTGGATGTGCAATTCATTATCGAAATGGGCCATGTCGGCGAGTTAGTGATTGAGACCGCCAAGCGGGAGCGCTGCGGGCTAATCGTGACGGGCGTGGGCCATTATGACGGATTTAGTGATATTTTCCTGGGATCACCGGTTGATCATATCGTGCGTCATGCCGATGTGCCGGTGCTGATCATCAAGCGCAAGCCGGCAAAACCCTATCGCAATATAATGATTGCGACCGACTTCTCCCATTGTTCCATGACAGCGCTGAACACTGCTGCAGAAATGTTCCCGGACATACCGCTGCATCTCGTCCACGCCTATAATGTGCCCTATAGTGGCTGGCTAAAATCCGATCAGGTCGCGAAGGATATAGGCTCTGAGGAAACCAAATTAATGGAACGGTTTCTGGCTCAAACCACGATCAACAACGCTACCTACAAACGTCTAGAGGCTTCCAATGAAAAGGGAGAACTGGGCGTCGTCCTTTTCAAAAAGATTAAGGAATTGAAATCGGATCTGGTGGTATTGGGAACCCATGGCAAAAGCGGTTTCATGCGGGCTAGCATGGGCAATAATGCGCGGGTGCTATTGGGCTGGCTCAAGCAGGATGTGATGATGGTGCGCGATTCGCAGTAGGGCGAATCCAATAATTCCGTTTCAACCTTTATCGGCATATAGCAGTCGGCCGGTGCCGAGCCGCTGGAGAATTTCCTGCAGGTCTGTTTCCGAAAAGGCAAAACAACCTTGGCTGCGCCCGATTTTCCCGTGCTGGCTGACCATCTTGTTATCGACATACCAGGCGCCGTGGATCACAATAGCGCGCTGATAGGCTAAATCATTGCTCGGATCGAGGCCCGTCAGACGCCGGGATCTGCCATGTTTTCCGACATAAGCTTCGGCAGTCATATAGCTGCCGCCGGAAGAGGCTTCGGAGCCAGGGACATTTGAAAATTGCTGCAACCAGCCGGTATGCTTTTTGTCTGATCCCTTGCCATGTGCCACCAACAAAGATGTAGTGCGACCGTTCATCAGATTCACCAGATGAAAACGCGGTTTGGCCGAGTGCAGCGCGTAATCCGCGATCCCGATAATATCTTTATGCACTATCGTAGTGTCGTGCGCTTCCAAAGCCGCTTTGGCTTTGGCCAGCAATTTGGGATGAAGCAGAGAGGGCGCTTTGGCGACGGCCGGCAAGGCAGGCGATAAAAGCGCACCCAAACCAGTGCCGAGCCCCACGAGGCCTGTTTTCAATATTGTTCTGCGCTTCATCATAATATTCTAACAAAATCCGCGATAGATGGGATTATGTAGTTATACCTATTGTGGGAAGGAACGGCGCCCGAAACAAGGGATGGATGAAAAAACTCCTAATCTGCATCATCGCTATATTGGCCATTGGAACGGCCTCGGCACAGCCGGTAAGCCCGCCCGAATGGACGCCACCCAAATGGACTCCGGCGCAGGTCGTTCATTTGCAGGCACTTATTGACAACATACCCGCCGAAGGGCTTGCCGACTGCCAGATTTCTAGCAGTTTTGACATTAATGACGCAATTGCGGCGACAGCAGCCGCAAAGCAGCTGGCGCAGATCTATCTGCAGGGATGTCTGAAAGGTCTGGAGCGCGCGCGATGGCATATCAAAAGTCGCGATCACCTTATCGACAATGACAAATTAATCCGGCTGGCGTTGAGCCGGAACGAGCTTGGCCCATTGTTTGAAGCCTATAAACCGCAAAACCCCCATTATCAGGCGCTTCGATCAGTATTGGCTACAGAGTCCGATCCACAGAAGCGCGCTGCAATCGCCCTGAATATGGAACGCTGGCGCTGGATGCCGCTTTATCTTGGGGAGACTTATTTGATTGTCAATGCCGCTAGCTTTGAAGTCACGCTGTGGAAGAACCACAAAAAAACCGGCACTTGGCCGGTAATTGTCGGCAAGACCAAAACACCGACGCCGATATTTGATACAAAGGTCAGCGAGGTGATCCTCAACCCCTGGTGGGAAATACCGTCCTCGATCGTGGCCGAAGGGATCGGGGCGATGGTGCGTAACCGGCCCGCAACCGCGCGCCGCAAAGGATATGTGTTCCAAAATGGCCGCTATCGCCAGCGACCGGGACCCGGCAATGCGTTGGGGCAAATGAAGCTCATCATGCCAAATTCCTATGCGGTCTATCTGCACGACACGCCGAACAAGAAATTATTCGCTAACAGCGTCCGAACCTATAGCCATGGTTGCGTGAGGGTCGGCGATGCAATTGGTTTCGCCAAGACGTTGTTGGCCAGCGATCGATCAGGCGCAGAGGTGGATGCCATTCTCGATGAACGCACAACAGAAACGCTGAAAATAGCGAAATCCATCCCAATCTATATCGCCTATTTTACCGCCGAAGGCATTGAGGAGGGCGGCGTTACTTTCTATCCTGATATTTATCGGCGCGATGGTAAAATTTCCGTCCAGACGGCATCCAACCGGCGGTACGAACCGGATGGTTGCTATTCGTAAAGTCCAATCACCGCAATTTTTCTTGTTCATAGCCTTCCAGAGCGCGTTCGAGCGATTTGAGCATTTTGTCGCGGTCCTGATCCGACGGCAATGCGCGGACTTTTTGTTGGACCGAAGCGCGCAGGGCGGCGAGCCGCGATGTCCAGTCCTGCGGCGCGATCAGTTGCTCGGCATCACTCCGGGCCGGTGATTGCAATCGGGCCTGCGCTTGCGGGCGTAATTCCCATTGCTGGCCAAGGGCCGGGATGACGGGGTCATTATACTGCTTTGTCGCAACCAGATCGCTGGCCAGCGCCTGTAGGCCTTGTTCTTCGCCATGGACGATAAATATTGTCCCCGAAATCGGGCTATGTTCCTCTATCCAGTGCGCCAGCCCTTGGCGATCGGCATGATTGGAATAGCCGTCCAGAAACGCGATGTTGGCATTGACTATCACATCATTACCAGAGATGCGCACCAGCTCGGCACCACCGACCAAAACAGAACCCAATGTTCCGGCGACTTGAAAGCCAGTAAACAAGACCCGGGATTGCCGCTTTGGCAGGTTGCGAACCAGATGATGACGGATCCGCCCACCTTCGCACATTCCCGACCCGGCAATGATTACGGCTCCGGTGATCTGGTTCAGTTGTTTGGATTCCGCAACTGATTGAATGAAGCGGATATTCGGGCGCTTGAGCAGTTCTGCTCCATTATCGCGATATTTGAGCATTGCGCCGGTGATTTTTTGAGCGAGGGGAGCGTCCAGGAAGACGTTGACCGAAGATAATCGTCCAGCGTCAAACAACGCCAAAAAATCTTCCAATATGACTTGCGTCCGTTCGACAGCAAAAGCCGGGATAAGCAGATTACCTCCGGCCCTAAGGGTTTCCTCGGTAAAATTGGCTAGCGCTTCCCGGCGTTCGCTGATTAACGTCTCTTCCCTCTCTCGCGCACCATAGGTCGCCTCGCAGATGATATGGTCATAACCGCCCAGTTCCTGATCCGCGCAATGTATCGCTGTGCCGGAGCCGATGTCGCCGGATATCAAAAGCCGCTGACCAGCGATGTTAATCTCCGCCGAAGCCGAGCCGACGATATGGCGCGCATCCCATAAGCGAAAGGATACGCCATTGCCCAAATCCACTTGCTCACAATATTCTACAGCAGTGATGTTCTTCATCAGCTTTGTAACATCTCGGCCCGTATAAAGCGGGAAAAATGGCGGCAGGCCCGCACGATCCGCACGCCGGTTACGCCGCTCCACCGACGCGGCTTGCAACTTCGCTGAGTCAAGCAGCAGCGGTTTCAATATATCGGCCGTGGGCGCAGTACAATAGGTTGGTGCTTTGCAGCCATGGGCATACAGGCAGGGCAGTCGACCACTATGGTCCAGATGGGCATGGGTGAGAATGATCGCATCGACTTTCCCGATGTCGAACGGGAGTTTTTCGTAGTTAAGCCGTTCGAGTGATCGCGTACCCTGAAACAAGCCGCAATCAACCAGGATCGTCTTGCCCGCGCCGCTAATTTCAAAACAGCAGCCGGTAACTGTGCCTGCCGCGCCGTGAAATTTGATGTTAGTGGTTTCGGCCATTACGCAACTCCCGAAACCTAGTGGGAGACAATGAGCGGCACTGGGCAATCCCGGAAAAGACTTCGTGTAACGCCGCCAAAAAGAAATTCTCGGGCCCGGCTGTGGCCATAAGCGCCCATCACCATATAGCTGGCATGCAGGGCTTCAACAGTCGATAGCAGTACCGCTTCAACAGAAGGCTTTTTCGCCGACATGCTGTGTATTTCAGAGGTGATGCCGTGGCGGGAGAGATATTCTGACGCGGCCAGTGGAGGCAGGTCGTGGTCTTTGTCCTCATCCACCGTCAGGATATGAACCGCGCTCGCCAAATGCAGCATGGGTACCGCCGCACGCAAGGCATTGCCTGCCTCAAAACTGCCGTTCCAGGCGACGACAGCCGTACCGGTGGCATCAAATTTCTTCACATTATCGGGCTGAACAAGTGCTGGCACTTGCGTGCTGAACAGCACATCACCCAATATGCCGAGCGGCAGAACATTATCCTTGTCGCCACTGGCAGAGCTTAAAATCATGATATCAGTGAGTGCTGAATTGCGCGCCAGACCACGAGCCGGACTGGCATTGACTTCCTGATAATCCCAAGGAACATCTTCATCTGCCAATCGGCTTTCGATTTCGGCGCGCAATTTTTCGTCAGCTTCCCGCGTCAATTTCGCGACGTCATAGACGACCGACATGCCGGTCACGCCATCAAAGGCCATTTGTGGATTATAGGGATTAGCGCGCAGGCAGTGAAGATATCCACCAACGGCGCGGGTCACGTCCAGCGCCGCTTGGAGCCTTGCCTCCAAACCGGAGTCGTCGTTGACGTAGAGCAGCACGGATTTCATGATTTTTCTCCTATTTTTGATGATCTTCCGCTTGGAAAGCATCAACAGGAGAAGTGTATGCCGATCATTTTGTGCTCTGTATAAGGGATGTTACGGAGCCGGTAGATACTCGCGAAGACTGACGCAGACTTTGTTTCAATCACCGTTGGCGCCGTGCGCGATCATTTTTTTCAGCCACCGCTCACGATGCTTGGCACTGCTGTCGACATTACCGATTAGGGACGTTGCAACCGGGTCTATCCCCGCCATCGCCAATATGTTTCGCTTGAAACTGCGCACGCTATGCGAAGCAAAATAAGCGCGATAGAAAAAAGCTGGCATGCCCATGGTGACAATCAGCCGCGCTGAGCGTCCGCGCAGCAATTTCTTGGGCATGCGTTTGTCTTCTTCATAGCTGAGCGCGAAACCCGGTCGAAACGCCTGCTCGATAAACGCCTTTAGCAGCGCTGGCATATCGCCCATCCAAAGGGGATAGAGAATGACCATATGTTGTGCCCATTTGATCGCATCCTGACCCGGTTTGACATCGGCGGGCATGGGTTCATCCATCCATTGGCTCCGGCTTTGCAATATCGGAATATCCTTTCCCGCTAACCGGATTTCTCTCACTTCATGTCCCGCTTCTTTCGCCGCATGGGCATAGGCAGAGACTAGGGCATGTCCAAAACGTTCCGGATCAGGGTCGGGATGAGCGTCAATAATCGCGATGCGTTTCATGGCCTTACTCCGCTATTTTTCTTTGCTTGCCGGGCTTTGCCACTGGAATGCTGCTACCAGCTCCATCAGCGCCTCTTGCGCAGGCACATCAAGTTCGTGAGGATAGGATGCGATCAGACGGGCATCCCAATAGCCATAGTCAATCGCGGTCAAGCTCACATGCCACGGCACGTCATCTTTCTGTCCGTCAAATATGCCTTGATAGGCGGTCAGGTCTTCTCGCCCCGATACGAAATAATCACCTTCCGACTCAATCGACGCGCTGGCATAATGCGACATGACCGTGGGCTTGATGATCTGATAATGGTCGTGGGCGGTCAGATCTTCGAGATGGACGACAGCAATATCGACGGCGATGAGCTGCTCGCCGATTGTTCGTTCATAGCGGATCTGGAAATTGTCGCCGGAGAAATCGGTGGTCATTTCGCACAGACGTCTGAACCCAGCCGTTTCGGCAGGAAAAACGAAACCGCTATCCTTATGGACGATGGCGGAGCCGCCTTTATAGGGTGCGAAGGGATCGAAGAGAGGTTCGGAACCGATTACACATTCCGCTGCGGCGGGCGTACTGGCGAAGCAAAGCAGGCCTGCGCCGATCAAAAGATTGCGAGAAAATTGCGTACGAAAAAGCATGATGGTTCCTCCATTTTAGCCCCCATGGCTGGCGAAAACCCTATTCGTGACAACTAACCACCTTAAACGGCAGCTCACTGCCATCGGTTTCCGTGATGGTCAGATATTCACCGACCCTGATCGGATGGTTTTGTAATCCGAATATCGTTTCATCATCATCATCACCGACCTTGTAGGAAAAGGCCCAACCCTTGTCGGTTGTGATCACGACCCCATTTTGATCCCGCTGACCGGGCCAGAAACGTCTGACCACAGGCCGCTTTTCTGCCTTGCGGAGTACAGCGGGATCAATCATTCCTTTATCGTCCAGAGGGACGCGAAACACATAAGCATGAGCTGATGATCCGTTGGGATGGTCAGCGGTTCGGGCCAGTTCAAGGCGGATTGTTTTCCAAGTCATAGTCGATATCTGGCGAGAGTTTCAGCGCGGCGCGATACGCAATATTGCGTAGGTAAAATGGGCTGGATTAAGCGGCGGCATATTGGCCATTGATCAATCTCTGGTTTCTCATCATCATCCGGTTTCGCTACGGTCGAAAAGTATGCGACCAGAAAACTGATCGAGAAAACTAATGCGTTCTAAATAATCCGGGGCCTACCATTTGCCCTTAGAAGGTTAGAACTTTCTCCTCGCGCAGGCGAGTGGGTGGTTGATTGCTTGGATATGCCATGACTAAACCAGCCGTGAACTGTATCGCACGCGGAATAGACCGCTCGAAAAAGATTCAAACCGAACGTTCGCTTTTTCGCCAACACAAGACACCAACGCGTGGACGATAACTGCTCTCATGTGAGGACAGGTGGACGATTGCTGTCCAATATTCGAAGCTGAGTAAAAAATATGCCCCGCTGACTTGAGGAGTCGAGCGGGGCTTGGAACGATGGGTCGCAAAATTCGTTCCGTAAAAACGGTTAGCTTATCAAGCCTGATCGGCATTGTATGGAATGGACTCACTGCCTATAATTTTTCGAGATCGCGTCGTTCGATACTATGATTCTAGATGTTACATCCATTATCGGGCCGCCTGCTGGGATCATCTAGGTATCTAACCACACCAATTATTGGGCGTTGACCAAATCAATGCGCTATAATGGTGGCAAGTCTAGTTTCCTTGAGCGCGGTCCATGAGATCCATAAAATCACGTGCAGAGTTGCGATCTGTCTCAATCTCAAAAGCGCTATCGAGGTCTGGCGCCGCGCCAAACATATACATAACTGCCCAGAGGGCGAAGCGTCGTCCGCTATCTGTTTCCAAGCCCAGATCGACGCGCATGCGTTCTAGACCTGCATTCATCGCCTCTGGGTGGATTGACGAAAGGTCGGTTGTACCGAAATAGCGCTGCAGTTGATCATCGAAATCCATTCGAGTTGATCTAAGCCATAGCTCGTACATTCGCAACTCGGTCAAAAAATACTCCGGTTTGACCCGTTCGATCAGTTGCAACTTCATAGCCATCTCGGTAGGGCCACGATGTGAGTGTTGGTATAGAAATTGGAAGTGATGACACGGGGCAATCCGTGCATATCAACATCGAAGAGCTGCTAGCGACGCGGTTGCTGGTGCAGGGCAATTCTGGGTCGGGAAAGTCGCACCTTCTCCGCCGCCTGCTCGAAGAAAGCGCTCATCTCGTTCAACAAGTTGTGATCGATCCAGAAGGCGATTTTGCCACGTTGGCTGATGCTTATAATCACGTCGTGATTGACGCAGGCGACTATAACGAACGGGAAATAGCGACGATGGGTAGCCGCATTCGCGAGCATCGCGCATCGATTATCTTGAATTTGGAGGCGTTGGAACTGGAAGCGCAAATGACCTGTGCAGCGGCCTTTCTCAATGCCATGTTCGATGCGCCGCGTGATCATTGGTATCCCGCATTGGTGGTGGTAGACGAAGCACAGATGTTTGCGCCTGCTGTTTCCGGAGACGTGCCGGATATCGTACGACGTGCCAGCCTTGGTGCCATGACCAATTTAATGTGCCGTGGGCGCAAACGTGGCCTAGCGGGCGCGATAGCGACGCAAAGACTTGCCAAGCTGGCAAAAAATGTTGCAGCCGAGGCGAGTAATTTCCTCATGGGACGCACCTTCTTGGATATTGATATGGCGCGTGCCGCCGACTTGCTGGGCATGGAACGCCGGCAAGCGGAACGCATTAGAGATTTGGAACGCGGATGTTTTCTCGGTCTGGGACCAGCAATTTCCCGCCGGCCGATATCCATGAAAATTGGGCCAACACAAACCAACACACGGATGGGTACACATAGTCTCTTGCCCATGCCTGAAGCTGAGCCAGAAAATTTGCGGACCATGCTATTCGCTGAAATGGAATCGGACCCGGTGCAAGCCCGCCCCCAAGCCACGCCGCAACCTATTGCTGCTGCAGAGTTGATCCGCCGCATCGCTGCTCCAGAGCCAGCGGTTGAAGCAGCATCTGTCCCTGATGATCTGGGTGATGGAACATCAGCAGATGCTATTGATATTGAAGCGACCATTGTCGACGTTTTGCAAGAGATGCTCGCCGACACCGATAGCGCATATCAGACCGATGCTTTGTTATATCAGGATTTTTCGGTGCGATGCAGAATGCAAAAGCTTGTTGGCGTACCGCTGGAACTGACCGATTTCCGTCGCCGATTTGCTTTGGCGAAAGGAGGGATCCTTGATCCAACAGATTCGCGTTGGACAGAAGTTTTGGGCGTTGCCACATCTTTGCCAGAAGATATGGCTGCCCCTTTCCTGCAAATCGCTCGTGCTGCGATGGAAGGCAATCCATGCCCTGATGATGAGGCATTGGGGCGCGCTTATGGAACGAGATCGCCGGGCCGTGTCCGTAGGTTGATCGAATATATGGAAAAACAAGGTGCTGTCGTTGTTCGCGCTGATTTTGGGGGAAGGCGTTCAATTGGCATTCCGCAACTCGGTCTCAGCACCGAAGCTGAGTAAGTCGCGTAATTACTCGTGTTCTTCCGGCCTAAAGATCAAATTCTCGACGGGACATAATCTCGACAGATTTATTTTCAAATACCGCGTCGCCCAGTTCCGCCTTCTTTTCCGCCAATAGTTTGTCGCGCTCTTGCAGCATGTCGACGATCGGATCTTTGAAAACTGCTACTGCAGCGGTGAGCCAGTCGTTGACCAACGAGTCGCCGGGCGCCTTGTTCATAGAAAAAAGCTTGAGCCGCGAAGCAATGGCGTCTGCGGGCATGAAATATTCGTAGGTGACCCAATAGTTGGTTGTGAACCAGCTGAGCGGCATGCCATCCAGGCCAAAGCTCAATGCGCCAAAATGGACGACACCTTGGGTCGGTTTGCCATTGGGTAATTTTTTGGGTGGTTCGTAAAGGGCGGTTTCGCCTTTGAACATGTCCAGCGGCAGAAACATGTGAAAATGGCCATGTTCGCCTTCTTCACGTTCCTCGGGCTTGTGCGCGTGGTAGAACCACCGAGACTTATTGCCGGGTGCAACACAGTCGCCCTTCGGGTAATGTTCATATTGAACGAAAGGGGCGTCTGCCGGTACCACTCTGGGTACTAGCGAGACGCCCTCTTTAGCTATTTGGCCCGTAAGCTCAAACAGCCTTTCTAATGCATTAGTCAATGCTCAAGTAAGCTTGGCTTACTCGGTAACTGCGTCTGCAGCTGCACAAGCAGCGTCACTAGCAGCACAAGCAGCGCCTTCAGCGGCACAAGCAGCTTCGCCAGCAGCACAAGCAGCGGCATCGCCGGTTGCTTCAGCAGCACAGTCAGCGGCACATGCAGCATCGCTAGCTGCACATTCAGCTGCACATGCAGCACATTCAGCTGCAGCAGCCGCATCTTCAGCTTGCTCAGCACATGCTGAAAGAGCAGGAACTGCAAGAGCAAGGCCACCGGCTACTACCAGCATTTTGCGGAAACTTGTTTCGTTAGACATTTAAATATCCCCTTTGGAATGAACTAGACTTTCCCCTCTATCTGCAAAGATACTGGCATGGCAAGTCTATTTCTGCGCTATCCGAAAAAATGGCAGAAATTGTACATTTGTTGGGCAATAAAATAGTTAATTGCTTAAAAATTGGGCGATGAATCCACCCGATTCTCTGTCATTTTTCTTGGTTACTTCTCGGCGCCACGAATTTTCCCCCATTGGCGAGCAACAGTATAGCCGAGATAGCCGGTCCCGAATAAGGCATATAATGGTTCGGGAATGCCGGCGAGATAAGCGTTCATACCGCTGGCAATGTCATGGGCGGTTTCGGGCCTGAAAGCGGCAATCAGGCCCATGGGTATCGACCAAAGCAGCAAAATATACATGACATAGAGAAAACTGGGTCGTGCGCGACTGGTCCAAGGGTCGGTAGATTGTGCTTCGGCCAATATCGCAGACATCTGAACCCGGACCTGTTCCATTTCCTGGCTGCCTTCGAGCTTGAGCAGTTCGAGCTTGGCGCGGTCGCGTGTATCCTTGTCGGGAATGATCTTGTCGATAATTTTGGAAACGGGTCCGATGAGCGTGGAAAGTAGAGACATGGATTTTAATTCCTTTTCTGAAAGAGGATGGGGGAGGGGAAGGATTTTCCAAAGTTCACAAGCGCTATTAGTGATCAATTGGTGGGCGCTTTCAGCCGAT
Organism: uncultured Sphingomonadaceae bacterium; assembly: GCA_947489315.1. Taxonomy (GTDB): domain Bacteria; phylum Pseudomonadota; class Alphaproteobacteria; order Sphingomonadales; family Sphingomonadaceae; genus Parasphingorhabdus. The sequence goes on from CANLCX010000001.1 coordinate 910,712, forward strand.
GCGATTGGCCAGCCAACCATAAAGAAAAGCCTCATTGGCCGGACGCTGTTCGGCAAGCTTTATGTAACGCTCGCCCTGCAACGCCTCGACGGCCTTGAGCAAAACCGTCTCGCCGCTTATCCCGCGCTTCCGTAAAAACTGTTCCAAAGCGCCGATAGTCTGTGGCCCGATTTTCCGGTCGGCTCTAATGTCAGCGAAATCCTGACCGTTGCGATTCAGCGCATTGAGTGCCCGCTGCAAGAAACCGATTGCAACGCCTGGTCCCATATTAATGCCGGTATCGAATAATTCCTCCGCCAGTTGCGGGGCATGTGTGCTGATTTTATCAAAGCCCGGACGCAGCCAATAGTTGCGTTTATATACGGCCACCGCCTCGGTATAAGGAAAATGTTGCATATCGCCGGCATAGCCATGGCGGCGCGCCACCGCTTCGGTCACACCCCAGCGGGTCGGGCCGCCGCGGTCTGCCGGATGGTTGGAATAGTCGCCTTCTATCGCGATCACGTCCTCGATTAGTTTTTCGATAGTCATTGTCAGAACCTTTTCTCTTAGGGGAGGAAAGTTAGTAAATAACCTATTTGGTTATATGTAGGAAAGCGGTTATTGTTTCCTATGGAATTTAATTGACTGATTAATATCATTCGGGCCTATTCTGATCATATTAGGTGCTGCGATTCGCCCGCTGGATGCTGCGCCGAAAATAATAATTTTAGGAGCTGGTAGATTGAACTTTGATTTCTCTGACGATCAGAAATTCCTGCGCGATGAAGCGCGTAAATTTCTGGAAGCCCAGTGTACGAGCGCCCATGTCCGTGCTGTGCTCGACGACGATGCGATGAGCCACAATGACGAGGTTTGGCAGAAAATTGTCGAAATGGGCTGGCTGGGTGCGGCCATTCCAGAAGAATTTGGGGGCCTTGGTTTGGGCATGTTGGAATTATGCGTGATCGCTGAGGAATTGGGTCGGGTGTTGGCGCCTGTGCCATTTGGGTCTTCCGCTTTCTTTTTTGCCGAAGCAATCAAGCTGGCCGGAACCGACGAACAGAAAGCCGAATTGTTGCCCAAAGTCGCTGATGGCAGCATTGTCGGATGCCTGGCGACGACTGAAGGCCCTGGATCCTTGTCCGCATCATCGGTGCAGGCAACTGTAAAAAAAGGAAAACTTTCGGGTACTAAACTGCCAGTGACCGATGGTGACATCGCCACGCATGCAATTGTGTTGGCTAAAGAAGGTAGTGGCATCGAATTATATGTTGTTGCTCTTGATCAAGACACCGTGTCGCGCAAATCATTGAAGACGATTGAACCGACCCGCAGCCATGCCGAGATGAAATTTGATGGCGCATCCGCTATGAGAATGGCGCCTCATGAGGGTAATGGGATGGAGGTTCTGGATAAGATCATGAATCGCGCGGCCGTGTTGCTGGCCTTTGAGCAATTGGGCGGTGCATCCCGTTGTCTGGAAATGGCCACTGAATATGCCAAGGAACGCCATGCTTTCGGTCGTCCCATTGGCGGCAACCAAGCTATCAAGCATAAGCTCGCCGATATATATGTGAAAAACGAAGTGGCGCGGTCCAATGCCTATTATGGTGCATGGGCGTTGTCGACGGACGCGACTGAATTGCCGGAAGCAGCGGCGGCGGCGCGGGTCGCGGCATCAGAAGCTTTCTGGTTTGCGAGCAAAGAGAATATTCAAACCCACGGCGGCATGGGCTTTACTTGGGAGGTGGATTGTCACCTCTATTATCGCCGTGCGAAATTGCTGGCCGTGCAAGCGGGCAGCCCGGCGGTCTGGAAAGAGAAGCTTGTTCGCGCGTTAGAACACAAAAACGCGGCTTAATAGACAATCCCCATAAAGGACGACAAAATGGATTTTACAGACTCAACCGAAGAAGCGGCCTTCAGAGCAGAAGCCAACGCTTTCCTGAGCCAGCATTTGGAACCCAAAAAAGGCGCGGCGACCCGTTCCGGCAATTATTTGCAGCGCGCCAAGGATTGGCAGAAGGTCAAAGCGGAAAACCAATTCGCCCAAATCACCTGGCCGAAAGAAATTGGCGGACGCGGCGGATCGTCGATGCAGCAGGTCATCTGGAATCAGGAAGAAAGCAAATTTGATGCGCCGACCGGTCCCTTTGCCATTGGCCTTGGCATGTGTGTGCCAACCGTCATTGCCTTTGGATCGGATGAGCACAAGCAACGCTATGTGCAAAAAGCTTTATTCGGCGAAGAAATCTGGTGTCAACTTTTCTCTGAACCAGCAGCTGGTTCCGACGTCGCCGGCCTAAAGACCAAAGCGGTTAAGGATGGCGATGACTGGGTGATCAATGGCCAGAAGGTCTGGACCTCCGGCGCCCATTATTCGGACTATGGCATTGTGCTGGTCCGCACCGATCCCGATGTGCCCAAGCACAAAGGCCTGACCATGTTCATCATCGATATGAAACAGGAAGGCGTTGATGTGCGTCCGATCCATCAGGCTTCTGGTGGCAGCGAGTTTAACGAGGTTTACTTTACCGATGTTCGTATTCCGGACAGTGATCGGCTCGGCGAACCCGGCATGGGCTGGAAAGTGGCCTTGGTTACATTGATGAACGAGCGGCTGGCTGTGGGTGGCTCTCCTGGACCAGACTGGGCCGAGATTATGGACTATGCAAGGTCATCCGGTTCTATGAGTGATCAGGCGTTCCGCGCCAAGCTTGCCGACTGGTATGTCGCGGCGCAGGGTTACAAGCTCACCAAATTCCGTACCCAGACCGCCTTGTCAAAAGGCGAAACCCCGGGGCCGGAAAATTCGATCGGCAAGGTGATCACTGCCAACCATCTGCAGGATATCTGCAACAGCGCGATCGAGATGCAGGACCATTACGGGATTATCTCCGATAAAGATCATGCACCAGCGGACGCGATTTTTCAGGAAAGCTTTATGTGGGCGCCGGGTCTTCGGATTGCCGGCGGCACGGATGAGATTTTGAAAAACATCATTGCTGAACGCGTTCTTGGTCTGCCGCAGGATGTGCGGGTCGACAAAGACAAACCTTTCTCAGCGTTTTAGCAGCGGGGTTAGGCGGCGATTAAGTCGCGCACTTCGGCAGCTAGACCGTAGGATTTTTCGCGCGCGGCTTGATCGAAAATCGAGCCGCAGACGATCAGTTCGTCCGCTTGGGTCCGGTCAAGAAACGCCCGGACATCGCTCAGCACCGCATCTGGCGCGCCGACCGCGCTGCCTTGCATGATCTGCGCGAGCATGGACTGTGCTTGCGGCGGCAGGCTTTCGCGATAGCCTTCTACCGGCGGCGGCAATTTCCCGGGATTACCAGTGCGCAGGGCGACAAAGCTCTGCATCATTGATGTTGCGAGATGTTCGGCTTCATCATCTGTATCGGCAGCAAATATGTTGAAGCCACACATGGCATAGGGCTCAGACAATTGCGCCGACGGTTTGAAATCACGCCGGTAAATGGCGAGCGCTTCGTCGAGTGCTTGCGGCGCAAAATGCGACGCAAAGGCATAGGGCAGGCCCAAAGCTGCGGCGAGTTGCGCGCCAAATAGGCTGCTGCCCAAGATATAAAGCGGAATTTTTGAACCAGCGCCCGGGGTTGCCTCAATGCCAAGCCCTGCATCGCCTTCCAGCAGGGCCTGCAGTTCGAGAACATCGCGTGGAAACTGGTTGGGGTCGGTGTTCAAGTTACGCCGCATCGCCTGCGCCACGCGCTGGTCAGAACCGGGCGCACGGCCAAGGCCGAGATCAACACGGCCGGGGAACAAGGCTTCCAGTGTTCCAAATTGCTCGGCAATCACCATCGGCGCATGATTGGGCAGCATGATCCCGCCCGCGCCGATACGGATGGTTTTCGTGCCCGCACCAACATGGGCGAGAGCAACAGAAGTTGCGGCGCTTGCAATTCCGGCCATGCCGTGATGTTCGGCCATCCAAAAGCGTTCAAAGCCCAAGGATTCACCATGCTGGGCTAATGCCCGCGAGCGATCCAACGCAGTTTTGACGTTCTCGCCTTGGGGTACGGGGGATAGGTCCAGAATGGAAAATTTTACTGCTTTGTTCATTATTTACCTTTTTGACCCAATTGGCCTGCCACTTTGATGGCATAGCCGCTTGGCACCTTTTGAAAACCTAGCGTTGGTAATAGCATTGTCCATGCCCGCTCATTCCCATTGAGGAATAAGCGGGCGGTATAAAAGCCATTGCCTTCCAGCTTCATCGTCAATTCTTCCATGCCCGATCCACTGACCAGTGGTAGCACGAGTACTCCATCCTCGCAGAGCGCATTGCCGAGCAGGCCTTGCTTGAGATCCAGCCCCGGAATATTGGCGTCGAGCGACAGTCGTACCTTACCGCTGGCCGACTGACAGCGGCCACCGGCAAAGGCGACACTGACATTATCCAGAGCGATATTGGAGGCGGGCAGGGGCGCAAGCGTCTGACCCACGCTCAGATTAGTAGTAGCATTTTCAACAAGCAGCGCAGAACCTTGCTTGCCAATCGTAGCGACAAGACCGGTGTCTCCGGGATTGGCCGGGCGTTCTAGGTCCATCTTCACCTTGCCGGTCAGCAAAGGAAAAAACTGGACTCCTGCATCGAGATCACCAAGGGCCAATGGTCCCAGCTGCGCCTGTTCAATCCGCCCGCTCCAGATGCTTCCGCTAATTTCCCGCGCAGAAAATTTCGAGCTTTCTAGTCCTGCCATGCTGACCGCCAGCTTGAGTGGCATGAAGACGAGCGCCAATATTATCAGCCCGAGGATAATCATTATGTAGATCAAAGCGCGCGGCACCTGCTTTCGTTTTGTCATAATTCAGGTGTGAATTGATAGAAATAGGAAAAGATATCGTCTTCATCGCGGCTCGCTGCATTGCGCCAAGTCGGCGCGGATTTAGGGTTCAGCAAAGCGCCGCGCGGCGAAAGAATCAAAACGGTGGGCGTGCCGACAATTTTATCAATCCCGAAGCGTTGTGCGATATCAATGTTGCGGTCGCGATGGCCAACATCAACATAGACAATCTCATATTTTGGCTTGAGCATCTCGGCAAAGCGCGGCTGTTCAAACCATCCAGCAAGCCCGCGACTATCGTGACACCAGTTCGCGCCCATTACGAGCAGCACGCGTTTGTCCGCCGCCACAGCGCGGGCCAGGGCGGCATCGACGTTTTCCGATGCCTTGGCTTTCTTCTCAAATGGTTTGGCTTCCGGGTGCTCGGCTTCCGTCTTTTCTACGCTCGCAGCAGCAATGGTCGGAATGGCCAAAAACAGGCCCAAGGCAAAAATCAAACGTTTCATCTATTCATCCACCCGCCTGCGCCATGAGTTTTGGCAGGTTCCCCATGGCCGCCATGGCATTGGTCCGGAATTCGCCCAATATCGCCATCTTTTCATCATCCTCGGGGGACACGCCAAAAATCATTTTGCCGAAACCGTCGAGCCTACTCTGCGTGATCCATTTATTGACGACCTTGTCTTGCGACCATTGGAACTGGTTCATCATATTGACCATGGTTGCTGCGGGATATGTGTCAATGCCATCGGGCAGGGGGATCGGTTGTCCCAAGCGGTTTTTGGTCTCGTCATCATCATAAGTGACTTCGAGAAAAGCACTCAGTGCCGCGCTGAAAGCCGGTTGCGGGACGCGGATCATCTGCAGCGTGATGAGGCCCTCTTGGAATTGCGGCACCACCGGACGGCGCTCGACAGCAGTGGCGGTGCAATCAATATAAAGCGTCTCCGCTGGCATTGGATAGTCGCCCTCTTTCAGGTGCATGCCGTCTTGGTCAATCGTCTCGACATGTCCCATGCGAACGACATTTCTAATCTGTCGCAAGATATCCACTTCGCCCTGAGAAATTGTGGCATAATGGAACATGCTAGGCTTGGCTTCGAGATCGATACGCAGCATCACGCCGCAGGCTTCGAGCTTTAGGAACAGGTCGTCCGGTGTTTCCGCCGCTGCCAGCGCCGCCATCAAATCCCTTTGGCCGCCAATGGTCTGGTGAAAAAATTCCTGACCGGGCTGGGTATTGTTCCGGTTGAGCAACCAGCTATCGCGCGGACAGACCCAGACGATGTCATCCGCGTCCGCTCCGGAACGCAGTAACCAGACGCCAACATCCATTGCTGTCTTGCCAGCGCCGAGGATCACGAATTTCTTGGGCCGGGGTCCGGTGCCTTGCCACAATTTTGGCAGACTATTGGGCGGGATCATCTGGACGCCTTCGCCCACGGAAAATTTCGGCGTGTGGGTCGATGGTACGGTGGTGCCATAATAAGTGGCATCGACGGTTTTCTTGCGAATCTGGACTTCGCTTTCCTTACCCGAAAGCAGGGAAACAAATTTGCCGACACCATTTTCGGAGCCGGTATAATCACACATCGGATGATAGCTCACCCGCCCGCTGGGAAGGAAGCGCTGGTGCATCACTTTTTCAAAATAGCTGTTCACCTCGGCACCAGTGGCCAGCTCATAATAGCCTTTGTTGAGGCCAGTTGTATCGATTTCGCCGCTGCCCAATTGGGTGGAGTTAACCCCGTAAAAAGCAGACGGCTGATGCAAGGAAACAAACGGATAGGCATCATTCCAATGGCCACCGGGTTTGCCGTGGCGATCTACTATGGTGATATGCGCGTCGCTTTCGTCGAGCAACGTATCGGCAAAGGCCATGCCGACAGCACCACTGCCGATAATCAGATAGTCCGTTTCGGCCTTTGCCATATAAGAGTCCCTTCGCTGGATTTATCCGATTTCTTAGGGACTAAAGAGCAAGAGGGCAATCAAACTTCCATCGGCGTCAACGAACAGGCCTTGGTCAGGCCAAGGCCGCGTTTCATTGCCGGATAGCTGCGAACTATGGCCGCACCCATGGCGAGTTCAAACCGAACATCTCGGCTATATTGGGACTCAATTTTATCGCCCAGTGCAAAGGCTTCCGGTGCCCCGTTCGCAATGGCTTGCCCAAAGTCGAAGGCCAGCTTTTCATCTGCTTGTAGTGCGTCACCGCCTGCGAGCATTTGATTGATCTGCTCCCTTGGCACGTCGTCGGTCAGTGCACCATTGGCCGCAGTGATCGCACAGGGACCGCAATCCTCAACCAGTGTCGCGCCAATCCGCGCGGCATGAAATAACGCGGCGGGTGCAGCATGGCGATGATTGGCGGCGGGAGAAAAATGCATCATCTTTTCAAAGGCATGGCCGGGGGCGCTCGCAACATCTCTCATATATTCGCTTTCGCCGGGATTGAGCTTGTCGATCGCGTTCATCACCGCCGCTTTTGGCAATCCCGCTGGCGTAATCCGCTGGCGAATGAACAATATGGCCAGTGCCGCAAATACCAATAGTGGTGGTCCCAAAACGCCCGGCGCATCGGCGACAAAAACTTCGGGCGAGCAAATGCCGACCGACACCTCATAAATATGCAATATGCCGTGAAGCGACAGCCACAATCCGCCGGCCAAGGCCGCCATCCAGCGCATATGGATATTGATCGACGCATAGAGCAATATGATCCCGCAGCTCGCATAAGCGATGCCGATATCGCGAATGAAATGTTTGTTCGGCGGGCCAGTGGTGATGACGGTGGGGATTGCGGTGTACCAGTCGAGCGGACTGATGATCATGAACAGGCCAAAGAGCAGCGCGAATATGCCAACGGCGATAACAAGCAGCTGCGCCAGCCTGTCTAGAAAGTCGGGTTTTCCGGTTTGCACATCAAATCCCCTTATATGTCCATTTTTAATTCAGACAATTAATATCCGAATAAAAAATAATGTCAATGTGGCTTCGGGAAATTGCTGCGGCTATGCTATTCGGATATGAAATATCGGAATATGGTAAGAAACAGGTAGGCTATGCAGATTTCCAAGGGTGTTGAATGGGCGGTGCATGCAGCCGCATTGCTGAATGGCCTTCCCGCTGGTCGCGGCCTTAAAGCCGAAGCTATGGCCCGCTATCATGGTGTTCCCGCGCCCTATATGGCAAAACAGTTGCAAGCATTGAGCAAGGCCGGAATCACCCAAACATCGCGCGGCGCGCATGGTGGCTATCGCCTCGCCAAACCGGCCGACCAAATCTCGCTATGGGATATTACGGCGGCGGTTGATGGCAAAGGCCCGGCTTTCCGCTGTACCGAGATTCGCCAAAATGGCCCCTGCGGATTGAAGCGCAGTGACTGCAAACGACCCTGCCAGATTGCAGCAGCTTTTGCAGCCGCAGAACAAACGTTTCGGGACAGTCTGGCAGCGATCTCTTTGGCAGATCTGGCCGGTGAGGTTGTTAATGATTCAAAACCAGATCATCTGTTCGCCATAATGAACTGGCTGAATGCAGAGGCTGAACCGCTCAGCCAAAAAGGCGGTTAGTCAATTATATGAGCTTGGTCATGGTCTCAAACCGCAAAGGTTCGGTCAGCCAATTGTCATAATTGTCCATCACCGCCTTCGTATAAGGCTTGCCATGATGTTCTTTTAGAGCGGCCTCATCCTGCCATTCCTCAAACAGGAAAATATCACCCTGATCTGGATCGCTCAAGACGGTGAACTGGATGCAACCAGACTCGGCGCGGGTTTCCTCAACAATAGCGAGGATGGCGTCCTGCGCGTCGGTATAATGTTTAGATTTGGGGGTAATTTTAGCGAAACCGAAAAGGGTGTTTGTCATAGGTTCCAGACTTAATGTTTGATTGGCCCCCGCTGTGCCAGGCATTTTCAACGCCTTCCCGTTCCGTTGCAAGGCAAAAACCACTTGAACTGCAAATAAGTGGTAATATGTTATAACATATCATAAATAGTAAAGAAGGTACCTATGATCAATCCAAGCAATGTTCCGACATCACGATTCTTGCGCGATGCCGGCTTGAAGCCAGGCATGCGTGCTCTGGATATTGGCTGTGCGAATGGCTTGTTAACCCGCGAATTGGCTGAACTGGTGGGGAAGAATGGACATGTCCATGGGGTCGATAGCAATGAGGGCCTGCTTATTGAGGCCAGAAAGCAGACCACGGGCCCCGACCACGCCGCCATCACCTATGAGAATGTTGATCTTGTCGGAAGTCTGCCGGACTTGGAGCCGTTCGACGCCATAGTCGGTCGCCGGATATTAATGTATCTGCCGGAGGTCGCGGAACTATTGCAGCGATTGACGGCCTTGCTCAAGCCTGGTGGTTTGATGATCTTTCAGGAACATAGCGCGACCGGCATGCCATTTGCTGCGCAGTCCATTCCGCAGCACAGGCAGGCTCATGACTGGATGTGGCGCACGATTGCAGCTGAGCAGGGTAGTATAACAATGGGTCTCGATCTTCCGAACCTTTTCCAGCAGGCGGGATTGAGCATTGATCACTATCGAGCCGAGGCGATTATGCTGGGTTCCGCACCCGACCAGGGAATAGAGGATATCGCCCGTTACATGGTTGGCAGGGTCATCGATGCCGGCGTTGCGGATCGCGAGACGGTCCAACCTGATAGTCTGACAGATCGTCTTGTTGAGGAGCGCCGGTTAGCCAGTCCGATTGTCTGGGACATGGCTTATCTGATTGGCGGGAAAAAGCAGGACTGACTCTTAAGCCAGTATGCGAACGGGTTTTTACTCCGCCGCTTCCACCTGCTCGGTCGCGGTTTCAATCTCCGCCGCTTTGGCTTCGACCAGCTTCACAATATGCTCGACCATATCATTGTCTGCGACATGATGGTCGGTGACACCGGAGAGATAGACCATATGCTTGCCCGCGCCGCCGCCGGTGATGCCAATATCGGTTTCGCGCGCTTCGCCGGGGCCGTTGACAACGCAGCCGAGGATGGAGAGTGATAGCGGCGTCCGGATATGTTGCAGGCGTTCTTCAAGCGTCTGTACGGTGCGGATCACGTCAAAGCCTTGGCGGGCACAGCTCGGGCAGCTCACCACACGAACACCGCGTGTGCGCAGGCCGAGGGCCTTCAGCATCTCATAGCCCACCCGGACTTCCTCTTCGGGTTCGGCGGACAGGCTCACCCGGATGGTATCGCCAATGCCGGACCAGAGCAGATTGCCCATGCCGATAGAACTTTTCACCGTGCCGCCGATCAGGCCGCCTGCTTCGGTAATACCCAGATGCAGCGGACAGTCGACGGCTTCCGCCAATTGCGTATAGGCCGCAACCGCAAGAAACAGATCGCTCGCTTTCACGGCAACCTTATATTCGTGGAAATCCTGATCCTGTAGCAGCTTGATATGGTCCAGCGCGCTTTCGACAAGGGCATCGGGACAAGGCTCGCCATATTTTTCGAGCAGATCCTTTTCGAGACTTCCGCCATTTACGCCGATGCGGATCGCGCAACCATTGGACTTGGCCGCATCAACCACCTCTTTGACACGCGCTTCGCTGCCGATATTGCCGGGATTGATGCGCAAGCAGGCGGCTCCTGCGTCGGCGGCTTCCAAGGCGCGTTTATAATGAAAATGAATATCCGCGATAATCGGCACGCGGCTGGCGCGGACAATTTGTTTGAGCGCGGTGGTGCTTTCCACATCGGGGCAAGACACGCGAATAAGGTCGACGCCCGCTTCTTCACAACGGCGGATTTGCTCAATTGTCGCTTTGGCATCGCTGGTCAGCGTGTTCGTCATGGTCTGCACTGTAATCGGCGCATCGCCACCCACAGGGACATCGCCAACCATGATCTGACGGCTCTTGCGGCGTTCAATATCGCGCCACGGACGCAGGGAAGGATTATTGGCTGTCATATTTTGCTCTTGTCAGAAGGGCTCTAATGCAAGACATATAAACCCTTCGCCACAAAAAGATAAGAGCGAAGTGGGAGAGTTTTGCAATGAACCGCCTTTTAGTGCCTTTAGCCGGTCTTTTTATCTTATTTTCATCATCCGTTTCTGCGGTTCATGCAGAAACAGTGTCGGAAGAGCAGCCAAGCTGGTCGATCGCCATTCATGGCGGCGCTGGGACACTTAATCGTGACAGGATTACACCCGAGAAAGATGCGGAAATCCGGGCTGCGCTGAACAAGGCGTTAGAAGCTGGCTCCAAAATCCTGAAAGAGGGCGGCAACGCGATGGACGCCATCACCGAAACCATCACGCTTTTGGAGAATGATCCCAATTTTAATGCCGGAAAAGGCGCGGTTTTTACATGGGACAAGACCAATGAGCTGGATAGCAGCATCATGGATGGCAGCGATTTGTCCGCCGGAGCTGTTGCCGGCGTAATGGCCACGAAAAATCCAATATTGCTGGCGCGTGCCGTGAAAGATAACAGCCCGCATGTTATGCTATCGGGTAAAGGCGCAGACCAGTTTAGCCGCGAACAAGGGCTGGAACAGGTAAAGCCGGACTATTATGCCACTCCCTATCGACTTAAACAAATAGAGGATGTGCTGGCTGAAAAAGTCAGCATTGCCGATGTCGATTATAAATTCGGCAACGTCGGTGCGGTCGCGATGGACAGCGACGGCAATATGGCTGCGGGCACCTCCACCGGCGGTATGACCGGAAAAAGATGGGGCCGGATTGGCGACAGCCCGGTTATCGGCGCAGGCACCTATGCCGATAACCGAAGCTGCGCGATTTCCGCCACCGGTGCGGGCGAATATTTCATCCGGCTCGGCGTTGCTCATGAGATTTGCACGCGGATAAAAATGGATGCTCGTGCGATCAGAGACGAAGTTCAAAAGACTGTCCCCACAGACAAGGGCGGGGTTCCTGAAAATTATGTCGACCCTAACCGATTGATGCTGGCGTCCAAAGACGTGCAAAAAATCGCCGATGACGTAATCGCGGAACTGGGTCAACTCGGCGGCACCGGCGGGATCATATTCGCTACGCCATGGGGGCAGGCGGGATACAGTTTCAACACCCCCGGCATGTATCGCGGCCGCGCGACCAGCGATGGCGCGATGAGCGTGTCGATTTATGGGGATGAAGAGTAGCGGCAGCTACTCCCCCAATGGCGTCGCAGCCTTCGCTGCTTTTGTCGTGACAATATAGTCAAAGCCCAGCACCACAAATTTGCCAAAGGTCGACAGGTCATTAATGCCTTTGCTTTCCAGCCGGCGCCGGATCGGGGCCAGCGGGATCAGATAATGGCCGGTATCGCCGATCCGGGTAGTATCAATCCGTGCGGCCTCAAGGATAGGAGTGATGATCTTGTCATCCACCGCTTTCACTTGCGTATAGCCCTCTGGCGAGGGGCGCATCGCTAGTTGTTCCCCACCGAGGCCGCTAAAAGCAATATGCAGCGATTGCATCCGGTTGGCGGCAGCCAGACCGGGGAGCAGCGATCCGATATCGAACATCTTGGTCGGCGTTGTCCCGCGACCGAGATGATAGGCGCCCATTTTCAGCAATACACGCGGCGCGTCCTCTTCGGCGGCATGATATTGTTCGAGAAACAGCTGGTGAATCAGGGCAATGCGATCATCATTATTGGCGAAATAGCGCTTGGCATTGTTATGCTGATAGATGACCGCGCTTTCGGCCAGCGCGTCAATAATGTCCTGGCCCTCTGGAGAGCCTTTAAATTTGTCCCGGAGCGCGGCAAAGGTCGCGGGCGGAGCCGATAGCATCAGCAGGCTCCCCAGATCAGCGGCGGCAACGGCGGCTAAATCTTTCTGCAGTAGTTCATCCGCAGCTTTACTGGCGGCGGCATTGGGGGCCATGGCTTTCAATTTCTCCAGCAAAATTGTCGGCGCGCCGATAAATTCTTGATCAATGCCCCACAAATCCACCGGGCCTTCGGGTTCGGCAAAATCATTGGCTAGCTGCGCGTCTTCACGGTTGCTGACAAAGGGCAGGGCAATCGGCTTGCCCGCCACCAATGTGGCGACGCCGGTCGCGCCATCGGTGCGAAGCGCGCGCTGCACCAGCTTGTTGGACCGAGGGCCGATTTCGACGGCATGATAGGTGCGGCCATATTTCTTCATCTCGGCGGCCAGACCGCGGCCCAATTCCGGCGAATCCGCAAAGCCATGATCCTCACCCAGCGCAACAAATTGCGACTTTGCTATCTCGGCACGCAGGATATCGCCGCCCGGACCGGACAGACCTTCAGGTCCGAAAGAAATCTCCCAAATCGGAATGTCAGAGGTTGGCGCGGCCACTTTGTTGGCTATTGCCGGTGTTGTGAGCGCCAGTATGACTATTCCCGATAGAGCCGCAAAAAACCTCCGCATATCACCTCTCCTGTCCATTGTCTTAGTGATTTATATCACCAATACAGTAATTGTAAATCCATCTTCGAAAGCGGTTGCAAATTCCCGCTTCCCCTTGCTTAACCACTCGGTTAAACCCTGCGGATGACATGGAAACCGGAAATTGAAGAGCTGCGCGAGCGGCAACGTTTGGCAGAGAAAATGGGTGGCGAGGAGAAAGTCTCTCGCCAGCATGGGCGAGGCAAGCTCGATGCGCGTGCCCGGATCGCGGGCATTGTCGATGAAGGCAGCTTTCGCGAAATTGGCAAAATTGCCGGACGCGGGACTTATAATGACAAAGCAGAATTTGAAGATTTTGCGCCCAGTAATCTGATTTTTGGCCGCGCGAATATTGAAGGGCGGCCAGTAGTCGCAAGCGCAGATGACTTTACTGTGCGCGGCGGGGCCGCCGACGCGGCGCTGCATCGCAAATTTACGCAATGCGAAAAAATGGCCCATACGCTCGGCATTCCGATGATCCGGATGATTGATGGCACCGGTGGCGGCGGATCGGTCAAGTCGCTTGAAGATATGGGGTTTACCTATGTGCCAGCAGTGCCCGGCTGGGAAGATATTATCAAGAATCAAGATACGGTTCCGGTAGTGGCGCTCGCGCTCGGGCCGACAGCTGGCATGGGCGCGGCGCGCACCGTGGCGAGTCATTACTCCATCATGGTGCGTGAATTGTCTCAGATTTTTGCCGCCGGTCCGGCGGTCGCGGCGGCAATCGGTGATACGCTGACCAAGGAAGAATTGGGCGGCAGCGAAATTCACGCCCGCAACGGCGTGGTCGATGAAGAGGTTGGCAGCGAGGCCGAAGCCTTTGTCACGGCCCGCAAATTCCTTTCTTATCTGCCGAGCAATATCAACCAGCGCGCCGAACGGATCGTGACTGGCGATCCCGCTGGCCGCCGTGATGAAGCTCTGCTTTCCGCCGTGCCGCGCGGCGACAAGGAAGTTTACTCCATGCGCAAGATCATGGAATCCGTGTTCGACAAAGGCTCGGTTTTCGAAATGGGCAAACGTTGGGGCAGGGCGGCAATCACCGCCTTTGCCCGGCTCGACGGTTATCCGGTCGCGGTCCTCGCGAATGATCCCAGTTTTCTTGGCGGAAGCTGGGAAGCCAAGTCATCGGAAAAGGTCGAGCGTTTTGCCAAGCTCGCCGACCAGTTTCGTCTGCCGGTGGTTCATCTGGTCGACAATCCCGGCTTCATGATTGGCGAAGATGCCGAACGGACCGGTACCATCCGTTACGGCGTACAGGCAATGAATGCGGTTTATAGGGCTACAGTGCCATGGGCCAGCATCATCGTCCGGCGGGCCTATGGGATTGCGGGCAGCGCCATGTCCAACGCAGAAAATTTTCAATATCGCTTTGCCTGGCCCAGCGGCGACTGGGGTTCTCTGCCCATCGCTGGCGGGCTTGAAGTCGCCTACAAGGCGGATATCGCAGCATCCGAAGATCCCGCAGCGCGGCTGGAAGAAATCAAGGCTAAGCTCAATTTGGTGACCTCGCCATTTCGCACGGCTGAACAATTTAGCGTCGAAGATATTATTGACCCGCGCGAAACCCGGCCGTTGCTCTGCGAATTTGCCGATCTTGCTTGGCGGAAATTGGACGCTGAGTGATGGAATTGCCGTTCAGCGGCGACAAATCTGCAAAGCTATTGATAAATTGGTCGGGACGAGAGGATTCGAACCTCCGACCCCCACACCCCCAGTGTGATGCGCTACCAGGCTGCGCTACGTCCCGACCTTCGATGCGGCATTGCCGACCGAGGCCGGGGATATATGGTGGTCGAGCGGCCTTGGCAAGCGCTTTGCCAAGCATATTTTGCAGCCCTTGATCTCGCGGCATCACTCACCCATTTACGGAGCAGCATAGGACGCACTTCTCGATGCTATGGTGTCGCTGTCTATTAGATTGCTTTCACCCGGGGTGCGTGATAGGCGCGCGCAGCATTAATGTCCGGCATTTTGCAGAAGCAATATTGACGGTCAATGGGCCTGGAAATCAGGCTGTTTAATTGGGGATATTGAAATGACTTCACTTCTAATCACAGCGCAGGCAGCTTCTGGCGGAGCGGGCGGATTTCTGATTTCGATCATGCCGCTGGTATTGATCTTTGCTGTGTTCTATTTCCTTTTGATCCGTCCACAGCAAAAAAAGATGAAAGAACATCAAGGTAAAATTGCTGCCGTGCAGAAAAATGACGAAGTAGTGACCGGCGGCGGTTTGGTCGGCAAGGCGATGAAAGTCGATGACGAATATGTCGAAGTTGAAATTGCCAAAGGCATTCGCGTGAAGGCGGTTAAGGCTACGTTATCTGACGTAATGCCACGCGGCAGCGGCAAACCGGCCAACGATTGAACCTGTTTAGGGAACGGATAGTTTTACGATGTTAGATTTCCCGCGCTGGAAAGTCATTTCCATATCTTTGTTACTGGCTTTTGGCGTGTTGATGTCGCTTCCCAGTCTGTTTTTCGGTGAAAGTCATAAATATTGGCCCAGCTTCTTGCCGGACGAGACCATCAACCTTGGCCTCGATCTGTCGGGTGGCAGCCACATTCTTTTGGAAGCTGATCCGGCAGATGTAGGGGAAACCCGTTTGCAGACAATGGAAGAATCCGTGCGCGCTGAAATGCGGCGGGCGAGTCCCCGGATTAATATTGGCGATATCTCACGGAAAGATGGCGTTTTGTCTTTCATGGTCCGCGATTCCACGCAGGTGGATGCCGCACGGGAAGCGCTGTTGCCACTAACCACCGGCGCAGGTCTGACCGGCCAGCGGGATTGGGATATCGAAGTGCGTGACGATACGCGCTTTGTTGTTTCTCCCACATCGGCAGGTCTCGACAATGCGGTTGATAATGCGATGGATACGGCAACCGATGTCATCCGTCGGCGTATCGATGAAATGGGGACACGCGAACCGACGATTATTCGCCAAGGCGACACACGGATTGTTGTTCAGGTCCCTGGTTTGGAAGACCCTGAAGCCTTGAAAGAGCTATTGGGTAAAACCGCTAAGCTCGAGTTTAAGCTGGTTGATTTTGAAGCTGACCCGAACGCTGTTGCTGCGGGGCGTCCGCCGGTAGGGAGCCAGATATTCCCTTATCCTGACAACCCGGCCGGAGTACCCAATATTGCGGTGAAGCGTCTCGGTGGTATTTCGGGTGACAAGCTCACCGACGCTGGTCAGGGCTTTGATCAGGAAACCAACGCACCGGTTGTGAATATTACTTTTGATACCGAAGGCGGGGCAAAATTTGCTCGATTGACGCAGAATAATGTGGGTCGGCCTTTTGCTATTATATTGGATGGCGAAGTGCTCTCTGCCCCCAATATCAACGAGCCCATATTGGGCGGTTCCGCCCAGATTTCCGGTAATTTTACGGTGGAGGGAGCCAACCAGCTTTCGATTGCCTTACGTTCAGGCGCTCTGCCGGTTGAATTGCAGGTCGTCGAAGAACGCACCGTTGGTCCCGACCTTGGCGCTGATTCCATCCGCAAAGGCATGATTGCTGCGATCATTGGTACCGCCGCCGTGCTGGCGTTTATGGTCGTAACTTACGGCCGTTTTGGTCTCTATGCGAATTTTGCGCTGACTCTGAACCTCTTCTTGATCCTTGGGGTCATGGCGATCTTCAATGCCACTTTGACGCTGCCAGGAATTGCTGGTTTCATTCTGACAGTTGGTTCTGCGGTTGATGCGAATGTGCTGATTAACGAACGCATACGCGAAGAAAGGCGTCGCGGCAGACGTGTGGTCCAAGCCGTGGAAGTGGGCTATAAAGAGGCCTCACGCGCCATTTTTGACGCGAATATTACCAACGTCATCGCCGGCTTACTTTTGTTTATCTTTGGTTCCGGTCCAGTTCGCGGCTTTGCCGTGGTCTTGATTATCGGGATCATCACATCAGTCTTCACCGCCGTTGTCGTGACGCGGATGTTGGTCGCCTTATGGTTGCGCCGCACCCGTCCGCAAGAGCTGTATATATAGGAGGGAATGATCATGAAACTTCTCAAACTCGTTCCTGACAATACCAATATCGCATTTCTGAAATGGCGGAATATTGCAGTTGCCATCAGCATCCTGATGATCATTGGTTCGATGGCACTGGTTGCACAGCGCGGGCTCAATTTCGGCGTTGATTTTGTCGGTGGTCAGATGATACGGACAACTTTCACGCAGACCGTCGACGCGCCGATTACCGAATTGCGCGAAAAAGTGGGTGCATTGGGCTATGGTGATCCGACCATCCAACGTTTCGGCGATCCGAACGAGGTATCGATCCGGATGAAACTGCCAGACGGCGCGGATCAGGATCCAGAATTGGCCAATACGATGGCGGATCAAATTACTCTGATGTTGAAAGCGGACTATCCTGATGTCCGCATAGACGGTGTAGATTCTGTTTCTGGCAAGGTTTCCGAGGAACTCTTGTCGAAAGGCGTCTGGTCGCTGGTTGGCGCGATGCTGGCGATTACGCTCTATATTTGGATCCGGTTTGAGTGGCAATTTGGCGCCGGGGCGCTGTTTGCTCTGTTCCACGATGTCGCGCTGACCTTCGGGTTTTTCGCGCTAACGCAGCTTGAGTTTAACCTCAATATTGTGGCCGCTTTGCTGACTATTATCGGTTATTCGTTGAACGATACGATTGTGGTCTATGACCGGATCAGAGAAAATCTGAAGAAATATCGCAAGATGGATATCGTCGCTCTGTTGGACCTGTCAGTCAACGAAACGCTGGCGCGTACGGTGATGACCAGCTTGACTATGCTCATTGCCTTGATCGCATTGATGGTCTGGGGACCCGATGTTATTTTCGGTTTCTCGGCTGCGATGTTCCTCGGTGTTCTTATTGGTACCTATTCATCTGTCTATATGGCAGCGCCAATATTGATCTGGTTGAAAGTGGGTCCAGACAGCTTTGTGCCCCCAGCGACAGCAGGAGACAGGGCAGAAAAAATCGGCGGACCGGAAGAAATCGGCTGATTGTTGAAGGTTGATGGTTGAACTCAGACGCGACGTTGATTTTGAAGGGCCAGTCGTCACGGGCTTTACGCCTAATGGCTATAAAATTGGTGACCAGCGGTTTGACAACGGCCTGTTGCTGTCGCCGGAACAAGCATTGTCTTGGGATACGCCGGCCCGTGATGATCTGAATTTGGCGGACATTATGACTGCTCTTGATCTGTCTCCGGCACCTGAGTTTTTGCTATTTGGCAGCGGCACCAAGATGGAACAACCGCCTGCGGCCTTCCGCCGTGCGGCTGATGCCGTGAAACTGGGTATCGAGGTTATGGATAGCCGCGCCGCGGCGCGTGCCTGGGGCGTGTTGCGGGCAGAGGAGCGCTGGATTATCGGCGCGTTCATGCCGCTGCGCTAATCAGCGTTGAGCGATGTCCGCGAACAGTTCTACCAAAGCATCTCCATTATTCTCCCAGCTAAAATCACGGACGGTTGCGCGTACATCCTCTTGTTTTGGCGGGTTGGCCAATATAGCTTTCACTGCTTCAACAATCGCCAAACTATCCTGCTTCACAATCCGCCCGGCAATATCGGAGCGAACCAGCTCCCGGGCTCCACCGGCTTCGCTGATGATGATCGGCGTGCCACAGGACAGCGCTTCTACCCACGCATTGGCAAGGCCTTCGGATTTTGATGGCAGGATCGAAATATCGGCTGCAGCGACCAGCTTTGGTAGCTGGTCATGCGGAACATTGCCGAGGAAACGGACGCGATCCTTGATACCCAATTTGTCCGCCAATGCCCGGTACGCCTTTTCTTCCTCACCAGTGCCAGCAACCATGAGGGTGGCGTCTGGAAAGGACGTCATAGCTGCGATCACCAAAGCCTGGTTCTTACGCTTGATAAGCGCGCCAACGCAGATGAATAGCGGGCCCTCGACGCCTAGTTCTCTTTTGGCGACAGCGCGATCAACGGGCTTGAATTTGCTCTGATCAAGACCGGTATAATGCACTGTGATCTTATCGCCATCCATGCCGAGCTCTACCATATCCTGCTTCAACGCCTTGGATACCGCCAACAGGCCCGATGCTTTGTCAGCTGCAGACAATATCTGCGGCGAGCATTTGGTATCGCTGCCCCAATGATGGATGTCTGCGCCGCGGGCCTTGATCGTGAAGGGTATGTCCAGCGCTGCTGACAATCGCATTGCGGCGGGGCCATCCGGATAGAAAAACTCTGCATCAATCAGATCAAATGGATTTTCTTCGTGAAGTTCCCGGACGAGCGGCAGGATTGCCGCCGCAATCCGTTCGGGGTTTTTGGGTCCGCCAAATTTCGGGACGATCGGGAAACGGGGACGATGAACGTTGAGTTTGCCCCAATGTTGATGAAGGGGCAGTGCAGCAAGCGCGCGATAGGGTGCCAGCCCTCTCAGCGGCTGCGGCGGCATCCCGATGGGGTTGATGACCGTGACCTTGGCTTCCGCTCTGCCCGCAAGCTCCGCCGTTTGTCGCTCGACAAAAATCCCGAAATTGGGTGACACCGCATTGGGAAATAACGTTGATAGCGTCAATATGTTGAGCGGGCGGGTCATGGTCCTAGCTTAGCGCAAAGCCCTTAAAGTGCCCTTATCAGTCTCACCGCAACGCCAATCCATTCGGGGTCTTTAACAACCTGTTGCCGCGCACCGCTGCCCAGCGGTAAAACCTGTATCATGTCGCCTTCTCGGCCAATCAGGCGACCAAATAAAAACCGCCCAGCAGGTCGCGGCACCAATATATCACGGTTGAGCGCGCCGCTATATTGGTCAGGGGTACGGCGGGATAGCCACACGTCATCTCCGGTCCGGTAATCCCCGACGCTGCTCTTTACGCGGAGAGCGACCATGTCCGTTTCAATTGTCGGTTGGGAAATGCTCTCGGTCTTCTTGAGTGCGTGCGCGCCTTTATGATCGAGTATCGCAGCAACGGGCAACTCATCCTGATTAGGAAGGGCGAGCAATTCCGCGCTATCAACACCAAGGGCATCGGCGATCCGATTGAGCCAATCCAGCGAAAGTGTGCGCATGCCGGTTTCCAAACGGCCAATGGTTTGGGCTGTGGTTGACGGAGCGCAACGTTTTGCGACATCATCTAACGTCAATCCCTTGGCCTTGCGAACATCTCTTATGCGGCTAATCATGGTTACCTCCAACTTATAGTATAAAACCTATATGGTTTTTTCTTGGCACTATTATAGATGACGTACCCAAGCAAGAAAGATCGTGGACAGAAGTCACAGGAAAGTGTTGAAATTCTTGGCCCCGAGTCTGCTTTGGAGCAGGCTTCGAAGATTCTGCGTGCCAAGATGGAACATCTTGATCCGACTGAACTAGGAGAATTAGATTGGGAAGAACTCACCGATTGGCACAAAGATTATTGGCGTTTTTGCGTAGAAGATTTACTTGAACGCAGTGATCTTATCAAATCCTGCTTGCGTGAGCTCTCCGACGACGATTGTGAAAATTGGAGTATCGTACAAAGCGAATAACTGAAGTTGAACTACCGCATATGGAGCGCTGTTTATTACTCGCGAGAATACCACTGATCGGTGTAGCGCAGAAATTACCTTGCCCTTCTCAAATTCAATTTCTGCTTCAAGCGTTCCACCGACAAATGAAGTCCAGTCTGAACCAGTTTCGCAGATTATCTCTTTGATTTTTTGAGAGTTGAAACTGTCCAATCCAACAGCAGAAATTGTGAGGCAGAAAGCTATTTTAGCCAAAAGCTTTGCTTGATAATCAACAGCGATTTGGTGATAAAATTTACTCGCCTTGTTTGGTATATTTATTTTCAATTTTGATGGTTTTTCAAAAACCTTAAACCATATGCTGCCTTGTTTTTGACGTAATAGCAGTGGATTCTGCAAGATTTTTGGAGCTTGGAAATCGGCCAATACGAGGAGCCCTGGATGATCAGAAATCGGTACTAAAAACTCATTTTGAGGCTGCCCCATTTTTCCGAAATTAGCCACTGCCTTAAAATGGGTTGGCGGTTGTTTCATGCGCAGACCCAAATTTAACCGAACATGCTGAAACATCTTTCTAGCAGCGTATAGCTCTATTTTTTTTGTAACATCCTCGTGCTTCCTGCAACTAGCTTTCGGTAAAGTGGCATTTCCGCCCAATGAACGAGGGACAATATGCTCGCGGCCCAATTTAACATTCGGTTCGTGTATGTCGCAATATATACACCTTCCGATAGCTGCGTTAGCTTTTGACTGCTTAATCTGAATATAGCTTCTATTTCCTAGATTCATGCCGCTCCTGTTGGATTAGAACATCTAAAGCTGCGTCCGCTTCTGTGGGGTTTAGTTCTCCAGCGGCGATCATGTCTTGAACGGCTTTTCTGAACCTTTCTGACTGTTCTTTCTGCGTTTCTTCTTTTTTCTTTTTCGGCATCACTAGTCTCGGTGAGATTGTTGGTATGTCAAGCGCTTGCCAATAACGCCCATTAGCATTTCATCAGCACGCTCTATATCACTAACCCCTTTTGCCACGCGATTGCTATAGCGGAAGTCATATTCAGCTAGATACCGGTGCAAATGCTTCTCACTGCAATGCTGGTAGATACCGCGCATACCGCGCTTAAAGATGCTGAAAAAACCTTCAATATGATTGGTGGTGACACCAGTTTTCGAAACATATTCGCCAGCGGCATGGGTAACGCTCTGATGACTCAGAAATTCACGCCCTACAGCGCGATAAGCACGAGCTTCATCAGTAACCAAGTGGGAGTCTTTTGCTACGTTGTCGCGTACGATTTGAGCGATTTGGCCGGGTTCCATGGTAGGAGTATGGATTGAACGAGTACGGCCAGTTTTCTTGTCGAGCAAGCTAACAACCCGCATCTTGTGACCAGCGCCCCGCCGTTTCTTCATGTAACGCATTTCAGGCTTGTTTCCGATGTAAGTTTCATCTGTCTGTACTTCGCCGCCACCACCGCCAAACATTTCCATGTTGCTATCACGCATAGCCTCACGGATGCGATGAGACATGAACCAAGCAGTTTTAAGGGTAACACCAAGGATGCGATGAAGCTGGTTGCTGCTTATGCCCTTCTTGCTGCCAGCAATAAGATACATGGCCTGCAACCAGACATTCATGCGAACGTGACTGGCTTCAAAGATGGTTCCAATCTTGACGGTAAAGGGCTTACGGCACTCATAGCACTTGTAAGTGCCAATGCGGGTCGATTTGCCACCCATTTTACCTATACGGTCAAGTCCGCCGCAACGCGGGCAAACCGCACCATGGGGCCAAAGACGCTCTTCAACGTAGGTGTAGGCTGCTTCTTCATCGTGAAAGTGTTTTGCTGAAAGGCCGGATGCCATCGTTTGTCTCCTAATTGGTACAAACTAGGGCTTTTCCGTGGGTACGTCAAGTATAATATCGCCTTTTTCTTTCCTACATATTTGCCATAATGGCAAGAGAGATTCGAATCATTTGAAACGGAGCTCTATATGTCCTCAACCGGAAAAGACAAATTTGAAGACCCACGCCTGTTGGCCGAGCGACCACTGCCGCAAGATGGCAGGGTTCGCGTAAAAGCCCGGACGAAAAAACGCCTAGCGCGTAGTGTGACAGTGAACCTGTCGGAGTCACCGTTAGGCTGGCTCCATGCGCGCGGGCATTTGACGGATCGCCAGCTCGATAGTGGAGAGAAATTGCGCGCCGATTGGGAGCGCGCCAATCTCGCTCCCAGCGTAACCATGAGTTGGAACATCACGCCGCCGAGCGGTGGTCGGCGCGGCGCTCCTGATGGGCTCGATCCGACGGAAGCGCAGATTGCTGCCAAGCAGCGTTTCGACAATGCTATAGCCTATCTCGGTAGGGACCTATCCGACATTGCTTGGAGAATAATCTGCGCAGGTGAGGGAGTTCCAGCTGCGGAAAAAAATCTTGGCTGGCCCGCGCGATCGGGAAAATTGGTGCTGAAAATTGCTCTGGATCGGCTTGGTGATTTCTATCGGCTTCCGGGAGAAGCCTAGCTTTCCCAATAATGACGATGAGCGTTGAAATCCGGTTGATTGCGTGGGGCGATAGGATAAGGTCATGAGGAAATCCATCTGTCAGGAAATACTGCCTCATGAAAACTCGCGCTGCCGTTGCCTTCGAAGCCAAAAAGCCCTTGGAAATTGTCGAACTGGATCTGGAAGGTCCGAAAGCGGGCGAAGTTTTGGTCGAGATAATGGCGACCGGCATTTGTCATACCGATGCATACACGCTGGATGGTCTCGACAGCGAAGGCAAGTTTCCGAGCGTTTTGGGCCATGAAGGGGCCGGGATTATCCGGGAAGTGGGCGCGGGCGTTACGTCGGTAGCACCCGATGATCATGTGATCCCTCTATACACGCCCGAATGTCGGCAGTGTAAATCCTGCCTTAGCGGCAAAACAAATCTGTGCACCGCGATTCGAGCGACCCAAGGGCAGGGCTTGATGCCCGATGGCACCAGCCGCATGTCCTATAAAGGGGAACCCATTTATCACTATATGGGCTGCTCGACCTTCTCCAATTTCATTGTCCTGCCGGAAATTGCAGTGGCCAAGATCCGCAATGATGCACCATTTGACAAGAGTTGTTACATCGGTTGCGGCGTGACCACCGGCGTCGGCGCTGTCACCAATACGGCCAAGGTTGAGCCGGGTGCCAATGTGATCGTTTTCGGTTTGGGCGGCATTGGTCTGAACGTCATTCAGGGCGCCCGCATGGTTGGTGCTGACAAGATTATTGGTGTGGACCTAAACGACGACAAGGAAGCATGGGGTCGTAAGTTTGGCATGACCCATTTCGCTAATCCGGCGAAGATTGATGGTGATATTGTTGAGCATCTGGTCGCGCTGACCGATGGAGGCGCAGACTATACGTTCGATTGTACCGGCAATACGGACGTGATGCGTCAAGCATTGGAATCCTGCCATCGCGGGTGGGGCGAGAGCATTATCATTGGCGTTGCAGAAGCCGGCAAGGAAATCGCAACTCGCCCATTTCAGCTGGTCACAGGGCGGGTTTGGAAAGGCACAGCTTTTGGGGGTGCACGAGGCCGAACCGATGTGCCGAAAATTGTCGACTGGTATGTCAACGGCAAGATCGAGATTGATCCGATGATCACGCACACGCTGACACTCGAAGACATTAACAAGGGTTTTGATTTGATGCATGCGGGCGAGAGCATCCGCAGCGTCGTGGTTTTCTAAAAAATTCAACACAGGAGAAGAGTAATGTACAGTCACATCATGGTAGGCGCGAACGATATCGAAGCGTCGAAGAAATTTTACGATGCCGTTTTGGGCGCTATGGGACATGCTCCCGGAACCCCGGACGACAAGGGCCGTGTTTTCTGGTTTACCGATAGCGGCATATTCTCGATTACGCCGCCGATTGATGGCGCGCCTGCAACATGCGGCAATGGCAGCACGGTTGGTTTCGCGGCAAAAGACCCTGCGACTGCAGATGCTTGGCATGCCGCTGGTCTCGCCAATGGCGGAACGACGCTGGAAGATCCTCCAGGTGTTCGCGAAGGCGGCCTTGGGAAGCTTTACCTGGCTTATCTGCGCGATCCTGCAGGCAATAAGCTTTGCGCTCTGCATCAAATGGGTTGATTTCCACGCACATGGAAACACTATCGACCAACAAGGCGTTCGGCGGAGTGCAGGGGGTTTATTCCCATGCCTCCGCTGAAACCAAAACGGATATGACTTTTGCAGTCTTTATCCCCGATTATCAGGCCGGGGCGAAACTGCCTGTGCTCTGGTATCTATCCGGCCTGACCTGTACGCACGCCAATGTTATGGACAAGGGCGAATATCGCCAGCTGGCCAGTGAGCTGGGATTGATCATTGTCTGTCCAGACACATCGCCGCGTGGTGATGAAGTTCCCGACGATGACAGCTATGATATGGGGCAGGGCGCCGGCTTTTATGTCGATGCGACAGAGGAACCTTGGGCTACCAACTTCCGCATGCGCAGCTATATCGAGCTTGAGCTTCTTCCGCTTCTTTCGCAGCATTTCCCGATCGACAGGGATCGGCAGGGGATTTTCGGCCACAGCATGGGCGGCCACGGAGCGCTGACCATGGCGTTGCGTAATCCGGACCTTTTCAAAAGCGTCTCGGCCTTTGCACCGATTGTTTCCCCGCTGCAATGTCCCTGGGGCCAAAAGGCGTTGGGCGGATATCTTGGTACCGATCAGACCGCTTGGCGCGCCTATGATGCCTGCGCGCTTATTGACGATGGCGCTCGGGTTTCTGATATTCTTGTAGACCAAGGGACGGCCGACCAGTTTCTAGAACAACAGCTCAAACCAAATTTGCTAGTGGAAGCGTGCGAGCGGGCCGCTATCCCTCTGACGCTCAACATGCGCGAAGGATATGACCATAGCTATTTCACCATCTCGACTTTCATGGACGATCATTTGCGCTGGCATGCGGAGCGGCTCTGATGTGGAGTGATACGCCAGAAATAGCGCAGATGCGCGAAGCCGTTCGCGCCCTGTGCAGTGATTTTCCCGGTAGCTACTGGCGTGAGAAGGACCGCGAACGTGCCTATCCTGGCGAGTTTGTTGATGCACTCACCAAAGCAGGCTTTTTAGCCGCTTTAATCCCCGAGGAATATGGCGGGAGTGGACTGGGATTAACGGCTGCGGCCGCCATTCTCGAGGAAATTCACAGCAGCGGCTGCAATGCCAGCGCCTGCCATGCGCAAATGTATATCATGGGGACGATATTGCGTGACGGCAGCGATGCGCAGAAACAACAGTATCTGCCTAAAATTGCGACCGGAGAGTTACGCCTGCAGGCCTTTGGTGTGACGGAGCCGGGCAGTGGAACCAATACGCTTGGTCTGAAAACCACCGCAGTTCGGGACGGCGATGACTATGTCATCAATGGCCAGAAAGTCTGGACGAGCCGCGCGGAATATAGCGACCTCATGGTTTTGCTGGCACGCACCACACCGCAGGATCAAGTGAAAAAGCGCACGGACGGGTTGTCGGTATTTATTGTCGATATGCGTGAAGCGGTTGGTAATGGTCTGACCATCAAACCCATCCGGACGATGATCAATCACAGTACAACGGAGGTCTATTTTGATGACCTGCGGGTGCCAGCGGAAAACCTGATTGGCGAGGAGGGCAAGGGGCTGCGCTACATCCTCAACGGTATGAATGCCGAGCGGGTATTGATTGCTGCCGAATGTATCGGTGATGCGCGCTGGTTTACCGCCAAGGCATCGCATTATGCCAGCGAGCGAGAGGTGTTTGATCGACCCATTGGTCAAAATCAAGGAGTCCAGTTTCCCATCGCTCGCAGCTACGCGCAAACCGAAGCGGCGGACCTGATGGTACGCAAGGCCGCGGCCATGTTTGATGCCGGTGAAGGGATGGCAGCGGAAGCCAATATGGCGAAGATGCTGGCTTCGGAGGCATCATGGGCTGCTGGCGAGTCCTGCATGCAAACGCACGGTGGCTTCGCCTTTGCCGAGGATTATGACATCGAGCGCAAATGGCGGGAGACGCGACTCTATCAAATTGCGCCGATTTCCACGAACCTGATATTGTCTTATCTGGCGGAGCATGTCCTGGAATTGCCGCGCTCTTACTGACACGGATTTTGTCCGGACTGGCCGAATCAGGGTTTTTCCTATATTTACCAGTCACCCCAACATCCCTTGGGGATGAAAACAGATATGGAGACCTTGATGAAAACTCTTAGGGTAAAGCTTGTAGTTCCAGCCGTTGCCGCCGTGATGATGCTCAGCGCGTGCGGAGATAGTGGTGGATCAGAGGCGGCTCCGGAAGCCTCCAGTGAAGCGGCTAGTGCGCAATTGCCCAACGGGATGACGATCAAGGAACAGATTGAAGCGCGTCAGGGACAGCTCGAAAAGGTTGGCGATGCGTTCAAAGCGATAAGCGACCAGCTCAAAGCCAGCAGCCCGGACATCGCGATCATTCAGGAAGCCGCCGCTGCGGTCCCGGAAGCGACCCAAGGCATGGCCGACTGGTGGCCGGAAGGCAGCGGTCCTGAATCCGGTGTCGAAACCGATGCGCTCCCCGCCATCTGGGAAAATATGGCAGACTTCCAAGAGAAGGTTGGCAACATGCAGGAAGCTGCTGCGGCGCTGAATACGGCGGCGCAGGGCGGTGACATGGCCGCCATTGGTGAGGCATTTAAGAATACTGGCGGCACCTGCAAAGCCTGTCATGATGATTATCGCCTGGACGACTAGCCTGCGATGACCGCTGGCACGGCGCAGACGCTGGTCTGGGACTGGACGGTCCGCCTGTTTCACTGGCTGATCGTCCTGCTCATCCCGCTGATGTGGTGGACCGCCGAAGAAGGCATGATGGATTGGCACCGGCGGCTCGGACTGACGCTGTTTGCTCTGGTCCTGTTCCGATTGGTCTGGGGCGTTATGGGCACATGGACAGCGCGCTTTGTCCCGATGATCAAGCGATTGGGGGCGGTTCCCGGCTATGTGCGGGACCTGTTTGCGGGGCGGCACAGTCCCTCTTTCGGCCATAGTCCCATCGGCAGCCTCAGCGTGTTTGCGTTACTTGCGGCCTTGTCCATTCAGATCGGAACCGGTCTGTTCTCCGTCGATGTCGACGGCCTCGAATCCGGTCCACTCGCGATCCTGATCAGCTTTAAAACCGGCCGGGATGTTGCCGATATCCATGAGCTAAACTTCGATATTCTCGTGATCCTCATTGCCCTGCATATAGCGGCCATTGCCGTCTATCAGTTTGTCCTCAAGGCCAATCTGGTGCGCCCGATGGTGACGGGCCGCAGCAGCGATGTTGAGCCGGAGTCGACCGTTACAGTACGGCCGGTTGCTCTCTTAGCCAGCGTAGCGATTGTCGCGGCCAGCTTATATGCGGTTATGAACGCCGGTTAGCGGCTTCAATAACCCAGCGCCTGTCCGTCTTTCCGCATCTCCGTAGCGCCGTGATAGACACCTGTTTCCGGATCGCGGACAATCGCCTGATAACCGCCAAACATAGCGCCATTATTCACCCGCTTAACCTTGTGACCCATGGCGGTGAGCTGCTCCACCGTCGCGTCTGAAATACCCGGCTCCACATTCAGCGTACCGAGAAGATCTGCACCGGTGCCGGCCAGATCTTGGGTCGGTTGCCGTCCGCCATCATGGTTGAGCCGCGCGGCATCGCCAGCCTCCTGCAGGTTCATGCCATAATCGACCATGTTGATCATCACTTGCACATGGCCCTGTGGCTGCATGCCGCCGCCCATTAGGCCAAAGGACATATAAGGTTTGCCATCCTTTTTCATGAAGGCTGGAATGATTGTCTGGAACGGACGTTTGCCGGGCGCATAAGCATTGGGGTGCTCTTGATCGAGTGAGTAAAGTTCGCCGCGATCCTGGAACATGAAGCCCAGTCCATCGGCAACCAGACCGCTGCCCATGCCGCGATAATTGGACTGGATCAGAGAGACCATCATGCCATCCTTGTCCGCGACAGTCAGATAAGTCGTATCGCCTTCCCCTTCCAATTTGGGCTCGCCGGGCCCGAACTCGGGCGTCGCTTTTTTCGGATCAATCAGCGCAAAACGCTCTTTGCCATAAGCATCGCTGAGCAGCCAATCGAGCGGCGCAGGGGACATGTCGGGATCAGCGTAAAAGCGGGCGACATCTTCAAAGGCCAGTCGCTTGGCTTCTGTGATGTAATGCAACACCTCTGCGCTGCCACGCGGATATTGGGCGAGATCGATATTTTTCAGGATATTGGCCATTTGCAGCGCCGCAAAGCCTTGGCTATTTGGTGGTAACTCACATAGCTCATAGCCTTTGCGATAGCTGACACAGCCTGGCTCGACCCATTTGCTGCTATGGGCTGCAAAATCGGCATAGCGTAAATTTCCGCCAATCCGTTTGAAATAGCTGTCCATCGTCCGTGCGATCTCGCCTTTGTAGAAAGCATCGCGGCCGCCTGTGGCTATTTTGCTCAAGGTGTTGGCCAGATCAGGGTTTTTGAAAATCTCGCCTTCCTTGGGCGCGCCATTAGCGAAATAGGTTGCTCGCGCATTGTCAAATTCGCCGATCATTTCGAGATTTTCTTCAAAACGAATGAGATTGCGGCCATAATAATAGCCAATGACCGGCGCGATCGGATGGCCGTCCTTGGCATAATCGATGGTCGGGGCGAGGATATCGGCCATGCTCAACTTGCCGAAACGCTCGTGCATTTCAAACCAGCCATCGACAGTTCCCGGCACCGTGACCGGCATTGGACCGAATGGTGGGATGGTTTCGCGGCCGTCCAGCTGCTTGATAAAGTCTTGATAGGATGTGCCCATCGGGCTTTTTCCTGACCCGTTCAGGCCATAAAGCTTTTGGGTTTTGGGATCCCAGATAATGGCAAAAAGGTCGCCGCCAATGCCATTGCCGGTTGGTTCCATCAGCCCGAGTGCCGCGTTGGCTGCAATCGCTGCATCGACTGCCGTGCCGCCTTTTTTGAGAATATCGATGGCAACCTGGCTCGCCAAGGGATGCGCCGTCGCGGCCATGCCATTGGCGGCATAGACAGGACTGCGCGCCCAAGCCTCACCAACAGGTCGCCCACCGCCGCCAATTTCAAGGACCGGCTTTGTGGCTTCGGTCCTCGCGTCCTGCGCCAGAACCGAACTAGGGGATAGGGCAAAGGCGGTCGCGGTAACGGCTGAAATCAAAAGCTGCTTCATTATATATTCTTCCCTCGTCCGTACCCGAAAGCACATCTCTGTTCATCTTAGGGTCGATAATTCTGACAGTTTATACAGTTTATACGCAGAATCGACCAAAATTTTCGCTGCCTCTGTTGGAAAAAGAGATCCCGCCTGAGTGCCCTGAAATCTCTATCACAGCACCGGTCCTGTAGGAAAGAAACATCTGCTGTCGCCCGATCGCATTGATTTCGTGGCAGGTGATCGCAGTTTCAAAGGACGGAGCGAAAGCAGAACTTGACTTCGTTACAATTGTCTCTATGTTGCAACGCAGCAAAGGCAGTATCTGTCTGGCGAAAGTTCTGCGTGAGAGATGCACAATGTATCTCGAACCTATCGCCTTCATTGCTTCTCATTTTCCGGCAGCCTGATCACGCGGGTCGTCTTAACCGACGGCGAACGCGCGCGCGAGTTTTTCTCGTGCCGCGCCCACTGGCTGCTTATATTAAGGTATTATTTTTGACTAAATTTTCTGATTTCGCACTGGCGGAACCAATCCAAAAACGTGTGGCCGAGGGCGGCTATACCACTCCATCCCCCATTCAGCAGCAGGCGATCCCGCCGGCACTGGAAGGCAAAGACATATTGGGCATCGCCCAAACCGGCACCGGCAAGACCGCCGCTTTCTCGCTTCCCTCTATCCACCACCTGCTGAACAACAAGAAACGCGCTGGCCGTTTTGAATGCCGGATGCTGGTACTGGCACCGACGCGCGAACTCGCGCGGCAGATTGCCGACAGCATGACCGGCTATTCCAAAGGTCTTGGCATGTTCGTAACCTCTGCTTTTGGAGGTGTTCCGATCAACAAACAGAAGCGCGTATTGGAACGGGGCGTTGATGTCCTCGTTGCGACACCGGGACGCTTGCTCGATTTGATCGACCGGCGCTTCCTCACGCTCGACAAAGTCGAAATTCTGGTGCTCGACGAAGCCGACCAAATGCTGGATCTGGGTTTCATCGTTCCGCTCAAGAAAATCGTTCCGATGCTGCCCCGGCAGCGCCAGAGCCTGTTCTTTTCGGCGACCATGCCTAAGACTATTTCTCAACTAGCTGACCAGTTTCTGACCAACCCTGTTCAGGTTTCGGTTGCGCCGCAGTCGACGACGGCAGAGCGAGTTGATCAGAAGGTTACCTATATTAATCAGGATGATAAACAGCGTCTCTTAAAAGACTTTATCAACAAGGAAAATCCGGACCACATGCTGGTCTTTACCCAGACCAAACATGGTGCGGATAAAGTTGTGAAAAATCTGATGGCGGTGGGTATCCACTCCGCAGCCATTCACGGTAATAAAAGCCAGCCACAGCGTGAACGCGCTTTGGGTGACTTTAAAAAGGGCAAGATCAACATTCTTGTTGCTACAGATATTGCGGCGCGCGGGATTGATGTCGATGGCATCACCCATGTCATCAATTTCGACATGCCCAATGTGTCCGAGCAATATGTCCACCGTATCGGCCGGACCGCACGGGCAGGGGCCTCAGGCATTTCCTACTCACTGGTTGCTCCGGATGAGCGCCAGTTCCTCCGCGATGTCGTGAAACTAACCGGCGTAAAACCCGAAGTAATCGCGCTGCCAGAAGGCTATGACGAGCCCATGCGCGAAGAAGTGCCAGCCCGTATCTATGGTCAGAAGCCTAAGAAATTTGGTGCAAAACCAACGCGCAGCGGTCCATCGAAGAACAAGCATAGTTCACGCAAAGGTCGCCCAGGCGGCGGTAGTGGTCGCGGTGGCCCCGGTTCTTCGGCTAAGGGAGACGGTCCGAAGCATTGGAATAACGGCGCCAAATCCTTCAAGCGTCGCCAGACACGCAAAGCGGACGCTTAATCGCTACGCAAAGCCTTGGTGTCTGACAGATGGGAAATTTCTTCATCGGTCAGGCCCAGCCAATTTTGAAGCGCGGTGACATTATGTTCGCCGCGTTTCGCCGTTTTGGCGCTGCTATCGATGCCGCTTTTCGATTTTGAAAAGCGATAGGGCGACTGGACGGTCCGGCGCGCATTTCCAGCATCGTCTGTCACATCAACTATGGTGCCAAGGGATTCGATACTAGGCTGCTCATAGACGTCGGGGCCAAAGGGATGCACTTCACCCCATGCAAGGTTAAGCCGGTCCATCGCAGCCGTCAGCGCATCAAAACTGCTGTACGACTGAATATGCTGTTCCATGGCTTCACGCCGCAGACGCACTTTTGTGGCTATGTCGGCCCCCTCGGGTGTGGGGTCTTGCAAGCCATCTTTGGTTGAGAACATGATCCACAACCATTTCATATCGGCTGTGATCAGCACCTGGCGCTTTTCCGGGGCTTCCCAGACGAGATTTTCTGGCGCCTTCGGCCAAATATCATCGAGCGCAAAATGGGCGTAGTCATCGGTCGAATGCAGAACATTGAGCATCGCGAGATCGATATGCTGTCCTTCGCCCGTTTCATCGAGCGTGCGTAACGCGGACAGGATCGCGATGATGCCATGGAGAGAGCTATAGCTGTCGGCCATGGCAAACTGGATGTCGGTCGCGCGGCCGCCGCTCATTTCTGCCTGCCGGGCAATCAAGCCCATCTCGGCGTGGAGTACGGGCGCATAGGCCGCCTTTGCACGCTCGGGTCCATTTTGGCCGTAACCGGAAATAGACAGCATCACGAGCCGAGGATTGACCTTGGACAGATCATCCCAGCCAATGCCGAACTTATCCATGATGCCGGGGCGGAAATTCTCCACGACAATATCCGCTTCGGCGGCCAGTTTTCGTACTAGCTCCGGTGCGCCTTCGGCTTTCAGATCAAGGCAGATATTCTGTTTGCCGATATTAAGCTGCAGATAGTTGCCGCTAACCCCGCTGTCCCGCTTTGCCAGTTTACGCGTGACATCGCCTTCCGGCGGCTCAACCTTCAGCACCTCTGCACCCAGATCGGATAGCATCCGTGTGGCATAGGGACCGGCCACTACGCGCGAAAAATCCAGGACCTTGAGTCCTGCTAGCGGGAAATTTGCCATATTTGCCTGACGTTAGAGTTTCATCTGCTGTTTCATGGTCTTCTCCGTACTCGCGCCATAGGGAGGGAGGAAACCAGCAATTTTGGCAATGTTCACTTTAGGCTGGCGGTATACAGCCTTGGCGTGACTAAATTCCTTGAAGCCGTCCGGTCCGGTATAAGCACCCATACCAGAAGGTCCGACACCGCCGAAAGGCAGGTCATGCTGGGCGATGTGGAAAATCACGTCGTTGACCGTTACGCCGCCGGAAATCGTGCGATCGAGGAGCTTACGTTTGTCCGATTCTGTCTCGCCGAAATAATAAAGCCCAAGCGGACGATCATGGTCGTTTACATAGTCGACCACTTCATCGAGATTGCGATAGGTCTTCACGGGCAGGACAGGGCCAAAAATCTCTTCCTGCATGACACGCATGTCATCATTGACATTCTGCAGCACCGTTAGCGGCATTTTATTGCTGTTGGTATTCGAGAAATCTTCGTCACCCGGATTGACCACCGTCTGCTTTGCGCCTTTGGCAACTGCGTCATCGATCAGGCCTTGCAGGCGCTCTTTGTGCCGCCCGTTGATCACCGAAGTATAATCGTCATTCGCAATCATCGTCGGATATTGCTCCGCGACATTGGAGGCAATGCCTTCGACGACCGCATCTTCTTTATCGGCCGGCACCATGAGATAGTCGGGGGCAAGACAGATTTGCCCGGCATTCATCATCTTACCCATAGCAATACGTTGGGTTGTTTTTTGGACATCAGCATCAGGTCCAATGATAGTAGGTGACTTGCCGCCGAGTTCGAGTGTCACAGGCGTCAGATTTTTGGCCGCCGCTGCCATGACATGCTTGGCAATCCCGCCACCGCCGGTGAAGATCAGGTGATCCCAAGGAATTTCAGAGAAGGCCTGGCCGGTTGCCGGACCGCCGGTAATCACGGTCATTTCTTCTGGCGCGAAATATTTGGCAACCAATTGTTTCACCAATTCGCCGGTTTCGGGGCAGAATTCGGAAAATTTGATGATCACGCGATTGCCGGCGCCAAAAGCGCCGATCGCTGGATCAAAGGCGAGATTGATCGGGAAATTCCAAGGCGCAATCACGCCGACAACGCCTTTGGGTTGATATTCAACAGCACCGCTGGCGCCCAAAAGGCCCAATGGAAAATCCATTTTGCGTCGTTCGGGACGCATCCATTTCCTCAAATTCTTTTTGTGGTCTTTGGCATGGCCGACGACCGACATCAGATCGGTCATCACCGTTTGTACGCTGCTGCGATGCCCGAAATCATTGGATACGGCTTCGCAAAGCGCATCCTTGTTATCGATGATCATCTGCGCGGTACGGTTGATCCGGTCCATCCGGCTTTCAAAGCTAACCGGTAGTTCGGCATGAAAGGCATCGCGCTGCGCCTGAAACGCCGCCATAATTTCGTCTTTGCTAACTTCGCCAGCTGCTGCTTCCAATGCTTCCATAGGTCTTCTCCTGCAAAGCGCTTTGTCGCGCTCATTATCTTTGGTTTCAATTGACCACTTAAACCATATTTTTGCAGTTTGTCGAGGCAGAACGGCTTATTGGGAAGCGGCGGCAATCACCTCGGCCAAAGCGATCGTCTGCTCGGCTTGCTGCAGATGCAACAATTCAGTCATTTTTCCATCGACGGTAATGACACCTTTGCCTGCATTAGCAGGATCCTTGAAGGCAGCAATGATCGCCAGAGCCTCTATGATCTTATCTTCATTGGGCGCAAATTCGCGGTTTGCGATATCAATTTGTGCCGGATGAATAAGCGTCTTCCCATCAAATCCATAAGCCTTGGCCTGCCGACATTCCTGCTCAAAGCCATCAGGGTCTTTGAAATCATTGTAAACGCTGTCCAAGATATTCAACCCAAAAGCGCGCCCGGCCATGATCGTTTGGGCTATTGCCGGCGTAAATAAAGTCCGATCCTGCTCTGCGCGCATTTCCTTGGCGAGATCGTTAAAGCCCATAACGAAAGTCGTCAGGCGGGTAGAGGATGCTGTCTCTGCAATTGGGGCAATGTTCAGCACGGCCATCGGCATTTCAATCATGGCCCATAGTTGCAAGCCATCACTCGCATTCTCGCCATCGATAATCTCGGAAATTTTAACAATATCGGCGGCGCTACAAACTTTGGGAACCAATATCGCGCTAGCTTTGCTGGCACTGACGCTCTTCATGTCATCCGCAAACCAAGGCGTATCCATGGCGTTCACGCGCACAACCATTTCCCGCTTGCCGTAGGCCCCGTCTGCCAGCGCATTGCAGGCGGCATCGCGAGCATCGTCCTTGGCGTCTGGCGCAACAGCGTCTTCCAGATCGAGGATGATCGTGTCAGCCGGAAGCGTTTTAGCTTTCTCTAACGCTCGCGCATTGGATGCAGGCATATAAAGACAAGAACGGCGTGGGTGGAAGCTGGTTTCGATCATGCCGCGCTTATATCGGAACAGAGCTTAACAGGACAACAGAAAACCATTCCATATCATAACTGCCTGACCAACAATGCGGCAAACATCAAACGCAAATCTTTATTGAATTGCAAACTTTCTAGTCTAGACACATTGCAATGAACCATCACCGGCGGCGAGGCACTCCATGAAGATACTAGACTCCATCATTTCGCCCACCGAGCGACCTTATATTATCGCCGAAGTATCAGCCAATCATGGCGGCGAGTTGAGCCGGGCGCTGGATCTTGTTGCTGCTGCTGCTGATGCAGGCGCGAGTGCGGTCAAGTTTCAGACCTATACTGCCGACACCATGACCATCGAATGCGACAGGCCTGAATTTCGTATCGATAATGCCGAAAGCTTGTGGAACGGGCGTACACTTTATGATCTTTACGATGAAGCCCACACGCCTTGGGATTGGCATGCTCCATTGTTCGAAGAGGCACGGCGGCTCGGCATCCATGCTTTTTCAAGCGGGTTTGATGAGACCGCGATAGATTTCCTAGAGACGCTGGATCCGCCTTGTTACAAGGTTGCATCGTTTGAACATACGTTCATTCCTCTGCTTGAGAAAGTGGCCGAGACAAAAAAACCCGTGATTGTGTCTTGCGGATTGGCATCAATGGATGAGATCCGGAAGTCCGTTCAGACCCTGACTAACGCTGAATCCGGTCCGATATGTCTGCTCGCATGCACCAGCAGCTATCCAGCCTCTGTAGCAGACAGCAACCTGCGCCGTATTCCGGCCCTGAAAGAAGCTTTTCCTGCCTGCCAAATTGGCTTGTCAGACCACACCATCGGCAGCACTGCGGCGATCGCCGCGGTAGCTATGGGTGCCTGTGTCTTTGAAAAACACTTTAAGATGTCGGGTGATGACACGTCGGTTGATGCCGCATTTTCTGTCACACCAGAGGGATTGCGTGATTATGTTACTGTGATCAATGATGCTTGGGATGCGTTGGGTGAAGCAAATTTTGGTGCCGCGAGCGATACCGAGGCTCAATCGTTGCAATTTCGCCGGTCGATATATGTCGTGGCGGATATTGGTGAAGGGGAAGCCTTTACCCGTGAAAATATCAAATGCATCCGGCCCGGACTGGGACTGGAGACCGAATATTTTTCTTCGGTTCTCGGGAAAACTGCCGCGAAGACAATCGAGCGCGGAACGCCGCTCAGCCTTGCGCTTGTTGCGGGCTAAGGTAACGCTCGATTTTCCGGGCGGCCTGTTGTTTCAGTACTGTGGCATCGCGATTATATGAGGCGTCATAGCTTTGCATCACATTGCGCCATGCCGGGCCTGTGTAGAAGGCCTTGAGCATGGGATAAAGATCGGTGCTCCAGTTCTTCACTTCACAGACGAGACCGTCCTGGATGAACCCACAATAATCGTGGTTCAGCCGGTCCAATGCGTCGATATAGGCAACGGGTCGACCGCCACGCAGCACATTCATCGCTACACCGCTATTGCCGCAGAAAATCAGGTCACAGGCTTCGATCTCGCTGTCCAGGGGCGTGCCAATCGTAATCTCAACATTTTGATATTTTGCTGCGAGGTCCGAAAAGTCGGATTTTAGGAGCGCGACCGGGTGATTGCGGATCAAAATCTCCACATCGAGATCGCTATCATTTATTGCTGCGACAAGCTGCTCCACAGCATCGGCAGATGTCAATGCCGTCAGAAATATGCCGACCTTATTGATCTTGTCGCACCACTTCATCGGGCGAGTGGTCCCTGGCTGACCGATCAGTGCGACATCCGCGTTGCAGCGGCTCGCATTCTTGTAGGTTTTCTGGATCGCTTCACCATAAAATACGGCGCAATCAGCAAGCACCGGTGGCACTGTCGCACCGTTTGCGGGCACCGGGGCATGATTGACGTAGATTAGTTTGCGATCCATCGCATGTGCGGCGGCGGCCATGCCTAACGCTTCTGGGCTATAGTTGCTGGCAACAATGGCAGCGCCCAGCTTGCGATGCTGAGCAAATAGCTGAGAAAAGCGCATGTAAAATGCAAGTCCGCTGGCGATGCGAGCCGAGGGCATAAAACCATATGACTGTGCCAGCTGCGACAAGAATGGAAATATTCGCCTCAAACTGCCAACCATGGTCAGCGCGGTACGGAATTGACCGCGCCGGAATATATGACCGTGTTTCAAGGATAATTGCATGATATGCGCGTCGGGTAACAATGATACCAGCCGCGCGATGGCATTCGTTTCATTGTGAAAATTTGAGATCGCGACGGCATCTTGGTCTTCATAATCGAATGACCCAATTGAGAGCACGCATTTGAGCATATAAGCAAACAGAACGAGTGGCTGCACCAAACGCGATCCCGCTAAACTATAAAGAGTGTCAACCAATCGATAGACCGGGTTCTTATTCTTGATTTCAGCAAAGACGGCGCCGCGCGCCGAAGACGTCTCCATGCGGCGGATAATGCCAAGAGCGATGGAAAGGTTGTAATTGTCACGAGGTGCCGGAACATTTTTTTCAGGATCGCTTTCAAAATCGGCCTCCACTACCGCCTGAACCGCGTCAGCAACATCTGATTCGATTTCGGTATCAAATGCTGTCTCGTTCAGCGCCAAACCAAATATATCCGGTCGTTCCATAATGTCCCCTGAGATTCCTTCTTTGGTCACGCCGCTTTCCTAGTTTTGCGGTCTGAAGGACATATTGCAGGTAATTGTTAACAAATTGCGTTTAGGGGCTGTTAACCATGGACCTGGCCAACAAAGATGAGCGAACTAGCGGGATGAAGCAGATCAAACGAAGATTGTCGGAATTGAGCGGGAAAAGCTTTCTGGCGCTACAATCGCTCTTCTACGCGATCGCGAACAGCATAGAAGCTCTCGTCCCGCTGCTGCTTGCTCCGATACTCACGCGTATATTGGCTCCATCTGAATATGGGATATGGGTGCTCTTCATTACCTATGCGACGTTCCTGCGTCCGATCGTCGGTCTGACCACGCAGGACGCCATTCGGATGCGATTCTACGACTTTGATCAGAAACAGCTCGATCAGTTCACGCATACCGCCCTTTTTGTCATGATCATGATGGCGATTGCGGTGTCTGGATTGACATTTATTTTCCGTGATACACTGGCCGCATTGGCGAAGTTTCCCGCAAATTGGCTTGTCACTGTCGTCATTGCGGCGCTGCTTTTCGAAGTATTTTATACCGCTCTTGCGCTTCATCAATTTCATAACCGTCGTAAGGCGTTTCTTACAACGCAGGTCGTTCAGGCGGTGCTGAGCATTGCTTTGATTTCGGCATTTCTGCTTGGTGGTTGGGATTGGCGCGGCGTTATCCTTGGCAGAATTTTGGGAATGACCGCTGCGATTCTTATTTCTCTCCGAGCGTTGAACTATGGGCCTGCCTTTTTCTTTCGTTTGCCGCGCCGCTCTTTTTACCGCGATATAGCCAAATTTGGTGTTGTATATTGGCCATCGGGCATGGTGATCATGGCCGTTGCCATGACCGACAAAGTGGTCGCCGCCCATTATCTGGGCGTTTCTGCTAGCGCTATGTATGGTGTGGCCGCGCTATTCGCGTCGGCTTTTTGGGTCATCAACCACAGCTTTGTGCTGGCTTGGACTCCCTGGCTTTTCCGGAAGCTCAAAGCGGCGCCGTCTGATGGTTTGCGCGAAGTCTTGTCCGTTTCCATGCTGTATTTTCTTTTGGCATCGCTCGCGGCCTTATGCTTCTATCTTATCTCATTATTCGTCGCGCCCATCTTGTTGGGCGAGGCATTTCATAGTGCGATCCCGCTTTTGCAATATATCATGGTCGCAATCGTGCTTCAGGGCTTCTTTATGCACAATATGAAATTTCTGCATTTCGACAAAGATATCAGAGTGATGTCGCTCTGCAGCATGTTGACTATCGCTTTGAATATTTGGTTAAGTATTCTATGGGCACCGACCATGGGTATCCGGGGCATTATGCTCGGCACAGTAGTTTCTTTCGGCGCGGTTTTCCTGATAAGTGGAATGATCGTAATTGCGCGCCACATTAAACCTCAAGAGGGAGTTAAATCTGTTGTTTGATAATAAAAGTATTCTCGTCACTGGAGGGACCGGATCGTTCGGGCGCCGCTTTATCGAGACGATCCTTGAGCGCTATGATGCGCGCCGTGTCATTGTTTTTTCTCGCGACGAGTTTAAACAATCGGTGATGCAGGAGAATTATGATGATCCTGCGCTGCGTTATTTTCTTGGTGATATCCGTGATCGCAATCGCATGATGCAAGCCATGGAAGGCGTGGATATCGTCGTGCATGCGGCTGCTTTGAAGCAAGTTCCTGCACTCGAATATAACCCCTCCGAAGCAATT
Source organism: uncultured Sphingomonadaceae bacterium (assembly GCA_947489315.1). Classification (GTDB taxonomy): domain Bacteria; phylum Pseudomonadota; class Alphaproteobacteria; order Sphingomonadales; family Sphingomonadaceae; genus Parasphingorhabdus. The sequence goes on from CANLCX010000001.1 coordinate 950,426, forward strand.
AAGACCAATATCCTTGGCACCGAAAATGTGGTCGAAGCGGCCTTGGCTCACAATGTTGAGAAAGTTATTGCGCTTTCCACCGATAAAGCCGCTGCTCCTGTAAATCTTTATGGCGCGACAAAACTGACCGCTGAAAAAATAGCGATTTCAGCCAATAACACTGCCGGTAGCAGAGATACGCGACTGTCTGTTGTGCGCTATGGTAATGTTATTGGGTCTCGTGGCTCGGTGATACCGTTATTCCAAAAACTGCTGGCCGAAGGCGCGACAGAGTTTCCGATTACTGATCTGGCGATGACTCGTTTCTTGCTAACGCTGCAGCAAAGCGTTGAATTTGTTGTCGATTGCGCTGCTCGCATGTGGGGTGGAGAAACCTTTATTCCGCGCATTCCTTCTGCCACTATCGGTACCATGGCAGAGGCCATTGCACCTGATATGCCGCAAAAGGTTGTGGGTATCCGTCCCGGTGAAAAACTGCATGAAGTTTTGTGCCTTCCAGACACAGCCTGGCAAACGGTCGAATATGACAACCATTATGTCATTAAACCGTCCTTCAAATTCAACCGCATTGATGTTGATTATTTAACAGCGGCGAACGGAGAAAAGGGCAAGTTGGTAGAGGGCGATTTCAGTTATGATTCCTTCCATAATGATCATTATCTCTCGGCAGCTGAGCTGCGTGAAATGATCGAAGGCGCAATGCCATTTAACGCCTGATCTATCCTGTTTGCCTGATTTAATTTTTGGAGGACGCATGCGAAGCCGCATCCCCTATAGCTGCCAGACAATCGACGAAGATGATATTGCGGCGGTATCCGAATGCCTGCGATCTGATTTCTTGACGCAAGGCCCACAGACGCGTGCTTTTGAGGACGCTGCGTCGGCCTATGTTGGCGCCGGGCATGCTGTTGCCGTGTCTAATGGCACAGCAGCTTTGCACCTTGTCTGCATCGCGCTTGGACTGGGCGCTGGCGATCTTCTTTGGACTTCGCCCAATAGCTTCGTCGCCTCGGCAAATGCCGGACGCTATCTTGGCGCGGATGTAGGCTTTGTCGACATTGATCCGCAGACCGGTGCAATCGATCCCGACGCGCTCGCAGCAAAATTGATCGAGGCATCGGCCGCCGGGCGCAAACCCGATATTCTGATTGCCGTTCATTTTGCCGGGCATACCCATGGTTTCGACCGCATTGCAGCGCTTTGCGAAGAATATGGTGTCGCATTGGTCGAAGATGCCGCTCATGCCTTCGGCGCCGCTTATGAGGATCAACCTGACCGGATGGTGGGCAGCCATCCCCAGAGCGCTGCGGCAACGTTCAGCTTTCATCCTCTCAAGTCGATTACGACGGGAGAGGGCGGTATGATTACGACCGGTTCCGAGGAACTGGCCCGCAAGCTTGGCATGCTGCGAAGCCATGGCGTAACAAAAGACCCAGCTTATATCTCCGATGCCCGCCCGGATGACGGCGGTTGGTATTATGAGCAGCATGAGCTTGGCTTTAACTACCGCATTTCCGATATTCAGGCAGCGCTCGGCCTTAGTCAAATGCGAAAGATCGATACGCTGATGGCGGCACGGCGGGATCGCGCCCGGCGCTATGGTGAGTTGTTGTCAGATTTGCCACTGCATTTGCCGCTGGAAACGGACAAGTCGTCCTGGCATCTTTATGTCGTTCGTCTTGATCGCCGCTATACCAATGTTTCCCGCAAGGCGCTATTCGACGCGCTGCGCGAGCGCGGTATTGAGGCACATGTGCACTATATCCCTATTCATACGCAGCCTTATTATCGCGCCTTGGGATTCTCATCCGGCGATTTCCCGCAAGCGGAGGCTTATTATGACACCTGCCTGAGTTTGCCGGTTTATCCTTTGCTGACGGATGCAGACCAGGATTTCGTGGCTGCCGCGATCACCGACGGGCTTACACTTGCGTAGCATCGCTATTGTACAGGCGCGCATGGGCTCGTCACGCCTTCCGGGCAAAGTTCTCAAGACACTTGCCGGGCAGAGGGTGCTCGACCATGTGGTTACGCGGGTCAAGGCGGCGAGCCGCGTGGATGATGTGATTGTTGCTACCTCGGATTTGCCAGCGGACAACGCCATCGCGGATCACTGCGCAGCGCGTGGCTGGATGTGCGTTCGAGGGTCCGAGACCGATGTTTTGTCGCGCTACGCCGCTGCTGTCCGTGCCTCAAACGCTGAAATTGTCGTAAGGGTGACTAGCGATTGTCCTTTGTTCTCACCCCGCATCCTTGATGACATGCTGGCGGAATTTGACCCGTCTACTGTAGATTACATGTCGACCAACTGGCCCGATCGGTCATTTCCCGTAGGACTGGATTGTGAGGTCATGCGCGCAGATAGTCTGCTCGGCATCGCAGAAAGCACGACTGACCCCTATGATCGAGAGCACGTCACAGCGCATTTCTATCGCAACCCGGATCGCTTTCGGCTTGCTGGTCATCGCTGTGTTCTACCGCTGGCGCATTTGCGTATCACGTTGGACACTGCCGAAGATTATGACCGGCTAGTTGCCCTGTTTAGTGCGCATCCCGAACTTGCTGATCCGAACGCGGACGTTGTTAGCATAGCGGCACATTATTTTGACCAACTGGATAACGTTGCCCCCTGAACGGCGCGCGGCGTCAATCCAGCAGCTTTGAGGCGTCAAGCCAATCCGCGCGATCTAGTGATACGGAAACGTCGAAACCCGCGTCGCGATGCAACCGTTCAGAAGCGGCGTTGGCGCTGTGTATCCGGCTGATGATCTTGTCCACGCTTGGACGGCCCCGGCGGAGCTCCCGTTCGGCGGCTAAATATACCGGCAAGCCCATTTTGCGTCCGTGCCATTCCGGCACCAGATAGATGGAAAGATAGGCTGAACTGTCGGTTTCATTGATGTCGAAACGCACCACTCCTACCGGCTGGGTCCCGCGCGTCACGATGCGGAAGATGCAGTCAGGATCGGCAAGCTTCGCAGAGAACCAGGACATGTGCGCGTCGAAGTCTGGTTTCTGAGCGGTTTCAAAATTGTGTTGCCAATTGCGGTTGTCAGTGCGCCAGTTCAGTGAGTCCCTAGCGTCGTCTGTTTTCACTTCGCGGACGCCGAGAGCCAGCGCTCGTATCCATGACGCGAGACGTGGTGCACCCCGGCCATCTACCAGATTTTGTCCGATCTCGGCAATCGCCTTACGGCCTGCTACATCAGCGGCCAGCGCTGTGACAGCCTGCGCGATCTTCTCCGGCGTTACTTGCATATGTTCACCGAGAAACCGGATTGCGCCATCCGCAACCATAGTGTCGATCTGCGCCTGCTGGTTTTGGGCGATTGAGATCACCAGCGACGGGACGCGGAGGCAAAGCCGCTCCCATAGCATCACCCCTCCGGCGCCAAGAGCAAGGTCGGCCCCAGATATCAGCTCCGCGAGCTGTTTTGGGTTTGGTGCGTGGTATAGAGTGATGTGCGACAATTGCTCGGCTGACTCGATCAGCTGCGGATCGATCTGTGTGCCCGGCCCAATAACGACGTCAACATCAAGCTCTTCCAGATCAGCAACGGCCTTCAGCGCCTTCGCCGTCTCTCCGGTCGGATCGCTGCCTCCAAAGCATATGTTTAGTCTCAGGCGCGCTTGGCTGTCTTGAGGGCATCTTTTAGCCAAATCGGCGATATGCCGGGACAGGGGGAGATATGCAGGGCCGCGAAGAACGATTGTTTCTCGCCCAGATACAGCCCCGCCATGCGGACGAACAATAATATCCGCCCGCGTCGCTATATCAAAATCGTCGAACACTAGTAGCGGCGTTCCTGTGTTGGCCGTCAACGTTTCCCACTCAGGCACCGACCCATATTGGTCGAGGAGGATCACATCCGGAGTCCAATCCAGTTTGGCCAACGCACGCATCGTTCCCTCAGGGCCGACGTCATCCGGGGCGAGCGACACCACCCTTGTATCCGCCGGGAAATATCTGGCAACGAGCGTCGAACCTTCCGCACTGGTAAGCAGCACGACCTCGGTGTCGCCGCCTGCCGACAATATGTCCGCCACAGCAGACGCACGGGCGAAGTGGCCTGTTCCCATAGTTGCGCCCGCATCGGCGCGGATCGCTATTCTAATGGGTGCGAACATAATAGGTGAATCTGATCCGCTTTCCGTCATAGACCATCACGGCGCGATACTTTTTGAGGATGGCGTTAAACCTCGGATCTTCTGAGAACACATGCAGCCAATCCACGTCGATATAGCGTAAGGGCCAGCGGTGGGTCCGGTCGAGGATCAGCACGTCGGGCGGCATATCTTCCCACAGCCGCAGCATCTGGTCATGGAGCATCCTTCGACCCGGATTATCAAGTTTAATTGGGGGAGGCTTCCCAAGGGCACCCTCTTTGTCGAACTGTTTTAGCTCGGCGCTTACATAGGCGATGTTCACCATCGGATTCCAGCGCAGCGCGCTATTAGAAACAAGGTATTGGTTATATGGTGAAGGATGCATGTTCAGGATAGCGACCCGCTTACCCACGACGGATTGTCCGTTCTTCGCAAGCGCGTTATCCAACTCCGCTATTTGCTCTTGATAAACTCGCGCACTAAGAAACTGTGCGCCGATGGGTAACAGAATAAGCAGCGCCACGGCCACATTTACAGGCCATCGAAATTGCCGTGCCGCTATCCACCACCACGCGATGTACGCCATTATAATAGGAAATAAGTGATGCGAGTACCAGCGTTCCTGTGACGCGGCAGCTATAACTGTTGCGACCACAGTGGCAAAGGCGATTGCGTACAATCGTGTCGGAACTCGAAAATACCATGAAGCCATCAGCAGCAGGGTAGCGGGAGCCAAGTATTCGACTATATTTGAGTAGTTTTCGCTTCGGTCAATAAGGTTAGCATCGATTGCGCTGAACATTGCGCTGATCGCCTCGCGCTGGGATGGATCTATGCCCAGCCAGAAGAACAGATACAGAAATACGACCGTGCCAGCTACAATGTTCTCGATCCGGAATAGCAGGATAGGTCTTCGCTTCATTACAGCTTCGGTGATTTCAACTAGGATCACGACGATGCTGTAAAGATATTTAAAAAGTAGCGTTGCGCCCATCCATAGGCCCACCAGTACACGCATCCGCCGGCCAATTAGATTACCGTCTAGGTCCGAATAACGGAGAACGAGATATGGCCACAGCCCGACTACGACAAGATGTTCGCGTAATCCGAAGACGTTTTTGAACAGGATCGGCAGAATGATGAGAGCTGCGACTGACAAAATGAGAAAAAGCGGCGAGGCACCAACTGTTACGCGCCGGATTCGGTAAGCAAGGCCTGCGCCGAAGAGCACCATAACATCAGTCATTGCTACAACCACAAGGTCGAGCCGCAGCCCGGTCCAGTCACTCAAGCGCGCTGCAAGCGAGAACCAGAACTTTTCGACCGGCGGAAAATAAATGCTGTAATCGCTAAAGAAATGACCCAGCTTAACGGCCAAGCGCCCCGACAAGGCGCCGCCCGCAAGATCGTGATGCAGGGAATAGATGAAGCCGTAGAATGGCAATGTGACGGCAAAAACACAAATCGAGACAGCAACCAATAATTGCAGATCAAAAGCCGTCGACCACGTGTCTGGTTTTACTTCACCCTGCCGCTCCAGCGTCATTTTTTCGTCCATCATATTAACCTGACTCGAAGAGAGGCTTACTTACAAAGCCAGATTCTCGGCGTTTTTGAAGCGCTTAGGATTGGCATCTCAGAACCAGCGCTAGTTTTGATGCGCATGCGCCTGATCGGTCGAGATACTCTGTTGGAGTTAGATTGCCAAGAGCCATGTGAAGACGACTATCTTTGTAGTCCCGCCTCCGAACTCCTATTAATCTCCTCTCCTCGGACAGCAAGGCGAACCAGTTGACGCTCAGGTATTGGAGTTGCTGTGGATCGCGGCCAACTTGACCGGCCTTGGCCCTACCATGCACGATCCGCAAACCATTCCGACCTCTCTCAATCTGCGAAAAGGCCAAGTTGTGCTGTAACACAGCTAATGGCCTCGGCGCGCTGCGTTTCGACAGTGTTTCAATTATTGAAAAAAAGACTTATGGCCTCTGGCCTGGCGCCAAAAGTAGCTGCAATTTGGGGTTTTGGTAACGTGCTGGTCATGGAAACGCCAATAGCAGCCTTTGCCTAAAAACTTCATAACCCCATTATATTTTCACTTGTTCATTGACCGTTAGGGGGCACTCAGCCAAGTGGCGCATATGCAATGGTTGGAAATCAAGATTTGGCTGGAAAGCGCGACCGGTTTCGATCGCGATGCGCTGCATATTTACGGTGCTGTCATAATTCAATTTGGTCTTGCGCTATTTTTCCGTCGATCATTGGCAAGCCCTTGGCCATGGATCGCAGTGTTTATTGTTGCTGTAGCCAATGAATATTTGGACTATCAAAGAGTGGGCGATAGTGCTGCGTCGATCGCTTTTTTTAAAGCAGAGGGTTATAAAGACATGTGGAACACCATGGTGATCCCGACTTTTTTGATGATGGTCGCGCGGTTCTGGCCAGCATGGATGACTGGAAAACCAAAAGATTTGAATAGGTCCACTGCGAGTAGCGTTCTGAAGGAAGACGCAGTCTAGTCTGCATTCTTTCGTGCCATCACAATTTTTTTAACATTTTGTGATTGTCCCTTTGGCAGGACCATGACCCGATTACCGCTTGCCACGATGATTAGGTTCTCGACCCCAAATGTTGTAATCTCAAGTCCATCAGAATGAATGAGATTATTTTTTGATTCCACAGTGACTACGTCGCCAGACGTAACATTAGACCCATCATCAGATAGGTTGATTTCAAACAAGGAATCCCAACTTCCTACATCTGACCATCCAGGGTTAACCGGCGTGACCGCTACTTTTTCGGCCTTTTCCATGATGGCATAGTCAATTGAGTCTGATGGCGCGCTAGCGAAGCTTGCTTCATGCGGTTTAATTTGTTTTTGGTCCCGGTCGGCTTTTTCCATCGCGTTTTTTGCGGCTTGCAGCATTTCTGGTGCATGTTTCGCCAAAGCTTCCAAATAAGTGTCGGCCCGGAACAGGAAGATGCCGGCATTCCAATGATAACCGCCTTCAGCTAGCATTTTTTCCGCGTTGCCGAGATTTGGCTTTTCAACAAAGCGCTGTGCGGAAAAGCTGCTAGCACTTCCGATGACTGGTTCTCCCTGCTGAATATAACCATAGCCCGTTTCAGCACCATTGGGTTTTATCCCGAAAGTCACCAGCCAACGCGCCTTTGCCAACGAGATTGATTGTCTGACAGCTTCCCGAAATGCTTGCACATTTTTGATGATATGGTCGCTGGGCATAACCAAAAGCAGGCTTTGTGGATCTTTGGCGGCGAGAGCGGCCAAGGCAATGGCAGGAGCTGTATTTCGAGCACAAGGTTCCAATATATGGGCCTGGACGCTTGCGCCAATCTCATCCATCTGGTCTTCAGCTAGGTCAGCATGATTTGCTCCCCCAACTATAATGGGATGGTCAAAAAGACTGGCGTCCTGGCAACGCTCTAGTGTCAGTTGAAACATGCTCATTGGGCCGGTCAGATTTAGGAATTGTTTGGGCCGCTCATCGGTCGAAACGGGCCACAAACGTGTGCCAGAGCCACCGGATAGAATGACGGGTGTAATGAGATCATTTTTGTTCATATCATCTTGCTCAATTCGCACTACATGCGATCAAAGATTTGATATTTTTCGACAAATCGATTTCCGATGTCTTGGTACAAAGTCCACATTCTCCCGCACCAATGGATTTTCCTCTGGTTGTGACCTTGCCTTCCAAGGGTAGAATTTGCCACTCGCCTGCAGATGTACCTTTCAAAATATCTTGGTCGTCTCCTAGGACTTGAAATAGTTTGAAATGGGGGCCGTCAATTAACTTGGCAGATTGGTCTGTCACCGTTTCTTGATAATGTTTCATGTCATACGGAGTGAGTGAAGCAACGGATATAGCATCATCCAAGTGGAGGTCGCGTGCCCGTCCATAGTCGTAAAGTCTATAGGTTATGTCCGCGTTTTGCTGCACCTCGATTAGCTGTATTCCCGGACCAATGGCGTGGATCGTACCTGCCGGGATATAAAACAAGTCCCCCGACTTCACTGGTTTCCAATCCATAAGCTGTTCGATTTGACCACAAGCAACGGCCGCATGCAATTTTGTAGCGCTTACTTCCTTGGTTAGACCGATTCCCAAAACAGCACCGGGCTCTGCTTCCAATATATACCAACATTCTTCCTTGCCACTGAGCGAGCCTTTTCGGCGCGCCTGTCGGTCATTCGGGTGCACTTGAATGGATAGCTTCTCGCTCGTGAACAAATATTTGGTCAGTAATTTGGGGATGATACCCTTGGGCGGTTGAAACCAAATTTCGCCTATTTTCTCGGCCTGCTTACCACCAAAAATTTTGGGAAGGCTCAATTGCCCCCAAGGTTTTGGAATAGTTTTCTGTTTGAGTTTCATGGCTGCCTGCTGACGATCAGCTACGCCCAATGCTGGTATATTCCAACCCGCATTTTGTAACATCGGCTGGATGATATATATTGCGCAAGTCAACCAGCGCGTTTCCAGACATTGCCGATGATAATTTTTGGAGGTCGAGAGCACGAAACGCATCCCATTCCGTAACTATCACCACTGCATCGGCACCTGAGGCGGCCTCGTAGCTTGTTTCCATCATTGTCACATCCGGCATAATTTCGGCGGCGGCTTCCATTCCTTCTGGATCAAAGGCTGTGACCTGGGCACCTGCATCTAACAGCGTTTGTGCAATCGCTATGGATGGCGCGTCCCGCATGTCATCGGTGTTCGGTTTGAAAGTGAGGCCGAGAAGCGCAATTTTTTTACTTCTCGCCTGGCCACCAATTGCTTGAATGACCTTGCGGCCCATAGCGCGCTTGCGCTGGTCGTTGACCTGAACAACGGCTTCAACGATCCGCACAGGGCTGTCATTGTCTTGGGCGGTTTTCAACAGTGCCAGAGTATCCTTTGGAAAACAGCTGCCACCATAGCCGGGGCCGGCATGCAGGAATTTGGAACCGATGCGGTTATCCAAACCAATGCCGCGCGAAACTTCCTGAACATCGGCGCCAACTTTTTCGCACAAGTCGGCGATTTCATTGATAAATGTTATTTTGGTCGCGAGAAACGCATTGGCTGCATATTTGGTCAATTCTGCTGTGCGGCGACCGGTAAAGAGAATGGGAGATTGGTTCAGGAATAGAGGGCGATATATCTCGCTCATGACATCCTTTGCCCATTCTATTTCGGCACCGATGACAATACGATCAGGGCGTTTGAAATCGTCAATCGCGGCACCTTCTCTGAGAAATTCGGGATTGGATACAACGGCAAATTGGTCAGCGCTGAGCTTTTTTGACAATATCATTTCGACTTCATCACCAGTGCCGACGGGTACTGTCGATTTAGTTATGACGACAGTGGGTTTGGTGATTGCTTCGGCTATCTCTTCACTGGCGGCATAAACATAGCTCAGGTCAGCATGGCCATCGCCACGTCGCGAGGGTGTTCCTACAGCAATGAACACGGCATCGCAGTCTTTGACCGATTCTTTCAGGTCGCCCGAAAAAGAGAGGCGGTCGCTATTAACATTACGCTCTACCAAACTAGCAAGGCCGGGCTCAAAAATTGGCATGATATTTTGATTGAGTTTATCAATCTTGCTGGGATCCTTGTCGACGCACACAACTTGATGGCCAAAATCAGCAAAACAGGCTCCAGAAACCAGGCCAACATAGCCAGATCCAATCATTGCTATTTTCATAGTGTTCCTTTGATAATCTATTACTTAAAACATGGTTGGGCTTAATGCCGCGCTTCTGGCCTGATCAACATTTTTGGTCAAGCGCGGTAAAGGGTTCCGACTTCTCTTAAGAGCATTCTGCCTGATATTAGCGATGGTTGGTAAAGATTTAATGTGCATGAGCCAGTCATTACTGAGCTAGCCGCAGTTTGAAAAATAGCTACGCCCTTATGGCCAACGGCCGAAATTGTTGGAAAATGCCACAGCAGCCGTTAATAAGCTATGGTTAGAATAGGACTTAGCATTTTAGTATTTGAGTGATATGGGGATTTTTACAATCGAGACAATTACCGCCTTGATTACCAATGCTTTGGCTAAAATTGCGAACATGACGCGATGGAAAAAGCAGCTCACAGTGGTGAGCCTGGATATAATCCTCTGCATATTATCAATATTAATTGCCTACTCCCTGCGAATTGGCGTCTGGGTTTATTGGGACTTGGCTATACAGAAAGTTGTCCTCGCTTCTTTGCTGCTGTTAATACCGATTTTCTATTTCAGCGGTGTTTACAATGCGATTTTTCGCTACGCAGGTTCTGGAATGATGAAGACCCTAGCTAGGGCCTTCATGATTTATGCCGCGCCGATGATTATCATTTTTTCAGTAGTCGGAATGGCAGGCGTTCCTAGGACTATTGGTGTTATCCAGCCGATAATTTTCTTTATAATGGTCGGATTTTCGCGCGTTACCGCTCGTTATCTGATGGTCGATATATTGGGGCGTAACCTTTTCGGTGGGCAGGTCAAAACCGTCCTGATCTATGGCGCCGGCAGTGCCGGGCAGCAACTGGCATCGTCGATGCGATCGGAACCTGCAATGCGGCTGCGTGGTTATGTGGACGATGACCGCCGGTTGAACGGGCAGAAATTGGATGGTGACCGAGTTTTTTGGAGTGGTGATCTACCGGATATAATCAGCAAATATGCGATAACTGACATATTGCTTGCTTTGCCGAAAATCTCTCGCAAAAAGCGCCGGTCCATTGTCGATCAAATTCAGAAATTCAAAGTTCATGTCCAGACGCTGCCGAATATGAAGGATATCATGGATGGACAAGTATCCTTTAATGACATTCGCGAACTAGACATTGAAGACCTGCTGGGCCGGGAACCAGTGGCCCCTAATGAGCTGCTGCTCGGACGAACAATTGTCGGCAAAACAGTCATGGTTACGGGCGCTGGTGGTTCTATTGGTAGCGAACTTTGCAGACAAATTGTTCAATCGGGAGCCCGTAAATTACTGTTATTTGAGTTATCAGAATTTTCGCTCTACGCCATCGAAACAGAGCTCCGGAGATACGCGAAAAACCGCGATTTGGGAAACATCGATATCATACCAGTATTGGGTTCGGTTACAGATGCCATTCGCCTTCAAGAAACCTTGGCTTATTGGCGGCCCGATACAATTTTCCACGCTGCGGCCTATAAGCATGTGCCGCTAGTGGAGGCTAACCCCGTCGAGGGCATAAGAAACAACGTTCTGGGTACATTCGAGCTCGCCAATGCAGCGCACATTGCGAAAGTAAGTGATTTCATTCTTATCAGTACGGATAAAGCGGTTCGCCCGACGAACGTAATGGGCGCGACCAAACGAGGTGCTGAACAGATCATACAAGCTTTCGCTGAGAAAAGTGAAACCAGGTTTTCAATGGTCCGCTTCGGCAACGTCTTGGGATCAAGTGGTTCCGTAGTACCGCTATTTCGGCAGCAGATTGAGATGGGCGGTCCTATCACACTGACCCATCGCGACGTTACGCGCTATTTCATGACTATACCGGAAGCTGCGCAACTGGTTATCCAAGCCGGCGGCATGGCCAAAGGCGGCGAGGTATTTGTGCTTGATATGGGCAAGGCCGTGCGAATTATTGATCTGGCAAATACGATGGTACAGCTTTCTGGTCTAACGGTTCGGAGCGAAGCTGATCCGGACGGTGATATTGAGATTCAAGAGATTGGGATGCGTCCTGGTGAAAAGCTCTATGAGGAACTGATCATCGGTAATGATCCGAAATCGACGGTTCACAACCGGATTATGATGGCGCGTGAGAGTCACCTGGATCAGGCTGATTTGGACCAGCTATTGAGTGGTTTTAGGAAATGTCGCGAATCTGAGGAAGCAATTGGGTTGCTGAAAAAAATGGTCCCGGAATTTGATCATCAGCGGGACAATGAAAAGGTCGAAATAGCCTCTTGAGGCTTCTGTAACGGACTATTGTTCCTAAAGCCCTTTTACCAAAGCCAATATGCGATTGGCATCTTCGCTGTGACAGATCAGTAAGTCAGGCAAATAAGTGTCCCTTTGATTATATATCAGTGGACGGCCATCGATGCGGGAACAATGGAGCCCGTGCGCTTCGGCAACCGCAGCCGGAGCGCAATTATCCCATTCATATTGACCGCCCGAATGCAGATAAATATCAGCTTCCCCCCGAACAATAGCCATGGCTTTTGCGCCTGCGGAGCCCATTGGAATAAGGTCCGCATCCAATATCTCTGCAATTGCCACAGCTTCTTTGGCTGGTCGGGATCGGCTCACCACCATGCGCGGCTTATGGCTGCGAACCGGCGAAGCAATCGGTAAGTCGCTGCGCAAGGTTAAATCGAAGCTCGGCAGCGCAACCGCCCCAACCACCGCTTTTCCGTCGATCGCCAAAGCGACATGGACAGCCCAGTCATCGCGGCCTTCGCTATATTCGCGGGTGCCGTCTACTGGATCAATGATCCAGACGCGGTCTTTATCCAATCGACTGTCCGTGTCCTTGCTTTCTTCAGACAGCAGGCCATCGTCAGGCCGTTGTTCGCGCAGAGCTGCGACGAGCATCTCATTTGCCGCCTTATCGCCAGCGTCGCCTAGACTTTTACCAGTCAAATTGGAGCTTTCGCGCAATTCCAAGAGCAAAGTGCCGGCATCTTCCGCCAGCTTTGCAGCCAATTCAGCATCTGTCATATCGTATAGGACCAACTACCGACTATTTTGTCCACGATAATTTCTGCCGCTTCTTCGGGGCTCATCTTGGTTGTATCGATCCGCATTTCAGGATTTTGGGGAATCTCATAATCGCTATCGATACCGGTGAAATTTTTGAGTTCCCCGGCGCGGGCCTTTTTATACAGGCCTTTGACATCGCGTTCTTCGGCAACAGCCAGTGGTGTATCTACGAATATCTCGATAAATTCGTCATCGGGCAACATGGAGCGAACCAGCTGTCGTTCGGCTCTAAACGGCGAAATAAAGGCGGTCAGCACGATCAACCCTGCATCGGCCATTAATTTCGCGACTTCGCCAATGCGGCGGATATTTTCTACCCGATCGACGTCCGTGAACCCCAAATCCTTGTTCAATCCATGCCGTACATTGTCGCCATCCAGCAGGAAGCTGTGCTTGCCGAGCGCATGCAGACGTTTTTCAACCATATTGGCAATGGTCGACTTGCCCGAGCCAGAGAGGCCTGTAAACCAAACAACCCGCGGCTCCTGGCGCTTTTGCAAGGCATGGGCCGCGCGGTCTACGTCGACATCCTGCCAATGGACATTTTGTGACCGCCGCAAACAAAAGTGCAACATTCCTGCGGCAACAGTCGCGTTGCTGATCTTGTCAATCAGGATGAAACCACCAAGATCGCGATTATCGGCATAGGGTTCGAATATAATAGGGCGATCCGTGGCGATTTCAGCCACACCAATGCCATTTAGCTCCAGCGTCTTGGCCGCGAGCTGCTCCATATTGTTAACGTTGACCTGGTATTTCGGCGGTTGAACCGTGGCGCTCACAAACTGCGTGCCGATCTTCATCCAATAGCTACGGCCCGGCAAGAGTTCTGATTCATCCATCCAGACTATGGTCGTTTCAAACTGATCAGCAACCTGAGGCGGTGCATCCACAGCGGATATGACGTCGCCGCGAGAGCAATCAATTTCATCTGCCAAAGTGAGCGTAACGGATTGTCCAGCGACAGCCTCATCAAGGTCGCCATCCAGCGTAACGATACGTTTGACGGTGGTTGTTTTGCCAGACGGCAATATACGCACTTGATCGCCGGGTTTAACGGTACCACTGGCAATTTGACCGCTGAAACCCCGGAAATCTAGATTGGGTCGGTTCACCCATTGAACGCCCATGCGAAGCGGGCGCGCCTGATTGGCGGTCACCATCACCTCAACATTTTCGAGATGCTGCACCAAGGTTGGACCATTATACCAAGGCGTATTATCCGACTTGCTGGTGATATTATCTCCAGACAGGCCGGAAATCGGCATGGGCGTGAACGCTGCTATGCCGATTTCTTCGGCAAAAGCGGTGTAGTCGGCAATGATTTTTTCATAGACGGCTTGGTCATATCCAACCAGATCCATCTTGTTCACGGCAACAACCAGATGCTTGATCCCGATCAGATGCGCCAAATAGCTGTGGCGGCGTGTCTGGGTTAAAATGCCTTGCCGGGCGTCGATCAATATTACCGCGAGATCAGCAGTGGAGGCACCAGTGACCATATTACGGGTATATTGCTCATGACCGGGTGTGTCCGCGACGATGAACTTGCGTTTTTCTGTCGCGAAGAAGCGATAGGCAACGTCAATTGTGATGCCCTGTTCCCGTTCGGCGGCCAATCCGTCCACGAGCAGAGCGAAATCGATCTCCTGACCTTGTGTTCCAACCTTCTTGCTATCCGCTTCCAATGTAGCCAGCTGATCTTCAAAGATCATCTTTGAATCATACAGCAAACGCCCGATTAAAGTTGATTTGCCGTCATCTACTGAGCCACAGGTAATGAAGCGTAGCATTGTCTTATGCTGATGCGTTTCGAGATAAGCATCAATATCCTCGGCAATCAGGGCATCAGTCCGGTAGATTGTTTCGGGATCGATATCTTCAGAATGGGCCATCAGAAGTATCCCTCCTGCTTCTTCTTCTCCATCGAGGCGGCCTGATCATGATCAATGGCCCGTCCCTGCCGCTCGGATGTGGTTGTCAGCAACATTTCCTGAATAATCTGGGGCAGGGTGGTTGCCTCACTCTCGACCGCACCGGTTAGCGGATAGCAGCCCAATGTCCGGAAACGAATGGATCGCTCTACGGGCTTCTCCCCCTCCTCAAACCGGAAACGGTCATCATCGATCATCAGCAGCATGCCATCGCGTTCGACAGTCGGGCGACGCGCTGAGAAATAAAGCGGGACAATCTCGATATTCTCCAAGTGAATATATTGCCAAATATCCAGTTCCGTCCAGTTGGACAGCGGGAAAACGCGAATGCTTTCGCCTTTCGATTTCCGTGTATTATAAAGCTTCCAAAGCTCTGGACGTTGATTTTTGGGATCCCAGCGATGATTGGCAGACCGAAAAGAAAAAATACGCTCCTTCGCGCGACTTTTTTCTTCGTCCCTTCGGGCACCACCAAATGCAGCATCAAAGCCATATTGATCAAGGGCCTGTTTGAGTCCTTGAGTCTTCCACATATCGGTATGAAGACCGCCATGATCAAATGGATTGATACCACGCTCTTTCGCTTCGGGATTTTGGTGAACGAGTAATTCCATGCCCGCATCTTTGGCTGATTTCTCTCGCAGCTTATACATTTCCTGAAATTTCCACGTTGTGTCGACGTGCAAGAGGGGGAACGGGGGCGGAGAAGGGAAAAATGCTTTTTTCGCAAGATGGAGCATAACCGCGCTATCTTTGCCCACGGAATAGAGCATAACAGGTTTCTCTGCTTCGGCGGCAACCTCGCGCATAATATGTATGGCTTCGGATTCGAGGCGCTGGAGATGGGTCAGGCTCATTGCAGGTTTGCTTTCATTACATGTCACTTTCAGATGCCTATGAGGCTAAAGGCACCGATCAAGAGACATGCATATAGCGAACTTGCAACGCAATGGCTGTCAAGATTTTCTTATTATAGATAAACATTGCTTGTACAATATCTTGCGACCCGATCGTTGCGCATCTTGTTGCATCACCCGATCGGGCCGAGATATTGGGTTCAAACAGCAGCAGCCATATAGCTTGCTTGGTTTATGGCCGCTTTAGCGTCCAGTTCCATAGCTTCATAAGCACCGCCAATCAGTTGGGGAGACAATCCATCTGCAATAAGATTGTCATAGACTTCCCGCAAAGGGTCTTGCCCGGCGCAGATGATAATGGTGTCGGCCTCTAAAATTTCCGGCTGGCCGCCTTGCAATATATGCAGACCGTCATCATCGATTTTAACATATTCAATGCCATTCATCATATTAACGCCACGCCGCGTTAGCGCCATCCGGTGAGTCCAGCCGGTTGTTTTGCCGAGCCCCGCTCCCACGCGGCTTTCCTTGCGCTGCAATAAAGTGATTTCCCGCTCGGATTTAGCAACTTTCGGTTCAACACCGGTTACGCCGCCGCGCGGGTGATTTTCAAAGTCGACACCCCATTCAGCGGCGAAGACATCACGGTCTACAGCGCCGGATGGACCGGAATGGCTGATCAATTCGGAGACATCAAAACCGATTCCGCCTGCCCCGATGATAGCGACCTTGTTTCCGACCGGTTTTTTGCCGGTAATGACATCGATATAGCTGACGACTTTGGGGTGATCGATACCCTCAATATCCGGTTGGCGTGGCTTGATGCCGGTTGCGATGATGACTTCGTCAAAGCCCTCTGCTTTCAATGTCTCCGCATCGGCGCGGGTATTAAGTCTCAGGTCTATGCCGTGTACCTCAACCATGCGATTATAATAGCGGATCGTTTCATGAAATTCTTCTTTGCCCGGAATAGTTTTGGCCAGATTAAACTGGCCGCCAATTTCTGAAGATGCCTCGAATAAAGTGACTGCATGGCCGCGTTCGGCTGCAACGGTCGCATAAGCAAGACCCGCTGGCCCGCCTCCAACCACAGCAATCTTCTTCACCTTAGTGGTGGGAAGATAATTGAGTATCGTCTCATGACACGCTCGCGGGTTGACCAAACAGGTTGTTAGTTTGCCGGAGAATGTATGATCAAGACAAGCCTGGTTACAGGCGATGCAAGTGTTGATCTCATCCTCGCGGCCCTCGACCGTTTTGCGCATAAATTCGCTGTCCGCGAGCAGCGGACGCGCCATGGATACCAGATCAGCATCCCCCCGTTCCAAAACTTCCTCGGCAACCTCCGGCGTGTTGATCCGGTTAGATGTAATGACCGGCACATTAACTTCTTTGCGCAATCTTCCGGTGACCGATGTAAAGGCAGCCCGGGGCACCATTGTCGCAATGGTTGGAACCGCGCTTTCGTGCCATGTGAAATGGGTGGAGATTATCGTCACGCCGGCTTTTTCAAGAGCCTTGCCCAGCGTTATGATTTCTTCCCAGCTCATCCCGCCTTGCAGCATATCCATAGCAGCGATGCGGAATATCAGAATAAAGTCCTCACCGACAGCAGCGCGGGTTTGTTCAACAATTTCAAGAGCAAAGCGCATACGGTTTTCATAAGAACCACCATATTCATCTTCGCGAAGGTTGGTTTTTTCGACCAAAAAAGTAGAAATCAGATAGCCAGCGGAACCGATAATTTCGACACCGTCATAGCCGGCTTTTTTGGCCATCACAGCGCAACTGACATGATCGTCAATTTGCTTTTGGATGCCAGCCTTGTCGAGCTCAATCGGAACATATCTTGCGATCCGCGATTTGACCGCCGATGGCGCAACCGCTTTATCGGTATAAGCTAGGGGTCCGGCGTGTAGAATCTGCATGCAGATTTTGACATCAGGATCAGCACCGTGAACAGCATCGGTAACCAAACGATGCTTTTCCGCTTCTTCCTCACCCGACATCATCGCCCCGCCACCGGACGATTCTTCATTCGGCGCGATTCCGCCGGTGATGATCATGCCGATATTATTGGCCGCGCGCTCGGCAAAATAGGCGGCCATGCGTTCAAAGCCGCCTTCCATTTCCTCTAGCCCAGTATGCATGGATCCCATGATCGAGCGGTTTCGGATGGTGGTGAAGCCAAGGTCTAGCGGTTCAAGTAAGAGAGGATATTTCATGGGGCTCGGTATAATGGTAATTCTCCGCCGTCCTATTATCGTATCTGTTAGGCTGGGAGAGCCTAGTTGGCATTTGACATACGAGGACATAGTTTGCGCTGGCATTGACAAAACTGGCAAGCCCTTTCTTAATCAAGGGACTTTTTAGATTCGATTGGGATAAAGTTGACATCAAAGAAACATACTGACTCCCAGAAAACGGGCAGTTCAAATGTGGATAGTGATGTCACTAATGGCCGATCATCTGATACGGATCTCACAGAACTCTTTGCTCAATTTCAGTTGCCGCTGGAAAAATATTTCCGGAAAAGGGTTTATAATCAAAATGAAGTGGAAGACCTGGTTCAGGATGTCTTCTACCGGCTGACATCCCGCGCTGATAATGCGGACTTGGAACGCCCCGAAGCGTTTATTTTTCAGATAGCTGCAAATTTATTGCGTGATAAGGCGCGCCGCGAAGCGACCAAGCGCGCCTTTACAAAACAATTATCGGATCAAAATGAAAATGCTTTTGAGGAACTTTCTCCCGAGCGCGTCTTATTAGGTAAAGAGAAAGTAGTGGCGCTGAAAAATGCATTAAACGAATTGCCTGAACGCACCCGGACCGTTTTCCTGCTGCACAGGTTTGAAGAGTTTAAATATCGTGAGATCGCGCAGCAATTGGGTATATCGATGAGTTCAGTAGAAAAGCATATGATGGATGCCATCAAACATCTCACGCATCGGATGGGCCCGTCAGAATGAAAGATACTCTTTCCATGAATGCGCTGAACGGCAGGGACAGCATTGAGGAACAGGCGGCCTATTGGTTTGCGCGTTTGCGCGCCGATAATGCGAGCAAAGGCGATCAGCGTCGGTTTAAAGCGTGGCTGGAAGAGTCCCCACGACATGCCGAAGCCTATGCGTTGCAGGAAGAAGTCTGGACGGCGATGCAGGACAGCGCGGTCGATGACGAGATTATGGCGATGCGCCAAAATGCCTTAGGTGCATCGGCGGCTGCCAATAATAATAGCTGGTACAAATATGGCGCGATCGCAGCCTCCCTGCTGGTTCTGGCGGTTTCCGTAATGTTGGTGAACCCATTTGGCAATTCCAATAGGTCTGGTGGCGCTGATCCGGCAGAACAATTGGCACAGGTGGAACCCCAATCATCGCCGATTTACCGAACGGCTATCGGTCAAAGATCGACAGTCAATTTGCCGGATGGTTCCGTGGTCGAATTGAACACGGATAGCCTGATCCAGATTAATTTCAGTGACGAAAGGCGTGACCTTATCTTGCTGCGCGGCGAGGCGCTATTTGATGTTGCAAAGGATTCCAGCCGCCCCTTTGTTGTCGAAGCGGATGGCAAGTTGATCACCGCTATTGGCACAACCTTCTCTGTCCGGCGGGCGGATGACGAGGTGCGGGTTACCTTGATCGAAGGAATTGTGACGGTTGATAAAGAGGATGGCGATGACGCTAATCCTGACGCCGTCAGCAAGAAACAAATGCGACCGGGTGAGCAGCTGGTCGCGCTCGGTGACCAGCCGTTCAAGGTCAATATGATCAACACGGACACTGCCACGAGTTGGAAAGATGGCCGTTTGATTTTCGACAATGAACCTCTGGGGACGATTGTCCAAGAGGTGAACCGCTATTCCTCACGCAAGCTTGTGGTCGGCGATCCGACCCTGGCTGATATGCGGGTCAGTGGCATTTTTCAGGTCGGTTCGATTGACAGCTTCGCCGCTGCACTCGAAGCTTCTTTCCCGGTGGCCAATAGCCCGCAGTCGGGCGAAGGCGATATTATTCTCAACTGGAAAGAATAGTCCCTAGCCTCTGAAAAACCGGCCTTTCCTGCACCTATACTACCCCAAATTTAGCGATAGATTCCCCTCAATCTGAAAAAGATTTTGAGGAAACAAAAACCTCGCGCGTCTTACTTCATATCGGGCCAGTCAGCGGATGACTGACGGTCTGCAGGGAATGAAAAGACAGGGGATGAATATGCAATCTCGTTCGTTTAAACTGCTCCAGGCAGCGATGCTAACCGGCGCCGCCAATATCGCAATTGTCGGATCGGCACAGGCCCAAGAACAGGTCATGTCCTTTAACATGCCGGATCAGTCCTTGTCCGCCGCCTTGAAAAGCTATGCGCTCAAGACAGGGAAAAACTTGGTCTACCCACCGAAAATGGTTGCGAACAAACGGGCCAGTGCGGTCTCAGGCCAGCTCACCCCAACGCAGGCGTTACGCTTGTTGTTGAGAGGTACTTCCATTTCTTTCCGTGAGATACAGCCTAATGTCTTAGCCCTTAGCGTTGGCAACACATCGCGTCGCCGCCAAAATGCTACAACGCCAGCGGCTGCTCCAGCTATTGTTCAAAGTGCTTCTACAGCAGCGGTCGTGCAAGATAGCCCTTCATCTGACGATGGTCCTACAGGCGTGGTGTCCGGTACCGTGGTGAATACAAGTACCGGTGTTGCGCTGCGCGGCGCATTAGTGCGCATAGATGGAACCAATCTTGAAACGGTCACCGACGATCGCGGGCAATATTATTTTCCCGCCGTTCCACGTGGGCAGCAAATTGTGCGCGTGGAATATCTGGGTGAGCAGGTAAAGACTGTCGCCGTGTCGGTGTCCCCCGGATCTCGCCAGCAGGCGAATGTGCAGCTAGGCGAGGCCAATCAGGATATCGTGGTTTTTGGCTATCGCAGCAGCATACAGCAGGCTTTGAATAAGCAGAAAAATGCGGATAATAGTGCAACGATTGTGTCGTCGGATTTGTTGGGTGGATTCCCGGCTGAGACCGTTTCGGAAGCCTTGCGGCGGGTTCCCGGTGTAGCGTTCGGTCGAGATGCTGAAACGGGCGAAGGATCTCGTATCACGGTGCGGGGATTTAGCTCGGAAGCTATTAATGTGCAATTGAATGGCCTAGAGCTGCAAGGGACGAGTTTTGATCGTACCATCGATTTGAGCGGGTTTCTTGCGGACAATATTTCGCAGGTGACTATCCACAAATCTTTGCTGCCCAGTCATGAATCGACTGGGTCGGGCGGACTGGTTGAAATTGAGACTAAATCAGGCCTCGACTATGGAGACTTTTCTCTCAATCTTAGCGTCGAAGGCGAGCGGAACTTCAAAAGTCGATTTGGTGATGAATATCAGGTCAACGGAACGATCGCGAAAAAAATAGCACCTAATTTTGGGGTGGCGGCTACGATCCAATATCGCAAGACAGATCGAACAAATTACGACGTATCAATTTTCGACATCATACCGCCGGTATTTCCCGATGGCTTTAATAGCATAGGCCGTATACCTGCCAGCTTCGATTTTCCTTTTGATCCGGAAATCAATCAGCAGCTCATTCAAAGTGCCACCTATACGCGCCGTGAAAGATCGGAAGAGGCCATTGTCGGTTCCATAAACTTTGCTTGGGACATATCAGATCATACAAAACTCAGGATGGATCTACAGCGTAATGTACGGGATGTACAAAGCAGCAGTGCAGCAACTGTTGTTGGCTTTTCAACCTTTAGGACAGAGATGCCTATTCCCGAGCTTGGCGGTGAGCTTCGACAGCGCCAAACACTTCGTTCTCTTTTCCCTCGACAGAGCTTTACGGAGCGAGACGAGAAGCTAACCTCAGATACTATCAGCTTCCGGGGTGATACAAATGTTGGTCGTTTTGAACTGGCTTATAAGGCTGGTTACGCGCGGTCTCGAGCAGAAGGCAACAATTCCTCACTGACACTGTTGCAACCCGCTTCGTCTGACATACTGGACTTGATCGATCCCTCGACAATCCTAGTTAATCCCGATGATGATGCAGCACAAACACCGCGTGTTGTTGGCGGTGGGTTTGTCTTTGCTGATAATGGTATTCCAATCCCTTCGCTAACAGCCGAAGGATTGCGCAGAGTTTTGGATCCTTCTTTGTATAATGTGCGCCTAGCCAATATAAATCCGATTGATAACCCAACGACTTCCTATAGCGCAGAGTTCAAGGCGCGTTACAACCCAGCACCGGATTTCATTGATTATATCGAACTAGGATCAAAATATAACAGAAACACCCGAAAGACTGTCGGTATATCCTCTAATTCACGACAAGTTTTCAGTCAGACCTTCTCGAGCATTTTCGGTCGGGAAACACCATTATCCACATTCGATGCCGGAGCTTTCGACATTGATGACTTTGGCGGGCTGGGAGCAGACGGTTTTACGGTTCCATTTCTCACATCGGATGTATCGAGAAGAATTTTTGATCAATTGCCTGGTTTTGTGACAGATGACCCGGCTACCATGTTCAATGAAGAGCGTTATATCCTTCGTGACTTTTCGGCAGCAGATCCGATCTTAGATGGCGCTGGATTGCTTCGGCCAACCAGAACGATTGAAGAAAAATTTGCTGGCTATTTTGAGACTAAGATCAATGTTGGTCGCTTGGATTTGGTCGCCGGCGTAAGATATGAACGCGAGAGGCGGAACGGAGAACAAATTTCTTTTCCTACTGTGGTATTGAATCTACCTGGTATCCGCAGAGAACCACGAGAGACATTTGTCGATGCTGGCCTTGTATTTGTTGATAGTACTGCCGGTACAGTAGATACTTGGACACCAAGCTTTCTGGCAACATATCGGCCGACTTCCAATATAGTTGCAAGGCTCGGCTATTTTCGGTCGACTGTTCACCCGGACATCAGGCTTTTGAACCGCGGACGAACATTCAGTGTCGATCTGCGTCCGGCTTTTGCCAAAGTAACAATCCTAGAAGCTAATCCAAATTTGAAACCATCAACCACGGATAATATTGATTTTGATGTGGCTTATTATTTTGACGATTCACCGGGTTTAGTTCGCGCGTCTCTATTCTATAAAAAGATCAGTAACAATTTTACAAATGTGTTCTTTTCACCGGTTGAAAATGGAGATGTAGAGCAGCGGTTCCGGGAGAGATTTGCGCCTTTGGCAGACACGCGACCAGATTTACTTGAGTTGGATCCAAGTACAGAGTTTTTCGTCAATCGGCCAGAAAATGGAGAAGGCGGGACTATTTGGGGTGCTGAGTTTGAGGTTACCCGACGGCTGAATTTTCTCCCTGGCTTCCTGAGTGACTTTGGCATTCTGGCCAATGCAACCTATACCAATGGCGATTTCCCGACGTTAGTTTCAGCTCGTGATGATAATGGTGATGCTATCCAAATCAGTCTTGATCGAGCGCTCCGAGACCAAGCGCGTTGGGTGTACAATCTATCGCTGGACTACGAGCGTGACGGATTTCAGGGCCGTGTGATTTATACACATCAAGACGCCACCGCTCAGACCTTTGACGAATTTAACTTGAATACCGTGATCCCGTCATACAGCACGTTGGATGCGCGTTTTTCATACAGCTTTGAACGTTTTGGCGGTCTATTTACTCTCTTCGTCGAAGGTGACAATCTTCTCCAGGGTTCAAAAGAAGCCGATATTCGTTCGACTACAAGTTCCCAATTTGGCGTCGGTGATGTGGATTTCAATTATCCGCAAAGCTTTCAATTTAACGGCGGCCGCACGGTCACCATGGGCCTTCGCGCGAATTTCTGAATCAACTCGTTCCCCTTATCTGTTTCCTGAGGCCGCACCCAACCCCAAAACCCCGCATCGGCCTCGGGAAACAGAACCGCGAATATCAAGCCATTTATTGAGGGATTGGCGTTCTGATGCGTCTTATATACTAATAGCTTTTGACAAGATCAGATAGATTCCCCCTGATTCTCTGGAGACTTTGTAATGCGACAGATACCCTGGTTGCGACTTCCCTCTGCGCTGTTTGCAGCCCTTCTATTTGCGGTCGTTCCGGCGTTGGCGAATAGCGAAGACACTAAAGGTGGCTTTGCGCATGATCAGAGCGACCTGACACCAGATTCCCGGGTCATTTATGGCACGCTTGAAAACGGGCTGCGCTATGCGGTGATGAAGAACAGCACGCCAAGCGGCGTTGCGGCGCTGCGGATGCGAATCGCTACGGGGTCTTTGAATGAAACCGAGAAGCAGCAAGGCATTGCCCATTTTCTCGAACATATGGCGTTTAACGGATCCAAAAATGTCGCTGAAGGGGAAATGATTAAACGGCTGGAGCGATACGGGCTTGCGTTTGGTGCCGATACCAATGCCAGTACGGGTTTTAGTCAGACGACCTACAAGCTCAACCTGCCGACGGTTGGTGAAGAGATTTTGAACGAAGCCTTTTTCCTGATGCGCGAAACGGCTCAAAATCTGACGCTGGACAAAGATGCTATTGAACGGGAGCGGGGCGTTATCGCATCCGAAAAACGCAGCCGCGATTCCGTCAACTTTCGGGCGCTTGTCGCCAATATGGGTTTCTTGACCGAAGGTAGCGGCCTGGTCGATCGTTTGCCTATCGGGATAGATGAAACCATCGCCACTATGCCGCGTTCAGAATTCGTCAAATATTATCGCGCTTATTACCGGCCAGAAAACACCTTCATCGCTTTTATCGGAGATGTGGATACCGACCTGGCTGTCAAAAAAATCGAAGCCTATTTCGGCAATTGGAAACCATCTTCCGCGCCCGTGCCTGCAAAGGAAATCCCGCCGGTTAATATCGTTCCGGGCAAGGTCGGCTATCATCACAATGATGCAATATTGACCTTTGTTTCGTTGGGCGTGCTGCATCCTTATGAAAAGCGTCCAGATAATCTGGCGCGGCGCAAAGAAGGTTTCCTGCGCGCTCTGGGCGCACAGATTGTCAATCGCCGGCTGGATCGCAAAGTCGATGCTGGCGATGCGCCCTATCTTGATGCATCGATCAGCCGCTATGCGCCGGAAGACACGGTGGACGCGTGGATTATCCGGATGCGCAGCAATCCGGAAAACTGGCGAGAAGCGCTTGCCGGTGGAGATCAGGAAATCCGGCGCGCTTTTACCTACGGCTTTTCACAGGCCGAACTGGATGAAGCGCTCGCGCGCTGGCGCAAGAGATTGCAGGTCGCGGTGGAACGCAAGAGCACGCGCAAGACCTATGCGAATTTGGAATATAACTATGCCAAAGAGCTAGTAGATAGATTTGCCAAAGAGCGCGTTTTTACAGCACCTGAGGCTGATTTGGCGCGGTTTGAAAAATTTGCGGCTGAAATATCGCTGACCGATGTTGAGCGGGTATTTCGTGAACGCTGGACCGGTATCGAAAAGCCGATTGTCTATCTCGCGACAAGCGAAAAGCTCGATGACCCAAAAGCCGAAATTCGCTCTGCGCTTGTCGCGTCGCGCAAAATCGCGGTTTCGCCGATGGAAAGCGAGCAGGCGCAGAAATTTGCTCATACTAATTTTGGCAAACCCGGTTTGGTGGTGAAGGAAACCTATTTGCCAGATGCCGATGCCTATAGCGTGACATTTGCGAATAATGTCCGGCTCAATTTTAAACAGACCGATTTTGATGCCGATACGATAGGTATCCGCGTGCGGATTGGCAGCGGGTTCCTCTCCATGCCGCAGAAGGACGAGAGCTTACGGCGGCTGGCTGAAAATTTGCTCAATGGCAGCGGTGTTGAAGGGCACAGCGCGGACGAGCTGCGGACACTCTTTGCCGGCAAACGTGTCGGGACCAGAGTGCGGCTGCGCCCGGACAATGACGCGTTGGAGATTATTGGCGGGACCAGCCCGGAAAATCTGCCTGAGCAACTCAATTTAATGACCGCGCACGTTACGGCCCCGGCCTATCGAGAACAAACCGTCCGGCGCTATCACGACAAGATGAAAGCATGGTATCCTACCCATGATGCAACGCCGATGACCGTGGCGGAAAAAGAATTGCCGCGCATGGTCCGGTCCGGCGATCGTCGCTATGGTTATGATGATCTGGACAGCTTTCTGGCGCCAGAAATTCAGGATGTGCGCAACTGGATGGGGCCGCAACTGGAAAATGGATTGATCGAAATCACGATAGTTGGCGATGTTGATCGCGCCACAGCAATTGCTGAAGTTGCACGCACATTTGGCGCGCTGCGCAAAAGGGCGGACAGCAAGGATGACTATATCGACATGCGGCAGCTGGATTTTCCCGCGTCTCCAGTCGAGCCGTTCACCTATTATCATCAGGGCAATCCTGATCAGGCGGTGGTTCGGGTCTATTGGCCCGCCCTTGATGCTTCCGACCCCAGTAATATTTTCAAAATGCAGGTTCTACGCAGCATATTCCGTAACCGGTTGACCACCGTGCTCCGGGAAGAAATGGGAGCAACCTATTCCCCGGGCGCTGGCATTTTCGCCAACGACCTGTTTGACGATTATGGCTATATATTTGCGAATGTCACCGCAGCGCCCGAAAAAGTCGAGGATGTTCGTCAGGCTGTTCTGACGGTCGGCGAGGATCTGGCTGAAGGAACCATCGATCAGGATATATTTGGACGAGCGTTAAAACCTATTGTTGATGATATTGATAGCACCTTGGAGAATAACGGCTATTGGATGTCTGTCTTGGGCGATGCTCAGACAGAGGGCCATGGGATCGCCCGGCATCGACTACGTGAGACGGTTCTAACGACGATGACGGTCGAAGATATAAAAGCCCTTGCAGCGCAAATTTTCATCGAGGCAAACGCGGTTGCAGCATATGTTATGCCGTCTAAGAAAGATGAGGGCGTTACCGAAATCGTGGAGGCAGTGGTATCAGACCAATAATCCTATCTGCCGTCGCGAAAGGCAGGCCTGACATGCTCGTTGATTAAAACATGCCTGGTTTCTCAATCGCAATGCGCCATTCAACATTTCTTTGGTTCAAATTCTATGTTTAGTTGCTTGAGCGACCGGAGTAAAAAATGGGGATGGACCGCAAAATCATTCTTGCCTTCCGCGAACCACATATCCTCGAACCTTTCGACCACGGCGGTAAAACCCCAAAAAAGTTCTCGCCGGGCCAGCGGTGCCCCAAGACAATGATGCACGCCTGAACCAAAGGCCACATGGGAGCCTGGTTTTGATCGATTGAGATCCAGCTTTTCTGGACATTCAAATTGCCCGTCATCCCGATTGGCTGACGCGAAGCGGATATTGATGAGCGAACCTGCTGGAATTTTCGTGCCTTGAATCTCGGTGTCTGTCGCAACAAATCGCATCAGACTTTGCACAGGCGATTCCAGACGAAGCACTTCCTCGATGAAGGTTTTCATATATTTGTCGGGATCGCTTTTGAGTTGATGCCAGACGTCCTTATTCTCAATGAATAGCTTCATACCAGCGGACAGCGCATTGGTTGTGGTTTCGCTGCCACCAACAAACGTATCAGCCATCATTTCGGCATGCAGTTCATTATCGGTCAGGGGACGACCCCATCCTTCAATCTCCGTATTCACGAGCGCGCTCAGTAAGCCGTCATTGGGGTTTTTCCGCAGCTCTTCGAAAATCGGCTGAAAATAGTGCTGCCCTTCAATTTCGCGGTCAACCATCTGCAATTCGGTTTCTTCATCGAGCATCATGGATATCCGCCGGAAGAAAGCATCGGTCCAACCTTTGATCTTCCACATATCTTCGCGCTTCGCGCCCATTTGCTCGCCAATAATATATAGGGGTAGCGGAACGGAAAATTGCTTCACCCAATTACAGTGACCGTCTGCAATAAAGTCATCAATCAGCTCAAACGCGAGCGTTTCGACAAACGGGTCCATCTCTTTTATCCGGGCAGGCCGGAAGGCTTCGTTAAACATGGCGCGCATTTGCTTGTGACCTGGGTCATCGCGATTGCCCAGCGTCGGTTCTGGAACCCAGCCTTTTTCTGCGAACCGCGCCGCAATTTTCTTTTGCCGTTCGATATTACCGGTTTTCATTCGATAGGCAGTGCCTGCGGCCCCACTGCGAAAAGCCTCTGGGTCCATCAGGATAGCGCGGACGTCCTCATATCGCGAGACAACATAGATATCGGTTCCCGGTTGCTTGTAGACCGGCGCTTCCTCGCGCAGCACCTTATAGGCATCATAAGGGCATTGTTGCGTTTCCGCGTCGAACAAATTAATTCCTGGCTCAGCATTGGTTGCCATTATTCTGTCTCCCCATATCAACGAACGTGAATGGCTTCCTCGCCCCAAGGCGCGATCGTCTTGTCGGTATCCTGAAAGGCGGTCGGCAGTTCCTCGACCATTTTCCAAGTTGCGGCGAGTCTTCCGAACCCAACAAAAAAAGCGACTGTCATGCCCAGTTCAACAATTTGAGCTTCGGAAAAATGCTCCCGCAGCTCGTCATATAGGGCATCATCAATCGCCAAATGATCGGTCGCAAATAATTCTCCGTAGCGGATGGCCACTTTCTCTGTGTCCGTCAGGTTTTCCGCTTCAGCCGGTTTTTCCAGTGAGCAAACCAGATCTTCATTCAGTCCATCTGCCAGGGCATCGCTATAACGAATGGCCATGCAAGACCGGCACTGATTGAAGAAAGCAATGCGCAGTCGGACCAGTTCAACCAACCGATCTGGGAGGGAGCGATTCATCTTTAGAGCACCGCCAAAACCCATCAGGCCCAATGCCTGTTCAGGGCAATGCGCGAAGAAGCGCGTCAGCCCCTGTTCAAGGTCGGTTGCTTCTTCCGGTTTAACCGCTGCGACTATGCGCGGATCCCATTGTTCGGTCGGCAATTTTTTAATACGGCTCATGGTCGCCTCTCCTTATCCTCTCCAATTTACCAATGGAGCTTGATCGGAGAATGCTCTTTTATGGCATGGAAACAACTGACGAAATAAACAGATAAGTCAGGAGGAGAGCATGGCCGAAAGAGCAGCATCACCGATGCAATGCCCGCACGCGCCAGAACAGGTGGACCTATTTGGTCCCGGCGCGCCGGAACAATGGTATGCAGCCTATGATGTGCTGCATCAGCAATCGCCGGTTCTGCGGTTGCCCGGAGAAGGCCTGACAGCCGACAAAGATGCCTATATTCTTACCAAGCATGAAGATGTTTCGCTGGTCGTGAAGGATTGGGAGCGTTTCCCGCCTACGCTTTCGTTGCTGGTCAAACAAATTGAAGCGGAAGGAAAACTCCCTCAGGAAATGCCCGGCCTGGATGCGATGATCATTTCCATATGTTCGCTGCGGCCTACTCCAGAACTGTGGCGCGCGCATCGGCAGGAACTGACCGATCCTTGGGTCGGGCCAGGTGCTGGACGGCATGAGGATATGATAACCGGTCATGTTGATCATCTGATCGACCAATGGGTTGACGGCGATGGACTTGATTTCGTGAAACAATTCGCCCGTCCCTTACCGCAACGGACCATGGCGTCCGTGCTCGGTTTTCCGATGGAAGATACGGCGCAATTGGAAATCTGGGGCAATGCACAGGTATTGGCCTTCGTCCACGGGTGCGGGCATAATAATAAGCTAACCGAAGAACAAACGCGCGAAAAGTCGCGATTGCTTGACGGTTTTGGTAACTATGTGCACCAGAAAACAAAAGAAAAGCGCGCCAGTCCGCAGGATGACATGATCTCGTTCCTGACGCAGGTGCACTATAAGGCGCTCGACCGAAAGCTGACCGATGACGAGATTAACGGTATTGTTTACGCGATGCTTATTGGCGGTCTCGAAACCACCCAATATGCTCTTGCTGAACAAGCGCAACTTATCTGTGAACGACCGGGATTATTTCAAAAGCTGAAACAGGACCGTAGCCTGATCCGCACTTTTATCGAGGAAGCCATGCGGCTGCGATCACCGACGCAAGGCCTGTCGACACGCATCACCAGTCAGGATGAGCTGTTTCAGGGCGTGGAAGTACCCGCGGGTTCTACGCTTCATCTCCGTTGGGGAGCCGCCAATATCGATCCGGATGAATTTGAAGACGCAAAAGATCTTCAATTGGATCGCAAGGCGGTGACCCGGCATCTCGCCTTTTCCGCAGGCCCGCGTGTTTGCCCGGGCGCTGGGTTGTCGCGACTAGAGCAGACCATTGCTTGGAACCGGTTGCTCGATCGACTGGACGATATTGCATATGGTGAGGACAATGATTTCCTGCATCAACCCGGGATCATGCTCGGTACCCTAAAACTCAACCTGACATTCACGAAGGCATAGGAGAATAGCATGACCACATTGCTAGCGCATATCAGGATCAAGGCAGAAAAATTGGATAAATTTGAAGCGATTACGCAAGATATGGTCAAACAAACGCTGGAAACCGAAACCGGCGTTACACGCTATGAATATTGGAAAGGGCAGGACGAGAATTTCTATTATTGCCTGCTCTCTTTTGAAGACAAATGGGCTTTCTATCGCCATCAAATGTCCGATCATCATGAAGGTCATGATTTCGCGGATGTAATTGCCGATATCAGGTTGGAATATGTCGACCCGGTTGAAGGCGCGGGCGACGGATTGGTGCACACGACCGATCCGGTTTTAAAGGATGACATGGAGGAAAGTTTAAAAATCGCGCAGGAACGCTATCCCATCGAAATCGCCAGTTGGTGGTCAGGCAGGAGATAGCGGCATGTCAGACCTGGTAGCAGTCATCACCGGCGGAGCGGTTGGTATTGGCCAAGCGATAGCCAAAGCGGTTGGTGAACGCGGCGGACAAGTTTTCAATATCGATCATGACGCCTCTGGCAATGAAGAGACTGATAAGTTGGTTGCGGATGCGGGAGGACAATGCACCAGTTTTACCGCAAATGCCGGTGACCCTGAAGCAATACACCAGATATTCGAACAAGTTTCTAGCGAGAGTGATCACATCGATCTGCTGGTGAACAATAGCGCGGTCTGGAATGACAGCTCACTCACTGCCGGTGATTATCAAAGCCAGGCAAAGGCCTTCCAGACCGCTATCGATTCATGTTTGTACGCGTCTTTCTTCTGCACGCTGGCTGCAGTTCCGTTTCTTGAAAAAGCAGCCAATCCCGTCATCATCAATATGAACACTGAGCATATGGATAAGGATCATTACCTCTCCTATATTGTCGGCTCGACCGGCTACGATTGCGCGAAATTCGGTTTATGGCGTCTAACCCAAAGCTGGGCAGCGGAACTGAAAGAAAAAGGCATACGGGTTAATGAATTTTGCTTTGGCGCCGTCGATACACCGATGTTGCGGTCGGTTTCTCCATCCAAGGCGGATGCAGGCATGAAGCCAGAGGACCTTGCGATCGCCACATTTCATATTGTCGATCAGGGCCCGACCGGCGAAACAGGTCAATCGCATTTCTTTGGATTTAGCGGTACGTCGCGGGAAGAGAGTTTAAGGCAAATAGCTGAGATGCAGGTTTCGTCATCTTGAAGAGGTTCGAAGGCTAATCGACGTTCCATCGTCGATTTTTTCGCTGGGATGAAGGATGACGGATGTCCCCGCTTCCAATCCATCCAATATCTGGGCGCGTTCATCATTCATTCGGCCAACTTTGACCGGAACCAGCCTTGCTTTGCCTTCTCGCATCACAAAAACCGACCAGACGCCAGAGTCACGGAACAAAGCGCTGATCGGCACTTGCAGGACATTGTCCCCGGACCATTCGACTAGCCGGACAATCACGCGATAGCCATGACCAAGCCGCGCGCGGGCAGTTTGCGGATCGACAAAGTCTATGACCACATTCACGCGCTGTTCTTCAACGCCCAGGGCGGAAATTTTTGTGAAACCAAAAGGTTCTATCCGCTCGACCTTGCCTTTTAGCGGGCGATCACCGCCCCAGTTATCGATCAGCACATCACTGCCCGGCTTTATTTTGACGGCATCGCTGGAAAGAAGATCGGTGACAATCTCGATATCTTCCGGATCGCCCAATTCCATGATCGTAGAGCCAGCGGTGAGCAACGTTTCACTTTCCTGCGTCACCCGTAGTACTGATCCGCTCTCCGGAGAGGTTATATCCAGAGCATTGCCGCGACTATTGCTAAAGGATGGTCCCATCAGACTGGCTTGTGCTGCTTTAAGATCAAACTGCGCCGTTTCGAGGGCTTGCAAGGCTTCGGTGACTTGCGCCACGCTGCTGTCTCGCGCTGCTATGGCGGCATCATGCGCGGTCTTGGTGGCAAAGCCGCGTTTGAATATGGCATCGGTCCGTTCAAAATTGGCGGCGGCCAATGCGCGATCGGCCTTCGCCTGACTGATCCTAGCGGCAGAGGATCGCACATTGGCTTGCAGCGCCCGGACATGCGCCCGAATTTCCGCTTCGCTGCGCGGATTTTGAAAATCGGGCTGCGCTGGCATCATGCGCGCCACCACCGTCTGGCCAGCAACGACCTGATCTCCTGCCTCCAGATCGACTCTCAGCAAACGACCGTTAATTGGTGCGGCCACGACAAACATATCGCGCACCCGCGTTTCGCCTTCGTCGTCAATCGTGACGAGCAGTGGTGCCTCAACGACTTTTGCTACGTCTACATCAATCGGCGGGGTGCGGACCGAAAAGAAGATTGCGATCAATATGAGTATTATGATCGATCCGATCAGAATTCTTGGCCCGGGGCGGCTGAGATGTTTGTTGGCCATTGGTTTATTCCCTCGTTTTCAACACGCTAACAAGATTGAGCCGGTCTAGCCGCCCGCGGACAAACAGGGCGGACAAGGCGGCAGTTATCAGCACGATCAATATCGCAAAAGCGACCGTCGCTGCGGACAGGGCAAAGGGGATGATGAACAGATCACCGCTTACCGCTTCGCTGATTTGCAGGGACAAATAATAGCCGAACATCATACCCAGCGGAATTCCGGCCATAACGATCAACGCCAGTTCGCCCAGTAATATGTAGGAAACTTCCGACCGGCGGTAACCAAGCACCCGCAGCGAAACCAGATCACGGGCGCGTTCGGCCAGACTGATCCGCGCATTATTATAGACCACGCCAAACACAATGAGGCCGGAAAAAGCGATGTTGAATAGCCGGACGATACCCATGGTTTCGCCGATAGTTTCTTCGATGCCGCGAAGGGCCGCCGAGCGCTGCGAGAATCCCGCAATCATCGGCATATCCTTGAGCCGCCGATAAAGCTTGTCGGTCTGGGTGGCATCGACGCTAAGATAGGCGCCAGAGGAAAGCGGTGCCTCTCGCATGATCGGGCCGAGATTTTTGAAATCGACATAGGCGGGATTGCTCACAGGACTGCTCAGGACGCTGGTTACTGGCATGGTGACATGGGGCCGCCGCCCATCGGTAACCTGTATGTTCACCATATCGCCAGGACCAACAGCCAGTTCTTTTGACAAGCCATAGGATATCATGAGGCCCTGGGTTGGTGGTTCGACAATCCCGTTGTCGAGATCGACCAAGCGGTTGAGATCGCCTGCCGGCCTCATCCCGGTGATCGTTTCTGATTTCGAACGATGTCCTGCGCTCAATTTGGCGCCGACATAACGCACGGGTTCGACGCGCATGACACCGGGCAGCCGGGCAAGCTCAAACAGGGCGCGGTCATCCCGGTCTTCAGAGAAAACCACATTTACATCAGCCCGGTTGGCTTGATTGAACATGAGGTCGATCATCATGCGAACATTATCAGTCGATCCAGCGGAAGTGATGTACAGGCCCAGCGCCGCAGCGACGCCGAAAGAGCCCAGAAGCGAGCGCAATGGCCGGCGAGCAACGCCGCGCAAGATGATCCGCGTTGGTTCGTCCAGACCTTTTATCCGTCCAACCAAACGAGCGAACCCGCCTGAATAATTGGGCGGTACGGGCGGACGCATCGCTTCGGCTGCGGTGAGCTTGCCAATTCGGCGGACCGTTTGCGCCGCGCCCAACAGCACCACGAGGATCGCAACCAAGCAGGATATGAAAAACACGTCAAAGCCCGCGCGATAGGTCAGGAACGGAAACACGAAAAAGTCCTGATACAGGCCCGCCAAACCGCGGCCCATCCATGAACCCAAAAGCAGGCCGAGTGCCAAACCGGGGATCGATAATACCAGGGCCAGTTTCGCATAGTGGAACATGATCGTTCTGCTGCGATAGCCAAAGGCGGTGAGCAGGCCGATAATCTCCCGTTCGGATTCGACCAGCCGTGACAGCACCATGTTGATCAGGAATGCCGCTACGCCGAGGAATATCGGCGGAAGAATAGCGGTCATGCTGCTCAGCTGGGTCAGCTCGTTCTCCAGAAAGCGATCAGAAAGCTGATCCTCTCTCGGCGTTGCTCCTCGCCCGCCATAGCGCTCCAGGATGACATCGACCCGATCGATCACATCCTGCACATTGCCGCCGCGTTCAAGCCGGATCAGGGCCTCGTTGAAACTATTGGTTGAGTTGAGAGCCGCGGAAAGATGTTCCTGACCCATCCACAGCACGCCAAAACGGCGATTATCCGGAAAAATCTGACCCGGTCCGATGGCATAGACATATTCCGGCGACAGCACGGTTCCCACGATACGAAACCGCTGTCTTTTGCCATAAAGCAGCCCGTCAATATCATCCCCGAGCCCAATGCGAGCAGCTTCGGCAAATTTCTCGCTGGCCAGCACTTCATCCGGGCGGCTGGGGTCTGGTAACCTGCCACTGCGCAAGACCAAGGCATTGACGGATGGCATGCCAGAGGCTGGCAGGGAGTGTATGCGTGCGGTTATCGGTTCCGATATGCCGGGAATGTCGAGCGTCGCGCCGCTGGTCAATCGGCCTTCCACAACGCTGACGCCGTCAATGGCGCGAATGTCATCGAGCAGGCTATCGGGCACGCGCACGGCCGACGCGAAAATATCGGCGAAGCGGTAACGGTCATAATAGGTGTCACGGCTGGCCTCCAAAGAGCGCATCATTCCGAACGACATCACCACCATTCCGATGCCAGCGGCAATGACCAGCGCGATGGCCAATGCTTGCGATCGCAAGCGCCAGATATCGCGCAGCAGCTTGCGGTCCAGTGACCCGAGCCAGGCAGGCAGCTTTACCATTGCAGTTCAGAGGGCGCGACGCGGTTGGGGTTATCGCGATCTTCCACCAGCGCGCCATCGGCAAAGCGCAACAGCCTGTCGGCCATATCAGCAATTACAACATTATGGGTGATGAGGAGCGTCGTGGTGCCAAGCTCCCGGTTAACCTGATCAAGCGCCTCAAGAACTCTCACTCCCGTCTGACTATCGAGAGCCCCTGTAGGCTCGTCACACAGCATGACTTTCGGTCGCTTGGCAATGGCGCGAGCAATCGCAACCCGTTGCTGCTCACCACCGGAAAGCTGGGAAGGGAAATGATCAATGCGGTCTTCTAGGCCAACCATGGCCAACGCTTCTTCCGGCGTCATCGGATCTTCGGCAATTTCTGTGATCAGCGCCACATTTTCCCGTGCGGTAAGGGATGCGACCAGATTGTAGAACTGGAACACAAAGCTGACGGAATTTCGCCGATATTCGGTTAGTGCAGACGGGTCAAGTGCAGTTAACTCCTGATCCTCGAACATCACCGTGCCAGCGGTCGCTTCGTCCAGTCCGCCGATTATGTTGAGAAAGGTTGATTTCCCTGACCCGCTGGCTCCGAGCAGCACAACCATGGCGGATTTAGGCAGATCCAGATCGACCCCGCGCAAGGCTGAAACAGCCGTTGGCCCTTCGCCGTAGATTTTCGTGAGACCGCTTATGGAATAGAGGCTATCGCGCTCTGCCGTCGCGGATTTCAAGGGCCGGGGCATCAGGTGAAGAAACTGGTCAGCTTTTTTGTATCGACACCGACAACCATCAAATTGTCTCTATGTATCAACACGCTGCTCCTCCCATAATCAATTATAAGAACGGCGAATTTAGGATCGTAGGGGCAGGCGGGCGATAGGTATTGTTACGGATCACCGATGCCGTTGAACGGCTTTGCACGGCAACAGCTACGCGCAATTGCGTAGAGACGCTTTCCCGCATTTTCCTTAATTCTTCGGGCCATTCTTACATTGTTATGGAGCCCCCAATGGAAAACCATATGAAAGCGGCGATTTTTATCGAACCCGGCAGGATCATTCTTGGTGAAAAGCCGATTCCTGATATTGGTCCGCTTGCTGCGCTGATCCGCATCACAACGACAACCATTTGCGGAACGGATATTCACATATTGAAGGGTGAATATCCGGTGGAAACCGGCCTGACCATTGGCCATGAACCGGTTGGGATCATCGAAAAACTCGGTTCCGCTGTTGAGGGATTTTCCGAAGGCCAGCGCGTTATCGCTGGCGCGATTACACCGACCGGCACCTCCTATGCCTCCATGTGTGGCTTTCATTCCCAATGCGGCGGTCATGATGGTCACGGTTGGAAAGCCATGGGTGGCTGGCGTTTTGGTAACACGATTGACGGCGCGCAGGCGGAATATCTCAAAGTGCCCGACGCGATGGCCAATCTTGCCCCGGTGCCGGACGGATTGACCGACGAACAAGTGCTGATGTGCCCCGATATTCTGTCGACCGGTTTTAGCGGCGCAGAATCCGGCAAGATACAAATTGGCGATACGGTGGCTGTCTTCGCTCAGGGACCAATCGGTCTTTGCGCAACCGCAGGCGCGAAGATGATGGGTGCCACCACTATCATCGCGGTGGAATCAATCCCTGAACGCATGGAAATGTCGCGCAGCATGGGCGCGGATCATGTTGTTGATTTCAGTAAAGTCGATCCGGTTGATGAGATCATGCGGATTACCGATGGCCGCGGGGTCGATGTGTCGATTGAAGCGCTAGGCAAGACAGAGACTTTTGAAGGTGCCTTGCGGGTATTGCGGCCCGGCGGAACATTGTCTTCGCTCGGTGTCTATTCCGAAGATTTGACCATACCGCTGGATGCGTTTTCAGCGGGTCTGGGCGACAACAAGATTGTCAGCACGCTTTGCCCGGGCGGCAAAGAACGCATGCGCCGCTTGATGGATGTGATCGGGTCTGGGCGTGTCGATGCCAGCCCTCTGGTCACTCACCATTTTGCGCTCGATGATATCGAGACGGCTTATGACTTGTTCGCGAACCAGCGCGACGGCGTATTAAAAATCGCAGTTCAGCCCTGATCGCGCCTGATGTCATTACAGCAGCAATATCGCGCCAAATCGATGAGCGCAGCCCGGGCCGTGTCCAATATTCCCTCTGGTGCCCATATCGCGATGGGCATGGCTGTCGCCGAACCGCCCGCTTTGCTCGAAGCTCTGGCGGCGCGAGTAGAGGCGGGGAATCTCGATAATCTCAAATTATGGTATTTCCATTCGATGGCCCATGCGGGGGAGACGCTGTTAAAACCCGCATTGCTTGACCGCGTTCGTCCCCATTGCATGTTCCTGAGCGGTATCGAACGTACGCTGCTGAAAGAAGCTCCGGAAAAAGGCCCGCCGCCAGTGGAGTTTGTTCCCGTGGCGTTTAGTGAATCGCCGGGGCTGCTGAAAGATAAAGTCCCGCTCGACACGTTCATCACCACCGTATCGCCGATGGACCGGCATGGCTGGTTCACTTTTGGTACCAGTAATGACTATTCGTCGACCGCGGCCCGAAGCGCCAAGCGCCTGGTCGTTGAGGTAAATGAGAATATGCCGCGCGTTTTTGGCGAGTCACTGCTCCATATTTCCGAGGTAGATGCCATTGTCGATAATGATGTTCCGCTCGCTGAACAAATATGCCCGCCGATTAGTGCAGAAGAGCAGGAGATCGCGGCAAATATTGCCGATATGATTGATGACCGCGCCTGTCTGCAAATGGGTATCGGGACATTGCCCAGCGCCGTCTGCGCGCTGCTCGAAGACCGGAAAGATTTGGGTATCCATACCGAACTGATGACTCCGGCGTTAGCGAGGCTAGCGCAATGCGGGGCCGTCACCAATCAGGCGAAGACGACCTATCATGGGCGCAGCGTCTTCACCTTCGCCATGGGAGACCGCGCCTTTTACGATTTTCTCGATGACAATCCGGCGATGCACAGCGCGCCAGTGGATATTGTCAATGACCCACGCCATATTTCCAAGAATGATAATGTCGTGTCGGTCAACGCGACACTGCAGGTGAATTTAGGCGGCGCCTGCAATTCGGAACATTTGATGGGCCGACAATATAGCGGCGCGGGCGGGCAACTTGATTTTGTGCGCGGGGCGACAGCATCCAAAGGCGGAAAATCAATCATTGCCTGCCGGTCCACGGCAAAGGGTGGAGAGGTTTCTCGCATCGTACCAACGCTGGATGGCCCTGTGACAACCCCGCGCAATGACACGCATATCGTCGTGACGGAATATGGTTTTGCGGATTTGAAGGGCAAATCATTGAGCGAACGTGCCAAGGCACTGATCGAACTCGCGCACCCGAAATTCCGTGCTGAACTGACGGATGCGATGCGCTAATGGCCCAAGTCGCGATATTCAGCACCAAGGCTTGTGATCAGGAATTCTTGGATAATGCCAACGCCAATAATGCCCATGGGCTAACCTATTTTGAACCCCGGCTTTCGATTGATACCGTGCGATTAATCACCGACCAAACAACGGTTTGCGTGTTTGTGAATGATGAACTGGATGCCGAGACGCTGTCCGCTTTGAAGCAGGCCGGGATTGCGCTGATCGCCCTGCGTTGCGCGGGTTTTAACAATGTCGATCTGAAGGCCGCCGCACGGCTCGGCATCGCGGTTGCTCATGTGCCGTCCTATTCTCCCCATGCCGTCGCTGAACATACGGTCGCGATGATGCTCACTCTGATCCGCAAAACCCACCGGGCCTATAACCGCGTTCGCGAAGGCAATTTATCGTTGGAGGGTTTGCTGGGGTTCAATCTGCACGGTAAATCCATAGGCATAATTGGTACCGGCAGTATCGGGCGGGTGGTTGCGGAAATTTTGCACGGATTTGGTTGTGAACTGCTTGCCTATGATCGCTATCCCGATCCGGAAAATATGCCCGTTCCTGTCCGCTATGTACCGCTGCAGGAGCTGTTCGCGTCGTCAGATATCATTACGCTCCATTGTCCGTTAACGCCGGAGACCCATCATCTGATCAATCGAAACGCAATTGATGCCATGAAACCCGGTGTCGTGCTGATCAACACCAGCCGGGGCGCCGTAGTGGATAGCGCGGCCTTAACTCATGCCCTTAAAAGCGATAAAATTGGCGGCCTCGGGCTTGATGTCTACGAGGAAGAAGCTGACTTCTTTTTCGAAGATATTTCAAATCGCGGCATTCAGGATGACGTGTTCGCGCGTCTGATCACCTTCCCCAATGTGCTGATCACCGGACATCAGGGGTTTTTCACTAGCGAGGCGATGACCGCTATCGCGGAAACTACCATGGCTAATATCAGCGCGTTTGAAGCGACCGGAAAACCGCTTCACGCTGTCACTGTGAAACAGCTTGCCGGTTCCTGATTGCCGGCCGCAGGGCCAGCCTGATCTGTTTCTCAATTTCCAATATAGCGAACAGCA
Organism: uncultured Sphingomonadaceae bacterium; assembly: GCA_947489315.1. Taxonomy (GTDB): domain Bacteria; phylum Pseudomonadota; class Alphaproteobacteria; order Sphingomonadales; family Sphingomonadaceae; genus Parasphingorhabdus. Next base: position 989,593 of record CANLCX010000001.1, read on the forward strand.
CCACACCGATGGCGATGATCAACAGACCATCGCTAAGCGGAACATTTTCGGTTCCGAATATGTCCTGCATGAAAGGCGCATAGGTCATCAGGAACTGAGCCATCGTGACGGTGACAACAGTGAACCAGACCATCGGTGTGCCCTGTATCGACTTTTTGGTTAGCGATGAACCGTAAATATTACGGATGAAAAACAAGTGGAAGATCTCCATTACGACAAGCGTATTCACTGCAATTGTGCGAGCCAGATCGACAGAATATCCTTTATCGATTGCGGAGACGTACATGGCGAAGACGCCGCATAGAAACAAAAAAGATACTAATATGATGTGCCACGCGAGAGACTTGTCGAGCAGCGGCTCATTTCTCAGCCGAGGCTTGCGGAGCATCGTTCCGTCTTCGGTGGGTTCAAAAGCCAGCGCCACACCCAGCGTGACTGCAGTCACAAGGTTGACCCATAAAATTTGTGCCGGGGTAATCGGCAATGTCATGCCGATCAGCAAGGCGGCTATGATGACCATGGCTTCGCCTGCGCTAGTCGGCAAGGACCAGCTAATGACCTTTCGTAGATTATCGTAAACCGTTCGGCCTTCCCGAACCGCGGCGACGATGGACGCAAAATTATCGTCAGCTAGAACCAGCTCCGCAGCTTCTTTCGTCGCTTCGCTGCCCTTTCTACCCATCGCAATTCCAGCGTCGGCGCGTTTAAGCGCAGGCGCATCATTCACGCCGTCTCCTGTCATCGCGACTATAAAATCATGGGCTTGGAACGCGGTCACCAACCGCAGCTTATGTTCCGGGCTGGTCCGCGCAAATATGTCGTTTTCTAGCACCTCTATCGCCAGCGTTGCATCATCCATATTGTCGAGGTCCGCGCCGGTTAGGACATTGCCGGGCTTGCGCAACCCGATTTGCTGACCAATGGCCTTGGCGGTTTCCACATGATCGCCGGTTATCATTTTCACTTTTATGCCCGCATCGTAACATTCGGCTACGGCGGCAATGGCCTCGGCACGGGGCGGGTCCATCAAGCCGACAATGCCGAGAAACGTGAGCGATCCGTCGAGTTCACCAGCGGCCAGTTCTTTGGTATCCGGCGCAGCGGACTTTGTCGCGAAAGCCAATACGCGTTGGCCAGCCCCAGCTAATTCACTCACAGCCTGCTGCCAATAGGCTGGATCCAGCAGTTCGTCATTGCCATCGATGCTGCGCTGCGCTTTGCACATGCCCATGATCTTTTCCGGCGCGCCCTTTATGAAAACCACCATTTGATCGTCATGGCCATGATGCAATGTCGCCATGAACCGGTTTTTGGAATCGAAAGGAATAGCGCTAGTGCGTTGCCAGTCCCGGCGTTCTTCGGTGACATCGAGTTCAGCCTTGCGGGAAAAAGCCAGCAGAGCCCCTTCCATCGGATCGCCCTCTGCGTGCCATAGGCTATCGCGCTCACGAATGTCGGCATCGTTGCACAATAGGGCGGCGCGCGCCAAAGTGGCGAGTCCCGCATAATCGCTGGCATCGATTATCTGCTCATCCTTGCTAATCCCTCCAGCCGGGTCATAGCCTTCACCATCTATACTGAAACCATGAGAGCCAACCACGGCGGCGGCGACCATCATCTCATTGCGGGTCAGCGTTCCGGTTTTGTCGGTGCAAATGACGGATACCGAGCCGAGTGTCTCAATCGCGGGCAGGACACGGATAATGGCGTTGCGTTTGGCCATCGCCTGAACACCAATGGCCAGAGTAATGGTCAATACCGCCGGAAGGCCTTCCGGAATAGCGGCAACAGCCAATCCGACGACCGCCATGAACAGCTCTGAAAACCCGTAATGCTGAATATAATATCCATAAATCAGGATCAGCGCAGCAACCATCAGGATTAATATGGTGAGCCATTTGGCAAATCTGTTCATCTGCGAAACTAACGGGGTGGTCAGCACCTCGACCGAAGAAAGTAGACCGCTGATCCGGCCAATTTCCGTCGCACCGCCGGTAGCAACAACAACGCCCTTGGCCTGACCACTGGTTACCAATGTCCCGCTAAAGGCCATGGATTTTCTGTCACCCAACGCAGCTTTGGTCGGGACAATATCCACCTGCTTGTCAACGGCGAGGGATTCGCCGGTGAGTATGGCTTCCTCAATCTGCAGCCCGTTGACCTCGATCAACCTCATATCCGCTGGTGTCTTGTCACCGGCTTCCAACAAAATGATATCGCCGAGAACGACGGCTTCACTGGCAATAGTCTGCCGCTTGCCGTCACGCAGCACAGCAGCATGCGGGGCCAGCATATGGCGTATGGATTCCATAGCCTTTTCCGCTTTGCCTTCCTGAATCAAACCAATGAGCGCGTTCACGATTACCACCGCCAAAATGACTGCCGTATCGATCATATGGCCAAGCAGGGAAGTAATGACCGCAGCCCCGAGCAAGACATAGATCAGAATATGATGGAACTGCGCCAGAAAGCGCTGGATCACGTTCCTACCGGCCGTTTCAGGAAGCCGGTTTGGACCGTGATCGGCCAAACGCTGTGCTGCTTCGCTTTCGGACAGCCCCTCGGGCGCCGCGGACAGCGATGATAAAACCGCTTCTATGGATAGATTATGCCAGGCCGAATTTTGTTCCTGTTGCATCGCTTTATCGACCAAGCCCTTCTATTTTCTATAAGTGAAAGCCAACAAGGAATCGGGCAAAAAGCCACGGCCTCGGCGCGCGACAAACAACTACAGGTGCGGACAGAAGGCAATTACGTAGTGCCCCTTAAACGGCCTTGATGTGGCGGAACGGCCCGTCTCCGAACAACTACGTAAAGACAATCATCGCCCGTTGATGCCAGAAGCAGCATGGTTGATTTGAGCGCGACAATCGAAGCGGCGTGAGCTGCCCCGAACTATTATGTCGTTGAGCCTCAATATCCTTTTGAATCGCCTTTTTTGAATGGTGTAGCCGCCAGACATGCGGAACACCGTACGAATGTGATGGAGATAGCATGGCCGAGAATCTATATGTTCGCTGGCTTGACGAGGTAAGTCTGAAAGACTTGTCTCTGGTCGGAGGAAAAAACGCGTCGCTGGGTGAGCTTGCCGGTGCGCTTTCGGGAAGCATCAAGGTACCGGAAAGTTTCGCCATCACCGCCGATGCTTATCGGGACTTGCTCAGCCAGAACCGGATTTGGCCGGAAATAGAAGATATCCTCGAAAGGACTGATTGGTCGGACCTCTCAGTCGCCGCCGCCAGAGCTGCTGAAATCCGTACCATCATTGCCACAGCTGATTTGCCCGAAGGCCTCGATCAGGAAATACGCAAAGCTTATGCTAAGCTCAGTGCAGATCATGGCCGCAATGTTGCGGTGGCTGTGCGGAGCAGCGCGACGGCCGAAGATCTCCCCGGCGCCTCGTTTGCCGGTCAGCATGAAACCTATCTCAACATAAGCGGAGCCGGAAATCTCGTCGAAGCGATCCGCAAATGCTTTGCGTCCCTGTTCACCCAGCGCGCCATTTCCTATCGGACGAATAAGGGTTTTGATCATAAGGACGTGGCGCTTTCGGTTGGTATTCAGCGGATGATCCGTGCCGATAAAGCGTCATCCGGCGTGATCTTCACACTCGATACTGAAAGCGGCAATCGCGATGTCGTCATGATCACCGGCCTCTGGGGGTTGGGCGAGGCGATTGTGCAGGGCATTGCCGACCCTGACGAATTTCTGGTTCACAAACCAACCTTGAAGCTTGGCTATGAACAGGTGTTGAGACACCGGGTCGGCAGCAAGAAAGTCAAACTGGTCTACGCGCAGGGAGAAGCTGATGAGCCCACGCTATGGCAACCGGTGGCTGCTGCAGAACAGCTTAAGCCATGTCTTGAGGATGCGGAAGTCATTCAACTCGCCAAACAGGCCATCACCGTCGAACAACATTACAGCAAATTTCACGGCCGCCCGACACCCATGGATATAGAATGGGCCAAGGATGGCCCCGACGGATCCCTCTATATCTTGCAAGCACGGCCTGAAACCATACATGCTTCTGCAGACAGTAACTTGCTCACCCAATATAATCTGGATGGCGACGGCAAAGTCATCGTTCAGGGTCAGGCGGTAGGCGACCGTATTGGCAGCGGTCCAGTGCGGCTGGTGAACGACGCCAAAGAACTCGAACAGGTTCAGCCGGGTGACATATTGGTGGCAGCCGCTACCACACCGGATTGGGAACCGGCGATGAAGCGGTCTGCAGCAATCATCACCGAACATGGCGGGCGTACCTGCCATGCCGCCATTGTTGCAAGGGAACTTGGCATTCCAGTGATTGTTGGCGCAGCAGATGCACGCAAGTTTCTGACCGCAGGACAAGATGTTACCGTCGACTGTTCCCAAGGCATGACCGGCAATGTTCTGGAAGGACGCATACCCTTTAGCGTCAGCACGGTGGATATTACGAAATTGGATAGTCCCGATGTTGAGCTGATGGTCAATCTTGCCAATCCCGGTGCTGCGTTTCGGGTCGCTGCTCTACCAGTCGCGGGCGTCGGTCTAGCACGGATCGAGTTTATCATCGCCAATGAAATTCAGGTCCATCCGATGGCCTTGCTGTCCCCGGACCAGATCAGCAATCCCAAGACCCGCAAACAGATTGAGGCCCTGACCACCCGCTATAAGAGTGGCGCAGACTATTTTGTATCACGCCTTTCCGAAGAAATTGCGACCATTGCGGCGGCCTTTTATCCGCGCCCGGTGATTGTCCGAACGTCGGATTTCAAGTCGAATGAATATGCCTCCCTCTTGGGTGGTAGTGACTTTGAAGAGCCCGAAAATAACCCGATGATCGGCTTTCGCGGCGCATCCCGCTACATCCATCCCGCTTATCAACCAGCCTTTAATCTGGAATGTCGGGCGCTGAAACGGGTCCGCGATGATATGGGATTATCGAATGTCATCATCATGATCCCTTTTTGCCGAAGGATCGAAGAAGCAAAACGTGTCATCGAAGTGATGTCCAAAAATGGACTAACACAGGGCGTGAACGATCTTCAGATTTACATCATGTGCGAGATACCCAGCAATGTGGTATTGATCGATGAATTCGCAAAATATTTTGATGGCTTCTCTATCGGGTCCAATGATTTGACCCAGTTGGTTCTGGGGGTTGATCGAGACTCTGAAATTCTGTCAGCCGATTTTGACGAAGAAGATCTCGCGGTGACTTTGATGATCGAGCAGGCCATTGCCGGCGCGCATCGCCATGGTTTGAAATGCGGGATTTGCGGGCAGGCACCATCAGACCGTCCGGACTTTGCCGATTGGCTGGTCACGAAGCAGATTGATAGCATTAGTCTTAGTCCCGACAGCGTGCTTGCCGTGATGCAAAGGCTTGGAGATTCAAAACCGCAAACGGGTGAGAGAGAATTTGAAGCCTCTCTGGCCAACGTGAACTAACGCGATGCAACAGATGATATGCAAAGGAAAAAACAAATCGATGGAGCAAATACCGCTCTTCGAGAATTTACAGGACAGCCGGGGCAAATTGCTTCCATGGTCGCGCGACCAAAAAGATCGCCGTCAGCGCAGTGTAACGGCAGGCGAAGTGCTATTTCATCAAGGCAGCAAACCGGAGCATATTTATGAGGTCGTGACTGGCACGCTCAAGCTATCAAGAGTGACAGAAAATGGTCGCCATATCGTTCTCGGCTTTCCGTCGTCCGGTGCCATCATTGGTTTAACTGGCTCAAAAGAATATCAATATACAGCCGAGACTTTGACCCCTGCCAAATTGCTGTCCACACGCCATTTGCTGTTCCAAAAAGATATCCTGCAAAATCTGGGAAATGGTAAAAAACTGTTACAATGGATCGACAGGCAAGAGGATGTTGCGCTGGATCATATCTCGGTTCTTGCCATGCACCATCCGGTGTCCCGAATTGCCGCTTTTTTGGTGAATATCGCCAGGCAGCAAGGCGGCAATCAAGACCCTATTGAAATCCAATTGGCGATGACCCAGCGGGACATTGCCGCTTATCTTGCGATTGCTCCGGAAACATACAGCCGCATCATGAAAAAGCTAAGAGAAGGCGGAATCGTCCGCGCAAAAGGGCAAGGACGAAACGGCAATTTGGTCGAAATTGCGGACATGGCGCGACTGGCTCTGATTGCCGAGGGAGGAACAATCTAAGTTACACGCTGTGACCCGTCTAAATGATCCATTTTTTTGGGAAATTTTCTTCTGATCTTGACGACAGTCAATGCACGGAAAATCCGAATCGCTATGAACAAAATCAGGGGGATTGCTATTGATTTAGGAGGATTACCATCATGCAATCGAAACCAACAACGATTGAACAGCCTTCCGCCAGAACCGCACCAAAATTGAAACCAAAACCAGCGTTTAAATCCAAACCAGTTTATAATGACATCGCAGCCACAACGCGTTTTTCAAGCGCCGTGGCGTGCATCAATAGCGCCCGTCACGGATCCCTTGTATTCCGGCATACCAAGGCGGTCGCTAGCGGTCTCGATCTACCAGTAAAGCTCATCCACGTCATGCAAGGAACGGCATCAGAAGTTAGCCCGAGCGACCCTATTGAATGGCAGTTAAAACGGCGCGAGGCGCAGGATTATTTGTCCCGTATTCTCGAAACCGAGCATGAGCCTCTGGTTCTGACAGACAGGCTTTTGCTGAACGGACATTCCGGAGAAGAAATCGCGCGCTGGGCCCGTGAGCATAGTCAAAACCTGATGGCGATGACGACTCGGTGCGGGGTAGAAAATTTTGATAGCCGGAACCCCAGCAGAGATTTCGCCTTGGGCCGCACAGCGCAGACGGTTCTTGATGGCAGTTCGGCATCGCTCCTCCTGATTCCGCCGGAGACCATTGAGACCGATGTTGTTCGCTATCGGCGGCTGTTGGTTCCGCTGGACGGATCATGCCGGGCGGAGAGCGTTCTCCCTTTCGCGGTTCGCATTGCCCGCAAACATGGCGCAGAACTGGTCCTGGCACATATTGTATCCAGGCCGGAAATTGTTGAGGCCAGTCTGGGTGATAGAGAGGCCAATGCGCTAATCGCTAAGCTGCGGCAGTTTAACGAACAAAATGCGCGGGCCTATCTGAGCCGTTTGCAGTCAAGGCTGAGCAGTGGTGACCTGAGTATCAAGGTCGTTGTTAATAGTGATGGGGACGCACGGGATAGTTTGTTGCAAATTGCAGAGCAACAGGATGCAGATCTGTTCGTCCTGTCCGGACGCGGAAAAGGGGCAATGAATGACATTTGCTGCGGCAGTGTCGCCCGGCATCTTGCTGCCCATAGCCGCTTGCCGCTCTTGTTGATCCGTCAGCAACAGGTCGAGCCTGCCAATCAGATAAAATTGCCTGAGCAGCAATATGGCACGATATTCTTCCGGGAGTCGGCGCATTAGACTGTGGCGAAAATCATCGCGAATGAGATTGATGCGGAATCAATAGGTCAAAAAGCGCCCGACACTGGCGAGAGCCTGATGGGCGCAGAAGACCGTGATTCCGCCACCATGCTCGAAAGGGCAGCCGCAGATTTGCATTATCATCATAAGATGTTGTCCTCATCCTCCGATCCGATCCCGGCTTGGCAACGCATTGACGAAGCGACATCATGGTTGACGCAGGTGCGCAAAATCTGCGCCGATGCCCCCACGGAAGCTGGAAAAGCCGCCGAGTGGCTACTCGATAATGACTATCAGGTTTTCCGCGCCATTCGTCAGATCAAACGGGACTTGCCGCCCAGTTTTTACGAGCGATTGCCCGCTTTTGAGTCCCTGACTGATGACAGCTCGAAGTCACGATTTCCGCGCGTTTTTGCGCTCGCCCATGGCTTGCTCCGCGCGACGCATTTACAGATAACCTTGCCCGCTACCATAAAATTTGTCTGTACCTATCAGCGGGAAACGCCGCTGACCATCGCCGAACTCTGGGCCTTTCCAACCATGTTGCGGATCGCTTGTTTGGAAGTTTTGGTGTCTTCCCTGTCGGCGGTGTTGCAAGGACAGATAAAAGAACCGTTCGCGCCGACAGCTGATGCCAATGCGCCCTATTCGCTGGACGATACCGAACGCGTTGCGCGGTCCATAGCCAATCTATCGCTAATCGCTTCTATCTCTTGGGAAGATTTTTTTGATCAGACCAGTGAGGTTGAACGCGTCCTGAGCAAAGACCCAGCCAATTTTTATGGACGCATGGATTTTGAAACCCGGGATCGCTATCGCAAGGCCGTCGAAACCATCTCGTCCTATGCAGAGCGGAGCGAGGTGGAAATTGCGGACCATATCATCTTGCAGGCCGCTGCGGCCGATGCCGGGCAAGGTAAGGATCATGTCGGCTATTGGTTGATTGGAGACGGCAGGCGATCCTTTGAGCAACAACTTGGCATAAGACCGCTATTTGGAATGCGGTTAAAGCGCGCAGCTTATAACCATGCCGGGTCGATCTATGCTCTGGCTTCCTTGTGTTTCTGGATCGGCGCCCTTGCCATTCCTGCAATTTATTTGTGGTTTATCGAGGCGACGGTTTTGCAATCAGCGGGATCGCTGCTGGTCATGTTGATTCCAGCGTCGATCCTTTCCATCTCTCTTGTCCAGCGGCTCGCGATACTTGTTGTTCCACCCCAGATATTGCCAAAGCTGGGCTTCTCTAAGGGATTGCCCGACGATTGCTCAACCATCGTAGTGATACCGGCACTGGTCGCAAAACCGGCTGAGGTACATGAGCTTGTTCAACAGATAGAGACACATTGGCTGTCCAATAGTGACGAGAAGCTGCAAGTTGCCTTGCTTGCTGATCTGGCAGATGCCCAGACCGAAAACATGGCTGGTGATGAGGAAATCACAGGGCAGCTCGTTGAGAGCATAAGATCCCTTAACCAGAAACACGGCAAAAATGCTGTCGGCCCCTTTCACCTCTTGCTCCGCACACGACAATATAATGACGCGGAAAAATGCTGGATGGCGTGGGAGAGAAAGCGAGGCAAGCTGGAACAGTTTAACCGACTGCTGGTCGAAGGCGATGATAACGGTTTTTCTTTCCACGAAGGAAACCGCGCGGCCCTGTCTGGCATTCGTTTCGTGATCACAGTTGATGCCGATACCATGTTGCCCACCGGGACCGTGACAAGGCTCGTTGGTACGCTCGCTCATCCGCTCAACATGGCTCGTTTTGATCCCAAGACGGGCCAGATCACTTCCGGTTATTCGATATTGCAACCCCGTGTGGAGATGGCTCCTCAAGGTGTCAGTCGGACCTTTTTTACCCGCTTTTATGCCGGTGATACCGCGATTGATATTTACAGCCGCGCGGTATCCAATGTCTATCAGGATATATTCGGCCGCGGCATATTTGTGGGTAAGGGCATTTACGACGTCGCCGCCTTTCATCGAAGCACGGACGGCCGCATCGCGGAAAATTCGATATTGAGCCACGACCTGCTTGAGGGCTCTTTAGGACGTGCCGGACTTGCCTCTGACATCATCCTTTATGAAGGATTTCCCGGCACCTATCGGGAATATGTCAAGCGTTGGCATCGCTGGGTCCGCGGCGACTGGCAACTGCTCCCCTGGCTCGGCAGACGCGTTCGGGAAGCCGATGGACAGAGGAGACGAAACTCGCTTTCACGGCTCAGTCGCTGGATGATCATTGACAATTTGCGGCGTAGCCTGGTGGCGCCCTCGCTATTGCTGATGGTCATTGTCGGATGGTTATGGCTGCCCGGAAATCCCTGGTTCTGGACTTTTCTGACGGTCTTTGCCCATGCCGGGAACATATTCACCGACCTTGTTAGCGGGCTTGCCCAAGGACGACGGCGCGGCGCTGTACGGGGCCGATTTGCTCAGCTTGCCGATCAGAGCGGGCGCTGGTTTTTTGCGATTGCTCATTTGCCATTCGAAGCCATGATCGCCCTGCATGCCATCTCTGTGGCTCTGTGGCGTCGGTTAGTTTCGAAAAGTCATTTGCTGCAATGGACGACCGCTGCACATGAGTCTGAAAGTCAGAAAAACCGCCACTCGCGAGTCCGGATATGGCTGCATATGTGTGCAGGGCCGACAATATCAATTACACTCGGACTAGCGATCCTGTTTATCAAACCTGCCTCTCTGCCGGCTGCTCTGCCGCTGTTGGTGCTATGGTTGATCGCTCCCGAAGTGACGATGCTTCTCAATCGGCCGAGGCATAAGGCTGTCAAACCGCTAAATGAGGACGATAAGCTGTTCCTGCGCGATTTGGCGCGGCGAACATGGCTCTATTTTGAAACATTTGCAGGACCACAAGATAATTGGCTGCCTCCCGACAATTATCAGGGAGAGCCGCATCCGGAAATCGCGCATCGGACATCACCGACCAATATCGGCATGTTGATGTTGTCGACGGCTAGCGCATGGGACTTTGGTTATCTCGGAGCAGAGGAATTGACCGCGCGGACCGGCAATATGTTTTCTACGCTCGACCGATTGGAAACCCATCGCGGCCATTTCCTCAACTGGTATGGCACCGTTGATTTGCAGCCGCTTGAACCGCGCTATGTCTCGGTTGTGGATAGCGGGAATTTTGCCGGTTGCTTGCTCGCCTATGTTGCTCTGCTCCGAGACATCCAAAATGCGCCAGTTATCGAACCGCAAAGATGGAGCGGGATAGACGATGTCCTGCGCTTATTGACGGCTGTGCTTGACGAGATGCCAGAGGATTTCGACGGTCTGCCATCCCGGGTCGCGTTGCTTCGTAGCAATTTGACTGCACTATCGGCCAATCCGCAAGATTGGCGCTCGGGATTGGACCGGATATGTACAGAAGAGATACCAGCCGTTGAGCAAGCCATTGTTAAACTGGCAGCTACTCAGGATATAATATCCACTGTAAATCTGCGTGAATTGCACACATGGCTTGATCGGCTGCGGCATCAAATTCAGACGATCCGGCATGATATTGACAAATATGTTCCCTGGTTGGTGCAAGACGATGTCCCGGCCAAATTTCAGGATCTATATCGGCAAGTTATAGCCTTGCTCCAAGGGGGGGGTGACGAAATGCGTGCTCACCGGGCGGTGCTGTTGATCCAGACAGCACAAGCCGATGACCAGCAGGAAGAGCGCTGGCTGCAATCTCTTGTCCAAGCTGTTGAGACCGGGCGCAAAAATCGTGAAAAACTAGTGGAGAGACTGCAGCAACTGTCATCAAAAACCGCAGCCTATGCCAATGCTATGGAATTTGCGCCTTTCTATGATCGCGAACGGCGGCTTTTCCATATTGGTTATAATGTCAGCGCGGATCGGATGGACTCTCATCATTATGATCTGCTTGCCAGCGAAGCGCGGTTGGCCAGCTATTTGGCGATTGCCAATCAGGATGTGCCGCTGGAACATTGGTTTCACCTTGGTCGACCGGTCATGCGCAGCAATGGCGGTCTCGCGCTCATCTCCTGGAACGGATCCATGTTTGAGTATCTTATGCCGCGCCTGCTGATGCGTAGCGGTCCGCAAACCCTGCTCAGTGAAAGCGAGAAAGTCGCAGTGCAGACGCAGCAAACCTATGGTCGGCAAAATAGGATGCCATGGGGTATATCGGAATCTGCCTATTCTGCCAGAGACCCGGATCATCGCTACCAATATCAGGCTTTTGGCGTTCCCGGACTTGGACTTCGGCGCGGACTGGCCAAGGATCTTGTCGTCGCGCCTTACGCTTCTGCATTAGCACTGCAGGTCATGCCATCAGAAGCCGTTCAAAATTTGAAATCGATAGTGAAGCACGGCTTTTCAGGGCTTTACGGGTTGTTGGAAGCTGTCGATTACACGCCCGAACGCCTGCAAAACACAGCAGATGTAACCCCTGTGAACGCCTATATGGCCCACCATCAAGGCATGATCATGTGCGCAATTGGCAATAGCTTATGCGATGATATTTTGGTCAGGCGCTTTGAGGAAGATGCACGGATAAGCTCGGTATCATTGCTGCTCCACGAGCGGATTCCGGAGGAACTGCCCTCCGAAGTGGAAAGAATTGAAAGCATGGATCAGGCGAGCCTGAGGGTGAGTAGCACGGCGATCCCTCATATATGGCGTCCGCCGCTTCAAACCAGCTCGCCGCAGGTTTTGTTATTGGGCAATGGTAATCTGTCTGGTTATATTTCCACTGGCGGCGGCGGCGGATTGCGCTGGCGGCATCATGCGCTGACGCGATTTCTTGCCGATCCTGTGTTGGATGCGGACGGACAATGGATTTACCTGCACGATGAGGATGATGGCCATATATGGTCGGCCACCCGCCAACCGACAGATGACAGGCCCGATCAATATGAGGTCACCTTTCATTCCCACATGGCCGAGTTCCATCTCCGCGATCACGATATCAGCCTGCACATGGAAGCAGTGATTGCCGCCGGCGATGATCTGGAAATCCGCCGCATCATCGTAAGAAATCTAAGCGATCGGCCACGCTCCCTGCGAATGACCAGCTATGGTGAGGTGGTTCTTGCACCGCCGCTAGATGATGAAAGGCACCCGGCCTTCAGCAAGCTGTTCGTGAGCAGTGAATTTATACCAGAGATAGGCGGTCAGCTATTCACCCGTCGACCGCGCAACCCCCGTGATGCGCCGCCGGTATTGCTGCACTTCCTCGTAAGTGAGGACGAAGCCCTGACTCTGGCCGGCCATGAAACCGACCGTCGGCGGTTCATCGGTCGCAATGGAAATTTGCGTCGGCCTTATGGAGCCGCCCATGATTTATCAGGAACGACCGGCTTTACGCTCGATCCGGTCATGTCGTTGCAGGTGAAATGCGAGCTGGAGCCATTTGCGCATAAGGAATTCTGCTTGGTCACAGTGGCGGCAGCGACCCGTGAGGCCGTGCTGGAAATTGCCGAGCGCTATGCGACAATACCTTCGCTGGACTGGGCGATCAATGATGCAGCCTCTTCGACTGCGCAGGAAATCGATCAACTTGGCCTGACTCCCGACCAATTGCCTGCCATGCAAGCGCTTGGTTCCCTGCTTGCTTATCCGAATACCAAGCGCCGCGCTGATCCGGAAAAGATTCGCGAAAACCGGCTGGGCCAGCCCAATCTGTGGGGCATGGCCATTTCCGGCGATTATCCCATATTGATGTTGAAGACAGGACATCTCCCCGATTCAATACTTCAGGATTTGATCCGGGCGCATCAATTATGGCGGCGACAGGGTTTGGAGGTCGATTTCGTCATCATGCAATCGGCTGCGTCAGGATATATCGAACCGGTGCGCGATGATCTGATGGCACTGCTGCACGAGGTTAACGGTCAATGGCTTCTTGGCCGCAATGGCGGTGTCCACCTGCTCTTTGCGGACCAGGTCGGGCCAGAGCAGGTGCGGTTGGTCGAGGCCGTATCGCGGGTCATCATAGATGATGGGCATGGCAGTTTGGAAGACCAAGTCACCGCTGCTTTTCAACCAGCGCCCGCCTTACCCTATTTTGAACCGGCGAGCGCTCCAGTGCCGGAAACCGATGTTCCCGAATTGGTCCGCCCCGACAATCTGTTGTTCGATCATGGCTTGGGCGGGTTTGAACCGGACGGCAGGGAATATGTCATCCATCTTGCGCCGGGCGAAACAACGCCGGCCCCTTGGGTCAATATATTAGCCAATGATAGATTTGGCTGCGCCGTCACGGAGGCTGGCGGCGGCTTTACCTGGGCCGTCAACAGCGGCGAAAACCGGCTAACCGCGTGGACCAATGACGCGGTCATGGATGACCCCAGCGAGGTTCTTTATCTGCGCGATGAAGAGACAGCCGAGGTCTGGACGCCAACCCCGGGGCCCAATGGCCGTGAAGCAAGTTGTCAGATCCGGCATGGTGCTGGTTATAGCGAATGGCGCAAAATATCTTTCGGTCTGGAACAGGACTTAAGAGTCTTCGTGCCGGTCGACGATCCAGTAAAAATAATCCGCCTTCGCGTCACCAATCACACGGCGCGTCACCGCCGCATCACCGCAACCTATTATGTCGACTGGCTGCTCGGGGCGTTACGCAGTGTATCGCGTTCCACTATCTGCTGTTCCTATGACCCTGACCATCATGCGATCATGGCCCGCAACAGCTGGAACCCTGATTTTTCTGGGCAGGCCGCTTTTCTGACCGCTAATCACCAACCCCATGGCTTGACCACCGACCGGCGGGAATTTTTGGGCCGCGAAGGCAATTTGGAAAATCCCGCAGGATTGGGACGCTGGGGTCTTGAGGGACTAGCACTCGCCGGGACTGATCCCTGCGGCGCCTATCAGGTTCATTGTGAACTGGAGCCGGGCGCCAGTCAGGAGATAGTTTTCCTGCTCGGACAAGGTGCTGATGATGCGCAAGCCCAATCGCTCATGGCCGATTGGAAAATACCGGCCCGGATAGACGCTGCTTTTGATCAACTGAATGACCATTGGGATGGCCTGCTCGGCGCATTAGAAGTGCATAGCCCTGATCCCGCATTTGATATCATGATCAATCGTTGGTTGCTGTATCAATCCATGGCATCGCGGATATTGGCGCGCGCAGGATTTTATCAGGCGAGCGGAGCCATTGGTTTCCGCGATCAGTTACAGGATGTCATGGCGTTCTTGCACAATGATCCGGCCCGCGCCCGCGGCCATATATTGGACTGCGCAGCGCATCAGTTTGAGGAAGGCGATGTACTGCATTGGTGGCATCCACCCTCTGATCGCGGCGTGCGTACGCGTTTCTCTGATGATCTTCTGTGGCTGCCCTATGCTGTTTGTCATTATGTCGAGGTCACTGGCGACGAGAGCATATTAGAGGCGAAGGTTCCCTATCTGCGCGCGCCGCCGCTGTCGGCTGAAGAAGAGGATCGCTATTCCAGTTTTGAGAAAACCGCCGCTGGCCAAACTCTGCTCGATCATTGTGAAAGAGCGCTGGAGCGAGGCTTCACTCATGGCCGTCACAATCTGCCTTTGATCGGCGCGGGTGACTGGAATGATGGCATGGACCGCATCGGTGACGAAGGGCGGGGAGAAAGCGTCTGGTTGGCCTGGTTTGTGATCACCATTGCTAACGCCTTTTCCGCCTTAAACCAGCGTATCGGGCAGGCGCGCATGGCCGATGCATGGTCGCAGCGGGCAAAGGATTTACTGCATCAAGCAGAGGAATCCGGTTGGGACGGCGGTTGGTATCGGCGCGCTTTTGACGATGATGGCCATCCGTGGGGATCTTCGGAAAATATGGAATGTCGCATCGATAGTATTTCACAATCCTGGGCGCTATTTGCCGGCGCCGATGCCACCCGAACAAAAACCGCGCTGGATGCGGCCTATCGGGAACTGGTCGATGAAAAATATCAGATCGCCAAGCTTTTGTGGCCACCCTTCGACAAAACCCCGCGTGACCCTGGTTATATCAAAGCCTATCCGCCCGGCATCAGGGAAAATGGCGGCCAATATTCCCATGCCGCAACATGGCTCGGCATGGCCTTTGCGCGATCGGGGGATGCTGGCAAAGCCATGGATATCTTCAACATGCTCAACCCGATCAAACGCGTGCCGGATCGTGAGCAGGCGGAACGTTATCGGACGGAACCCTATGCTATGGCCGCTGACATTGCCGGTGGTGACATGCATGGCGGTCGTGGCGGCTGGAGCTGGTATACCGGCGCGGCCGCATGGACATGGCGGCTGGGTGTGGAGGATATATTGGGTCTCACACGCAAAGGTGGTGCGCTCCATATCAAACCGTGCCTGCCGGAGCACTGGTCCGGTTTCTCGGCCACTATTCAAGGCCCGAAAGGATCTATTTCACTCGTTGTGAAGAGAGCCGAGGATGGTGTGGATACCAACCAGATATTCATCGATGGCGTCGCTCAACTCCAGGCGATTGTGACATTCCCAGAAGATGGCTCGGAACGACAAGTTGAGGTTCGTATATCATGAAAACCATTTTAGCTATCTCGCTCAATCCGGCCGTCGATGTCTCTTGCGAAGCGGAAAATATCGAACCGACAATAAAGATCAGAACCCGCAATCAAGTGCATCATCCAGGTGGCTGCGGTGTGAATGTTGCCCGGGTTATCGCTGAACTGGGCGGCAAACCCGAACTTCTCTATCTGGCAGGTGGCGCGACTGGGGCGCTTTTAAAAGATAGCCTGGATCAATTGCCTATTAACCAGCATCATATTGCCGCGTCGGGTGCAACACGAATATCCTATACCGTTCACGAATTGCAGTCCGAAGTGGAATATCGTTTCATTCCCGAGGGCCCAGCAATGGTCGAAGGAGAACTCGAGCAAGTCCTTGATTACATCAATAGGATAGATTTCGACTATATCGTGACAACCGGCAGTTTACCCAAAGATGCGCCCGATGACAGCTACGCGCAAATAGCGCAAATTGCCGCCCAGAAAAACGCGAAACTCATTCTCGACAGCTCCGGCGAAGCGTTGCGCACAACGCTGGATCAGGCTGCGGTTTTTCTTGCCAAACCTAGTCTGGAAGAAATGGAACAACTTGTCGGAAAGCCTCTTAATCGGGATCAAGCAGGCGGGGCAGCAATGGAGATCATAAGCCGCGGGAACACTAAGAATATTGTCGTATCGCTAGGTGCACAGGGCGCTATTCTGGCACAGGAATCCGGCGTCACTTATACTGCCGCACCCAATGTTTCCATCGGATCAGCAGTCGGCGCGGGAGACAGTTTCGTTGGGGCCATGACCTTCGCCATCGCGGCAGGTGTCGAAATCGAGGAGGCTTTTCATTTTGGCGTTGCCGCTGGGTCGGCCGCGGTAATGACCATGGGAACGCAATTGTGCCGCGTCGAAGATGTGGTCAGATTATATCGAGAGGGAAGGTTATTGAGGGGCATCGCTGACGATGGCAGACTTTTGAATGTACCCAATCCCGCTCTTAGGTAGTTTCCACTATGTAGAATCCACGAATGCTGTCTCCAGCCTTTTCAGACTATCCCAATATCTCCGTCGACACTCCTGACGCCTTGCAAGCGCGGAAGGAGATAATTGTGCAGGGCAATATTCAACCGGAAACCGAGGAGAAACATCATGAGCGCACTAGGCTTACCCATTTTCGACAAGGCCATTCAAGATGCCAATATCTGGGTTAACGAGGTCATGTCCGAGCTCGACTGGGATGACAAACATCGAGCTTATATCTTGCTGCGATCAACCCTGCACGTGCTGCGTGACCGTTTGCAACCCAATGAATGCGCGCATCTGGCAGCGCAGCTACCGACGCTCATTCGCGGGATCTACTATGAAGGCTATCGTCCCTCTAAAATGTCCGCGACCATAAGACACAAAGACCAGTTTGTTTCAGCAGTCGAGGCGGCTTTTGGCAATGATCCCAATGATAACCCGTCAGAAGCGGTCTCAGCAGCTTTGAACATTATCGCCGATCATGTTTCGGTCGGAGAGATGAACGACATAAAAGCGGGCTTGCCAGAAGATATCCGGAAGCTTTGGGACGATTGATTTGCGGATTCCACATTCAGCCATTGATCGATGAAAAACCATCCAGCAAGGAAACCATTATGAACAAGATGCAACACGAGATGATCAATTCCATCCTGACAGACGTCAATGACATGACCATTGCAACTGTCCGGGAAAATGGGTTTCCGCAAGCAACGACGGTGAGTTTTGTAAATGACGGTCTTACAATCTATTTCGGGACATCACCAGGCTCGCAAAAAGCCCGAAATATTGCGCGGGACGGAAGAGTGTCACTAACGGTTGATCGCCCCTATGCAGACTGGGATGACATCAAAAGCCTTTCTGCGGCGGGTCATGCAACCATCGTCACCGGTGCCAACGAACAGGAAAAGATAGGGCAATTAATTTACGCTAAATTCCCTCAAGTGGAAGACCTGACCATGGATGAACAAGCGGAGGTTGCGTTTATTCGTATCGACCTCGTGATTATATCGCTTCTCGATTATAGTAAGGGATTCGGGCATACCGAACTCGTCGAAGCCTAATTCTACAACGCCGATTTATTGGTTCAGGTCGCCTCGGTCAGACGCAAATAGGGTCGCAATTCTTCCCAGCCATCCGGAAATAACTTTGCCGCTTCGTCATTATCAATCGACGGCGGGATAATCACCTTGTCACCGGGGCGCCAATCAGCAGGCGTTGCAATGCGGTTTTTGTCCCCAAGCTGCAGCGCATCGATGACGCGAAGTATTTCGTCAAAATTTCGACCAACGCTCATGGGGTAGGTCATGGTTAACCGGATCTTTTTATCAGGATCGATAATGAACACAGAGCGCACCGCTTCTGTATCACTCTCGCCAGGATGGATCATGTCGTAAAGCTTCGCGATCGCACAATCAGGGTCTGCAAGAATGGGGAAATGAACGGTCGTGTTCTGGGTAGAATTTACATCGTGAATCCAATCCCAATGTTCTTCAACAATATCCGTTGAAAGGCCCAATGGTTTTGTATTGCGCGCGGAAAATTTGTCAGCGAGCTGAGCTGTTCGGCCCATCTCTGTCGTGCAAACAGGCGTGAAATCAGCCGGATGACTGAAGAAAAACACCCAGCTATCCTCAGCCCATTTGTGAAGGTTGATTTCACCTACGGTGCTATCAGCTGTGAAATTTGGGGCGGTATCGCCAATATGTAATGACATTTTTCAGCTCCTTGCTTGGGCTACCGACTAAAACGATTCCTAAAACGTACATGAAATAATTAGCTACCTGCGGTAGCCAACCAAATCAGGGATAATACCTAGCGGTCGACGTACTGCAGGGCTTTGGAAAGATATGACTCTTTCGGGATGAAGCAGCCCAAAAATTAATGTCTGCTATGGGCGTAAAAGCGGACATCACATAAAAGCAGTTAATTCAGCCTGTAAATTAAGTCATGGATGCTGAAGGGAGAGAGCTGTGATGTTCCGTGAAGTGGCGAGATCAATAAGAAATGTGGTAACGGAGTTAGCATTATTGAAATGAGCAACAAGCTGACCTTGATTGGGAAGTGCCTGAAGCATCAGATTGGCCTGTATCTGATTTTGGCTGTATCGCTATGATAGCAACGTCATTTACATTTCTCGCTGGATGGGCGAGTGGCGAGGAAACAAATTAGCCCGCTCGTTGTAGGCGATGCAGATAAAGCTAATGCACGCATTCGGAATATTGCGAACATTGAGGTGTAATCATTCCCTGTTGATAACACGGTTGAACCGCATGCTCAGATTAGAATAAAAGGTGCGCCTAAAAGTAACTACACCCGGCCTATCTTGGGTAGATGACTGGCTCACGGTTCGTCACGCGAGGAAGCTGGCAAAGGTTCGGGAAATGGCAGATCGGAAAGGTCGAGCCAGTCATTAGAGAATTGGTTAGTTAAGGATTGCCCATAATAGCTATCAAGAGCGGCAAACGGTATCCTAAAGGGCAGCCCCCAACCGCTGTTCCACATCGCGACAACTCCGGTACGAGCTGCCGGATCAAAGATAATCGTCGCGCGGTAACCATCCACCGCACCACTATGTCCGATAAGTCTCCGACCGCTATAGGTAAAACTGCGCCAGCCCAATCCATAGGACGGCGCAGTCAGAGCGCGAGCGAGATCACCACCGTAAACACGCCCGGTTCTGACCAAGGGAGCATGTGCCAGTTCCCGCGTCTCGCCAGACAGAACATCTTCATTTGCGCCCAGCTGCGCTCGGAGCCAGCGCGCCATATCCACAATATTGCTGCTGACGCCGGCAGCTGCAGGTAGACGCCAGTAAGATTCCGAGAGGATGCGCACCTTGTCGCCGCGATGCGGTCGCGCCCAGCTGTCGGCACCAGTGAGGCCCACCATATCAAACTGTGCACTCTCCATGCCGAGAGGTTCAAATAATTGCTTCTGGACAGCGTCGTTATACAAAGTGCCTGTCGCTTGTCCCAAAATCTCGCTGGAAGCATCAAAGGCAATATTCTGATAGCTATGACAGGTGCCGGGCAAACACTGTAGCGGCCCAGCTCGTAGTTGTGTTCGGAGCAGGCCCGGGCTTTCTCCGTCCTCCAGTTTGCGGTCATATGCATTTTTGGTGAGTCCAGTCTGGTGCGACATAAGCTGTGCCAGCGTGATCCGTGACATAGCGTCTCCAGGCAGCATGAGTGACGTCTGCCAGCGGTTTAGCGTGGCATTGAGGTCAAGCTCACCTTCTTCTGACAGCTTGGCGGCTAGTAAACCTGCCACTCCCTTCGATACAGAAGCCCAGCGGAAAACTGTCTGCGGCGTCACCTGTTCGCCGCTGCGTTTATCAGTCACGCCATAGGTGCGCACAAAGCGAATTTCGCCATCCTCGACAATTGCGACAGCCAATCCCGCCATTTCAGGACGCGAGGCGAGCGCCGCAATGCGTCGATCGAGGCTGAGATAATCTATTTTTCCCTGCCAGTCATCGGGTTCCGTCGGCAATCGGTCCTGAGGCGCGGCTTCGGCGGTTTCTGCTAGCGGAAGTAGGGTCTCTTCCTGAACGAAGGCGCGATAGCCATACCAGCCGACAAGCAATATGGCCGCAAGCCCGAACAGCGGGGCTAGATATTTTCCCATTAACCTGCCCCAAGTTGGTGAACCAATCATTAAGTCAGAGCCTGGCGGTTAAAGCTCTCCATCTGGACTTACTGGGCGCAGCGTAGAACAATCCAGTCGGATAAGACAAGATTGTTTGTTGCGAGAGTGGTGAGGCTAATAGAACAACCTGAAGCAGTTCTTCTTTACGGGGGACTCTGATACCTCCGTCATCAATAGACGAACCTAATATCCGCTTTCGGGATATTGCGGATGCCTTGTATATTTCTGATTTAGGGCACTGGATTCAATATCGGTGGATGGGTGGAGGATAGCTAAACCAAAATATTTCTCTGAGCATTCCGACCAGGCAATGGTTCTATATCTACCCAATCTCATCCAAAGGACTGATCCTTCGAAATTACGCCGCAAGAGGGAACCACTTTGATCACATCTGTCTGAGTCAATTATTGGGCCGTCTGAAATCCAATCGCTTGTCAGTCAGCTGTTCACGCTGACGTCATCAACATGAAAATGGCATGAATCCATCGTGAAATGTCGGTTAAACAGTGCCTGACCGGCTTTACTTACGATCCAGTTTGACGCGATCTTGTAGCGGGGCAGTCACAAAGCCGCGATCACATGATGGTCAAAGCCTTTTGGAGCCTGAGGAAAAGTGAAGGTTTATTCCTCAGCTAAAATCATGAGTAGATTAAGCTGCCAGCTATCGAGAATTAAACACTCTTTCCAAAGAATGGAGGACCGACGCTGCACATTGCTGGCGACAAAAAGCTACCGCCATTGTGACGGGAGAGTGTGATGTCAAAAATCTATGCTTTGCTTGTCGGTATCAATGACTATTCCCACAGTGTCGGTAAGCTTCGGGGATGCATTAATGATGTGGACCAATTCAACATATTTCTGAAATCTCACTACAATCATAGTGGTCTCGCCGTCGAGATGTTGAAAGATCATGATGCGACCCGCGAGAATATTATTCGACAGTTCCGCTCTCACCTTTGCCGGGCGTCGGCGGACGATGTGGTCGTGTTTCAATATTGTGGTCACGGAGCGCGATCGGCTTCGGCGCCTGAATTTCTGGAGTTTTACAATAGCGGCAAGGATGAAGGTCTGGTTTGCATTGATAGCCGTGAGCCGGGCGGGCTCGATCTTGCAGACAAAGAATTGGCGGTATTGATTTCCGAGGTTGCACAAAATAATCGCCATATCACTGTCCTGTTAGACTGTTGCCATTCAGGATCTGGTACGCGCAATATGGCAGCATTTGATGGCCTTAGAGTGCGGATGACGCACGAGAGGTTCAAAGAGCGACCGATTGAGAGCTACATTGGCGGTCATTATGCGGACATGCACAAGAGAGGTGAGCCGCTTTACATTCCGACAAGCAGGCACATCCTGCTAGCAGCCTGTGATCGCAAGCAAACTGCCAAGGAGATCCCTGAGAAAAGCGGTGTTTTCACAAGTTCACTGCTGGAAGTGCTTGAAGCTGAACAAGGAAGTATAAGTTATTCGGGGCTATTTGTTCGCACACGGACTGCAACGAGAAATCGCGCCAGTAATCAGGATCCACAATTTGAGACATTTGCGAATTTCAACGCTGCCGACGGTTTTCTTGGCAAGGATGTAGCGGCTCTCCACAAACGCGCGCGTGTCTATTTTGATCAAAATAGCTGGAAGGTGGAATGCGGGGCAATGCATGGCATACCGACCGATCCCGGAACTGCCGTGAAGTTGGCTCTATATAACGATGCGGGTCAAAGATCTACGATCGGCAGTGCAAGAATTGTACAGGTTGGTCCAGCGACAAGCCTACTCAAGCCAGAATTTTCAGCAGATATGACGACGGAATATCGTGCTGAGATAACCAGCCTGCCGGTCGCACCGATCTTAGTCCATTTTGACGGACCGAATGACTGGAAGACGGCATTGCAAGGTTTGCTTGCGCAAGACGGTTCCGTCGGTGTGGAACTGTCGGACAGCAAAAACCACACACGTTATGCACTGGAAAAAGAAGATAGTAATTTGATTCTGAAAGAGCGGGACATGGACTTGCTTATTCAGGGCGTAGAACTGGGTAGCGAGAATCCTGTCGCCCATATTTCATCGATAATGCCTGTCCTGAAGCATGTGATGCAATGGGAACGTGCTATCGCGGTGCAAAATGAAAACACTCGCATGAGCGCGGAGCTGGTCGATTGTCGATTTAGTGAGCAAGTCAAGAATGAAGAAAGTTTCGAACATGATTTCGATAACCTAACGCTCGATTACCGGCAGATTGGAGCTGATTGGCAGCCGATCAGAGGCAAATTCCAGCTACGCAACAACGGCAGGCAGCTCCTTCACTATATGTTGGTCTATTTTTCCAAGGATTATGGCATCCAGGTTTTGCGGAACGATCAGATCGAACCGGGCGACGATTATGTCACCATCTGGGGCGATGATCCCAAATTGTTTCTCTACCTCGATGAAAACGAGAATGAGTCCATTGAAAGTTTTAAACTGATCGTCAGCAATGAACGCGTTGATGAATTTTTACTTGATCAGAAAGCCATGAAACTTGGCGAGATAGTCCCCGAAATGCGCGCGATTAGCGATGTTGATCCCATATCAAAGCTTGGCGAAAATCACGATTGGTTTGCCCACGATTGCCGGATCAGGGTTGTCAGACAACAAAATCAAATAGGCAAGCGAGACGTCTCACTCGCCAGCGGTAAGATCAAAATCAAAGGACATGATTCTGTCACTGGCGGGGTGTGTCTGGGTGCTGCGATACCGTCTGTTCGCAGCATTTCGGATGGTGAGCATTTCTCTCGCGTGTTTGAGAAACAGGAAATGTCATTGCTCGACTTTGCAGAGCCAGCGACGCGAGGTGAGCGTGAGAATATATTGGAGTTGACCGACATAAAAAACGCAGCAGACCTGCAAGATAATCCGATTGCGTTGGAACTGGATGTCGATCTGGAAAAGGATCAAGCCATAATTCCCATGGCCTTTGATGGACAACATTTTCTGCTGGGCGGTGATGCTTATCAGGATGATGTCGGCATCACCCATATCAGCATCGATCATCTTTACGATATTCCCGACAATCGACGCAGTATTGGCGGTGCATTGAAGCTATATTTCTTCAAAACCTACCTCAAAAGAAACACGACCAAATTGCGATGGGTAGATTTCAAATCCGATGGGACATTCGATCGCAGTGAAGACATGGTTGTTCAGAAAGTTGCAGCAGCCAAGAATATCCTCCTGCTCATCCATGGTATCCTCGGTGACACGGAAGCTATCGCACAAGGCATTCAAGCCTGCACCATTCATGAGCAATTCGATCTTGTGCTGACCTATGACTATGAAAATCTCAACACGCCAATCGAGGAAACGGCCGATAGTCTCAAAACAAGGCTGGCGGAGGTTGGATTGACGGCTGGTGATGAAAAGCGATTGACCATATTGGCCCATTCGATGGGCGGCCTGGTTTCGCGATCATATATTGAACAACGCGGCGGCGATAAAGTGGTTGATCATCTGGTTCTGTGCGGCACGCCCAATCATGGGTCGCCATTTGGAAAAGTAGATGATGCGCGGAAAATATTGAACCTGCTCACCGTTATTGCGATGAATTTTGCTCCTGCGCTGGTGCCGTTTAGCGGTCCGTTTCTGATGCTCCTGAACCGGTCGCAAAAACTGACTCAATCTATCGAACAAATGGATCCGGGTTCACGGTTTCTCAAGATACTCAACAACAGCGATGATCCCGAACTGCCCTATACGATTCTGGCAGGCGACATCGAAACTTATCAGGAGCCGACCGATCAATATTTTGCCAATCTGCTGGCGAAGGCGGGCAAAACCGATGCGTTCGAGAAGTTGTTTGCTGACAAACCAAACGACATAGCCGTTGGGGTCGACAGCATAAAAAGCATCGGAAAAAATCACCGAACAAGGCCGGATTTCAATCCGGTTGCCTGCCATCATCTCAACTATTTTTCTTCCGACACCGGTCAGGCAGCATTGAAAGCTGTGGATTGGAATATCTGATGAATGAAACAGGATTATCAGCTGTAATATTTACCGCGATTGTGAGGGTGTGATGCAAGACTATCTTACTTTGACGATCGTCATCTCGTCTGGCCCTGATGATAAGTTGCGGGTTAGGGCCAACTCGAAGGAGGGGCAGGGCAATGCGAATATTGCTTATATAGAAATTCAGGATTTTGCAGGATTGGCATCCGGCATAACACGGTCTTCCCGCGCTATCGCTTCAACGTCAGCCGCAGCGTCTTCGTCAGCAAATGCTGATCCCCAAAAAATGGTGGATGAACTGGGCACGGCATTATTCGATGCGCTGTTTCAAGGTTCTGTGAGGGATGTGCTGAGAGATACGGTTTCCGCGGCGCAGGAACAATCTGATCGGGATCGAATAGAGACCGGTGTGCGCATAAGGCTGATCATCGATATGGAGGATCAGAAAACCGCAGAGGTGGCAAGCCTGCCATGGGAATTGATGCGGGCGGACAAACACGCAGGGTCCCCGCTTGTCCTGTCGTCAGAAACCACGCTGGTCCGATCTATTGATGTACCGAAATCCACTGTGATCCGTCCTTTGGATGGAGCATTGAGAATACTCCTGATCAAATCCAATCCGATCGGCACTGCACCGCTAAAGCTCGAAGAAGAAAGCAGCGAATTAAAACAAAAAATTGACGTTTTGACGGACGTCGAAGTGGACGAAGTTCCTCCTCGACGAAATGCTATTCTCAAGAAACTCAAAGATAGAAAATATCATATTGTCCATTATATGGGGCACGGCGATTTCAGTGGCCAAACTGGCGGCATGCTCCTGATGGAGGACGAGGATGGCGACAATGTTAGTGTGTCCAGTGAGGAATTTAAGATATGGATGCAGCATCCGAGTTTAAGGCTCGTTTTTCTGAATGCCTGTAATACCGGCACCACTGGCGATGAACTTGGCTTGCATCCATTCGCTGGTGTGGCAACGGCGCTGATAAGCGGCGGATTACCGGCGGTGATCGCGATGCAATTCCCGATATCCGATGGCGCTGCGATAGATTTCTCTGAAACCTTTTATGAGCGCCTTGCCCAAGGACTGCCGGTGGAAGCGGCGGTTACCGAAGGGCGAAAGAAGATGCTGGCAGAAACGGAATGGGCCACTCCTGTATTGTATCTAAGAGCACAAGACGGAAATTTATTCGAGCGTGTTGAAAATGATGCGCCGGCGGAAAAGGATGCCAAAGGGGCAGGGGTAAGCCCACCCGCAGCAGCCGTTCCATCGCACCCGGATCAATTAGCTGCAGCACCGCAGGCACCCCCGTCCGGCCCAGAGTCCAGCAAGACGTCTGCGACGAGTTACGCGACGCGACGCATTTTGGTCGTCAGCTTCATATTCGCGCTGTGCCTGTTGACTATCATGCTCAACGTCCTGTCAGATGACGGCACAACTTTGGAGGTGGGCGATACCGCCGAGACAGATCCAGGGACTTCCGAGGTTGATGTCGAAACCAGTCCGGCAATACCAGATAGAGTATTGAACGTACCGAACTCGCCAACCATCAGCAGGGATGCTGTCGATCCTGCCACCGTAGCTGTGGACGATAGTGACGATGATCCAGTCGAAGAAGACGACGACGATGATGATGTCGAAGACGATGCGAGCGAGGATGAAAATGACGACTAGAATATATAGGTCGTGAAACCGGTCGGCATATTTCCACCGCCATCAAATCAATCTCACATCTCAATTCGAATCGCTCGACAGCTGTTACAAAAAGATTTTTTAGACGCTACCGTGACCTGAACACATTGCCGACAGATGAACCAAAAAGCGCAGATTCATGAGCCGTTAACCGAACCATTCAGGTAGCTGTCATCAACGTGAAGATTAAGTGAAACAAAAGTGAAGCATTTGTTAAACAGCCTCCAGCCCCCTTTACACATTGCTCGATTTGAAGCGATCTAGTGGGAAGGGCAGTAACCAAGTTGCGATCGCGTAACGATCAAAACTTACTGTAGAAGGGTTAGCGAAATGAAACTCGAGAAGATCGAGAAAGTGGGATTCAAAGATTTGAAACCTCACGACCGTGATCTTAGCATCGCTTAGGTTAAGTAACCGGGTCATCATCGAAAACTGGAGCAGACCGAACAGTCGGATCGCCTGAAGGCTTCGCGGTGGGTTGATCACAGTCAAATGGCGATTGTCTCACAATAAGGATCGATAGGACCAGCCTATTCCGCGTGACGGATGGAACCGTCCGTTGCGCCCCTGCGTCGACAGTTACCCTATTCGGCACGGCAGCAAGCAAAATCATACAGCAATTATCTCGAGACTTCGAGAGCAACGCAAAAGGAAAATGATCAATGATCATGGAGCTACCAACCAGGAAACCAGCCCTGCCACTAGAAGTTCGGCAGCCTGCCCAACGTGTGGTTTTATATTCCCACGACACGTTGGGATATGGGCATTTTAGACGCAACTTGCTTTTGGCAAAAACCCTCAGGGCGCTGCCATCGAAACCGGATGTTCTTATGATAGCTGGCATGTACGAAGCTGGCGCGTTCGATATTCCCGACGGCGTCGATCTGATCACGCTGCCAGGCTATGCCAAACAAGGCGACGGCAGTTACCAGTCGCGCAAGCTGACCGTTGGGCTGCGCCAGTTGACCGATATGCGATCGCGGATGATCAAGGCTGCGGTAAAGGGTTTCCGTCCACAGCTCATGATTGTCGATAACATCCCGCGCGGCGCGCAAGGTGAACTGGAACCTGCTCTGAAGTGGTTGCGCAGCAAAACCAAAGCGCGCGTTGTACTTGGCCTAAGGGATGTTATCGACTGCCGTGACAAAGTACGCGCCCAGTGGCTGCGCCAACGAAACTTCGAAGCCTTGCCAGAATATTTCTCAGAAGTTTGGATCTACGGAGACCCCAACCTCTACAACCTGATAACGGAATATCAGCTAAACGATGTCTTAGGTAAAAAAGCCCATTTCACAGGCTATCTGAGCCGCGATGCGACACGGAGTTCTGCGAACAGTAAGCGCAGGCTCAAAGACCTCGTTGGCCACACGGACAAACCTTACATCTTGTGCATGGTTGGTGGTGGCCGAGATGGCGTTGATCTTTGCAAAGCATTTGCGAAGGCGCGTGTCCCAGAAGGTCATCGCGGCATTTTGATAACCGGTACGCAGATGTCGGCCAAGGACCGCGCCACTATTCAGCAACTTTCGGCCCGGAACCCGGACATAAAAGTGGGGGAATTTGTACCGGAGCCGATAAACCTGCTGCGAAACGCCAAACGTATTATTGCGATGGGCGGATATAACACGATCTGCGAGGTGCTGACGCTAGGGCAGCCCGCCTTGATTGTACCGCGTACAGCCCCCCGCCGTGAACAGATATTACGCGCCAAACGGCTCGCTGATTTGAACCTGATCGATATGATCAATCCCAACCAACTAACCCCCAAAGTTCTGACAGATTGGATGCGCAATCCTGCACGAGATCGTCTGGCCGTGAATGGCCTCGACATGAATGGGCTCGCTCGCATCCAGACCTTGGCATCTGCTGCCCTCGATCAGACAGAAACCCTGCCGGTGGCAGCATGAACAAGGAAACGAAAATGACATTTGCCGAACCCTTCGGAACCAAGATCGGATATGTTTGCAAGCGCTATCCGCGATTTTCCGAAACCTTCATCGTAAACGAGATTCTGGCCCATGAGGCCGCCGGTTGGGAGCTGGAGATATTCGCGCTGGGTCCGGTTGAAGAGACGCATTTCCAGGATCAAATTGCCAAGGTTCGCGCTCCCGTGACGCGGTTTCCGGACAAATTGAAGGGCCCTGAGAAGTTTTGGAAACTGCTTCGAGAGACGGAGCAGATGTTCCCGCAAACTGCCGCGCGATTGATGGAACTTGAGGCTGCCGAATGCATGGACGTTGCCCAAGGCATGATGCTCGCGCAAGCCTGCAGACAGAAAGGCGTGGTTCATCTGCATGCGCATTTTGGTACGGTCTCCACGACGGTGGCGCGCATTGCTGGGTTCATCGCAGGAATAACCTATAGTTTTACCGCCCACGCCAAGGATATATATCACGATTACGACGAGCCTGTGCATCTCGATCTCAAAATACGCGATGCGGCTTCAGTCGTTACGGTGTCTGATTTTAACCTGGACTATCTGCAAGAAAAGTTCAGCGCACACCCTGCTGACATCAGGCGCATTTACAATGGAATAGACCTGACCCGATTTGCTTACGCAGCCCCAAACCCAAAAGGGACGGAAATTCTCGCTGTAGGCCGACTGGTGGAAAAGAAAGGCTTTCACATCCTTGTCGAGGCAATCACCTTGATGAAGGAGAAGGGGCATTCCGTCCGGTGCAGGATAATTGGTGCAGGGGAAGAGCACGCTAATCTCACCGCACAAATTAAGGCGTCAAATGTAGCTGAAGAAGTGATCCTTAGTGGTCCGATGCCTCAGCCTGACGTCATCTCGGCGATGCGCAATGCTGCTGTATTAGCTTGTCCTTGCGTCATAGGGCGCGATGGAAATCGAGACGGCCTGCCTACGGTTCTGCTGGAGGCAATGGCGCTTGGTCTCCCCTGTGTCGCCACCGACGTTACGGGAATTTCCGAGCTTGTTCAGGACGGTAAGACTGGTCTTTGCATACCGGACGGCGACCCCAGAGCGCTGGCTGATGCGCTGGAGTTGATGATATCTGACAATGACTTGCGACAGCAGGTGTCACGCAACGGGCGCGCTTTGATCGAAGCGGAATATGACGTTGTCCAAAGCTCAGCCCGCATGCGCGAGATATTTGACCGGGTCATTGCTGCCCAAGCCAAGCCAAAGGAAGTTGCGTGATGCGTATTGCTTATATCTCAACCGATCCGGGCATTCCCGTCTTTGGGTGCAAGGGCGCATCAATCCATGTCCAGGAAATGCTGCGGGCCTTTCTCACCAAAGGCGCCGAGATCACAATATTCTCGCCAAAGATTGATGATGATCCGCCTGCAGATTTAGCAGCCGTGAAATGTCACCGATTGCCGGAAGTGCCAAAAGGGAATGCAGCGCAGCGAGCAACCCACTTAATGGAGCTGAACGATTCAGTGAGAGATGTTTTCGAAGTAGCCGACAAAATGGCGACCCCTTTCGACCTCATCTACGAACGGCACGCCTTATTCGCGCATGCCGCAATGTGTTACGCCCGGTCGGCAGAAATTCCGTCAGTGTTAGAGGTCAATGCGCCTTTGATTGACGAGCAGATGCGCCATCGGTCTTTGGATAGGGTTGATGATGCAATCCTCTCGACTATTCACGCGTTTGAATCTGCCAATCATATTGTCGCGGTTAGCCCCGAAGTCGCTGATTATGTTACGTTACACGGCGCCAGTGATAGCCAGGTCCAAGTCATTCCGAACGCAGTCAATCCTGACCGTTTTCCGTCCGCGGCAACGTTTGAAGGTCCGTTCCGCATAGGTTTTCTGGGAACCTTAAAGCCCTGGCACGACCTGCCGTTAATCGCCGAAGCATTTGCCATAGTCCGCCAAACGATCCCGGATGCAGAACTTTTGATTGTTGGTGATGGGCCAGAGCGCTCTAGTTTAGAGGCACAGCTTAAAAAACTGGGTATTCTAGATGCCACGCAGTTCACGGGCGCCGTGCCTGCTGACGAAGTGCCGACCTGGCTAAACAAGATGCACGTTGGGCTTGCCACATATCGGGGGAGTGATTCCTTCTACTTCTCTCCTCTCAAACTCTATGAATATATGGCTGCTGGCTTGCCTGTTGTGATCAGCCGCGTCGGCAATTTGCAGGATGTAATTGTTGAAGGAACCATAGGCCTCAGCGTTCCGCCCGATGATGTACAGGCACTGGCTGATGCTCTTATTGGACTGGCAACGGCGCCTAATCGCGCAAAGACAATGGGCCGGGCTGCACGCGATCACGTTCTTGCGACACATACTTGGGATAATGTTGCC
This sequence comes from uncultured Sphingomonadaceae bacterium, assembly GCA_947489315.1. Classification (GTDB taxonomy): domain Bacteria; phylum Pseudomonadota; class Alphaproteobacteria; order Sphingomonadales; family Sphingomonadaceae; genus Parasphingorhabdus. The sequence goes on from CANLCX010000001.1 coordinate 1,020,094, forward strand.
GAGCGTATCCTCAAATCTGCCGGTGTGGGTCAGGAACCAGCATATGGTGAGACCGGATGGTAACCTCAGGTCATCGCCAAACGTCACTGCGTGAGACGCTGCCCGGACTGCGCCGTGTGCTGGTTCGCATGGCGCCCTATCTGCGGCCCCATCGCGGTCTGGTAGCAGGCGGCAGCGCGGCACTTGTGGCAGCGGTGCTGACCAAACTGGCAGAGCCATGGCCGCTGAAATTCATAATTGACCATGTGGTGCAGGTTAGCGACGGGTCATCCGGGTCCGGCATCGCCCTTGTTGATGACTTACCGATTATGACGCTTCTTCTGGTTTGTGCATTGGGCATTATCGTTGTCATCGGCCTGCGGGCCATGTTCGACTATATTGCAACGATCGCCTTTGCTCTGGCCGGAAACCGTGTTCTGACGCGCGTGCGGGCCGACCTGTTTCGGCATCTCTTGGCGCTGCCACAGGCTTTCCATTCGAAGTCGAAGACCGGTGATTTGACTATGCGGCTGATCAGCGATGTTGGCATGTTAAAAGAAACCGCCGTCACCGCTGCCTTGCCGCTGGCGGTCAGCATGCTCATTCTTGTTGGGATGATCAGCGTGATGCTGGTGCTGAACTGGCAATTGACGTTGATCGCATTGCTTCCGCTTCCGTTGCTTTGGTTGTTCTCACTTCATATTGGCAAAAAGATCCAGACGGTCGCCCGCAAACAGCGTCGCAACGAAGGCGACATGGCCGCGACCTCTGCCGAAACCATGGCCGGTATTAGAACTGTTCAGGCCCTTGGCGTTGAACAGGAGGTTGGCGACGGTTTTGCGGGCGCCAATGAGAAAAGTCTGAAAGAAGGTATTAAAGCCAAACGCCTGGCAGCTGGCTTGGAGCGTTTGGTGGATGTCCTGGTCGCATTTGCTACGGCCCTGATCCTTTATTTCGGAACGCTTTTTGTTTTGGATGGTCGTCTCACACCTGGCGATCTGCTGGTCTTCATTACCTACCTTAAGAACATGTTCCGGCCTGTGCGCGACTATGCGAAATACTCGGCCCGTCTGGCCAAGGCGACGGCCGCCGGGGAACGGGTGGTTGAGCTGCTCGATACGCGTTCGACGGTGATCGATTGTCCGGATGCTGATCTTGTGGACAATCTCAACGGTCAAATTGAGCTTTCGGAAGTGTCTTTCGGCTACGACCATGGCGAAACGCCCGCCCTGCATGATGTTTCCGTGAAGATTGAACCAGGTGAGCGCATTGTGGTTACCGGGCCATCTGGCTCAGGAAAATCGACATTTGTTAGCTTATTGCTGCGACTTTATGATCCAACATCTGGCCTGGTCAAGATAGACGGGCAGGACATAAGAGGCATTTCTTTACAAAGCCTACGCCGTCAGATCAGCTTCGTACCGCAAGAAACCTTATTGTTCCGTGCGAGCATACGCGACAACCTGATCCTTGGCGCGGATATTGATGTCACCGATGAGCAAATCGAAAAGGCGGCCCGGCTGGCCAGCGCGCATGACTTCATCATGCAATTGCCAGACGGATATGACACGGAAATCATGGAACGCGGCGGGACATTGTCCGCCGGACAGCGTCAACGAATAGCATTGGCCCGCGCATCACTGCGGCAAAGTCCGATCTTGATACTCGACGAGCCAACCGTCGGTCTCGACAATGTCAATGAGGCTGTGGTGAGCCAGGCCATCTGGCGTTTGGCCAAAGGACGCACAACGCTTTTGATCACGCATGATCTACGCCTCGCGCAACAGGCTGATCGCATATTATGTGTCGATGGCGGCCGTATAGCTGAGGACGGCACCCATGACCGTCTCGTCAAGCAGGATGGCCCCTATGCCAGGCTCTGGAACCGGCAGGGAGGAGGCCATGATGTCATCGCAGCCGAATAATAGTATCATTGCAGAAGCCGATCATGCGCTTCCGGGTTTGAGGTTGCTGCTGAACGAGGCGGCATTGGCCGCCCGGCTTGGCGTTCAAAAAGTCACGCGCACCTATTTGCGCTACAAACCGGGTGTCAGCTGTGTCGCAAGTTTGCGTTGTGTGACGGCAAAGGGTGATAGGTTTTGGATCGTTGCAAAGGCCTATCCAAAGGACCGCTTCGCATTGATTCAGGACCGCACCGAGTGGTTCAACAAGCGCTATAAAGCAGCGCTGTGGAACGATGTTTTTATCGCTCTGCTGCCCCCGCAATTGGATCGAAGACTTAAACCACTGCGCCGATTTTTCGATCCGGATCGCCAGAAAAAAATGCTTGCCGAACTTTTGCCCGATTGCCCCATTGATCACGCGCGATTTGAACCGATGCGATATAAGGTTGGGCGAAGATTGGTAGCCCGGCTGACAGATCAAGCAGGCCAACCAAAAGCATTGCTGAAAGTGCATAATATCCATGCTTATGAGCAGGCTGTGCGCGGTGCTGAGATGGCTCAAAGCCTTGGCGGACCAGAGCTTCTGGCAGCGAATTCGAAACTTGGGATCATTGTCACAAAGTGGGTAGATGGTGCGCCTCTTTGCCCCGCAATAGAGTCCCAATCTTCGGATATGTTTGGGCCAGCCATGTTCAGAAAAGTTGGAGAGGCTCTCGCGCGTTATCATGGTGAGCCGCTTGAGCTTGAATATCAACTGGATAGAGGAGATGAGACGGCAGGAATTCGAGCTGCGGCCAAAGGTCTTGCAGCCCTCATGCCCGATCAGTCCTCAAGACTGGATGCGATGTCCGATCGTGCGATCCATATGCTGCTATCCTATCCGAGCCGATACGGTCCGACCCATGGCGATTTCAGCGCGGATCAGGTCATCGTCGATACAAAACATCTTCAGATCATTGATTGGGATCGCAGCGCAATGGGCGATCAGTCTGGTGATTTGGGTAGCTTTCTCGCACAGCTTGATTGGCACCATATGTCCGATGTGATCCCCAAACAAACTGTTGCCGAGCTAAGCAACGCATTTTTGTCAGGATATGAGGATCACCTCTCGCTACCGGTCGGCTTTCACGCCCAGCGCATGCGCCATTTGATGCTTCTTTTGCAGGAGCATTTCCGGCTTCAGACATGTGATTGGGTGGAGGAGACCCATAAATTCATCGACTATACAGAAGCTTTACTGGACTATTATGACCCTGTTCAGGTGACCACCGATCCCGCTTTGCCCTATCTGAATGATGCGCTTAATCCGGTTGTTGCTGACGCCATGATCGGCAAACAAGCTGGTTTGAAGCTATCCGGCGTACCACAGCTATGTCGCCACAAGCCGGGGCGGCGGGCGATGATTCACTATCCTTGTCAAACGTCCGATGGGACGAAACAGGATTTGCTGGGAAAAATTCAGGCAAAAAAACCGAAAGTCTCGACGCCTGCGTTGCACAAAGCCTTTCGCGAGGCGGGTTTGGATGGAACAGTGTCCTGCGATATGGTTGGGGTCCCAAAGGCGATGCCAGGATGCGACCGGCTGAATCTGTGGTTGATGGAACATCTTCCGGGCACATGCCTGTCTGACTTTCAGAGTGCAGATCAAAACCCTTTGCCATTTTTTAAAGCCGGTAAAGCCCTGGCGCAGTTTCACCATTGCGGTGTTCGGCCCAATCGTACGTGGACTTACGAACAGGAATTCGCGGTGCTTCAATCTGCTCTAGCCAAGGCAGGGGAACGGATACCCGAACAACAGCATGCGCTGGAAAATCTGACCCAAGATGCCCAAGATATGTTGGTGGCCAGCCCAACTCAGCCGTTGGTATGCATCCATCGGGATTTTTACCCCGATCAAGTGCTCATCGATGACGAGCAGGTTTGGTTCCTTGACCTGGATCTTTGCGCAATGGGTGATCCGGCCATCGATCTGGGAAATTTCCTCGCCCATCTGGCAGAATATGCGCTCCGCACCACAGGCGATGCGGCCGCCTTAACCGCTCAGGAAAACGAATTTCTGCGGGGATATCGCGAGCTAAGTCCTGACATTTCATTCTCACGGATTCTAATCATGCGGAACATCTCATTGCTGCGCCACATTCACATTTGCCTCTTGTTTAAAGATCGGCAGCATATCGTACATGACCTGATAGACCGCGGAATGGGCGGGATGTTTGACCACAGGCACATCATATGGTGAGGCGTGGATTGGTGGTGAAACCAGCATCTGTTACTTTGACGATCACCGCACTGTGCTGGGCATTTCCGGCTTGGGCGGCGGATGACGAAGAAAAACGGCCGGCGACGGCGCTCGAACTGGCACGGGAACTGGGTGTGTCCGGCGACGACACACGCCCGGAAGACCAGACTCAGATTAATGTCCTTGGCAAACCGCTGATCATCGGCGGTGAGATTGGTGCAGACTTAAGATATCGTGGCAATTATGAAATTGAACGCGGCGCGGATGATGACGATGGCCAACTACAGTTAGAGACAAAGCTGGAAACAATCTGGCTATTGGGCGAGAATATCGTGGCTTTCGCCGACACTAGGTTGTTCGGAGAATCGAACTTTTACGAACAAGGCGATGAGGCTAGCGAAGAAGCCGGTGCGGAACTGAACGAAGCATGGATATTGAGAACCAATTTGTTCGATACGCCGCTTGCGCTTCAGGTTGGCCGCCAGCAGCTGCAAGAGCGCCGCGAATTTTGGTGGGATGCGAATCTCGATATGATCCGCCTCCATTATTTTGGCAAAGACGCCTCTGCTTATGTGGGTATTGGGAGAGAAATTGGCTATAAATCAACGCTGGGGCGATTGGATCCGGAGGACAAGGACTTGGTCCGCATCGTCGCTAACGCCAAATGGGACTGGGCTGACCGGCAGGAAGTACAGGCATTTTTCCTCAATCAACGAGACAGATCTCCGGGCTATATAGAAAGCCAGATATTTGACGAAGATGAGGCTGATGAAGCAGATGGTGATTTCACCTGGATAGGCCTTCGCGCACGCGGGCGAGTGAAAACCGATTTTCCTGGAAAATTCTATTATTGGGCCGATGTGGCTTTGGTACGCGGAACCGAAACGCTCTATGATATTGATGATGTGGAGGACGATCAGGTCATCGTCGACGAGATCGAGCAGCGCAAGGTCCGCGGCTGGGCTTATGATATTGGTGCTAGCCTGGAACTTCCCTTTGAATTCGAGCCCTATCTGACCCTTAGGCACGCGAGAGGTTCGGGCGGAAATCACACATTTCGTCAGACGGGGCTGCAAGGCAATAAAGGCAAGTTTCGAGGCAATAGCCGCTTTCGCTACTATGGCGAAGTGCTTCGTCCAGACTTGTCTAACCTTGCCGTTTCAACCGTCGCATTAGGTATTCCGGTCGGTGAATTCGGTTGGATCGAGGGCGTATGGCACAAATATCGCCAAGTGGTCGCAGATGATGACATAGCCGGATCGCGTCTCGGTATTGACCCTGATGGTATCAGTAATCGACTGGGCGACGAATTTGACGTCATCGCTAGCTATCGTCCCACTCCCTCATGGGACTTTGAACTGACTGGCGGAGGCTTCCGAGCCGGGCCGGCTTTTGGTGATGAACAAGGCCGCTGGGCATGGTTGGTGGAGTTCAAGTTGGACTATAATTTCTGAGAGGAAATATCGAATAAGATAAGGCCTGGCAGCAATAGAAACTTGAATTTTCTGGAGGTTGCGGTGATGGTCTAGCCCACAATCCCGTCGACATATTCTGTCCTGCGGCGGCCTCGGCGCATGACGCGTCGTGCGGTCAGTTCCTGGTTGCGATTGGGTAGGCGATAGGAGACATGAACCCATCCGCTGTTAGCGACGCCGGGCTGATAAAATTCCAGGATTAACTGGTCGTAATCGAGCTTCTTTTCCATCCAGCGGCAGAGAGCGAGGTTGGTTATGCCAGCAATTTCAAAATCAGCCGCTTGGCCTTTGGCATGTTGCGAGTTGCGTGAGCCGCGCACCGCTCGGTTGACGGCTGGTGAGCGATAGCCGGACGAAATCCGCACAGGTCGGTTATAGTGCACACGAACCGGCTCCAACACTTTTTGGCATAACAGTTTGAGGGCCGCGATCTCCTGCGGGCCCGGTATGTTGTCGAGCATTAGCCGGGTCGCTGTCTGGGACGAGGTAAACTCGCTGAGGTAGAAATGGGGGCTGAGTTTCATGGATACATCCTCTCTGCACGGTTCAATATGGTGTTTCAGAATGGTCTGAATATTGTCTCGTCAGAATGCGATCTGGTCCTCCCGGGTGATTTCGCGCACGTTTAGTGTAATGGTTTCACCGCCGAGGTTTTCCGCACTCAGCTTGCTCAAACGTTCAGGCGAGCGGGTGATATCGGCATCCTCATAGGCGGCAAAACCAAGGCCGGTGCGCTGAGCTAATTCGGAGACAGAGATTTGGTATAACCGGAAGCGATCAAAGTCGATTGTTTCGATATCGTCCAGCAATTCGCTTTGGGATAGCACGAAACAGGCAGCATTGAGCGGCCCGTCTTTCCCACGATATGCGATTAATTTCCAAAAACTCTTTGGTATCAACACGCCGCGATATTTGGGATCGCTCTCGTCAAATAACGGACCAGCGATAACGGAGACACGAATATCCTGGGTGTCTGCCTCTTCCAAAATCAGATTTTCCAGCCGCCCCCAAAGGCCGCCCCGGCCAGATTGGTTATAGCGTTCGTGCTGCGGGGCAATGTTCGTAAAAAAGAATGAGTCTCGGTTGGCCTGTTTGGCCTCTGGTACCGGCCCCCAAGCCAGATCCGCACGCCGGGCAATGTGACCGCGATCGAGCTTGTTGTCAGCGTAAAGAGTATCATCCAGTTGATATTCCGGGGCAATGCGGTCATCCAATCGAAACCCGTGACGCCCGAGCTGCACTTTTCTGGTGCCGTCGATATTCCAGGCGACAAAGCGAGCCAACCGCCGTCGCGCGCTGAGGCAAACCGAGAAATGGGTATAGGGGATGGTCTGGGCTCTGCCAAAATTCACGGCATCGCGTTTAATCGCGAGCGACATTTCGGGCATCGGCGCGGGCAGGCCAAGAAAACCGTCATCATACCCACTGCGCGCTCCAATTGCATCAGGGCTGTCGTCCACTTGGCTTTGATCATCAGACGGGGTGAGGGTGAAGTTCAGCTTTTTCTGAATCGATCTTGGATAGCAGGCCAGCGCATGTTCATCGGGATTGTCCCCGCCTTCTCCGGCAAAATGCAGCCCAGCGAAAACATCCGTGGCATCGGCATCCTTGGCGATAATCCATACGGATCCGGAATCGCCACCCATGCTGATCTCACCATCATCGGCTGGAAAGGCAGGGTCGGGTCCGATCTCAAAACAGCCGATTGCCTGCGTGCCGGTTTCGGGTCCGAAATTGATTTTCACCATGACGTCCGTTCGTCGCACGATCCCGTATGTGGTTTCTGTCGTGCGCCCCGTTTTGACAACCGTGTCGCCAAGGTCGACATCCGCCATCTGGGTCAGCACAGTGTCCAGCCCGTAGACGGCCTGTTCAAAACCCCGATCACGCAATCGTGCAAGCGCGCAATCTCCCGCCGCGCCGAGGTGACTACGCAGCAACTCACCACAGGTGTTAGCGGCCACATTATTGTCATCAAACGGGCCAGGCTGAACGATCTTGTCACCGATTTTTCCGGTTGCACCATGTAGGACGTGCCAATTGGACAGCACACATGGCGCGCCGGTTGCAGCATCAAACACAATCGTACCAAGCGTGCCTGCCGTGCCATCGGGATGACTGATGCTGGCTCCGGGCACCACCGGGTCCATTCGGGACTTGAGAACGGATGACGTCCCATTTTCGACAATCTGATAGGCTGGTTTATAGTCACGCTGAAGCACATCAGTTGGGATCTTGATGCCGTCGACCTTAATCTCTTTCGGTAGCTCTTTGGTCCCAAGGCGCTCAAGCTCAGACGCGTCAACCTTTTCGCCAACTGTGAACACGATGCTGAGATCACCATCGCCGTTTTTGTGGCCAATCCCAACGGACGTTACATTAGGATCTTTCAGGAATTCCGCACCTTTTGCGCGTATAAAGCGTCGCAGCGCTTTGTGCATGTCCGGATCATCCAGTTTCTTTGATTTGGGGCGTGTTTTTTTTGCCATGTGACTAGAATCCTCATAAAGTTTCTGCCCCAATAAGTTGTGAAATCGCCGCTTTTTTTATTCCACCCGCACCAAATTATTGCGGAATATCTTTCGATATTGAATGCAGCTAACTCCGCCGCCTGCATACCGTACGGCAGAAATCAGCCTTGACGATCCAAGTAACCTTATCTTTGCAAAGGAGGTGCGTGTCAAAAAGATTAAGAAGGGTGTTGTTCATTTGGCAGTGCGCGAAGGTTTTGGCAGTCGGCGATCAATTGTGTGAAAAGAGCAACTCGACACCGCAACCTCCTCTTCAATTGTGATTGATGGGCTTACGCTTACGATTGATGCCATCGCTCACGATAAGTTTACCGTTTCTACGGCAGGAGAGTTGAGCGCGCCGAACGTTTCATTGCAATGCGATGGACGTCGCACAACCGGCACTACCAACGGCTCATACATTCAAAAGAGTTTCGGGTTTGAGCCATGGTAAGCGCAATTGCTCATGCCTTCGAGATATTGCAGCCACAACGCTAGTGTCCGCTTTGGGCGCAAAAGCGGACACTTATTTGATCTGCATTGTTATAATCTGTGCTGTGGCGGAAGTTTTTATTTATCGCGCAGAATTTTGACTGACTTCAATGGTGATAAATAGGTTTCGATAGCTAATACTCCAATTTGCAATCCCATCGCAGAGCCGACCTCAGTAGAGGTTCGGTAATGAACGCCATCATAAATGCGCGCATCGGAGACTTCTTGTATGAAATCATCAACGCTCTTCCAGTTCCTTCTGGCCCCGCCATCCGTATAACTCACGGTCCACAATATTGGCGTCGCGTTCTCCCCGATTTCGGCTTTCAAAATAACCCCCACGGTTCCCGCAACTACACAATGGGCGCATGGATATTCGGGATGCATCGGCGTAGGAATATAAGGTGCCCACGAAGGATCAGTTAGAGTGTTCTCATTACCATCGATATCAGCGTTGCGAATTGCGGTTATGGGCCGCCAAAACCCATAATGATATTTTGCGTCGAACACGGCGATCATAGCGTCATCAGTTGCTCTCGTCACGGCAGCAAACAGACGCGCATTTTGGGTGACGCCGCGTCCTGGCATATTAGCGACAGAGTGGACAACGCCATGATAGATTGGCGGTAATGTTGCTTCCCAAAATTTCGCCATTTTCGTCTGCTCTTCGGAACGATGCTCGCTTTTCATTTCGCCCATTTTTTTGACTTCTATGAAGTCGCGCGTCCAGGCATCGCTTGTCAATTTTGGCGGAGGTGCCGGACGGAATTTGGTCGGGTCAGCAAACATCCAGGGCTTACGGTTTACCCAATTCGGTGCAGCCGGTATTGTCGTTGGAACATATTTTCCCGCCGTGGTATAGGGTTTGTAAGTTTCCTGGGACGCGCTGCCGTCATTTTTACGCGCGACCCAAACGGCTTTTGCAGCTTGTTGACCGATTACAACGCCCTGAGCCCTTTGATCATTGTCTTCGATCTTCGCTAAGGCTTCTTCATAGACATCTTCAATTTCACGCTTTCTTTCAGGTATTAGATATAGCAGGGAGACCCGAGTTGCTGATGCGATAGCGGCGTCTATCGAAGAATCATCCCGAGCTTTCAGATCAAGAGAAGCAGGATATTCTTTTGTAATAGCATTTACGGCTTCATAAACCGACGTGTGAACGATGGCTAAAGCTCGGTTAGAATGTGGTGTCGGAAATTTTGCATCAACGACAATCTCGCGCGCCTTTATGTTCCAATCCGTCACACTATCTGCGTGCGCATCAACGCTCACACTGAGGGCGAATAATGCGCCCGACACCAAAAATAATTTATGTTTCTGCAAATTGGGCATGATCACTCCTATGTGGCTTTTAACCCTTCCAAGCGTGGCAAGGTTAAGCTCTGGTTTGTTGCTATACCCATTTTATGATGCGCTATAGTCCTGCATTAGGACTGCATGGTACAGTTACTGCACTGGTAATATTCTGAATCTGGCCCAATTGTGACAAACAGACAGCGATATCATCAGATAAACCGAAGGACTGCAGATATGAGTAAAACGCCCGACTATGGTCAATATTGCCCCCTCTCAATGGCAGCAGAAATATTATGCACGCGTTGGACAATGCTGGTGATGAGAGAATTGGTGTTCGGTTATACGTCCTTCAATGATATCAGCAGAGGAGTGCCACGTATGTCGCGCTCTCTTTTGTCTAACCGGCTGAAAGAATTGACAAATGCAGGCATTGTCAAAAAGACAGAATCGCCAAGTCATAATCAGACCAAATACACGCTTACGCCCGCCGGTGATGCGCTCAGCAAGGTTGTTTTCAGCATGGCTGATTGGGCACAAGAATGGCTCAGGATTGAACCTGCGTTGGAAGATTTCGACAGCGATCATTTGATGTGGAACATACGCCATAAGGCCAACCCACATCCTGCGCTTCCCAATCCGTTCATTGTTCATTTTTTCCTGTATGACCAAACAAGCAAGCGCCAGAATAGCTGGCTGATATTCGAAGGAGATCAAGTTGATTTATGTATTATTGATCGTGATTTCGACGTCGATATGCAGATTAACGTTGCCGCCAAAACTCTTGCCAAAATTTACTTGGGCAGGTCTGAACTTGATGACGCGATGGCTAACGGGGAATTGGAAGTGCTCAGTGAAGCAAAATATACCAGACTTCTTCCCGAGTTGCTCGGCAGGAGCCGATTGGCCAATATCCCCATACAGCCAGAAGAACTTCGCGCTTCAGTCCGCGGAGCACGACAAGGTTTCTAATGTCCGCTTTCGGGATGAAGGAGGCTCTTCTTTTCGGACTTGCCCCAATTCCATAGCGCTCATTTCTGGATAATGGGCGTTCCCAACTGGTTTGCTGCCAGATCAAATAACGGTATGACCGAGCCGACAACAACGGGACAATCGATTTACTGAACACCAATATTTTTTCTAGGATAATGGTTGCAAAGATGTACTTGATCCATTGTAGTTTGGAAGCCCAACCGCGCTGGGCGGACCTTCAAGTTACAATGTCGCTTTAATTATAGTCGGAGACCATATGGGAATATTCTATCTTGAGCATGAATATTGGTTCGCAGTATTCCAATTGGTGCTGGCGATGCTAGGCATGGGTGCGACACTGGCACCCAGAGATTTTCGAGAAATCATGTTGGAACCAAAAGCCGTAACAGCCGGCTCGGGGATACAGTTATTGGTCGCGCCACTTGTGGCTTTGCTTTTCATTCAGGTTTTTGGAATCGTCGGCGGTGTTGCGGTTGGTATCGCGATGATTGCGGCTATACCCGGCGGGACCACATCTAACATCTTTACCCACTTTGCGCGGGGCAATGTTGCCTTGTCGATCACTATTACCGCGCTGACCACAATTGCGTGCCTCGTAACCACGCCTTTCATTCTAGAACTGCTTATTGCTCAATATATGCCGGATACATTTGTCATGCCGCGCGGTGCAATGATGACGGAGATCGCGTTGACCCTGTTGCTGCCGCTAGTAGTTGGCATGGTCTATTTGCATTTTCGGCCCCGTTCGGCGGCCAGTTTTTCCAAATGGTGTGTTCGGGGATCTCTTTTAGGTCTGTTGTTTATAGTTGTTGGGTCTTCGATGTCCGGACGATTGGATGCGCAAATATTTGGTATGACCAATATATTGCTGATTGCGGTACTGATTTTGATATTAGCGATAGCAAGTTGGCTAGTGTGCCGAGTTTTAGGATTATCATCCGCCGATTCAACGGCCATCAACATGGAAGTGGTCGTTCGAAACATCAATCTGGGTATAATGATCAAAGCATCCTTGTTTCCTGCTGTTGTCGGTAAACTTGATCCGATTGGCGATATGGTTCTGTTTTCTTTATTGACCTATGGCACCATGCAGATGTTGATCGCGGCTGGGATAATCGGATGGAACCGGCATAAACATCGAGTTATTTCTGCTGGAATCAAAGCTAGAACTTAGCCGTTTTTCGCCCGCCTAGGCTCATGCTTTGATCAATCCCGCCAAGTTCAATTTTTTGTCGGGACCGAACAGGCGATTTTCGCTGGAAAATTACGGGGTGGGCAACGCCCACCCCGCGCAACTTAAAGGCCCTCAACGCTCTTGCTGACCATGATATTTACCGCGACGCGGCGGTTCTGCGCCTTGCCTTCCGGAGTGCTATTGTCCGACAGCGGATCCGCCTCGGCCATCCCGGTGGGGGTTAGCATACGATAAGGTTTCCAGCCGCATTCTTGTTGCATATAATTGACGACGCGACTGGCTCGTTTTTCGCTGAGCCGCTGGTTAAATTCATAGTCTCCGGTTGAATCCGTATAACCGACAACCAGAAGCAGGGCGTTGTCCATCGCTTCGGCCGCGGCTGCTGTGTTGCAAAGCTCGGCTTTGTCCTGAGCCGAAAGCACTGCCTTGCCAGTATCGAAATTCACGTTTGTCGTGCCTTTGATATTATACTGATCAATATCACCCACGCGGCTGCGGAGTGCGTCGGTCGCCGCCGTCTGTTCTGCAAAGCCCTGGTTCGTGCCCGTACGGATCATTGTTGCCGTCTTGAGATCGTTGTTGCGTAATTTGACCTTGCTAGCCACCAGGCCATCGCCCCATTGCACGGTCTGGACGGTAACCGGCAGGCCGTTAAGCAGTGAGTCGGCACCAAGTTTGCTGCGACCAATGCCTAAAAAGCCCTTGCTGGCCTTGATTTCGGTGGCTTCAGCAACAGTGATTGCCGTGTTGGAGCCATCGGCGCTCGTGACTTGCATTCTGTCGGCTTTACGCGCGGAAATGAAGCCTTCGATCTCTGGCCCTTCCTCCAAGCCGGATAGATCAGCCGGCGGCACACCAGTTACAGTAATATCGGTCTCGGATTCTGACATGCCTTGCTGCGCAGAAACGCTGCTCGGCGCTAATATTGCGAACGTTGCAAGCATCAACGTGATTTTCGGACTTTTAGAAATGTCACTCATTATTTTTCTCCTTCAAACATATAACGTTTGCCCCCGCGCATCTGTGGCGTTTCGTCTGACCGGGCCAGTGATGGACCGATCGTCTGTGAGGTTCCCTTCAACCCCCGCCACAATATGAGGCGGCACAGAAGCCGCACATGAACATATCGATTTCCTGAGTGGTCAGGTCATCCTTTCTGGCGCATGAACGCTATCGGCATTACTGCCCGTTCCGACGATAATCCGAGCGGATCGCGGGGCGAACCGTTGTAGGCTGTGCTGCACAGGCGCAGGAGACGGTACGGTGATATGGCCTATACAAGCAAGAGGTTCGGAGTCGTACGAAAGGACTCCCAAAGGCCTCTATTTCAATAGAAACTGGTCGTTCTTGTCTCGCCATAAAACCGACGTCGGACTGCTCCTCAACCGGCCGCCTGTCCGGATTTTATGATCGTATATTCCGACATCAAACCTTTGAATAAGCTATAACAACAGACCAGCAATACGAGCGTGAATGGCAAGCCGCTGGCAATTGTTCCTGCCTGCATCGCGCCCAATGCGCCGGCACCGCCACCGACTAACAATGCCGCTGCGACCATGCCTTGCAATATCGCCCAGAAAATACGTTGTGCAACAGGTGCATCTGTCCTGCCGCCAGCGGTGATGGCATCAATGACCAGAGAACCGCTATCGGACGAGGTCACAAAAAACACGATCAGCAAGATAATAGCCAATGAAGAGGCGATGGTGGACATGGGCATATTCTCAAGCATTTGGAACAGGACCAAGGGCGCTTCGCTAATCCCCGCTGGCAATTGTCCGATACCGGCCTTGATCTGCTCTATCGCTGTCACGCCGAATATTGTGAACCATATGATGGCAACAATTACGGGGACGACAAGGACTACCGCCAAAAATTGCCTTATGGTGCGCCCTTTGGAAATGCGGGCGATGAACATGCCGACAAAAGGTGACCAGCTGACCCACCATGCCCAATAGAAAATCGTCCAACCGTGATACCACGCCTTGTCTTCACGACTGGTCCAATCACTTAAGGGTATGGCATATTCGGCATAGCTGACGATGGTCGTACCCAAGCCGCTGAATATCGCCATTGTTGGTCCCGCAACAAATACAAAGGCGAGCAGGGTGGCTGCCAGAGCCATATTGATATTGCTCAATAACTTTATGCCGCCATCCATGCCCCGGACAACCGATATGATAGCAAGGGCTGTAATAACGGCGATGAGCAGCAGTTGAGACGTTAATGTGACTTCGCTTCCAAAGAGAAAGGATAAGCCTGTTGCGGCTTGCATCGCACCCAAACCCAAGGACGTGGCCAAGCCAAACATGGTCGCAATCACGGCAAGAATATCGATAAGATGTCCGGGCCAGCCCCAGATGCGGTCACCTAATATGGGATAGAAAGCCGATCTTATGGTCAGCGGCAGTCCCTTGTTGAACGCGAAAAAAGCGAGAGCCAGACCAATCACAGCATATATTGCCCAAGGTGTTAGGCCCCAATGAAAAACCGTGGCCCCAAGCGCCAGGCGCATCGCCTCAGGCGTACGCGGCTCTACATTAAGCGGCGTACCGCCCCAATCGGTATAATAAGCCATAGGCTCTGCCGAGCCGTAGAAAACCATGCCGATACCAACGCCTGCGGAGAACAGCATGGCGATCCACGAAGCGGTTCCGAATTCCGTCTTGGCATCGGGGCCGCCCAACCGGATTTTCCCCAAAGGCGAGGCTGCAATGGCGACGCAAAAAAGCAAGACGAAGTTGCTGGCAATAACAAAGAACCAGTCAAAATTTTCCAGCGTCCATGCCTTGGTCGCTTCCAATCCGATTTTTGCATTTTCAGGAAATATCAGCGTCAAAAGGACAAAGGTGATGATTAGAGCGGCACTGATAAAAAATACCGGATTGTGCATTTCGAGCCCGAACGGATTGACGTTATCCTGACCGGCCTCATAATCGGTTTCATAATCCGTATCGATCGCATCCGCTGCTGTCGCCGCCGTTACTGCTGCTGTTTTCGTTCCGCTCACTGTTGAGGCTCCAATATATTGTGTCCCAGCGCATCTTTCAGCGGCTGCAAATGTGTTTCATAGTGGCGCCAGAGATCGACGCTCGCTTTGGTGATGGGTTGGCGTACTTGTTCTGAACTAGCGGTCCGAACAGCGCGTTTTGTCTGATGAAAATCGATACAGGTTTGCTCAAATGGCAGGCCGAGATAATCCAGCATTCGCCGCACTTGGCCTTCCAGATCATCCAGCACATCTTCATGTTGAACGCGCAGGACTGCTCCGGACAACACAGTATCCCAATGATCCATCAGGCGCACATAGTCGCTGTAGTAGCGGCCCATTTCGTCCAAACCGTAGGTGAATTCCTGCCCTTCGGCGAAGAGCTGTTTAAAGCCGGAGAAGCAGCAAGCCATCGGTTCCCGCCGTGCATCAATGATTTTTGCATTGGGGAGAATGAGTTTGATCAAGCCAATATGCCGGAAATTATTGGGCATTTTATCAATGAAATAGGGTGCGTCTTTGCGATGGATGCGGGTGCTATCGATAAATTCCTGACCCATAGCGCGCAATTGATCGGCCTCGAGATCGTGCAGATTTTCGGGATATAGGGAATCGTTGCTTGCCTGTTTCTGCCGCCGCAATCGGTGCGCAAGCGACAAGATATTGGGCAATTCCAGCGTGCCGTCCACCTGGCTATGCGATGCCAAAATCTGTTCTAGCAACGTTGAACCGGCGCGCGGCAGGCCGAGGATGAAGATAGGGTCGGGCGCGTCACACCCTTTGCCGGACTGCTTTGCAACCAGGGCAGGGGTGCAGGCTGTCATCTGGTTGTCGAGCTCTGCCGTCATCTGATCGGCATCATAGCGTGACTGCACGCGCTTCAATTCATTGCCGCGCTGATAATAGCCAAAGGACGTGTCATAATCCTTGCGGTCTTCGTAAGCCTTGCCGAGGGCAAAACAGATATGGATGCGGTTCTGGTAGCTCAGCTGGTTGCCCTGTTCTTGCGCTTCCATCAGGCTAAGCTCTTCGTCGCTAAACCGATAGGTTTTCAGATTGGCTAAACCATAATAAGCATCGCCATAGCCCGGGTCCGATTGAACGGCTGTTTGGTATGATAGAACGGCCTCATCATGGCGGCCAAATGTCTTCAGGGCATGCCCTCTGGAGGTCAACGTGACCGGATCATTGGGAAGCTGCTCCAAAACCTTTTCAAACAGATCCAAGGCTTGCTCATAGTCACCGGTCTGCATGGATTCGATCGCATAGAGTGACTGAAAAACCGGGTTTGTGGTGTCACGCTGATAGAGCAGCTCGCTTTGTTTGAGTGCTTCGGAAAATTTCTGACGCTTGCGCAGGATTTGGATATAATCGATGCGCACCTGGATATTATCCGGTTCAAATTCAATCGCGCTTTCGAGCAAGAAATCGGCGTCTTCCAATATACCCAAGCGCGCGCCAATATCGGCAAGCAGTCGCATGCCTTCAACATTCTGGGGATTTTTTTGTAGGAAATGTCGACAGGCATTTTCAGCCTTGATCAGCTTGCCCTCGTGCAACAGATGCGACACGCCGACTAATGGCTTGGGCATGGCCGCTATGCGTTGCTCTTGCCCGCGCATTTCTGCTGCGGCATCCTTTTGGCCCCAGCCTTCGAATATATCGGCTTGTGCTTTCCAGCTGGCTTGCAACACGGGATTGCATTGGCAGGCCCGGCGATAGGCGGCGAGGGCGCTTTCATCATCGCCCTTGGCTCTGAAAATATGACCCTCTTCCTGATAGGCCCTACCAAAATCGGGGGAGAGATTTTTCAGCTGATTGACGCTTGCCAGTGCCTTGTCAGTATGCCCGGAATAGCGCTCGCAAACCGCCTTCATGTAAAGCGCGTCAATATTCTCCGGTTCATTCTGCAACACCGCTATGGAGGTGCTCAGCGCAGCATCGAAGCGCCCCTCATACATTTGAGTGCGCGCCTGTTTTAGCAATTCGGCTATATCGAGACCCGTTTCAGACATGTAATCGCGACTTGCTATCCTTCAAAAAAAGGGAGGCTAACCCCTGGCTAGCCTCCCCTTGTTGTATTTTTCCTTAATATGTGAAGGAAACCCGTGCGCCCACGGTCAGCGGGCGGTTCACTGTGATACGCGAACGATCGTAAACGAAACTGCCGCTAATCTCGGCGCGTTCGTCGCTTAGATTGTCCCCGAATATCTCGAAGGACCATTTGTCATCGCTAACACCAGCCGACAGACCAAATGTGGTCCAGCTGTCGAGCGTAATCCGGTTAATCTCGATAATGTCGGTCGCGGAAGAAGCCGAATGGGTCATCTGTGGCTGGACATGGGCTGTCCAGTCGCCAAAGGCATTCCATTCATAGCGAGCCCGCAAATTGCCTTGGAAACTTGGCGCATAAGCGAGGCTGCGTCCTTCGATCACATCGTTAGTTGGCGTGAGAACGTCGGTAATCTCCGTATCCAAAATGGAGAATGCCGCACTCACGGTCAGACCTTCGATAGCATAAGGTGCGATCGTGATATCTGCCTCAAGGCCCAATATCTCTGCGTTCGCCGCATTGTCCGAGAAGAACAAGTTGGTGATACTGGTATCAAAGATCGTGGTCTGCAAATTCTTCACATCAACGAAAAATGCATTACCGTTGAAACGCACCTGATTGTCAAAGAGCGATGTTTTCCAACCAATTTCGTAATTGGTCACTTCATCGGTTTCCAGAGCGAATGGAACCGTAAAGCCGCCGGGACTTTGCGCGCCGCCGGGACGGTTCAGCAAACCTGGGCGAAAGCCTTCTGAATAGGTTGCATAGAACAACAAATCATCGGTTGGCGTCCATGTCAGATTGGCCTTGAAGATAAAGCCATCGGTTGTCGCCTTGTCCGGTGCGCTCAGCGAGTTGAACACTTGCTGCGCTTGTGCGGGGCTTAGTCCAGCAGCCTCAATATCGGCTACCGATTGACCGAGGGTAAACGTCTGGCGCAGGGCGTCAGTGCAACTACCGATGAATGTGAAGCTGCCATCGCCATCATAAAGATCGCTGATGTTGGTGCCAAAGGCATTTTCATCCACGCCGCTCGAATTACAGAAAGATGAATTCGCGCTGCCTTCTAGATCCACTTCGACGTCATAATAACGCGCACCCAAGGTGATTGCGAACTGATCCGAAATGTCAAACGTCGCTTCACCAAATATACCGAATTGCTTATCCGTACGCCGCACATCGTTGCGGAATATGGTTCCCGCTGGATACGCGCCTGTATCGGTGTTGAAAGCGGTTGGTTGCGAGAAATTGGCAGGAAAAGAGCCGCCGAATAAATCGATTGCGGTGCTACCGGGATAGATAAAGTCATTGCGTTCGAGCAATTCCAGATCGCTGTAAAAACCGCCAGCGGTCAAACGCAACGGATAATCCGCTGGCGTGTTGAAACGCAGTTCATGGGTCATTACTTCGGTTTCTGTGCGCGAATTTACGAGCAGATTTGGTGCCTGACACGTGCCTGTTGGCGCAGCGCCGGGATAAGAAACCGACCCGTCACAGATATAATAAGGCAGATATTGGCCAACGAACAGATAGTCGGAATAATCGACCCGCTGTGTTGTCTCACGCTTGGTGTAAGCACCAGTATACACCAGTTCCAATGCGCCAATCCGGCCTTCCAATGTCCAGCTGGTATTGTTGAAATCATCCTTGATTTCATCCTGTTCAAAGCGTTCGATTTCAAGATCACCCAATGTCGGGTCTTCAAAGAAAACGCCATCGGAATCCAGTCCCTGACGGGCATGGGCGACGGTTAGGCTCCAGTCGTTGGAGAATTCATATTTACCGCTGACCCGGAAACCGAGATATTGGGTATCGTTGAAGTTCTTTTCGACGAGAGCTGAATTGTCCGCCAAAATGAAATTCACGGCGCTTAAATCAGCGCCAGCTTGCAAACCGTTACGAGCGGCACTCACGGGAACGCCGTTGTCGCGGACCGCTCCGGCCGCGCGGAATCGAGCGCTGTCGGCGGTGCTGCGGGTTCCGGCTACATTGTTGATGTAACCGCCCTTATTGTCATAATAACCAACAGCGCGGATCGCGAAACTATCGCTAACCGGGACATTCAGCATGACCTCGATATTGTTGCTGGGATCACCACTTTCGGTGAATGATACACCGGCTTTCGCTTTTACCTGAAACTGTCCGATAACCGGCTTGTTGGTAATCAAACGCACCGTGCCCGCTTGCGAGCTTGCACCGAATAATGTGCCTTGTGGCCCGGACAACACTTCCACACGCTCCAGATCGGCTGCGTAAACGTCGAGGTTACGGCCTGGCTGTGATACCGGCTGTTCATCGAGATAAAGCGCCACATTGGGTGCGAGGCCGGCAACGCCAGCGGTCGTCAGATTTGGTGTGGTTGAAGCCAAACCACGAATATAGATGGTGCTTTGACCTGGTCCGCCGCCGCCAGCGGTGACGCCGGGTAGTTGCTGTAGGTAGTCGTCAAAGACGGTAACGCCCAGTTGATCGAGTGTTTCTTCACCCAAAGCCTGAACTGCGACTGCAACATCCTGCAAATCTGCTGCGCGTTTTGTCGCTGTAACGACAATTTCCTGTACGCCCCGTTGTTGTTCGTTATTGGTTGTTTCTTGAGCTTGTGCCGATGCACAGCCCATAGCTGCGATGACCGCAAGCGATGCGCCCGTTTTTAAATAAATCAAATAACCCTCTTGTGGTTTCATTAAAAATATAGGGAAAAATACATCCGACCGGTGAAAACCTATCGAACCCATTGCAAAGCCAAAAAAAACGTCCCCAGCGATATCGGCTTTCTGAGCGCCTGCGAGGTATAACGGTTATTACAGCTTTGTGAACCGTAGTGATGGTCTTGTGGTGCAGAAAAGACACAGATTTTACATCATTCGCCTTTTGTTTTGGTGGTTTCATCAAGTTAATGGCTGAAATCCGCCAAAAAATGCGAAAAATTATATCGGTTGCTCTGGGCGTGCAGGCTACAACAAACAAAAGCCTGCGCCAGTTTAATGGCACAGGCTTCAAAAAATATGTTGAATTTATGCCGCGCTCACACGCACCGGTATCGCGCTTTGCACTGCTTGCCCCGTAATCGGGTCCAGCCAGTTATCATCGACAATCAACCGGTTGGTTGAACCACCTTTGGTCATCACATCATCCTTGCCGGCATCGCTATCACCAAAGGCGTGGCTCATCGAAATGACACCAGGACGGACTTTTTCGTCGGCCTTGGCCATGCCGAAAATAGAGGCCGTTGGGGACGTGATTTCGATGATCGCGCCGTCATCAATCCCTGCCTTTGCCATGTCATCGGGGTTGATAAAGGCCGGGTTGGTGGGCATTTTTTCGACCAGTTTGGGGAAGGGGTGTCCGTTGCTATTATAGCGATGCTTGGAGCGGCGCGAGATTAGGCGGAAGTCGAAGCCGTCTTTGACCGGGTCATTGGCGGCATATTCGAACAACTCGCTTGGCATCGCGCCGGCGTTGAGGTCGAAGCGGTTTTCGCTGTCTGGATCGGCGGGTCCAACAACGGGATGAAGTTCATCATAGGTGATGGCCGCGCCCTTGCGTTCCAGTGCCGCCGCATCCGCTTTGGCTTTGCTTGGTTTGAGCAGCGAGCCTTCGGATATCAGATCCAGAACGGTCGCTTTGTCCGGGCATTCCTCCATAGACACAGAGCCACCGGGATAGTTCATTTCAATGCCCATATGCTTGGCGAGCCACCAGAGCATTTCATATTCGTCCATCGTATCGCCGGGTGCGGGGACCATGGCTTCTGTATAATGGGCGTAGGCTTCCTCGGTGAACGCGTCTGATACGTTGTTAATGTCTTCGCGTTCTAGACACATGCTCGGCGCCAAGATCATATCGGCGCGCCTGGCGCTGGCGGACATCCATGGATCGACCTGAATGAAAAGTTCGCATTCTTCGAGCGCGCGACGGACTTTATGTTGATCGGGGAACGCAATTTCGGGATTGCCGCCGATAGAGATTAGCGCCTTGATTTGGCCTTCACCCGGGGTGAGAATTTCATCGGCCAATACGTTGCATGGCATCTCTTTGCCCAACATGCCCAGACCGCGGATGCGGCTTTTTTCAAAACCTTCGCCAAACATGGGAACGGGCGGCGCGACCTGCGCCTTTTTGGGTGCGCCGCTGACGGGATTGAAAACCATCGGGGCGGAAACTTTTTCGCCTTCCTGATTGAAACGCGCGCATAATATGTTGAGCGATGCCACCAGATATTCGGTGAGCGTGCCATTGCCCGCCATTTCCGGACCTGTGCCGGTGACAACACGGCCTTTGTTGGCGCCCGCGAACATGCGCGCGGCCTTGATTAGCTCATCCTTGTCCACGCCAGCGCGCTTTGCGGCGACGTCGGGTGTCATCGGTTTGACCGCTGCTTCCAGCTCTTCAACGCCATCGACATGGGCGGCGACGAAATTCTGGTCGAACAGTTTTTCTGTAAAAATCACATGGAGCATGCCAGCGAGCAGGGCAGGGTCTTCGCCTGGTTTCACGGGTAGATGGACATCGGCGCGCCTGGCCATGTCACTGACGCGCGGATCAGCGACGATGAGCTTCAAGCCGCGTTCCTGGGCATCTTGCAGACCGCGGGAAGGAGAGGATGTCGGCATGCCGCCGGAATAATGCGATACGATCGGATTATTGCCGACAAACATCGCAACATCAGCTTCCGTGAAGGCATTGCCGCCACCCATCCACATGCCATAGCGCGCTGTGGTGAAAACCTTGGCGGGTTGATCGACGGTCACGCTGGTATACCAGTTGCGCGAGCCGATGCCCTGCGCAAAGGCGTAAGATGTGCCGAGCACAGCGCTGTTCTGAAACGCGTTGGTGCCGCAATAGACCGCAACACTGTGGGGGCCATGTTCCTCGACCATTTTCTTCATCTGTGCGCCAGCGAGTGCCAGCGCGTCAGCGGTCGCAATATCCTTGAACGTGCCATCAGGTTGGCGGATTTTGCTGGTGATCATCCGGTCGGGCAGGTTGTGCATATCGGTGAGTTGGCGGCCCTTGATGCAGGTATAGCCTTTAAACAGATGATCTTCTTTGTCTCCGCGAACCGCTTTGATCTTATTATCTTCCACATCGACCAGCATCGCACAGCTGGCATGACAGAATCGGCAAAAGCTTCGTTTGGTTTCGACAGCCACAATTTATCTCCTAATTGCGCAGACAGTATCAGCGATAGCCAACAGTGCGACTGACAAAACTGTGCAGGACGATCGGGTTCACGCAGTATCTATTCTGTGCATTGCCATGATCTGTTCCGAGGGGGCATTAGGGCCAGTAAAGCAAAGATATAGGAGGATATTATGGGACGGGTTGAGGACAAAGTCATATTGCTAACCGGCGGGGCTATGGGCCTTGGCAAGGCTGCGGCCATTCGTTTGGTGGAAGAAGGTGCGCGTGTTGTGATTACCGACCATAATGCTGAGGCTGGTGAGAAGACCGCACAGGAGCTCGGCGATAATGTGGAATTTCTTGAACAGGATGTGACGGATCCCGATCGCTGGACGGAGGTTATTGCGCATATGGAATCGCAATATGGTCGATTGGATGTTTTGATCAACAACGCTGCCGTTACGGTTTTCGGTTCTATTGCCGATGTCAGCTATGAAGATTTCAAGCGGTGCTACACTGTGGACGTTGATTCCATTTTCCTTGGATGCAAATCGGCGATGGATTTGATGAGCAAGACAGGTGGATCGATGATCAATTTTTCATCCGCAGCAGCGATTAATGCGAGTGCGGATCTCGTTGCCTATAATTCGGCCAAGGCAGCGATCCCGATGCTGACAAAATCCATCGCGCTCTATTGCGCGAGAGAGAAAAATGGTGTGCGGGTTAATGCGGTGCTGCCGGGGACGATCATGACACCCAATGTTCAAAGCGTGATAGATGGAACGCCTGATCCTGCTGCGACTAAAGAGTCTTTTGCGCTCGCTCAGCCGGTTGGGCATATGGGCGAGCCCGATGATATCGCGCATTTGCTGGTCTATCTAGCCTCTGACGAGAGTAAGTTTGCAACCGGTGCAGCCTTCGCTGTGGATGGCGGTTTGAGCATTTAAGGGAAGGGCGGGCGCTAAAATTCCACACCCATCGCATCGGCGACAAAGCCCATAAGCGGCGCAACCTTTTGGAACTGCGCCTCTACAGCATCTTCAAATTTTTTCGATGTGGCGAGTTTCTCATCCGCATCCCGAAAGCTGAAAAAGCTTTTGCGGCGCAGGTCATCGATTAGCGGATGGTCTCCGTCAAAACCCTTGGGCGCACGCACCAATTGATCACCGCGCAGATCGATACCCTCTACGGCTTCTTCCCAGCGTGCTGGTTTATCGACAATGCGCTGACGGATATTGCGCAGGGCTTCTCCCTGCGGTCCCCAGACACCGCCGCCAAAAAAGACTTCGCCAGGGCCGAGATGGACATAAAATCCCGGTGCATGCGCATCCTTTCCCGCTGCATGGCGGAACTGGCAGCCGACATGGGTTTTATAGGGGCTCTTGTCTTTCGAAAAACGCGTGTCGCGATAGATGCGAAAACGGCTGCCGCCATTGGGGCGGGGATCGACGGTTATGTGGGGGCTGATGGCTGCAACGCGAGGCGCCATATTGACGATAAAATCGGTCACCGGGTCAACGACTTCTGCTTCATAGCGCTTTTTCTGCGCCTTGAACCACTCGCGGTCGTTATTCTGTTCCAAATCTCGCAGAAAGTCGAAAAGCTTCGGGCCAATCATCATCGTCTCCCCAATAGGATCCCAATCTGTCAGCCCGGAGCAGGGGAGTCAATTCGGGCTGTTGTCCCATTGAGCAAATTTCTGATTTCCGATAAAACCGATTGCCTGAACACCAGAGCGTTTCACCGTCGCAATCGTGTGATCAAAAATCTCGTAGCGGGCATTGGCATCGGTTTGCATGTGCAGCTGGGGCAGGTCGGGGTCTTTGGCCATGTCCGCGAGCAATGATTTCAACTTCGGCTCCGTCACCGCTTCGCCGTTCCAGAGGGTAAGGCCTGCGTTGTTGATGCGCAATATGTTGACCTTGGGTGGCTCGCCCGATCCAATGCCAGGGGGCGGCAGTTTGACCTCAACTTTGTGTGTCGCAATGGGAATGGAGAGCATGAGCATGACCAGCAGGACGAGAAGCACGTCAATCAGCGGCGTGATGTTCAGTTGCGACATCGGCTGACTATGCGAATGGTGGATACCATGTTGGCGAAACGTTGGCCTATACGTTGTCATTATTCTCTCTCCCGTTTTGATTAATACTCCGATAAATTTGTGTAATGTTATAACATCATACTCAAATTTAGGCGTTATGCAAGTTTGACCCGCGTTCACATATTCTCAGGCCGGGCGAGGATTATTGGGATGCTTGCTTTAGGCGGCTATGCGTCCGCGTCGTAGATTCATTGAAACTCTTGCCAAAGGCTGACCCTGCAACAATGACTTTGGAGTTTTTAACATAAGTCCGCCCGTCTGGAGCTCTCGCGCAGCTTGTATTGAGATTAAACTTGGTGATGCGGGCGACGAACGCCGGTTTGAATGATTTTGGCGCGGTCAGGCTATAGGCCAATATCGCTGGAGCTTTTTTGTCCACTGTGACCCGTCCGTTGAGATGTTTGACAAATTTCTTACTGGCCTTTTCATCGGGGTCCGGCAACGGTTTGAAGGCATAGGTCGCAGTCGTGGCGGTTTGGCTGATCAATCGGGCGCTTGCTGGAATGCTTTTCGCCATTTCGCTGCACCAGAAACCTTTGTAGCGACCATTTTCGATTTCCTTGACGGCTTTCTTGAAATCGTCTGACCAGGTTGATTTTGCTGGCCTGGAGACTTTGACCCGCTGACCATTCGGGCGGCTAGGATTGATCCGCCCGGCCGCGTTCATTTCGCGCGTCACATAGCTAATATCATAAGAATAAACTGGGCCATTTTTTGCTGCAGTTAGTGCGCGCTTCAGCGGTGTTTGCGCCAGGGCAGGGACCGATATCAGCAAGCAGGATGAAACAAGCGTTAAGCTAAGGGAGGCGGAGCGGTAAGAGCTTTTCATATAAAGAACATCCATATTGAGTGCGTAAAACCTCATTCGGCAATAACGGTGTGTATATTAACAGGAACAAGACGCTGCTGCTGCGCCAAAACCATATGCTGTTTTTCGCGGTGACGGCCAAGCGGTCATTTTTCACGCCGCAATAATGGATTGACTCTCATTATATAACATATAAGTTAAATAACGAATCAGTTAATCAAGGAATGACATGGAACAGCTGTCCCCGATATTTGCCGCGCTGGGCGACCCGACACGTTTCGCGATTGTTGATCGCTTGTTGCAGGAAGGTGAGCTGAGCGCCGGTGACATTGCCGACACCGCGCCGATTTCATCGCCCGCCTTTTCGCGCCATCTGAAAGTGCTGCGAGAAGCGGGGTTGTTAGAACAGCGGACCGACAAACAGCGGCGGCTCTATTCGGTGCGGCCTGAGGCGGTGCGTCAGATTTCCGCCTGGATAATCACTTACCGCGAATTCTGGGAGACCAGCCTCGATCGGTTGGAGCGTGCCCTGAACGCTGACAGAAAAGAAAAAGAGGAGAAGGACGACAATGGCTGACTTGGAAATGAAACGGCATTTTGCCGCGCCCCCTGAAAAGGTTTTCGACTTTGTGACACAGGCAGAGCATCTCACAAAATGGTGGGGTCCAGAAGGCATCACGCTAGCGGAGCATAAGCTCGATTTCTCGCGTGCCGGGCCTTGGATGTCGATCATGAAAAATAGTGAAGGAGGAATCCACAAGGTCACCGGAGAGGTGCTGAGCGTGGAGCAAGGTAAGAGCGTTACCTTCACTTGGGCATGGCATGACGATGATGACCAGCGCGGCCATGACAGTGAAGTGCGGTTTGAAGTTCATAGCGACGGCAACGGCGGCACGGATTTTGTGATGTTGCACAGCAACCTCGCCGATGATGACAGCGCACAAAATCACGAAAGTGGCTGGGGTTCCAGCTTGGCGAAGTTGGAACGTTATGCCGATCAGGTTGCAGTTTGAATTTTATCCCCCAACCAAAGAAGACAAAAGGAGAATGAGAATGCCCAAATTTATCTTTGTCTATCACGGCGGCCAACCGCCAGAATCACCGGAGGAAGGTGCCAAGACTATGGAGCGCTGGAACACATGGCTCGCCGATATGGGTGATGCGGTGGTTGATGGCGGCAACCCTGCTGGTCCTTCCAAAACCGTCTCGGCCAAAGGTGTCGCTGATGATGGCGGGAGCAATCCGATCT
The DNA here is from genome assembly GCA_947489315.1 of uncultured Sphingomonadaceae bacterium. GTDB lineage: Bacteria > Pseudomonadota > Alphaproteobacteria > Sphingomonadales > Sphingomonadaceae > Parasphingorhabdus. The sequence continues at coordinate 1,046,501 of CANLCX010000001.1, forward strand.
CTGGTTTCTCTCTGGTGGAAGCGCCGAATATCAACGCCGCGGTGGAACTGGCCAAAGGTTGCCCTATCATGGACCATGGCAGTGTCGAAGTCGCGCAAGCGATGGATATGTAATTTTCCATCACAAGTGGGGCAGGCGGTGAATGCAAAAAGCCGCTTGCCTTATTCGTCAAATTGGCGAAAACCTGTCACCATGTCGGGGGAATTTGAAGCAGCCGGAACGGCCATTGAAGGCGCCTTGATCGCGACAGCGGTTGAGGGCGAAAGCGGTAATGCAACTGGAGGACATTCTGGCAAGTGCCTGAATTGCGAAGCGCCGGTTACGGGCAGCTATTGCAATAGTTGCGGACAGCCGCTGCATATCCACCGTTCTATCGGCGCGTTTTGGCATGATATCCTGCATGGCGTCCTGCATTTTGAAGGTAAATTCTGGCGGACGATTCCCTTACTGGCTTGGAGGCCTGGAGACTTAACCCGGCGCTATATCCATGGTCAGCGCGCACGGTTTATCTCTCCCATGGCGTTGTTCTTGTTTTCCGTGTTCATGATGTTCGCGGTTTTTTCCTTCCTGGGTGATCCCTTTTCGGGCGGCAACGGATCGGAGACCAACAAAGATTTCAATACGGGCGTAGTAATGCAAACGGCCGATATCGAACGGCAGATTACAGAAAAGGAAGTAGAGCTGGAATCCGCGGCTGATGCGGATCAGGCGAAATTGCAACAGGATCTTCTTGATTTGAAGAAAGGTCGCAATCTTCTGGCGACTATGACCGGGGAGGACACCCCCTATCCTGAGGTTAAATTGGGTGACGGCGCTATTGAACTGGGTAATTTTTCTAAAGAAGAGATTGATCAATTGCAAACCGGCCTTGATGATATTCAAGAGGGCAATGTTCTGAACGATGACAGCAGCGTGACAACCGGTTCGAAGGAACTGGATAAGACGATCAGGGATGGAATCAAAGCCGTAAACGAAAATCCGGACCTGCTGCTCTACAAGCTCAAGGCCAACGGCTATAAATTTGCCTGGTTGTTGATCCCGATTTCGCTGCCTTTCGTTTGGCTCACCCTTATCGGTCGTCGCGGTTATCATTTTTACGATCACGCCGTTTTCACGACCTATTCGATCAGCTTCATGTCGTTGCTTTTCATCACTTGCGCCATTCTGGCTGCGCTCGGCGTTTCTGATGGTATTTGGGGAATGTTGCTTGTCTTCTATCCGCCATTTCACATGTACCGACAGCTGCGCCATGCCTACAAACTTTCGCGGATCGAAGCGCTGCTGAGACTTTCTGCCTTGCTTGTCTTCACTGTCATCAGCATGACATTGTTTTTCGCCATTCTGTTCGCAGTTGGAATTTTGGGATGATTATATGACAATGGAAATTGGTCGCCGCCAGCTGATCCAGCTGGGTACTTTTGGCCTTGGTGCCATGTCCGCTTCGGCCTCTGCCACATTGGCGCGCGCAAGCGGCTTCACGCACGGCGTCGCGAGTGGTGAGCCGTCACATAATTCTGTGCTGTTATGGACGCGGTACATTGGCAGCGGTGATACGAAACTGACGGTTGAAATCGCGCAAAATGTCGATTTTACCGGAGCAAAAATGGCCGGCGAAGTTACCGCCTCGGCTAGCCGCGATCATATTGCCAAATATATTGTGCCGGATATTGCGGAGAACCAATGGTATTTCTTCCGCTTCATAGCGCCCGACGGATCAAAATCCGCCACGGGCCGGACGCGCACGTTACCGCAGGGGCAAACCGAAAAATTTAATCTGGGCGTCTTCGGTTGCTCCAACATGCCCTTTGGTCATTTCAACGCTTATGCTCATGCTGCCGAGAGTAATGATCTCGATCTGGTCTTGCATACCGGCGACTATCTCTATGAATATCCGGTTGGGACTTATCCCTCGACCAAAGAGGCACTGGCAGGCCGGATCATTGATCCCGGGCATGAGATTGTGCAGCTTGCAGATTATCGACTGCGCTATGCCGCTTATCGCAGCGATCCCGACTTGCAACGCATCCATCAGCTTTATCCGATGATTGCGATGTGGGATGATCACGAATTCACCAACGATGCCCATATGAGCGGAGCACAAAACCACCAGCCCAAGACCGAAGGCGACTGGGAGGTGCGCAAGCGTGTCGCCGAACAGGTTTACCGCGAATGGATGCCGGTGCGCGACCGTGATGATGGCGCGCCGTTGTGGAGCGAATATCAAATCGGCGATCTCGCCACCTTGTTCATGACCGAAAGCCGGATTGGCGGGCGCAGCGAGCCAGCGGATCTCGCGGCCGCTTTACAGGGTCAGGAAAATATCCAAACCGCGCTGGAAACATTTCGCGATACCATCTGGCAAGACCCCGAGCGGCAGATGCTCGGTGCGGTGCAAGAGACGTGGCTGACCGAGGCTATGCGCCAGTCGCGCGCGTCGGGAACCAAGTGGCAGGTCTGGGGCCAGCAATGTGTCATGGGCGAATTGAAATTGCCGCAAGAAGCCGTCAACTGGTTGGCCGATGACGCGCCCGCCTTTGCCAAGGCGCGGGTTGCTGTTGGCGCATTGGCGGCCAAAGTCGGCCTCCCGATTAATCTCGATAGTTGGGACGGATATCCTCAGGCGCGGGAACGGGCCTTGCTGGGCGCGCAGGAGGTTGATGCTGATCTGATCGTATTGTCCGGCGACAGCCATAATGGCTGGGCCTTTAATCTGGAAACCGACAGCGGCGCAGCGGGCGTTGAATTTGGCGGGCATAGCGTGAGCTCACCCGGACTGGAATCCTATTTGACCGGAGCAGACCCAGTGACAGCGGCGCGTGCTGTGCAGGAAACCAATGATCAGCTGCAATGGTGCGATACATCCAATCGCGGCTATATGACTGTTTCGCTGACACCAGAAAAGGCAACGTCGACCTGGCATTTCCTCGATACGATCCGCGCGAAATCCACAGTGATGAAGGGCAGCGAGAGCCGTACTGTGATGCGCGGGCAACGGTCTTTGATGGTCTAGGCGTCAAGTCACAACTATTTGTCCTGAACCCCTCGACATTCCTATCAAAGTTGCGCAAAGCAGCGGTTCCGTAAAACGAAACACCGGAATCGATTAAACCATGTCTGAAGAATTCTACCGCATCAAACGCCTGCCGCCCTATGTGTTCGCTGAAGTGAACGCAATGAAGGCCGACGCGCGCGCCCGCGGTGAGGATATTATCGACCTTGGCATGGGCAATCCCGATGGGGCGCCGGCAAAGCATGTGATCGACAAACTTTGCGAAACGGCAAATGACCCGACCGCACATCGCTATAGCGCATCGAAAGGCATCAAGGGACTGCGCCTCGCCCAGTCTAACTACTACAAACGCCGTTTTGACGTGGATCTTGATCCTGAGAGTGAAGTGATCGTCACCCTCGGTTCCAAGGAAGGTCTCGCTAATCTGGCGCAGGCGATCACCGCGCCCGGTGATGTTGTGTTGGCACCCAATCCATCTTATCCGATCCATACATTCGGTTTCATCATTGCTGGAGCGGCGATCCGCTCGATCCCCGCCGCACCCGGGCCGGATTTCTTCACCCGGCTGGAATATGCGATGAGCTATTCCGTTCCCAAGCCGTCGGTATTGGTCATGGGCTATCCGTCCAATCCGACGGCCTATGTCGCCGATCTCGACTTTTATCAGAAAGTCGTCGATTTCGCGCGGGAGCATAAATTATGGGTGATTAGTGATCTCGCCTATGCCGAGATCTATTATGGCGATGTGCCCACACCCTCGATGCTGCAGATTGATGGCGCAAAGGACTGTGTGGTAGAATTTACCAGTATGTCGAAAACTTATTCCATGCCCGGCTGGCGCATGGGCTTTGCGGTCGGCAACCAAAAGCTTATTGGCGCACTGACGCGCGTGAAAAGCTATCTTGATTATGGCGCTTTCACTCCGATCCAAGTAGCTGCAACGGCCGCGCTAAACGGCCCGCAGGATATTATTGCGGAAAACCGCGCGCTTTATAAACAACGCCGCGACGTGATGGTCGAAAGCTTTGGTCGGGCGGGATGGGACATTCCGTCCCCAGAGGCGAGCATGTTTGCGTGGGCACCGATTCCGGAGCAGTTCAAACATCTCGGCTCGATGGAATTTTCCAAGCGGCTCATTGCAGAAGCCGGCGTTGCCGTTGCACCCGGACCCGGCTTTGGGGATGAAGGCGAGGGCTATGTCCGTCTCGCGCTGGTCGAGAATGAACAGCGCATCCGGCAAGCGGCGCGGAATATGCGAAAGTTTCTCAGTCAGGGCTGATTTCGCCGGGCGTTCGTTTCACGCCATGATCGGGTCTCGACCCAACAACACAGAAGCGAACAAAAAAGCCCTGCCAGATTGCTCTGACAGGGCTTTGTGTAATTTTTTGATTGATGTGCTTAAGCGTAGCTGACTTTCACATTCGCTTTACGCTGACGCCGCCCATTTGATCTTAGGGCACCACCGATGGCACCAAAGCCAAAGATCATGAACGCCCATGTTGCTGGCTCTGGAACAGCAGCTATCGAGACATTGTCAAATTCGAATGAGTTACGCGTACTTACGAATTCAATGTCTTCCAGAAAAGTCGGTGCATCAAATTGTGCCGTGAACCGGAAGTTGGTTCCAAAACTATTTTGATTTCCGTTTGCCGGCGGCAAGTCGCTGCCAGAGACGGTAAAGTTGCCGGTACTGGTGAGAATGTTGATGCTATTATAGGTGTCAACGCTTCCCCAGTCGAAAGAAAAACTGGAAACCAAGCTATCAACTGCAAGGATTGCTGAACGGTCGCGGCCTCATGCCCGTTTGGCGTCTTTGTCAGACGCTAGCAGGATATCGGTTTCGTTTCGAAAACGGACAATGTGTAGCGACTTAAATGTCATCCGGACAAAAGCCTGATTTCCAATCGTTATTCTTTATGATATCCGAGTTGCTTGCCCGATATTCGAGCGTTGTTTGCATGTCGTGCCGCATCTTTTCGTCACATAAACATGTTCTTGCAGGAGAAAAAAATGTCTGTCGTAACCACCCAGAAACATCAGAATATATTGGTTATCACCTCGAACAATCCGCCGGTTAATGCACTCGGCGCGGCGGTTCGTCAGGGATTGGTTGACGGAATCGAAGAGGCGCTGTCTGACGATGGGGTGGAAGCGGTGGTCATCCGCTGCGACGGGCGCACATTCTTTGCCGGCGCAGACATTACGGAATTTGGCAAGCCAATGCAGGGACCCAATTTAGGCGAGGCGATTGATCGGTTGGAGGCCAGCAGCAAGCCGGTTGTCGCGGCGATCCACGGGACAGCGCTTGGCGGTGGCTGTGAAGTTGCCTTGGCCTGTCATTACCGGGTTGCCGTTCCGTCTGCGAAAATGGGCTTGCCAGAGGTGAAGCTCGGCCTGATCCCCGGTGCTGCCGGAACCCAGCGCTTGCCGCGCGTGGTTGGCGCAGAGGCGGCATTGCCGATGGTGGTGATTGGCAATCCAATTTCCGCGAAAAAGGCGCATACTATTGGCTTGGTCGACAAGCTGGTTGGTGAAGACAGTCTCGCCGACGACGCGATCGCCTTTGCGCGCGAACAAATTGGCAAGGAACCGCCCCGGTCTTCCGAAGGCACGGCCAATGAAGATGGCATTAAAGATCCGGCGATATTCGATGAGTTCCGCCAGAAAAATGGCCGCAAAATTCGTGGGTTCGAGGCTCCCGAAGCAGGCATTCAAGCGGTGAAAGCCGCCGGTGAACTATCCTATGCAGACGGCGTCGCGAAAGAACGGGAATTGTTCACGAAACTTATGACCGGCACCCAATCGGCGGCCATGCGTCACTATTTCTTTGCCGAGCGTGCGGCCAATAAGATTGACGGCATTGATCCCAAAATCGATCTGATCCCGATCAAGAAAGTCGGCATTTTAGGGGCTGGCACCATGGGCGGCGGCATCGGCATGAACTTTCTGTCCGCTGGCATTCCCGTAACCATTGTCGAATTGAAAGAAGAAGCGCTGGACCGCGGCGTCAATGTAATCCGCAAAAATTACGAGAACACCGCCAAACGCGGCCGGATGACCGAAGAGCAGGTTGAGGGCGCGATGAGTATTTTGACGCCCAGCCTGTCCTATGACGATCTGGCCGACTGCGATCTGGTGATCGAAGCGGTATTTGAGAATATGGATGTCAAAAAGGAAGTGTTCACCAAGCTGGACGGGATTGTGAAACAGGGCGCGATCCTTGCCAGTAACACCAGCTATCTGAATATTGACGAGATTGCTGCGGTGACCAAGCGGCCAGAATATGTGCTCGGTCTGCACTTTTTCTCCCCCGCCAATGTGATGAAATTGCTGGAAATCGTGCGCGGCGAGAAGACCGCTGATGATGTGCTGATGACGGCGATGAAGTTGTCGAAGAAAATCGGCAAAGTGGCCGCGGTCTCAGGCGTTTGTCCCGGCTTTATTGGCAACCGGATGCTCAGCCCGCGCCAGGAGCAAGCCAATCTCATGATCATGGAAGGCGCCAATTATTGGGAAGTCGATGACGTCTTGCTGGAATTTGGTTTCCCGATGGGGCCGTTCCAAATGTCCGATCTGGCCGGTGTCGATATCGGATGGCATCGCGATCCCGAACGCATCGAAACATTGCGCGACGCTTTATGCGCCGTCGGTCGCTGGGGACAGAAAGTCGGCAAAGGCTTTTATGACTATGATGAGGCGCGGCAACGCACGCCCTCTGATGAAGTCAAACAGATCATTGCCGAATTCGCCGCCAAAGCAGGCAAAGAGCAGCGCGAAATTTCCAAGGACGAAATTCGCGAACGGATGCTTTATCCGATGGTCAACGAGGGAGCGAAAATCCTCGAAGAAGGCATGGCACAGCGCGCGAGCGATATCGATGTCGTCTGGATCAATGGCTATGGCTGGCCGCTTTATACCGGCGGTCCGATGTTCTGGGCCGACACCGTCGGGCTCGACAATATTGTCGCCGGCCTGAATAAACACAATCTACCGGTCGCAGACCTGCTGCAGGAAAAGGCAGCTGCAGGAGGCACGTTCAACGGATAGGTTCGCGAACATCAATTAGGAGAGAAAAATTTGTCAGCTGAAGCAACAGATCCACTGGAAAAGTGGACACCGCCTGCTGGATGGCCCGTACGATCACGCAAAGATGTGGACGCATTATTATGTGCGCCGGGGCAGCCGTTTGAAATGGATATGGTCGATATCGATGGCGTATTGACGCGTGTCTGGAAAAATGCACTGCCCACGCTCGCGGCGATGGCGGAACATGCGCGCGGTCATGGCGACAGCGAATTTCTGATATTTGCGGATGAGCGTGTCACCTATGCCAGCTGGTATAGGGCTGTGGCCGCTCTGGCTATGGAGCTGCAGAAAATCGGTGTATCCAAGGGAGACCGGGTCTCGCTGGCGATGCGCAATTTGCCGGAATGGCCAGTAATTTTCTTTGCGGCGGCTTCGATTGGTGCGATTGTTGTGCCGCTCAATGCGTGGTGGACGGATCAAGAACTGGTTTTTGGCCTCGCAAATTCCGAAACCAGCGTGTTGCTATGTGATGCCGAGCGATGGGATCGAATTTCTCCGCATATGGCGGACTTGCCTGATTTGAAACATGTCATCGTGGCGCGCAGCCAGAGCGCATTGGCAGATCCAGCACGTGCGCTCGAAGAGATTATCGGTCGGCCCAATGATTATGCCAATCTTCCAGATCAGGATTTGCCAGCAATCGACATTGCGCCTGATGATCCAGCGACGATTTTTTATACCAGCGGTACAACCGGCCAACCCAAAGGCGCTCTCGGTACGCATCGTAATCTGACCACCAATGCTATTTCAGTTGGTTATTCCGGGGCGGCCGCGGCATTGCGCCGGGGCAATGAAGTTCCGGAACCCACCATTCGGGTTGGCCTAACCGTTGTACCTATGTTCCATTGTACCGCTTGTTCGGCCATCATGATGCCTACCGTTCAAGGGGGGCATAAAATGGTCTTCTTGCACAAGTGGGATACCGTAAAGGCGATGGAGATTATCGAGCAGGAAAAGGTCAACGCAACCGGCGGTGTGCCGTTCATTGCATGGCAGTTGATCGAACATCCCGACCGGGATCAATATGATCTGAGTTCCATCGATGCCATCAGCTATGGCGGTGCGCCGTCCGCGCCGGAATTGGCGCGCAAAATCTATGAAGTCTTTGGTGCGCTGCCCGGCAATGGCTGGGGCATGACCGAAACAACGGCAACGGTTACAACGCACAGCGCCGAGGATTATCTTAATCGTCCGACAAGTTGCGGTCCGCCAGTGGCCGCGGCAGATCTGAAAGTCATGAGCGAGGACGCCAGTCAGGAAATGCCAATTGGCGAGGTCGGTGAGTTGTGGGCGCGCGGTCCGATGGTAGTGAAAGGCTATTGGAACCGGCCAGACGCGACGGCCGAAACTTTCGTCGATGGCTGGGTCCGGACCGGTGATCTGGCGCGATTGGATGACGAAGGCTTCTGCTATGTTGTTGACCGGGCCAAAGACATGATCATCCGCGGCGGGGAGAATATCTACTCATCCGAGGTTGAGAATGTCCTTTATGATCATCCTGCAGTGATGGATGCTGCTTTGGTTGGCATTGATCACAAGACGTTAGGAGAGGAACCGGCGGCGATCGTGCATCTGGTGCAAGGGCAAACGGCTACGGAGGCGGAATTGCAAGAGTGGGTGCGGGAACAGCTGGCGAATTTTAAAGTACCGGTCAAAGTCCTGTTCAGCACCGATAGCTTGCCGCGCAACGCCAATGGCAAGATATTGAAACGCAATCTGAAATCGCTTTTCTAAGGCTCAGTCTTTTTTTGGCGTCAGGCGGATAAGACCTTCTTGCACGGCGGACGCGACCAGCTTGCCATCCTGCGTATAGAGTGAACCGCGATTAAGGCCGCGCGTGCCGCCGGTCCAGTCGCTATCCATGACGTAGCAGATCCATTGATCCATCCTGAAATCGTCATGGAACCACATGGCGTGATCAAGGCTGGTCGAGAACAATCCGGGTGTTGTCCAATGCAATCCGTGCGGGATCATCGAAGTGGAGAGCAATCCCATATCGGACGCGAAGGCGAGGGTTGCACGGTGTGTCAGCGGATCATCCGGCAGCGGCGCAACGGTTTTGAACCACTGATATTGACGTGCGGGTTCACTTTTTCCTTCCGGGCGAAAGCTTCGCACGTCAAAGGGCCGCGGCATGCTCATCCGGTGGATATGTTTGTCCGATACTTGCGGGTTGCGGGCAATTTGCTCCATCATGCTCATGCATTTTTCGGGCGGCAATACATCCGGCATCGGCACCTGATGTTGGAGCCCCTCCGCTGGTTTTTGAAACGAGGCCGTCAAGTTGAATATGACCTTTTCATTTTGCCGGACAACGACCCTGCGGTTCGAAATGCTTCGCCCATCAAAGTCGCGGTGCACCCGAAAATGAAGCGGCTTTGTTTCGTCACCGGCGCGCAGAAAATAGGAATGCAGCGAATGTATGGTCTTTTCATCATCGACGGTACGATCGGCTGCAACAATGGCCTGAGCAATGACTTGCCCGCCAAAAATGCGTTCGCGAGCGGTTGAAGCGAGTGCAGGATAGTGAAATTCGTCATCCGCATCTGCCGTGAGCTTAAAGGTGCGGAGCAGTCCGGCTATCAGCTTTTCAGCAGGCACCGAGGAGCGATGCGCCAAAGCTTCTGACAGCCGGCGTTCGACTTGTTCGCCCGTTAGTTGATCCAAAACTGTTTCTATCCCTTAATATGCGAGGACTGACGAATATCCGGAAGGTTCAGGGATAAATCTCAAACAGACCTGCTCCGCCCTGACCACCACCAATACACATAGTGACAACGCCCCATTTCGCACCACGGCGACGACCTTCCTGCAACAAATGCCCGGCACAGCGCGCGCCCGTCATTCCAAAGGGGTGGCCGATAGAGATGGAGCCGCCATTGACGTTGTATTTTTCCGGATCAATGCCCAGACGATCGCGGCTGTAGAGACACTGGCTCGCAAAAGCTTCGTTGAGTTCCCAGATATCGATATCATCGACGGTCAATCCTTGCCGCTCAAGCAGCTTGGGCACCGCAAAGACCGGACCAATGCCCATTTCATCCGGTTCGCATCCGGCCACAGCCCAGGAAACAAAACGGCCCAAAGGTTTTAGGCCCCGACGCTCCGCTTCTTTGGCTTCCATCAAAACGACAGCCGCCGCGCCATCGGATAATTGGCTGGCATTGCCGGCGGTGATATATTTTCCTTCGCCCATGACTGGCTGCAATTTGGCGAGGCCTTCCAAGGTTGTGGTCGGGCGATTACACTCATCCCGATCCACCGTGTAATCGACGATGCTTTCTTCCTTGGTTTCCTTGTCGACGACCTTCATCTTGGTCTGCATCGGTACGATCTCGTCGGCAAAAAGTCCGGCTTCCTGCGCTGCTGCCATACGTTGCTGCGATTGCAGGGAATATTCGTCCTGATATTCGCGACTGACATTGTAACGCTCCGCCACAATATCCGCCGTATCAATCATCGGCATGAAGATCGCGGGCGCAATTTTCAGGATTTCATTGTCGATGCTGCCTTCCGGAGCACGCGTGCCTTGCATCGAGATGCTTTCCACACCGCCAGCCACAACGCAATCCGCGCCATCGCCGCGAATATGGTTTGCGGCCATGGCGATGGCTTGCATACCGGACGAACAGAAACGGTTGATCGTTGCGCCAGCCGTGGTTTTGGGAAGGCCAGCGAGAAGCGCAGCATTGCGTCCGATATTCGGCGCAGCATGGGCAACGTTGCCCATCAGGCTATCATCGACAAAATCGCTTTCAACGCCCGACTTAGCGACGGCATGTTTGATAGCATGGGCTGCCATCGTCATGGGCGGTGTAATATTAAAGCCACCACGACCGGCTTTGGCGAGCCCTGTGCGGGCATAGGATACGACGACTGCTTCACGCATGATAAATCTCCCTTTGATGATGCTGGCCTAAGTCTATTTAAAGCGGTGTCAAGATGTCAGTCGCTTGGTGAAGGCTAAGATCTCCATCGAAGTTAATCGATAAAAGCTGTCCGAACTTGGCGTCTAGCGGAGTTGCGGTTTCTCGCTTGTACAGAGGCGGTTGCTAAGATTTCATGCTGGCTGTAAGATTTAACCGATATTGCTTTTGCCCATGGGATATCATGCCTTCTTCTAATAGCTTTTCCATTGATTCCCCGACCATAAAGACCTGCTCCATTTGGCGGGCGCTGGAGATATTGGGGGATACCCCGATTTTGCTGATATTAGAATCGATCTGGATGGGTTCCACCCGGTTCACCCAGTTAAAGCAACGAACAGGCATTCAAAAAGCATTGCTGTCCAATCGCCTCAGTCGTCTAATTGAGACCGGCATATTGCGCAAAGACCCTGAGGCCGGATCATCGACGCATCGTCAATATGGATTGACCGAAAAAGGGGTGGACCTCTTTCCGACCGTTTTGACCCTCTATGTCTGGGAACGCAAATGGGGCACGGCCGATGTCCGCCGTAATCTTGAATTGCGTCACGAGAGCTGCGGCTCTGTCCTGAAACCTGTACCGGTTTGCGGCGCATGCAAGCAGGCTTTTGATTTGCGAGAAGTCTCCTTTGTTGAAGGGCCAGGCATCGGTCTGATGCCGGCCTCTTATAGTCGCCGGCGCAAGCAGGTGAGTTTCCAGTCTGATCAACCCTCTTTGCTGCGCGGATCGGTGGAAATATTGGGGGACCGCTGGTCAGCCCTGATCATGCGCGCGGTCTTTACTGGGCTGAACCGCTTTGATGCCATCGCCGCCGACACCGGGGCGGCACCCGCTATATTGTCGGACCGGCTAAAGGCTTTGGTGGAATCCGAAGTATTAAAACTGGTTCCGTACCAACAGAACCCGGTCCGTAATGACTATTTTCTGACCAAAAAGGGCTTCGACTATTACTCCGTCATCATGATGCTGATGTTGTGGGGTGATAAATATTATGGCGCGGCGGAAGGCCCTCCGGTCCTGTTGACACACACCACATGCGGTAAGCCGCTGGTCCCGGAAATTGCTTGTAGTCATTGCCACCAGACCGCGCATCCCCAGTCGGTAACGATCACCGGACTGAAAAACTAACCTAACAAACAAGTGCTTAGCACGGCGCTTTTAAAACGGGTCCATTTCCGCTTGACCCGATAGCATCAATACGTGATAGCCCAGTGACTTCTATAACCATACCAATATTGGAGTCACCCAATTTGCCCCAACTCGTCAACCGCGTAAAAGCGACCCTTTCCGAGAATGACCATCCCTATCTCAACGGGGCATGGACCCCGAATTTTGATGAATATGATGCTGATGATCTGATCGTTATCGGAGAGATTCCTGCGGATATTGATGGCGTTTATATTCGGAACACCGAAAACCCGGTGCATGATGCGATTGGCCGCTATCATCCCTTTGATGGCGATGGCATGCTCCACATGATGCGTCTGTCCGGTGGCAAGGCGGAATATAAGAACCGCTTCATTCGCACCCGCGCTTTCGAAGCGGAAGCGGAAGCGGATCGGTCGCTATGGATCGGTTGTATGGGAAATCCCAAAAAGTCGGAGCGCAGTGGTTGGGGCGCGCACGGCCATATCAAGGATAGCTCGTCGACCGATGTTGTCGTCCATGCGGGCAATATCCTTTCGACCTTTTGGCAATGTGGTGAGGGTTATCGGCTCGACCCGCATACGCTAGACACTTTGGGGATAGAGGGCTGGGCGCCGATTGACGGTATATCGGCCCATCCCAAACTGGATCCGGCCACGGGTGAATTGCTGTTTTTCAACTATTCGACCCATGCGCCTTATATGCATTATGGCGTCGTCGGCGCTGACAATAAGCTCAAGCACTATATTCCTGTGGACTTGCCCGCACCGCGTCTGCCGCACGACATGTGCTTTTCGAAAAACTATTCGATCCTGAATGATTTTCCGATGTTCTGGCCGCAAGCGATGCTGGATAATGGTTTCTATATCCCGGTCTTTGACAAGACGATGAAATCGCGCTTCGCGGTTGTCCCTCGCTTTGGCAATCCGGAGGACATCAAATGGTTTGAAGCCGAATCCACCTATGTGCTGCATTTCATGAATGCTTATGAAGACGGCGATGAGCTGGTCATGGACGGCTATTTTCAGGAAGACCCGCGGCCAGATCCGCTGCAATCTATGCCAGGTGAATATCAGGCCATGGGCGCCAATCTCGATCTCCATTCCCTGAAAACCCATTTGCACCGCTGGCGGTTCAATCTGAGCACCGGCGAAACGCGCGAAGAACGGCTATATGACGACGAAATTGTTGAGTTCGGAACCATCAACCCCGCTTATGCCGGCACAAAACATCGTTACGTCTATAGTGTGACCGGAGAGGACGGTTATTTCCTGTTCACCGGCATGATCAAACATGATCTGGAAACCGGCGCGACCCAGCATTATGAATTTGGCGAAGGCCGATACGGGTCAGAGGCCCCTTTCATTGCGCGTAAAAATGCGACATCAGAGGATGATGGCTATCTGATCAGCTTCATTACCGATATGAATCTGGATCGCTCGGAATGTGTGATATTGGATGCCAAGAATATTGCAGCAGGACCGGTTTGCCAAATCATCCTGCCGCATCGCATTTGCAGCGGCACCCATGCGGTTTGGGCGGATGCTGATGAGTTGAAATAAAGGGGACAAGCGTGTCACAGAATATCTACATATTGGGCGGTCATCAGACGGATTTCGCTCAAAACTGGACGCGTGAAGACCAGTCTCTATTTGATCTCTTCTCTACCACGGTGTTGACCGCGCTCGAAAAAACGGGACTGGATCCGAAAGATATCCAAGTCGGCCATGTTGGTAATTTTGTGGCGGAACTCTTTACCGGGCAGGGGATGCTTGGTGGCTTTTTCGGCCATGTGCATAAGGATTTCTCTGGCATGCCCGCCTCTCGCCACGAAGGCGCGTGCGCGTCTGGATCGCTCGCGATATTGGGCGCGATGACGGATATCGAAAGCGGGCGCTATGATCTCGCCTGTGTCGCCGGGGTTGAACTGATGCGCAATGTTTCTGGCGCGCAGGCGGCGGATAATCTCGGCGCGGCCATTTTCGTCGGCGAGGAGGGACAGGAAGCCAAATATATCTGGCCCGCCATGTTCTCTGATCTCGCCGAAGAATATGACCGTCGCTATGGGCTGCGCCACGAACATCTCATGGAAATATCCAAGACCAATTTTGACAATGCGCGGCGCAATCCCAATGCACAAAGCCGCAACTGGCAGTTTGAGGACAAGAGCTTTACCGCGGATGACGAATATAATCCGGTGATCGAAGGCTGGATGCGGCGTCAGGATTGCGGACAGGTGTCTGATGGCGCAGCGGTTGTCTTTCTGGCCTCTGAAGCGCGTGCCAAGCAATATGCCGACACGCATGGCGTTCCGCTGGAGAGCCTCGCCCAGATCAAGGGATGGGGCCACACCACCGCGCCTATGCTGATGCAAACGAAATTGGTCGATAGCGCCAATGACGACTATGTCCTGCCATGGACCCGCAAGGCGATTACGGATGCCTATGGTCGTGCTGGGATTGCGGGACCCGAGCAGCTGGACGCGATTGAAACCCATGACTGTTTCTCTGTCACCGAATATATGGCGATTGAGCATTTCGGCATCACCGCGCCCGGCGAAGCATGGAAAGCCATCGAGGAAGGTGTGATCGCATTTGACGGTAGCCTGCCGGTCAACCCCTCTGGTGGTTTGATCGGAATGGGCCATCCGGTTGGCGCAACCGGCGTCCGCATGATGCTGGATGCATCCAAGCAAGTCACTGGAAATGCTGGCACTTACCAAGTAGAAGGCGCTGCAACAGTCGGAACCTTCAACGTCGGGGGCTCCGGCACCACCAATTGCGCGTTCGTCGTAGGAGTCTAAATCATGAGCCCGAAACTATTCATCGCCTTGGTTATTACAGTGCTCTTGGGCGGTCTTGTTTCTCTGGCTGGCAGTCAGGGCGGCGTGACCGTGGGCGCGATGCCGGTTTTTCTCCTATGCGGAATTATAGCCTTTGCCATTAACTGGCTGGCTTTCGTTCCGGCCAATGCTGCGAAGACCGAAAAATATTATGATCTGACGGGATCCTTCACCTATTTATCACTGATGATCGTCGCTTGCGTCCTGTCTGCGCCGCTGGATGCGCGGTCGGGCATCATTGCTCTGATGGTTGTTATCTGGGCACTAAGGCTGGGATCGTTCCTGTTCCTGCGTATCCGCGAAGATGGCGGTGATCAGCGGTTTGACGAGATTAAAAAATCACCCGCCCGCTTCTTTCTGACTTGGACCCTGCAAGGGATATGGGTCTTGCTGACGGCAGCCAGCGCCTTGGTCATCATCACCAATGGCACGCGCCTGCCACTCGATATATTCGCATTTGTCGGCATCGGGCTGTGGATCGCGGGCTTTGCGTTTGAAGTCATATCCGACAGACAAAAACGGGAATTCCGCAAAGTGCCAGCCAATAAAGGGCGCTTCATTTCCACCGGCCTATGGGCATGGTCCCGGCACCCCAATTATTTCGGCGAGATCACATTGTGGACCGGCGTAACCGTTGCGTCCTTGCCGGTGCTGAGCGGCTGGCAATGGGTGACGATTATTTCACCCATATTTGTCGCCTTTCTTATCATACGCATCAGCGGCGTACCGAAACTGGAAGCGCATGCGAAAAAGAAATGGGGCGATGAAAAGGAATATCAGGATTATGTCGCGTCTGTTCCGGTGGTCATTCCTCGGCCACCCAAGGGCTAAATACCAACTACCAATGCAGTGATCGATAGCGATAGCGTAGTGGCGAACGATGTTTTTCAAGATTCTTCCTCCGGTTCTATTCGTCTCAGCTTAAGCTTAGGTTTCCGCTTCATCCCGAAAGCGGACACTAGAAAAAGATACTGATCTAGAGGCATGGTGCTGAGATATGAAACTCTTCAAGACCTTGTTTTCTTCGGGCAGCTTAACTCATGTCACTCCGCAATCGGATCGATCAATAAGACTTCCTTAGAGGTGTAACATTGATCAATAGGATCATCAGTCTGGCAAACCTGTTTGGTAGTTGTATTCCACAGGACAAAGATTGCCCTACCATCATACTTGATTAGATCAGATGAGTAGAGTGAGCTATGCACAAGGTTTTGATATTTTTGTGAGGTTGTTTCATCAAAACATCCAAAATTCACTTCTAAGTCTCCACCCTTAGCCGCATCCAGTCTCAGCATTATTCCACTGTGCATTATCGGGAGCAAATTACCTTTGATATACCTTATTTTATTTGGCGGTGTCTGATTGCAGATTCTTTCGATTTCTTTGCGATAATTGTCAGAGTCATCAATCATTTGATTTAGCGAAACCACAGTATCTTGTGCCTTTTTTTCGCATGAGGTCAAACCCAAGCCCAACGCTAATTGACTTAACATTATAACCAGCAGTTTTACCTTCATGTTACATCTCCAAAACGGAATGATACTGTAACCATAGGCTTCGATGTCTCAAAGACAAACGGATCAAATGAAGCTGTTCCGCAATGTCCGCTTTTGCGCCCAAAGCGGACGCTAGGCTTGCGGTTGCTTTATCCCGTAGGCGGGACACTATGCTTGTTGCATTTTGCAGTAAAGCTCACTCATTTTCGTTTATAACGTACGAGCAAACATCAGATATAATACGCTTTTCTTGCTGCATGGAAGTCAGTTTTTGTCGGCAATGCTCAAATTCCAAATCACACAGCAACGGCGGTGGAATATTATCGTTAGAACTGTAGTTCGAGAAATGGCTCAAACCTAAGCGCTCATAAAATATGTATAGAGCTTCTTCATCTTGAACCACTTTCACATTTTTACACTGATCAGCTGATAACACGATGTTCGCACTATCGTCTGAGTTTTTCGCTTTGACACTTAGATCGAAGGGCTGGTCAGCATAAGCACCATCTTTATATGTTTTGAGACCAACCGTATAATCAGAATCCAAGAGAGCTGGAAGTTCCTTTGGCGGGGTTGGAGGACGGCGGTCACAACTGCTGAGCATCGCAACCAATCCGTTTAAGAATATCACTGTTTTTAGTTTTGATTTCATTCTTGGATTCTTAGCAAAAATGTCGAAGCTGACCATGTTTAATGTAGTGTCCGCTTTTGCGCCCATAGCGGACATTGGCAGAGTGGCAGCTTTATCTCGCAAGCGGACACTAGCGTACATATAAAAAGCGCGCCAGATCGCTCAACTAGGGCATTGCGGTAAACTGATTCTGTTCGGTTGTACGACTGGCGACATAGTTAGTTGCCATTACGGGTCAGCATTTATCATCGCGATCAGCACAAGTCGGTCTGCCTTTCTGTAGAGGTATCGTCATCGTAATCGCGCTACCTGCCCCAAACCACATCTGTTCGGTGGAGTTACTTTCAACAACAAAGCCCATTGAATTATAGAGTGACATTGAAGCGTCAATCCCATCTATTGTGTCCAGAAACACCTCTTCTAAACCCAAATCGCGGGCAAAATTTAAGGCCTGCTGAACAAGTTGCTTACCTATCCCAAGGCCTCGCGCTTTGGGCAATGAAACCACCCATCGAAGTTGACCTTTAGTGCCTCTTTTCAAAAGTCCTGCACATCCCAAAGTTTCCCCACTTTCCTCAGCAAACCAAATCCGATTCGACTGCCGATCGTCCAGATTCACCTCCGCTAAAGTGTCTTGAACATGTACCAAAAAAGCGTCCAGACAATCCGATTCAAAACGCCAATCGAGATTTTGATAACCTTCAAAGTGCAGGCGTAAAATCAGATCGATATCGTCAGGTTCACGTGTTGTTCGATACTCCATTTCTCTACAATCCCTCTAAAGACTACATCATACAGGCTGTACCATTTCTGCTTTTGCGCCCAAAGCGGACACTGCTCAAAGTCAAAACCCACAGAACGGTTCCTGCATACAAAATTCCACAATTTCGCTGTCCTACAAGACCTGTTTTGTGCAACCATGATTTATGCCTGCTGCGCGCCTTTTTGATTCCCCGCTTCCATTCACCGTCGCCATCACTCGGTTCAACAGAATTTCACCCCTGTTTCGCGTATCTTTTGTCAACTTTGCTTCCGGAGTTTTGCTGCGATGATCGACCTCTATTTTGCTCCCACGCCCAATGGTTGGAAAATCAGCGTGATGCTGGAAGAAAGCGGGCTCGATTACCGGGTGAAGTGGGTCAATATTGGCGCAGGCGAACAGTTTGAGCCGGATTTCCTGGCGATTAGTCCGAACAACCGAATACCCGCCATAGTGGATCATGATCCCGACGAGGGTGATGAACCGGTTAGCATTTTCGAGACAGGGGCGATTTTGCTGTATCTCGCGAATAAGGCGGAACAGTTTATGCCTGAAGACCTGCACGGCCAGATTGCGGCGACCGAATGGTTGATGTGGCAAATGGGCGGGCTGGGTCCGATGATGGGCCAGCATGGCCATTTCAAACTCTACGCGCCCGAGCGGATTGCCTATGCCACCGAGCGTTATCGCAACGAGGTGCTGCGGCTATTTGGCGTGATGGACCGGCGGCTAGCTGACAACGCTTATCTGGCGGGTAGTGATTATAGCATTGCTGATATGGCCTGTTTCCCATGGGTGCAGACTTACAAGCGGCAGGAAATTGACCTTGCTGATTTTGCGAACGTGCAGCGTTGGTATGAGATATTGAAGCAGCGCGAAGCTTTGCGGCGCGGGATGGCGCTGGGGCGTGACAAGATTAATCGTAACCCGCAGGATGATGCCGAAGTGCGCAAAACCTTGTTCGGAATAAAGGACTGACTATGAGCTTTTGTGCTCCGCATCAAGTGCGGAGCACGGCAGCGATCGAATGAAGGAAAAAGAAGAATGACCACCGTTGAATTTTACTTCGATCTCTCGTCCCCGTGGACCTGTCTGGCCTTTCACAATATCCAGCCGATTATTGCGGAAACCGGGGCGGAGATAATCTGGAAGCCATTTTTGGTTGGCGGTGTTTTTAATGCGGTAAACCAAAGCGTCTATGCCGCACGTGAAAATCCGGACAACCGCAAGTTTGTGCACAGCTTTCGCGTGATGAAAGACTGGGCCGCGCTGGCCGATGTACCGATGAATTTTCCGAGTGAGCATCATCCGGTCAAATCTGTCTACGCTATGCGCGCCTGTTGCGCGCTGGAAGAGGACCAGGCCGCTCTGCATAAATTCGCAACCGCAGCGTTTAACGCATATTATGGTGACCAGCGCAATTTGGATGATCCGGCTGTCTTGATCGCTATCGCCGATGAGATTGGCATGGATGGGGAGGCGCTGGCGGCGCGAACACAAGAACAGGCGGTCAAGGGTCGGTTGCGGGCCAATACGGACGAGGCGATCGCGCGCGGTGCTTATGGATCGCCCAGTATTTTTGTACCTTTCGAAGATGGCGAGCGGATGTATTTTGGCAATGATCAGTTGCCGTTGGTTAATCGAGCGATTAAACTGGCGAATAATTCATAAACGAATCCAGCTATTACGGAGCCTGAACATGTCAGAACGCGTTACTATTTCGGTTGAAAATCATATTGCCGATGTTCGGTTCAACCGGCCGGAAAAGATGAATGCGCTCGATCCGGAGCAGATTGATGCGATTATAGATGCGACCGATAAGCTCGCCGAGATGAAGGATGTACGGGCGATTGTGCTGTCCGGGAACGGAAAAGGATTTTGTGCAGGTCTGGATATGTCCAGCTTCACCAAGTCGAGCACGACCGGCAGTCTGACCGACAGGCCCTATGGCAATGCCAATAAATATCAGCATGTTGTGCTGCAATGGCGGCGGCTGGCGGCTCCCGTTATTGTCGCTATTCATGGTGCTTGTGTCGGCGGCGGTTTGCAATTTGCCTCTGCAGCCGATGTTCGGATCGCGACGCCGGATTCCAAATTATCGATCATGGAAATGCGTTGGGGCCTGATCCCAGATATGGGCAGCTATACGACTTGGCGCAGCTTTGTTCGCGATGACATATTGCGCGAGCTCACCTATACCAACCGGATTTTCTCTGGCGAAGAAGGCAAGGAGCTAGGCTTTGTCTCGCATCTGGCTGATGATCCCCATGCCAAGGCGATGGAGCTGGCGGCAGAGATTGCCGGCAAGAATCCGGATGCGATCAAGGCTGCCAAGCGCTTGATGAACCAGCTACCGGATATGAATGAAGATGAAATCCTGATGATGGAAAGCGTCGAGCAGGACAAGGTGGGCAGGGGCCCTAATCAGAAAGAAGCGGTCATGGCCTATATGCAAAAACGGGCGGCGAATTTTAACGACTAAACGCTAGCCGCGTTTTACCATCTCCGCTTCGAGCACCGCTCGGAAATCACCATCTATAGCCTTGGCCCCCTGCTTGTTGGTCAGGACCAAGGTGGTAGTGCAGGTCGCGACACATAGACCGTTCTGGAACGCGGCGGACAGGATGTCCCATGACGTGTTACCGATCCGGCCAATGCCGCTGCAAATCTCTGCATCATCCGGGAAATGGGCCTCGCGGAGATAGTTGATTTGCACTGCGGCTATCAACCAGCGGTCGCCATGGGCACGGTTTTCCATGCCCATGGAACGGTTGAAACGGACCCGGCCATTTTCGAACAGGTCCGCCATTGCGACATTATTGATATGACCCAGCAGGTCCATATCGCCAAAGCGGGTTTGGGTAACATTGGAAAAGGGATAGCTGGCCTTTGACAGCTGCCAGGATTCAGGTTTCGACATGATAGGCTCTTTGAAATTGTGAGTGAGATAATCAGTTCATCTTGGCGACGAGGTCTTTCTGCAGCGTTTTGCAGGCATAGACATACATAGCACCAGCAACAATGAAGATGCTGACAATGTAAATCATCGACCAACGCAGTCCTTCTGCACTGGCGGTCAAACAAGCCTGCGCTTTGTCGGCGCCAAGAGCGGCGATCAATTCATCCGCTCTGCCCTTGCATATTTGCGGCGTCAGTTCGGCAGCGAATTGGGATGCCGCCAGATCAGCATTCATCAAAACGTCGCTTAATATGCCCATGACCAGCGGGCCACAGCCATAGCCGATCAGATTGACAACAAACAGGAACAGCGCAACGGCTGTTGCCCGGGATTGTGGGCTCGCGACGCCCTGACAAATTGTATATTGCGCGCCAAGATAACCGTAATGAAGGGCAGCACCGACGATCAATATGCCCAAAGCAAAGGGGACGCTGTCGGTGGTGAAGCCAATCCAGTAAAGCGGGACACAGGCAATCAGCATGATGCCCGGGAGCCAAGCGACGACATTAGGATAGCGTCCGCTCAATTTCTCGGTCAGATACCCAGTCATAAACGCACCAAAGGAAGCTGCCAAGCCTAAAGGCACTGCGATTTGCAGCGCGACTTCCGATATCGACATTTCATGGACACGTTGGAAAAAGGCGACTTGAAAATTGCTGACGCCATAGCCGACAAAAGCTACCAATGCTGCTGCAAACATGTTGATCCAGAATGTCGGTTTGGCCGATAATTCTTTGACCGTTTCGCCCATTCCCATTTTCTTGGGCTTGGTAGCGGTTGGCGGATCGGCATAGCCTCGCGGTGGCTCCTTAACAGTCCATAGAAAGATCAAACCAAAGAGAACTCCGGGTATGCCCAGCGCTAGAAACGCTTCCCGCCAAGAAAACATCTCGGTAATAGGGCCGCCAAAGGCGTTTGCCAGCACACCGCCCAAGGTGATGCCCATTGTATAGATCGCAATGGCCCGGGCGCGGCTGCGTGGCGGGAAATAGTCGGAAATTATGGAGTTGGCGGCTGGCGTCAGTCCCGCTTCGCCAATGCCCACACCGATGCGGAAGACGAGCAACGCGAGGAAACTTCCGGCAATGCCACACAGAGCAGTCATCAGGGACCACATTACGACGCTGGCGGCGATGATCTTAACCCGGTTCCATTTTTCCGCGAGCCTGGCGATAGGAATCCCCATCACCGTATACATCAGCGCAAATCCGAAACCGGAGAGCAAGCCAAATTGCCAATCCTGCAATTTAAACTCTTCAATGATCGGCTGTGCGACCACGCCGATCAAAATCCGGTCAATGAAATTTAAAGTGTAGAGCAACATCAGGGAAATAATGACGTAATTGCGATATCCACTGGTACCAAATGCTTGTCCGGTATTGGTGGTGGGCGAGCCCTGGGCGTGGGTTGCGCTCATATGATCTCCTAGTGTGATTTTCTTTATGTGATGGCCTGATCTGTGCTGCAAGTCCAGCACCCATTATAATGTTTTATCATTGAAGGTATAAAATAGTTTACATTAATTTACATGATGATATGTCTTTGCAAGTACTCGCCAGAAAGGCGCTTATAGGGAGCTGTTCGGGCGGCTTGGGTAATTGGGATATGGTACTGTAATTGCTGGAGTGTGCCAGTATATGGGCGAGTATATCCTGCCGACTGTTGATCTCGTGCAAAAGGAACTGCTCCTGTTCGCGAGCTTGTGCTTTATATTGGGCGCCGTTGATGACGTAATTTTCGACATCATCTGGATAGTGCATTCTATCAAACGGAAATTGTTCATTTATACGCGCCATGATCGCATAATTGTTGAAGGTTTGCCGCGGTCTGATGATGACAATCCCTTGGCGATATTTGTCCCAGCGTGGCAAGAAGCAGAGGTGATTGGGGCGATGCTTCGGCGATGCCTCGATCAATGGAGTCACAGTAATTATCGCATCTATGTCGGCTGCTATCCCAATGATGGCGAGACGATTGCTGCCGTCGCTGCTGCAGCACATAATGCCGACCATATTCGCATCATCATATGTGATCACCCCGGTCCGACATCAAAAGCGGATTGTCTGAATCGTCTTTGGGGTGCTTTGTGTCTAGACGAGAATCTTGAATCCACACGCTATAAGGCAGTCATTCTGCAGGACGCCGAGGATTTGGTTCATCCCAAAGCGTTGGATCTGTTCGATTATCTTATAGACCGTGCCTCTCTGGTCCAGATACCGGTCATTCCGCGTCGTGCGGCAAAATCTATATGGGTTGCGGGTCACTATGGTGACGAATTCGCGGAAATGCACAGCAAGCAAATGGTTTTGAGGGAAGCTTTGGGGGTATCCATGCCTTCGGCAGGTGTCGGATGTGCGTTCAGGCGCAACGAACTGCGCAGGTTGTCAGCCTTAACTAACGGCAAGCCTTTCGACGCAACAAGTTTGACCGAGGACTATGAAATTGGCCTAAAACTTACACAGGGAACTGCGCGAGGCATTTTCGTTCGCCTCAAAGACAAGCAAGGTCAATGGGTCGCAACGCAGGAATTTTTCCCAGAAAGTTTTGACGATGCCATAAGGCAGAAAAGTCGTTGGATGATGGGAATCGCTCTATCGGGATGGGACCGGCTGGGGTGGCAACGCTGTTGGCGCGAAAATTGGATGCGGTACAGAGATCGTAAAGCCAGCTTTGCTGCTTTCGTGCTGGCTATAGCCTATTTTGCGATGTTCCTGACGGGCTTTCTATACATATTGACGCTGAGCGGTGTCTATCAACCACGCCCACTTTCTGATTTGCTTAAAGCGAGTTTGGTTATCAACGCATTTTTCTTGTGCTGGCGTTTAGCATTCAAGGGGTGCTTCGTATTTTCGCTTTACGGTTTTCGAGAGGCTTGTTTGTCCGTTCCGCGAACAATCATTGCCAATATAATCAACATATTGGCGGCCCGGCGCGCTTTGTTTCAATATCTGAAGAGCTTGACCGGCGTTCCGCCGAAATGGGAAAAAACAGATCATTTCCATCCTGAGGCCATGGATGTTCGACAATTAAAGCCGACCCGGGCTCCTACGCGCGATGAATGAAGCAACGATGTCGGTTCGTCGAGGAGAACCGTTTAAAGCTTTGCTGGTCGTGCTAATCGCTTGGGTGACGGTGCGGATAATTTGGCAAGGGTTTTTTCCTGCAGCGCAGTCCCTGACATTGCCCATGGCCCGTCAGAATGAAAAAGTTTTGCCTGATCAATGGATGATCGAATCCCTCAGCGCACCAAATGTTCCTATGGTCGATTTCTCCAGAATGTCGGCCGTTGCTGATATTTCTTCGCATTCCCCGGCCGGTAGGTTTTTAACAGGATTAGACATAGACGCTCAGAAAATACCGTCGCACCAATCGGTCCAGAAATTAGTCTCATTTCCAGCAGCAATGGATCGGCCAGAACCCATAGAGCCAAAGAGAATAGTGGCGTCGGTTTCGCCGACACTAACAGCTGAACGACGAGAAAATGCCATTGTTACCCCGAAATCAGATGCTTTTTCCGGGTATTTTTGGCTGTTTGCGCGGCAAGGCAGTAGTCCAAAGCGATGGCGAGCCGGCGCTCCCGCCTCTCCATTTCCCGTAGCACAATATGGTGCCAGTCAGGCCGGAGCCATCCTGACCTATCGAATATCGGGTGACACTAGCCGGAATATTTCAACTTTTGCTCGCGCGTCCACCGCTCTTTCATCCAGCGGGCAAGAAGAATTGGCCATTGGTATAAAGAGCAAGCCGATAAGCAATATCCCGATCTCCTTCTTTGCAGAGCAGCGTTTCGGGGCTGGGAAGGATAGCAAGCGCGGAACGGCGATCTATTTGGCTGGCGGAACCGGACCGGATATCGTGTTGCCTGAAATCAGCTTAGAGACTTACGGACAGATGGGATTGGTGTTTGCCCCTAACGACAGCCATTTTTATGATGTTTCGGCAGTATTGCAGAAAGAGATCATCGAACGCGGAGAGAATAAAATTACCGCTGGAGCCGGTATCTGGGCGAGCGGGCAGGAGGGGGCAACACGTATTGATATCGGCCCGCGGGTGAAATTTCATGTTCCGGTCGGACAAACCAATATGCGGATTTCTATCGATTGGAGGGAGCGTATTGGTGGAAATGCCAGCCCGGGGTCGGGTGCTGCGGTCACCTTATCTACAGGATTTTGAGGGTTTTTCATATGCCATCCGGCTTTGCCAGATTAGATTTCTTACACGAGATCAGATCAAGTCCCTTTATCCCGTAACCAAAAGCGATTAGTCCTTGGAAATATGGATATTTACCTCCCTATCGCAAATTTGTCAGTCGATGCGTTTGTCATCGTGTTGCTGGGTGGGCTTGTGGGTATCCTGTCCGGTATGTTCGGTGTTGGCGGTGGGTTCCTGACTACACCGCTTTTGATATTTTACGGCATTCCTCCGACTGTGGCCGCCGCATCAGCATCAACGCAAGTGACCGGAGCCAGTATTTCAGGTGTTGCCGCTCATATGCGGCGCAAAGGTGTCGACTTCCGGATGGGAGCGGTGCTTGTCCTTGGCGGTATCTTCGGTACCTTCATTGGAACGGGTTTATTTCAGATTTTGCAAAGCTGGGGACAGATTGATACCGTGATTTCGGTACTTTATGTTCTGATGCTGGGCAGTATTGGCGGCATGATGGCCAGAGAAGCATGGGGCAGTGTGAAAGCGGTTCGCTCTGGCAAGCCGTTACCTGCACGAAAACGCCGCCATCATCCCCTAGTAGCAAATCTGCCAATGCGCTGGCGTTTTTATCGTTCCGGCCTCTATATTTCCCCGATTGCGCCTTTCATCCTCGGGCTGTTGACCGGTATATTGACGATGCTGCTGGGTGTTGGCGGCGGGTTTATCATGGTCCCCGCGATGCTCTATCTGCTCGGCATGGGCGCGCAGGTGGTCGTCGGAACATCCTTGTTCCAGATCCTATTCGTCACCATTGCATCGACGATGATGCACAGTATGACGACCCGGGCCGTTGATATTGTACTAGCTGGATTGCTTCTGATTGGCAGTGTAACCGGAGCGCAGCTGGGCGCAAAATTTGCCCAACGGATGCGGCCTGAATATCTTCGGCTGGCGCTTGCCATCATGGTATTGTTGGTAGCCATTCGCATGGCGCTTGGGTTGGGTTTCCAGCCTGATGAAATTTATACGATACAGCTATTATGACCGGGCTAGGATCAAAATGGACCAAGGCATTATTTGGCCTTGCCGCGCTGTTCCTAGTGACCGCCAATACACCGATATTGGTGCCCGATGTGTCGCAGGACAAGATCAGCATCAAAGGTGATTTTAACGGCGCTCAGCTGCTTTTATTCGGGGCGATCACCTATCCTCCGGGAACGCAAAACCGGGAGCGGGCGGATATTGTTGTTGTCCTAAAAGGTCCAACCGAGTCCATTGTGCTGCGCGAGAAGCAGCAAGTGGCTGGGATATGGATTAACGCGGCAAGCAGCGAATTCCGCTCTGCACCTGGCTATTATGCGGTTGCATCGTCGCGACCGGTTGAAGAAATTGTTGATGACAAGACGGCTGATATTTACGAGCTTGGCCTCGACCATCTGCAACTATCGCCAGCTGGAGCGATTGAGAGTCGGGAACTATCTCGCTTTACCAATGGTCTGGTTGATTTGAATAGCCGTGGCAGCCTTTATAAAAATCTTCCCAATAGCGTCGAAATTACCGACTCGGTTCTGTATCAAGCCCGCATAAATCTGCCCGCCAGCGTCCCGGTAGGCGAATATTCTGCTGAAACCTTTCTTATTATAGATGGCCGTGTGGAGGCCGCAGAAATCAAAGATATTACCATTGAAAAAATCGGCATGGGGCGCTTCATTACCAACCTATCCCAAGAAAATGGTTTCATCTACGGTCTGTTGGCTGTGCTGATTTCCGTCATCTTCGGTTGGGGCGCGGGCTATTTGTTCCGAAAAATGTGATAAAGTAGGATCTCCAGCGGATATTTACCTTTTTGAAAGGCCGGTAAATATTCCTTAACCATGACGGCTTAATCCATGTGTCAGATAAACAACACAGGATTGTGCCTTCATGTCAGATATGGGTTCCCATAATTTTCCAGCGGCACGGCCGCTTCCTTCGACTGATGAAGAAGAGGTGGTGCCTTCGGTTGCAACACATGCACCTTCGTCAACACCCAAGCGGTCAGAGGGGCATCAGATTGGCGAAGTCATCGAGATTGCCGGATCCGGTTCTCGTATCGTGATGGATGCCGCCGTTCTTGCCAGTTTGAGTGACCATCCCGATAAGACAATCACAATGGCCGGGCAGGTTGGTAGCCAGGTAAAAATCCGCGTCGGCCAAACCTGGCTGCTCGCCAACATTCGTACCCAGAAATTACATGAACGGCAAAGCGGTCTGATCCTTGCGGAGATAGATTTCCTCGGTGAAGGTGATGAAGAGCGGCTTACTGGGCATATCTATAATTTCCGCCGCGGTGTGACCCGTTATCCGGTTCCCGGATCTGTCATCTATGCCGTGACCACGGCTGACTTGAAGCAGGTATATGCCTCTGATGGCCGCGCCAATGTTGAAATTGGTACGGTCTACCCGACGGATGACATTCGCGGGGCGCTCTATGTCGACGCGATGCTGGGCAAGCATTTCGCGCTTCTGGGTTCAACCGGTACCGGTAAATCGACATCGGCTGCGCTGATCTTGCACAAAATATGTGATATTGCGCCAGAGGGCCATATCCTGATGATCGATCCCCACGGGGAATATTCCGCAGCGTTCAAGACCAATGGTCGCTTGTTCGATGTGAATAACCTGAACCTGCCATATTGGTTGATGAACTTTCGCGAACATTGCGAAGTCTTTGTTCAATCCACCGGAGATGCAAAGCAAATGGATTGTGATATCCTTGCGAAATGTCTGCTCGCGGCCAAAGCCAAAAGTCAGGCGGCGGCAGGTGTGGCCAAGCTGACCGTGGATAGCCCCGTTCCTTATCTGCTTTCTGATCTGACCAATATCATTCAAAATGAAATGGGTAAGCTCGACAAATCTACCAACACTGCACCATTTATGCGGCTGAAGACTAAGATTGACGAGATTAAGGCTGATCCTCGCTATAGCTTCATGTTCTCCGGCATGTTGGTTGGTGACACAATGGCCGACTTCCTTGCAAAAATTTTCCGCCTTCCCGCTGAAGGCAAACCAATTTCAATCATCGACGTATCGGCGATTCCATCCGAGATAACGCCAACCGTTGTCGCGGTTTTGAGCCGTTTGGTTTTCGACTATTCCATCTGGGCAAAAAATGAACCAAGCCGCCCTATCTTGCTCGTTTGCGAAGAGGCTCACCGTTATATTCCCAATGACGATATCGCCGGTGAAAGCAGTGTCCGCGATATTCTTAGCCGGATTGCCAAGGAAGGCCGTAAATATGGTGTTTCGCTGGGCTTGATCACGCAGCGGCCATCGGATTTGGCCGAGGGCGTATTATCGCAATGCGGTACCATATTGTCCATGCGCTTGAACAACGATCGTGACCAAGCCTTTGTGAAAGCGGCTATGCCAGAGGGTGCGCGTGGCTTCCTCGACTCCATTCCCGCCCTGAGAAACCGTGAGATTATTTGCTGCGGTGAGGGTGTTGCTATTCCCATTCGCGTATCGCTCGACACGCTGGTCGAAGAACGTCGTCCGGCGTCCGAAGATCCACTCTTCTCAGAGCTATGGCGCGATAATGGCGGCGAAGAAGAGATTATCCAACGGGTTATCAAACGCTGGAGAAGCCAGGGGCGCTAATCCCCAACCCGACTTTTGTCTTTGTTCATAGGTTGTCGGTCGAACTCCTATAGCACGACCATATTATTCGATTACACCTGTAGTCGAAAGGTGAGGCATGTTGCCCGCCGGTTGGATGGAGAAGAAAAATGGCAACTGGAAAATTCACGGGAATAATTGCAGGACTGGCGGTCATTGCAATGGCATCAACAGTCCCTCTTGCCGCTAGCAAGGCGCATGACGGGAAGCATAAGTTCGATAAGAAATGGAATAAGAACCTAGCCAAGAAGATCGAGGCGAAGGTTGCTGCTGGCCTGGCCAAGGGCGCTATGGGCATGGAAAAAGGCGCGGATAAAATGCTGCGCGGTGCCGACAAGATGGAAGCTTACGCGGACCGGTTGGAAAGCGACGCAGCCTTTCGCGAGGCGGAAGCTGCCAAACAGAATAAGTGGAACGAAGGTAATATGACAGCGGACGAGTTGTTGAAGCAGGCCCCTGAGTTTCGCCGCGGTGCCGCTGAAATGCGTGAAGGTGCAGCGGAAATGCGAAGAGCAGCCGAAAACATGCGGCGTGGTGAAACGAACTAGAAATTCCCTACCAACCCTTTCCTCAAGGGAGAGAATGAATTTTCACCTTGGACTTTCTAGAGCCGTGTTGTGGATTGGTTTCACGCGAAGAACACGAAGATTTTGAAGATGTTAGCGAAAGAATTTGAGACTGGTGGGCGATGGATCAGGGCAGGCGATAGTTGTTCGCTACGCGTTTGAGTCCTTCTTTCAGGGTGATGCCGCCGAAATTGATCAATAGGCCCAACGGCAATTTCATAAGCCGCAGATAGGTCAGCGTCTGGCGGGTGTGAATAGGAGAAAGCCGTTCCACGGCTTTGATTGCCAGCAGTAATCTGTTCTCGACCAAAATATCTACACGAAATGCATCCGGAAAATCCAAGCCGTCAATCCGTGTGCCGACCGGCATCTGCCGGTCAACCTTCATACCTTGGCCACGCAGGCGGTTAGCAAGAACCTGCTCATAAACCGATTCCAGTAAACCGGGCCCCAAATCAATATGCACACCCATAGCCACATCAATGACCCGGCTGGCTATATCCTCAAGATCGACTTCCAAACTGACCTCTTTAGAATCTTAGCGTCCTTCGCGTGAAACCATCAACCCAAACGGGCAAGGGCCGCCTGCAACCGTTCGGCCTCCGCGCTTTTGTCAGCCAGATCGGCGCGGGCTTTTTCGACCGCTTCCGGTTTGGCTTTCTCGACAAAATTGGCGTTACCGAGACGGCCCTCAAGAGACTTGGCTTCCTTGGACACAGCTTCCAGCGCTTTGTTAAGACGCGCTTTTTCCGCATCAATATCAATCGCACCAGCCAGTGGCAGCACATAGGTTGCGCCATCGATGACGATCTGAGCCGTCGCGCCCTCTGGTGCGGCATCGAAGGAAAAGCTTTCCAATCGGCCAACCCGGTCGAGAGCAGAAGTTTGACGCGCAATGCGTGCCTGCAACGCATCATCACTATCGCGGACATGGGCGGTCATCTTGGTGCCCGGCGCGATATTGAGTTCAACCTTTGCTGTACGGGTTGCCGAGATCAAACGGATCAACCAATCGACTTCTGCCTTCGCGTCGGCATCGATTTCCGCTTTCGGTTCCGGCCATTTCGCAACGATCAGGTCATAGTTCCGACCACCGGTTTCGGAAGCCATGCTATGCCATAATTCTTCCGTGATAAACGGCATGAACGGGTGCAGCATGACGATGATCTGATCGAGTACCCAACCCGCAACGGCGCGGGTTTCGTCCGCTGCGTCGGCATCATCGCCTTGCAAGACCGGTTTGATCAGTTCGAGATACCAGTCGCAGAACCGGTCCCATGTGAAATGATAAATGGTGTTGGCCGCCGCATCAAAACGTAGGTCACCCAGCGCCTTGTCTAGCGTGGCAAGCGTTTCGGTCACCTCGGAAATGATCCAGCGGTTGACGGGCAGCTTGGCCTCTGGCGCGCTAAGCGTCTTGCTGGCCCCAATGCCGTTTACTTCACAGAAGCGTGAGGCATTCCAGAGTTTGGTCGCAAAGTTGCGATAGCCTTCGACGCGCTTGTCATCCATTTTAATGTCACGGCCCTGGCTTTCCATCGCCGCCATGAAGAAGCGCAGCGCATCGGCGCCATATTGATCGATCAGGCCGAGCGGGTCGACCACGTTGCCCTTGGACTTGGACATTTTCGAACCATCTTCGGCGCGTACCAACCCATGGAGATAGAGCCGCTTCCACGGCACGTCCTTCATAAACTGTATGCCCTGCATCGCCATCCGTGCATCCCAGAAGAACAGGATGTCAAAGCCGGAGATCAGCAGGTCGTTAGGGTAGTGGCGTTTGAGGTCTTCAGTTTCTTCGGGCCAACCTAGGGTGCCAAAGGGCCAGAGGGCAGAGGAAAACCAGGTGTCGAGGACGTCGGGATCACGGGTCAAATTGACGAAGTCGGCAGATATTCCCTCGGGAGCACCGCCAATGGCTATTTCGTACTTGTCGGGATAATAGGTCCGAGCTTCCCGAATAATCTCTTCTTCGCTGCCGCCAACGAAAATCTTTTCGTTATTCTGTTGCGCAACCCCGTCTTCGATCGTCGGCCCAAACCAAGCTGGTATCCGGTGCCCCCACCAAAGTTGGCGCGACACGCACCAAGGCTGGATATTTTCCATCCAGTTGAACCAGGTCTTTTCCCAAGTTTTGGGAACAATTTCAATACTGCCATCGCGCACGGCCTTGATGGCAGGCTGCGCGAGTGTCTCGGCGTCCACATACCACTGATCGGTCAGCCACGGTTCAATAACTACGCCGCCGCGATCACCAAAAGGTGTCGCAATGGTACGCGGTTCGGCATCATGCTCTTGCGTCTCGGCGTCCTTGTTTTTGGTGACGTGCGGGATCAGGCAACCGAGTTCCTTCATCCGCTGCACCACCAGTTCGCGTGCGCCATCGACGCCGTCTTTCTTGAACCGGTGGAGGCCGATAAATTCTTCCGGAATCAGCCCGTCAGCGCTTTGGCAAATATTGGCTTCGCCATCGAGCATATTGAGCATCTCGCCCGCCGCAAAACCGGCGCGTTTCCCAACCTCGAAATCATTAAAATCATGACCGGGGGTGATTTTCACCGCACCGCTGCCCAGCTCGGGATCGGCATGTTCGTCTGCTACAATCTTGAAACGGCGTCCGGTGATTGGCTGTAGGATTTCTTTACCGATGACGCTTTGGTAGCGCTCGTCACTCGGGTGGACGGCAACCGCCATATCGGCGAGCATGGTTTCTGGCCGCGTCGTCGCAACTTCAATATAGTCTTGCCCGTTATCGAGCGTTACGCCGTCAGCCAGCGGATATTTGAAATGCCAGAAGCTGCCTTTGACATCGGTTGTCTCGACTTCCAGATCGGAAATCGCGGTTTTCAGCGCCGGGTCCCAGTTGACCAGCCGTTTGTCGCGATAGATTAGACCGTCATTATAAAGATCGACAAACACTTTGAGCACGGCTTCGTTCATGCCGTCGTCCATGGTGAACCGCTCGTTGGACCAGTCCATCGAACAGCCCAGACGGCGAAGCTGTCCGGTGATTGCGCCGCCGGATTCCTCTTTCCACTCCCAGACTTTTTCGACAAATTCTTCGCGGGTATAGTTGGTGCGCTTGTCCTGCCGCTCTTCCATCTGCCGCTCGACAACCATCTGGGTCGCGATCCCGGCATGGTCCATGCCGACAACCCAAAGCGCATCTTTGCCCTTCAGCCGTTCGTGGCGGATGATGATATCCTGCAACGTATTGTCGAGCGCGTGGCCAATGTGCAAACTTCCGGTAACATTGGGCGGCGGATTGACGATCGTAAACGGTTCCGCATCGCCGCGTTCAGGGCGAAACTGACCGGATTGTTCCCAATGTGTATACCAGCGCGCTTCAATGGCCGCTGGATCGAAATTTTTGTCTAATGTCATGCGCTGCCTTTGCCAGCGCTTGCGCTGTTATTCAACCTTGCAAAATTGCATCAATTTCAGCATTGGCTTTGGCGCGCAGCTGGCGCTTGCACGCGGCGAAACCGGGTTGTGCATTTAATTCATGGGTCTTTGCCACGGATTTCTCGATCAAGTCACCCGGCATCAAGGTTGCCTCAACCAATCCGGCCCCAATGGCTTCATTGGGTTTCAGCAACATGCTCGATAGCGCCAACCGCCTGCGCCACGATGGTTCCAGCCAATGGTCCAATATCGCTTGCGGAACGGGTGGGAAGGGCAGGCCTGCTTTGGCTTCGGGCAGACCGATTTTATAATTGCCGGAGGCCGCGTAAATCCAGTCGGCGCACAGCATCATGATCCCGCCAGCCCCAATGGCATTGCCATTAACCGCACAAACGAACGCGCAGGGCAGGCGGTGGAGCGATGCGGCATAGGCGTTGATTGCAGCAATGGCTTGTTCCTGGCCCGCTTCGTCGAGCGAAGCTGCAATCTTTGTATCCATGCCGCAGGTGAAATGCTCGCCGGCACCGGTAAGCACAATGCCACCTTTGGGTTTGTCCTGCGCCAACTTCTGGAAAACTTCGGTGCCTTCGTGGAGCAATTCACTCGATAGCGTGTTGCGCGGCGCGTTGGTCAGGGTGACGATGACGGTGTCGCCATCCGTTTGGGTTGGAAAAAAGCTCATTTGCTTTGGTCTTCCTTTGTCCAACGGGCCATCCAGTCAAACACGGTCCTGTGCCATTGCACGCTATTCTTGCCCTTCAGCACCCAGTGATTTTCATCAGGGAAAATCAACAGCTTGGAAGGGATATTTTGTTCCTGTGCATAAGTAAACGGCATGATTGACTGCGTATAGGGAATGCGGAAATCCTTCTCGCCATGGATGAACAAGGTCGGTGTTTTCCACTTGCCGATATGCTGGATCGGATTCCATTTTTCCGGATCGGCGCGTTCCCACCAGGGGCCGCCATGATCCCATTGATCGAACCACAGCTCCTCGGTCGAGAAAGCAAAACTGCGCAAATCGAATATGCCAGCATGGTTGATGATACAGTCAAACCGGTCCGGCCATTGGCCCGCAATCCAGTTCATCATATAGCCGCCATAAGAGGCGCCCAATGCGCAGGACCGCTCCCCGTCAATCTGCTTGTCAACTTTCAGCGCCGCTTCATGGCCGAGTTTCAGGTCTTCGAGCGGTTTGCCGCCCCAGTCCTGATTAATGCTGTCGGTAAAGGTTTGTCCATATCCGGTAGAGCCATGGAAATCGATGGTCACAACGGCATAGCCCTGCGCCGCCATTACCTTGGGATTCCAACGGGTTGACCAGCTATCACCGAAGCTACCCTGCGGTCCGCCATGGACAAGGAACGCCATCGGCAGCTTGCCCTTAGCGCCTTTTGGTTTGATGATCTGACCCCAGACCTGATGGCCTCCAGCGCCCTTAAAATCAAACCGTTGCACGGAAACTTCGTCAATTTCCGCCAGCGCATTGCCGTTGATATTGGTGAGCTGAGTGACCTTACCATCGGCAGCGCGGCGATAGATATCATCGGGTGCTTTCAAGCTCTTCTTAGTGAAGATCATCGACCCGTCTTTAAGCGGCGTGATATTGCTAACACTGCCTTTTCCGGTTAGACGTTCGACCGTCCCATCCTCTACATCGACGCGAAATGCGGCATAGTCGAGGACTTCAGAGGCAGTGACGATCAGCGCCTTACTGTCTTTCGTCCATGTGATTGAACTTACCGAGCGGTGCCAGTCGCCGGTGAGTACTCGCGGTTCTTTGTCGCCCTTGCTGAGCAATTTGACGACCATGCGGTCGCTTTCATATCCGGGGCGTTCCATCGCTGCCCAAGCGAGCCATTTATCGTCGGGCGAGAAGGCCGGTAGGTTGTCGGTCGCATTACTGTTGCCGGGCATCGGTTTGGGGTCGGGGTTATCAATACCAACGCCATAGATATTCAAATCTGTCGATTTAGGTTCATTACGGTCGGCGGTGCGCAGCGCAAAGGCCAAGCCGTCACCACCTGTGGACCATGAAATTTCTTCCCCGCCACCAAAGGGTTTCGATGGGCTATCGCCTATCAGATCGCCATCTAGTGCCGCACCATTGCCGATGAGTTTACCGTTCTGCAAATCAAACGCGAAGATGCGGCTATAATTGCCCGGAGTTTCCCAGCTCGACCAGTGACGCACAAATAGCTCGTCATATTCACGACCTGTGCCGGGGCCGAGCAGGGCGCGATTGCCGTCTCCGCCTTCCGGTTCGTCACAACCAAATGTCGGGCAGTCTTTTGCAATATCACCCCAAACAGCAACTTTATCGCCTTTTGGTGATAGTTTAAAGCCAGCAATATCGGTTTTCAGATCGCTTGCCTGAACCGGCTCGCCTTCCTGGCCGCCTGCCGCAATCGCAACTTGCCAAAGTTGTTCTGATTCGCTGGCGTCAGATAAATAGTAGAGCTTGTCGCCATTAACAGAAAAGGATGGACTGTGCTCGCTGGCCTCTGCCTTGTCGGCAATGCGCACTGGTGTGGCGTTAGGCTTTGTCAAATCCAGTAAATAGAGGCCAGCTGAGCGTTCATAGCTTTCTGGGTCCGTTTCGGTAACGGCAAAGCTTGCCCATTTTTCGTCTGGTGATACGGCCACGCTACCAACGCGTTTCAATGTCGCGAGATCTTCGGCCGTCATCGGACGTGCGGAAGCCGTGGGGGTGGAGATAAGTGTACCTGTCATCAACAGGGCCACGCATGATGCTTTGGATATAATTGTCATGGAAGCAGGTTTAGCAGGCCTGCGCTTCATGGCAATTGAGATTAGTTCTATAGGGTTACTTGTCTTTAATCCGCTGAATTTCCCTGGCAACCATTCCCTCTACCAGTTGTGGCAAATTCTCATCGAGCCATGTTTTCAGCATCGGCCGCATAAGATCACGGGTCATGTCTTCCAGCGACGTACCATTGGTCGATTTTGCTGGAGTAGTTGCGCTGGCATCATCCATCGCCACAAGCGCGGATAGTGATTGCCGCATGGCATCAAGCTTCTGATCGT
Organism: uncultured Sphingomonadaceae bacterium; assembly: GCA_947489315.1. Lineage (GTDB taxonomy): Bacteria > Pseudomonadota > Alphaproteobacteria > Sphingomonadales > Sphingomonadaceae > Parasphingorhabdus. The sequence goes on from CANLCX010000001.1 coordinate 1,082,180, forward strand.
TGATCAAGCGATCTTCCTTACGCCGATCGCCGAACACGCCTTGCGCGGAAGAAGGGGCATTGTCTTTCACTTCATTGGTGAGTTCGAGCACCCCGTCATCGCTGTCTTTCACAGCAACCGGCATCTTTTTCAGTGATTCTTTTTTCTTAGTAATATTTCGGGGCAATGGCGCTATCGGTGTGACGTTGTCTGCTACCGACTCGTTGAGAGAAGAGCTTTCTTCATCGTCAGAAGCGTCTTTGTTCTGTGCAGTTGAACGGCCCGGTTCAATCGCTTTGTCTTCTGCGATGATTCGTTTGATCGACGAAAGGATCTCTTCCATGGACGATTCTTTATTCTGTTCCGCCATATGCAAATCCCCAATAACTCAAAAAGCTGATACTATTTCGGCAACCTTAGCGCATTAACCACATTATCGGCAACCATTTGGCAGCCAATGTTCGTCATTTGGGCGTTTGTGAATCTGGCAATGGCTCGATATCGGCGGTTTGTGCCGGAGTGTCGACGGTTCGTGTGGCTTTGGGCTTCGGATTAGGATCGGTCTGGAAATCGTAAAATTGGCCCTGCACACGCTCATAATTGACTTTCGGGTCATATAGCGGCCCGCCATCGAGTCCCAGGTCACGTGCTTCTGCTCGGCCCATTGCGGCCAAAAGGGTAAAGCCTGCAACATAGCTGTTCCGTCGGGCCGTAACCAATTGGACCTGCGCATTGAGCAGTTCCTGCTCGGCATTCAATATGTCGAGGATTGTCCGGTTACCCACACTATTTTCTGCCCGAACGCCTTCCAGAGACAGAGCGCTGGCCGCAACAGCGCGTTCAGAGGATTGAATTACCCGCTCCGACGCGCGCCAGCTGGAATAAGCCGCACGGGTTTGCGCGATAATATTGCGTTCTGTTGCAATGATTTGCTCATAGGCCTGACCGGATCGCGCTTGTGCCTGCCGGACTTGCGCCGCAGGGCGACCGCCCTGATAGATCGGAACTGTGAGGCGCACACCGGCTTCTGCGTTGGATTGCGCCTGATCCACGCTTGAGCTGGGAACATCGCGGCCTAGAGTATTTAGAAAATTCACATAAGTGCCCTGCACATAAGCTTCAACCGAAGGTTTGACAGCACCGCGCGCAGTTTTAATGTCAATTTCCGATGCTACGCTCCGCTCTTTGGCTGCCAGCAAGTCGGGATTAAACTGCAAGGCAATATCCACCGCTTCATCTGGCGTTTTGGGGAGATTAGGCAATGGTGGTGGTGATTGCAGTTCGCCAGGTACTTGTCCGACCAAGGCAATATAGTTTTCCTTGCTGGCAATAAGATTTGCGCGCGCGGATTCGAGTTCGCCTTTGGCAACTTCTAGCCGTGATTCCGATTGAGCCACGTCTGTGCGGGTCAAATCACCAATTTCAAAACGGTCGCTCGTCGCTTCCAGATTGACGGCTAAGACGCCGACATTGGCACGATTGAGCTTTACGACGGCTTCATCGCGCATCACGTCCATATAAGCTCCGACGACATTGCTAAACAGGCTGGCCTCTGTTCCGCGCAGATCATATTGACCTGCGGCAACCCGGGTTTTGGCCGCGCGGACAGCATTTTTTACTCTGCCGCCGGAGTAAAGCGGTACCTTGACGTCCCCAGAAGCCGTGACCCGCCGAAGGGGGGCCGTGAAGCTTATAGAGTTGCGGAGAAAATCCTCCTGAAAGCCAAACTGCGAGCCTGAATTCGGTCGTCCATCAGCCTTAGCAATGGCAACACTTTCATCGTCGGCACGTTGGCCCGCTTGTGCTCCCGATAATGTCGGGTTGGTTTTATAGGCGGCAACGAAGGCTTCACGGAGTGTGTCGGCATGGGCTGGTGTAGAGAGAGTCGCAATCGCGACGGCGCTTAGCAACAAACTGCGCTTACTCATGAAAAAACCTCTCCCAGGGAATTTTTGCAGAAACAACTGCATATTAGAAATTGAAACTTTTGGCTTGTTCGAAGCCGGGCAGGGCAACTCCACCGCAGTCGGCAAAATATTGATAGCTGATGGTATCACCTGTCTTATGTCCGATGGCCAGTCGCGCAACGCCATTATCCATAATCGATCCAATCAGACGGCCTTCCGGAGCCAGTTGTTCCGCTAATGCTTCAGGAAAGGCATCCACAATACCATCAATGATAATGGCTGAATAAGGGCCTTGCGCAACAAAGCCAGCGGCATGATTGGCTTTCTCTACTTGCACATTGTCTAGATCGTTCAGATTGGTTTTGGCTTTAGCTGCTAGTTTTGAGGACTGTTCCACCGCGACGACCGACCCTGCCAGCTGTGCGATAATTGCGGCGGTGTAACCTGTCGCTGCACCGATCAGCAGGACCTTATCGTCTTTGGTCAACTCTGCTGTATTGAGTAACCGGCCAGTGGCAAGTGGCGCATTAAGGGCCCGGCCGTCACCAATTTGCACGCCGCGATCGGAATAAGCGACATTGCGTGACGCAGCAGGAACGAAGTTCTCGCGCGGGACATGGTTCATCGCGGCTATAACGCGGGGATCGCTGACATCGGTTGTTCGCAGTTGACTGACCACCATAGCCTTGCGCATTTCGCTGAAATTTTCGTGACCCACTATACTACCTTTAATATGTTTGTTGTTCGCCTATGCCATCCCTGTATTATTTAGGCAATACAGCATGGATATTATTCGACCGCTTGTAACCGCACTTGTCGATGTCGCCAAGACGGATTTCAGCGATTTTCTCGTTAACACGAAATTTGTAGGAGGATGTTAAGAGTAGATGAAGCCCAGTTTGCATGAACTTTGGGTTGACATTGGCTGAAAAGCGAAGCAATTGCGCTCCGTCTCCGGCCCGATGGCGGAGTGGTGACGTAGCGGATTGCAAATCCGCGCACCCCGGTTCGATTCCGGGTCGGGCCTCCAGACATTTTATCTAATGCCTGTATCGATCTTCAAAATAGATTATTTTCAAACCAGTCAGCTGTGAGAAAATCCAAATGGCGTGTTGGATTGTCGATTGTCATCCGACAAAATCTGGCGACCAATGGGTGGCGCGGATCGCGCACGGCATTTTGTGCGGTGGCAAAGTCGGCATGTTACGCCGATTGGCGTTGCGGTTTCTGGACTGATATCAGGCCTATCGCGCGTATAAATAAGACGATCGGCATGTTCCGCCGCACAGCCTAGTGCGATGGCCCGCTCCACTTGTTGTGATCCGAACGCACCGCCGCCAGCAGTGACGGTACGGGCGATCGAGAAAAAGCGTTCACCATCAGGCAGTTCGAGCCATTGGGTGATCACCTGACGCGGCGTCCGAAAGGCTTGATGCACGGACCATAAGGGGCAAGCGCCTCCATGACGGGCGAAGGGGAACCCTGCGCCGTCCAGTCGTTTCGAAACATTTCCAGCGGGGTCAACACGGATGAAGAAAAACGGCACGCGCTCCTGGCCGGGTTTCTGAAGTGTGGTCAACCGGTGGGCTGTCTGTTCAAAACTGGTCCCGAATTGTCTGGCTAGCGCTTCGACATCATAATGACGCAGTTCAACTGCTTTAGCGAAAGCCGAATAAGGCATCAACAATGCCGCCGCGGCATAGCTGGTGAGAGCTCTGCGTGTCAGCCTTTCTCCACTTTCGGTTGCAAAACTTCCCTCTTGCAGCACGCTATCAATTTCGCCGTTTAGTTCGAGATAAGAGAGTTGCAGGGCGAGCTGGAATCTCTGACTCGCGTTATCCAGTTGATCATCGATCAATATCTGGCGGCGATGTCGGTCAAGACGCCGCGTCGCGCCCATCATGACGTCGGCGGGAAGCCTTCTAACCTGCAGGCCATGTTTGTCCTTTAGATATGCAACCATAGTTTCCGGACTGCTCACAGTCTCAGCAAGGCGTTCCGCGGCATCGTCGATATTGGAAAAGCTGTTGCGGCGCGCGGCAAGAAACCGGCGTGCTTGCGCAACAGGATCGGCCGCATCAGGATCGACACTGCTGCCGTCCACACGTGGGCTGGTATCTTTGTCGGCGAGTGCCAGTTGTTCTTCGCGATAGGCGGTGTAGAGGCGCAGCATGGCTTCAGTAAAACCGGGATAACTGATCGCCACATCCGCCGTGTCGAGTTGCGGAAAATCAATGTCCGCGAACATCGGATCTTTTAGTACCGCTTCTAACCGTGCGGTATATTCTTCGCCGCCATCGCCAGCCAGTTCGGCCATGTCAATTTTATAGGTACGCGCGAGACGCAACAGCATATCTGCAGTAAAGGGGCGTTGATTTCGTTCCAGTAGGGCTACATAGGATGCCGAAATTTCCAGATCAGCGGCCATGTCCGCTTGCGTGAGGCCGAGGTCACGGCGCAATCTTTTGAGGCGAGGGCCCATATAGACCGGGCGTTCACTGGACATTTTTGATCTTCAGCATTTTTAGCGACTCACATCTTTTGTCATATCCTTACAACTGTACACGAAATATTTGTAAAGCGTTACAGTTAAACTGCACAACGCTTCGAACCCGGCTCTACGCGGCGTAAGAGAGGGCGTAGTTTTCGTAAATAACGATTCGCATACACTGCTAACTCGCAGACATTCTAAAGGAGCATGACAATGTCATATCAAGATCATATCAATCAGACGAACGCGCTGATCCAAAAACAAAATGGCACTTGGGACGGCATAGATTCCGAAGCCGTAGCCCGGATGCGTTTGCAGAACCGTTTCCATACCGGCCTCGATATCGCCAAATATACCGCTGCTATCATGCGCGAAGATATGGCTGCTTATGATGCGGATACGGCCAATTACACCCAGTCACTGGGTTGCTGGCATGGTTTTATTGGTCAGCAAAAGATGATTTCGATCAAGAAGCATTTCGGTAGCACGAAACGCCGTTATCTCTATCTGTCCGGTTGGATGGTTGCTGCATTGCGCTCCGATTTCGGACCACTTCCAGATCAGTCCATGCATGAGAAGACTTCCGTGCCCGCGCTGATCGATGAGCTTTACACCTTCTTGCGTCAGGCTGATGCCCGCGAATTGGGCGGCTTGTTTCGTGAAATTGATGCAGCGCGCGAAAGTGGTGACATGGTCACCGAAAAGCGGCTGTTGAATGAAGTCGAAAATCACCAGACCCATGTTGTTCCTATCATCGCTGATATCGATGCTGGCTTTGGTAATGCCGAAGCGACTTACCTGCTCGCTAAGAAGATGATTGAAGCCGGTGCTTGTGCGCTTCAGATTGAAAATCAGGTGTCTGACGAAAAACAATGTGGTCACCAAGATGGCAAAGTTACCGTGCCGCACGAAGACTTCCTCGCAAAGGTTCGCGCTTGTCGTTATGCGTTTCTGGAACTCGGCGTGGATGATGGTATCATCGTTACACGCACCGACTCTTTAGGCGCTGGCCTGACCAAGCAGATTGCGGTGAGCAATGAACCTGGTGATCTTGGCGACCAATATAACAGCTTCCTCGATTGCGAAGAAATTGATCCGGCAACCGCGCAAAATGGCGATGTAATCCTGAACCGGGATGGCAAGATGATGCGTCCAAAGCGTCTGCCAAGCAATCTCTTCCAGTTCCGTGCAGGAACCGGCGAAGATCGCTGTGTGCTTGATTGTATCACTTCTTTGCAGCACGGCGCAGATCTTCTTTGGATCGAAACCGAGAAGCCACATGTTGAGCAGATTGCTGGCATGGTCGACCGGATCCGCGAAGTTATGCCGAATGCGAAACTGGTCTATAACAACTCTCCATCATTTAACTGGACGCTGAATTTCCGTCAGCAGGTTTATGATGCATGGGCTGCGGAAGGCAAAGACGTTACGGCCTATGACCGTGCGAACCTGATGGGTGTCGAATATGATGCGACTGAATTGGCAGCCGATGCCGATGAACGTATCCGTACCTTCCAAGCTGATGGCGCGAAACGGGCTGGTATTTTCCACCACCTGATTACATTGCCGACTTATCACACGGCTGCTTTGTCTACCGACAATCTTGCTAAGGAATATTTCGGTGAACAAGGCATGCTGGGTTATGTTCTCAATGTCCAGCGTCAGGAAATTCGCCAAGGCATTGCCTGTGTGAAGCACCAAAACATGGCCGGTTCCGACATTGGTGATGATCATAAGGAATATTTTGCTGGCGACGCGGCTCTGAAAGCGGGCGGCGGCGACAATACGATGAACCAGTTCGGCTAGTCATCAGATTACAGACCGAATTAAAAACGGCCCGGGGATTAAATTCCGGGCCATTTTTTTGATAGAATGTTAGTTTGAAGTTTTGGCTAGCACCGTCTTTAGTACCGCGGGGTTGTAGAGGGACAGATGTTGTTTCTTGCTTATAAGCGCTCGGGTTTTCTGAAAATCACGTTGCCACTGTTCCAATTCTTCGTCGAAGCCGTCACTCTTAATGCCATCCTGCATTGCGCCGAGTTTGCGACTGGCTGAGATGATCGCGCTGCGTTCTTTGGTAAGTCTCTTCCCTGCATAGCGTTCGTGAATCAGGCCAAGGCGATGACGGGCAGATGCGAGCAGCAAACGGGATAGTTGTGAATCATCTTTTTGTTGCATCTTGAGAGCGGCACCGACGGCTTGATCAACCGCCATCAATTCGCTTTCGACTGTCAATGCGATGCGCGTGCTGTCCGGATCAGCTTTCAGCGACCGCACATAATGGGCGAGGGCGGCGAGAACAGCTGGTGCCGGTTCCTCTCCATTGAATTCCTCAACAATCAGTCCCCGGATGAACGTTTCCAGTTCGTGGTTATCACGGGTACGAGATATCTTGCCCGGGACCGTAAGATCAGGAATTGTTATGGGATCGAATTTGGCGTTGCCGCGATGGGAACTAAAGAAACTACTCGTTACATCGGCCGTTCCCGGCTTGCCCGATACATTGGGGAACTGGAAAGCTGGATTGTCGCGGCCATTTTCATGGCAACTGACACAAGATAGGCCGGCTTTGGCTGCCTGACCACCAAGCAGTGTCGGCGTGTGGAACAAGGCCTCGCCAACAATCAACTGCTGATCCTGAACCATGGTACTGGGCCGCGGTTCTGTGGTCAATGCAGCAAGATGCTGGGCAGGGTCTAGCCATGCCATAGCCTGAATGAGCGGGCGATCAGCGGCCTGTGCAACCGCTGCACATACCAAACCAATCGCCGCGCCATATCTTAGGAGACGGACGCTTCGCCAATCCACCGGCGCAACTCCTCGGCTTCATAGCAACCAAAACTGCACAGGCTTTCCAGTCTCGCCAGTTTTTTCTTAGCGCCAGCAAGATCGCCACGTTCGACCATCAGCTCGCCATAATATTCCGTTGCGCCGCGATGTTCTGGGGCAACGGCTAAAGCCGCTTGATAATATTGTTCAGCGCTGTCGAAATTTTTGAGTTTCCGATTGGCAAAGCCCAGATAGGTAAGAATATCAGGATGTGGACCAAAGGTCATTGATGCCAGCTGCAGATCCGCAATCGCTGCTTCATATTTCTTTTCATTGATCAACGCGACCGCGCCCATATAGGCGAGATCGCCATTGCCGATGCTGGCAAATTCGATGCTATCGGCAGGGTGATAGCTGGCCGAACCGCCGCCATTCATCGCTGCCTTGACCTTGGCGATCGCCTTGGTCAGCTCGCCCTTGTCCGCACAGCCACTGCCGCAAGCGCTATCCTTGGCTGTTAGCTTGTTGAGCGAAGCCTTTGCTTTGTCTGCCATTTTGAGTTTGTGATAGGTAATTGCTAGATCACGATGTGCACCGATCAAATCGCCGTTATATTTAACCGCTTTCTCCAGTGGTTTGCGTGCCTTCCTATAATCGTTCATCCCGATATAGCTGACGCCGAGCAGATATTGCGCATTGGCATTGCGCGACGTGACGCTGAGGGAGCGTTTAAATGCTTTGACAGCTGCCTTATGATTTCTGGCTTTGAGGGCTGTGACACCTTTTTGATATTCGGCTGATGCGTCGTACTTCGGAGCACTTTGGCTAGGTGCTGAGCTACTACCGCCTCCGCCACCTGCGGCAATAGCCGAGCCTGGATTGAAAACGAGCGCAGTTGCTCCGCCTAAGATCATAGCTAATTTGAAAATGTGCATTCTGGTTCCTTCGTTTAGATTAGCTCAATAGCATAACTATGCTCGAATTAGGAAATTTGTCCGATGTTCAGCAATTCGGGAAATTGGGCCAGAAGGTTACACAATCAAGGCGAAGGGTTGCAGAAGGGCACTCTCGGCAGGATTAGGAAGGGCAGTCGGCGCTTGTCGATGCAGTGGGTGGCCCATAGAGCGACTGACATCCGGCGATATCATCTGCGGCCAAAAAGCGCTGTGTACCGGAATAGCTCGGGAACATCAGCGCGCCTCTTTGGCGGCTATGACCAAGGCCGATGGCGTGGCCAAATTCATGAGCAGCGACCGTCAGAAAATCGATACCCTGAGTATCACTGACGTTGCAGGTCCAGTTTTCATCGTCATCAAAATGAGTGTCGCCGGCGAGTGGTCCGCCATTGGGTGGCGGGAAATAGGCATGGGCTAATACACCGGATGGACCATCGAAAGGGCTGTCATCGCCATGCTCACCTTGCGCAAACTCGATTTCAATATCGACCGCATCATCGGCAGTCATGGTGAAGCGAAGATCACATTGCTCGGACCATAAGCCAAACGCAGCGGCGACATCGCGTTCGATGTCAGCTTGCGCCATTTTCGTTGAAAAGCTGTTGAACTTATAAGTAAGCTCTGGCTGTTCCCATCGGCTGACTGTGGTGAACGCGCCGTCCATTGGGGAGATATCCACAAAGCCACATCGAGGTTTTGCCATTTCGCAAAGGGTAGCTTGGTCTAGGCTACCGGTTACCGGCAAACCGAAGCAACATTGATAAAGGCGGACAGCTTTTTCAGTCGCATCATCATATTCGCCATCATGCAGGGCACCAAATCGGTCCTGAAGATATCCGTAATGTCGAAGATAGGATTGAATGCCATGGATCTCATCGCCCGACATATCGCGAGAATATAGCATGTCATTAAGCGACATTTGGGAGATATTTGGGGGTGTCGTCATAGGTCTTACCTCTTTGCAATAGAGTTAGCCCTGTTCATCCACCCCCGAAATATCCCTGAGCATTTGTTGCGACCCAATGCTCGGTTATCTGTCGGTTATTCAGATGTTTCAGTTTCACTTTCAGGCATGGACAGTTCGTCCGCGCTATCCGTTGCGCTTTCTTCGCCTGCTGGAGGTGCGGCTTCACCAGCTTCCGGCATCATTTCATCTGCAGGAGCTGCGCCGCCTTCAAGGCCGCCATCTGCTGGTACGGTGTCATCCATTGGTGCCGTATCAACCGGCTCTTCCATGACTTGGCCTTCCATTTCCATACTGTCAGCGGCTGGATCATCCGCAGGCGGGGCATCACAACCCGCAAGCGCAAATAATGCGGGTGTCAAAATTAGGGCTGGTTTCCATAGGTTTTTCATGAGCTCTCTTCCTTTGTCAGAGATATGTGGCGGCCAATCGAGCAGGGAGGGATATGAGCTCGAATTGGCCGCACACGTTAGGCACAGCTTAAGGCTGATTGGGCCTTATATGCTTTGACTATTTTGGGTCGGGCGCGCCGTCACCATCTTGGTCAAAAGCGTCTGGGGCACCGTCGCCATCGGTATCCCAGCTATCAGGTTTACCGTCACCACGTTGGTCCCATGCATCCATTGTGCCATCACCATCGGTGTCGATGGTTGCTGGGGCTGCCTCAGGGGCAGGAGCCGCTTCCGCTGCGCCTTCTTCAGGCGCTTCAGCACCAGCGTCTTGCGCAAAACTAGGGGCGGCGATCAGTGTGGCAGCGCCAAAAGCGGCTGCAATCATTGGTAGTTTTTTCATCTTACTCAACTCCATTGTTAACCCCCTGCTTATCTAAAAAATGGTGGTTATTGGGCGACATTCCAGAAGTAAGCGGCAAGCGGAACAGCATGCGCGGTCAAGTGAAAAGTGGCTGAAATTCGTCGGAAATGTGGTGCAATCTGCCCCGAATTTCAAAAGCCCAAAAAGCTGTGACTCTGATTCTATACATCCCTGAGCATCTTGTTAGGGGCTCTCGAGACGTCAAAAATCGCCTCCGAGGAAAAGAATCGCGGCCCTAAAATGGATTAAGTGTATACCCTTGTTGTTGCAACAAGGCATGCGCGGTCATCGCCGATAGATCCATTTTTACACCGGGTAATAGATCAGCATTGTTGATTTTATGGGCTGCAGCGCTTTGACCGCAGAGACGAAATTCCACACCATGTTTTTGAAGGATCGCAATCGCGTCCGCACTGCCGTTGGTGGCGCCGTCATTGCGCGCGCCATATAATTTCTGCTTGGTGAGATCCACTGACGCACCGCCATGAACCACAATCGCGAGTTTGATATTTCCTGCTGGGACGCCAGCAGCGACATGCATGTTGATGAACCGCGCTGCGCTTTCTATGGATCGATTCAGATTCCCCGCGTCAGCTTTCTTGGCAACGTCAAAGGCAATTTTAAATTGTGTTTCGGCAGCGATAGGTATGTCCGTTTGTACCGCAGCGGTGGGGCCAAATTCATCAATTACTGGCCCAGTCTTAAACCCCTCCAGTTGGGCGAATACCGGATTGGTCAGCGTCAGCGCGCTCAGGAACAAAGCAGTTTTAAGAATTTTCATAGCAGGTCCATCTGTTTCTGGTTGCGTGTCATGCAACTGTGATATGGTTCTTATCAAGTGCTAGGACATTGTGATATACCGCTTGGGCTACTACCTACGTTCAGACAAATCTGCGAAGCGATCCACCCAAAAAGGGGATAATCGAAGATGTTTGAGCAATTTGATGCCATATTGTTAGCACGCATACAATTTGCGTTTACAATCAGCTTTCATTTTATATTTCCGGCCTTTTCCATTGGTCTGGCAAGCTATCTGGCAGTGCTGGAGGGGCTTTGGCTCAAGACCGGCAAACAAGTCTATATGGACCTGTTCAAATATTGGATAAAAATATTCGCCGTTACCTTTGCCATGGGCGTCGTGTCCGGCATTGTGATGTCCTATCAATTTGGTACGAACTGGTCGGTCTTTTCTGACAAAGCCGGGCCGGTGATCGGACCGCTTATGGCTTATGAAGTGTTGACGGCCTTTTTTCTGGAAGCCGGGTTTTTGGGCGTCATGCTGTTTGGCATGAACAAGGTCGGCAAGAAGCTGCATTTTACGGCGACATTGATGGTGGCCATTGGGACGTTCATCTCCGCTTTCTGGATATTGAGCGTTAACAGTTGGATGCAGACGCCGACCGGGCACCTGATTGCGGCGAACGGACAGTTTGTTCCCGGAGATAGCTGGTGGGATATCGTGTTCAATCCGAGCTTCCCTTATCGGCTATTCCATACGCTTATGGCGACTTACTTGACTACAGCCTTTGTGGTTGGAGGCGTTGGCGCATGGCATTTGCTGAAAGATAAAACCAATCCCCATGCTCGAAAAATGTTTTCCATGGCGATGTGGATGGCTGCTTTGGTAGCTCCGGTCCAGATTTTCGCGGGCGACTTGCATGGTTTAAACACGCTAGAGCATCAGCCTGCAAAAGTGATGGCGATGGAGGGCCACTATGATAGCCACCCTGACGGCGCGCCGCTGATCCTGTTCGGCATCCCTAACAGCGAAGATAAGCGAGTCGACTACAAGATTGAGATTCCCAAACTCTCATCGTTGATCCTCAAGCATGATCTCAACGCGCCGTTGGATGGACTGGACACTATCCCTGATGCTGATGAGCCGCCAGTTGGCTTGGTTTTCTGGTCGTTCCGGATCATGGTCGGCATTGGCTTTGCAATGCTGGGTATGGGATTGTGGAGCTTGTTCGCGCGGTTCCGAAAGAAGCTCTATGATTGGAACTGGTTGCATCGCTCCGCGATTTTAATGGGACCGGCAGGGTTTGTCGCTGTCATCGCGGGTTGGATTACCACGGAAGTGGGGCGCCAGCCTTATACAATATATGGCCTGCTGCGCACGACCGACAGTGCATCGCCGCTCGCCGCACCAGCGGTGGCGGCTTCGTTGATCGCCTTTATCATTGTCTATTTCTTCGTCTTTGGTGCGGGTACTTGGTACATTATGCGCCTGATGAGCAAGGTCCCGCAAGATGGTGAGAAGGGTGTTAAATCAACCGAAACTGGACCAGTACGCACCGCCGGCATTGCGCCGGGGCCAGCGCAAAAGGATCCTCCAACCTTTAAACCCAACTCAGCGGAGTAGATGCCATGGATTTAACTGTCATCTGGGCCTTCATCATTGCTTTCGCCGTTTTTGCCTATGTGGTTATGGATGGATTCGACCTCGGCATCGGTGTATTATTTCCCGCCTTTAAAGTAGGTGATGAGCGCGATCAGGCAATGAACAGTATTGCGCCAGTTTGGGATGGCAATGAAACCTGGCTCGTGCTCGGTGGGGGCGGTTTATTGGCGGCATTTCCATTGGCTTATGCTATTATATTACCGGCCACTTATCCGCTGATCATCATCATGTTGCTTGGCCTTGTCTTTCGCGGCGTTGCCTTTGAATTCCGCTGGCGTGATCCGGACCATCGCGCCTTTTGGGATTTCGCTTTCACGGCTGGTTCTTTTGCTGCAGCTTTTTCACAAGGCATGATATTAGGAGCCTTGCTGCAAGGCGTTGAGGTCGCGGACCGTGCCTATGCCGGAAGCTGGTTCGACTGGTTCACTCCTTACACATTGCTAACAGGTGTCGGAACCGTTGCCGGCTATGCATTGCTCGGTGCAACATGGTTGATCTGGAAAACCGAACATGGCGCGCAGGATATGGCCTATCGATTGGCCAAGCCTGCTGCGATCGCAACGCTAGGGCTGATGGCGGCGGTGAGTCTCTACACGCCATTCCTGGACGGGCAATATTGGGCGCGATGGTTTGAAATGCCGAATATTTTATTTGCGGCTCAAGTGCCTTTGCTGGTCTTGGTCCTGACCTATTTTCTATTTCGCGGATTGCACAAGAAACAGGAAGCCGCGCCTTTTTTGATTTCGCTTGGGCTATTCTTCCTTGGTATGGCGGGGCTCGGCATTTCGATGTTCCCCTATATCGTGCCAGACCAGATTACGATCTGGGACGCAGCGGTTCCCAAAAGCAGCCAGATATTCATGTTGGTCGGGGTCGCGATTACGGTGCCGTTGATCCTCGTCTATACCGGATGGGCCTATTGGGTGTTTCGCGGCAAGGTCGGAACGGATGGCTATCACTAATGGCGCCTGTCGAAAAACAATCCGCCGATGATGCGCCTTTATGGAAGCGGCTGGCTTGGATGGCAGCGATCTGGGCGATGAGCATAACTATATTGGGTGTCGTGGCCTATATATTGCGGCTGTGGATCACATGATGTCCCAGCTAGTTTTGTAGCTGCTCCACTTGCTCAGCCAGCTCCAGCCAACGCATCTCGGCCTTGTCTTTCTCCTCAATCAAAGCCGTATTTTCCTCGGTCAGTTTTTCAAACTGAGCAAAATCCTTGGTATATAAATCTGCGTCTGACAGCGCCGTTGCAATCTCGGCCATGCGGATATCGATCGCCTCAATCCGACCGGGCATCATGTCATAGTCACGTTGGTCTTTGTAACTGAGCTTCTTGGCAGGACTGCTCGAATTCGTGACCGGTTTGGCAGTGGCCGGTTTGTTTTTGGCTTTTTGAGCGTTACCATCTTCTTTGCGTTTGGCTTCCCACTCGGCATAGCCACCCGCGATGATGTCAACTTTACCACTGCCATCGAGCCCCAAAGTGACCGTAACTGTGCGATCGAGAAAGTCGCGATCATGGCTGACCAGCAGCACAGTGCCTTCATAGTCCGCGATCACTTCCTGAAGCAGATCCAGCGTTTCGAGGTCGAGGTCATTGGTCGGTTCATCCAACACGAGCAGGTTGGACATACGCGCAAATTCGCGGGCGAGGAGTAGACGCGATTGCTCGCCGCCAGATAATGTACCCACCTTCGCATCAATCAGGCTTGGTGCGAACAGAAAGTCTTTAAGATACCCCTGCACATGTTTTTTGTCGCCACGTACATCGACCCAATCGCTGCCATCGGCGAGCACGTCGCGGACGGTTTTATTACCCTCCAAAAGACTGCGCTGTTGATCGATAAAAACACCGTTGAGCGTTTTGGCCAAATTTACCGAGCCAGTATCCGGATCCAGTTCACCGGTAAGCATCTTGAGCAATGTCGTCTTGCCAGCACCATTGGCGCCGACAAGGCCAATACGATCGCCGCGCTGGATACGCAGGGAGAAGTCCCGAATAATAGTCCGCTTGGCGTCACCTTCTCTGAAGGTTTTGGAAATATGCTCGGCCATGATTACAGACTTCGTGCGGACATCGTCGCTCTGGGCTCTGAGATTGGCAGTGCCAGCCGGTCCGATCATAGCGGCGCGTTGCGCTCGCATTTGATAGAGTTTTTCGAGCCGTCCCTGATTGCGCTTTCGCCGTGCAGTGACGCCGCGTTCTAACCAACGCGCTTCCAATTTCAGTTTTGCATCTATTTTATTGGCGGCCTGCGCTTCGTCGGCATGAATTTTTTCCATCCACGCATCATAGCCGCCAAAACCAATTTCTTGACGTCGTAGCGCACCGCGGTCCAGCCAGATGGTTTGTTTGGTCAGCCGGGTGAGGAAGGTCCGGTCATGAGATATCGTGATGAAGGCGCCTTTATAACGCCGCAGCCAATCCTCTAACCAGTCAATTGCACCGAGGTCGAGATGGTTGGTCGGCTCATCCAGCAGCAGCAAATCCGGTTCTAGAGCCAAGGCCCGGCAGATGGCCGCACGACGCTTTTCTCCGCCGCTGGCTTTGTCGGCGCGGATCGAAAGATCGGTTGATAGTTGATCTGCGATAGAGCGCACTTCATGCTCTGCAGGGCCCGGATTTCCGGAAAGGGCGAAATCGAGCAGGGTAGCGAACGGGGTGAAATCCGGTTCCTGCTCCAGCATCACTATATTGGTGCCGGGCTGGATCATCCGCTTGCCCTTGTCCGCTTCGATCTGATCGGCGATCAGGCGTAGCAAGGTCGTCTTGCCCGCACCATTGCGGCCGATCAACGCCAGCCGATCACGCGGCCCGACATGCAGGTTCAGGTCTTTGAAGAGCCAGCCTTCACCTTGATGGAGGGCGAGTTGTTCATAGGAAAAAATGGGAGGTTGTGACATTGTCCTTGCGCGTTAGGGGCAAGCGACCATTTGCTCAAGTTACCTTTTCAAAAATTCATGTTATAGGGAACCGACAATATTTCCGAGGGGTATGTAAATCACGCCGAAGCAGGGTTCTTAACTTTGACGAGAATTTTCGGAGAATGAAATGAAATATCTTGGGATGATCAGCCTTGCTGCCGCAATATTAGGGAGCAGTACCATGGCTCAAGCCGCTAGCGTCCAGATCATGGCGGAGAACCCGGTTATCGAACTTAGTGTATCGGAACAAGTTGATAGCCGTCCCGATACCGCCACGTTCAGCACGGGCGTTGAAACAAAAGCACCAACTGCAACGCAGGCGCTGCGCGACAATTCGCGCCAGGCGAAAATAGTGATCGACAAACTAGAATCGCTCGGCATTGCAGAGGAAGATATTCAGACGACTGGCATAAGCCTTAATGCCGATTATCAATATGATCGGGAGAGTAAGATAAACCGCTTTGTAGGGTATCGCGTTTCCAATCAGGTTCAGGCGAAGGTGCGGGACATTGATAAACTTGGCACGATATTGGATGCGTTGGTCAGCAGTGGTGGTGCAACAAACTTGAGCGGGCCGTATTTCAGCATTGATGACGATAGTGCGGTCAAGCAACTGGCGCGTGAACGTGCGCTTGCCAATGGCAGGCAGCAAGCGGAAAGCTATGCGAAAGCTTCAGGATTTACCGGTGTGCGAGTGCTTTCCATTGCCGAAGGGATTCGCAACAATTCGCCTGGACCCATGCCAGCAACCCGTATGATGGCAATGCAGGAAGAATCAGTTCCCGTGGCACCGGGGCAGGTGGGTACGACAGTTAATCTCAATATTACCTATGAAATGACGCGTTAAGCTTTAAAGCTGTACAGTGAACCTGCCGTTCACGTGATGTTAAAAGCACCGGAGGTAAAAGCTTGGTGATGTTGAAAAAAACAATCTTTTCTGGGCTTTTGACTTTCACTGCTTTTGCCGTTACGACGGTTCCAGTTGATGCTGTTCAGCGGGATGACGAACAAAAGGCAGCCCGTGCACAGATGATGGCGGGCAAGGGGAAGTCCCTGCGTTCGATTGAAAACAGGGTTCTACCAAGAATGGCGGGTAGCCAATATCTCGGTCCAGAATATGATCCGACGGCACAGGTTTACCGATTGAAATTTATCGAGGACGGTCGCGTTGTCTTTATAGATGTCGACGGTCGAACCGGAGCCATACTCCGTGAGCGTCGCTAAGTCGCTTTATCTTTCCTTCCTGCGGCGCTGAGCCGTTTAGTCTTTATCATTGTGGGATTTCATGATGGTGATATAGCTACACCATCATGAAAAACGGTTTTCTGGAGTAACTTTATGCGCGTGCTTATAGTCGAAGATGAACCTACGTTGGGGCAGCAGCTAAAATCGACGTTGGAAAGTAATGGCTATGCGATTGATCTGTCAACAGACGGTGAAGATGGTCATTTCATGGGTTCGACCGAAGAATATGATGCGGTTATTCTCGACCTCGGACTTCCTGAAATTGACGGCCTGACGGTATTGGACCGCTGGCGTAAGGAAGATCGAAACTTCCCAGTTCTGGTTCTGACCGCGCGTGATAGTTGGTCGGACAAAGTGGCCGGATTGGATGCTGGCGCCGATGATTATCTGGCTAAGCCATTCCAGACAGAGGAGCTTATCGCTCGCTTGCGCGCGCTTATTCGTCGGGCATCTGGCAACGCATCATCCGAACTGACGGCCGGCGAAGTCCGTCTTGACACACGTTCAGGTAAAGTCACTTTGGACGGAAGTCCGGTGAAGCTGACGGCTCAGGAGTATAAGCTCCTGTCCTATCTCATGCATCACAAGGGCAAAGTCGTGTCCCGCACGGAGCTGATCGAGCATATCTATGATCAAGATTTCGACCGTGATTCCAACACCATAGAAGTGTTTGTGACGCGTATCCGTAAGAAATTGGGTGCGGATGTTATTTCGACCATCAGGGGGCTGGGCTATAGTCTAGAGGATCCCGACAGCTGAATGAAACAAGCAAAATAGACCTTCCTGTTGATGAAGCGGTTATCCAGCCAAAGCCCCCGTTAGGCACGCAAACTACCGGGTCGTTGAGTCGCCGGATGATCGGCATTGCTGCGGCCTGGATTATCGTCCTGTTATTTGGCGGCGGCGTGGCTCTGGATCGGGTGCTCGTCAATGCGGTGACTCGCAATTTTGATAATCAACTTGAATATGCTCTGACGGCCATGATTGCGTCAGCGGAGATCGATCCAACTGGCGAGGTGTTCTTCAACAGGCCGCTGGGTGATCAGAGGTTTCTGGAACCCAATAGTGGCCTCTACTGGCAGATTAGTGGCGCGGGTCACGACGACTTCACGTCACGGTCACTATGGGATCGTACGTTGGAACAAGGAACCCCTCACGATGATCTCGAGACCCATCTCTACGATAGTGATCAATTTACCGGCGAGGGGCTGCGGATGGCAGAAAGAAGTGTCATTCTTCCTGATTCTGATGTGAAATGGACATTCCAAGTGGCGCAAAGCCGTGAGGGGTTGGACGCACAGGTTAGCGAAATTCGATCAATCTTGGTGAATAGCTTCTTGCTGTTGGCTCTCGGCCTGATTGGTATGGCGGCTTTACAAACCCTCTACGGACTGTGGCCGCTGCGCAAGATTCGCAAGGCCATTGGCGAGATGCGGAATGGGCTGCAAAAGCGGGTTAGCGAACCCATGCCGAATGAAGTGACGCCCATGGTGGATGAGCTTAATGAGCTGCTCGACCACAATGAAAAGCAGGCCGAAGAAGCGCGGCGGCATGCGGGCAATCTCGCCCATGCTTTGAAAACGCCGCTTACCGTCATCATGAATAGTGCAACCGCAAAAGCTGATGATCTGGCGGATACAGTGATAAGGGAATCGGGCGTAATGCGCCGCCAGGTTGATCATCATCTGGCCCGCGCGCGCGCCGTAGGTCGGCGTGGTCACGCGCATAGCCGGTCGCGCGTATGGCCAAGTTTGCAGGCTGTGGAACGTGCAGTCGGTCGGCTCTATAAACATGTCCGAATTGATATTGATGGTGATGAGGAAGCGGTTGTATCTGTCGAGCGTCAGGATTTGGATGAGATGATCGGCAATCTCGTTGAAAATGCTGCGAAATATGGTGGCGGTAGCGTGTTCGTCACGGTTGAGACTGGTGATGAATTTGTGGAATTGCTGATCGAGGATGATGGCCGGGGCATTCCTTCCGAGGAACGCCAGCGGATATTCGACCGCGGTGCGCGTCTCGATACCGGCAAACCGGGTACGGGGCTTGGGTTAGCCATTGTCCGCGATGTAGCTGAAATTTATCAGGGCAATGTCTCACTCGAAGAAAGTGAAGATTTGGGCGGGTTGATGGTGCGATTATGTTTGCCCAAATCTCAGGTGCAGCCCGCTAACTAGCTTCTTCGCGAATCTGCTCATGATGACGAATGACTTCATCGATGATGAAGCGAAGGAACTTTTCGGAAAATTCTGGATCAAGATTGGCATCACTGGCCAATTGCCGAAGGCGGGCGACTTGTTCCTGTTCACGGGACGGATCGGCGGGCGGCAGGTTGTTCTCGGCCTTATACTCACCAACGGCCTGTGTGACCTTGAAGCGCTCCGCGAGCATGAAAACGAGCGCAGCATCGATATTATTGATGCTTTGGCGATATTGCTTGAGCTTTTCGTCCATGGATCGCTGCCTGATTTCCCTAAATGTTTTGCTGTCTGATAGACTTGTCAGCAAGTTTTGCAAACGTCACTCAAAAAACTGAACTGATATTGCTTTGATTTCACTTGCGTTATGGTCGTTCCCTTGCCACATCGCGACCAACATGTCTGCAACTGTCCATCATCTGGGGCGTGAAGCTACCCCGTCGCTTGAACCCCTTATGGCGCTCGTCGCGAGTGATATGAATCAGGTGAACAGTGTAATTCTGGATCGCATGCAGTCGGAAATACCCCTAATTCCCGAACTGGCTGGCCATTTGATCGCTGGTGGCGGTAAACGGATGCGACCCATGCTGACCTTAGCGGCGGCCAAATTAATTGGTTACGAGGGCGACCGCCATTTCAAACTGGCTGCAGCGGTTGAGTTTATCCACACTGCGACATTGTTGCATGACGATGTGGTCGATGGATCTGATCTCAGACGCGGCAAAACGACCGCCAATCTGGTCTTCGGTAATCCGGCCACTGTATTGGTTGGTGATTTTCTGTTCAGCCGGTCATTTGAATTAATGGTCGAAGATGGCTCGCTGAAAGTATTGAAGATCCTCTCCAGCGCATCGGCTATTATTGCAGAGGGCGAGGTCAACCAGCTTACCGCCCAGCGCAAGATTGATACAAGCGAAGACCGTTATTTGGACATTATTGGTTCGAAAACAGCTGCTTTATTTGCGGCTGCGAGCCGAATTTCTGCCGTTGTTGCGGAGCGCGATGAAGAAACAGAATTGGCGCTCGATAGCTATGGTCGAAACCTCGGCATAGCCTTTCAGCTTGTCGACGATGCGATTGACTATTCATCCGACAGTGAGACCATGGGTAAAGACGCCGGTGATGATTTCCGCGAAGGGAAGGTCACTCTGCCCGTGATTCTCGCTTATGCACGTGGCGGCGAAGATGAACGCAAGTTCTGGAAAGACGCTATTATCGGCCATAAAATTACGGATGATGACCTTAGCTTTGCAACCAATCTGCTCAAGGAAACTGGCGCGATCGACGACACGATTTCGCGCGCGCGCCATTATGGTCAGCGAGCGATAGATGCATTGGGAGCCTTCCCATCGGGAAAAGCGAAAGCGGCAATGACTGAAGCAGTTGAATTTGCGATTTCACGCGCTTATTGAGACGCTCATCTACTAAGGAAAATAAGATGGCCGCACGGATTTATCAGAACCCCATGAATGCTATGCAGTCGGGCAGGGCGCTGACCGACAAATGGATGCTGGAATTTGAACCAACTGAAGCCCGTAAAGCCGATGCTTTGACCGGTTGGGCAGGCTCTGGTGATACACAGCGCCAGGTGCAGATGAAATTCCCAACGGTTGATGCGGCCAAAGCTTATGCTGATAAATATGGAATTGCCTATTCCATCGTACCAACACCAAATAAGACCCTGAAACTACAGGCTTATGCGGATAACTTTCGGTAGATAATCCGCCTATTTCGGTTGAAGCAGTAAGAGCAGTTTAACGTCAATAGCGGTGCCTTCGGTACGCTTTTTATCAATGAACTCACCTAGTGCCTCTAAGGCTATGCGGTGGACGGTGATGTTCTCACCCTCAACCCCGCCACCCTCGCTCACTTTCGTCAGGCCGTCTGCTTTGAATAAGGAAAAGCTTTCAGACACCATGCCGGGGGATGAATAGAATTCGCCGCAATCTTCGATGACTTCCGCATGATAACCGGTCTCTTCTTCCAGCTCCCGCACTGCAGCCAGCGACGCGTCTTCGTCGCTATCATCGTCATGATCGCCAACAAGGCCAGCCGGTAACTCAACACAGTTTTTCCCGAGCGGGACGCGATATTGCTCGACTAACAGGACATGGCCGTCGTCTATTGCCAGTATCACGGCGGCTCTTATGCCACGGCTGCGTGAGACATATTCCCAGCGACCTTGCCGTTTGGCCGTGATGAAACGGCCTTCCCACATGGTTTCAACGGGCGCGTCGGAATCGAGGGTACTCAAATCTCGATCAACCGATCTGGCAGTTCATTTGGGTTATTGTCGGTTTTTGGGAAATGCTCCTTGAGCACCACACCGACATGCCGCACCGCTGCCGCCATACCTTCGCCTGGTCGTCCCACACGGACTTCATCAATCAGAGCAACCATCGCTTCTCCCCAGACTTCGGGTGAGACTTTCTCAGCAATGGCGGCATCGGCAACAATCTCTGCGCGATGTTCTTTCAGCGAGACGTAGATTAATATCCCCGTCAGGCCCATGGTCCGGCGTTCCGCACCCACCTTGAAGAAATCAATTGCCCGTTTGCGTACGCGACGCTGTTTGGTACTCTTTGGCGTGACGAAAAGCCGAAGGGGCATCCATGCAAACAAATAGCGCATGACAAGAAACAAGGCGACGCTTGCAACGAACAATATGGCCATCTGTTCACCAGCCGTGGTAAAGTCCTGCTCCCAGCCGCCAAATAGGCCCATAATTATGGATTGATAAAAAGCCGGGAAGATCGCCAATGAAGAGAGGAACAAAAAAGTTATTCCAATCGCCCATTGCAGACCGGCATCATGATATTTGTCAGACAAATCTGTGACGATCGTAACAATCTCACCATCGGTGGATTTCTCCGCCTCGCTGACTGCCGCTGTAACCAGTTTGTGATCCGCTTCAGAAAGCTGATTTACTTTTTTCATTACCACCCTCCCGATGCGCCGCCGCCGCCAAAGCTGCCGCCGCCGCCGCTAAAACCTCCGCCGCCGAAGCCACCACCGCTGCTGCCCCAGCTACTACCGCCCCCGAAGCCGCCAGAGCCACCACCGCCCCAGATAACCACGGGGCCAGCGCCACCACGATAGCGTCTGCCACCTCGTGAATTGGAGACGGACATCACAAAAATAACAATCATCACGACAATCCAGAATATCGCAAGACCGCCTTCGCCTTTGCTCGACTGTTCGCGTTGTTGGGCGACCGCCTGTGAAGCAAAAGCACGTGCCTCTTCTTCGGGAAGGGTAAATTGGGTTGCGATCCGGTCTACGCCAGCGTTGATTCCAGCGGGCATGTCGCCATCACGAAACCTTGGCAGGATGTCATTTTGAATGATCATGCTCGACAAACTATCGGTCATGATGCCCTCTAGGCCATAGCCTACCTCGATACGGACCTTGCGATCATTGGGTGCCACCAGCAAAATCGTACCATTATCTTTTTCGGTTTCGCCTTCACCATCTTGTCCGATGCCCCATGTACGCCCCAGTTGATAGCCATAGTCGGCAATATCATAGCCTTCCAGATCGGATACTGTCGCGACGACTAGCTGCCGATTTGAGTTGACTTCCAATGCGTCCAATTTGGCGGTAATCTCGGCTTCTTGTGCCGGGTCAAGCAGGTTGGCTTGATCCACGACGCGCCCGGTGAGATCAGGGAAATTTTGCGCTGCAGCGGGAACTGCTAACGCGCATAATATCAAAATGAACAGCGAACGTATCAGCGTCATGATGCTTGTTTCTCCTTGAGGGTTAGTGGCGATTCATTGTCATTCAATTTGATGGTCGGGCTCATTCGCATCTTTGCGATTAAACTGTCGGCTCCTGAAATAATGCCTTCTTCCATCTTACCGTTTTCAAATGCCGGTAAGATATTTTCCCTTATCACCTTTGCGCAAAAGGGATCGGTCAAGGAGCCTTCAAGACCATAGCCAACCGCAATGCGAACTTTACGTTCATTGGGGGCTACCAATAAAATGACGCCGTCATCACGTTCGGAATGTCCGATTGCCCAGCGTCTGCCCAGATTGACTGAATATTCAGCTATGTCGACTCCGTTGAGGCTGTTCGTCGTGACTATTACAAACTGTGGGCCAGCCTCTCTCTCAAGACTGGCAAGCCTTTTAGTCAATATCTTCTCAACCTTGTCATTCAGTAGGCCGGCTTGATCGACCACTCGACCAGTGAGTTGAACAGCAGCTTCGGCAACGTTGGGGCTTTGGCCGTCAGTGGGTGCAGTCGCATCAGTACATCCCACCACCAATAGCGATGCGATGGCACCGCTATTGAGCAGGGATAAGCGACTTACAATCACTCCTTAAAATGCAACTGTTGGCGCTTCATCCGCACCTTCTGTTGTAGCTGCAAAGGGTGCCATCGGTTCTGCACCGTGAATAATCTTGGCACCGATAATATCAGGGAAGGTCCGGATTGTTGTATTATATTCCCGAACTGCTTCGTTATAGTCACGACGCGCCACATTGATCCGGTTTTCTGTGCCTTCAAGTTGACTTTGCAGAGCGAGAAAATTCTGATTGGACTTGAGATCAGGATAAGCCTCTACGGTAGCCAGTAAGCGACCAAGGCCTTGGGAGACGGCGCCTTGGGCCGCCGCAAATTCCTGAATTTTCGAGGCATCACCAAGATCATCTGCGCTGACCTGAATAGAAGTCGCTTTGGCACGTGCTTCAACCACTGCGGTCAGTGTGTCCTGTTCCTGCGCTGCAAAGCCTTTCACGGTCTCGACCAAATTTGGGATCAAGTCGGCGCGGCGTTGGTAAGTGCTTTCAACATCAGCCCATTTGGCCTTTGCCTGTTCTTCTGCAGTCGGTACGCTGTTGATGCCGCATGCGCTGAGCGCCAATGCCAAAACTGGTACCGCTAAGAATTTGGTGAACTTGCTACGCATATTGATTTTCTCCCACGTTCAGATTGATCGCCTCATCAAATGTAAAAATAGGTACGAAAACCGGCAAATGCAATGACTTCCCTCGACAAATCAGAGGTTATCGGGCATTTAACCATCATCTAACGGGGAAGAGGAGTATTTCGAATGTTTGCAGAGTTTAAGGACTTTATCCTAAAAGGCAATGTGCTGGATTTGGCAGTTGCGGTCATTATCGGTGCCGCGTTTGCAACGATCACGACATCATTGACCGAAGACGTGATTATGCCGATCGTTAGCGCGATTTTCGGTACCCCTGATTTTGGAAGCATGTTCATCTTGCTCGCCACACCGCCAGCGGAACTGGCTGGCTCTACCGACTATGCGGCGCTGAAAGAAGCGGGCGTTCCGATGTTGGGCTGGGGTCAGTTTCTGACCGTTGTGATCAACTTTGTGATCCTGGCGTTCATCATTTTCATGATCGTGCGTTATGCCAATAAAGTTATGGCGAAGAAGGAAGAAGAAGCACCTTCTGGTCCAAGCGAAATTGATTTGCTGACCGAAATTCGGGATAGCTTGAAGAAATAAGCTGTAAATCAAATAGTTAATAGATTTATTGAAGGGCGTGGATAGTGGTATCCGCGCCCCTTTTTTTGATCCATTCTCTTTTCATTCAGATTTAAATGCCTATATAGGGCCTGTCAGCTTCGGCGGACTATGGTGATAAATTGTGATGTGCAATAGGCACAACGGACCCGGGGGCGGTACCCGGCGGCTCCACCAATATAGATGTTTTTGATATCTGTACTGACGGGGCCGAACTAGGATCGACGTGTGTTGAAAAGCATTATTTTTACCCGGCCTGAGTATGCCGTGATTGCTCATAACTATAAGTGCAAACGATAATGAAGCACTCGCAGTAGCGGCTTAAGCCAACGACCTCACGGTTGTAACTTAAGAAGTTAAAGCGCGGTTGGACCCACCGGGCAACAGAAGGGATACCGGCGGCTTGGGGGTGCCGAGCAACAGAAACCCCCACCTTTCAATAAAGAGTGTGGCGCGCCAATCTCTTAATAATCGCGACCATAGGCCCTTTGATAATCAATCGCTTCGATCATCTTTGCGCCCGCCATAAACACCGCACCGGTGCAAGCGAGGAATAACAGCTTGCCGCCAAAACCGGGATATTGAACCAGATAGTCCTGACCGCGTGCGATGGCGCCGGTGGCCAACGCATATACAATCAAAAAAGCTTCAAATTTGGTCTTGATGATGAACAGGCGTTTGAATTTTTTCCACATGTAAAATTAAGTAGCAAGGCCTGTGCCAACCGCAGAAAAGCATCGGTTTTGTGGACCGCAACATAGTTAACTGTAAGTTAATTCGACAGTTGGCGATGGGTTTCTAGCTTTCGAGTTCCATCAATCCGCAAGTCTTTAGAACTGCTCTTCGCGCATCTTGGATTTTTCCGAGCAAATCGGCGTCGGTCAATTGATTTGGAATGATTGTTTCCGGCCAATATTGTTCAACCACTTCTGCAATGGCATCAAGCTTTTGCGGTGTCGCGATGAAGCGCTGATCAACAAGCTCTGGATCTGTAACGACACGCAAACGCAAGCAAGCTGGGCCGCCACCATTGGCCATGGATTGGCGCACGTTGACAGGGCAGAGTTTGCGGATCGCGCCATTGCCTGCCACCAATTCCTGCAGATAGGACCAGACCGATTCCGTATCCTTTGCTTCGGTGGGAAGGATCAGTGCCATTCCGTTGTTATCGGGGAGGGTGACCAGCTGTGCGTTGAACAAATAGGATTTGATTGCGTCGGCCAGACTAACTTTGTCGGCTGGCACCGTGATGATCTCTGCTTGTGGGAATTTGCGTTTTACTTCTGCATAAAATTCTTCCCGATGCTCAAACGCTTCCTCATGTGCGAAGAGCACTTGTTCATTGGCAACAGCGACTACATCATTGTGAAACGCACCGGCTGCAATGGCTTTGTCTGACTGCTGAGCAAGGATGACGCGCTCTTCCGTTATCGCATGTCTTCTCGCAACCGCTTTACTGGCTTCGATGTTCTGGCGCGCTGGGAAAGGGCCACCACTTTTGCCATAGATGAATATCTCTACCCCGACATCTCCATGAGCCGCGCACAGCCGCATATGATTGGCGGCGCCCTCGTCACCAAAGGGAGAGGGAACGGGTCCATGAACAGCGAAGTTATCCTGACTAGCAAAAGCGAGCTGTAACTGTGCCAATGTACCCGGCCATTCGTGGCTGCGGTGCGGCATGGTTTGGAGGTTGGCGACGGTCATATGGCATTTGCCATCTTTGCTGTCAGGCGCGGGAGAAATGGTCGCTGCATTAGCTGCCCACATGGAGGATGCGGAATAAGCCGCCGCGCGAATATGAGATTCCGCCTTATTCACTGTCGTGCCGAGCGCATTCAACCAACCGATATTCGGCCGGTCCAGTGGCATGAAAAAGCCCTGCGCCAATCCCAGAGCGATATTGTGCCGCATCTTCGCGAGGCCCTGTAAGGCCGCCTCACGCGGATAAGAAGCCTCTCCAGCATTGCTCGATGAAGCGATATTGCCAAGGCTGAGACCCGCATAATTGTGGCTGGGACCAATAATCCCATCAAAATTAATTTCCTGTAGTTTTGTCATTCTGTTTACCTTGGAATATGTCCGATCATATCGCCGACCGAGAGGCCCAAATTGGCGGCGGCATCTTCATCAATTGTTACACCGCCTTCCGCTTCACCAATAAAGGCGTAAGTGGCCTGAAAATCATGAAGCTTGCCGCAACATATGATCGATTTCAGGCCTGCTCCAGAAGCGGTGATACCGACAATTTCGTCTGACTTTGCATTTTTCACGCTGGTGACTTTGTCAGTCTTTGCGATCATTGTCGGACCACCGTCAAAAATATCGACATAGCCATCATAAGAGAAATTCTCATTTTCCAGCATCCGCATCGCCGCCCAGCCATTGGGGTGGGGGATGCCGATAGCGGCGCGTGCCGTTTCGCTTAACATCGCCGTATAGATAGGATGTTTGGGCATGAGATCAGCGATAAACTGATTGCCGTGGATGGCGTTGAAATAGTCGGCTTCCTGAAACCCCATGCCGAAAAAGCGGCCAGCCAGACCATCCCAAAAGGGGGAGCCACCGGCTTCGTCAATCACGCCGCGCAATTCTGCAAACAGGCGGTCACCAAAGCGGGAGCGATGCTCCTTGATGAACAGATAGCGACTGCGCGCCAAGAGCATACCTAGTCCGCCAGCGCGTTCGCCGGGATGGAGAAATAAACCGCCAACTTCGCTTGCGCCTTCAAGATCGGTAACCAGTGTCAGCATTTCCGCGCGGAATGATCGGTCCAACTCCTTGCTGGTTTGCGACAAGGTGCTGAGACGATAGGAATAGAAGGGCCAGCTTTGTCCGACCATTGTGAATAATTGCGATGTCCCGCGCACGGCTCCTGTCTCGACATTCTCGAGAACCATCACGAACAGGTCATTGCCATGCTCATCCGTATCCCGATCATAGGCATTTGCGGAACGTTCCAGCTTGGCAGTCAAGCTCTCCTTATCAGCAGGCAGATTTGTAAAGCCGCCACCCGTCAGCTTTGCCATCTCATAAAGATGCTGCAGATCATCCGTCCGTGCGGCCCTTATCTTGAAATTGGTCATAATCCCCCTTTTGCAGCAATCCGCATGATCGTTAGCGCCGATAGCTGCGTACGTTCGGCCAGGCTGTCGCTGATCAGAAATTCATCGGCGCTGTGAATGGCGCCGCCGCGAACTCCCATTGTGTCAACAACCGGTACACCGCAAGCGGCAATATTATTGCCATCACAGACGCCGCCAGTCCCGCGCCAGTTAATGTCCAGACCAAGATCAGCACCACAACTTTTGACCAAATGGAAAAGCTTCTCCGCTTGCGGGTCAATTGGCTTGGGTGGACGACCAAAGCTGCCGTGGCAATAGACGTCGAGATCATGCCCCCGAGCGATAATAGCAACAAAATTGTCGAGCGTCTTCTGTGCCTCTTGCTGATCTGCCAACGATTTGGGTCGGAAATTCACCCGCAATATCGCATGATCCGGCACTGCATTATTGGGGCCGCCGCCTTCGATTTTGGCAGGATTAACGCTGAGCCCTTCGCGGTGCATGGCTTTCAGTTGCAGAGCCATATCGGCTGCCGCGACCAATGCATTGCGACCTTCATCAGGATTGCGGCCAGCATGAGCACTTTTGCCGGTGAAGATGATTGAGAAATTGCCGCTACCGCCGCGTTCTCCGGCCAAAGTACCATCGGGCAGGGCGGGTTCGTAGGTGAGGGCCGCAACCTTGTTCTGAGCGCAGCGTTCGATCAGCGTCGCGGACGAAGCGGAACCAACTTCTTCGTCGCTGTTGATCATGATGTCATAGCCGATGCGATTGGCATATTCGCTTTGCTCCAGCAATTGTAATGCACCGAGCATAACGGATATCCCGCCCTTCATATCGGCAACGCCGGGACCATTGAGGACGCCTTCTTCAATCCATTCAAGATTTTGGAAACTGTGATCGACGGGAAAAACTGTGTCCATATGGCCCGTCAGCAGTATACGAACCGGAGCCTCAGGACGGATGCTCCCGAGCAGATGCTGACCGCGCTGAACTTGATCGACAGAGCCATCGGAGCGCACCGCTTCAACAGCGTCAGGATCAACCAGTTTTATCTCTCCGGGCAAGACGGAAAATGCATCCGCGAGATATCCGGCGACCGTTTTCAGGCCATCCAGATTGGTCGTTCCGCTGTTTACTTTTGCCCATTGTTCCGTTCGTTCCAGCAGCGGTAGATCATTAGCTGTGTCGAGGAGGGGCGTTTCTGGCAATGTTTGGACGGTCATCGCAAACTGATAGCATTTGTAATCAATCGCTGTCACGTGTTTCCGGTAGCGCGGGAACGCGGCGGCAATTTCAGTATCGGGCGTCCGCGATCAACGCATTGACGCCCTGATGGATTTCTTCCCAAAGTTCATGTTCGTCTTGCTGCATGTCCGGTATGGTTTCGGCAACGACATGGACGGCCGCATCGACGAGTCCGCTGAACCAATCACTATTCACATGCAGAGTTTCTTCATGATGCGGAACGGTACTGCCAAACATGATGCGGATTTCTTGAGGTCGGTCGAGCCAGTTCATCAGGCAGTAAACAACGCTTTCGACCATTTCAGCTTCCAGTTTTACCGTATTGCCCAAGCCATGTTCATGGAAGGAGGCTCGAGCCTCCGGATGCATGGCATAATAGCGTTTCATTACCGGATCGGTAATATCGCCGAGCCTGTCCGCTGCGCGCTCTAGGCTGGTTTCCAGCAGTGTCAATTTTTCTTCTAAGGTCATCGCTGACATTTTCTGAACCATCTCAAAGCCGTCAGCAAGGATTTGATTCGGAGCATTTACAAAATCAGCGTCACCAGCCATAGGATGCGACCGATTCCTCCCCGGATTATCTGCTTTTGCGCTCAGGCAATGATGTCGGGGGCGTGAAATACTTTGTGTGAATAAGAGGAACTATCCATGTCCGAATATGTCCGTCAAAACGGTATCCAGATTTCCCAGCTATTGTTTGATTTTATCAATGACCGCGCATTGTCCGGCACTGGTGTGGATCAGGATCGATTCTGGTCGGGCTTTGCTGATCTTCTCGGCCGGTTCGCACCGCGCAATGCAGAGCTGCTCGCCAAACGGGAAAAGCTGCAATCACAGATTGACGACTGGCATATCGCAAATAAGGGAAAGCAAATTGATCAGGTGGCTTATCAGGCGTTTCTGAAAGACATCGGCTATCTGGTGGATGAGCCAGCTCCGTTTGCTATCACCACCGAAAATGTTGATCCGGAAATAGCCACTATGGCCGGACCACAGCTGGTTGTGCCTTCGCTTAATGACCGTTTTGTTCTGAACGCTGCCAATGCGCGCTGGGGCAGTCTTTATGATGCTTTTTACGGAACGGATGCTTTGGATGCTGCGCCAGCCCAACCGGGCGGCTATGATCCAGCGCGCGGCGCTGCGGTTATCAAGGCTGCAAAGGCCTTTCTCGATGAAACATTCCCGTTAGCGTCGGGGTCTTGGACAGAATATAAAGGCGGCGTACCTGCCTTGTTAGACGCGGCGCAATTTGTTGGCCGCAACGGCGATTCTCTGTTGCTGAAGCATAATGGTCTGCATGTTGAAGTTGTGATCAATGCCAATCATCCCATTGGGAAAGACGATCCGGCTCACATTGCCGATGTTCTGATGGAAGCAGCGTTGACGACAATTATCGATATGGAAGATTCCGTCGCGGCAGTGGATGCCGAGGACAAGGTGCTCGCTTATACCAACTGGCTCGGTCTGATGCGCGGTGATCTCGCAGCCAAATTCATGAAGGGTGGCAAGGAAGCCGAGCGCCGCGCCAATCCCGATCGTGAGTATCAGGATTTGGACGGTGGTTCATTTACATTGCAAGGACGCAGTCTGATGTTCGTCCGCAATGTTGGGCATTTGATGACCAATCCGGCCGTGTTGCTAGCTGATGGATCGGAAGCGCCGGAAGGATTGCTAGACGGCGTATTTACCAGCTTGATTTCCATGCATGATCTGAAAGCTCTGGGTGATCTGCGTAATAGCAAAGCCGGCTCCATCTACATCGTGAAACCAAAAATGCATGGGCCGGAAGAATGTGGCTTTACCAATGATCTGTTCGATGGGGTCGAAGACCTTCTGGGGCTTGCCCGCAATACGATCAAAGTCGGTGTAATGGACGAAGAGCGCCGGACTTCAGCGAATCTCGCAGCCTGCATCCACGCGGTGAAAGACCGGATCGTGTTTATTAACACCGGCTTCCTCGACCGCACCGGTGATGAGATTCACACCAGCATGCAGGGCGGGGCCATGGTTGCTAAGGCGGATATGAAAGCCAGTGACTGGATCCAATCTTATGAAGCGCGCAATGTCGCCATTGGGCTGGCTTGCGGCATGTCTGGTAAAGCGCAGATCGGTAAAGGCATGTGGGCAGCGCCTGATATGATGGCCGATATGATGGAGCAGAAAATCGGTCACCCGATGACGGGGGCCAACACCGCATGGGTGCCAAGCCCAACGGCGGCGACACTGCATGCCATTCACTATCACCGGTTGGATGTTTTTGCCCGTCAAAAAGAGGTCGCTGCCGAAGGGATCCCAGCGCTAGACAAACTGCTCACGATTCCCCTGGCGGAAGGCCATAACTGGTCGGCGGAGGAAATTGAGCGCGAGTTGGATAATAATGCGCAAGGTATTTTGGGTTACGTCGTGCGCTGGGTGGACCAAGGCATTGGCTGTTCAAAGGTTCCGGATATCCATGATGTCGGGCTAATGGAGGATCGTGC
Organism: uncultured Sphingomonadaceae bacterium; assembly: GCA_947489315.1. Taxonomy (GTDB): domain Bacteria; phylum Pseudomonadota; class Alphaproteobacteria; order Sphingomonadales; family Sphingomonadaceae; genus Parasphingorhabdus. Next base: position 1,113,127 of record CANLCX010000001.1, read on the forward strand.
CACCTTGCGAATTTCTTCTCAGCATATGGCCAACTGGATGTTGCACGGCGTGTGTTCCGTAGAACAGGTCGATGCTGCACTTTTGCGTATGGCCGCTAAAGTAGACGGTCAAAATGCGGATGACCCGCTGTATCGTCCGATGGCAGGTGATCCGTCAGGCAGTCTGGCGTTTCAGGCCGCGCGCGATCTCGTGTTCAAAGGCGTCGAACAGCCTAGCGGTTATACCGAGCCATTGTTGCATGCCTATCGCCGGAAATTGAAAGCAGCAGGCTGAGTTTTACAGCCTAACCGCATTATTTCGACAGAAAGCGTGCCAGCGCAACAAATTCTTCGACACTCACTGTTTCGGGTCGCCGCGCCCCATCAATCCCGGCATCGGCCAACGCGTCCAATCCACCGGGCAGACCCTTCAAACTCTGCCGCAGCATCTTGCGGCGTTGGCTAAATGCAGTCTGAGTAAGTTTCGCTAATATGTCGGGATTAACGCCTTCGGGTTGGGCTTTGGGTGTCAGGTGCACAATCGCCGACATCACCTTGGGCGGCGGCGTAAAGGCGGAGCGATGGACTGACATGGCGAGCTTGGCTTCACATCGCCATTGCGCCAGAATCGACAATCTTCCGTATGTGCCCGATCCCTCTTTCGCGATGATCCGGTCCGCCACTTCGCGCTGAAACATAAGGGTAAGCGATTGCCACGTCGGCGGCCATTCTGAATTTGACAGCCACTTGATCAACAAAGCGGAGCCGACATTATAGGGCAAGTTTGAAACGATATGAAAAGGGGTGTCGAACAATTGAGCCAAGTCCATTTTCAAGGCGTCTTCGTTGATCACCTGCAGTTGATCAGGAAAATGGTCGGATAGGTCTGCCAAGGCAGGCAGGCATCGTTCGTCACGCTCTACGGCTGTGACTCTAGCGCCGGCCTGAAGCAGTGCCTGTGTCAATCCGCCAGGGCCAGGGCCGACTTCAAACACCTGGCTGTGCTTAAGGTCTCCTGGGACGGCAGCAATTCGAGATAGTAATTGGGTATCGAGCAGAAAGTTTTGGCCAAGCGCCTTATTGGCAGTCAGACCGTGTTTCTTGATGACCTCCCGCAAGGGGGGCAGGGGCGATGGCTCGCTCAATTGTCGTATTTTTCGCGATGGGATACGGCTGTCGCTGCCATCTCGACCGCCGCAATCATGGAACGGGGATCAGCCTTGTTCTGGCCAGCAATATCAAATGCCGTGCCGTGATCGGGCGATGTACGGACTATCGGGAGGCCGAGCGTCATATTAACGCCATCAAAAAAATGCAGAGTTTTCAGAGGTATGAGGGCTTGGTCGTGATATGGGCACAGCGCAATGTCATAAAGTGCTCTGGCCTCTTCATGGAACATCGTGTCGGCTGGGAGCGGTCCCCTTATGTCCAAGCCTTGCTCGCGAAGCTCATCAATGGCTGGCTGCATGACCAGTTTTTCTTCGTCGCCGAGATTGCCACTCTCACCGGCATGCGGATTAATGCCAGCAATGGCTATCCGGGGGTTCTCAATACCGAAATTGCGTGTCATCGCTTTTGCGGCGGATTTGATGCGAGCGACGATCAGGCCATGGGTTAGTTGGCTGGCAACATCTTTCAGTGCAATATGGGTCGTCATCGGAATAACGCGGAGCGATGGACCGGCAAGCATCATGACTGCATTTTCTCGAGCAATCCCGCATCTTTCGGACACGAATTCGGTCTGGCCTGGATATCGAAAGCCGACCTGATAGAGTTGCGATTTGGAAACCGGGGCGGTGATTACGGCTCCGGCATCACCAGAACGGGCTAAACCGCATGCAATTTCCAAGGCATGTAAAGCGCATTGGGCTCCATCCAGCGTCGGTTGGCCCAAACGAGTTATCTCGCCATCATAGATATGCAAAACGGGCAGAGCCTGATCAAAGACAATGTTCGCTTCGGCAGGATCGGATATTTTAGCGACCGGAGTGCCATACAGGCCATCAAAGTCTGCAAAATTGCCAGCGACAAAAAAAGGCGTTGGATTGAAACTGTTTCTTGCAAGCCAGGTCTTGCAGATAATTTCAGGACCTACCCCCGCAGGATCGCCACAAGAAATGACAAAGGGTTTACTCACCCCCGGCATCTATCAGTTATATTCAATTATGGCGTCACGACGAAGGTCACGCAGATAGATTTGCGCACGCTTATTCACGCGTTCGTTCTCCAATTGTGACATGATCTGATCGAATGAAGGCGCTGTCGCAGATTGCGGGTTATCCCTTCCACAAAGGATCAATACCCGCACACCGTCGGCAACCGAACCAAAAGGCTGACTTGCCTGTCCAATTGGTAATTCGGCGACCGTATTTTGCAGTGGCCCGGGAAGGTCTTTCAATCGGACTTGATCATTATCGACAACCTGTGCGCCGATCGTGGCGGCGACTTCATTGGCTGCGCCACATCCTTTGATATTCTGCGTCGCTGTTGCAAATGTTGCTGCTTGCGCGGTCGCTTGTGCTTCCGTCGTGCCTGGCGCGAAGCTGATAGACAATTGCTTCAAGCTTAAAATGGCATTGCGTGGGTCGGCAGTTAAAATCTGGCGCTGGTCAATTAGGTATAAGATTGAGAATCCGCCGGGCACATCAATTGGACCAACAACTTGGCCAACTTGCATTTGAGTGGCTGCTTCGGCAAGTGATTGCGGCAATTGGGCGGGGCGAACCCAACCAAGGTCCCCCCCAGTTGCTGCCGTGGAAGCTTCTGAAAATTGGCGCGCATAAGCAACAAATGAACCACCTTGACGGATCTGATCCAATATCTTGCGCATGTTGACTGAAACCTGTTCCTCAGCCCCTGGTGCTGCGGACATGTAAATTTCGCCAATGCGATATTCGGTGCTGCCCTTTGATGCGTTAAGTCGTTCGATGATCGAATTTACTTCATCATCACCGACATTAATGAATGGTTGAATGTTCCGGCGAAGTAAACGACTCCAAGCCAGCTCACCCTTGATTTGGCGTTTTAAAGTGTCTGTCGAAGATCCTTTGGAGCGAAGAAAAGCATCAAAGGCATTGATATCTTGTTTGAAATTTTGTTGCGCCACCTGGTTGAACGTCTGTTCGATTTCGGAGTTGGAAATGACAATTTCATTCGCTTCCGCTTCCTGAATCTGCAGAGTTTCATCGGTTAGGTTGCTCAGCACCTGAAGGCGTAAACGCTTCCGTTCTTCTTCCGATACTTCACCGCCATTTGCAGCTACTATCAGCGCAAGACGATGATCTACATCAGTACCGGTGATAATATCGCCGTTGACGAGAGCCGTTGCCCGGCGGATATTAGGATCATTCTCACCAAAAATGGTCAAGTCTTCGGGAATATTCAGCCCTGTCTGCGGGACATTATTGTCAGGGACTGTCTGGCTTGAGGAGGGTGTTGCCGCTAACAAAATAGCTGATGCAGCAATCGCTAACTTCGTGCTTTTGCTAGAAATTCTGGTACGCATAAAATTCATTTTTCGTTTCTTTTCAAACTCTAAGAACATTTTGAACCCAACGAATACCAAAATCCGGCTGAACCCAATATGAGCAGTCATTTATCATTACCAAATGCCTTACACACCCAAATTGCGTAAGGCCAGCCGGAACAGAAAAGTGCTGCCACTCTGGTCATCGCCGGTATCCTCGTAATCGTAACGCCACGTCACGCCAAGGGAAAGACAGCCGTCATCATATGCGACGCCGATGCGGTGCCGCACGGGTTCAAAACCATCTGCAGAAGAGGTCGGATCTTCGCGGGCATCGGTAAGATCAATAATCGCGGAACCGAAGACAGACCAATATTTATCAATTTGATAACGTCCGCCGACGCGGACCTCTTCGCGATCACTAAGATCTTCAAACCCATCCCCGATATTGCGGTTGAGCCGCAAATAGCCGATTTGCGCATAGGTGTTTTTTGATCCGACCGTTGCATCAATCTCGTTGCGTCTGACAGCGATACTATCTTTATCCAATCGGTATCGGTGGGTAAATTTCACTATATCCTTGAACCGAACCTCCGTGCGGCCGACAATATCGGAAAATCGTTCTGACAGCCCAGTCCCTTCTGGCACAATATTGCTATTATTGGCTAGCCGATAACTTTGTCCGACAATAGCATCGACTCTCAAATTAGGCCGGCTAAGATTCCATTCCACGCCATAGGTTGCCCGGACATTATCCTCGTAGCGATCATAGCCCGGAAACCGGTTAAGTGCGAAAAGATTGGTGTCTTCCAAATCAACCGAGCGAGAATCTTCATTGGGAAGCGACAAATTGGATATCGCCGGTGTTGCGACAACTTGAAAGCGCGGCGTCAGAGTCTGCGTTCCGCCAAAGGCTTGACCAATAAACGGCCATTTGACATCAAGAGCTGCCGTAACAATGCCGCGGGTTTGCCATCCAGAATCACCACTATAAATGGCGGTTTCATTGAGCGCGTTATCTTCGCTATTATAGACATCGCCGCGAGCGAAGCCGGTCAGGGTAATTTCCTGGCCCATCGTTGTCAGTTTGCGCAAATCCCAGCGGGCGGAAGCAAAGGCACGTTGTGTATCTTGACCTTCTGTTCGACCAATCGCGAGGCTGTTAAACTGAATCTGGGTCTTTCCGCCTAAAATAGGTTCAGAGAAACGCTTTCGATAATCGACCACGGGCAGTGCAATCGGAACGCGGTTTTGGGGGTCACCTGCGCGCAATGTCTGAAATGCCCAACCAGCCAATGAAAAATAACTGCTGTCATCGATCCGTTCGACGTTTATCGTCGAGCGCAAGCTATCGTCGTCGCTAATATCATAGCGGCGCAGAAAAGTTCGGTCAGAAGCGATCCGGGCAGATTGTGATATGGTCCAATTTTCATCGAGAATGAAGCGGCCGCTTGTCGCAAAATATCCTCGAAAATCTTTTTCGGAATCTGATAATCCACCAGCGGAACCGGTTGGAATACGCGAACTATAGGTCGCATAGCCAGTCATCTGAAATGCGCCTTTCTCATCCAGATTGCGAAAGGTTCCGCTGATCAAAGGCGCGACCTCGGTAAAAACCTGCGCCGTAACCGTTGCGTCCTGATTGGGAGCGATACTGAAATAATAAGGCACCGACACCGCGACGCCGTTGGTCGAGTCAATTCTTAGATTAGGGACGAGCAACCCGCTACGGTTTTCAAAGCTGACCGGATGTGAGAGGCCAGGAAGCGGAAGAACCGGTAAGCCAAATATTTCTATCCTGGCACCATCATAGCTGACCCGCTTTTTAATCGGATCATAGCGAACTTTGACCGCTTTGATCTCCCAGCTGGGTTCTTTGGGGCAACCATCTTCGGTTGTTACAGCGCAGGCGGTATAAGCAGCATTGTCAAGGATTAGCGAACCGTCGTCAAAGCGCTCGCCTTTGCGTGCGGCCAGTCGGCTGCCGTCCTCCAGTACCAGTAACAAGTTGTCAACGATGCCATCCCGTAAGCTGTCGGTCAGCACGATGCTGTCGCCGTAAGCCGTATCGCCATCTGGGCTGATAGAGCGAATATTGCCTTTGGCCTCAACAACGCCAGTTTTGCGGTTCCATGTCACGGTGTCGGAGCGCAGCTTGTAACCATCGCGATTGAGCAGCACACTACCCTTGGCAGTGACAATATCACTCTCAAAATCATAGTCGATGGTATCGGCGCTAAATTCTATTTCATCTGGTGTTTCCGTTGCCTGTCCGGCAACCGGCGTGGCCTTCTCATCCGCCGTTTGCGCCAAAGCAACTTGCGGATGGGCCAAGGGGAGAGCCAGAGCAATCAGTGCGATTGAAGATTTCATCGACGAGATTAACCTACCTTTGGGCCCATGAGATATTGGCGCTCTACACAATGTCGCCAACCCGACCACCGCCCTATTGCACCAGATTGCTTCGGCTGCAAATTTTCTGTTGCAGATTTTTGGCAATCTCCCAATCTGATCGGTAACTGGAGTGAAATGATGATTGCAAAGACAGAGCCAATCTTTCATTGATCCACGCTGAACAGAAGATCAAATATCCAAAATACCACTGCGATTGATCCATTGATAAGGACGCTTGACCCATGAAATTCACATTTGCCGCTAGCCCCTCTCCCACGCCAGATGCAATCGGTTTTGCCGTTGGCAAAGATGGATTGGATAGCGCGGCAATACCGGTTGAACAGGCGGATATGGTCCGTGCTGCGGCTAAAGCGGGACGGTTTGAAGGCAAGACCGGACAGACGTTTCAAACATTTGTGACAGAGGGCGATGCCGTCATTCAGATTATTCTGACCGGTATCGGCAAAGGTGAGCGCAAAGACTGTGAAGCGGCTGGCGGGGCCGTTGTTGCCAAGTTGATTGCATCCGGGGTGAAGCATCTTGCCATCAACGGGGCAGGGCTTGAGCAGGATCAATTGGCGCGCTTGCTATTCGGTGCGAAGCTACGCAGCTGGAGAATCGATAAATATCGCACAACCATGCCAGAAAATGCCAAGAAAACGCTTGAGCTTATCACTGTGCTCGATACCGATATGGAGTCAGCGCAAGTCTGGCAGGACCTGTCGGCGGTCGCTGACGGCGTTTCGCTGACCCGTGAACTGGTTTCGGAACCTGCCAATGTGATCTATCCAGAAAGTTTCGTTGCTCGCTGTGAAGAGCTTCAGGATATGGGCGTCGAATTTACTGTGCTCGGCCAGGAAGAAATGGAAAAACTCGGCATGGGCGCACTTTTAGGGGTGTCCCAAGGATCGGTCCGCCCGCCGCGTATGTTGGCCATGCGTTGGGATGGCACCAATGGCGCACAGAAAAAGCCGCTGGCGCTAGTCGGTAAAGGGGTGACCTTTGATACCGGTGGTATCTCTCTGAAACCGCCGGGCGGCATGGAAGATATGAAATGGGATATGGGCGGCGCTGGAGCAGTTGCGGGAACAATGAAGGCGCTCGCGGGTCGTAAAGCCAAAGCGCATGTCATCGGTGTCTGTGGCCTCGTTGAGAATATGCCTGATGGCAATGCGCAGCGTCCTGGCGATGTTGTGACCAGCATGAGCGGTCAGACCATTGAAGTCATTAATACCGATGCCGAAGGGCGCTTGGTATTATGTGATGCACTGCATTGGACGCAGGAGACATTTGAACCGGAAGTCGTCGTCAATCTTGCGACGCTGACCGGAGCGATCATTGTCTCTCTGGGCAATGAACATGCTGGCTGTTTCAGTAATGATGATGGCTTGTCGGATAATCTGCTTGCCGCTGGTAAGACGGCCGGTGATCCACTGTGGCGTTTCCCGCTCACCGCTGCTTATGACAAGCAAATCAACTCACCCATTGCTGATATGAAAAATGTCGGTGGCAAGGGCGCGGGATCAATTACAGCGGCACAGTTCCTAAAACGATTCATCAAAGATGGTGTCAAATGGGCGCATCTCGACATTGCCGGTATGGTCTGGGCAGATAAACCCGGGGCAGTCTGGGACAAGGGTGCAACCGGTTTTGGTGTGCGATTGCTCGACCAATATGTCGCCGATAATTTTGAGCAATAAGCTGATCTGAAGGATTATTTGACCGTGCAGGTCGATTTCTATCATTTGACCCGTGATCCGGCAGAGAAACTGGTGCCAGTGCTGGCCCAGAAAACACTGGATAGTGGACAAAGAATGTTGCTGGTGTCGAGTTTTGTTGGGCAACTGGAGAAACTCGGCAAGGCTCTGTGGCAGGCCGCGCCGACTAGTTTTCTGGCGCATGGCTTGGCGGGGAGCGAGCAGGATGATGTGCAGCCTATCCTGATCTCGGCCAAATGTGAGGCTACCAATGGTGCCCGATTCATTGCCCTGACGGACGGCGAATGGCGCGATGAGGCTTTGACTTTTGACCGCGCATTCTACCTTTTCACAACAGAACAGATTGATAATGCAAGAACCGCATGGCGCGCCTTGTCCGCAAAGGACGACGTCACGCCGCGCTATTGGAAGCAGGACGGTGGCCGATGGGTCGAAGGACCCTAGGTTTCGTCTCAATACTTGCCATGTTGCAGTGCAGCGGCTAAGGGCTGCGCAACTTTATATCAAACCCTTCATTTTATCTTTTTTACGGAGCAATATCATGGCCGGTACACGGACATTTTCGATAATTAAACCAGACGCTACCAAGCGTAACTTGACCGGCGCGGTCACCAAAATGCTGGAAGAAGCTGGCCTGCGTGTTGTCGCTTCCAAGCGTATTCACATGACCCGCGATCAGGCAGAAGGTTTTTACGCTGTCCATAAAGAACGCCCTTTCTTCGGCGAACTGGTTGATTTCATGATCAGCGGCCCGGTCGTCGTTCAGGTTCTGGAAGGCGAAAACGCCATGCAGCGCAATCGCGACATCATGGGCGCTACCAATCCAGCAGATGCGGCTCCCGGCACCATTCGCAAAGAATTGGCTGAAAGCATCGAAGCCAATACAGTTCACGGTTCTGACAGCGACGAGAATGCAGCGATTGAAATTGCCTATTTCTTCAACGAAGACGAAATCGTAGGTTAATTTCCGACTTTAGCTGTCCGTCATCCTGAGCTTGTTTCAGGATGACGGTGGCGACCCATTGGCTTCCTCATAGCGTTCCCAATCATGGAACGCCTCGCGCCGGACGATAATCCATTTTCCGTCCCGCTTTTCAAATCTATCGCAATACCGACCAGCGACTATCCAGTCGGTTGCTTTGCCGTCGGTAGGGACTGGTTCAAATTCCGGCGTCCCTTCCTGAATATAGTGATAGGCGACGAAATTCGCTTCTGTCGCTGCGCTTTTCCCATCATCATCAAAAGTGAAATGGACGTTCGAAATCGAATGATGGGTTGCGGGCACTTTTTTTAGTATCTCACTGGCAAAGCGGATAAACTCATCTGGTGGTCCGGAATATTCGGCATGGTTATGGATATGGTCATCCGCAAAGCAGGACCGGACCAGCTTCCAATCACGGCGATCAATGCCTTTGCAATATCGATGCAGAATATCGCGCATTTCCTCACGCGCCAATAGCTGTTCAATTTTATCCATCCCGCTCTCCCTTATATTGTTAGGGCCAGTGCGTAGCATGTGCTGCTAATCTATGGATAGTTGGCAAAAAAGAGAGGGATAAAAATGGGCAGACTCGATGGCAAAGTAGCGATCATTACCGGAGCGGCAAAGGGATTGGGCGAGGCTGATGCCCGGATGTTTGCGCGGGAAGGGGCTACGGTGATTCTAACCGATATGGATACGGATAACGGTGCCAGAGTCGCGACTGAAATAGGCGATAAAGCCGAATTCCAAATGCAGGATGTTCGCGACGAATCCGCCTGGGAGGATTTAATCGCTGATGTGGTATCAAGACATGGGAAGCTTGATATTCTGGTGAATAACGCTGGCGTAGTTGAACCTGGAACCATAGAAACACAAACAGCGGATGAATGGCGATTTGTCATGGCGGTCAGCGCTGATGGTACATTTTTTGGTTGCAAATATGCGGTGCCGGCGATGAAGGCTTCCGGTGGTGGTTCGATCATCAATATGGCGTCTATAGCTTCGATCCAGGGCGAACCGGTTGTTGTTGCATATGCCGCAGCCAAGGGGGCAGTTGAGAGTTTATCCCGCAGCATAGCAGTGCATTGCGCAAATAATGGTTATAACATCCGGTGTAACAGCGTCCATCCCGCCGGAATACTGACCCCGATGGTTGAAGAAATCGGACCGAAGATGATAGGTAGGGACGATTTGCGTCCGGCTAGTGAAGGACCGGCTGCCAGTGCTTTGGGAGAGCCCGACGACATTGCTAACACGGTATTGTTTCTGGCGTCCGATGAATCGAAATTCATCAATGGTGCAGCGATCAGGGTTGATAATGCGAAATCAGTAGTTGAGGGCGTAGTTGCATAGTATCACGCCTAAATGTCCGCGAAGAAACAAATAAAGAAACAGCATCTCCCACAGAAAATCTGTATGACCTGCGGTCGTCCATTTGCTTGGCGGAAGAAGTGGAAAGATGTCTGGGATGACGTTAAATATTGCTCGAAACGCTGTAAAGGTGGCGCAAATTAGCTTTGAATATCGCGGCATTCCGCTTGCCATAGCAGACTATGATGGAGTAAGTTTGATTCATGAACGCAGACGATGGCAATAACAACATAGATCAGCGGTCAGTTCCCAAGGTTGAACTGCCCAAAACCACTGTGAAAGCGTTGATTGATAACAGCCCGATCGCTTCTGTAATCAGCAATCCTAGGCTATCTGACAACCCCATTGTGGCTTCTAACCAAGCATTTTCCGATCTTACCGGCTATCAGCCTGACTTTATTATCGGCAGAAATTGCAGGTTTTTGGCGGGGGCTGCTACTGAGCCATGGTTGACAGAAGAAATCCGTCGCGGGGTACGGGAGCGGAAAGCCGTTCTGGTCGAGATACTAAATTATAAAAAAGACGGTACGCCTTTTCAAAATGCCGTATTGGTTGCTCCCCTATTTGATGAAAGCGGCGAGCTCGAATATTTTCTGGGATCTCAGGTCGAGATAGATGGCGACCGACCAAGCCTGGCCAAGGCACGGCGAATGCGGGCGACGGAGATAGTCAAAGATCTATCAAACAGACAAAGAGAAGTCTTAAACTTCATAGCCAAAGGGTTGTTAAATAAACAAATTGCGCATGAGCTAAGTTTGAGTGAACGTACGATAAAGATGCACCGTGCAATCTTGATGAAGAGGCTCGATGTCCCCAGCGCCGCTGATATGGTGCGGCTTGCGGTTGAAGCTGGGATGTAAGTAAAACGACTACGGTCTTAATGCCGTATCGGTGTTTGTAGCATAACGAGCTATCTAATTCTTAAGCATCGCGGATGGAGTAGTCATCCCAGATCCAAAATTTAACCGGCAAATCCTCCCTCCTCCTTGCCGCGAAAATTTTAGCTCCATCTTGCGATGCGAATTTCCCTAAAAATTATCAGCAATATCCATCATCCTAGTTAAGCGCTTTGGAGCTACCATGCGCCAGCTTTTTTTAAGGCAGTCTGCAACATGTCCCCAATCAGTTGCGCCGGTGTCGAGACGAATCGCAATCCAGCCCGACTTGCCATAAAATTTGGGAGCAAAATATAGATCTGGATCTGCATCTAAAAGTGCGCCTTGTTCGTCCAGACCGCTGGTCTTAACAAAAACAGATGTACCGGTTTCACCAAAATGCCGCTGTGAGAAATAAGCAAAATATTTCCCCGTCTTTTCGCTACCAACGCGCCAGCCGGGTGTACCGAAACTGGGACGCTCATATGTTTCTTCCAACGCCAGAGCGCGCTTGCGCACCTCGCTCAAAATCCAATCGGGATTGGCTTCCCGTGTTACATATTTTGCCAATGTTGAGGCGTATAGCTGGTGCTCGGCGATCAATACACGGCCTGCCAATAGCGTAGCGGTATCACCAGGGAGAATAGCCACCGCGGTTTGCTCAAGCACCGGTCCGTCATCCAGTTCAGGTGTTACCAGATGTACGCTGCATCCCGCGTGGGTGTCGCCTGCATCCAATGCACGTTGGTAGGTGTCTAGACCTTTATATTTCGGGAGAAGGCTAGGGTGGATGTTCAGCATGCGATCTTGCCATTTGGACACAAAATCATCGCTCAAAATCCGCATATAGCCTGCCAATGCGATATATTCGGCGCCGGCGCTTGTCACGGCTTCATGGATAATTTGGTCATGCTCTGCTCGTTTCAGCCCCTTGTGGGGATGAGCGAAAGTGTCAATCCCCTCTGCTTCCGCTAGCTTCAGTCCAGATGCTGCAGGGTCATTAGAGGCCACCAGCACGATTTCATAGGGACAATCATCAGCCTTTGCGGCGTAAACCAATGCAGCCATGTTGGACCCACGACCCGAAATCAGGACGGCGACTTTGGCCCGTTTTTTCATCTGGCATCAGCCATTATGGGTCGCAGTCCAATCGCTCAGGGCCGACCATGTCCCCGCAGAGCCTGTAACGGTGCAGCCTTTGGTGCCGGATTGGATAGCACCGACCTGATGCACAGTCTCGCCAGCAGCTTCTAAGTCGGCCGTCACGGATGCCAGATCATCGGGTGATACGGCCAATATCATGCCGACACCGCAGTTGAATGTCCGTGCCATTTCTTCCGGCTCGATATTTCCCTGTGCTTGCAGAAAAGCCATTAAGCGTGGCTGATCCCAGCTGCCGGCATCGACATGGGCATGCATATCATCCGGCAACACACGTGGAATATTCTCCAACAATCCACCACCGGTAATATGGGCCAGCGCCTTGATTCGACCTGATTGCATGAGCGGTAGCAGCGATTTCACGTAAATTCGGGTCGGTGCGATCAAGGCTTCAATCAACAGCACGTCCGGGTCAAACAATGCTGGACGATCCAACTTCCAGCCTTTGTCTTCCGCCAGCCGGCGGACCAAGGAGTAGCCATTGGAATGAATGCCTGAGGAGGCGAGGCCCAGTAGTATATCGCCATCTGCCAATTGGGCGCCGGTTAAGGCTTTCTCGCGTTCGACGGCACCGACACAAAAGCCTGCCAGATCATAGTCGCCTTCCGAATACATACCCGGCATTTCTGCGGTCTCGCCACCGATTAATGCACAGCCAGACATTTTGCAGCCTTCCGCTATGCCAGCGACTACTCGTTCAGCGACTCCGTTTTCGAGTTTTCCGGTCGCAAAATAATCAAGGAAAAATAGCGGTTCTGCGCCTTGTACGATCAAGTCATTGACGCACATCGCGACCAAATCAATGCCGACACTGTCATGCCGGTCATGGTCAATCGCCAATTTCAGCTTGGTTCCGACGCCGTCATTGGCGGCGACCAACAGCGGATCGTCATAACCAGCCGCCTTCAGGTCGAAAAACCCCCCAAAACCGCCCAATTCTGCATTAGCGCCCGCACGTGCGGTTGCCTTAGCGAGCGGAGCGATAGCCTTGACTAGCGCGTTGCCTGCCTCAATCGATACACCGGCTTTCGCATAAGTGTAAGATTCCGGTTCATTTCGTTTGTCACTCATAAAATAGGCGATTAGACAAGTCGCGGGTGGATTTCCACGTCATAATCGTCAAAAGAGCGGAAATGATATTTTTGACCAGCTTTAAATACCGAATTGGTGTCCTATTTGCGTTGATTGGACTGGCAACCGCCGGACTCGTCTATGCGCAACTTGAGGGCACGGAGCGCGGCGTCGCGCCGCTGGCCAGTAGTGGTGATTTCGAGGTTTTCGGCGTTGAGGTGAATACGCGCGGAAAAAACGCCTTTGAAGCACGCCAAAAGGGCTGGGAAGAAGCGCAACGAAAAGCATGGATCATGCTCTATGCCCGCACCCAGGGTGGCAAGACCGCCGGACTTTCCGATGGTGCGCTAAACAATATCGTCTCCGCGATCATTGTGGAAGAAGAGCAAATCGGTCCGACTCGCTATATCGCGAGATTAGGCGTCATGTTTGACCGTGCTCGCGCTGGACAGATTTTGGGTGTTGGCGGCAGGCGGCTTAGATCTCCTCCATTGCTGGTCTTGCCGATTATGTGGAGCGAAGGATCTCCTCAGGTATTCGAAAATAAAACCGAATGGCAAAAAGCATGGGCACGGTTCCGCGCTGGCGATAGCGCGATTGATTATGTCCGTGCCTATGGTTCTGACAGCGAATCACTGATGCTGACAGCCGGACAGGCGGAGCGTCACGATCGGCGCTGGTGGCGCATGATTTTGGATCAATTTGGTGCCGCAGATGTGATCGTTCCGATTGTTCGCATGCAATATGAATATCCCGGCGGGCCAGTAACGGGGCGTTTTAGCGCTCGTTATGGACCTGATAACAAATATATCGAAAGCTTCACGCTGAAGACGAAATCCAGCGACGGCATTCCGGCGATGATGGATCAGGCGATCGAACGTATGGATAAAATTTACGCCAGTGCCCTGTCACGCGGGGTCCTGCGGACCGATAAGTCGCTGATCATTGAAGATGATGGGTTTGACCTTGAAGCGCTTGAGAAAGAAATAGAAGCCGAATTGGCTTCTGAAACTGGCGGCAGCAGCGTTGAAACAACTACCAGCGGCAATGGGGATAGCGGAGGCGGAGACAGCAATGTCGTTGCTCCAGCCGGTGCAGCAATCACCGTTACCATTCAGTTCGATACGCCTGATGTCGGAGCAGTCGGGCGCGGCGAATCATCTGTCCGCTCTGTGGCCGGCGTTTCCTCTGCGTCCACATCCAGTCTGGCATTAGGCGGCGTCTCAGTCATGCGGGTGTCCTTTACCGGCAATCTATCGGACCTAGCTTCGGCACTTCGCTCTAAAGGTTGGCAGGTTCAGCAAGGCTCGGGTGCATTGCGGATCAGCCGGGGTGGCGGGACACCAGCGGCGCAAGGAGCAGATGCCGGGAGTGATGAGCAGGAGCAGTGACCCAGATCGCTCTTCCTTTGGACACGGCGTTGTCCGCAAAAGATGACGGTTACATTGTCACAGACGTGAATGCCCAGGTGCATGGATATCTACAAAACTGGCAAAGCTGGCCTAATCTGACAGCTATATTGGTGGGCGATTCCGGTTCCGGGAAATCCGCCATGGCGCTCCAGTTTGAACAAGACAGTAGCGGCTATATTGTCGATAATGCCGAGATGATGGCTGATGCCGATTTGTTTCATCTTTGGAATCGCGGGAAGGAAGAGCGTAAGCCACTGCTTTTGACGTCTGCAAAACCAATTTCCGAATGGAACGTACAGCTACCAGATCTCAAATCGCGGTTGGCTGCATCTCTGCTTATCGAGATAGATTCTCCAGATGAGGCGATGATCGAAGGCTTGTTGCAGAAGTATTTTTCTCTGCGTGGACTTTCTATTTCCGAAGATGCCTTATCCTATCTCCGCAAGAGAATGGAACGCAGTTATCGGAATGTTCAGCTTTTGGCGCAACAAATGGATAATCTTGCTATAGAGAGGAAGAAGCCGATTACGCGTGCTATTGCTATGGAGGCGTTGTCGCAGCTCCAGGCGATGGTCGAAAAGCCTGGTAAAGAGCCAGAAGCAGCACAAAATATTGAGGAAGGTTAAATGGATAGTCTCGTCCCCCAGGCGTCAGAATCCGATAGCGAAAACGAAAGCCTGGCCTATGTTGAGGAAGGCGGTTTAGAGCGCTATTTTAACCGCGAAATTAGCTGGCTGGGTTTCAATGAGCGGGTGATTGAAGAAGCACAAAACAGCAAGCACCCTTTGCTGGAGCGGCTTCGTTTTTTGTCCATATCAGGCAATAATCTCGATGAGTTTTTCATGGTAAGATTTGCTGGATTAGTCGGGCAATTTCGTCAGAATATTGAAGAACGATCTGCGGACGGGTTGACCGCAAGTCAGCAGCTGTTGGCTATCGCTACCCAGAGCAACATATTGACCTCAAATCAGCAAAAAGTATGGGATCAACTTACCGGCGCGTTGGCAGAACAGGATATTTATGTTCTGTCGGCGTCGGAATTGGATGAAGCAAATGATGCGTGGCTCAAGCAGCATTTTCTGGACCAGATATTTCCGGTCCTGACACCGCAAGCGCTGGATCCGGCTCATCCTTTCCCTTTCATTCCCAACAAGGGATTGAGTTTGGTTTTCGATTTGGTCCGACAATCGGATAGCCAGCGTATCCGTGAACTGGTGATGATTCCCTCTGGCCTGCCGCGGTTTATCCGTATGCCCGGGAAGACCGCCACCTATGTTTCAGTTGAATCCGTCATCCAGTGCTATTCCGGTCAAATTTTCCCGGGTTATGACGTCACGAATAGCGGGCTTTTTCGAATCATTCGCGATAGCGACATTGAGGTGGAGGAAGAAGCCGAAGACCTTGTTCGCTATTTTCGCAGCGCCATCAAACGCAGACGACGGGGAGATGTCATTCGCCTTGAAATGGGTTCGGATTTGTCTGGGCCGGTTGTGGCGATGTTGCGCGAAAACTTGTTGACCGAGGGGGCTACCGAAAGCCGCATCAATGGCTTGGTGGGTGTTGGTGACCTTGACTTGCTGGTGGAGGAGGATCGACCGGATCTTAAGTTCACGCCTTATAGTCCGCGTTTTCCTGAACGGATTCGCGAACATGGTGGAGATTGTTTCGCGGCGATCAAAGACAAAGACATATTGATCCATCACCCTTATGAATCTTTTGAAGTGGTAATCGAATTTTTGCGTCAAGCTGCTGCTGATCCTGATGTCGTCGCGATCAAGCAGACTCTTTATCGGGCCGGCAAGCAATCGGCGGTGATCCGCGCTCTGATTGATGCTGCTGAAGCGGGCAAGTCAGTCACGGCTATTGTTGAGCTTAAGGCCCGCTTCGATGAAGAACAGAATCTGCTCTGGGCCAGCGCATTAGAACGGGCAGGGGTGCAGGTCGTTTACGGCTTTATCGAATGGAAAACCCACGCAAAAATTTCGATGGTTATCCGCAAGGAACAGGAAGGCTACCGGACCTATTGCCACTTCGGTACCGGCAATTATCATCCGGTAACCGCGAAAATTTATACGGATTTGAGCTTCTTTACCGCTGATCCAAAGGCAGCGCGTGATGCCGCGCAATTGTTCAATTATATCACGGGCTATGTTGAACCAGATAAGCTGGAAATGATCTCCATGTCACCGCGCTATATGCGTCAGGATCTGATGGACTTGATCGACCGCGAAATTGCTAATGAGCGGGCTGGAAAATCTGGAATGATCTGGGCAAAGATGAACTCACTCGTCGATCCCGCACTGATCGAGAAGCTCTATGCAGCAAGCAATGCAGGCGTTGAAATTGATCTGGTCATTCGTGGTATCTGTTGTTTGCGTCCCGGTGTGCCGGGGATGTCTGACAATATTCGGGTGAAATCGGTTATTGGGCGCTTCCTAGAGCACAGCCGGATATGGGCCTTTGGTAATGGCGCGGAGTTACCAAACGATCAGGCGGCGGTCTATATCAGTTCAGCCGATTGGATGCCGCGTAACCTTGATCGTCGGGTTGAATATATGATGCCGATCACCAATGCGACGGTCCATGATCAGATATTGGACCAGGTCATGGTCGCGAACCTGATCGACGATGAGCAGAGCTGGGAGCTTAATCCCAATGGCAGTTATACGCGAATCCAACCGTCGGATAAACCGTTCAACCTACATCGTTATTTTATGACCAACCCGTCCCTATCTGGCCGCGGTAAGGCATTGAATAAGAACACTGCGGTGCCGCGGCTATCTTTGCGCCGCCGCAAGAAAAAAGTCTGATTGCGATAGCCAGATGCAGGTCGGGGGATTGCAAATAACCAGAAAGAGAAACTCGCCGCGGACCAACCGCCGAACGGCGATTGTCGACATCGGTTCCAACTCCATCCGTTTGGTTGTCTATCAGGGACCCGCTCGCGTTCCGGCCATATTGTTCAACGAAAAAGTCATGGCTGGGCTGGGTAAAGAACTTGCGACGACAGGATTGATTGCTGCCGATTCTATGGCATTGGCGGTGCAGGCGCTGGAACGCTTTTACCGGCTTTGTGCGCAGATGGATGTGGATTCAGTCAAGAGCTTCGCCACCGCCGCGGTGCGGGATGCTACTAACGGCAAGGATTTGCTTAAAGCCGCCGCTAAAATTGGTTTTGAGACGCAGGTTTTACTAGGCGAAGAAGAAGCTGAGCTGGCAGGTTTAGGCGTGCTCTCTGCCATACCTGATGCACGTGGTATTGTCGGCGATCTGGGCGGCGGTAGTCTCGAACTGGCAATGATCGACAAGGGCAAAGTGCTGGAGCGATATAGTTTTCCGCTCGGCGTCCTTCGCGTTGCCGATCTGCGCGGCAAGGGTAAAGACAAGCTCAAACGGCACGTCCGCAAGATGCTCAAGAAAACCGGCTGGGATCAAAACGCGCAAAACTTGCCCTTTTATCTGGTCGGTGGTTCTTGGCGATCGTTAGCCCGGCTGGATATGTTTGACAGTGGCTATCCGCTACCGGTGATCCATCACTATGAAATGCAGCCTCAACGCGCACGCCGGCTAGTGAGTCAATTGGCCCGCATGAACAAGGCAAAGCTGAAAGCGGTGCCTGGCCTTTCAACATCCCGCATTCCCACTTTGGATGACGCAGCATGGCTCCTGTCCTTTATCGTGCGCTACCTTGGTAGCAGTATTATGATCGTGTCGGCCTATGGTGCGCGCGAGGGTTTGTTGTTTCAGAACGTCAGCAAGCCTGAGAGCAAGCGAGATCCGCTGCTGCTGGCAACAGAAGATTCCGGAGCGGCACAGGCGCGCTTTCCGGCAAACAGTAAATTGCTGGGCAAATGGATCGCGCCAATTTTTGCCGAGGATCCGCCAGAGTGGCAACGCATAAGGCAGGCCGCTTGCAATTTGGGCGATGTAGCATGGCGAGCCAATCCCAATTTTCGGTCCGAACGTGGTCTGGTGATGGGGCTGCACGGCAACTGGGTCGGTATTACCGGTGCAGAGCGAGAACAATTAGGGCAGGCGCTGTTCACCAGTTTTGGCGGCGGCAATAATATTTTTCCAGGTGGCGGTAAGCTAGCGAGCGAAAAAGCGACTCAACGGGCCATCTGCTGGGGGCTGGCGATGCGGTTGGGGCAGCGGCTCAGCGGCGGCACACGCAATCCGTTGGAACAGACGCAGTTGCGCAAAATTGATGGGCGGCTCGAAATTATCATGGCCGAAGATTTGAAGCCGCTTTACGGGGATGCTGTGGCCAAGCGGCACTTGCAGCTGGCCAATATGCTGGGACTGGAACCTATGTTGGTGACTGAATAAACTCTGCTTAGCCGCAGTTGACGCGCGTGATTTTCATATCTTCGTTATATTCTATGTTCAAACGATCCTGACGATAGTCCATCGATACCACACTATTCGGCGGAATCCAGCGCAGGCTTTTTGCTCCAGATTGTTTGAGAGCTCTGGCCCCGGTCTCACTATTGGCTTGTTGTCCAACGAATGTGTTGAGACCGTTTGTCTGGCATATATGTCCCGGCGTAACGCCGCGTTCCGGAATTACGGGATCCTCGCTAGTGGTCGAACAGGCCAGCAAAGCGGGACAGCATATGGCTGCAAGAACGAGCTGAACTTTCATTCGGTCTTCTCGCTCTCCGTTTCCGGTTGATGAGTCATTTGCAATTTGCCGTCTTTGACCGTGAAACTCATGCGTCCTTCGATCAGATCAATCGCATCGCGGCCAAATTCCTCGTAGCGCCAGCCTTCGAGCAAGGCGACGCCTTCGCGTTCGCCGCCGACAATCCGTTCTAGATCATCTGCGCGGGCGAGTAGTTTTGAAGCGACATTCATCTCTGCCGAACGGATTTTGAGTAGCAGCTTCAGCAAGTCCGCGACCAACGCATTTTCTTTGCTGAATTTCGGGCGTCGTCCACTGCGATCTGGCAGTTCGTCTTTAGAAAGCGGCTCTGCATTGGCCAGAGCCTCCATTAACCGTTCGCCAATATCGTTATTTTTCCAGCCCGATGACAGCCCGCGCACCTGTGATAATTTATGCTGGTCCTTGGGTGGATGGGCGGCAACATCGGCCAAAGTCTCATCGCGCATGATCCGGCCGCGCGGCATGTCCTTGGACTGGGCTTCCCTTTCGCGCCAGGCGGCGAGCGCTTTCAGGCGGCCTAGCGCCTCAAGATTGCGGCCTTGAAACTTGACGCGGCGCCAGGAATTTTCGGGATCATTCACATAATTATCAGGATCAGCGAGTTTTTCCATCTCGGCATTGATCCACATGCCGCGACCGGTTTCGATTAGCTTTTCTAGCATCATTGAAAAAATCTCGGACAAATGCGTGACATCACCAATAGCATATTCAATTTGCCTGGCATTCAAGGGCCGTCGCGACCAATCGGTAAAGCGTGCACCTTTATCCAGCGTGATACCGAGCCAACTGTCGACCAGATTGGCGTAACCGATTTGTTCGCTTGGCCCCAAGGCCATAGCGGCGACCTGCGTATCGAATATCGGATGCGGGGTCTTGCCGGTCATATTGTGGATGATTTCGACGTCCTGGCCGCCGGCGTGAAAGATTTTCAGGACATCTTCATTCTCTACCAGCAGGTCCATCAGCGGTTTCAGATCAACGCCTTTAGCCAGTGGATCAATTGCGGCGGCTTCTTTGCCATCGGAAATCTGGATCAGGCAGAGGATCGGCCAATAGGTGTTTTCGCGCATAAACTCAGTGTCCACCGCGACGAAGTCGGCAGTCGAAAAGCGTTCGCAAATATCGGCAATATCCTGATTGTCAGTCAGTAAAGGATGAATTTTCATGCAGGTTCTATACAAGCTACGTCAAAGCTCGCAAACGTTTCTGATAGACAATCTCTATGGTTAGGCAATTTTGTCCCGACTTGGGGCGCGGAATAAGATTTACGGATTAAAAGCTTCATCCTTGACAAATGTCCTTTCGGCCTGTGTTACGCCCTCATAAGTTTCGCCATCAGAAACAATTTTAATATCAAAGGTTCATCATGCACGCATATCGTTCCCATAACTGTTCACAGCTTCGCTCCGCTAATGTTGGTGAAGAAGTCCGCCTGTCCGGCTGGATCCACAATATCCGTGATCATGGCAACTTGATGTTCGTAGACCTGCGCGATCATTTTGGTTTGACCCAGATTGTCAGCGAGGAAGGCAGCGAGGCGTTCAAGATGCTGGATGCCGCCCGTAAAGAGTCGGTTATCACAGTCACTGGTAAAGTAGCTGCGCGTTCAACCGAGACGATAAATGCGAACCTGCCGACCGGCGAAGTGGAACTGGTGGCAGATACGGTTGAGATGCAGGGACCAGCCGAAGAGCTGCCGATGCCGGTTTTTGGTGAGCAGGAATATCCTGAAGATATTCGCTTGCGGTACCGTTTCCTCGATCTGCGGCGTGAGAAGGTACACGCCAATATGATACTGCGGTCCAAGGTGATTTCCTCTTTGCGTAATCGCATGACCGAGCAGGGCTTTACGGAGTTCCAGACACCGATTTTGACAGCATCCTCGCCAGAAGGCGCGCGCGATTATCTCGTGCCGAGCCGCGTCCATCCGGGTAAGTTTTACGCGCTGCCACAGGCGCCGCAAATGTTTAAACAGATGTTGATGGTCGCTGGCTTTGACCGCTATTTCCAGATTGCTCCTTGTTTCCGCGATGAAGACGCGCGGGCGGATCGCTCGCCGGGTGAATTTTATCAGCTCGACCTTGAGATGAGCTTTGTGACTCAAGAAGATGTATTCCAAGCGCTTGAGCCTGTTCTTGCTGGCGTGTTTGAAGAATTTGCCAATGGCAAAAGCGTTACACCTGCCGGTGAATTTCCGCGCATTCCTTATAAAGAATCAATGCTGAAATATGGGTCGGACAAGCCCGATCTTCGTAACCCGATCATCATTCAGGACGTGTCCGAGCATTTTAAAGGCTCCGGCTTTGGTCTGTTTGACAAGATTACGTCCTCCGGTGGCACCGTACGCGCATTTGTCGCTCCGGGAGCCGGTAAGAATAGCCGTAAATTCTTTGATGATATGAATAACTGGGCGCGCGGCGAAGGCTTTGCGGGTCTCGGCTATATCAACATGAAAGAGGGCGCCGCTGGAGGCCCGATTGCAAAAAACCATGGCGAAGAAGGCACGGCGACATTGCTGGCTGATCTTGGTTGCGGTCCTGACGACGGCGTTTTCTTTGCCGCTGGCAAGGAAGCAGAAGCGGCCAAACTGGCTGGTGTTGCTCGCACCCGCGCCGCAGAAAAGCTGGATCTGATAAGCGATGACGAGTTTAAGTTCTGCTGGGTCGTTGATTATCCGATGTATGAATATGATGAGGAATTGAAGAAACTCGACTTCTCGCATAACCCGTTCTCCATGCCTCAGGGCGAAATGGAAGCGCTCGAGAATAAAGACCCGCTCGATATTCTCGCGTGGCAATATGATATTGTCTGTAATGGCATCGAACTGTCATCCGGTGCTATCCGGAACCATCGCCCCGACATTATGTACAAAGCGTTTGAATTGGCCGGTTATGACAAGGCGGCCGTGGACAGTGAATTTTCCGGCATGATCAACGCGCTCAAATATGGCGCGCCTCCTCATGGTGGCTCTGCACCGGGTGTCGACCGGATCGTGATGTTACTGGCGGATGAGCCCAATATCCGTGAAGTTGTGCTTTTCCCGATGAACCAGAAAGCGGAAGATTTGATGATGAGTGCGCCAAGCGGTGTGTCGCACAAGCAATTGCGTGAACTGCATATTCGTGTGGTGGAGCCGCCGAAAGAGGCATGATGATCCCTTGCACCGTTCGCCCTGAGCCTGTCGAAGGGCTTTTCCCGGCGTAGCGTGCTTCGACAGGCTCAGCACGAACGGAGTAGATATTGTCAACTGATCCAAAGCAAAAGCATTTTCAACAGGGCGACACGGACCTCTGCTATTTCGAGTGGGGTAATCCGGACGACCCGACGATCCTGATGGTCCATGCCACCGGCTTCCATGCGCGTTGCTGGGACAAGACTATCGCAGCCCTTCCTTCCGGATATCATATCATCGCCGTTGATCAGTGCGGTCATGGCCGCAGCGGGAAGCCCGATAGTTTAGGCGACTGGACCTTAATGGGCCGGACTGTAGGCGCACTGGTCGCAGGGCTGGATATTAAGAACATAATCGGTGTCGGTCACAGCATGGGCGCACATGCGCTGGTGCAGGTCGCTGATGTCATGCCAGAGCGATTTGAGCGGTTGGTGCTCGTCGATCCCACAATCACGGAGCCAGAGGCTTACCTAAATCCGCCAAATTTTGAGGATATCGATCCCAACCAAAACCCTGTGTCACGACGACGCAATGTTTGGGAATCCCCTGAAGCCATGTTTGCGGCCTTCAAAGATCGCCACCCGTTCAGTCTTTGGCAACCCGATGTGCTGATGGACTATTGCCAACATGGTTTGCTGCCCGCTGATAGCGGAGAGGACTTCGTCTTGGCCTGTCCGCCTTATCTTGAAGCCTCGGTCTATGAGGGTTTTCGTTCGATTGACCCCTATCCGTTAGTAAAACGCATAGCATTACCGGTCACCATACTACGCGCGCAGACGGCGAATGATGATGTAACCGCGGCGCGGGATTTTGCTAACAGCCCTACTTGGCCGAAATTGGTAGACGTTTTTCCTAACGCGCAAGAACTGCATATTCCTGAGCTGTCGCATTTCATGCCGATGCAGGACCCTAAACGGATTGCAGGCTATATTGCCCATGGGCTTGATCCGCAAATTTGACGATAGCGGTCTATGAACGACCCCGTAATTGCGCGTTCAGCTACGCTCCTATAAACCCATTAGGTGAATGACTTAGAGGGGCTATATGACTCAAATTCTATCCATTGGTAAAGCCGTTTCCGTCGGGCTGAGTGCGCTCTGTCTGGTAACAACTGTGCAGGCGGAAACATTGCAGATAGAGGGACTTTATCCCGCGCGTGTTGATAATGTCGCTGAAATTAAATCCATAGCGATAGATCGCTTTGGCGGTAACGATGGCACCGCTTTGGCTTTTGAGATCGAAGACAAGCTCAGCGATGTCGAGATTGATGGCGCGCCCTATTTCAAGATCATGGCGGGTCGTTCTGCCGTTCAACCAGAAGCAACCCTATCGGGAACCGCTACAGCTGGTATCGAGGAATATCCAACCACCGGATATCGCGACCGCTGTGTTGAGCGTAATGACAAAGGTAAGTGTGAGAAGCGCAAAAGCGTGAAAGTTTCCTGCCTCAAACGCGTGATTGATTTTCAGGCGCAAATCCGCCTTTCCCGTTTCAGTGATGGTCAGACGATCTATTCTGATCGCAAATCCAACGGCAATGAGCAGACTGTCTGCGGGCGTAAGGAGAGCTTTACGAGCAGTGAAGAAGTGATCCGCGGGATGATAAACAGCGCCGCCTATTCGGTGCGTCGCGATCTCGCTCCGATCGAGAGACGTGAAAATATCCGGGTGCTGGAAAGTCGCAAAGGTATGGACAAAGTCTCCGCCAAATTTTTCAAGGCAGCCGTCAAGATGACCAAGACCGATGAACGGGAAGCTTGCCGCATGTGGGATCAGGCGGCGGCGAACAGCGCGCTGCATAGATCGGTTGCCTTTAACCGCGGGCTCTGCGCCGAGAAAGAAGGCGCGCTAGATAAGGCTTTGACCTTTTATACCGAAGCGGGTCAATTGCCCGGTGGCAAAACCGAAATTGGTCAAGCGATCCGCCGCGTCGAAGATCGTCAACGCGCCCTTGATGATTGGGCTATCCGATATGGCATCGCGGAAGACGCCACCGAACTAGTGGCAACCGCAAAGGCGGATTAACTGAAACAGAGTTAACCGATTCGTTCTTTTTGTCGTCCTATAGTATGTCGAGAGGTCCTGAGTGCAGGGACGAAGGACATTTTGAGGCAAAGCATGAGCAAGCATATCAAACTATCGAACTATGAAGCCGGCAAGAAATTTGATGGGGATTATTCCGATGCGCTGAAAGAAGTGCAGGAACGCCTCGCACGTGTCCATTTTGAACATATCATACATGGGAACCGCACGATTCTGGTTTTTGAAGGCTGGGATGCTGCAGGTAAAGGCGGCTGTATCCGGCGGATGGCCGCTGAATGGGATCCGCGCTATTTTGAGGTTTATCCCATCGGTGCGCCGACGAAGGAAGAGCTTGATCGGCATTTTCTCTGGCGTTTCTGGAAACGCTTGCCGGGCAGCCGTGAGATCGCCGTATTTGATCGCAGCTGGTATGGCCGCGTGCTGGTTGAGCGGGTGGAAGGTTTTTGCAGCAAGGCCGACTGGAAGCGCGGCTATGACGAAATCAACGAATTCGAAGCGCAGCAAATTGACGGTGGCACGAACCTGATAAAATTATTCTTTCACACCACGCAGGATGAACAAGACCAGCGCTTTACCGACCGATTGAACACGCCGGAAAAACGCTGGAAGATCACCAAAGATGATTTCCGTAACCGATCCAAACGCGCCGATTATCTCGACGCGATGGAAGATATGTTCAAGCAAACCGACACGCGCTGGGCACCCTGGAAGGTGATCGATGGCAATGACAAGAAAGCCGCCCGGATTGCGGCCATGACTTATGTGGCCGAAACGCTGGAAGCCGCATTGCCGGATGATTTGCCGGAAGCTGATCCCGAATTGATCAAGCTAGCGGAAGAAGCCTTTGGCTATAAGGCAGAGTGAATCGAGCCAGCGTCTGCTTTGGTCACAACCGCGAACAATAGGCTCCGATTGATCAAAATTTTTACACAACCAAATGAGCATCATGGCTCGGTCCTTCGAGCTTGAGAATCTATTGCTTTGGCGCCCAATTGTATGTCTGAACGTCAGATGCAGCATCCTGGATATTTAAAAGACGCGTTCACATACTGCCATAATCATCAGTATTTTCGATAGCGTCCAAGGCTTAGTCACAATGTCAAAAGAACAGGAGAAGAATGATATGGCTGTGGTTGCAATTACGGGCGCGGGTCGAGGTATTGGACTGGAATTAACGCGGCAACATGCGGAAAAAGGCGACAAAGTCTACGCGTTCTTGCGCGACCCCAAAGGCGCTGATGCATTGAACGCAATGGTTGCCCAATATCAAGACCTGATAGTGCCTGTTGCCATGGATGTGGGGTTAGATGCTTCAGTCAAAGAAGCTGCTTCCCGTGTCGAAGACCAAGTTGATATTCTGTATAATGTAGCCGGGATTGTGGGGCCATTTACCCCTGAATTAGAAGAATCGGATTGGGCCGCCTGGAATGATGTTTTAAATATTCTTCTGATGGCACCACTTCGGGTCCTGCAAGCCTTGCTTCCTAAAATGGAATCCGGTGCAAAAGTGATGAATTTCTCAAGCCAGCTTGCGGCATCATGGTGGCCTTATGGCGGGTTTTACGCTTATGGAGCCGCCAAGGCCGGTCTTAATCGCATGATGCGATCAGTGGCAATCGATCTGAAAGATCGCGGCATTGTCGTAGGCATGATTCATCCCGGATATGTACAAACTGATATGGGCGGTCCAGGGGCCGAAATTACACCAGAAGAAAGTGCCAAGGGCGTGCGCGCAGTTGCGGATGCATGGACGATCGAAGAAACGGGCGATTTCAAACGTTGGAACGGGGAAGCGCATCCTTTGTAGGGATGGCTTCACACCGCGGTTCATTTTTGATCGGGTAACGATTCGAAAATAGCGACCAGACTGAGGTTTAGATCTTATGTCCGCTCTCTAAAAATGGCGGGCCCAAGATCATCCCTTGTAATTTTTTCCAATATAGCGGGTGAGGGGCGTATCGCTTTTCAGCTTTGGTCCGCGCGGGTTGAGCGTGTCATATACCACCGCATTTTCCAGTACGCGTTTGACATAGTTCCGGGTTTCGGAAATCGGAATATCTTCAATCCATTTGAGCCAGTCGATTCCGCCTTGGCGCGGATCACCATTGCGCCGCAGCCATTTGTTCACATTGCCCGGGCCTGCATTATAGGCCGCGACCGCTAGCGGACGAGAGCCGCCATAATAGCGCAACATGCGCTCAAAATAGCCGCTGCCGAGGCGGATATTATATTGAGGATCGCCGGTCAGCGACGCCATATTATAGCGTAGTCCCGCTTTGCCTGATTGTTCGCGCGCCGTACCGGGCATCAGCTGCATCAGGCCGCGCGCACCAGCATGACTGATTGCGCCTTGCGCAAACTGACTTTCCTGGCGGGTAATGGCATGGATGCTGGTCCAGCTGTTCTCATAGCCATTTGGTACGTTCAGGGTCGGGAACAAGGTTGAATCGGTGGCTGTTCGCTTTTGTCCCTGCGCGCTAATGCCGGATATTACGCCGAGGTCGCGCTGACCAATCCGGGTGGATAAATCGCTGATCAGAGCATAGTCTTTGTCGGTCTGAGCATTATAGGACAGCGCGCGATAGAAACGAATCTGTTCCTTCCAAGGGCCAGTGCGCGCTGAGGCCTTAGTGGCTATGACGATAGGGTCCTGATCGTAAGCCCGCCGATCCTGATCGGTAATTTCCACCGCCGGTTTGCGGTTAAAGGCAGGCAAGGGTCGGCCGAGCCGTTCATGCGCCAATTGCCCATAGAAATAAGCGGGGAAGGCCGCGGCCTTTTCAAAATAAGCGGTCGCTTCAGCAGCTTGACCCGCTTCAGCAGCAGAACGGCCTGCCCAATAATAGCCTTTCGAGCGAATATTGGGGCTGTTGTAAGAGCGCGCATAACGATCAAACATCGCTACCGCTTTGGCCGGATTGCGCTGACCCCACAGGGCCGCATTGCCCGCGAGCCAAGTCAGGTCGGAATATTTGTCGCGGATGCGGCTACTTTCGGCTGCAATGTCGGTTGGCGCGGCATAAGCGTCATCGACTTTGGACGCGATATTATAGGCGACGGACCATTGCCGGTCATTGGCGGCGGCCTTGGCGTTGATGAGATTGGCCTCATACCAAGTCGCAATCTGAGAATCGCTCGTCGGTCGAATGCGCAATGTGGGGCGGTTCGCCATCAGCTGGCGGGCGTTGTAACTCTGTCCTTTGTTGCGCAGATAGCGGGCGCGGTCAGCGATATAGCCGGCGTCATATTGTGCCAGACTATTCACGGCGCTCGCCTTCGCACCGGCATTCGGAGCGTCGGTCAGTTGCGCCAGACGTGCATCAAAAACAGCCCTGCGCCCAGATGAGGCAAAGCCGAGTTGACGGGCAGCTGCGCGGGTTGCGCGCGCCCACAGCAGGGCATCCATCCGTGCATCATGATCATCAACGGTCAAAGCAGAGCTAAATCGGCTCAGCAAGGCGGCTTCATCATCATCGGTCAATGTACCGCCACGCCACGCCTGTTTCGCCATGGCGCTGGCTTTCAGGGTCTCGCCTCGGGATTGCAGGGCAACAGCATATTTTGCCGCGCCGGCATTAGTGATCGGAGGAAACTGATCAAAAAAGGCAATGACCCGACCCGCGGAAAAGCTGTTTATGTTGATCGCCTGTTCCGCGTTGCGTCGCATGCGCGTATCGTCGGGCCAGCCGGGATAGGTTACTAAAAATCCAGCATAATCATCGAAGGAATAATTGTCAGACTGAGTCAATACACGCCAACGCTGCAAGCCGAGCACGGCATTTCCGCCAGTCGGATCGGATAGGGTGGCGCCGCCACTTTGTTCGGCTGCGATGCATGTTACCGGCGTTAAAAGCAGGCTTGCGAGAATAATTCTTGATACCATACTGGACATTTTGGGGGTAGGCTCCTTATCAGGCGCTGAACGAAGAACTATATCATTGTTAAGCTTGTGTAAGCCTTGGCAATTTCTTAGCCAAATTTAAAGGAGTATTTCCATGTTTTCCGGCTCAATTCCGGCCCTGGTGACTCCCTTTCGCGACGGATCGTTTGCGGAAGCGGAATTTCGGGCATTGGTAGACTGGCAAATCGAGCAAGGTAGTAGCGGTTTGGTTCCCTGTGGAACCACCGGCGAATCCTCCACTTTGTCCAATGCCGAACATCACCGCGTTATCGAAGTCTGTGTCGAACAGGCGGCGGGGCGCGTGCCTATTATTGCGGGTTGTGGCTCCAATGATACCACCAACTCATTGCTTCATTTGAATTTTTCCAAGAAATGCGGTGCGACGGCTGGATTGGTTGTTGCCCCCTATTATAATCGTCCCAATCAAGAAGGCATTTATGCGCATTTTGAGACGCTGACGAAGGGCAATGATTTGCCGTTGGTGCTTTATAATGTGCCAGCGCGAACCGTGACCGATATTTTGCCAGAAACCGTCGCGGCTTTGTCCAAATTACCGAACGTCATCGCGATCAAGGATGCGAGCGGTGAAATTGACCGGGTTACCGATCATCGGCTTGCCTGTGATGATGATTTCTGCCTGTTGTCCGGTGTGGATGAACTTTCTCTCGCCTTTAATGCATCGGGTGGTGCCGGATGTATTTCCGTCACAGCCAATGTGGCGCCGAATTTATGCGCGGAATTTCAGGCGGCTTGTGCGGCTGGCGACTATGCAAAAGCACGGGAACTGAATGACAAGCTATATCCGCTCCACAAAGCGATGTTCGCCGATG
Source organism: uncultured Sphingomonadaceae bacterium (assembly GCA_947489315.1). GTDB lineage: Bacteria > Pseudomonadota > Alphaproteobacteria > Sphingomonadales > Sphingomonadaceae > Parasphingorhabdus. The sequence continues at coordinate 1,142,168 of CANLCX010000001.1, forward strand.
CGTCTCCCGGACCGGTTAAATACGCCTTGTCGCGGGTCGTTGAAGGTTTTCCGACCGATTTGCGTTTGCCTATGACACCACCTTCGGATGCGGCGCGTGAAGCTGTTGATGCAGCGCTGGAAGGCGCCGGCTTGATCTGATGGCCAAACCGCGTCCCCTTGAATATGACAAACAAAAAGTCGTCGCCGAGAACCGGCGGGCGCGCTATGATTTTTATATTGATGAGAAGTTTGAGGCGGGCATCATGCTGACCGGAACGGAAGTGAAATCCTTGCGGTTCGGATCAGGCACTATTGCCGAAAGCTATGCCGAGGTGAAGGATGACGAGGTCTGGCTGATCAACGCCAATATCCCGGAATGGAGCCACGGAAACCGGCACAATCATGAACCCAAGCGGCCCCGCAAATTGCTGCTCAACCGGCGGCAGATTAACAAATTCTATGGTGCGGTGATGCGCAAGGGCATGACGATTGTTCCGCTGTCCGTCTATTTTAACAGCAAGGGGCGGGCTAAAATCGAACTCGCGTTGGCCAAAGGTAAAAAAGCCCCCGACAAACGCGCGACCGAAAAAGATCGCGACTGGAAACGCCAGCAGGGGCGGTTGTTGCGCGAACATGGCTGATCCAAATTCCTCGGGCCCAAATTCCTCAGATAAAGACTGGGGTGCGCGGACAATTTTGCGCATCTTTCGCTGGCTCGAAGACAGAATGCCCACGCGCAAAGGCATGTCTGAAAATCGCTATCTCAAACCGATTGCCCATCGTTTCCTGCGATCGGACCTGTGGCGCTTTACCCGCCGGTCGGTGCCGCGCGGGGTCGCTCTGGGCATGTTGGCGGCTTTCCTGATTCCGGTAGGGCAGATTTTTGGCGCCGTGTTTCTGGCGCTTCCAATTCGTGCTAATGTCCCGATTGCCGCCCTGACTACGTTCATTACCAATCCGCTCACCTATCCGTTCTGGATCGCGATCGCCAATCAGATCGGAAAATTTGCACTGCGCATTGATGCGATGACTTATGGTCAGCCAATTAACAATCAGATACGCGGTGAGTTTGGCATCTGGCTCAGCTGGTTTGTCCGCGAAGCGGGGGTTACCGCTTTTGGTTTTCTGCTGCTGGGGATCACATTTGCTTCATTAGGCTATCTCATCAGTTCTTTCGGTTGGCGCTGGTGGACGGCTAGGAAATGGCATCGGCGGATTAAAAAATTAGGTTTAGATAGCGAATTTGATGGCAAGTGAAGCACGAGATAATATCGGGTTGTTGAACCAAAGCACGCAAAAGACGGCTAATGATGCGCGGTTGCGGGTCCTATTGTTGGTGGTCGCAATTGCTGGATCACTGGGGCTGCTTTATTGGCAGGTGCAAAATATCGCGCTGCTCTTCGCCTTTCTGGCGCTGGCAGCAACTACCGGTGCGATTGTCTATTTTTTGCGCCCCCAAACTGGCGCTGCGGACGAAGAGGCCGCTGCTATAGCCGACTGGGCGGTAACCCGGTTGGTTGCCGACCAATCCGACTTAGGGCTTGCCATTACCGATCGTGCCGGGCGGCTGGTTTGCGCCAATGAACTGTTTACAAAATGGTTCAATGGTCCCGCCATTCCTCCACAATTGCCGCTTCAGGATGGCGGAAACGAACTGCTCGCAACCGCCGGCCGCAATGCATGGCGCGATGGCCGCGGCTATGCCGAGGGTTTGAAACGCGGGGTGGCTGAATATAATGCAAAGGTTACCCGGGCCGGGCAGGGTGATGAATATCTGCTTTGGCAATTCAAGCCGCAGCTACGTAGCGACATATTAGAAGATACGATCCGCATGGTCGGCGGGGCTACGGGGCGAGCTTTGTCTGAAGCCGGCGTACTAGCCGCCGTTATTGGCGGCGAGGGCAGAATCAGAGGGTCCAATCAGGGCTTTGCACTGAGGGCCACTGGCCGAGAAGACGCTAATATATCAGGGCGCAATTTTATCAATTTCATGCGCTCTGATGACAAGGGTACGATCTTTTTCGAACGTGATGGCCGGCATGGCACGCCGGTGCGGCTGTTTCATGTCCCGCTCGACCGCAATCAGGAAAAGGGTCCCGCACTGATCCTGCTGATCGACGATGATGGTGGTATGGTGGAACGCGGCAAGGCGCTGGAACAGGTCGAATCGATGCTTTCCTTGCTGCCACTCGGTCTTGCGTTGACGGATAGGGATGGTCGGTTCCTTTTCTTCAACAATGCTTTTGGAAGAGTTGCCGGTGTGAGAGAGGGCGAAAAGCCGCTTTATCCGGGTGACCTTATGATCCGGGATGATAAGTCGGCGGTGGCCGATGCGGTCCGGCGCTATGCCAGCGGCCCGTCTTTGTCCGGCGATCTTGCGGTGCGGTTGCGTTCCGGCGAAGAAGACCCAGTAGCTTTAGGCATTGCGGGGATTCGCGGATTGGGCGATGCAGCGGTCTTGTTGTCTATCAAGGATAACAGCGAAGAGACCAAGCTGAAGAGTCAAGTCGCGCAGGCGACTAAAATGCAGGCCGTCGGCCAGCTTGCGGGAGGCGTGGCGCATGATTTTAACAATATCCTGACCGCCATTATTGGCCATTGTGATCTCATGCTGCTGCGCCATGCGCCGGGGGACAGCGACTATGATGATATTCAGCAGGTCAAGAATAACAGCAACCGTGCCGCTGGCCTGACCCGGCAGTTGCTCGCCTTCTCGCGTCAGCAAACTTTGCGACCACAGATATTGCAGCTTCCCGATGTAGTGGCGGATGTCTCCAATCTGCTCAAGCGCCTGCTTGATGACAGTATCGAACTGGAAGTGAAGCATGGCCGCAATCTGGGACTAGTACGCGCCGATCCAGGGCAGCTCGAGCAGGTGATCATCAACCTTGGCGTGAATGCGCGCGATGCGATCAAGTCCAGCGGAACGAATGGCGGCAAGATTTCCATTACCACGCAAATGGTAGCAGCATCCGATGTACGGGCGCTCAAGAGTGATATCCTGCCTGTGGGAGACTATACCGCCCTCTTCGTAACGGATACGGGCAAAGGCATAGCGCCCGAACTGATCGGCAAGATTTTTGAACCGTTTTTCACAACCAAAGAGGTTGGCAAGGGAACGGGGCTGGGGCTCTCTACTGTATACGGGATTGTCAAACAGTCGGGCGGCTATATTTTCGCCGACTCCAAGCCCGGTGAGGGCGCGACTTTCTCAATCTATTTCCCGGTGCACACGATGTCCGAGCAGGAAGTGGCTCAGACCATGGAGCCGCTCAAGGCTGTCGCCAAGAAAGAGCTTTGGGGCAGTGGGCACATATTGCTCGTTGAGGATGAGGATATGGTTCGTGCCGTTGCGGAACGGGCTCTGACGCGGCAAGGCTATACGGTTGTTACCGCCAGTGATGGTGAAGAAGGGTTGCAGCATTTGGAGGCCTTGGCCGAAAGCGAAGATATTTTTGATATGATCGTGTCGGATGTTGTCATGCCTAACATGGATGGTCCCGCTATGGCCAAGCAGGTACGCGAGCAATATCCTGATATGCCGATCCTTTTCATGTCCGGCTATGCCGAGGAGCAATTGCGCAAATCTATCGATCTCGACAATGTTGCGTTCCTACCCAAGCCATTTTCCGTCGCACAAATCGCGGAAGCGGTCGGAGAAATTTTGGCCGAACATGCTAAATAGCATGTAATATTAGAGATAATACATTGTAATAACTAAATTTAATGGCTTACAGAAAAACTTCTGTTCCACTCTTGTTCTCGTAGAACAAATGCGGTACATCATATCCATCGTTGATTGATAACGTACAAGCATTTAGCAAAGGGGACAGGCAAATGGCCGGCAATTTAAAAGTCGTAGAATCGGATACTCAATTGAACTCATCAGACAGACAAAAGGCGCTCGACGCCGCATTGGCGCAGATTGATCGCGCCTTTGGTAAAGGCTCGGCAATGAAGCTGGGCTCTCGCAAGGCCATGGAGGTCGAATCGATCTCAACCGGTTCTTTGGGGCTGGATATCGCGCTTGGCATCGGGGGATTGCCAAAAGGTCGTGTGGTCGAAATCTATGGTCCTGAAAGCTCAGGTAAGACAACATTGGCACTGCATGTTATAGCCGAGGCGCAAAAAGCAGGTGGCACAGCAGCATTTGTCGATGCCGAGCATGCGCTTGATCCCGTCTATGCCAATGCATTGGGTGTGGATATTGATGAGCTGATCATCTCCCAGCCCGATACCGGGGAGCAGGCGCTCGAAATTACCGATACATTGGTACGTTCTAACGCCATTGATGTTCTGGTTGTCGATTCCGTTGCCGCATTGGTTCCGCGAGCGGAAATCGAAGGCGAAATGGGCGATACCCATGTGGGTCTTCAGGCCCGCTTGATGAGCCAGGCGCTCCGCAAGCTGACCGGTTCGATCAGCCGCTCCAAATGTATGGTGATCTTCATCAACCAGGTGCGGATGAAAATTGGTGTGATGTACGGTAATCCCGAAACGACATCGGGCGGCAATGCGTTGAAATTCTATGCATCGGTTCGCCTCGACATTCGTCGCACGGGCCAGATCAAGGAACGCGACGATATTGTTGGTAACTCGACTCGTGTGAAAGTGGTCAAGAACAAGGTCGCTCCGCCGTTTAAACAGGTCGAATTTGATATCATGTACGGGCAGGGCATTTCCAAGGTTGGTGAGATTATCGACCTTGGCGTGAAAGCCGGGGTGGTCGAGAAATCGGGTGCCTGGTTCTCTTATGACTCGGTACGCATTGGTCAAGGACGCGAAAATTCGAAGCGCTTCTTGCTCGAAAATCCCGAAATGATGGCGAAGCTGGAAAAACAGATTCGCGGCAACGAAGAAGGAATTGCCGAGGAAATGATGACCGGGCCCGTCGGCAACGCTGATGATAGCGATGACGGCGAAGATAAGTAATAAGAAGGGTGCAGGGGCTGGCTAGGCCTTCCCCTGCATTCGTCTCCAAAATCTCTAGTTTGCCGGTCCGTTTCCCCCGAGGCGGACCTTGGCATCCGGGCCGTCCTTCTGTCCCCCGATAGTTAGGACGGCCCCTTTTCGTTTGCTATCCCGCGATTTCTTGGCAAAAGTTGGAAAAACCTCACTGGTTTTCCATCTTATAACGGCTTTCGCGCGTAATTTGTGTGAACTTCGGACGCGCAAGTGAACAAGCGATCATTTGAAAAAGGGGCATTATGACCATCATCGTCCACCATCTCGAAAACAGTCGATCGCAGCGCATCCTCTGGTTGCTCGAGGAACTCGCGCTGTCTTATGAAATTAAGCGCTACGAGCGTAATCCCAAAACACAGCGTGCGCCCGATAGTTTGAAGGCTATCCATCCGCTCGGTAAATCACCGATGATTGAGGATGACGGACAAGTGATTATTGAGACCGCAGCTATTGTCGAATATCTCGTTACCAAGGCCGGCGGGACGCTCGGTGCGCCTGAAGACAAGACGGGCGCGCGGCTCTACACGCAATATCTTCACTTTGCCGAAGGATCGATGATGCCACCACTATTTGGTGCGCTCGTTATCAATCGCCTGGGGTTTCTGGGCTGGCCAGCAAAGAAACCAATATTGGGAATGGTAGAAGATCTGCTGGTTTGGCTCGAAACTGAGCTCGCATCCCGTCCCTATTTTGCCGGTAGCGAACTGACGGCAGCTGATGTGATGATGAGCTTCCCGCTAGAGGCTAGTCAATCGCGTGCTGGTCTTGATGATCGTTTTCCGAACTTGCAGGGATGGCTCAAGCGGATCCATGATCGGCCACAATATAGCACGGCTCTCGAGAAAGGCGGCCCTTATGCCTATGCCTGATCCCGCATCAGATTTTGCCAATCGAGCGATTGACGGGATTGTAAACCGGACAGGCCTCGCCTAAGTCAAAATCATGATTACAACCAACGATATAAGACGCTCTTTTCTGGAATATTTTGCGGCGCAGGGTCATGAAGTTGTCCCGTCGTCACCGCTGATTCCCCATAATGACCCGACGTTGATGTTCATCAATGCCGGTATGGTTCCCTTCAAGAACATCTTTACAGGCGCCGAGAAAAGCAAATTTCCAACCGCTACATCGAGCCAAAAATGCGTTCGCGCTGGCGGAAAGCATAATGATCTCGACAATGTCGGCTATACCGCCCGGCATCATACATTCTTCGAAATGCTGGGTAACTTCTCTTTTGGCGATTATTTCAAAGAACAGGCAATACACAACGCTTGGGAATTGATCACAAAGACTTGGGGAATTTCGGCTGATCGTTTGACGGTGACTGTGTACCACACCGATGACGAAGCCTTTGATCTCTGGCGCAAGATTTCGGGCCTCCCAGAAGAACGGATCATCCGCATCGCGACCAATGATAATTTCTGGTCCATGGGCGATACTGGGCCTTGCGGACCGTGCAGCGAGATATTTTACGATCATGGAGATCATATCTTCGGCGGCCCTCCTGGTAGTCCCGATGAAGACGGTGACCGTTTTGTAGAAATCTGGAACCTGGTATTCATGCAATATGAGCAGCATGCCGATGGCAATCGCATCGACCTGCCGAAACCATCCATCGATACCGGTATGGGGCTGGAACGCGTTGCAGCGGTTATGCAGGGCACTCATGATAATTATGACATTGATCTATTCAAAGCGTTGATCGCACAATCGGGCACACTGACCGGCACTGATACCACAGGCGATAATCAAGCGAGCCATCGCGTTATCGCTGATCACTTGCGTGCTTCATCCTTTCTGGTGGCTGACGGTGTTCTGCCCGCCAATGAAGGCCGCGGCTATGTGCTTCGGCGAATCATGCGTCGAGCCATGCGCCACGCACATCTGTTGGGAGCGCAAGATCCGCTCATGCATCGGATGGTAGGTGCGCTGACGGGCGAGATGGGCAATGCTTTCCCGGAACTTATTCGCGCTAAGCCACTGATTGAAGAAACCTTGCTGCGGGAAGAAACGAACTTTCGCAGGACGCTGGACAAAGGTTTGAAATTACTCGACGCCGAGATTGTCGATATGGAAGAAGGGGGCATCTTGCCCGGTGCGACGGCTTTCAAACTTTATGACACTTTTGGATTTCCTTACGATCTAACCGAAGATGCGTTGCGGGCCAAATCACTTGGCGTTGATCGCGAAGGTTTTGATGCTGCCATGGCAGAACAAAAAGCCGCCGCGCGCGCTGCTTGGAAGGGGTCTGGTGATCAGGCATCAGAAACCGTCTGGTTTGATATTGCCGAACGCGAAGGCGGGACAGAGTTTACAGGATATAGCGCTGAATCTGGTGACGGTATGGTGGTTGCATTGGTGAAGGATGGCGAAGAAATCCAATCGGCCAAAGCTGGCGATTCCGTTCTGTTGCTAACCAATCAGACACCATTTTACGGTGAAAGCGGTGGCCAGATGGGTGATCGCGGTTCGGTGACTAGCCAAGATGGCTTCGCTGCCAGTGTTGCCGACACGAGCAAGCCGTTGGGCCGGCTTCATGCCCATCATCTGACAATAGAGGAAGGATCTATCTCGGTTGGTGACACTGTACACCTGACCGTCGACGCAATCCGCCGCACGCAGCTTCGCGCCAATCATAGTGCGACTCATTTGCTGCATAAGGCATTGCGCCATCATCTCGGCGATCATGTGACCCAAAAGGGCAGTTTGGTTGCACCGGATCGCCTACGGTTCGATTTCTCCCATCCGTCCGCTTTGAGTGACGCGGAGGTCAAGGCCGTCGAAGCGGATGTGAATGCACAGGTGCGCGGCAATAGCGCGGTTGTCACGCGGTTGATGAGTCCCGATGATGCGGTAGCTGCTGGCGCGCTAGCCCTATTTGGCGAGAAATATGGCGATGAGGTTCGCGTTCTTTCGATGGGTATTGAAGATGATACCGACTATTCGGTCGAGCTTTGTGGCGGAACGCATGTCAATGCTTTGGGCGATATCGGATTGATGGTGATCATCTCTGAATCTGCAGTATCCAGCGGTGTTCGCCGTATCGAAGCGCTGACCGGAGAGGCGGCGCGGTTGTGGCTCGGAGACCGCGATCACAAATTAAAATCCATTGCAGCGACGCTGAAAGCCTCGCCCGATGAAGCGGCTGACCGTGTGTCTGCTTTGGTTGAAGAGCGCAAAAAGCTCGATCGTGAACTGACCGAAGCGAAAAAGGCCTTGGCCTTGGCGGGTGATGGCGCCGGAGCTGCAGCTAATGACGTTGAGATGATTGGTGATATTTCTTTTAGTGGTCAGGTCATTAATGGCCTTAACCCTAAAGAATTGCGCGGTCTGGTCGATGAAGCGAAGAAGAAAATGGGTAGTGGTATCAGTGCGCTGATCGCTGTGAACGATGGCCGAGCGACAGTTGCGGTTGGCGTGACAGATGACCTCACCAGCAGCTATAGTGCAGTTGATTTGGTGCAACCTGCTGTGGCGGCTGTCGGCGGAAAAGGCGGCGGTGGCCGACCTGACATGGCGCAGGGCGGCGGTCCAGATGGAGCCAAGGCAGATGAAGCGATTGCTGCGGTTAAGGTTATTCTTGCGGGCTGAGCTTATCGTCCGCTGCTATGTTGGTTTGCAGCTCCGATGACTTAAGCTTGGGTTCGACGGCTAGGTTTCCGTCCTTTTGGATTTGATGTCGGATTTGGTCGCGTTTTTCGTGTATCGAAGCAATGACGGGGCCCATCGCGACACCGTTTTCGACCAATATAGCCTCGGACAATTGCAATGATCCTTCCAACGCTTCGGGCACGGCATTGGTAGCTCCTGCCTGATAAAGTTCTGCCGCGTGATCTATATCGCGGGCACGGACGATGATGGGCAAATCAGGGACCCAAGCCCGAACCCGCTTGACGATTTTCACCGAGAGAACGGGTTCATCCATTGTCAGAACCAATGCCTTGGCATGACCAAGTCTGAGCCGATCTAGCATCTCGTTCCGCGCGACATTTCCAAAGAGAATTGGATATCCTTCTCGTCGAGCGATTGCCACAACATCAATGTTAGATTCGATGGCTAAGTAGTTCTGATCATGCGTTTTCATCATATCAGCTACCAACCGGCCGACCCGTCCGAATCCTATGATGATCGTTTTTTCTGCATCAATAACTTGATCGTCAGTCGCTTGAATGTTCTCGCCGCGCAATTCAATTCGTCGGGCCATGTCATGGCCAAATCTTGCCAATAGCGGAGTGATCGTGAGGCCGATAGCAGTTACGATTTGCCAAAAAGCAGCTGTTTGCGGTTGGATGAGTTGGGCTTGTGCAGCAGCGGCCAGTACGATCAAGGTAGTTTCCGATGGACTTGACATCAAAACACCGGCTTCTGTTGCCGTTCCTGCTCGAGCTCCAGCAAAACGAAGCAGACTGCCGGTGACAATTGCTTTGACAAATACGACGCCGACAACCGCTGTAATTAAGCTCGCCCAATTTTCAAGGATGACCCGGATATCGATCTGCATGCCGACAGTTATAAGGAATACGCCGAGAGCCAGGCCCTTGAATGGTTCTGTTATGACTTCTACTTCACCGTGATATTCTGTCTCAGCGATAAGCAGGCCCGCTAGCAAAGCACCGACTATCGGTGAAAGGCCGGTTGCCGCGGTTGCCAAACTCGCAAGAATGATGACGAGCAAGCTAACGGATAAAAACAGTTCAGGACTTTTGGTACGGGCAGCCTGAGCGAAGATGCGCGGTAATAAAAGGCGGCCTAGTACCAGCATCCCAATTATGACCGCGCCGCCAATGACCAAGGTGTTTACGAGTTCTTCCCATGTCGAGCCACTGGCATAAGAGGGTGCCAGGGCACCAAGAAGAAAGATTATCGGTACGATGGCGACATCTTCGAATAAAAGCATGGCGAGTGCGGCTCGCCCGACCGGGCTTTTTGTGCCCGACATTGGTAATACAAGAGCGGTCGATGATAGTGCAAGGGCGAGGCCAAGGCCAAGAGCGCCCGCTGGGTTCTGACCGATTAAATAGAGGACAAAGCCGATTATTAGAGCGGAAATTGTGAGCTCTGCCGCACCAACACCGAATACAAGCCGCCGCATCGACCATAGGCGTTTGAATGATAGCTCAAGGCCGATGGAAAACAGCAACAGGATGATACCGAATTCCGCAAAAGGTTCTATTGCTTCGCGGTCACTGATGGTGACGAATTGAAGCCAGTCATATTGGGCCGACAATGAGCCAAGTCCAGATGGGCCCAGCAAAACGCCAACCAATATGAAGCCGATTATGGGCGTTATCCTAAAGCGAGCGAAAGCAGGAATAACTAGTCCTGCCGCCCCCAAAATGACGATCGCGTCTATAAATGCAGGATTATCGAGAGGTGTGTTCATAGAAAACACCTATACGCGAAACATCTCTTTTGTCAGTATTCCAAAACGAAAGGAATATTATTTCCAAGTTTCCATTTCTGTTTCGAGATTAGACCGTACCGCTTCAAAAAACTGCTCGGTTGTCATCCAGCTTTGATCAGGACCGATAAGGATTGCGAGATCCTTAGTCATATCGCCATTTTCAACTGTCTGGATACAGACTCTTTCAAGCGTTTCAGCAAAGCGCGTTACGTCTGGTGTGCCATCAAATTGCCCGCGATAAATCAAACCGCGAGTCCATGCGAAGATCGAAGCAATCGGATTGGTTGAGGTTGCTTTGCCTTGCTGATGTTGGCGATAGTGCCGCGTAACAGTACCATGCGCTGCTTCGGCTTCGACGGTGTTACCGGTTGGCGTCATCAGAACTGACGTCATGAGGCCTAGTGAACCAAAGCCTTGAGCAACGGTGTCTGACTGGACGTCGCCGTCATAATTTTTGCAGGCCCATACGAATTTGCCGCTCCATTTCATCGCGGACGCGACCATGTCATCGATCAGGCGATGTTCGTAAGTAATATCCGCTTTCTCAAACTTGTCCTTAAATTCTGTCTCGAATATCTCTTCGAACAGGTCTTTGAAGCGCCCGTCATAGGCCTTCATGATTGTGTTTTTGGTGGAGAGGTAAACCGGCCAGTTGCGATTGAGTCCATAGTTCATTGATGCGCGAGCGAAGTCGCGGATCGAATCATCCAAATTATACATTGCCATGGCAACGCCCGGCGAAGGGAATTGGAAGACTTCTTCATCAATCTTGGTGCCATCGTCGCCGTCAAAGACCAAACGAAGTTTGCCGGGACCGGGGACCTTGAAATCCGTTGCGCGATATTGATCGCCGAACGCATGACGGCCAACCACGATAGGGTCGGTCCAGCCAGGAACAAGACGCGGCACATTGTCGATCACGATGGGCTCACGGAACACAACGCCGCCCAAGATGTTACGGATTGTCCCATTAGGTGACTTCCACATGCGCTTCAGGCCGAATTCTTCAACCCGGTCTTCATCAGGTGTGATAGTCGCGCATTTTACGCCCACACCATGCTTTTTGATTGCATTGGCTGCATCAACGGTGATTTTGTCATTGGTATCATCGCGCACTTCGATGGCGAGATCGTAGTAATGCAGATCCACGTCCAGATAAGGTTCAATCAACTTCTCACGAATCCACTGCCAGATGATCCGCGTCATTTCATCGCCATCAAGTTCGACGACCGGGTTTTTGACCTTAATTTTTGACATAGAAATTGTTCTTTCCTGGAAGCAATGTGTATCGACGCACTCAGTGGGAGGAATCTAAGATGATGATCTCTTAGCAAAGATCGCAATATGTTCAACCATCTGTTCAAAACTCTCGCTATTGATGCTGCAAAACTGAAGTAGGAGTATTGTCAGAACAGGACACTGCTTCTAAGGATCAAACATGGCGATAGAAAAATATTCAAACAAAGGCCTTGGCGAAGCCAAATGGTCCTTTCCACCGATCCACCCTGAAGGTCGCAAGTTTGCGCTCATTTCTGCGGCAATTACCGCTGCCTTTGCGTTCTTTGCATGGGAGACATTGGCCTGGCCTATGGCGGGTATCACGATTTGGGTACTAGCCTTCTTCCGTGACCCAAAAAGGGTTACGCCATTGGATGACAAATATATCGTGGCACCAGCGGATGGATTGATAAATTTGATCATGCCGGTAGTTCCGCCGGTCGAATTGCAAGGAGAGGGTGGTCTCGGTGATGAAGAACTTATCCGGGTCTCCATTTTCATGAGTGTCTTTGATGTGCATATCAATCGGACGCCAATTGAGGGTACAGTTAAACGACAGGCCTATATTTCCGGAAAATTCTTGAGCGCTGATCTTGATAAAGCCAGTGACGAAAATGAACGCCAGCATTTCATGGTTGAGCGGAATGACGGCCTGAAAGTCGGTTTCACCCAGATTGCCGGGCTGGTTGCGCGGCGGATCATGTCTTTTGTCAAAGAGGGTGATTTTGTTGCTGTCGGGCAGCGCATCGGGCTTATTCGCTTCGGCAGCCGAGTGGATGTCTATCTGCCCAAGGGGACAACCCCGAACGTCGTTCTGGGCCAGCGGACCATTGCTGGTGAAACCGTGATTGCCGAAATCGGACAAATGAAAGAAATCGAAGGCATCGGCCAGTGATTTCAATATCCATGATCCAGGGTGCCAATTCAACTAATGGCAGATAAAAAGCCTATCCAAAGGCCTGAACGTGGCATCCCCCTTAGGGCCTTTGCACCCAATGCCGTTACCGCACTGGCTTTATGTGTTGGCCTGAGTGGCGTCCGTTTTGCGTTCATGGAAAATTGGGTACTGGCTGCAGCCGCCATTGTATTGGCCGGTATATTAGACGGTCTTGATGGCCGGATCGCGCGTATGCTCAATGCACAAAGCCGTTTTGGTGCCGAGCTAGATTCGCTCTCCGATGTCATCGCCTTCGGCGTGACACCTACCGTAGTGATGTTTTTCTGGTCTTTGCAGCATATGCCCCAATTTGGCTGGGTACTTTCACTGACCATGGCGGTTGGCTGTGCCTTGCGCCTTGCTCGGTTCAATGCTCATATTGATGATGAGGAGCAGCCGCATAAATCAGCAGGCTTCCTTACCGGTATTCCGGCACCGGTGGCTGCCGGGCTGGCCATGCTCCCACTTTATCTGTGGGTGATCACGGACCAGGAGTTGTTCCGACACTATTTTGTTGTGGGACCGTGGATCGTCTTGATCGCTTTTTTAATGATATCTAACACCGCTACCTATAGCTGGTCGTCGCTTCGCTTACGCAAAAATATCCGTTTGGAGGCGCTTGCAGGTTTTGCCCTGCTTGGCGTTGCTGTGATCACCAATCCGTGGATCACCCTCAGCGCTATCAGCATAGGTTATATTATTCTAATTCCATTTAGCATCCGAAGCTATGCAAAGGTTAAGCGGCAGCGCGCAATGGAATCTGCTGAAAAGAGTGACGGCGCGCATTAGTCCGATAGGACTTGACCACCGCGTTGTAATTGCGCTGCGAGACCACCGCCGTAGAAGCCGTTTTATCTCCAAGCTCAGCCATAATCACTGCTTTTATTTTGCCCTGATAGGCATGAAACATCATCCCGATGGTCAAAAGTGCACCTACAAGCGCAAGGGCAAAAAAGGAGGTAATAGCGATAGTTAGCATGTCAAAATCCAGTATGTTCTTTCTATGAACCATTAATGTTCTAATTATGTTCTTATGTCAAATGTTATTTGGAACATACTGGAAATACGTTTTGGGACGCGAAAAGGTTACATCAATCTCGATGCGTGAGTTGGTAAATGGGGTACGTGCCGTAGCCTTTGGCAAATTCAATATTTCCGGCATAACGACACATATATTGATCCGGTGCCTCCAGGGCCAAAATTGCGGCGAAAGGCTCGGTCACAAATACCGCGCCTGGAGGTGTCACTGGTTCGATCCGGGCTGCTCTGGATACTTCAGTGCCATAAAGCGTCGTCTTCCCCGTAATGGGATCCTGGGTTTCATAAGCTGGGCCATAGTGCACGCCGATGCGCATCCCGCTGCTCTCTGTCATACCTAAAAGCGTATAGTCAAAATCTTGCAACGAGCTTTGTAGTTCCAGTGCCAAACTGGCAGCGCAGGGGGCATCGCGTGTTATGGCGAGAAGCGCATCTCCCCAGCTATTTTGGGCTAAGATCTGGCCAGGGTAGTTTTCCAGTACATTGGCCATGTTTCCCATGACTCCATTCCAGAAAGCCGGAAGCGTTGCTTCTGCTAGTTTCGAAAAGCCGGGGAAATCGGTAAATAAAATGGCTGCAACTGTCCGCTTGTATCGGTCTTCATCTGGCCTCTCTGAGCCACTGAGATTGCGATCTATCTCACCGGAATCGACAATGTGAGCAGTTCCCCCATAAGAGCTCCAGATGGCAACATCCGCGCCAGTGCCAGCTGACCCTGTTGATGCATTTCTGTCCCAAATCGCGAGTTGCTGTGCTGATTTTCCGAGATATTCCGCACGCAGTATCGCCATGCCCATGGCGACCTTGCTGGCATATCCGAATTGATCTGGATCGCCGACATAGTGCATCTCAGTGGCAAAGTTGACGCTGCTTGCTGCTGTTATGCAGGCTTCAAATCGCCTCAACCAGCCTTCTCCGGCAGGCATAATCGACTGGGCAATAAAATCTTCCTGCACAAATGGCAGAATCACGTTGAGTTCCCCGCCTCGTGTGAGCACCGTCTCCGCGATCAATATGTCGGCGCCGGCAGCCAAGGCGCCATAAGCATAACCAACATCATTTTGTTCCAGAAACTCGTTTATGGCAGTTCGCAGTTCTGCCTCGTTTTCTTTATTTTCCAGAAACATGTGGCCGCAATATTGAATGACGGACGGCGGCGATATCGGCGCAAGCAGTTTATAAATTGCATTTTGATCCAAGCCCGTTTGTTCAGCCACAAGTGCCAATTGCCTGCTACTGCTTGCTCTCGCACCAGCGTTTGCATCGGGCATTGCGCCCGCTTTGTTCAGGCTCTCCTGTACTGCATCTAATCGCCCGATAATCAACAACGCTTCTGCTTGGGTTGCTGTATCATAATAGTTATCGGGTGTAGCTATTTCCGGCAGATCAAGAATGGCAGATGCTATTTTGCGCGCCTCATCGGTTTGTCCGCCCAGAAAGGCCAGAGCGGCCGCGTTGATTCCTGGATAGGCATCGCCGCTCACTTCAAAAATCTTCCGATAGGCATGATAGGCTTTGAGTAGTGCGGTTTGACGTTCGCCTGTGGCCGAAATTGCCAAAGCCGCATCCTTCAAAATACGTGCGGCGATGCTGCGGTGGTGGGCATCAGGCGAGCTCTCTAAGCCAAATTGGTGAAATAGCTCCATCGCTTGTTCGCCATTGCCCATGCGGGCTAGTGCCAGGACCATCAGATGGTGCAGTTCAGCAGACGGGTCGCCAGCGTTTATCGCGGAAATCGCTGTGTCATAGGCAAGCAGAAGATTGCCATTGTCGATCGCGGCTTTGGTCAGTGCTGTCGCATCATCGGTTGCCATTAGTCGGTAGCCGTTTGCGCCAATCTTTCTTCTTCGCGCAGCATGGCTTTGCGTTTACGCAATATTTTTATGGTCAGCAGTGCTGCCGGTACCGCTAGTGTGATGATCCCGAACGCGATCCAGAAAACATCGCCAAGCGCGCCGTAGCCTTTGATCAGCTGATTCAATGGCTCCCATATGAAACGAATGGCCACTATCCATAGAAGGGCAGCGAGGTAGATGGCGATCTTGTCATTGAGAACTATACCGAGTCCGGATAAGCCGTCGCCCTTGTTTTTCCCGCCAGCCGCTTCGCGAAAACGGATAAGTTCTGCTTCGGCTTCCTGCTGGCCAGACTCGGCCTGATCTAGCTCGCGGCGCAGACGTACCAATTCACGCGCATTTGTCGCAACCTCACTCGATTGGGCTTTGGAAGCTGCTGAGAGCTCCGCCAGCTCGGCTTCCATGCCACGGCGTTTGGCGCGTTCTCCTGCCAGTTGCTGACCCATGTCTGGCATCGCGCTTTCGACAATATTGTCGATGACATCGGGAACAAGCGGATCTTTCGGATAGCGCGCAAGCCAGCTTTTCCAACCTGCAACATTACCCTTTTCTTTGAGGCGGGTGTATTCAACAAGGCCCGGTCGATCGAGCAACTCGCCTACACGCTCCAATATACCGAGCCAGATCGCATTATCGGTTCCTTCTGCCCCTTCCGGTAAAACATCCGCTTGAACAGCTCTAAACTCAAGTGGGAGCGTACAAGGCCGCAACTGCACCGCGATCAATCCGCTGCGCTCCTTACCCGTGCGCGCTTCATTGCGCACCCAATCGGATTCTACCGATTCTTCCGTCCATAGGACCAGCAGTGCCTTAGCGGCGTCGATTTCTCGTTCAATTTCACGGTCAAAGGATGAACCGGCACCTATGCCGGCATCAAACCACACGCTGACCTTCAATTTTTCTAATATATCTCGGATAACCGTGCACCGATCCCGATCATTCCGCGAATAGCTTATAAAAATATCTGCCATATTATTATTATCCCGCCACTATGGGCATCCCCCGTTATCCGACAAACCATAGTGTCCTGTGCGTCACAGAACAAGAGAGCTAGAAATTTCGCGCGGATTTGACGGGAAATGAGCTAAAGATAAGTAGAATATTGATCTGCTTACCGGGCAGTCAGAATTTGTAGCTGTTGATCCTTACAATAAATATATTGACCGTAACAGCGATGCCAACGTGATGGCGGTTTCTGCACCATAGCTGTTGATCTAGATCGTATTTTTCCGCTTCAAGAACAGTAACGCCATTGCCACGACGGCTGGTACTGTTTGCACGAATGCAATGCCAGGGGACAGCGTCATAGCTAAACTGCCCGCCAATGAAGGCCAATTCAAAACCCATATTGGTTTTTGTGCAACAGTTTCATCATAGCAGCCAGTTTGGACTTGCTTTTCGTGCCGCTCCGCTTTAACGGCACGCTCATTCCACATGGAAAGCACTCATACCGGTGCCAATGGCGGTCTTTTAGGTCGTTTGAGGTTCTCAGCTTTCCAGAGGCATAACCGGATAAGGAGAACTATTATGGCGGCCCCTGTCGTCACCCTACAGCAATTGATTGAAGCCGGAGTCCATTTCGGCCACCAAACCCACCGTTGGAACCCAAAGATGAAACCATACATCTTTGGAGCCCGTAACGGCGTCCATATTCTTGATCTGTCGCAGAGCGTTCCATTGTTCGCTCGCTCGCTTGATTTCATTGCCAATGCAGTGTCTTCTGGCGGCAAGGTTCTTTTCGTTGGTACGAAGCGTCAGGCGCAAGAGCCTATCGCAGAAGCGGCCCGCGCCAGCGGACAGCATTTCGTAAACCACCGTTGGCTCGGCGGCATGTTGACCAACTGGAAAACCATTTCCAATTCAATTCGCCGGATGAAAACGCTCGAAGAGCAGCTTTCTGGCGACATGGCGGGTTTCACCAAGAAAGAAACTCTGCAGATGACGCGTGAGCGTGATAAGTTGGAACTGTCTCTTGGTGGTATCCGTGACATGGGCGGCATTCCTGACGTGATGTTCGTCATTGACGCCAACAAGGAAGAACTTGCGATTAAAGAAGCCAATGCTCTTGGTATTCCGGTTGTCGCGATCCTCGATTCCAACGTTGATCCCAGCAACATCGCATTTCCGGTTCCGGGCAATGATGATGCGGCGCGTGCTATTCGTCTTTACTGCGAATCCGTCGCTGCTGCTGCAACGAAGGGCGGCCAGGAAGCGGCTGTCGCATCGGGCAAAGATCTCGGCGCTGAAATTGCACCGCCAGTAGAAGCGATTGTTTCGAGCGAAGCTAATGCCAGCGCAATGGCTGCTGGTGAAGCGGCTGCGGTTGCAGAGATCGTCGAAGCGGCTCCGGCTGCAGAAGCGCCTGCTGCTGAAGAAGTTAAGCCTGCTGCTGAAGCAGAAGCTCCGGCCGAAAAGCCAGCTGCCAAAAAAGCACCGGCGAAAAAAGCTGCTGCGAAAAAGGCTCCTGCCAAGAAGGCTGCTGCCAAAAAAGACGATGACAAGAAAGCCGACGAAAAGGCCTAAACTTGAAGCGTTTTCGTTCAGTCATATATTGAACGCATAAGAAAATGGCGGGGCGGCATGGGTGCTGCCCCTTCATTTTATCAAAAACACCAAATTCTCACACATGACAATTGAGGAACTTAAAAATGGCTATTACCGCAGCAGCAGTGAAAGAACTGCGTGAGCGCACCGGCGCTGGCATGATGGATTGCAAAAAAGCATTGAGCGAAACAAATGGCGACGTGGAAGCAGCGGTAGATTTGCTGCGTACCAAAGGCCTTGCTGCCGCTCAGAAAAAATCTAGCCGGACGGCGGCTGAAGGTCTTGTTGGCGTTGCTGTTTCGGGCACCAAGGGCGTTGCTGTTGAAGTGAACAGTGAAACCGACTTTGTTGCCAAGAACGAACAGTTCCAGGCTTTTGTAAGTGGCGTGACCGATGTGGCTCTGGGTCTGGGCAGCGATGATGTTGAAGCTTTGTCCGCAGCGGACTTCCCTGGTGGCGGCACGGTTCAGGAAACACTGACCAACAATGTTGCGACCATCGGCGAAAATCAGGCGATCCGCCGGATGAAAACCGTTGCAGTGAGCAGCGGCACAGTCGTTCCTTACATCCATAATGCTGTGACCCCGACAATGGGCAAAATCGGCGTGCTGGTTGCACTGGAAAGCACCGCGGGCGCAGACGTTCTCGAGCCGCTTGGCAAACAGATTGCGATGCATATCGCAGCTGCCTTCCCATTGGCATTGAACGCTGATGGCCTGGACCAAGACACGATGGAACGCGAACGCGCCATTGCAGCAGAAAAAGCAGCAGAATCCGGCAAGCCAGCCAATATCGTTGAGAAAATGGTTGATGGCGCGATGGCAAAATTTGCCAAGGAAAACGCTCTGCTGAGCCAGATTTTTGTCATGGATAACAAGACACCGATTGCTCAGGTTGTTGAGCAGGCCGGCAAAGATGCTGGCGCTGAAATCAAGCTGACCGAATATGTCCGCTTCCAGCTTGGTGAAGGCATCGAGAAGAAAGAGGAAGATTTCGCCGCAGAAGTGGCAGCCACTCTCGGTAACTAAAAACCAGATTTGCGGCCAATTTTCGGTTTGGCGCATTAACACTTGGCGCAATGGCGCGGACTATCTATGGTCTGCGCCATTGTCGTATTTGGGGCTAATCAGGCGCTGGGGCGTTACAGTTAGTGGGATGGATTTTGCATGAAAAGACCAGCGTTTAAGCGCATTTTGCTCAAACTCTCGGGTGAGGCTTTAATGGGTTCGGGAGAATTCGGAATCGATCCGGAAACCGTGAATCGGATCGCGGCCGAAGTGAAGTCCGCAAAAGAAGCTGGTTATGAGCTGTGTCTAGTCGTTGGCGGCGGGAATATATTTCGCGGGCTAGCGGCAGCGGCGAAAGGCTTTGATCGGACCAGCGCGGATTATATGGGTATGCTGGCGACCGTGATGAACGCCCTTGCCGTGCAAAATGCGCTGGAGCAGATGGGTTGTGATACACGCGTCTTGTCGGCCATTCCGATGGCGAGTGTTTGCGAGCCCTATATCCGCCGTAAAGCTGTTCGGCATCTTGAAAAGGGTCGGATTGTTATTTTTGCGGCAGGGACCGGCAACCCTTATTTTACAACTGATACGGCAGCCGCTCTGCGCGCCGCTGAAATGGGTTGCGAGGCGTTGTTCAAGGGAACCAGTGTGGATGGTGTCTATAACGCTGACCCGAAAACCAATCCCGATGCCGTACGTTACGAAGCCCTGAGCTTTGATCAAGTATTGACCGATAACCTAAAAGTTATGGATGCCAGCGCCGTAGCGCTGTGCCGGGAAAACAACATACCGATTGTGGTATTCACGATCCGCGAAAAAGGCAATCTGGCGACCGTCCTTGGCGGCGGCGGCACGGCAACCATCGTTGGCGCAACAGAATAGATATTTGGGAGAATTGAGCCATGGCAAAATATGATAGAAGCGATCTAGAAAAACGTATGAAGGCCTCGCTTGAGGCTTTGAAGCATGATCTAAGCGGATTGCGGACTGGTCGCGCTAATACAGCTTTGCTCGATAGCATTACAGTTGAAGTTTACGGCGCAAAAATGCCGCTGAACCAGGTGGCTACGGTATCGGTACCTGAGCCGCGGATGTTGTCCATTCAAGTTTGGGACAAAGGGAATATTCAACCGGTGGAAAAATCCGTGCGATCTGCTGGTCTGGGCCTCAACCCGATTATTGATGGTCCCAATATTCGTTTGCCCATTCCCGATCTGACGGAAGAACGGCGTAAAGATTTAGCCAAGCTCACCGGACAGTTCGCTGAAAAAGCACGAATTGCGATCCGAAATGTCCGGCGCGATGGTATGGATGATATCAAAGCTGATGAAAATAAGAAAGAAATCGGGGAAGATGACAAGAAGCGGTTGGAAACCGAAGTGCAGAAGCTGACCGATGAGATGATCGAGGAAGCGGACAAACTGTCATCCGCCAAGGAACAGGAAATCCTGACACAGTGAGGCTGATGCCTACAAAAAAAGGGTCGACAGACCCAGATTCAGATATGGCGCAGGTGGCTGACCCCACTCATGGTGCGCGCCATATCGCAATCATTATGGATGGCAATGGTCGCTGGGCCAAAAAGAAACATCTGCCGCGTGCGCTGGGCCATAAAAAGGGTGTCGAAGCGGTTCGCGACATCGTCCGTGTTGCGGGCGAAATGGGCATCGAGGCGATGACACTCTATGCTTTTTCGTCAGAAAATTGGAACCGTCCAGCAGATGAAATCACTGATTTGATGGGTTTGCTGCGCCAATATATCCAATCGGACATTGATGAATTTGACGAAAATGGGATCCGGTTGAAGGTGATCGGCAATTACAAGGCGCTTGATAGCGATATTGTGCAGTTAATCGACGGCGCTTTGGACCGGACCGCAAATAATGACCGGATGACGCTGGCTATTGCGCTCAACTATGGCGCGCAGGACGAAATGTTGCGCGCAGTGCAAAGCATCGCTGCAGCGGCAAAAAATGGGGAGGTCAATCCGCAAGATATTGATATACACCATGTGTCAGCTGCACTTGATACCGCCGGATTGCCGCCACTTGATTTGCTGATCCGTACATCGGGTGAGCTTCGACTATCCAATTTTCTACTGTGGCAGGCGGCCTATTCAGAGCTCTATTTTACAGACACATTATGGCCCGATTTTGATAAACGGGAATTGCAACGCGCTTTGAAATCATTTGGTGACCGGGATCGCCGTTTCGGTGGTCGCTAAGTCATGAACGACCCTAGCAGTCCTGCGAAGCCTCCGAGCGAGCTGGTGACCCGGATCGTCGTTGGTGTCGCCTTGGTTGCAACAACAATGACCACGCTTGTCATGGGTGATCATGATATTGGCCGGCATGCATTGTGGTTGCTGGTCGTGCTCATGTCATTGGGCATATTGTCGGAATGGGCTGGTCTTACGGGACGGTTAGAGAATAAGCGGTTGGCACTATACGCGCTGTCCGTTCCGCTGGCGATTATGTCCTACATGGCTGCAGGGCCTTCGTTTTTAGCGCTAGGAATGATTTTGGGTGCAGCGATGTTCACTGCAGCTTTTGATCGCTCCCACAAGCTTGCGATAGGCATATTATATGCTGGATTACCGGCGTTATCCATTCTCTATCTTCGCGGGACAGACAATGGTTTGTTGATTGTATTTTGGACGCTCGCGCTGGTTTGGGCGACAGATATTGGTGCCTATTTTTCAGGGCGAGCGATAGGCGGGCCCAAGCTGGCACCAACCTTTAGCCCCAATAAGACTTGGGCTGGACTGATAGGCGGCGTGATTGTGACGGGTTTGTTTAGTTTTGCGTTGCATGTCTATTTTCAACTACCCTTTAAGCTGGTTCTGCTCAGCCTGCCGCTTGCGGTTCTGGCGCAGATGGGTGATTTGTTTGAGAGCCAAATGAAGCGCAGAGCAGGGGTCAAGGATAGCGGAGCGGTTTTCCCCGGCCATGGCGGGGTTATGGATCGATTGGACGGTCTGATCCCAGTGGCACCTGTGGTCGCGATCATCATTTTGTTCGGCAGCCTATGAGGGACAGAACGGTCAGGACTATTTCGATATTCGGAGCTACCGGATCGGTTGGGACCTCTACGCTGGACTTGATCCGGCTGGACCGCGAAAAATATCGCATTGTTGCTTTAACAGCCCATAGCAATGCCGCTGAACTCGCGAAGTTGGCAAAAGAATTTGACGCGGAAGTTGCTGTTGTTTCTGACACCGAACAATATCCACTATTGAAGCAATTGCTTGCCGGTTCAAAGACCAAAGCCGCCGCTGGACCAGACGAACTTGTGGCCGTCGCTGCTTTGGATCCCGATTGGACGATGGCCGCCATTGTTGGATGCGCGGGATTGCCACCCACGCTAGCGGCTTTGAAATGCGGAAAAACGGTTGCGCTCGCTAACAAGGAAGCTTTGGTTTCGGCTGGTGCGCTGATGATGGCGCAGGCCCGGGAAGCAGGGGCGACGTTGCTGCCAGTTGATTCTGAACATAACGCGATTTTCCAGTGTCTGCAGGGTGGCAGGATTGACCAGGTTCGCAAAATCACGCTGACGGCTAGCGGCGGTCCGTTCCGGTCATGGTCCAAAGAGCAAATGGCTTCGGTCACGCCAGAGCAAGCTGTGGCCCATCCCAATTGGGATATGGGTGCCAAGATTTCCGTCGATAGCGCGACTATGATGAACAAGGGGCTGGAACTGATTGAGGCCCATCATCTTTTTCCTATTGGCTTGGAAAATATCGATATTTTGGTGCACCCGCAATCCGTCATCCATTCGATGGTAGAATATCATGACCGCTCAACGCTCGCGCAGCTGGGATCGCCGGATATGCGTATTCCGATTGCAAGCGCATTGGCTTGGCCGGAACGTATGCATACCGATTGTGTTCCGCTTGATTTGGCCAAAATCGGTAAGCTCGATTTTGAAGCGCCAGATGATGACCGCTTTCCGGCAATAAAGCTGGCGCGCGGGGCAATTGAGGCCAGCGGCGCGGTTCCGGCCATTTTGAATGCGGCCAATGAAATTGCCGTTGCTGCCTTTCTAAAAGGCGGTGTTCAGTTTCTGGAAATCACCGAGATTGTATCCCGCATAGTTGACAGCTATAGCCCGCCTGAACCGAACGATCTTGCGGATATTTTTGCTATTGATAAAGAGACGCGTGAGCGGACGAGAGCCATGATTGAGGATGTTAAAGTTTGACCGAGAATCCCGGTATATTGATAACCTTATTTGCTTTTCTGATCACTATCGGAGTGCTCGTTTTCATTCACGAAATGGGACATTATCTGGTGGGGCGCTGGTGTGGCGTCAAAGCGGACAAATTTTCGATCGGGTTCGGCAAAGAGCTTTTTGGCTGGAATGACAAGCGCGGTACACGATGGAAAATTTGCGCGCTGCCTCTGGGTGGTTACGTGCAATTTGCCGGAGATATGGATCCGTCCAGTTCGACGAGCGAGGAGTGGCTAAAACTGCCGCCAGAAGAGCGTAACCGAACATTTCAGTCCAAATCGCTTTTGAAGCGGGCGGCGATAGTATTTGCGGGACCAGCGATCAATTTCTTGTTTGCTATCCTGATATTGGCTGGTTTCGCTTTGGCATATGGCGAAAGTGTTACGGCGCCGGTTGTTGGAACCGTTGCTGAAAACTCCACCGCAGAAAAGATCGGTTTGATAAAAGGCGACAAAATCCTGGAAATAAATGGCGATAGCATCAATCGTTTTTCTGATTTGTCGCGCGAAATTTCTATTATTCCAGATGAAAAAGTTGAGATTAAGTTCGAACGCGATGGATCGGTTATTGCAAAAGATGCAACAATCGGCGTCCGTATCGAGGAAGACCGGTTTGGCAATCAATACCGGATCGGTCTGTTGGGAATTTCTCCGGGCAGTATAGAGCGCCGTGATGTTTCTCTTTGGGAATCCCCGGTTGTAGCAACGCGCCAGACCGTTGAGATTGTGGACCTGATTGTAACAACATTGGGGCAGGTGATAAGCGGGAGAAGGTCGGTCAAAGAACTTGGTGGTCCGCTGAAAATAGCGCAAGTTTCTGGCGAACAATTTGTTGCCGGGCTGAACCAGTTCATATTCTTTGTAGCGTTAATCTCAATTAACTTAGGGTTCATCAATCTCCTGCCAATCCCCATGCTCGATGGAGGGCATTTGATGTTCTATGCCATTGAGGCTGTTCGGCGAAAGCCAGCCAGTCCGGTAGTTCAGCAATGGGCCTTTCAGTCGGGTTTTGCGTTGGTGGTGATGTTCATGTTGGTGGTGACGTTTAATGATTTAGCCTCGTTCGGACTATTCAGCGTGTTTTCAGGCTGATTGCCCATTGATTGATAGGTCCGGTTGGGGCAGGGGTTTCGCAAAACCTGATGCATATTTTGCACTGGTTAGTATTTTTTGAGTTTAAGGCGTGAAAGCGAGTTTGTCTGTGAAGCATAAAAAACGGCTCCTGCCCATTTTGATGAGTGGTACAATTCTGGCAGGCATCGCGGTGCCGGTCCATGCCCAGGACACTCCGGTGGTTCAACCGCCAGCAGTGCAACCCCCAGCAGATCAACCCAGCGTAACTGCCAATAACACGATCCGGTCGATTGTCGTCAACGGCTCACAACGACTGGAATCGGACACAGTGCTGTCTTACATGAAACTGCGTGTGGGTCAGACCTATACGCAGGAATCGGCTGATCAAGCCCTTAAAGATCTTTTTGAGACGGAATTGTTTAAGGATGTCAGTATCCGTAACAATGCCGGTGCAGTGGTTATTGATGTTATCGAAAACCCCGTCATCAACCGTATCTTGCTGGAGGGTAACAAGCGGATCAAAGAAGATAAGATTCGACCCGAAATCCGCCTTGCTCCTCGCCAGATATTTACCCGCTCAAAAGTACGGGCTGACGTTGCCCGTATCGTTGAGCTTTACAAACGCAAGGGGCGTTTTGCTGCCAGTGTAGAACCGAAAATGGTTCAATTGGACCAGAATCGTGTGGATATTGTTTTTGAGGTCAATGAAGGTCCGAAATCAAAAGTCCAACAAATCAACATCATCGGTAACGAGGTCTTCTCCGATGGCAAATTACGCGGCGAAATGGCGACAAAACAAGCACGTTTTTATCGTTTTTTCAGCTCCGGTGCGACCTATGATCCCGACCGGCTGGCCTTTGATCAACAAAAGTTGCGTCAATTTTATTTGACTGAGGGTTATGCCGATTTTCGGGTTATCTCGGCTGTTGCGGAACTTACGCCAGATAAAAAAGATTTTATCATTACCTATGTGGTCGAAGAGGGGGATCGCTACAAATTTAGCGACGTAACCGTTGAAAGTGAGATCCGCGATTTCACAGCCGAAACCCTGACGCCGCTATTGCCGATGAAGGAAGGCGATTTTTATAACGCGAAACAAGTCGAGGACACAGTAGAACGCTTGTCCGAAACCGCCGGTCTATTTGGCTACGCCTTTGCAGACGTTCGTCCGGAATTTAATCGCGACAAAGAAACACTGACCATGGGCATTACGTTCAAGGTTGCGGAAAGTGACCGTGTTTATGTCGAGCGGATCGATATTAACGGCAACACACTGACGGTCGACAAGGTGGTCCGCCGAGAATTCCGTCTGAACGAAGGTGATGCGTTTAACAGTTTTCAGGTTAAGCGCTCTGCCAACCGGATTAAGTCACTGGGCTTTTTCCAGGATGAATTGGAAATTGAGCAGAAACAGGGCAGCGCGCCGGATCGCATCATTCTCGAAGCGAACGTGGAAGAGCGCGCGACAGGCGAATTGCAGCTTTCCGCCGGTTTCTCCAGTGTTGAGAATTTCATTCTTCAGGCCTCTGTTCGCCAACGTAATTTTCGCGGCAAAGGTCAAGAGCTTCGCGCCAGTGTGAGCTATTCCAGCTTCTCTCAGTCTATTGAACTTGGGTTTACCGAGCCTTATCTGTTTGACCGTAATATTGCGGTTGGTGTCGACCTCTTTCGCCGTGATTTGAACAGTTTTAACTTTGTCGGTGATGATCGCGAAACAACCTTTGAGCAGCTGACCACCGGCTTTCAAATTCGCGCCGGTGTTCCAATAACAGAATATCTGTCGGCTTCGCTGCGATATGGATTGAGCCTCGATGATGTGACGTTGGATCGTCGCTTGTTCTTTACCGATTCTGATGGTGATAATGTCCGCGGAAACAGCGATGCCGATCTTTGTGATCCACTGGTCGCTGGCCGTTTTCTTTGTGATGCCTTGGGTAAGAGAACAACCTCTTCGCTTGGCGCATCGCTTATTTATGATGATCGCGATAACCGAGTAAGGCCAACCAGAGGCCAAACTATTGTTGGCAGCCTGGATTTTGCTGGTTTGGGCGGCAGCGTAAAATATATCAAAGGGCGCGTTAACGCTGCCAAATATTGGCGTGTTTTAGGAGATTTTATTTTCTCGGTTAGCGGCGAGGCGGGTTATATCCATCCGCTTGAAAATCGCGGCAGTGCGGCCGACGGAATTGATGATGTCCGTCTGACGGATCGTTTCTTCCTTGGAGAACCACAGATTCGTGGTTTTGATATTCGCGGCGTAGGACCGAGGGTGATCCGCTCGAATACCATTCCAGGTTTGGACGAAGCTGGTAATGTGATCAACGAGATCGTTGTGAATACTAACAATCAGACTGACGATGCCATTGGCGGTCGTGCTTATTATTTGGGGCGCGCGGAACTGGAAATACCATTGGGCAGCGGCGCGCGGGAATTGGGTCTTCGTCCGTCGATATTCTTGGATGTTGGCGCCGTGTTTAATGTAACCCAACCGCTCTTGCTCACGGCTGAGCAAACACAAACCTTCTCAACGATCGATGGTCTTGGCGTTCAGCAGGCAAATGCAGCGCCACTGTTTCTGACGACCAACAGCGCTGGCGAAGCAACAACAACATTTGAAGCAACGGATGCAAATGGTAATGCTAATCCCATTGCAACAACCTTCACCGAGCAATTTTTTGGCGATACCGCCAAGCCTCGTCTTTCCGTTGGCATTGGTGTCAACTGGAACTCTCCATTCGGTCCGTTTAGGATCGATGTAGCACGGGCTTTGTTAAAAGAGCCTGGTGATGATACTAAGCTATTTACTTTCAATGTAGGAACACAATTCTAATGACACTTTCAACGAAGACACTTTTGAAATCGGCCGCTTTGGCCATTGCTACTCTGTCTGTTCCAGCGATGGTGGCATCACCAGCGGCTGCGCAGTCCAGAACCAGTATTGCGGTGGCTAACTATGAAGCCGCCGTCGTTAGGGCTCAGGCTTATCAAACCGCAGTGGAGCAGATGAAAACAACCTATAAGGCTGATATCGACGCGACCAATGCCCGCGCTACCGCTTTACAGACGGAAATCAAACCTTTGGTCGATGCCTATAACGCAGCTGTTCAACAACCTGGCGCCACGCAGGCAACTGTTCAGCCACAGGCACAGGCTCTTCAGGCAAAGCGTCAATCCGGTCAACAGGAGCTGGCTCGCTTGCAACAGCGCGTGACATTGGCAACCGGCTATGTCGAAGAGCAGGTTGGCATGAAATTAAACGACGCCATAAAAGCCGCGATGAAGGCGAAAAATGTCGATCTGGTATTGCAGCCACAGGCAGTGATCGCGCGTGAGCCTTATGTTGATATCACCGATGCAATCGTAACTGAGCTGAACAAGCTGGTTCCTTCTGCTTCGATTACGCCACCAGCAGGTTGGAAGCCAGGCCAAGCCCAACAGCAGGCACAGCAGCCAGCTGCGACGCAGCAGCCTTCCGGCCGTTAACAAACGCGATGTCTGAACCGTTGGATTATGACGTCACCAAGGTGATGGCGGTGTTACCGCATCGCTATCCTATGTTGCTGGTCGACCGGGTGGAAGAATTGATCAAGGACGAATCCATTCGCGCGGTGAAAGCCGTCACGATGAATGAAGGGTTTTTCCAAGGTCACTTCCCCGGACGGCCGATCATGCCGGGCGTTATGATCGTTGAGGCTTTGGCACAAGCTGCTGGCGTCTTAGCAATGGAAAGCTTTGGTTTGGTCGGTTCCGGTAAGCTGGTCTATTTTATGGCGATTGACGGCGCAAAGTTCCGCAATCCAGTCGAGCCAGGTTGCCTGTTGTCGCTCAACGTCAAATTTGTCCAGAAACGTGCGCGTGTGTGTAAGTTTTACGGGCAGGCGATGATCGGTGATAAAGTCGCTGCAGAAGCTAGTTTTACCGCGATGATTGCCGACCCGCCAACAGCATAAGAATTATAAAAGAATCTTGCACTTTGGGGCGGCGGCGGTTAATGCGCCGCTTCGCAGACTATTATACGCTTAGGGATCTGGTCGGAAACCAGCCCGTTTTGGAGCAGAAAATGAAAAAAAATACGCATCCCGATTATCACATGATCAAGGTTCAGATGACCGACGGCACAGTGTTCGAAACCCGCTCCACCTGGGGCAAAGAGGGCGAAACACTGCAGCTTGATATTGATCCTTCATCGCACCCAGCATGGACCGGCGGTAACCAACGCCTTCTGGATGCTGGTGGTCAGGTCGCACGCTTCAACAAGCGTTTTGGCGGATTGTCTCTCAAGAAAAACTAAGCTGTGTTTGCAGAGGGTTAGACCCTTGCTTACCACAAGCTAACGGCACCGAGCCATGGCATCAGAAGCGAGAGTTTCTGACGGTAAATTTCTGTCGCCCGCTTGTTTGAGGTCTTCACAAACTGAATAGTTGAATTGGGACGCAATTGTCCGATCAGGTGGCGATCTGCCCTAATGACTTGTGCTATTCGAGGATAGCCGCCGGTTGTTTGTGCATCCGGACCTAATAGGAATGGTTCACCGTCGGGAGGGCACTGGATTGTACCTGGGAAGACCGCGGCGCTCTGCATTTGCGCTCCATTTCCAGGCTTTAATGCCATAGCTTCCAAGTTGAGGCCCATGCGGTTAGCTCTCCGACCAACCTTATGCTTTTCTTCAAAGAAAAACTGCTGTTGATCTGGTGTTAGGTTGGCAAATTCCGGTCCAGCAGTGACCCTTATGATATATCGATCAGATATGATCGGCCGCAGATTATCAGGCGTGCCCAGGGTTGTCTTCCCTATGGCGTTTGCCGTCGCCCGGTTAACAATATCACCTACTTGCAATGCGCGTCCTTGCAATCCGCCAAGGGCAGCACCCAGATAGGTTGACCGACCGCCCAAGACAGATTGGGCCTCTATATTGCCTGTCAAAGCCAGATAAGAACGGCAGCCTTGAAGCGCTGCGCCGACATGAATTTCGTCACCGGGTTTTGCGCATATCAACTCATGCATTGATTTTTCTTCGCCATTTAGACGAAGAAAAGCAGCGGCGCCTGTCAGAGCGAAGCCACAAGGACGTTCAACGGCGAATTTGGCATCATCCAGCGTAATCTCAATCGCTAATGCGTCGGGCGCATTTCCGACCAGATGATTGGCCATGGCCAGTGACAGGCAATCAGCTGCCCCGGCAGCGGGCATGCCTAAATGCCGATGACCTGAAAACGGCGCGCCCTGCAAGGTCGTTTGCAATCCCGGTTTGATAACCGTGAGTGTCATTGGCCTTGTTCTTCAGCCGTGGCATCAAATTCGGCCCTGCTTATCGCCTGGAAAGAGACTAATTGATTGGCGGATAGCAGTGCGGGCTCAAGCTTTTCTGGATCAAACAGCCTTACAGGCGTCCGTCCAATGATTGGCCAACCGCCAGGGCTGCTGAATGAATAGATACAGCTCTGATCGCCAATAAGCCCAATTGAGCCCGCTTTCACATTCTGTCTAGGTTTGGATAATCTGCCGATATCGGGAACGTCTTCAGGACATTGCAAGTAAGCAAAGCCTGGCATAAAACCCAGCATCGCTACGGTGAATCTCAGGTTAGAATGCCAATCGATCAAAGCTTCGGTGGATAATCCCAATCGTTCGGCGATCCAATCCCGGTCGGGGGCCAGTTCAGCATCATAGCAGACCGGTATCGTGATCGGTTCTGGTGGCATCACCATTTTAGTTCGCGGTTTCAACAGTTGTTCGCGCAACGCATTTTCTGCTTTGTCGGGGGTGATTTGGGCGGGGTCAAATTGCACGGCAATACTATCCAGCCCCGCAACGACCTCTTGCCATATGTGCTGTCCGCTAATGGCGGCGCGTGCATCGTGGACGGCGTCGAGGTCGCTCAACTGACAGGAAAGCCAGTCATCGCAGACATGAATGGCAAGCGCGCTCACTTGGTCGGTGCCGCGATAGATATGCCCTCAAGCTCTAAGGCACGCCGCATGGCTATGGCGGTTGCAAGCGCTCCATCGCTATCTGAATGAAGGCATAATGTTTCGGCATGGATGACTTTTAGTTGGTTATCGTCTGTCACAATTGATTTGCCTTGTGCCAGCGCCAGTCCTTGTTCGGTCCGTTCGTCATCATCAGCAATTACTGCACCTTTTGCCGTACGAGACAGGAGCCTTGCTCGCTCCGTATATCGCCGGTCAATAAAGGCTTCCGATATATATGGGAGATTCCGCACGTCGGCTTTCTGATGAATGACAGATCCCGCCATGCTAACCAGATTCAAAGCTTCATCTTGTGCTATTTCAACCAGCATCTCTGCCAGTAGCTCATCATCCTGTGCGTCATTATAGAGCGCACCATGTGGTTTTAGATGCGTAATCTCGGTCTCTAGTTCCGCGGCGATTGCTCTGATCGTTCTGACCTGCTCCAGCAAACTAGCCTTTAGCGCTGCGGGATCAATTTCCATGCTAATCCGTCCGAAATTAGGGCGGTCGGGATAGGAGGGATGCGCTCCTACAGATATCTTTTTGGCTTTGGCAGCAATCAACATGGCGCGCATTGTTTTGTCTGAGCCTGCATGACCGCCACAGGCGACATTGCAGCTGGACACGACATCCATAATCGCAATATCGCGTGCGATGCCTGCGACGCTGTCATCCTCGCCTAGATCAGCGTTGAGATCGATGGTCCGGATCACGGCCACCATCCCAAGGCTCTGGCAATGAGGCGGATGCCAAGCATACTGGTGACCAGCAATATGATCGCGCCGGCAAGGTTTCCTCTCCAGCCGTTGACGTGGCGACCAAGCAGCGCGCTATCATTCGCTAGCTTGATGAGAAAAAAAGCGATGATCGGCAACAATAGTCCGTTTGCGATCTGGGCCACGAAAATAATCTCTACCGGTTTGTAATTGAGTAGCGCGCCAAAGGTACCGGACAGAATGACCAGCAAAGCGCCGATTCTAAAAGGTGCTCGCGATGCATCTTGATTCGTTTTGCCAAAAATTTCCTGCACGATATATCCGGTAGCCAGCGGTGCTGTGATGGCGGAGGTAAGGCCAGCTGCAAATAGACCAGCACCGAGTGTCGCGCTCGCAAAGCTGCCAAATAGCGGGTTCAGTTGCTCAGCCATATCAACCGCGCTGGAAATTTCTTTGCCGGTTCCGAACAGGCTGGCTGCTGCGGTTGCCAATATGGTGATGGACACTAGCCCGCCAAGGCCAATGGAAAAAGCACTGTCTGTTTGTGCTTCGGATAGATCGCTCTCCTCCTTCCACCGCTCCCTTACACTGGCGGCGTGAAGGAACAGATTATAGGGTACGATAGTCGTCCCGATCAACGCGATGGCTGTTAGCAATCCTCCCTCAGGAATAGTGGGGATGAAGCCGCCCAAAATTGCGCCCATATCCGGTCTGGTGATCAGGAAGGTCAGGAGGAACGACAGGCACATGAATAATACCATCGCTATCAATATCCGTTCGACCCAGCGTGGTTTGGAGAATATTATGAGGGCTCCTGCCAACACGGCAATGCACCAAATCACAAGAGTTCTGCTGCCTGAAACTGTGCTGTTCAGGGCTTCCAACCCCAATAAAGCACCGGAGATATTGCCGGCTTCATAGGCGGCATTGCCAAGCGCCAAGGCCGCGATAAGCAGCAAGGCGGCCAACCACCTTAGCGGCGGCGATGAAATGGTCTGCATCATCGCCTCGGCAAGACCCATGCGCGAAACTAGTGCAACCCGAACGGCGATGGATTGCAAGATGATGGTTGTCACTGTCGCAAAAGCCAATGCCCAGATCAGTGCAAAACCAAAATTGGCACCGGCAAGCGTGCAAGCAGTGACGGTTCCGGGGCCAATGAAGGCGGCTGAGACCATCATACCCGGACCAGGCCGATAGCTGGTGATCTTCATAGAAGCTGCTGCAATATGATCATCCCTGTTCGTTTATTCTGGCCATGGCCAAGCGCGTTCTCGGAACCATTTTGTAATTACATATTTGGTGCCACTGCGCACTTTCATTCCGTGATGGAGCGTCAGAAGGTTGATGTCGCCATCCGGTTGCATATTATTCCAGCATAATAAATTGCCGGTTTTGGGAACGAATTTTTTGTTCAATTTCACAAAGCGGGTCGCGCCGCCAGCATCCGGTTCATTGAGATAGATCATGAATGTCCAGGTGCGCTGACCAGATATGGTGCAGAATTTTTTAAAATCCTCGCCATTGGGGTCAAAAAAATCGGTATGCGCTTTGAACTCCTGCCCCTCGGCATAGCGCTGTCCCTGCAGAGGTTCTCCAAATTTGGGATTAATGTTCGCAAAGCCACAAATTTTAGCGTCGATTTCCGCAACAAAAGGATCGTTATGATCCAGATCGCAAGTTTCGCTGGTGCGGAAATAATCATCGCCATTGGCGTCGGCGATGGTTGATGGACGGCGCTTTTCGTCAACGCGCTGGATAAGCTGTTCGCATTCCTCGGCTTTCAGGAAGTTTTTCAATAGACAAAGTTCGACGCTCTTGTTCGGAAAGCGTTGTACTTGGCCCAGAGCGACCAGATAATCTGCGGTAGTGCTATTATTTTCTGTCATCAAACGGTCCGATATCACTCCTAACGTCGAGACATTAGATTAGATGAAAATCTTTAGGCCGCAACCGCTCTTTGCTGTCTGACATAATGGCGATATAGACAGATCAATCATGATAAGCGCAAAATCCAATCGCGAGAATAGCATCAGGGCGCAAAGCGGGTTCACGCTGGTCGAGATGATGGTTGCTTTGTTCATTTTTTCGCTCTTGTCCGTTGCCGGTGTGGCCTTGTTGCGCGGAGCGGTGAATAGCAATGAAGTGACCGATGCCAAGCTCAGCGATATGGCACAGATGCAGCGTCTGGTTTCCCTGATGGAAGCGGATTTAAGTCAGGCACTCGCCCGGCCTCATCGAGATGATCGGGGGGATAAAGTCGCCGCCTTCATTAGCGAAACCGGTAGCAGCGGTCGCGGCTTTTTATCTTTCACCCGCGGCGGACAGAGCAATATCAACAACAAACCGCGCTCCAATATGCAGCGTGTGTCCTATCAATTAAATGACGGTCGGCTCGAACGGCTTCAATTTGAGACCACCGATGGGGGGTCAATAAGCGAGCCAGCCTTGCTGTTGGAGGGCATAAGCGATTTGGAACTGCGCTTTCGGGATAAAAGAGGGCAGTGGTTGAGCAATTGGCAGGCCGAGCGGTTGAATGACTTGCCGCGCGCGGTGGAATTACGGTTTGAGCAAAATGGTAGAAGTTATCGCCATGTCTTTCTCGTCGGGACGGGCTATTTATGAAGCGGCCGTCGTTTATGCGTCAAGGCGAACGCGGTGCCGCCCTGTTGACGGTTTTGCTGTTGGTTGCGGTTATAGCAGTGCTGGCGGCGCATGGGATTGACCGATTGGCTGGGGCAACCAAACTGGCATCCAATGCCCGTGAACTCAGTCAAGCCAAGGCCTATCTGATCGCAGCTGAATCGATCGGCATGCAGTCGGCTGAACAGATTGTCAGCCTGTCGCCTGGGCGCACCACCAATTTAGGTGGCTGGAACGGGCAGGAGCGGCGCTTCCCGGTCCCCGGTGGTATCATCACCGCTGCGCTGACAGATGGCGGAAATTGCTTTAATATCAATAGTCTCGTCAGTCAGAATGATGCTCTGTTGTCTGCGCGGCCAGATGGGCAAGCCCAATTTGTCCAGTTGATGACGTTGCTCGAAATTCCTCGGGGAGCTGCGACAGACATTGCAGAATCGGTCACCGACTGGATTGATAGCGATACCATCCCGTCGCCACGCGGCGCAGAGGATGAATATTATGCGCAGCTAGAGGTGCCTTATCGCACCGCCAATGCGATCATGGTCGATATCAGCGAGTTGCGCACGATCAAGGGCATGACCAGTGATATCTATGCGAGGATCGCACCTTGGCTTTGTGCGCTGCCGACCACTGATTTATCGCCTATAAATATCAACACACTGCGTCCTGAGCAGGCCGTGTTACTGGCGATGCTTTCGAACAACCCTGACATTGTCCAGTCTCGCCAGTTTCTTGGGCGTCGAACGGAGTCCGGCTATGGCAGCCTTAACGACTTCTGGGCAGAGCCGTTTCCGGCCAGTTTTCTGGCGCCATCTCAAGTGCAAGGCCAAGTAAAATTGACGACGCGCTGGTTCCGGCTCGACATGGCCGTCGAGATGCGAAGCGCTTTGGTCGAGGAGCGCGCTCTGGTTGATGCAGCCCGCCAACCGGCCCGGCTGGTCCACCGCCAGCGAGGCGATGCGCTTTGATAGTTGATTCATAGTTTTTCGGTGCGCTAAATACTTGACGGCGGCCCCAATGCGTCCCTATGCAGCGCGGCGCAGCAGGCTTAATTGCATGTTGCACGATTGTGGCGATCGTAGCTCAGTTGGTTAGAGCGCCGGTTTGTGGTACCGGAGGTCGGGGGTTCGAGACCCCTCGGTCGCCCCATTTTCAAAACCACATATTCAAGATATTCAATTGGTTAGTGGTTCCCGCAACATCTCGGGGTGACAAAAGCGTTTTGTAATATTATTACGCCTATACCAAATTATGTTACTCAGCGAGCGAAGGGTTAGTCCAAATGTCGGTAATGTGGGATCTGCCAGATTTTGATGGCCATGAAGCTGTCCATTTTTTTCATGATGTCGAGACCGGCCTCAGCGCGATAATTGCCCTTCATTCCACCCATTTGGGCCCTAGCGCGGGTGGCACGCGATTCTGGCATTATGAGAATCGCGAGACGGCAGTGACCGACGCGCTCCGGCTTTCTCGCGGCATGAGTTTCAAAAATGCGATGGCTGGTTTGCCGTTAGGCGGCGGTAAAGCTGTCATATTGGCCGATCGCAGCCGGATGAAATCTCCTGAAATGTTGGCGGCTTTTGGACGCATGATCGATTCGCTTGGCGGACGCTACGTTACAGCCGAAGATGTCGGCATCAGCACCGCCGATATGGTCGAAGTGTCCAAACAGACAAAATATGTCTCGGGTCTGCCGGTCAGCGACGACGGCGATGCTGGCGGCGATCCCGGCCCCTTTACAGCCATGGGCGTCTATCTTGGCGTCAAAGCTGCTGTGAAACATAAATTGGGTCGCGACAGTATGGAAGATGTCCATGTCGCGATTCAGGGCGTTGGCAGCGTCGGTGGCGGATTGGCTCGTTTGCTTGCCAAAGACGGCGCTCGTTTGAGCATTGCCGATATCAACAAGGAGCACGCGACCAATATGGCGGCAGAGATAGGGGCTAGCGTTGTCGGTCTCGACGATGTGATGCGCCTGGAAGCAGATGTCTTTAGTCCCAATGCTTTAGGCGCGATTCTAGATAAGGTTTCTATTGCCCACCTTAACGTGCCGATCGTTGCTGGTGGGGCCAATAACCAGCTAGCGACTCCAGAAGATGGCCAGCGGATTTTCGACCGCAATATTCTTTTTGCGCCCGATTATGTGATCAACTCAGGCGGCATCATCAATGTCGGCCTGGAATATCTTGGCGATAGCAATGTTGACGAAGTCAACCGCCGGATCGACAAAATTCCTGCTCGGCTGACCGAAATTTGGGAAGAAAGTGCTTCGAGCAAATTGCCGTCAGCTGAAGTTGCTGACAACATGGCGCGCGCGCTTATTGGACGCTAAAAAGCTCTCTCCTTTATTAACAAGGCGAGTGACTTATTCTGTATCAGTAATTTGATTGAACGATCAGATGTCGACCTGCATGAACTTTGGCTTGCTCGCCTGATCGGAAGCGCTCTGCGCAAGTGGATAATTGCCGGGTGGCAGCGCGGCCAACGGCATTCCGGCGGCTGCCAGATCATAAGGCGATACACGGTGGCGCGTACATAATCCTCCGGCACCATCGCTAACCAGCGGTGTTTCAAACTCCGTAGCCACCATCGCTTCTTTCACTCTTATTACTGAGCTGATGACCAATTGCCCTCCGCCGAGGTCAAGGACAAGATTCGTCCCCACAGGAACGCCAAGCATGCCTTCGAACCGTGCTCCGGTTTTTGAAAGATCACGCATGACAACTTCATAGCGATGGTCTTCATGGATAGCACCGATGCGGCGAAATACAGTGCGTCGATCAGGCCGATATAAGTCAGGCCCATCGGGTTCAATCCGAAATTCCCCACTTCCGAGTTTTTGTTCAATCTCCTCGAGTCTCAGGGCTTTTGAATAGATCCAACCTTGAATATAGCGAGCGCCCTTGGAACAAACGAGGCTGAACTGGTCGAACGCTTCGACACCCTCGACCGTGGTTTCCATGCCCAAAGCTTCGGACAAGCTCACGATGGCCGCGATGATTTTCGCACTATTCTTGTCTTTTTGGGTACAAGAATCGACAAAGCTCTTGTCGACCTTGATCTTGTCGAAAGGGGCTGATCGCAAATAGCTGAGAGACGAATAACCTGTCCCAAAATCGTCGAGCGCTAATCTTACGCCCAATTCTTTTAAGACCTTGAACGTGTTCTCGGTGGTTTCGCTGTCCCCCATAAAGACGCTCTCGGTCAATTCGAGTTCAAGCCGTTCAGGATCCAGACCGCTGGCGGCAAGAGCGTTCATAACGATTTCGGGAAAACCGCTATTAGCAAATTGTACGGCGGACACATTTACAGCGATGCGAACGGATTGGGGCCATTGCAAGGCATCGGTGCAAGCTTTGCGCAAGGCCCATTCACCCAGTTGATTGATAAGATTTAGTTCTTCCGCGATCGGAATGAATACCGCCGGACTAACTGCCCCTCGCTCTGGGTGAACCCAGCGCATCAGACCTTCGAACCCAACCACCATATGGTCTTCTGTGCGTACTACCGGTTGATAATGTAACTCGAGCTGATCGTTCTCGAGCGCATCGCGCAGGTCTTCGACCAAGAGGCGGCGTTCTTCTTCTTCGTCTTTCAAGTCAGCAGAATAGAAACGGAATTGCCCGCGGCCCGAGTTTTTGGCGGCATAAAGAGCAAGATCCGAACTGCGCACGAGCTCTTCTTTCTCGATGCCATCATAGGGGGCAACAGCAACGCCGATTGACGTACCAATAATGGCGCTCTTGTCATCAATAGGATAAGGCTGAGAAACTATTTTCACTATTTTTTCAGCAATTTCGCCCAGTTTTCCGCGATCATCGATATCGGGCAAAATGACCTGAAACTCATCGCCACCAAGCCGGCCGATTTCACCGCGATCGCCGATAATAGTGCGCATCCGCTTGGCGACTTGCTTGAGCAACTCATCACCGGCGGGATGCCCCATGGTGTCATTGACTTGTTTGAATCTATCAAGATCAAGCATCATTATGGCACAACTGCGGCCCGCGGCCTTGAAAGAGCCAAGGATCCCGTTCAAATGGTTATCCATGCGATGGCGGTTAGCAAGACCGGTTAGCGAGTCAAATTCAGCGAGTCGGGAGTCTTCAAGCTTACGCTGATACTCGACCGTGACATCCTTGGCATTGCCGCGATATCCCTGGAAATTACCGGAATTATCAAATTTCGGATGGGCCGAAATCAGCCACCAAGTCGGGCGATCTTCACGATTCAATGTCGCCGGTACGCGCCGGAGAACGAGATCATGGAGTTTGCTCCGCCTGCTCAGCTGGTAATGGAGGGGACGATCAGATTTTTCGTCCGGATTGTCAGGGTCATTTTCGAACAAAGCGGTCAATGGCTGAGTTAGTATCTCACTAACCGGCAAATTTAGGTTTTCGGCTGCTTTTTCAGATAGATATACGAATCTGCCATCGGCATCGGTTGCCCATAGCCAATTTATTCCCGCTTGCTCAAAATCATCCAGAACTTCCAGGCGTCTCGCATGGTTGTCAGACGCGATGACCGATCCAGATCCACCGGATGAACCATTGGAAAACGCCTTCAGTAAGCCTTTTACTGCCATAATATCTCTTAACCTCAGCCCCACCGAAGAATTAAATTTTTGTCTACAGTTTCAGGGTCTAGCGGCACATGGTTACTATTGCGCTAACACCAATTGTTTGCTTTTGGTTCCAGAGCACTATTTCTGATGGTTGATAGGGCAGGCGCAAATGGTTCAGAAAAACACTTGTCGCCTTGCGACAGTTCTGCCATCAAAAAATCAGATTTTACTGGTCGCACAGTAGCCAGAGGCAATGACCGTTTTTCAAATGCACGCTTACGCAAATCCTACTCGCTTTCTATCGCTTGCCAGGCCGTTGACGCTTTGGTTTCTGACGCTTGGATTGCTGCTGGTCGCTTTTGGCTCTGCTTATGGCCTATTCTATGCGCCTGCTGATCGGCTCATGGGCGATAGTGTCCGCATCCTGTACATCCATGTCCCAACCGTCTGGCTGGCAATGGGCGGTTGGACGGGGATTGCGATTGCCAGCATTGTACAAATTGCTTGGCGGCATCCTTTGGCAGCGGTTGCCGCGCGTGCGGTTGCCGTGCCCGGCGCTTTGTTTACGGCTCTGGGATTGATCACTGGATCAATCTGGGCACGCCCCACTTGGGGCACATGGTGGGTATGGGACGGACGGGTAACATCCGTGTTGGTTTTATTCTTCCTTTATCTAGCCTATATTGCGCTGGCCAATGCGAGTGGTGAAAAAGGCGGTGTGTCCCGTGTAACTGCGATTTTCGGTATCGTCGGCGCGGTTAATATTCCGATTATCAACCGTTCGGTTGTTTGGTGGAACAGCCTGCATCAAAAGGCGAGCATCACCGTAAGCGGATCATCGACTGATGCCGCTTTTCTATGGCCGCTCGCCATAAATGTAATTGGCTTTAGCCTCGTGTTTGGCGCAATCGTCTTGATGCGAATGCGAGGCATATTGGCGGAAACCAAGGTTGAGGCAAGATTGAAACGGATGGCGGCGGAATGAACCATTGGCCTTTTGTGATTGCATCCTATGCGATTGTGCTGCTTGGCACAGCGATTGTTATAGCCGGAAGCTATGCGGCCATGCGCAAATCCGAAACCAAGGCGGACCAGCTTAAAAAGGTTCGGAAATGAACAACGAGATAAGAGAGATTTACCCGTGAAGGCGAAGCATCAAAGACTGACATTGGCCGTACTGGCATTGGTCGCGCTCGTCGGCGCAGGCCTGCTTGCAACCTTTGCGCTCCGGGATCAGGCCAATTATTTCTATACGCCATCGGACATCGTTGAGAAAAAGCCTGTTGCCGGGAAAGCCATCCGGTTGGGCGGTATGGTTGAAGAAGGCTCCATTCGTCATGAAGAGGACGGGGTAACGGTTAATTTTATTGTGCATGATGGCACGGCAAAGCAAGCCGTTATGTACACGGGCATTACGCCAGATCTATTCGTCGAAGGATCCGGCGTTGTTGCGGATGGCAAGCTGACAAGCGACGGGATGTTTGTGGCGGACAACCTGCTCGCCAAACATGACGAAAACTATATTCCGCGCGAGCTTGAAGGTATTGATATGACTGGCAATATGACGAAAACGGATACGCTGGTCGAATGATTGCAGAAACAGGCCTTATCGCGCTCTGGCTCGCTGCCAGCATGGCGCTTTTGCAATTTGCATTATGTGCCATTGGCTTAGCGAAGGGGCAGGATGAGCTTTTCAAGGCGATCCGGCCAGTCGCCATCGCCCAAGGCGTGCTGGTCGCTATATCGTTTTTGGTGCTGGTCTGGCTGTTCGTGCGTTCCGATATGTCGGTAAAGCTGGTCGTCGCCAACAGCGTTGCGATCAAGCCGATGCTGTACAAGATTTCCGGCGCATGGGGCAATCATGAAGGATCCATGCTGTTGTGGATCGCCATCATGGGCGTCGCGGGTGCGTGTATCGGTATTTTTGAGCGTAATTTGAAAGCAAAAACACTGGTTGCAACCTTGGGTGCGCAGGCGTTTATCAGCATCGGTTTCTATGCCTATCTGCTGATCGCGTCTAATCCTTTTGAACGGATTTTCCCGGTTCCAGCGGATGGGCAGGGGCTTAACCCGCTGCTTCAAGACGTCGGTCTCGCGCTGCATCCGCCAACGCTATATATTGGCTATGTTGGCCTATCCATTGCCTTTTCTTTTGCCGTGGGCGCGATGATTACGCGCGATGTCGGGCCGGAATTTGCCAAAGCCATGCGGCCCTGGGTGCTCGGCGCATGGGTGTTCCTGACGCTGGGTATCACGGCGGGCAGTTACTGGGCTTATTATGAACTGGGTTGGGGTGGCTGGTGGTTCTGGGATCCGGTGGAAAATGCCTCGCTTATGCCTTGGCTGGCGGCTACCGCCTTGCTGCATTCGGTGACGGTCTTGGCGACGCGCGATGGCTTGCGGGCTTGGACCCTGATGCTCGCGGTTGTCGCTTTCTCGATGTCGATGATCGGCACGTTCTTGGTCCGCTCCGGCGTCCTCACCAGCGTCCATGCTTTTGCGGTTGATCCAGAACGCGGCAGTTTCATCCTCGCATTGCTTGCCATTTATATCGGCGGCGCGATGGCTTTGTTTGCGCTGCGCGTTGGTTCGGTCAAAGAGGGCTCCCAGTTTGAACCTATCAGCCGCGAAGGGGCGCTGGTAGCGAACAATCTTCTGCTTTCGGCGATTTTGGGTATTGTCTTTATCGGTACGCTTTATCCTTTGTTTGTCGAGGGAATGAGCGATGAAATGATCTCGGTCGGGGCTCCCTATTTTAATCTTGCAACGGGTCCGATCGCATTGATTTTAGTCGCGATCATGGCGGCGGGGCCATTGTTGCGGTGGCGGCGCGACAGTGCGAAAGCCTTGCTGAACCGTATTTCGATTCCGGTCTTTTTGACCGCTGCAGCTCTGTTTGCGTTGGTGCTGTTTACCACATCAATGTCGGTGCTGCCCTTGATTGGCATGGCACTGGCTGCGGGTATTGCGGTGGCAAGCTTTGCCCCGTTATGGAAACGCAATTTGCGCCGCACCCCGATGCATACTTACGGGATGATCATTGCTCATTTCGGTATTGCCGTTGCGCTGGTCGGGATGGCATCGGAAACCAGCTTTACCGAAGAAAAACTGGTGGCTGCGAAGCCAGGCGATGAGATCATGGTCAATGACTGGAAGATTAAATTTCACGCGATCGAACCGGTTGCTGGCCCGAACTGGACAGCCCTCGAAGCGCGGGTGACGGCACAATATGGGGATGAGGCGATCCACGAGATTGCACCACAAAATCGGATGTTCGCGTCGGCCCAGATGCAAACTAGTGAGGCCGCCTTGCTAACCCGCTGGAATGGACAACTTTATGTCGTACTGGGCGACAGCGATGAACAAGGTCGTTGGCAGCTACGTATTTGGTGGAAACCCTTTGTCACGCTGATCTGGTATGGCGGTGTGCTTATTGCATTGGGCGGCCTGTTGGCGATGATCGGGCGTCTGCGCCGCGCGGGCCGTCAGAAAAAGCAGAGAGCTTATGCAGAGGCGATGATATGAACCGCTGGCTTCTCTGGGTTCCGCTGGTTTTATTCGGCATCTTCTTCGCGGTTGTGGCGGCGGGCCTGATACGGCCCAAGGATAATATCATCGAATCGAAAATGGTCGGCAAACCGATTCCGGAATTTTCCCTGCCTGCAGCGATTGAACAGCGTCCGGCCTTGGCCACCACAGACCTTGCTACCGGCAAGCCGCAACTGCTCAATATTTTTGCAAGCTGGTGTGTGCCCTGTATCGCAGAGGCGCCGCAATTGTTGGAGCTGGAGCGGGCAGGCGTGCAGATTAACGGCATTGCCAGCCGAGACACGCCCGCGGATATCGCGAATTTCCTGAACCGCTGGGGCAATCCTTATGTTCGGATCGGAACCGATGTTCGCAGCATCGTGCAACTCGAACTCGGCTCATCCGGTGTCCCCGAAACATTCGTCATTGATGGCAAGGGCGTGATTGTGCACCAGCATATTGGTGATATCCGCAAGGAAGATGTCCCAGAGCTGCTTGAGATATTGGAGAAAGCGGGATGATCAGAATTTTGACGCTAATAGTCACGCTGCTGGCCTTGCCTTTTTCGGTGCCTTTGGCAGCCCAAAACGCGCTTCCGGCTTCTCCTTATGCGCATCAGCAACTGGATGATCCTGTGCAAGAGGAAAAAGCGCGCTCGTTGATGGAGGAACTGCGCTGCCTGAAATGTCAGAGCCAGTCGATTGCCGATAGCGATGCCCCGATGGCCGGCGACATGCGCAGCCAGGTGCGCGAACGCATCGCCGCCGGTGCGACACCGGAAGAGGTCCGTAGCTGGTTGATCGAACGCTATGGTGACTGGGTGACCTATAATCCGCCGGTAAATGCTGTCACGGGCCCGCTTTGGATCGCGCCGATTGTGCTTTTGATCCTCGCCATATGGCTCGCGCGCGGGCGTTTTCGTCGGCGGAAAAATAGCAAAAAGGACGCAAGTTGATGGGCTGGATCATATTGCTGATGATGATTTTGCTGCTTTTCGGCGTGCTTGTATTTGTCGGTAAGTTGCCGCGGACCGCTTATGAGTTAACCGGCGCTGCGCTTTTGCTCGGTGTTGCGGGCTATGCGTGGCAGGCAAATCCCGGAATGGCAGGGGTGTCCGTCGAACCTGCCGAAAAGGCGAATAGTTTTGACGAGAGCAATATCGAATCCCGTCAGGAAATGGGCGAGCGCTTTGGTAGCGCCCAGGAATGGCTGGTTTT
This sequence comes from uncultured Sphingomonadaceae bacterium, assembly GCA_947489315.1. GTDB lineage: Bacteria > Pseudomonadota > Alphaproteobacteria > Sphingomonadales > Sphingomonadaceae > Parasphingorhabdus. The sequence continues at coordinate 1,185,121 of CANLCX010000001.1, forward strand.
TTCAGACGCGCTCAATCGCAGCGGCAAACACGGCTCAGCCGCCAATTATTTGCGTAATGGTGTTAAAGAGCATCCGAACAATCCCGATCTATGGGTAGGCCTAGGCAATGCACTGGTTGTTCATGCCGATGGTGTGATAACGCCTGCTGCCCAATTTGCCTTTCAGCGCGCGGCTGATATTTCGCCTGAACATCCAGGGCCGCCCTTCTTTCTGGGCATGGCTTACGCCCAATCTGGAAAAATTGATCAGGCGCGAGCGATATGGACAGAATTGTTAGAGCGCAGCCCGGAAGAAGCTCCGTGGCGCAAGGACCTCGAGTCGCGTTTGGCAACTATGGAGAGAATGCAGCCCACGCTGCCGAACCCGTCTCAAGATCCTATTGAGGACTAAAAAGGCGTATATTACCAGTGGGTTGGCTGTAGTGCTTGCAGGCTTTGTTGCGTATGCGAAATGCTCATGCTAGTCGCGCGCGCTTGTTGAGGCAGATGTGCTATGACTTTGCTTTGACCCAATAGGGGACCGCCAAAACGGCAACCAATGTCTGAATCGACGTCATCACCGAAACGGAAACGCAGTCGCGTGATCCAACCGCATGGCTCGCGCCAAGAGGGAAGTGCAGTAGCGAAACTCGCCGCTGGCGCGATCGGTATTGTATTTGGCGATATTGGGACCAGCCCGCTCTACGCCTTTCGTGAAACCTTTGTTGGCGCGCATCCATTAGAATTGGACAAGCTCCACGTACTCGGTGTGGTCAGTCTGATTTTCTGGTCGATGACGCTGGTCGTTGCCATTCAATATGTCACCATATTGATGCGAGCCGATAATAAAGGGCAGGGCGGTAGTTTGGCCGTGGTTGCGTTGCTATCGGGCGCGTTGCGACGATCGAAATTTGGCTGGGTCGCTATATTATTGGGCGTTTTCGCGACCTCGCTATTTTACGGCGACAGTATGATTACGCCAGCCATCTCGGTGCTATCTGCCGTTGAAGGTCTGACCGTGGTGAATAGTGGTTTGCAGCCTATGGTTATTCCGATTGCCGTGGGATTGCTGGTCTTCCTGTTCGTGATCCAGTCGCGGGGAACCGCAAAAATCGGAGCATTATTTGCGCCCATCATGTTCGTTTATTTCGTTGTTATCGCGATTTTGGGGCTGACCCAAATTGTCCAGACGCCGGAAATATTACTCGCACTCAACCCTTGGTATGCTTTTCAATTCTTCCTGATCGACGGTTTCAAGGCCTTTCTGGCTTTGGGTTCAGTTGTGTTGGCAGTCACCGGCTCTGCGGCTTTGTTCGCGGATATGGGACATTTTGGGCGCAAGCCCATGCGGATTGCCTGGTTCGGTTTCGTCATGCCAGCCCTGCTGTGCAACTATTTCGGACAAGGCGCGATGATCATTGGCATGGATGAAGCCAGCGCAGCAGCTGCGATCCAGAACCCGTTTTTCTTGCTGGCACCTGAAATGCTTCGTCTGCCGCTCGTTATATTGGCTACCATGGCCACCTTCATTGCTAGTCAAGCCGTTATCTCCGGTGCGTTTTCGGTCACCCATCAGGCGATCCAACTCGGGTTTATCCCGCGTCTAACGGTCAAACATACCAGCGCGTCGGAAGCGGGTCAGATATATATTCCGGTTGTAAACTGGACGATCATGATTGCGGTGCTAATCCTCGTTCTCACCTTCCAGAGCTCTAGTAGTTTGGCCTCGGCTTATGGTATTGCCGTTACCGGCGCGATGTTGATCGATACCTGTTTGCTTGCGGTTCTGGTCTTCACCATGTGGAAGTGGAAATGGTGGTATGCTGTGCCACTGCTGAGCTTGTTCTTCATTGTCGATGGCGCCTATTTTGCGGCCAACCTGACCAAGGTTCCGCAAGGCGGCTGGTTCCCGCTGATGGTTGGCGGTTTCGCCTTCCTGCTGCTGACGACCTGGGCCAAGGGCCGCAAGATCATGCGCGAAAATATGGCGGAAGCCGCGATGCCGATCGAGATTTTCACCAAATCCGCCAAAAATAGTGCGACCCGCGTGCCCGGAACCGCCATTTTCATGGCGTCTAACTCGGTTGGCGTACCATCGGCGCTGCTTCACAATATCAAGCATAATAAGGTCATCCATGAACGTGTCGTCGTGTTAACGGTGAACATTGAAGATGTACCCTATGTCGAGTTTGAAGACCGGATTGAGGTCAAGGATCTCGGCGATGGTTTCTATCGTCTGATTCTAAACTATGGCTTCATGCAGGAAACCGATGTTCCAGCGGCGCTGAAAAAGGTCAAAGAATGCGGTATGGACTTTGACATGATGACGACCAGCTTCTTCCTGTCGCGGCAGACATTGTTGCCGTCTGAAAAGCCCAAGATGATGATCTGGCGCGAGAAAATATTTGCGTGGATGCTGCGCAATGCCGCCACCGCGATGGAATTCTTCAAGCTTCCCAGCAACCGGGTGGTCGAACTCGGTAGTCAGATGGAAATTTGACGCTAAGCCTGACGTTCAAATATCAGTTTTGTCCACTCAACGCCTGTAGCTTTATTGCTAGGTAGAATGGATTCGACCCGCTTATTGTAAATTGGCATAAGCTTGTATCGGGACGCTAGTTCAATCGTTTCTTCGGCTGAAACCGCAAACATCCGTCTGCCCTTTGGGACGGGACCATGCCTTAGTGAAATAAAAAGACGGGATCTTCTTTTTAAGAGGGTAGCTATGGAACGCATGGCAGTATCCCTTTGATTTTTGTCCAGATGCATCCAAACAGCGTTCATCAATATGAAATCGAATGGCTCATTTAAATTTCTGATTTTTTCTAGATCCGGTAAGCTGTCGTCCAACCATCTGATAGTTGGTGAGGGATGCAGCTGGATCGCTCCCTCCCGCAGTTCTTTTGTCGGTTCGGCAGCGACGACCTCGTGCCCTTTCGCATCGAACCATGCGGCATCTCTTCCTGTGCCTGACCCAATGTCCAATATTTTGCATGGCTCTGAAGGGAAATATATTATTGCCGTCGAATAGCTCTCTTCAAACGACAGCTTCTCATATTGCTCCAATAGAAAGGGGGCTTGGCTGGCATAGCCTTCCGTGCCGCTAATGAATTTGTTTTTCATGCATACCAGTCTGTTGTGAAGCCTTGTATTTGTCTATCGTAAATTTATCGCTCGCAGGCGCAATATTTGGTGGCCTAAGCCAACCTGCTCCACTAGATAACGGATCAACGATTCTAACATTGATTGAAGGAAATCCTGTCCATGCGCGTTGCAATTGCTTCTGATCACGCAGCGATAGAAATGAAAACCGCTTTGGTCGAGTGGCTTACCGAGGCTGGGCATGATGTGAGTGACTTGGGGCCAATGACAACAGATAGCGTTGACTATCCGGATTATGGGTACAAGCTGGCAAATGCTGTGGCCTCTGGCGATGCGGAACGCGGCGTAGCGCTTTGCGGCTCCGGTATCGGCATATCCATTGCGGTCAACCGCAATCCTGCCTGTCGCTGTGCTTTGGTTTCTGAAGGCCTTTCGGCAAAACTTGCTCGCGAACATAATGACGCGAATGTGATCGCGATGGGCGCGCGTTTGGTCGGAATCGAAATAGCGAAAGATTGCCTGAATAATTTCTTGAACACAGAATTTGGCGGAGACCGGCATCAGCGCCGCGTCGATAAGCTTTCCGCCCCACAAATCGAAGGAGCAGCATCATGAGTAACGTCGCAGATATACAGGATATCCGCTCTACCGGATTTTTCGACTTTTCGGTTGATGAAGGTGATCCAGCGGTTGCGGGGGCGATCAACGCCGAAATGTCGCGTCAGCAGACGCAGATCGAGTTGATCGCGTCTGAGAACATCGTGTCCAAGGCTGTATTGCAGGCGCAGGGCTCGGTATTCACCAATAAATATGCAGAGGGCTATCCGGGCCGTCGCTATTATCAGGGCTGCGCGCCATCGGATGATGTCGAGACGCTAGCTATTGAACGCGCGAAACAGCTTTTCAATTGCGGCTTTGCCAATGTGCAACCGCATTCAGGCGCGCAGGCCAATGGCGCTGTGATGCTCGCATTGACCAAGCCGGGTGACACCATACTTGGCATGTCGCTGGATGCTGGCGGGCATTTGACCCATGGCGCAAAACCCGCCCAATCCGGCAAATGGTTCAATGCCATCCAATATGGCGTCAACGAAGATGATCACTTGATCAACTACAAGGAAGTAGAAGCCTTAGCCAAAGAGCATCAGCCGAAACTGATCATTGCCGGTGGCTCGGCTTATCCGCGCCAGATTGATTTCGCGAAGTTCCGAGAAATTGCGGATGCCGTAGGGGCGATCTTCATGGTCGATATGGCGCATTTTGCTGGCTTGGTAGCCGCTGGCTATCATCCCAGTCCGCTTGACCATGCCGATGTCGTAACGACAACGACGCATAAGACGCTGCGCGGTCCGCGTGGCGGTATGGTGCTGACCAATGATGCAGCCATTGCGAAGAAGATAAATTCGGCAGTTTTTCCTGGTCTACAGGGCGGTCCGTTGATGCATGTGATCGCGGCAAAAGCTGTTGCCTTTGGCGAAGCGTTGCGGCCTGAATTTGCGAGCTATTCGGCAGCCGTCATCGAAAATGCTAAAATATTGGCTGCGCGTCTGAAAGAACGTGGTGCTGATCTGGTCGCTGGCGGGACTGACACTCACCTTGCGCTTATTGACCTTTCTCCGCTCGGTATTACGGGCCGCGATGCAGATGAAGCCCTCGAGCGCGCTGGCATTACATGCAACAAGAACAGCATTCCCAATGACCCGCAGCCGCCGATGAAAACCAGTGGTATTCGGGTCGGTTCACCGGCGGGAACGACACGGGGCTTTGGTCCTGCGGAATTCCAGATGATTGGCGATATGGTGGCTGATGTGTTGGATGGTCTGCGCGAAAAAGGCGAAGATGGTGATCCAGCCGTGGAAGCAGATGTTCGCGAACGCGTTCAAGCGCTTTGCAACCGTTTCCCGATTTACCCAGAATAAGCGAACGAACCTCTTATGCGTTGCCCCTTTTGTGCTCATGATGATAGCCAGGTAAAAGATAGTCGTCCGACCGAAGATGGCACAACCATCCGTCGGCGTCGGCAATGCGAAGGCTGTGGCGCCCGGTTCACGACGTTTGAGCGGATCCAGCTCCGCGAGATCACCGTAGTGAAAAGCGAAGACCGTCGGGAGACATTTGACCGATCCAAGATTGATCTGTCAGTCTCTCTGGCTTGCCGGAAACGCGGGATCGCGCAGGAGCAGATGGACCAGTTGGTATCCGGCATTCAACGCCAGTTGGAAACCAGCGGAGAAACTGAAATCCCATCGAAACGCATCGGTGAGATGGTGATGGACGGCCTGAAAGGGCTGGATAGCGTGGCGTATATCCGTTTTGCATCAGTCTATAAGGACTTTACCGAAGCGAAGGATTTTGAAGAATTTGCTGGTAGCGTGAAGGATGTTGCGATCAACGACGCCACTAGCAAATGAGTACCGGTAAACCGATAATCGTTCTGGTAAAACCGCAACTTGGCGAGAATATTGGCAAAGCGGCCCGCGCGATGCTGAATTTTGGCCTGACCGAAATGCGGATTGTCGACCCTCGCGATGGTTGGCCCAATCCGTCGGCTGGTCCAACGGCCGCGGGTGCGGACAGCGTATTGGAAGAAGCGCAAGTTTTCGAAACCACGGCCGAGGCGGTGGCAGATTGCTCGCATGTTTACGCGACCACGGTACGCAAGCGCGGGATGACCAAAGAGGTGCTCACACCCGCCGAGGCTGCAGATGACATGGCATCGGCTAGCGGCAAGTGCGCGATATTATTTGGTCCTGAACGGTCCGGCCTGGAAGTGGTTGATGTCGAGCTGTCCCGCAAGATCATTACGGTACCGATCAACCCGGAATTTGGGTCGCTCAATCTGGCGCAAGCTGTCATATTGGTGGCTTATGAACTTTCGAAAATGGACAGTGCCGGAACGGTGCAACCGACAATCGAGAAGAAAAAACAAGAGCCGGCCCCGCAAATCGAGCTAGATAGATTTTACGAACATCTGGAACAAGCGCTCGAAGGAACCGGATATTTCTACCCACCTGATCGAACACCGGCAACAAAGGTAACGCTGCGCAATATGATAACCAAGCCCGCCTGGACCAATGAAGAGGTTCAGACCTGGCGCGGTGTTCTCAGCTCTCTCGAAAAGCCATTTATCAAAAAATGAGTGTTTGAGCGACTAGCTATCTCTCATTTGATCCCATTTTTCCAGTTCATAGCTGATCGATGTTTCTATCAGCATTTCCCATATCGCGGCCATCGTCGGAACTGGAACGCCAGCGGTCGCGGCAAGCTGTTTGACATTCTCCAGCACTTGGGCTTTCCGGCCTTCATCGCGAACCGCCGTGCGATGCTGTTTGATGCGCGCTGCGGCGTCCATACAGGCAAAGCGTTGGGTTATTAGGGTGATAAGTTCGGCATCAATCCTGTCCACTTGTTTGCGAACATCGGACATGGTTTCCATCGGCGGAAGTGAGGTCGTTTCGGTCATATCTGCGCCTTTAGTCATTGCGACCGCTCAAGTCGAGTAAACATGGCTATTTTCGTGAGAATTATGACCCGATATCCAGTTGACAATCGGCTGTTTGATCGTCATAGGCCGCGTCTTGCAATTGGCTCCGCACCCCGGTGAAGCGGTAGCCGCGTTAATCCTACGGATTTTCGGTGCATTCCGGGACGAATGTAAACAGCAAATTAGGAGTCATTAATATGACCAAACGTACGAGCTCGAAATATAAACTTGATCGCCGCATGGGCGAAAATATTTGGGGCCGCCCCAAATCACCTGTAAATCGTCGCGACTATGGTCCCGGCCAGCACGGTCAGCGCCGCAAAAGCAAGCTTTCCGACTATGGCATTCAGCTGCGCGCCAAGCAGAAGCTGAAAGGCTATTATGGCGACGTGACTGAAAAACAGTTCAAGCGTGCTTATAAAGAAGCTTCGAGCATGAAAGGCGATACCAGCCAGAACCTGATCGGTCTTCTTGAGCAACGTCTCGACATGGTCGTTTATCGCGCCAAATTCACACCAACCATTTTCGCTGCTCGTCAGCTGGTGAGCCACGGTCATGTTCGCGTGAACGGTGTAAAATGTAATGTTGCTTCACGCAAAGTGCAGCCTGGTGATATTGTTTCATTGAGCGAAAAAGCACAGCAAATGCTGTTGGTTATCGAAGCGCAGAGCCTTCCAGAGCGTGACATTCCAGAATATGTAACGCCAGACGGCACCGACAAAGTCACCTATGTTCGCGTTCCAACGCTGGACGAAGTGCCTTATCCGGTCACAATGGAACCTAACCTGGTCGTCGAGTTTTACTCACGCTAATCGGTTCAACGATATATACAAAAAAGGGCGGCCCGTTAGAGCCGCCCTTTTTTGTGTCTTGCGGCTGTTTTACTTAGGTAGGAATTCAGCAGATTTGCTTAGCATTTCCGCTCTTACGGCTGAATTTCGAAGGCTGTGGGCTAGTTTCTCATACTCTATATAAGAGACTGATTTTCCTGCCGCTTTCAATTTGCGTTCCATCAGACGAGAGTGTTCGACCGCAACATTCTGATCATAATCTCCGTGAAACATAAGCACCGGTACTTTGATTTTGTCGATATTTTGTGCTGGCGATCCTGCATTCACGTGAGGCCCATTACCAACATAGTCACGCGTAGTAGCGCTACTATAGGTGTTTTTGGCATTGGTTTTGAGCGTGCCCAGATCAGTAACCGGAGCTATAGCGACCACTGATTTGAAGAGATCAGGTTCTAATACAGCAGATTGAAGCGCGGCATATCCACCATAAGACCAGCCCACAATCGAAAGGGCATCCGGCTTCGCTATCCCTTCTGAAATCAACCATTTTCCGGCATCGGTCACATCGCCGATAGATGTCCGCCATGACTGGAAGCCATTTTTCTTATACCATGCATCTCCATATCCGGAAGAACCACGAAAATTGGGTTGGAGCACGGCGAAGCCTTGGCTGACAAAAAACTGAGATAGCCAATCGAAGCCCCATTCATCGCGACTTTCAGGGCCGCCGTGAGGCATGACAATTGCCGGTAGATTTTTTGCTTCCTGACCGACTGGTGTGGTCAGATATCCGGGTATCATCGTGCCGTCTGCCGCTGGATATGAAACAGGCTTCACTTCTGCGAGACCGACTTTTTCGACATAGGGGCGTATTCCCAATAACGGCTGCATCTTTTTAGTGGTGCGGTCAAATAGGTAATATTGACCCGGATCTATATCCGAAGTCGCTCTGATCAGCAGTTTGGTTTCATCAAGACTGGCATCTACAAAACCGATAGCAATGTTGCTGCCCAATGCCTTTGAAAGGCTAGTTTTAAGTTTCTTCAAGTCTTCGTCAAAATAAATGCCGGTTCTTGTTTCTTCGGCATAGCTGGCTCCGACAATCCGGTTTTTCCTGCCGATGCGGATCAGTCCATCGACATCTACTTTGTCATGAGCAAAAATAACTTCCGATTCTGACGAGCCATCAAGCGCCATGGCTATCAGTGCTTTGCGCCCGTCTACGGTTTGAAAACCAAAGGCCCGGTTGCTTTTCGGATCAACTGCATAGGGGTTGAAACCGGTCCTATTCGCGTAATTTAACTCGGCTAAACGGATCCAGTTCGAGTTGTTGCGATAGAAATATTTTATCTCACCGCTATTGCGTTCCGTACGCCCTAATTTGGTTCGCATGCCCATAATTCTGACATTGCCTTCGCCGTCCGTTATATATTCGACGGCTTCATCTTCCGGTTTTTCAATTCGCTTGGCTTTGCCTGTGATCGTATCCACCCGTTCAACAGCCAGTCCCCCGCCTTTGCCGCCAAATTTGTTCATTGTTCCGCGTTTTTCAAGAATATAACGCGTCATCAACACGGCATTGTCGTCTTCGGGCAACCAATCGATTATTTGGCCGCCATAGAGCGTAAAACCGACAGTATTCCGGGCTTGTCTTTTTGTAAGGAGTTTGGGGTTGCTTCCGTCAGCATTGACCGCAAATATATTTGAGAAACCGAATAAGTCGCCTGCATATTCGTCAACCCCACCAACTTGACATGCCAGTCTGGTGTTTGAAACCCAATTGCACCAATGCAGGCTTTCAGGCTCTCCAGAAGACGTCGTGACCCGGACCGGCGAACCGCCTTGGGTTAGATCGATGGTGTAGAGATCGGTTTTTTTTCCGGAGGCCGGTGAGACAAATGCTATCTTACTTCCATCCGGAGAAAGGCTGATATTCAAAACACTGGGCATTGCTCCAAATAGTTTGGCTTGCTCATTGGCTGATGCGGTGATCGAAAAAGAAAATACGAGTATAGAGGCCGCAAAAAGCGGCTTGGTGAATTTTAGCAATAATGCCCCCTGTTATTACAATACTGTAAAACGAATAATCGGAACAATATCTAGAAGTCAAAATAGGAACGCAAGTGTAAATCCATATTGAAAAATATTTCACGCGTGCCGACGGCTTGCGCTTGGCATCCGTCTCTGTCACTAATCGCGGCATAGCCGAAAGGCACAGTTTGATATGAGGATCTGAAATGCAAAAAAAATGGTTTGCTCTCGCACTAGTTCCGGCGCTGGCACTGACAGCTTGTAAGAAAGTGGACGACCCTGAAAATGGTGCGCCGTTGCCAGAGGTTGCTGCGCCGGAATTGTCACTTGATACGATGCGCGATATTACGCAGGAATTGTCTTCTGATGCCTATGAAGGTCGCGCACCGGGCACAGCTGGCGAAGAAAAGACCTTGGCTCTCCTCACCAAAAAGTTTGCTGAAGCCGGCATTGAGCCGGGTAATGGTGATAGCTGGTTCCAAGATGTACCGCTGGTCGAAATTGAAGCCAAAAATGTTTCCGCTTTGACGGTTAAAGGCGGCACCGGTGATATGAGTTTCAAATATGGTCCTGAGATGGTCGTTACGTCCTATCAGGAACAGCCGAAGATCGATGTTACTGATAGCGAACTCGTTTTCGTCGGCTATGGTATCAACGCGCCTGAGCGTGAGTGGAACGACTATGATGGCGTCGATGTCAAAGGTAAAACCGTCGTCATATTGGTGAATGATCCGGATTTCGGAACTGAAAGCCTCGAAGGCGAATTTGGTGGCCGGGCAATGACCTATTATGGCCGTTGGACCTATAAATATGAAGAAGCCGCGCGTCAGGGCGCAGCCGCAGCGTTGATCATTCATGACACTGCTCCGGCGGCTTATGGCTGGAACGTGGTTGAGTCGAGTTGGAGCGGACCGCAATTTTATGCCCAATCTGCCAATGGCGGTGCCGATCAGACCAAAGCCAATGGTTGGGTGCAAAAGGATGTTGCAGCCAAGATTTTCGCTAGCGCCGGTCAGGATCTCGACGCGATGATGACGGCCGCAAGGAACAAGGCTTTTAAAGCGGTGCCTTTGGGCGTGACCGCTTCGATGTCGTTTGAAAATGACATTAGCAAGATGAACAGCAAAAACGTCATCGGGATGATCAAGGGCAAGACCCGTCCGGATGAATATGTTCTCTACACCGCGCATTGGGATCATTTGGGTCGCTGTAAACCAGCACCCGATGGTGATGATATTTGCAACGGCGCCGTCGATAATGCGACTGGAACCGCCGCATTAGTGGCTCTGGCCGAGGCGCATGTCAAAGCGGGCGCGCCGGATCGCAGCATCATCTTCCTGGCAGTTACTGCAGAGGAATCTGGTCTGCTCGGGTCTAAATATTATGCCGAAAATCCAATCTACCCGCTGAGCAAGACTGTTGGCGGCGTAAATATGGATGCCTTTGGCATGGCTGGCCCGGCGAAAAATGTCGTCGTGGTTGGTAAAGGCAAATCCCAGTTGGATCGCTATCTGGAAGGCGCGTTGACTGTCGATGGGCGCATTGCGGAAGCCGAGCCAACACCGGAAAAAGGTTTCTATTATCGCTCGGATCATTTCAGCTTCGCCAAATTGGGTGTCCCGATGATCTATTTCGAAGGTGGTGAAGACCTTATCGAAGGTGGCCGCGAAGCCGGAGAAGCGATCAGTCAGGACTATACCGAAAATAAGTACCATGGACCAAAGGATGAATTTGATCCGAACTGGAATTGGGATGGTGTCATGGGTGACCTGAAAGTCTATTATACGGTCGCACGCATGCTGGCGATGACAGAAGATTGGCCGAACTGGAATGACGGCGATGAATTCCGCGACATTCGCGACAAGAGCCGCGCTGGAAGCTAGGCGCTAACGCGCCCGATTGACGGTGAGATGGCCAGCTGAATGGGAGCCGCATGAAGCGGTTTGGATCGGCTTTCCCGGCAATCCGCAGGAATGGCCGGAGCAATTGGCGGAGGCGCAGCATGAAGTTGCGGCCTTCGCCAATGCCATTTGCGACGATGGCGAAGGCGAACGGGTCATGCTTGTTTGTCGGGATCAGAAGGACGCCGATCGCGCAGTTCAGCTTGCCCACAATCATGTCGAAATTCAGGTCGAGCCTTTTGGGGATATTTGGTTGCGCGATACTGGTCCGATCATAACGGTTGCTGGTAATGTTCGTAAGGCGCATGATTTCCGTTTCAATGGCTGGGGCCGAAAATTTCAAATGGCGGGTGATCAGGATATCGGTCAGCGCCTTGCTGCTTCAACTGAAATTGCGATCACCCCGCATGATTGGGTATTGGAAGGCGGGGCGATCGATGGGGACGGCGCAGGCTATCTCGTCACCACGGAACAATGTGTGCTCAATGCCAATCGCAATCGTGATCTGACAAAGGATCAGGCGAGTAAATATTTGAGACAGGCTCTGAATATCGAAAATATATGCTGGCTTGGAGATGGTCTGGAAGCGGACCATACCGATGGCCATGTCGATAATCTTGCGCGCTTCGTGGCAGTGGGTACGGTCGTGATTCCGGAAGTCAGTGACGATGATGATCCGAATGGCGATATATTCGACAATGCTGCCCGCCGCGCTACCACGGCTGGTTTGGATGTGGTTCGCATCCCGTCCGTCGGCAAATATGAAATTGACGGCAATATTGCGCCGGCAAGCTATATGAATTTCTACATCGGCAACACCGTTGTCGCTGTGCCACAATATGGAGCAAAAGCGGATGGTGCGGCAGTTGAAACGCTCGCGGAGCTATTCCCCGAGCGAAAGGTTGTAGGGCTACCCAGTAAGGCCTTACTGCGCGGCGGCGGTAGTTTCCACTGTATCTCGCAGCAAATCCCACAAAGATGACTTTCTGTAACCTCTGCCAGTTTCAAGCGAACTATATTTGAGGGGAGCAAAATGCTAATCCCTTTTTATGTGATTTAGGGGATAAGTAATGGCAGACGGAATTTTGAGCGTTTTGAGCACGCTCACCTATATTTTGGTTTTCCTGCTCGGTCTTGGTCTGGCCAGCGTAATTGTCCTGTTCATCATCGACGTGACCCAGAAGCAGGACGCCGTGCGGCGCAACTACCCAGTCATCGGCCGCTTCCGTCATTTGTTTAGCAGCTTGGGTGAATTTTTCCGGCAATATTTCTTTGCCATGGACCGAGAAGAAATGCCGTTTAATCGGGCGGAACGGGAATGGGTTGGCCGCGCAGCGAAGGGTACAGGTAATACCATCGCCTTTGGCTCAACCAAGAATCTTGACCCTCCGGGAACGCCGATTTTTGTGAACTGTCCATTTCCAACACTGGAAAAAGATGCCGCTGAAACGGCGACATGCACATTGGGACCCTATTGCGAGAAACCCTATGAGGCAAAGTCACTGTTTAACGTTTCCGCGATGAGCTTTGGTGCGCTGTCTGTGCCTGCCGTCCGGGCGCTGTCTCATGGTGCCAAAATGGCGGGCTGTTGGATGAATACTGGCGAGGGTGGACTGTCGCCTTATCATCTTGAAGGGGGGTGTGACATTGTCTTTCAGATCGGTACGGCCAAATATGGTGTCCGCAATGATGATGGTAGTCTGAATGACGACAAACTGCGTGCCGTGGCGGATCATGAGCAGGTCCGGATGTTCGAAATCAAAATGTCGCAAGGAGCTAAGCCAGGCAAAGGCGGTATCTTGCCGGCGGAGAAAGTGACGGACGTTATCGCCAAAGTGCGCGGCATCCCGGAAGGTGAAGCATCGATTTCTCCCAATCGCCATCCCGAGATTAACAGTGTGGAAGACATGTTGGATTTTGTCGATCACGTCCGCAAGGTCACTGGCAAGCCAACCGGCATCAAGGCTGTTGTTGGCGCTTATGGCTGGCTGGAAAGCCTTTGCGAGGAAATTCACCGTCGCGGCATCGAAAGTGCCCCCGATTTTTTCACCCTTGATGGCGGTGATGGCGGGACGGGTGCCGCGCCGATGCCGCTGATGGACAATGTCGGTTTACAGCTGGATGAAAGCCTGCCGATGCTTTCAGATATTTTGCACAAATATGGCTTGCGACAGCGTGTCCGGATTATCGCATCAGGCAAAAGGATTACGCCAAGTGAGGTCGCTTGGGCGCTATGTGCCGGCGCAGATTTCGTCAACAGCGCGCGCGGCTTCATGTTCTCTCTCGGTTGCATTCAGGCGATGAAGTGCAACAAGAATACTTGTCCAACCGGGATTACCACGCATGACCCTCGTCTGCAGCGTGGACTGGATCCATCGGACAAGAAGGTCAAGGTCGCGAACTATTGCAAAAGCCTGGTCCATGAGGTCGAAGTTCTCGCCCATAGCTGCGGCGTGGATGAACCCCGTCAACTGGGCCGCAAACATGTCCGTATAGTCCAGGATAACGGTAAGTCGGTTCCGCTCGACGAACTCTATCCGCGGCCGGAGGTTGTGAAGAATTTCAAGATGATAGAAGGTGTCTCTGGATAAACTGCTTTGCATGACCGTGCAGGTCACTTATGTTCCGCGTTAGAGACAGATTCCCCACCTGAAAGGCCTATATTAATGACCAAGAAGCTTATATTCGCTGGTGTCGCAACTGCATTATTGGCAGCGGCAGCGGTTCCCGCGCTGGCGAAACATCATGCAAAAGATGGCGCCATGCATAGTGATGCCGCCCTGATGGCGGCGATCAACCATGAACGCCGTAAGGATGAAAAGGCGCGTGATGTCTATCGTAATCCCGCCGAAACTCTGGCCTTTTTTCAGGTAAAGCCGACGCATACCGTCGCAGAATATGGCCCTGGCGGTGGATGGTACACGCGAATATTGTTGCCCTATTTAAGCGCCAATGGAAAATATGTCGCGGTTAACGGGAATAGCGACAGCACGAATTTTACCGATCGCGCGCGTGAAGGGCGCTCAAAAAGCTGGCCGGAACGTTTTCCGGATGCAGCATCCAAATGGACGGGTGTTGCCGCCGATAAAATTGCCGCCTTTGAAAGCGACGAAGTCTCGGACGAACTCAAGGGCAAAATTGACCGGATTGTGATCTTCCGTTCGCTGCATGGGATGCTGAATGGCAACCGCGCTGATTCCGAACTGCGTGCCTTGCGGGATATTCTTGCTGACGATGGTATGATCGGCGTGGTCCAACATCGCGCGAATGCGGATGCGCCTTATGCGATGTCTAAGGGGACCAAAGGTTATTTGAAGCAAAGCTCGGTCGTCGCTCTATTCGAATTGAACGGATTTGAACTGGTTGATTCATCGGAAATCAACGCCAACCCCAAAGATACAAAAGATTATGAGAAGGGCGTCTGGACACTTCCTCCAGTCTTGACCAACAAGGATGAAGACAGAGCGAAATATCAAGCTATTGGCGAATCCGATCGCATGACCTTGCTGTTCAAGAAACGGCCTTAGTCTGATTGGGTAGGGGGCAGCGGCTCTGGAACAATTGCGAATTGAAAGGAATGATGATGAAGAAGGCATTGATTGTAATGGGAGCTTTAACGGCTCTCGGTGTAGCAGCTGTTGCACCCGTGTCCGCGAAACACCACGCAAAAGACGGAGCGCATAGCGAAACCAACTTGCGCACCATCATCACGCATGAACGCCGCGCAGAAGACGCCGTGCGCGACAAATATCGCCACCCGAGCCAGACCATCAGTTTCTTCGGTATTGAACCCAACCATACGGTCGTAGAATATGTGCCCGGTGGTGGCTGGTATTCCAGAATTCTAGCGCCTTATGTAGCCGAGAAGGGCAAGTTTATCGGTTTGACCTTTGCGCCCGATCCCTTGCCTTTTGGCGATGAAGCCAAAGAGCGTATTCGCAACTTCCCAACCAAATTTCCGAATGATGTCGCCGAATGGACAGGTATGCCGGCGGCGAAATTTGCGGCCTACACCACCGACAAAGTTCCGGAAGAAGCCAACGGCACCGCAGATTTTGTTATCATTCCGCGGATGATGCATAATTTGATGCGTTGGAATCTGGCGGACAGCGAAATCAAGGTGATGCGCAATATGTTGAAAGATGATGGCATGGTTGGCATCATTCAGCACCGTGCAAAAGACGGTACCCCGTTTAGCTATGCCGATGGCAATAAAGGCTATTTGCGCACCGACACGGTTGTGAAATTCATGGAGGCCCATGGCTTTGAATTGGTCAATCAGGCAGAGATAAATGCCAACCCAAAAGATACCGCGGACTATCCCAAAGGGGTTTGGACGTTGCCACCGCGCTATGCCGAAGGCGATGTCGACAAGGCGAAATATACGGCAATCGGTGAGTCTGATCGCATGACATTGCTGTTCAAAAAGCTGCCTTAATGGTCTTGGCCCACCATGGGTGAATTCGCGGTCCGGGCTATAGTTTCGGGTGTGATTGTTGCTATTGTTGCAATCATTGCCCGGCGCTATCCAGCCATGGGTGCGCTTGTGGCTTCGTTACCGCTCATTTCGATATTGGCGATGATTTGGTTGTGGCGGGATACGGGCGATACGCAATTGCTGGCTGGGCATGTCGAGGCGACATTCTTCTATGTCATTCCGAGCCTGCCGATGTTCCTTTTGATTCCTATGTTGTTGCGGCAGGGATTAAATTTCTGGGCATCGCTATCTGCTGGCATATTGCTGACGATATTTCTCTACCTTTTAACAATTCCGATTGCAGCGCGTTTCGGCATCAAGCTATGATGTGGGCATGACAAAAGAGATCACCGTTGCGGCTTTACAATTGTCTTTGAACGGCAGCGAAGCAGAAAACATACAAGCCGTAAGCGATCATATTGCGGAAGCGGCAGAGCAGGGCGCGCAGATCATATTGCCGCCGGAACTTTTTGCTGGACCCTATTTCTGCAAGACCGAAGATGAGGCATTGTTCGCGCTGGCGAAGCCGGTGGCGGAAAGTGTACCGGTTCAGGCAATGCAACAGCTCGCGAGGCAGATGGGCGTGGCAATTCCTGCTAGTTTCTTCGAACGCGACGGCCAGCATTATTACAACAGCATTGCGATGATCGATCCTCAGGGCGAGATCATGGGCGTCTATCGCAAAAGCCATATTCCCGATGGTCCGGGCTATGAGGAGAAATTTTATTTTCGCCCCGGCAATAGCGGCTTCAAGACCTGGGATGTGTTCGGCACGACAATTGGTGTCGGGATATGCTGGGACCAATGGTATCCCGAAACAGCGCGGGCGATGGCTCTTATGGGCGCGGAGATTTTGTTCTATCCCACCGCCATTGGCTCAGAACCATATGACGCGGACCTCGACACCAGCCGGATGTGGCGGCGCGCCATGCAGGGCCATGCTGTGAGCAACTGTATGCCAGTCGTCGCCAGCAATCGCATTGGCGAGGAAGAAGGGCAGGCCTTTTACGGGCATAGCTTCATCGCCAATGAATGGGGTGATCTTGTAGTGGAACATGGCGCGGAGGACAGCGGCGTTTTGGTTGCGACTTTCGATCTGGAGCAGGCGCGCAAACATCGCGCAGGCATGGGTTTCTTTAGGGATCGCAGGCCGGAACTTTATGGGCGGTTGGTTGAGGATCGTTAGCGGCGCGCCGACGCAGCTCCAAACACCTCTTCAAACATCTCCGCCGTCAATCGCTTGGTGTTCACATTATACCGACTGCAATGATAGCTATCGATCAAGATGCGATCTCCGGGCAAGCGATGCTCCGCGCCATGCGCGAATTTATGGCCTGCCAGCCTGCCGCCGGTCATACGGATGACGCTATCATGGGCGATTTTGCCGAGGGCCAGGATAACCTTCAGGTTGGGTAAGCCATCCAGCGCCTTGATCATATAGGGACGGCAATTGTTGATCTCTGCGCCATTCGGTTTGTTCTCCGGTGGCAGGCATTTGACGGCGTTGAGGATCATTGTGCCGTTCAAGGTCACACCATCATCGACGCGGGATTGGAAGTTGCCGTTGGAGAGGCCGACCTTGTCCAGCGTTGCGAAAAGAAGATCGCCCGATGCGTCGCCGGTAAACGGCCTACCGGTCCGGTTCGCACCTTCCTTGCCCGGGGCCAGGCCGACAATGGCGAGCCATGCGTCGGGATCACCAAAGGCGGGGACAGGTGCGTTCCACCAGTCACTATGCTCTTTACGGAGCGATTTGCGCAAGCCCACTAGGCGCGGGCAACGGCGACAGTTTTTCGGGGCTTCGGCAAAGGGAAGGGGGCTATGATCGCTCATAGCCCCCGCCTAAAATCATTTGGACATGACGTCCAGTAAAGGACTGAAAAATCAGTCTTTCAATTCTGCCGGCACGATGCCGCCATTGGCAGCAATTTCCGACATAACGCGCTTGTGTAGAGCGATATTATCTTCTGCGGATCCGGCATAGCTGGCATTGCCCAGCTCTTGAGCCAGCGCCTTGCGGTTTTCATAGCTTGCGTCAATTTGGACCAGTTTCATCAAGTCAACAATGGATGATTGCCAGTTCAGCTTGTCTGATCCCGGTATGCTGTTGAGCCGCGCGGTAACGTCGACTTCGGTAATGGCTGCGCGTGCCGCTGGGGCCGCGTCTGCTGTAGGGGCTGCTGCCGCTGGTTCAGCTGCCTTGGCTTCGCCGCCGAAAATTGCGCTTTTGATTTTTCCAAATATGCTCATGATGTGCTCCTCATTGTTTGCTTTGGGGCATGTTAAACTGCCCTTGGGTTCTTCTTCGGTGTTACGCACAGTGGAGTCAAATGCCCGATGACGATTTTCGGCCCTTCCTTGCTATCCACGAGTGTAAACAATGGTAAAGCTTTCCCACGGAGCGTTTTAAGCCATAAAATCTGCTAGGGTGCTGCAAATAACAAGAATCAATAATCTACCCTGCGGGGGTAAAAGGAGACGGGTGATGAGTATTTTGGAGATTTTGCAGCAGTCTGGTGGCATTGAGACAATGGCACGCGAACTGGGTGTGAATGAGAGCGTTGCTCAAGCCGGAGCAGCAGCGCTGCTTCCCTCAATATTGGGCGGTTTCAAGAAAACGACCCAAGCGCAGCCAAGCGGTCTGGAAGGACTGGGTGGTCTGCTCGGTCAATTGGGCGGTGGCGGGCTGCTTGATAGTGTGCTCGGCTCTCAGCCTACACCGGTGAATCAGGGCAATGAAATCCTCGGTCAGATATTTGGATCGAAAGAAGTCAGCCGCACGGTTGCCGCAGGAGCAGAGCAACAAACCGGGATCAGCAGCGATTTGCTCAAAAAAATGCTTCCCGTCGTTGCGATGATGGTTGCCGGCTATATGGCAAAACAGGGTGGTGATGACTCCGGTAGCAGCGGTGGCGGCCTCGGCGGCCTTATCGGCGGCCTGTTGGGCGGCGGTTCGAAAGCATCCTCAGGAGGCCTCGGCGGATTGGCATCTTTGCTCGATCTCGATGGTGACGGAAACCCGCTCGACGATATTATTGGTATGGCTGGAAAATTGACGCGTTAAAATGTTCACCAACTAAAGGAGATAAAAATGGGACTATTAGATAGTGCTCTAGGCATGTTGCCAGATAGCGTAAATTTGGACTCGCTCGCAGAGAAAGTCGGCATGTCAGCCGAGGAACTGAAATCTGGCGGAGAAGCTTTATTTTCTAAGCTACAAGATGGCAGCGTTGACAAGGCTACGGCGATTAAAGAAGCGGCTGCTGAAGCTGGCGTCGATGCAGAAAAACTCAAAGGCTTGATGCCTGCGATGGCCGAAAAAGCCGGTTTGGATGGCGAAGGCGGACTGATGGAAAAACTCGGCGGCGACGACGGGATTCTCGGCAAAGTTGGCGGTTTTCTAGACCGCGATGGCGACGGCAATCCGCTGAACGACATTACGAATATGGCCAAGGGTTTCTTCAAGAAATAGGCCCGGCCAGATCTGGAAAAAGCGGTTCTAGTCCTCCGACGCTTCAAGTTGGAGGACGCCGCCTTTGACGGCTGCAACACGTGCTGTAGCGCCTTTCTTCATATCCGGTCCGGTTGCCGGCCATTCGCCGTCAGCAACCTTCGCACGGCCACCAGTTGGGCTAATCGCTTCGACCACTGTAACGGTTTGACCCACTAGTCGCGCTGAACGATCATTGAGCAGTGGATCCTCGCTTTCGACCTTATTCGTAAGATACCAGCGACGGCCGAAGAAAACCGATGCGAGTGAAAGCAACCCGAACAGCGTGAATTGACCGGCCACGGTGATGTCGATGAACATCGCAACAAATCCGGTGACCGCAGCGGCGGCAGCGAGCCAGATCAGGAATACGCCAGGTACCAATATCTCTCCGATACCCAATAGCAGCGCGATTATCAGCCAGTGATAATGCGATTCCAGTGACATTATCTGTTCAATGATATCCATATTCGCTCGCCTTATTGTTCAAACGGACCTTTGCGGCGGGGTGGTGGTGGCGTAATCGCGCCGCCATTTTCGCCGAGTGCTTCTTTGGCTAGCTCACCGATACCGCCCAGGGTGCCGATAAGTTGTGTCGCTTCGACGGGGAACAGGATCGTTTTAGCATTGGGTGAGGTCGCGAATTTCTCGACCGCTTTGACATAATCCTGCGCGATGAAATAGTTGACCGCTTGGGCATTGCCACCGGCAATAGCATCGGAAACCATCTGGGTTGCTTTGGCTTCCGCTTCTGCTTCACGCTCGCGGGCTTCTGCATCTCGAAAAGCGGCCTCCTTGCGACCTTCTGCTTGCAAAATTTGTCCTTGCTTCTCGCCTTCCGAGCGAAGGATTTCAGAAGCACGCGCGCCTTCGGCATCAAGGATGTTGGCGCGTTTTTCGCGTTCTGCCTTCATCTGGCGGGCCATGGCGTTGATAATATCTTGTGGCGGCCGGATGTCTTTAATTTCCACGCGGGTAATCTTAATCCCCCAAGGTGTCGTCGCATCATCGATGACGGTCAGCAGACGTCCGTTAATCTCGTCGCGCTTGGACAAGGTTTCATCGAGATCCATGGAACCCATCACGGTACGCAGGTTGGTGGTCACGAGGTTGAGGATGGCGTTATAAAGATCATTAACCTCATAGGCTGCCTTTGGCGCATCCAGAACTTGAAAGAAGACCACGCCGTCGGTGGAGATCATCGCATTATCTTTGGTAATGATTTCCTGACCCGGAATATCGAGTACCTGCTCCATCATGTTGACCTTGCGGCCTACGCGATAGAAAAATGCAGGGAAGAAGTTAAAGCCAGGCCTTGCGATGCTGGTGAATCGACCAAAATATTCGATCGTATATTGATAACCCTGACGAACAATCTTGATGCTCGCGCCAAGATATATGATCACCAAAAGGAAAAAGAAAAATGCTGCCGTGAGTTCCATCTGCTACGCCCTCCAACTTTATGTCTGAATATCATTGATTATTTGCGGTATAATGCCAAGGAAAAAGCGAATATTTCCCTCAAGAACAAGGTTATCATATTCTCATGCGTTTTTGTTTCACCGTTGCCGCCGTGTTTTGTTCATTTTCGATAGCGGCCCAAGCGGAGGATATTTCAGAAACGGATCTGCGCGCGCATATTGAAATATTGGCCAGCGATGATTTTGGTGGCCGGAAGCCCGGTACCGAAGGAGAAAACAAGACCCTCCAATATATCGCAACCGAATGGATGCAGGCAGGCTTGGTTCCTGCGACCGGATCCTCATCCTGGTATGCGCCCGTGGCATTGGTTGACCGGACGCCTTTGCAACAGACGGTGAGTTTTACGCGCTTTAAAGGTGAACGCGAAAAGACTATTCGGATTGACGAGGAGCAGATCATCCTTCGCTCTGCCATGCAGTCGGGCCGGTCGACCAATGTTCCCATCGTGCATGTTGGTTATGGCAACCAGAGCGCCGATGTTTTGGCGGAAGCTGTGTCGACCAAATTGGTTTTCATGTTCTTGCGATCGCCAACCGGAGCTGAGGGTTTTCCCAGTTATCGCGAGCGCAAAGCCAAGATTATTGCCGCTGGAGCATGGGGTGTGATCTCAATTGCGAGCAGCGAAACGCGGTTTAACCGCCTGGCCAGACGCTATCGCGGCACCAGCACCAGTCTGGACAGCGAAGGGCAACATGCCGGTCTGGAGGGCATCATGAGTAAAGCGGTTGCCAACAAGTTGCTGCGCAAAGTCGGCATAGATTACGAGCAATTGGCAAAGGACGCATCATCGGAAGATTTTGCTCCCGTGGAAACCGGCGTCTATGCTGATCTATCGGCTGAGACCCGGGTCCGGTCCTATCAATCCCATAATGTCATCGGTAAAATTGCCGGGCGCAAACCGGGCAGCGGTGCTGTGCTGTTTATGGGCCATTGGGACCATTTGGGCGAATGCCGCCGGGCTCCGGACGCGGATCGCATCTGCAATGGCGCCGTCGATAATGCCAGTGGCATCGCCCTGCTCACGGAAGTCGCAAAAAGGCTCGTCCGCGCGCAACCCGATCGCGACATATATTTTCTCGCGACAACCGCAGAGGAAAGCGGTTTGCTGGGCGCGAGAGCCTTTGTCGAAAGTCCCGGCGTTCCATTGGATGATCTGGTTGCGGTGTTCAACGCCGATACTGTGGCGCTGGCACCAGACGGCAAATTAATCGCGGTAGTTGGCAGAGGGGAAACTGATCTGGATCCCGATATTGAGAAAGTTGCAGAGGCGGAAAACCGGGAGATTGACAAAACGGACAAGGCCAATGTCTTTTTAAAGCGTCAGGATGGCTATGTCTTCCTGGAAAAAGATATTCCTGCCTTCATGATCACCAGCGCCTTTTCGGATCAGGAGCGGCTCGATAGCTATCTAAACAGCCGATATCATGACGTCCGCGATGAACTGGATGAAGAGCTGTTGCTTGGCGGCGCAGCCGATGATGCCAATTTTCATGTCGCGCTGGGCCGTTATTTCGGAAGCACGGACAGTTTTCCTTCAAAACCCAGTCCGATTAGTGCTGGCGAATAGTTCCAGAACTGATTACATGGGCCGCCACAGAATCAATTTAGCGTATAAGAAAGTGGCCTTCCATGAGCAGCAGAGAAATCCGAACCGGACTAACATTTGACGATGTCCTGCTGCAGCCCGGTGCATCCGACATTGTTCCTAGTCAGGCTAACACCCGGACCTGGTTGACCAAGGAAATCGGACTCAATATTCCGGTTTTATCATCAGCCATGGATACGGTCACCGAGTCCGATATGGCGATTGTCATGGCGCAAATGGGTGGCATTGGCGTGCTTCACCGTAACCTGACGCTGGATCAGCAAATTGCGGCGGTCAGGCAGGTTAAGCGGTTTGAATCAGGCATGGTGGTCAATCCGATTACAATCGCGCCAGATGCAACTTTGGCTGATGCCGAAGCCACTATGGCGCAGAATAAAATCTCCGGTATTCCAGTCGTCGAGCCGGGCGGGAAATTGCTTGGTATATTGACCAACCGTGATGTGCGTTTTGCTGAAAACCCCCGGCAACCGGTCTCTGAGTTGATGACCAAAGATGACCTGGTCACTGTTCCCGTCGGCGTCAGTCAGGAAGAGGCAAGGCGGATGCTGCATCAGCGGCGGATCGAAAAATTGCTCGTTGTTGATGATAAATATCATTGCGTCGGGTTGATAACTGTCAAGGACATCGAAAAAGCGGTGACCTATCCAAACGCCACCAAAGATAGTTCTGGCCGCTTGCGCGTTGCGGCGGCTTCTACGGTTGGTGATGCTGGGCTGGAACGGACTCAGGCGCTGATCGATGCGGAATGCGATCTTATTGTTGTCGATACGGCCCATGGCCACAGCAGCATGGTATCGCGGGCTGTCGAAGAAATTAAAAAACGTTCCAACCACACCCAAATTATTGCAGGCAATGTGGCGACAGCTGCGGCAACGCGCGCGCTGATTGATGCGGGTGCGGACGGCATTAAAGTCGGTATCGGACCCGGTTCGATCTGCACGACCCGGGTTGTTGCGGGTGTCGGTGTTCCGCAGTTAACGGCGATTATGGACTGCGCAGAGGAAGCGGCAAAATCCGGTATTCCGGTGGTTGCCGATGGAGGCCTTCGGACATCTGGTGATGTCGCCAAGGCATTGGCCGCTGGTGCGTCATCGGTCATGGTCGGTTCGCTGTTGGCCGGTACCGAAGAAGCGCCGGGCGATACGTTCCTCTATCAAGGCCGCGCTTATAAAAGCTATCGCGGCATGGGTTCTGTCGGCGCGATGGCGCGGGGATCCGCGGATCGCTATTTTCAGCAAGATATTAAGGACCAGCTCAAATTGGTGCCAGAAGGTATCGAGGGCCAGGTGCCATTCAAAGGACCGGCCGGCGATGTCGTGCATCAGCTGGTAGGCGGCGTGAAGGCTGCCATGGGCTATACCGGTTCTGCGACATTGAAAGACCTGCGTGAGCGGGCTGAATTTGTGCGGATCACCAATGCCGGTTTGCAGGAAAGCCATGTGCATGACGTTGCGATCACGCGAGAAGCGCCTAATTATCCTACGCGTTAAATCCTGTATCAAAGGTTTGATATCAACATTATGATCGAAGTTTTTGCACCTTATTTGCTGATATTCTTGGTCTGGAATGATCTCGACGCTGAAGAGACGATGAGCGTTTCCCAAGATCTTTTTATCAGCGAACAAGTCTGCATGGCTGCCGGGACCGAGCGTCTGGAGATGATTGAAGCCAATCGTCAACTGAGATTGGAAAAATTCAAGGCCGAGCAAATCAAAACCGAGGCGGCCAAGTTTTTCTGTGTGCGTCAGCCAAGAGATATTCAAAAGTACAGCCCCTTACTGGATGATAATTGACCCCATCGGCACGCCTGCAAGCGGCCATCGAGCTGCTTGATGAAATCATTGTCGCTGCGCGGGACAATGGCGCATCGGCGGATAATATCGCCAAGAAATTCTTCAAGGCGCGCCGCTATGCCGGCTCGAAAGATCGCCGGGCCGTGCGGGAACATGTCTATGCGGCGATCCGGCGCTTTGGTGACCGGCCGGAAAACGGGCGGGCTGCGATGGTGGGCTTGGCTGAAGAGCAAACGGAATTGCGCGATTTGTTCGATGGCTCTACTTATGGGCCAGCGCTGCTCAAAGAAGGTGAAGAGAAGGCTGCGGGCGAAAATATACCCGGCTGGCTCTTGAGCAGATTTGCTCACTCGATTGATGATAACGAGCAGACGGCCTTATTCGATCGTGCGCCGTTGGACATCAGGCTCAATCCAAAAAAGGCCGATTCTAAGGCGATCGCTTTGGCATGGCCAGAAGTTGAAACGCTGCCTTTGCCCCATGGCTATCGTTTGCCAACCGGGACCAGTGTCGAAAATAGCGAGGCCTATAATAGTGGCCAGATCGAAATCCAGGATATGGGCAGCCAGGCCATTGTTGCGGCTTGCTTGCCCCGAGCGCCGAAACTGGTTTTGGATATGTGCGCGGGCGCTGGCGGTAAGACACTCGGCCTGGCCGCTCAGTTGCCCGAAGATACCCGCATTATCGCCGCGGATACGGATCGAGGACGTTTGAGCCGCATCGAACCGCGTTTGCGCCGGTCTAGCACGCGCAATGTAGAGACCGTGCTTCTTTCCCCTAACAAAGAGATTGAAGCGCTCGGTCCGTTCAAGAACCAATGCGACCTGGTTCTGGTCGATGCGCCTTGCACGGGAACCGGAACATGGCGCCGCAACCCGGAATTGCGCTGGCGGATGACGCCTAAGCGGCTTGAGCAAACGGCACAGTTGCAGGCGCGTTTGCTAGAGTTGGCGAGCAATATGGTCGCTCCCGGCGGACGCTTGGTTTACGCCGTTTGTTCCCTGCTCGACGCGGAAGGTGGTGATCAAGCAGAGCTTTTCTTGAAAAACCACCCGGATTGGCGGGATATAGAGGTTGATTTGCCGATTGGACGGCCATATCGTAAAGGAACTCTACTCACCCCGTATCATGACGGAACAGATGGCTTTTATTTTACCTGCCTTGAAAAATTGTGATAGCAAATCATGACGGGCACCGACATGTTCACCGAACGTGCAGGTGGCCCTGCTAAAAAGCCTGAGTCTTTATTGGAGCTAATTATGCGTTTTTCACCCGCCGCGATTGCGATGTCCCTGGTTTTGGCCACTGTTTCCAGTGCTAGTTTCGGTCAATCAGCCGATATAGAAATCAAGGCTCGTTCGGTCGCTTATATGGATCGCGGCGAAGCAGCACAAAAACAAGGCAATCTTGAGCTGGCGACGGACCTATATGAGACAGCTTTGGCAGTTGATCCGCGCAACGGGTCGGCGTTTATCGCTCTGGCCCAGATCGCAAGGGTACAGAAACTGCCGGGTAAAGCCATTCGCTTCTATCGCGAGGCTCTGATCCTTGATCCCAATAATCTCGATGCATTGGCAGGGCAGGGCGAAGCACTGGTTCAGCGCGGCGCTGTTGAAAAAGCGAAAATCAATCTGTCGCGTATCGAAACTTTGTGCCGAACCCGTTGTTCGCAAACAACGCAGCTGTCATCTGTCATCAAGGAATCGGAAAAAACGCCAGTATTGTCAGCTCAGGCGGTAACGCCCAAACCAAAAGTGGGCGACGAAAAAGAAGACGAAGTTGCGCCTAACTAAGCCGATTCAAAAGTCGAAAACTCCTAAATCAAAAATCATACACTAATGTCGCGCGGCTGAGCGTATCGGTTTTCTGACGGCCTTCTGGTGGATTGGTTTCATGCTCGATTACATAAGAAAAACGGGCTTTTAGCTTGCCATAAATCTTAGCATCAAGCCCCGTAGTGGCGGTGATGGTGTTGGTGCCAGATGAGAATATCACGTTGGCGCTGGTCAGGCTTTGCGCATCGGATGCTAAGGTCGCGCCGGCTCCCTGGGTCAGTTTGAGATTTTTTGCAATTTGCCACCCCAGATCAAGTCCGATTAGGCCCGCGAGACTGCTATCCGATCCGCCATCGGTAAATTCGGTGAGCCGCCAGGCGGGACCGGCTTTCAAATTCAGCTTAACGTCTTTCTCATTGATAACCGTATAACCGATCCCGCCGGATACAGTGTACCGGGAAGAAAAGCCCTGAAACTCGTCCCGGTCATATTGGGCCAAGCCATAGAAGAAGAGCCGGTCATCGATCTTATATTCGGGTTCCAGAGCCGCTGCATATTGCTCTCTGCTGGTCACGCCATTGCTACGCTGATAATCGGCACGCGCGCGAAAGTTCAGGCGCCATTTGACCGCATCCTTCGCGAGCCTGATGCCGCCGCTTAAGCCAACATTGCTGGAATTTCCGGTATTGCGAAAGCCGCCCAGTTCGCCTTCACCCGTCCAGTTTTCAAAAAAAGGCGCTTCCATCTGTTCTTGTTTTTTGACCGCCGCGAGTTGTGTTTTCTTTGCGGTATATACCGCCAGCATAGCGTCGATTTCCGCCACATCATCAGGATTTGTGAGTTTGGCGAACTTGAATACCGACTGGACCTCTGCATCTTTGCCAGATTCTGTGGCAGCATCTATCATCGCTTTGACAGGTTCGGGAAGGGCCGCGTGGGCTGGTGAAACAAGGCTTATCGCGGTCAGTGGAAATGACCAAACTATCTTATACAACATACTCTAATCCTGTGACTATCCTGTTTCACATTCAGATTAGTGGTCCAAATTCCTTCAATATTGCGCGGTATAGATCTTTTTTAAACGGTACGATCATATCCGGCAAATCTGTTGGGTCGGCCCACTTCCAATCCGAAAACTCTGCGTGGTCAGTGGCAATATTGACATGACTATCTTCGCCTGTAAACCGCATCAGAAACCAGGATTGGCGCTGGCCGC
Organism: uncultured Sphingomonadaceae bacterium; assembly: GCA_947489315.1. Taxonomy (GTDB): domain Bacteria; phylum Pseudomonadota; class Alphaproteobacteria; order Sphingomonadales; family Sphingomonadaceae; genus Parasphingorhabdus. The sequence continues at coordinate 1,212,248 of CANLCX010000001.1, forward strand.
GATATTTTCCTTTCCAGATTTTACCCAATAATTCATCCGGTAGATCATAATAATGTTCTTCCGCACTGCGCGCAATTATCTGTACATGATTCGCTGTGATTCCAGTTTCTTCTTCCAGCTCCCGGATTGCGGCAACTTCGCTATCCTCACCATCATCAATCCCGCCTTGTGGCATTTGCCACGCATCAGGATGAGCGCTGTCTTTGGCGTCCAATCGCTGGCCGACGAAAATTTTGCCATTTTTGTCTGCAAGCATGATGCCTGCACAGGGACGGTAAGGAAGGTCGCTAAAATCGTTCATAGAGCCGCCAAGGTTGCTTTCAGCGCGTTGCAGATGCCATCAACGTCCTGTTGTGAAGAGGGGATGCCTTTGCGCAGGCAGATCAGGCCATGGATATTGCCTTTGGCTTCGGCAAAGGCCACCGACACACCTGCTTCGATCAATTTGGCGGCATAGGCGCGGCCTTGGTCGCGTAATGGGTCCAGACCGCCGGTAATGATAACGGTTGGCGGACTACTGGCGAGATCACCATGGATCGGATCGCAGCGCACATCGCCCGCGACGCCAGCATAATGTTTATTGAAATAGTCCATCGAGTCTTTGGTTAGAAGAAAACCTTCTGCAAACTCGTCCATGGAACCGCCCGCTGCGGTACTATCCACGACGGGATAGATGGGGACCTGTGCAATGACCGGCACCGCCGCCGGGCTTTTGGCCAAATCCTGTGCCACCACAATCGCCAGGTTTCCGCCTGCGCTGTCGCCACAGGGGATCAGGCCATCTATTTCAATGCCCAGCGCGCTGGCGGCATTTTCGGCTATCCACCGCGTCGCTGCTTCACAATCGTCGGGAGCAGCCGGGAAGGGCGCTTCTGGCGCGAGCCGATAGTCCACCGCGATCAACGGCAAATCCATCTGCGCTGCCATTTCGGTGCAATAGGGATGGTGGCTTTCCAGATCACCGATAACAAAACCGCCGCCATGATAGAATATGATCGCAGGTCCTTTTTCGCGGGTCTCTCTTTTGTCGTAATAGCGCAGCTTGATATCACCAGCAGGCCCCGGACAGGTCAAGTCCTTGATAACCGCCAGCTCGGTGGGCTCTGCATCGGCTATAGCGCGCATGCCAATATAGACTTCACGTGCGGCGGCCGGTTCCATTTGATCCATCGGAACCGCTACTGCTGCTTCCAACATAGCGAGCATCGCCTGGGTATCTGGTCGCACAAAAGCCGTCGTCATCCTGTAATCTCCGTATCATTGCATATTGATTTGCTACTTATCTTTAGGCGAGTAGATCAGCCGGGGTTCACTAGGCAAGGTGTAATCCGCATCTCTCGTTTCAAACAAAAACTTTATCCCTAGTAGTTTTTATGGTTTGAAGCAGAGGGGAGAAGTGCTTTACCGCATCTTCTACAGAGTGATGGGTACGGAAATTATATATGGCTACGGCGCTTAAACAGGACGATAACAGCAGCAACCAACCAGAAAGTGCGGAAAATGTCGTCGTTCGCTTCGCTGGTGATAGCGGCGATGGCATGCAACTCACCGGTGGGCAATTTACCTTGTCCACGGCATTGGCAGGCAGCGACCTTGCGACTTTCCCTGATTTCCCTGCGGAAATCCGCGCGCCGCAGGGCACCTTATTCGGTGTTTCCGCTTTCCAGATTAATTTTGGCAGCCGTGCGATTGAAACGGCGGGCGACGAACCTGATGTTTTAATTGCGATGAACCCAGCAGCGCTGAAAACCAATGTTGACGCTTTGCGTGATGGTGGTTTGATCATCGCGGACGCTGGCGAGTTCGGGAAACGCAATCTCGACAAGGCCAAATATGAGAATAATCCGTTGGAAGACGGGTCTTTGGCTAAGTGGCAGCTGCTCAAGCTGGATATCTCTGCGTTGACACTGGAAGCGGTGAAGCCGTTTGGACTGGGGAATAAAGAAGCCCTGCGTAGTAAAAACATGTGGACGCTGGGCCTTGCGCTTTGGATGTTTGAGCGCGAACGGCAACCAATTATCGACTGGCTTAATACGAAGTTTGCGAAACTGCCCGATGTGGCGGCTGCAAATATAGCGGCGCTCAATGCCGGTCATGCTTATGGCGAGACGGCTGAGCTTTCCGGCGACGGCCTTGGCGGCGGTCATTTAACCACTCGCAAAGTGGGTGCCGCGCCTTCCGCCCCTGGTGAATATCGTACGGTGACGGGCGCCGAAGCTTTGTCGCTTGGTCTTGTGGCTGGTGCGCAGCTGGCCGACGTTCCGATGTTCTTTGGCGGTTATCCGATTACGCCTGCTTCTGCGATCCTTCATCACTTGTCGCGGCTCAAAGAATTTGATGTAACAACATTTCAAGCCGAAGATGAAATCGCGGCTATCGCGGCGGCCATTGGTGCCAGCTATGCTGGTAAACTCGGCATTACCTCATCATCGGGGCCAGGTATTGCGCTGAAAGGCGAAGCCATGGGCTTGGCTATCATGACCGAGCTTCCGCTTGTCATTATCAATTCACAGCGCGGCGGACCTTCGACAGGCCTTCCCACCAAGACCGAGCAATCCGATCTCTATCAGGCGGTTTATGGCCGCAATGGCGATGCGCCGATGCCGGTCATCGCGGCTCGGTCACCCAGTGATGCATTTGAGTGCGCGATTGAAGCGGTGCGGATTGCTGTGCAATATATGACGCCAGTCATGCTGTTGACCGATGGCTATATTGCCAATGCAGCAGAGCCATGGAAAATCCCCGATGTTGCGTCGCTGGAGCCATTTCCAGTCACCTATCTCGACAAAATGCCGGAAGGCGGTTTGAAGCCCTATAGCCGCGATGAAAAATTCGCGCGGCCATGGATTAAACCGGGGACGCCGGAATTGATGCACCGGATTGGCGGCATCGAAAAAGGCATTGATACCGGTCATATTGATTATGGTTCGGCCAATCACCAGAAAATGACCGAAATTCGGCGTGACAAGGTATTGGGCGTCGCGGACAGCATCCCCGATCAGGATGTCGCGTTGGGCAATGCGGGCGGCAAGCTGGCTGTTGTCGGTTGGGGCTCAACCTATGGCCCGATCCATCAAGCGGTGCGCCGTGCGGTGGAGGCGGGCAAAGATGTGGCCCATATCCATATCCGTAACATCTGGCCGATGCCAAAAAATCTCGGGGACTTGCTGAAAAGCTATGACCGCGTGATTGTGCCAGAGATGAACACCGGTCAGCTAAAAACCCTATTGCGCGATCAATATCTGGTCGACGCGAAACCGATCAACAAAGTATCGGGCCAGCCATTTACCATTGCCGAAATTGATGCGGCGATTGAGGAGAATCTCTCATGAACGAGATGACAAAAATCACGACGCTGAAAGACTGGGAAACTGATCAGGAAGTGCGTTGGTGCCCGGGTTGCGGTGACTATGCGATCCTGAAAGCGGTTCAACGGACCATGCCGGAACTGGGTGTGCGTCCGGAAGATACCTTGTTTATCAGTGGGATTGGCTGTTCTTCTCGCTTTCCTTATTATATGGAAACCTACGGTTTTCACACCATTCATGGCCGTGCGCCTGCGGTAGCAACTGGCGCGAAACTGGCCAATCCGGATCTGGATGTCTGGATCATCACTGGCGACGGTGATGCGCTTTCCATCGGCGGCAATCACACGATGCATTTGTTGCGGCGTAATCTGGATTGCCAGATCATGCTGTTCAACAATGAAATTTACGGCCTGACCAAAGGGCAATATTCGCCGACATCGCGGGTGGGAACAAATACACCTTCCACGCCTTATGGTTCGGTCGATCGTCCTGCTAGTCCTTGTGCTTTTGCATTGGGTTCCGGCGCACGGTTCATTGCCCGCGGCATAGACATACACAAAGACCTGACCAATGTCCTGAAAGCGGCGCACGCTCATAAAGGTGCGGCCTTTATCGAGATTTTTCAAAACTGTATCGTCTATAACAAAGACGTGTTCGATGAATTTGCGGCAAAGAAAACAGCCGCATCGACACAGTTGTTGCTCGCCAATGGTGAGCCGATGCTGTTTGAAAAAGGGGCTAAGGGCATCGCAATGGACCGCGAAACCTTGTCGCTGAAAGTGGTCGATGTTGTTGATGGTGACTGGCAAGCGGCCAAAGTGATTGTCCATGATGTGACCAATCGCTCGGTGGCGCATATGCTGATCGAAATGCCCTTTGGTGAATTTCCGATGGCCATTGGTGTGCTCTATGACGATCCGCGTCCGACTTTTGAAGCGGCGGTGGTTGAGCAAAATGCGAAGGCGGCAGAAGGCAAGAAGCCTGATTTGCAAGCGCTCCTCAACAAAGGCCAGACATGGACCGTAACCGAGGACGGGCCGGAACTTTAGCGGCCTTTTCCAGCACTTGATGCTTGCAATGTAGGATTTGCTTTGCCAGCATGCTGGCAGGGCTTCAGTCCCTTTCGTCACGCTATGGGGTGAGGCGATTCTGAACGGAAATTTCGTCGCTCATATGAAACAGTTCAACCGAAGATGACCCCCATTTTGCGTGTAAAGTGTATAATTTCTCGGTCCGGTTTAGACGGCTGCCGCTCGCATGGATAATCTGACTCATAGTCTTGCCGGGGCCGTTCTCGGTCAGCTTGGTTTGAAGAAGAAAACCGGCCTTGGCATGGCGACATTAATTATTGCCGCCAATATTCCCGATATAGATGCCTTCGCGACACTGCTTGATGGCGTGCAGCATCTCGCCATCCGCCGCGGGATAACCCATGGTCCGATCGCGATGGTGGTACTGCCATTATTGCTGACCGGCATCATGATCTGGTTCGATCGCTGGCAGACCAAGCGCGGCAAACGGCCAGCAGGTCGCTTGCCGATTCACAAGGGTTGGCTGCTGGCGCTCGCCTATATTGGGTGTTTGAGCCATCCGGCATTGGATTGGCTGAACAGCTATGGCGTAAGATTGCTGGAACCTTTTTCATCGCAATGGTTTTACGGAGACAGCATCTTCATCATCGATATCTGGATTTGGGCGGCGCTAATTGCCGGTGTCTGGATTTCACGGCGGCGCGAGAAAAAGGGTCGGGATGATTGGCAGCGGCCGGCTTGGGTGAGCTTTACCGTTATTTGTGCGTATATTTTCGCCAATGGGCTGATTACGAGAGATGCTGAATCCAGAGCTTTCACGATGGTTGAAAATGTTTGGGAAATCAAACCGGCGTCAGTTGTAGCAAACCCGATTCCTATTCAGTTTTGGGAACGAGAAATTCTTTGGCGCAGTGCCGAAATTGATGGCGGTGGCGTTTTTTATGGCTCCGGCGACTATAGTATAGCACGGGGGCCAAGATTACTTTGGACGCCAAGAGGGATCGATTATCGGGGTCCGGTTATGTTGACTAAACGTAATCCAAGCGCGAACCTCAAGTTTTACAGCGACGTCAGTTGGACAAAGCATCCCTATCTTCTGAAAATTCAGAAAAGGGATAAAGATTTTGAGGCATTCCTATTTTGGTCACGCATGCCAGTGGTGCGGCCTGACAAGGAAGGTGGAAAAATAATGATGATTGTTTCCGACCAACGTTTCATGGATCCATTAGTTGGGGACCGCTTTACTGTTAAAACAGAAGTTCCCGAAAATTCGCTAGATTACTGGGAACGTTAGGTGGTCGATTAAAAAAATGACCGCCCCCACCATAATCTGGTTCCGCCGCGATTTGCGCCTTGATGATCAAGCCGCTGTTGTCGCTGCCGCCGAGCAAGGGCCGGTCATTCCGGTCTATATACTCGACGATGAAACGCCCAAGCATCGCAAAATGGGCGGGGCATCGCGCTGGTGGTTGCACCATAGTTTGAATTCTTTGGATGCCGACTTGCAGGCTAAGGGATCGCAGTTAATTTTACGCCGGGGCAAAGCGGCTGATATTTTGGCAGAACTCGCTGCGGAACATGGCGTAGCAGAAATCCACGCGCTGCATCATCATGAACCATGGTGGCTCAATGCGCAGAAGGATTTGCGCACCAAATTGGATGGCAGCGCCGAGCTGGTTCTGCACCACGGCAATTATCTGCTCCCGCCCGGGACGTTAAAAACCGGCAGTGGTGGTCCTTATAAAATCTACACGCCGTTCTGGAAATCGCTGCGTGAGCGTATGCCTCCCGCAGAACCTATGGCTGTGCCGGAACACATCGCAGCGCCCGATGCTTGGCCGGACGGCGACGCTCTGGATGACTGGCACTTGCTGCCCACCAAGCCGGACTGGGCCAAAGGATTTACAGACTATTGGGCTCCCGGCGAGCAAGGCGCGCAGGACAATCTCGAAGCCTTTATCGATAAAGCGGTGCAATATGATGAAGGCCGAAATCTGCCGTCAGAGCAATTGGTATCGCGCCTGTCTCCGCATCTGCATTTCGGGGAAATCAGCCCTACGACAATCTGGAACCGGATTGCCGGGCAGGGCGCTAAGGTGGAGACCTATCTCAAAGAGATCGTCTGGCGGGACTATGCCCAGAATGTCATCCAGCAATTTCCGCAATATGGCGGTGAAAGCTATCGCGAAAAATTCCGCGAATTTCCATGGCGCGATATGGCGGATCCAAAGGTTCGCAAGGATTATGACGCCTGGTGCCATGGTCAGACCGGCTATCCGATTGTTGATGCTGGTATGCGGGAATTATGGGCGACAGGATGGATGCATAACCGCGTGCGGATGATTGCGGCCAGTTTCCTGATCAAGCATCTGCTGATCGACTGGCGCGAAGGCGAGCAATGGTTTTGGGATACTCTTGTTGATGCCGATTTTGCGTCGAACAGCGTCAACTGGCAGTGGACCTCAGGCACCGGAGTCGACAGCAATATGTTCGTCCGCATCATGGCACCGCTCACCCAATCCGAGAAATTCAACGCTGGTGATTATATCCGTAAATGGGTGCCGGAACTGGCGGATGTCAGCGATCCGTACATCCATGATCCGGAGGAAAGCGGCGCTAAACCGCCCAGCTATCGCTCAAAGATCATAGCGCACAAAGAGGCGCGCGCGCGGGCGCTGGATGCCTATGCGCAAGTGAAATGAGAGAAAGGATTGAAATGGCTGAGATATTTGCTTATCCATCCAACCATTCAAAAAGAGGATATCAGGTCGATGAATAAGTAGGTCGCCTTCGGGCAAAATCAAAATAGAGCCATTCAGTCCTTTGGGCTGAATATTTTGACACCTAATATTCAGGATCTTTTATGCACAGATTATCACAGAAATTTTGCGTTATCACCGGTGCCGCGCGCGGCATTGGCAAAGCGATTGCCAAGGCCTTTATCGATGAGGGGGCGACCGTCCTGCTGACCGATAGCGATGCCGATACATTAAAGCAGGCGGGTCAGGAGCTGCAAAGCGAGACTTTTTTCCTTGATGTGGAAAAGGAAGCGGACTGGGACCGTCTTGCCGAACTGCATCCTGCGGCGGATGTCGTCGTCAACAATGCCGGTATCACCGGATTTGAAGCAGGCCTTGCGCCGCATGACCCCGAAAACGCATCGCTGGAAGATTGGCGGGCGGTACACCGGGTTAATCTCGACGGCACATTCATGGGCTGTCGCTATGCCATCCGCGCCATGAAAGACAAAGGCACCGGCTCGATCATCAATATATCCTCGCGCTCTGGCATGGTGGGCATTCCAGGGGCTGCGGCCTATGCCTCATCCAAGGCGGCGATTCGCAACCATAGCAAATCTGTTGCGCTTTATTGTGCGCAATCAGGATGGAGCATCCGCTGCAATTCCATCCACCCGGCCGCCATCATGACGCCGATGTGGGAGCCGATGCTGGGCGAAGGTGAACAGCGAGAGGAGGCAATAGCGGCATTGGTCAAAGACACACCGCTGCAACGCTTTGGTGAGGCCGAAGAAGTGGCAGCGGTGGCTGTGCTGCTGGCTTCGGACGAGGCGAGCTATATCACAGGCACGGAGATGACCATCGACGGCGGTATATTGGCCGGTTCGGCTGCGGCTCCCGGGTCTTAGAGTAATGGCCATGAATAGGGATAGTTCCGCATTGCCAAGCAGTTACCACTGGTCCATATTTGCATCATGAATGCGGAGGCACCAAAACGAGGCAAGCACCTGCTCGATGCGCGCAAGCGCTTCGGGTCAGGGGGCGGATTGTTTGCGCGCCTGACCGCGCCGGGATTTCACCGGATATTGGACCGGATCGACGCGGGTCTCAATCATGGCACGTTTGAGGGAAAATTGCCCGATGGCACCACCCGCATTGTCGGTGGTCGGGGCGAGGGACCGATGGCAGAGATTACACTTCACAGCTGGACTGCCTTGCTCCGTCTGGTCAATAGCGGTTCTGTTGGTTGGTATCGCGCCTGGGAATTGGGCGAGTGGGAGAGTCCGGATTTGGTTCCGGTATTCGATCTGTTTACGCGCAATCGAGCTGGGCTCAAGGACATCGGCCGCGCCGCTGGCATCTTCCGGATGATCGCAAAATTGCGCCATTCTCGTCGACATAATGACAAGGTGCGCGCGCGGCAGAATATCCAATATCACTATGACCTAGGCAATGACTTTTATCGGCTGTGGCTCGACGAAAGCATGAGCTATTCGAGTGCACTTTTTGAAGATACTGCTGGAAAAGCCAAGACGTTGGAAGAGGCGCAGGCCAAAAAAGTTGCCGCCATAGCGAATCGATTAGGCACCAAGCCGGGTCAAAAAGTTTTGGAGATCGGATGCGGTTGGGGATATCTGTCTGGAACACTGGCGCGGGAACATGAGCTGGATGTAACCGGTATCTCTTTGTCGGACGAACAAACCGAATGGGCGCGAGAACATCACGCGGAGGCAAATTTCCTCATCCAGGATTATCGCGATGTCGCGGGTCAATATGATGCCATTGCCAGCGTAGAAATGGTCGAAGCAGTTGGTCAAAAATATTGGCCGGATTTCCTGGATTGTGTTTCACGAAATTTGAAACCCGGCGGACGAGCCGCCATCCAGTATATCAGTATTGCCGACGATATTTTTGAGCAATATGCGGCCAGCGCAGACTTTATTCAGACTTATATATTCCCGGGTGGCATGCTGCTTTCCGAAAGCCGTTTTCGCGCGCTAGCCGAAGAACGCGGGCTAGCCTGGTCGGATCAACATGATTTTGGCCCAGACTATGCTGAGACATTGCGGCTCTGGCGCGAACGTTTTGATGCCGTTGTGGAGCAAGGTAAGCTACCGGCCGGCTTTGACGAGCATTTTGTTCGGCTCTGGCGTTACTATCTGACTTATTGTGAAGGTGGTTTCACTGGTGGCGGCATTAATGTCTCGCAAGTGACTTTGATAAAAAAATAGAAAAACAGGAGTGGATCATGGGTTTAGGAAGAAAGCTGACGCTTGCGATGACGGGCGTTGGTCTGTGTCTGGCATTGCCGGGTTGTGAGAAGGTCAAAGAAGTCGCAGCGGATGCTGCTGGACTGCCGACAGATAAAAATATCCTGTTCTGGACTGATGATCAGCGCAACAAAGCCTTTCGGATGATGGATACGCTTGTCCCATCGAATACCATTGCTGCCGGCGCGGAAGCAAAGGTTCTGGAGCAAGGCGAAGCGCTCCCTAAAGAGTTCGAGGTGGACGGTAAGATGCTATCTGTCGATCAATATATGGCTGATCAGCGTACCGCCGGCATTGTGATATTGCAGGACGGGAAAATCCGGCTCGAAGAATATGGGATGGATTTTGAAAAGGATGATCGCTGGACGTCTTTCTCGGTTGCCAAATCATTGGTCTCCACCATGGTTGGCGCGGCGATTAAAGACGGTGCGATCAAATCCATCGATGATCCGCTGACAGATTATATTCCTGAGCTTGAAGGCAGCGGATATGATGGGGTTACCGTACAGCAACTATTGACCATGACATCAGGCGTTCAATGGAATGAGGATTATGCTGATCCCAAATCCGATGTCGCGCTGTTCAACAGCACCAAGACGGTAGACGGTGTCGATCCGATCATCGTTTATATGAAGACGCTGAAGAATGAAGCGGAGCCGGGCACGCGCTGGCAATATAATACCGGTGAAACCAATTTAATCGGCGTGCTGGTGGCAAAGGCGACCGGCAAAACCATTTCCGAATATCTCTCCGAGAAAGTCTGGGCGCCTTATGGCATGTCACAGGATGGGGAGTGGCTGCTAAACGAGGGTGGCAAGGAAATTGGCGGTTGCTGTATCTCTGCTACTGTCAGGGACTATGCGCTCTTTGGTCAATTCGCGATGAATGGCGGCATGATTGGGGGCGAGTCGATCGTCCCTGATGGATGGTTTTCCAAGGCTGGCACGAAACAGGCCGATATTGGCGTTCTAGGCCGCGGCTATGGCTATCAATGGTGGACATTTGATGATGGCAGTTTCGCCGGTCAGGGAATTTTCGGGCAGGGGATATTTATTGATCCCGCACGCAAACTGGTGATCGCGAGCAACGGCAATTGGCCCAGCGCTACGCCGGATGCGCAGAAAGACCAGCGCATTGCCTTTTTCAATGCGGTCAAAACATATTTGGATTCAGAGAATGGAGGAGCGACGGAAGCTAGCGACGCCGTTAATTAATGTCGAAGCTCTCGCCGGTTTCAAAGTCGCTAGCGAGAATTTCAACCATGCGGTTGGCTACAACTTCTGGTGATTTCACCGACTGTGGATCTTCGCCAGGATAGGCTCGGGCCCGCATCTCGGTGCGGGTACGGCCCGGGTTGATGATGGCGGTGCGCAATTTACCAAGATTGCGCATCTCTTCGCCATAGCTGATGACCAGTGTTTCTAGAGCCGCTTTTGATGCGCCATAGGCACCCCAAAAGGGTCGGGGAGACCGGCCAACACTGCTTGTTATGGCCAGCAGGCGCGCATCGCTGCTCTTGCGCATCATAGGGTCAAATCCGGCAATTAACGCCTGTTGAGCGATTAGATTGAGGGTCAAAATGCTGTTAAATTCCTTGCCATCAATAGCTGGAACTGGTGTCAATGTTCCGAGCATAGCGGCATTTAACACCATGATATCCAGCGCGTCCCAACGACCTGAGATAGCTTGGGCAAGTCGGCCGATACTGTCGCCATCGGTCAGATCAAGCGGAGCAATGGTCGCGTTTCCACCGGCTTGATGAATGGTCTCTTCAACCGTTTCCAAATCTTTGGCGGTGCGGGCAGTCAATATGACATGCGCACCCTTCGCGGCCAGAGCAATCGCCGTAGCCGCGCCAATGCCACGGCTTGCGCCGGTGACTAGCGCCAATTGGTTCTCAAAGCTCATTGGCAAACTCTCACTTATCCAGCTTGTCCGGCCAGTATCGGTGTTTCTTTGGCTGCCACCTTCTCATTCAGCAATGTCAGCTGATCCGGTTGCTGCTCACCTTCCTGATCGGTTAGCGATGTGGGATAGGAACCTGTGAAGCAGGCATCGCAATATTGTGGTTGAATATCATGCCGCGCATCTTCTCCAACAGCACGATAAAGGCCATCAATCGAGATGAAGGACAAGCTGTCTGCTTGAATATATTCGCACATTTGTTCGACGGATTTCAATGCTGCGAGTAGCTTCTCACGCTTGGGTGTATTCACTCCGTAGAAACAACTGTGCATCGTCGGCGGGCTAGCGATACGCATATGGACTTCTGCCGCACCCGCTTCGCGCATCATTTGAACGATTTTCAGGCTGGTCGTGCCGCGTACGATACTGTCATCTATCAGCACAATTTTCTTACCGTTTACCAGCGGCCTGTTGGCATTATGCTTGAGCTTCACACCGAGATGGCGGACACCGTCACCTGGTTGAATAAACGTCCGCCCGACATAATGAGAGCGGATAATTCCGAGTTCAAATGGAATGCCTGACTGTTCCGCATAACCAATGGCGGCAGGTGTCCCGCTATCAGGAACTGGAATAACATAGTCAGCATTAACAGGGTTTTCGATCGCCAGCTGGGCACCAATTTCTTTGCGCACGCTGTAAATTGATGATCCATCGACAATAGAATCTGGTCTTGAGAAATAGACATGTTCAAAAATACACGGACGGGCGTTTGATTCCCCAAATGGCCGATGTGAGCGCATCTCGCCATTAGAAACGACGATCAACTCTCCGGCTTCGACACTCCGAATATATTCGGCGCCGACGAGATCAAGGGCGACTGTTTCTGATGCGAAGACATAAGCATCGCCGATTTTGCCAATAACAAGCGGACGTATCCCCAGTGGATCGCGGCAAGCGATCATGCCGTCTGGCGTCATGCAAATGAGCGAATAGGCACCTTCTACCTTGCGCAAGGCATCGATAAATTTATCCAGAAGGGTGCGATATTTTGATGTCGCCAGCAAATGGATGATTACCTCAGTATCGCTTGTAGACTGAAATATTGAACCGTTCTGAACCAACTCATGCCGGAGTTTCAGCGCGTTTGATATGTTGCCGTTATGGGCGATAGCAAAACCGCCGGAAGCGAGGTCTGCTTCTAGCGGTTGAATGTTTCGCAATGTTCCAGCGCCCGTCGTTGAATAGCGCACATGGCCGCAGGCGTAATCACCGCGCAGCTTATCCATGACTTCCCGGCTATCAAAATTGCCTGCCACAGGACCAAGCGCACGGTGGCTGTAAAACTCGCGGCCGTTACGGCAGGTTATTCCTGCCGCTTCCTGTCCGCGATGTTGCAGAGCATGGAGGCCTAGCGCAACCATCGCCGCCGCGTCTTCTATACCAGCGACACCGAAAACGCCGCATTCTTCACGTAGCTTGTCATCTTCAAACGGGTGGGTTGTAAGCATATCGCACCTTGTTTGCTGCCCAAAATATAGACGCCCAAATAGCGCCAGTGGGGAGATGGCAGGGATATAGATTTGATTCCCCGGTTTGTCTTCCCCCTTGGTAACAAAAACATCATATTTATCTGTTCCGGACGAGCTCAATTGCAGAAAAGCCGGTTTTGCGTTGCACGGCGGGCTTGAGCACCCTAATTCAACAGTATGACAAATAGCCAAAAAATTGACCGTGAGACCGGATCGCAGATTAATCCCAAATATGACTCGAACGGTTTGATAGCCGCCGTGGTTACGGATGATTCGTCAGGCGATGTTCTGATGGTCGCCTTTATGGATTCTGAGGCTCTTAGAATGACGCTGGAAACTGGTGTTGCTCATTTCTATTCCCGGAGTCGTCAGGCACTTTGGAAAAAGGGTGAGACTTCGGGTAACATTTTGAATGTTGTCGAGGTCCGTATTGATTGTGACCAAGATGCGTTGTGGGTCAAAGCAAAGCCAGCCGGACCGACCTGCCATACAGGAGCAACAAGCTGTTTCTATCGCAAAATTGAACATGGTCAATTGGAGCCTATCGGGTGAAAAAAATATGTGTGCTGCTGATCGCGTTTTCGCTGGTATCTTGTGATCAATCTAGCAACGAAACGAGTGATGTTGTCGAGGCCGAGCAGTTATCATCGCTGGAGCAGGCTGCAATAGAGGCAGGCGTAATTCCTGACGCTAGAAATGTTAGCCTTTCGGGAGCGTTTGAAAGGCGAAGCGACCTCGGTGAGGATCGTTTTTGCGCTGTTGGCAATGACGAGGGAGGGTATCAGGTCGGACTGCTCGCTGTGTTTGGCCCCGATAGCAAATGTGAAGGTTTAGGTTCTGCTGAGCGAAATGGCGAAATCGTTCAAATTACCTTGGATAGCGAACAAAAATGTAGCTTTAGGGCCAGTTTTGACGGCGTTGCTTTGAAGTTGCCAGGTAATTTGCCGGCGGCTTGTGAAAGCTATTGTACGCCACGTGCAGGGTTTGGCGGCGTCAGCTTCAACTTAGTCGGTGAGGGGGATGCAGTGGCGCGATCTACCCGCGGTCGCGAGATAGAAAATTTGTGTCCCGGCGGTTAATATTGACGTTTACGTTAGCGTAAGCTACATAGAGTGTATGTCGAATCCACTCAATCATGCTGAGATTGATACTCCTGACCTGCAAAATCGCGAAACCTTTACGATTTCCGATTTATCTGAAGAGTTTGGTGTTACCGCTCGTGCACTTCGTTTCTATGAGGATGAAGGACTGATTGCGCCACATCGCAAAGGTCTGTCGCGCATCTATACAAAGAGAGACCGGGCTCGTCTTGCCTGGATTATGCGTGCGAAAAATGTTGGTTTTAGTCTGATAGAAATTCGTGAGATGATAGATCTATACGACTTAGGCGACGGACGAGTGACGCAAATGAACGTCACGCTCGATAAATGTCAAGAGAAGGTCGATCTTCTCAAAAAGCAACGGAGCGACATCGATAGTTCAATCACCGAACTTACGGAATTTATCAAGATTGTGCAGGACGCTGTAACAGCCGCCAAAGCACAACAACATTAGCGGATAGTCTGCCAATTTATTGGCAATAATCCAATTTAAGAGAAAGATATAGATAATGCCAAGTTATCAAGCGCCAGTTCGCGACACCCAATTTATAATCAACAATGTTCTAAACGTGGAACGCTTTTCCAATTTGCCCGGTTTCGAAAATGCAACGCCGGAAATGATTGATGCCATTTTGACTGAGGGAAGCAAATTTATTGAAAATGTGCTGTTTCCCCTTAATCAAGTTGGCGACCTGGAAGGTTGTACGCGCCATGAAGATGGGAGCGTAACGACGCCGACCGGCTTTAAGGACGCCTATAAACAATATCGCGAAGCGGGTTGGGGGACATTGTCCGGGCCAGAAGAATTTGGCGGACAAGGCTTGCCGCACATCGTTTCGATGGCGTTTGAGGAATATATGGCAAGTGGTAACATGGCCTTTGCAATGTATCCCGGCCTGACCCATGGCGCGATTTCATCCATTCTTGCCAAAGGCAGCGACGAACAGAAAGCCAAGTTCGTACCTAAAATGCTGTCGGGTGAATGGACGGGCACCATGAACCTGACCGAACCGCATTGCGGCACCGATCTGGGGCTCATCAGAACCAAGGCTGAGCCGAATACCGACGGCTCTCATTCTATCACAGGTACGAAGATATTCATCTCGTCCGGTGAACATGACATGGCTGAAAACATAATCCATCTGGTGCTCGCAAAGACGCCAGATGCACCAGATAGTGTGAAAGGCATTTCCCTGTTTATCGTTCCCAAAACCATCGTCAATGAAGACGGTTCGCTGGGAGATAGCAATGCGGTTTCCTGTGGTTCGATTGAGCATAAAATGGGGATACATGGAAACTCCACATGCGTCATGAACTATGACGGGGCGACCGGTTATCTGGTCGGCGAAGAGAATAAGGGCCTGGCAGCGATGTTCATCATGATGAACGTAGCGCGGCTAGGTGTTGGTCAACAGGGGCTTGGCATTGCCGAAGTCGCTTATCAAAATGCCGTTCACTATGCCAATGATCGCCGTCAAGGTCGGGCGCTGACAGGTCCGGAAGATCTGGAAGAAAAAGCGGACACATTATTTGTACATCCTGATGTTCGCCGGATGTTGCTCGATGCAAAAGCCTTTACGGAAGGTATGCGCGCTTTGTGCCTGTGGGGCGCTCTGCAAGCTGATCTAATTCATAAAGCGCAGACCGAAGAAGAGCGTCAGTTGGCAGACGATCTGCTGTCGCTCCTAACGCCTGTTATCAAAGGCTATGGTACCGATAAAGGCTATGAAATCGCGACAAATGCGCAGCAAGTCTATGGCGGTCATGGTTATATTGCCGAGTGGGGCATGGAACAATATGTGCGGGATGCGCGTATCGCCATGATCTATGAGGGTACGAACGGTATCCAAGCGATGGACTTGGTTGGCCGGAAACTGGCGCAAAATGGTGGCCGTGGCGTTCAGGCGCTGTTTGCCGTTATTGCGAAGGAAGTTGAAGAAGCCAAGGCTGATGACAAGCTGAAAGGCTTCGCTGAGGGTCTCGAAAAAGCCAATGGCGAACTGCAAAAGGCGACCATGTGGTTCATGCAGAACGCGATGGCTAATCCGAACAATGCTGGAGCCGGTGCGCATCACTATATGCACATCATGGGCATTGTTGCTCTCGGCTTGATGTGGCTGCGGATGGCGAAGGCCGCTTCTGAGGCATTGGCCAATGGTGACGATAATCCAGCATTTTATGAAACGAAGCTGGTGACCGCCAAATATTTCTCCGAGCGTTTCTTCCCGGATGCAGGTTCTCTGCGGCGCAAGATTGAAGGCGGTAGTGAAGCGATCATGGCGCTCGAACCTGAAATGTTTGCCGTCGCTTAGGTCTACTGACGCCTCACGGCAGATAGTGGCTAGGGTGCGATAGTCGCCAAAATCCGCCGAAAAGTCTCATTTTTAACTCGCTTAACCGCTGCCTTCTTGATTGGAGGGCGGCGGTCGCACATTGCTGTAAACGACAGGGGAATGATCTGCATTAGGAGTAGATGCTATGCATTCCAAAAAAACTTTAAGCCCGATGCGGAGGATGACTCCCTATCTTGTAACC
Source organism: uncultured Sphingomonadaceae bacterium (assembly GCA_947489315.1). Classification (GTDB taxonomy): domain Bacteria; phylum Pseudomonadota; class Alphaproteobacteria; order Sphingomonadales; family Sphingomonadaceae; genus Parasphingorhabdus. The sequence goes on from CANLCX010000001.1 coordinate 1,228,667, forward strand.
GTTGGTGTTGGCTTCACCATGGCGACTGGCGCAATTGCTGCCCAAGATACCCAGGAAGAACCGATGGAATCGGAAATTCCTGCGCCGACCATTGATACCGATGGCGATGGCACCATGGATGCTTGGGACCGCAGCGGCGACGGACAACCCGATGCTTGGGATACCGACGGTGACGGCAAGCCGGACCTGCTTGACGATGATGGCGATGGTAAACCCGATTAACGCCACATTGTCTAAAGGCGCCGGGCTGGGTCGCACTTGCCCGGCGCTTTTTTCTAAAAAAGCTCTTCGAACATGCTGAGCATGGCAGCTTTGCTTTGCTGATCTGCGGATTTATTATAACCGACGGCATCGAGCGGCTTTCCGTCGCTTGCCGGGTCGGTAAAGCCATGCACCACACCGGTATAAGTATGCATATGACAATCCGCTCCGGCGAAATCCATTTCCTCGAGAAACGCGCGTACCTGCTTTGGCGGGACCAAGGGATCTGCGCGTCCATGACAGACCAATATCCGGGCTTTGATCGCTCCCCTTTTGGCGGGCAGAGGCGTCGCCAACAGTCCGTGAAAACTGACGACCAAGGCTAGATCCTCACCGCCGCGTGCCATTTCCAGAACAATCTCGCCGCCCATACAATAACCAATTGCTGCAATGCGATGGTTGGCAAGCTTTGAACGTTTCCTCAGCTCATCCAAGGCACAGCGAAAACGTGCGCGATAATTTTCGGGATCCGCTCTTAGAGCATTGGCCATGGTTGAAGCCATCCGGTGATCGGTTATCTCCCCCTGACCGTAGAGATCGCACACCATTGCCGAATAGCCCTGAGCTGCGAGCCATCGCGCACGGTCCATCATAATCTTGTTGGGGCCGGCAATAGTCGGAACGATCAATATGCCCGCACGAGGATAACGGCTCGGTTGGGCCATATAGCCTACGAGTTCCAGGTCACCATGTTTATAGGTGAAGGTATTGACTTCGATTGAACTCATTCTTCGGGCAAAAACTCCGGCACCGAAAGATATCGTTCGCCAGTATCATAATTAAAGCCAAGCACATTGGCACCATCACCGAGTTCAGGCAGTTTTTGCGCAATGGCTGCCATGGTCGCGCCAGAACTTATGCCGACCAACATGCCTTCTTCCTTTGCGGCGCGGAGCGCCATCGCTTTGGCATCAGCCGGCTCGACTTGAATCGCTCCATCAATGCTTTGCGTATGAAGATTACCGGGAATGAAACCAGCACCAATGCCCTGAATCGGATGTGGCCCAGGTTGCCCGCCGCTGATCACAGGTGATCCAGCAGGCTCTACGGCATAGACTTTCAGGCCGCTCCATTCCTGTTTCAGCACTTCGGCAACGCCGGTAATATGGCCGCCCGTGCCAACACCGGTGATAATCGCATCGAGCGGTTTATCTTTGAAATCGGCCAATATTTCTTGTGCCGTCGTGCGTTTATGCACTTCAAAATTGGCTGGATTTTCAAACTGCTGCGGCATCCACGCGCCCGGCGTGGCGTCGATTAATTCCTGGGCGCGTTCAATGGCGCCTTTCATCCCTTTTTCTTTGGGGCTGAGATCAAAGCTCGCGCCATAAGCCAGCATCAAGCGGCGGCGTTCCAAAGACATGGATTCTGGCATCACCAAAATCAGCTTATAGCCTTTGACCGCGGCGACCATGGCAAGCCCGACGCCGGTATTGCCCGATGTCGGCTCAATGATCGTGCCGCCTGGCTTGAGCGCGCCGGATTTTTCGGCATCTTCAATCATCGCCAGCGCGATCCGGTCTTTAATCGATCCACCAGGATTGGACCGTTCGGACTTAATCCAGACATTCGCATCACCAAATAGGCGCTGCATTTTGATATGGGGCGTGTTCCCAATCGTATCGAGAATAGTATGGGCGATCATTGCTCTGTTCTCCTGAATTTCAATCTTTAGCACTAGTGTTTGATTTGTCTTCTATTTTTCTATCCGTTTCCAAATCTGGCGGCGGATCAAAAGTTTTGGCGGCTCCCAGTTGAGGAAACAGCCGTGACCACATTCCAGTGACCACTATAGCACCCGCGCCGCCAGCGACAATGGCTGCGATAGGACCAAATAACACAGCTAGCCCGCCAGACAGGGCATCGCCCAATTCGTTGGATGCGCTGATTGTCATCTGGCTAACGGCATTGACTCGGCCGCGCCGGTCATCGGGCGTGTGTAGCTGGATCAGCGAGCTGCGGACATAGACACCGAACATGTCGGCAGCCCCGCATAAAGCCAGACAGGCCATCGAGAGGGGCAGGGATGTGCTCAGACCAAAACCGATCGTACCGACCCCGAAAACGGCCATGGCAATCAGCATCATATTGCCGACGTTGCGGGACAGGGGGGCAAAGGAAAAGATACCGGCGACTATGACTGCGCCGACAGCAGGTGACGCTGCTAGCAACGACAGGCCAATTTCACCGGCGCCCAAAATGTCTTTCGCAAAAACCGGAATCATCGCCGTCGCACCGGCGAGGAACATGACCAACAGGTCGAGCGTGATGGCCCCGAGCACAAGTTTGTTGGTCCAGACATAGGACATGCCGTCCATCACTTGACGGATGGGGCCCTTCGTCCGGTCAATCGCACTTCGAGCAACGGGCCCGATCATGAAGATGGATAGCATCGCCAGCGTATAGAGCGCGGTGCAAACGAAATAGGGCAATGCCGGTGCGACTTTGTAAAGCGGTCCCGCCATGCCGGGTCCGGCGATCACGCCGACCTGCCAAGCGATAGTGGACAGCGCAATGGCGCGGGGAAGGGATTCTTTGGGAACCAGATTAGGCGCCAATGATGTTATCGCTGGTCCCAAAAAGGCCCGGCAGATGCCCAAGAGGACCGAAATAATATAAATCGCCCACAGGCTGATGTTGCCGCTTACGGTCAATAGTCCGAGCACTAAGGCAATCGCGGCCTGCGCGCCGAGCACAACACGGGCAATCCAGCGGCGATCCAAATGATCTGCCACCCATCCAACCAATGGAGTCAGAATAAAAAGCGGCACAAATTGCAAAAGGCCCAGCAGACCCAATATGCCAGCAGACGCCCCAACACCCATATCTTCGCGGGCAAGATTATAGGCCTGCCAGCCGAGGATCAGCATCATCGCATAAAGTGCGAACATCGCGGAGAGCCGCGAAAACCATAAATAGCGGTAATTGGCTATGGCAAAGGGATGAGGCGCGGTTTGTTCGATGGTGTTTGAATTTTCTATTTGGATAAGATTTGTCGGTTAACTCTAAGCAGGTCTCTCTCTTCAGGACAGCAAATTTTTATTTATCTCGGGATGAATATCATTGGGGCTGTGACGCTTTTGGTGGTTGATAGAAAAGGGACAAATGATACGCAAAACGGGGTTGAAATTCTGTTGAACCGTTTGTTTTGAGCGATGAAGCGTTAGTCTCTGTTGTGCGCCGCCAAGGAGGCGAGCAACAGCCGGTTGTCATATCGCCGGATTTCGCCGCGCATCAGGCCACCGTAAAAATAAGGCACGGTATAGCCTTCAATGGCGCGGGTGATCGCGTGATCGTCAGCATTGCCGTGCCCCATCTCTAGCGCCATATCCCAAGCAGCGGCAAAACTCTCCGCGCCTTTGCGCTCCCGCAATTTATAGGCCGAAGTCCGGCTCATACCGACCGCCTTGGCAGCGGCCGAGACCACACCGATCCGCGACAGGTGATAGATAAATTTGCGCTGGCGATTGGGCGTCCAACCGCCATAGCGCTTCGCGGCAAAAGGAACAGGGGTGAAGGCGATCTGGTCGTCTTCACTGGCGATGGGCGCTGTGCGCGCTGGGGATATATCAGTCATGGATCCAATATGTCATAGCGCTGTGCTTGTAGGAAAGAACAAAATAAGAACTTTTCATTTTCCGAGAGATATTTTCTCACTCTGTACGACCGGACAGCGGCGCGGCTTCAGGGCTTTAACGCTGCTTTTTAATCTTTGTCGATTCCCCGTCTCTAAGCGGCACAGGTCCAATTGCGCGTTGGTCGGACGCTCCGGTTCTTGGTAAATAAGATCTTAAGAAATGGAGCTGATCGATATGACAAAGCAAATTATGATGCGGATGAGCGCTGGAATACTCGTTGTCGCTGGTTTTGCTGTTCTGGGTCTGATGACCTTGGCTCTAATCCGCCTTGTCGCGGGCGAACCGGAGACCGCTGTGCCAATGGCAGAGATGCAGCAACAACTAATCCCGACGGCTATTTCCGCCACACCGGAATTGATCGAGCCGGTTCCTGTAGAGCCGATTGTTTCAGATTCTCCCTTTATTGTAAAACGCATCCTGCAAATCGATGAGCCGTTTGTACATGGCTATTATAAGTGGGATGATGCAGACGTGCCCGATGGCGAAATTGTCATTACGGTCGATCTCAAGGCGGAATCCATGTCGGTCTTTCGCGATGGTTATGAAATTGGAGCAGCAGTGATCAAATTTGGTGACGCGTTGAAGCCTACACCCACGGGCGTTTTTCCGATCACGCAGAAGAGCAAAGATCATATCTCCAACATCTATGATGTGCCGATGCCCTATATGTTGCGGCTGACCAATGATGGCATCGCCATTCACGCTGCGGAAGTAAAATGGGGCTATGGGACCCGGGGTTGTATCGGTGTGCCAGAAGAATTTGCGCGGTTGTTGTTTGAGCAGGTTAAGCTGGGTGACCGGGTGATCGTCACCAATGGCAAAAGGCTCGGTCTCGGCGAGGCGATCGTGGCGGGGTGATTCCGGTCAGGCTTTGACCATCGACAGCTGCTTTGTCGCCTTGGCATTTTGATCCGCGAGATGATCCGCAAGTTTAAGGCTGAGGGCCATGATGCCCAAGGTAGGATTGGCCCACCCTGATGTGGCAAAAACCGAACTGCCAGCGACATAGAGGTTGTTCATACCATGAACCCGGCAATCCGCGTCGACAACGCCGGTGCGCGGCGATGCGGACATGCGGGTTGTGCCCATATGATGATAGCCACCCTTCGCGTGGGCCGAGATAAGCGGATCAGTGGTCCAAAGCGTTGCGGCATCGTCGAGCCAAGGCGCCGGATCGAACCGGCCGATACCCATATGTTCCAGCTGGGTGGCAAATTCCTGCATCACAACTTTGACGCTATGTTTGTCTAGCTCACAAAAGCGCCAGTCGAGTTCAGTGAGAGGCATGCCCAGCGCATCGCGTTCCTTGGCCAGTTTTACGCGGCTATCGGGATTAGGGGCCTGTTCCGCGCGAATAATGGCGGCTAAATCCCAGCCCATGGCCGCCAGTGCCCGGGGGCGCAGGGGGCCGGCCATTTCATTAAAGCGCGTGGTCGCTTTTTTGACATTCAACCAAAGGGATCGATTTTTCTTGGTCGGCGCAAGCGCATGTTTGAGGCCATTATAGGCTTTAACGGGCGCGACCATATTGGCCTCTGGTTTCTGACGCGCGGCTAGCGTGAAGGCGCTGTTCAATATGCCTTCGCGTTCTTGCATGACCCTTGATGGCCGGACCAGCGGAGCGTGCACATAGCCCTTATGGTCTCGCATGCGGCCGTGGAGCATTTTGAGCAACTGCCAGAACCGCCCCTTGGCCATGCGTCCGCCGCGGGCATGGGGGTGCTCCATGAAATAGCGACCGACCTGATCATGGCCATTGCCAATGTTGGAGGCGAGCATCAGTCGGGCATTGTCGATACCACCGGCCGCCAGAATATATTGTTTGGCAGTTATATCTGCACTGCGGCCTGAAATATCGCTGACCGATAAGCCGCGGACTTGATTGCTGCCATTCTCTGCATCAATGGCCGTGACCGTTGCATGCAAAAGGATTTGAACGGTTTTGCTATCCACCAGATCTTTGCATGTGCGCAGCGTGAAACATTCCGTTTGCGGAGTAAACTGCCAGAAATCGGTGGCGAGGCTATCGCTTGCAAAGTTGGGGGCTGTGCGGCCGAGATGCGGCCAAAGTTCTTCCGGTGATTGCCGCATAGGCAAGCCAAGCAGCATGCGCGCATCGTTATAATAGGGCCGCAGGTCGGCGAAGGAAATGGGCCAACCACTATGCGGAACCCAGTCGCGGCGTTCGAGATCTATCGGGTTAAATTCGGCGCAGCGCCCGCCCCAGATTGCTGTTGTGCCGCCAAAGAAGCGCAATCGGGAATCAGCGAGCGGATAATATTCATGGCCCGTCGAAGGACCATCAGCCAATGTCTGAATATCAGCCTCAAAATCTACACCGCCGCTTTCCAGCAGCAATATTCGCAATCCTGAGTCCTTCAGTCGCCGCGCCAGCGTAATGCCTGCTGCGCCTGCGCCGACTATGCATATATCTGTTTCAAACCGAGTCAAAGGGTCGGATGCCCTCAGGTCATTAATCACTAGCTTGCCTTTAACAACAAAACTCGCGCATCCCGTACGCGTAACGACCCTACCGGGTAAATTATATCATTTTGATCAAGCGAAGCACAATAGCCAAATGCATTTGGCCGAAAATGTTAAATCCTTTTTCTCTCTGAAAAGCTCAGGCCACCTCGACAAAGCTATCGAGCACTCGCTTCTGGCCGCTTTTTTCAAACTCTATTTCAAGCTTATTGCCTTCTTTTTCGATAACTTCGCCATAGCCAAATTTGGTATGAAAGACGCGCATGCCTAAGGTAATATCATCACGGCCCTTATTGCCCAGCGAAACAGCACTGCGCCGGGCTTCCTTGATATTTTTGGGCGTGCTGTCGAAGTTGCCTGTGTTGCGTGCGCGTTTCCATCCCGGTCCTCGCGTCGTCCCGCGAGCACTGTCAGCAAAGGGATCTGATCGTTCCGACCAGTTTGCGCGCCACAGGCTTTCGCCGCCCATCATGCTCGATTCTTCTTCAATATGCTCTGGCGGCAACTCACCGATGAAGCGGGAGGGAATAGAACTGGTCCATTGCCCGTAAATCCGTCGGTTGGCCGCATGGAAGATAGTGCATTTTTTCTTCGCCCGCGTGATCGCGACATAGGCGAGGCGGCGTTCTTCCTCCAGCGATGCAAGCCCGCCTTCGTCTAGACTACGCTGGGACGGGAAAACGCCTTCTTCCCATCCGACACAAAAGACATGGTCATATTCCAGGCCCTTTGCCCCATGCATGGTCATGATCGTGACCTTGGCTTCATCGCTCGCGGCATCATTGTCCATCACCAGCGATACATGTTCGAGGAAATCGCCGAGCGTTTCATATTCCTCCATCGCGCGGGTCAATTCGGTCAGGTTTTCAAGCCGTCCAGCCGCTTCCGGGGTACGGTCGGCCTGCAACATGGTGGTATAGCCGCATTCATCGAGCACGATCCGCGCCACTTCTGCATGGGACATTTCGTCGGCATGGGTGCGCCATCTTGCAAAACTGCGCATAAGCTCCGACAATGTGGTTCTTGCCCGTGTTGGCAATTCATCCGTATCGCAAATACTCAGCGCGGCTGCGGCCAGCGGAATGCCTTGCGCTCGGGCCAGCCGGTGGACTTTTTCCACAGTTTTATCCCCAAGGCCGCGCTTGGGCACATTGACGATCCGTTCAAAGGCAAGATCATCGGCAGGCTGGGCTATCACACGGAGATAGGCGAGGGCGTCGCGAATTTCTGCGCGCTCGTAGAAACGAAAGCCGCCGATAATCTTATACGGCATACCGATGGAGATAAACCGGTCCTCAAACTCGCGTGTTTGAAATTGGGCGCGGACCAGGATTGCCATATCATTCAGCGAGACGCCCTTAATTTGCAGGCTCTCCATCTCTTCACCGGTGCGCCGCGCTTCTTCGGGGCCGTCCCAGACGCCAGTGACCTGCACCTTGTCGCCCTCTTGCTCTTCGGTCCATAAGGTCTTGCCGAGGCGACCACTATTATTGGAAATCAGCTCGGAAGCAGCCGCCAAAATATGGGGCGTGGAGCGATAATTCTGTTCCAGCTTGACGACCTTGGCATCCGGAAAATCTTTCTCGAAGCGCAAGATATTGGCGACCTCCGCTCCGCGCCAACTATAGATGGATTGGTCATCATCGCCGACACAGCAAATATTTTTGCGCTCTTGGGCGAGCAACCGCAGCCAGAGATATTGGCTGCTATTCGTATCCTGATATTCGTCGACGAGTATATATTTGAAGCGCTCCTGATAGAGCTTCAATATTTCGCGATCAGTCTTAAGCAGGTTGAGGATGTGCAGCAACAGGTCGCCAAAATCGCAGGCATTAAGAACCTTTAGCCGTGCCTGATAGGCGGCATAAAATTCTTGACCGCGGCCATTGGCATAGCGCTCATTCTCATTGGCATCGAGGTCTGCGGGGTTGAGGCCGCGATTTTTCCATTGATCGATCAACCCGGCCAGCGCTCTTGCAGGCCAGCGCTTTTCATCCAGTTCTTCGGCCTGAATCAATTGTTTCAGCAGGCGCAGTTGGTCGTCCGTATCAAGTATGGTGAAATTGCTCTGCAGCCCAACCAGTTCCGCATGGCGTCGGAGCATTTTCGCGCCGATACTGTGAAAGGTGCCAAGCCATGGCATGCCTTCAACGGCGTCACCGACAATCGATCCAATTCGTTCCTTCATCTCGCGCGCGGCTTTGTTGGTAAAGGTTACGGCGAGAATTTCGGATGGCCATGCTTTGCGCGAATAGACAAGATGCGCCAGTCGCCGGGTGAGGGCAGCGGTTTTCCCGGTCCCGGCTCCAGCGAGAACCAGTACGGGCCCTTCGGTCGTGAGTACGGCATCGCGTTGCGGTGCGTTGAGTCCGCGCACATAAGGCGGATCGTTTTCAGCGGACATGTTTACAGGGTTGGACACAGGTGAACAGTTAGGGAACATCCGCAGCGGCGGCAAGACTAATATCATTTTAGACATGACCCAAGGTGCAGGTTGTTTTTGATGTTGCGGTGCACCATATTCCAATCATAAGAGAAATGATCCTCCGATGGGAATGTAAGATGAGCAGACGTCTAATGTTGAGCGCAATCATAGCTACCGCCATGATGGTAACCACTACCGCCTATTCGCACATGCAAAATGATAGCAGTGAGACGGCGACAGCTTATGAGACCGCTAACAGCTAAACGCGCAATTATGTGGGACGCAGGATATGCAGTCTCGCCTTGCCGCTATCGCGCTGGCTCTCCAATTCAAATCCTTTAACGGACACTTCCTCTTTGCGAGACGTCTCGATAGCAATCCAGCTGGAGGGTGCGAACCATCCATGGCGGCCAAGTTTTGATAGAGCCACAGCACCGGCGCCAGTTTCATATGGCGGATCCATCAGGATTACATCATAAGGTTTGCGTGCCACGCCAAGGGCCAGCACGGAGCCGATGCGTATGTCCGCATCGGCACTCAGCGTTTCGATATTTTTTTCTAATGCTTTGAGAGCGTCACGGTCTTGCTCAACAAAGGTGCAATGGGCTGCGCCGCGCGACAATGCTTCGAGCCCCAGCGCCCCAGAACCGGAAAACAAATCCAGCACCTGCAAGTCTGCAAAATCGCCGAGACGGCTGGTCAGCATGGAAAACAACCGCTCGCGCGTGCGGTCAGCGGTTGGACGGGTGGTTTCACCCTTGGGCGCAACAATTTTGCGGCCACGCCATTCCCCTGCGATTATGCGCATATTATAAGCCCCTCTCTTTCAAGGGAGGGGGAAGGGGTGGGTGCGATATCGCAGATATCGCTCGCGCAGCGATCAGAGTCCTCCACCCCAACCCCTCCTCTGAAGAGGAGGGGCTTATAGTGATTGATCCTCACTTAAGGGTCTTTCGAAACTGCACCAGATCATGCTGTCGCACGACTTCAATTTCGCCTTTTTGCAAGTCACCCAACACAAATGGCCCATAGCGGGTGCGGATGAGGCGGGATACTTCCAAGCCGAAATGCTCCAATACCCGCCGTACTTCACGGTTTTTTCCTTCAGTCAGGGTCATTTCAATCCATTGATTGCGGCCCGTGCGGCGCTCCAGATTGGCGGTGATCGGTCCATAATGCATGCCTTCTATCGTGATACCACGATAAAGGTCTTCCAATTGATTTTGCGAAATCTCTCCAAAAGTGCGGGCGCGATAGGTGCGTTCAATGCCGGTTTTGGGAAGCTCCATCTCGCGCTTAAACTCGCCATCTGTGGTCATTAACAACAAGCCTTCGGTATTCATATCCAACCGGCCAATGGGCATGACCCGTTCCATTTCCGGAAGCACGTCATAGATGGTTTTCTTGCCAGAAAAATCGCGCTCGGCGGTCAGATAGCCATTGGGCTTGTGGAAACGGTACAATTTGGCTGGAGAAGGCTCTGCCACAGGTTTGCCGTCTACGGTGATCCCGGTGAGATTTTTCAGCAGCAACGATGGATGGTCGACGGTCACGCCGTTGAGAGCGATCCGTTCCTCGCCAATCATGCGCTCAATTTCGCGGCGCGAGGCAACGCCTGCGCGCGCTAGTAATTTGGCAATGCGCTGCCCTTCGCGGACTTGGGCCTCTGGTGGTTTGGCCTTGGCAGGTTCTTGCTTTGCTCCGCGTGTGGGCTTGGCTTTATAGATCTTGCCCGATTCTTTGCCTGATTCGTTGTCTGTCATGATTTTGCGCATGGCGGAAAAAAAACTTTGCCGCAATCTGTAACCTACTAGATGGTGCTCGCGAATGACAGGATAGTTACTTGTTAGGAAGGTGTCACGATGCGTCATATTATATTGCCGGCAATGGTCGCAGCTACTGCATTTGCAGGCTTTATGGGTGCGCAAATCGCCCAATCATCAAGCGATGCCTCCGCGCAAGTAACGACACCCGCGAAAAGCTTTGGCGACGAAACGGTTTCCCCCAATCCGATCGTTGTCGAACTGTTCACCAGTCAGGGATGCTCATCTTGTCCTCCTGCGGATATGCTAGCTTCCCGGCTAGCCAAAGATAGCTCCCTGCTGGTGATTTCGCGGCCTGTTACCTATTGGGACCGCCTGGGCTGGAAAGACACGCTGGCAAGGAAAGAAAATACGCAGCTGCAACGAACCTATGCCAGCAAAGGCAAGACCGGTTCTGGGGTATATACACCCCAAATGGTGGTCAATGGCGGCGGCGGTGCCGTCGGTTCGCGAGAAAGTGATATCCGGTCACTGGTCCGGTTAGCGAAAAACCATGCTGGTCCCGTCATCGAAACCAATCGCGATGATAGCGGCTATGTCACGGTCACCATTAAAGGCCAATCCCGCTATATGGCCGGTGTTTCGCTGCTGGCGCTGAGTTCCTCAGAAACCGTGCAGGTCGGTCGGGGCGAAAATGGCGGACGCAAGTTACATTATACCAACGTCGTCAAAAGCGAACGTAACCTTGGCAGCTGGGATGGCACATCCATGCGGTTCAAGCTTTCGGGTGAAGACTTGAATGTTGCGGGCGCCGATAAATATGCGATTATTGTTCAACGACCAGGCTCAGGCCCGATTGTGGGCGCCAAGCTCCTCGATATTTAGGCATATCTGAAAATCTGACTGGCATTCGAAACATTTGCCGCTAGTGTTTCTCTCAGTTTGAGGGAGAGTATGGCGTGAGTGAAGCGGCCCAAGCAGAAGATAAGCCGGGATTTAAAAAATTGATTGCATCGCTGGGTCAAAGAAAGACCGGCATGATGTTCATTTTCGGTTTTTCCGCAGGATTGCCTTATTCGCTGTTGCTTGGAACGCTTTACGCTTGGCTTTCCGACGCACAAGTTGACCTCGAAACCATGGGCGTTTTCTCGCTTATCGGCCTCGCTTACGCGTTTAAATTTCTTTGGTCTCCGGTTGTGGATCGGGTGAAAATTCCTGGTCTTCATCGATTAGGACGCCGCAAAAGCTGGCTGATTCCGGCGCAACTGTTGCTTGGGATCATTCTTTTAACATTGTCCGTTCTCAACCCTCAATCTTCGATTGGCTGGTTTTCATTGCTCGCCGGGATGGGCGCTTTTGCTTCTGCGACACAGGATGTTGTGATTGATGCTTGGCGCGTGGACGTTGCAGATGAAGTTGCAACGCTTGATATGTTGTCGACTGTTTATCAATTGGGATATCGAATTGCGGCGTTGGTGGGCGGTGCTTTGGCTCTGTTCCTCGCAGACGCGTATAGCTGGCCGCTCGTCTACGCGTTGATGGGGGGAACGATGTTAGTTATTTCTATCGCGACTTTCTTCGCGCCGGATACTATTGCGTCAGATGGTCCCGATGGAGACAATGCTTTGCGCATGGCAGGGCAGCTTGACCCAAAAATACGCACATATGGCTTGGCCATCGTCGGATTATTGTGGGCATGGGCCCTTGTCAGAGTAGGCGTATTCATGGTGCGATCGCTAGGCTCTGATCCTGAATTACGCCCAGATTCGGTTGAATTTATTCAATTTAACGGACCCTTGATTGTCATCGCGACCGTGATAATTCCCGCCATAATTGCAGCGGTTTTGGAATATTGGCGTCGCAACGGAAAATATGTTTTGCAGACAGATACCAAGCGCGAAACGACTTTTGATGCCGTTCTCGATCATGGCTACCGTGCTTTGGTTCTTCCTCTTGCCGATATAATGGGGCGGCTTGGTTGGGCGGCTATATTGGTTTTGGCGTTGATCCTATCCTATCGGATTACCGACAATATCTGGGGCAGCTTTGCCTACCCATTTTATCTTGGGGAACTTGAATATACAAAAAGCGAAGTCGCTGTGGCTTCCAAATTTTTTGGCGTGGGTATGACGATGTTGGGTATCGCGCTAGGCGGTGTTTCTTTCGTCTATTTCGGTCGGATGGCGACGCTGACAATTGGCGCAGCAACTGCAGCGGCTAGTAATTTATTATATGCCAATCTGGCAGCCGGGGGAGCGGCGATCGCTACTTTTTCCAAAGTAACGGGATTCACATGGCTAGTAGGTCTATTCGGTGCTGATGAACGGATGGCAAAGCTGATGTTGGCGATTACAGGAGAAAATCTGGCGGGCGGTTTGGCTGGCGCTGCTTTTGTCGCTTATCTGTCGTCGATCACGAGCAAGCAATATAGTGCTGTGCAATATGCTCTTTTATCATCGCTGACCTTTCTGATCGGAACGCTGGGGAGAGGAGCGCTTGGCGAGATGATTGAACGCAATGGTTACTATCAGATATTCCTGTTTACAGCGGCGCTTGGCGTTGCTGCGATTATATTATGCATATTTGAATGGGTCCGCAGTAATCGATATGCGGCACAAGAGAAGCAGGCTAATCTGGCGACTGCTGATTAGCCAATAGAACCGTTCCGGCGAGATAGAGAGAGCCGACAACCAACACAGTTTCCGGCCCTCGCGTTGTTACATTTTTCAAAGCCGCTGCAACATCAGGAACGCTCGACACAGCTGCCGTTGCCTGCCCAAAATCATCTGCGCTATGTGTGGTGTGACCCGCGATAGGCACCACTGTGGTGCTCGCAATTTTCGGTGCGAGCGGCGCGATGATTGCAGCGGGGTCTTTGTTGGCAAGCATCCCTATGATTAAATGGATGGACTGATCCGCATAACCGCTAAAATGCGCTGCCAGTGCTTCGCCTGCGTTCACATTATGCCCACCGTCTAGCCACAATTCAGCTTCCTCTGGTAGAATATCTCGCAATGGGCCGTGCGACAGTTTCTGTAAACGGGCGGGCCACTTCGCCCATCCCATGGCTGCCCGGAAGGCCGATTCGGAAATCTGCACAATATCCTGATGCCGCAGCATAGCGATGGCAAGGGCGGCATTATCGGCTTGATGCGCACCGGGCAGGGCGGGGAGGGGGACAGCCAATTTCCCTGCATCATCGCGGTAGTGGAGCTGATCTTCGTAAATCGCAGCATCCCAAACATCGCCGCGCGGTAAATGTTGCGCACCGGTAATGGCGGCATGACCGGATATCGCGTCAGCCATATCGGTTCGATATTTTTGCGTGAGCAAAGGCGAGCCCGCTTTAGCAATGCCGGCTTTTTCCCAGGCGATACGGACCATAGGATCGGTTGGCGTGCCTTCCTCCGGGGACAATAGAAACTCTTTATGATCAATACCCAGCGCGGCTATTCCAGTCGCCACTGGTTGCGGCACAATATTGGTCGCATCCAACCGGCCGCCCAATCCGACCTCCAATATGCAGGCATCGGCTGGTGTTTCGGCAAAGGCGAGCATGGCTGCAGCCGTTGTGGCTTCAAAAAAGCTGGGGTTGATATCTTCGTTGCAATCCAGAACGCGTGCCAGCAATTCGGCAAGATATTCGTCCTCAATCAGGGAACCAGCAAGCCTGATCCGCTCATTAAATCGCACCAGATGCGGGCTTGAATAGACATGGGCTTTCAGGCCCTCCGCCTCAATCGCCGCGCGCAAAAAGGCGCAGGTTGAGCCTTTGCCGTTGGTACCGGCGACATGAAAAACCGGTGGCAGTTTCAGATGCGGATTGCCGAGGCGCTCCATGACAATGCTGATGCGCTCCAGCCCCAGCACATCGCGTCCGGGGGAAAGCAACGAGAGCCGGTTGAGTTGTTCCTGTACCGCCGGGTGATCAGAGCGTGCGCCGTCTGCCATGACTAAAAGCCCCTCCTTTTTAAGGGAGGGGTTGGGGTGGGTCGCGAGCAGAGCGAGCGCCTAGCGCTGCCCCACCCCCGGCCCCTCCCCTGAAGGGGAGGGGTGAAGGGGATCATGCAGCGGTTTTCCAGGCCATGAGATAGCCCATGATCTGGGCCAATTGGGCGCGCAGTTCTTTGCGATGCACAACCATGTCAATCATGCCATGTTCCAGCAGATATTCCGCTGTCTGAAATCCTTCGGGGAGCTTTTCCCTGATGGTATTCTCAATCACGCGTTGGCCAGCAAAACCGATCAGTGCACCGGGCTCCGAAATTTGAACATCGCCGAGCATCGCATAGCTAGCCGTAACGCCACCGGTCGTTGGATCGGTTAGCACAACAATGAACGGCAATCCCGCCTCGCGCAGCATCGAAATAGCGACAGTGGTTTTGGGCATTTGCATCAGCGACAAAATGCCTTCCTGCATCCGCGCGCCGCCGGCAGCGGTGAAAATAATATAGGGGCATTGCTGCTCCAACGCCCGGTTCGCGCCATCGACAAAAGCCTGACCCACGGCCAGACCCATGGAACCGCCCATGAAGGCAAAATCCTGAACGCCGACAACGCAGGGCATATTGTCGATTGTGCCAGTGACGGTAATCAAAGCGTCTTGCTCTTCAGTCTTGGCCCGCGCGGCCTTCAGACGATCGCTATATTTCTTTTGATCTTTGAATTTGAGCGGATCTTCCTGAACCGCTGTGAAAGGAATGATCTTCCAGCTATTCTCATCCATAATCTGTTCAAATCGGATCATCGGCCCGATACGGCCATGATGCTCGCATTTCGGGCAGATATGCATATTGTCCTCATATTCCTTGAGGAACACCATGGCTTCGCATTTCTTGCATTTGTGCCAGAGGTTATCCGGCGTTTCCTTTTTGGTGATCGAGGCGATCTTGTTACGGACATTGCTAAGCCAAGACATGCGTCAATTCCCCAGATTTTTATCGTGCGCTTCTGATAGCATCAGAAAGTGATTTTACATAGGCCTTCACATGCGGCGGCGCACCCGCGCCATGTTCCGCGATGATTTCGACAATGGCGGACCCAACAACAACACCATCTGCAACGTGCGCGATATCGGCGGCTTGTTCCGGTGTGCGAACACCAAAGCCCACCGCGACCGGTAAGTCTGTTCCGGCTTTCAAGCGCGTGACTGCTTCTTGGATGCTGGCTTGAGCGGCTTGCTGCAGGCCGGTAATACCCGCGACGGACACATAATAGAGAAAGCCAGAGGCATTTTTCAATATGTCTGGCAGGCGCGCCGCGTCCGTCGTCGGGGTAGCGAGGCGGATGACAGCGACATCTTTGGCACGCAAACTATCGCCCAAGCTATCATCTTCCTCAACCGGAATATCGACGCAGATCACGCCATCTACGCCCGCATCAACACAAGCATCGGCGAACCAGTCGGCCCCGCGGATGGTCATCGGATTGGCATAGCCCATCAGGACAAGCGGAACCGTGGGATGGCGCTGGCGAAAAGCGGTGGCAATGTTCAGTAAATCGGCAGTTTTTGTGCCAGCGTTCAGGCTGCGGATATTCGCGGCCTGAATGGCGGGGCCATCGGCCATCGGGTCGGTGAAAGGCATGCCGAGTTCGATGATATCCGCACCGCCTTCGACAAGCGCGTCAAGGATGGCTCCGGTGTCGGCAGCACTTGGATCGCCGCCGGTGACGAAGGCGACGAGGGCTGCGCGGTCGGATGGGAAGGCTTTTGAAAGGCGGGTCATAAAGCCCTCTCCCCTTCAGGGGAGAGGGTTGGGAGAGGGGAAGTCTCGATTATCCCGCTTAACCGCTCCAAAGCACCATCCAAATTTCGCATAATTTCCAAGTTGGTAAATCTTATCACGCTATAACCTTGCTGTTTCAAATAATCCGTCCTTTTCAGGTCATAGTCTTTCATTTTATCGTGCGTATCGCCGTCAATTTCAATCACTATCATCGGTTCACGGGACGCAAAGTCGGCAATGTAAGGGCCGATGACTTTCTGCTTGCGAAACTTTACGCCACTTAGTCTCTTGGCTCTGAGTTCCAGCCACAATTTGGTTTCGGGTTCTGTCGGCTGGCGCCGCATTTCCTTTGCATATTCGGTTAGGCGAGGGTCACGCATTTAATTCCCCCTCTCCCAACCCTCTCCCCTGAAGGGGAGAGGGCTATTTGGTTTCATATCTCGGTCCCCAAAGCCTCGGCAACCGTGAAAATATCCTTATCTCCGCGACCGCAGAGATTGGCGAGTATGATCTGATCTTTGTTCATTTTCACTGCTTCACGGGCAACCGCTGCGATGGCGTGAGAAGGCTCCAGTGCCGGAATGATACCTTCGGTGCTACAGAGCAATTGGAACGCTTCTAACGCTTCGGTGTCGGTCACGCTGTCATAGCGCACCCGGCCGGATTCTTTCAGCCAGCTATGTTCAGGACCAATGCCAGGATAATCCAGGCCCGCGCTGATCGAATGGGCTTCGTCAATCTGGCCGTCTTCGTCTTGTAGCAGATAGGTTTTGTTGCCATGCAAAATGCCGGGTTTGCCGCCAGCGAGCGATGCGGCATGTTGCTTGTCCAGACCATGGCCAGCCGCTTCGATGCCGAGCATCTCTACATCGGGATCATCGAGAAACGGGTGGAACAAGCCAATGGCGTTAGAACCACCGCCAATGGCTGCAACCAACATATCGGGCAGGCGCCCAATACGGCTCAGCATCTGTTCGCGCGCTTCCTTGCCTATCACACTCTGAAAATCGCGGACCATTTCCGGATAAGGATGGGGGCCAGCAGCAGTGCCGATAATATAAAATGTGTCTTCGACATTGGCGACCCAATCGCGCATGCCGTCATTCATCGCGTCTTTCAGCGTGCCGGCCCCGCTCGTCACTGGTACAATCTCGGCGCCGAGGAGCTTCATGCGGAAGACATTGGGTTGCTGCCGCTCAATATCCTTGGCGCCCATATAGATGACGCAGGGCAGGCCAAAGCGCGCGCAAACGGTTGCCGTTGCCACACCGTGCTGACCCGCACCAGTTTCGGCGATAATCCGCGTTTTGCCCATGCGCTTGGCGAGCAAAATCTGGCCAATGCAATTGTTGATCTTGTGCGCGCCGGTATGGTTCAGCTCATCGCGCTTGAACCAGATTTGCGCGCCTTTGCCTTCCGGTGCCTCTTTGCGGACGTGATCGGTCAGGCGCTCGGCAAAATAGAGCGGGCTGGGGCGTCCGACATAATGTTCCAGCAAATCGTCAAATTCTTCGGCAAATGCAGGGTCAGCTTGCGCCGCACGATAATGCTTTTCCAGGTCGAGAATCAGCGGCATCAAAGTCTCGGCTACATAGCGCCCGCCAAATTGGCCAAAATGACCGCGATCATCGGGTTGGTTGCGGAAGCTGTTCGAGAGTTTATCTTGTTTTATCATATGTGCGAACCGCTTGGCAAAAGGCAGCGATTCTGTCCACATCTTTGACGCCCGGCGCTGATTCCACGCCTGAGGAAACGTCCACCAGCGGTGGGCTAGTGGCCTCCATGGCGCGCACCACATTGTCGGAATCCAAACCGCCGGCTAGGCCCCACGGCACCTTATGCTCATGGCCAGCCAAGACAGACCAGTCAAAACTCGTACCCGTGCCCCCGGGAAGGGCCTTTGCTGGCGCATCGAATAGCAATCGGTCAGCAGCACCCTCGAAGCGGCTGCTCTTTGCCAGCGTTGCCTTGTCCTTCAAACCCAGAGCTTTCCAGACTTTAATGCTAGTTTGATCACGAACCAATTTAATCCATTCCGGTGTTTCTCCACCGTGAAACTGGATCAAGTCAGGACGCACCATATTAACCGCCCGTCCGGTCAGTTTCGGGTCGGCATTGACCAGCAATAGCACTATTTTTAGTGAATCCGGCGCGGCCTCGCGAAGTTCAGCGGCTCGCTCCAGCGTCACATGGCGCGGGCTTTTTTCGAAATGAACGAGGCCAATATAATCGGCACCCGCTTCGGCGGCCGCTGCAACGCTGGCCTCATTTGATAGGCCACATATTTTGATCTGGGTTTTCATCGGCTGGCTTAGAGAGTCGCTTCAATCGCCCGCGCCGCTATATTGGGATCTTCCGCTGCGGAAATAGGACGCCCGATCACCAAAATGCTCGCACCGTCGTCACGCGCCGCGCGCGGCGTGACCGTGCGTTTTTGGTCGCCGGCTTTGCCATTGGCTGGACGCAATCCGGGCACCACGAAATAGCCGTCTTTCCAGACTTTATGCGCCGCGCCAACTTCATTGCCAGAACAGACAATACCATCCAAACCAGCTTCGGCGGCGAGGCTTGCTAGTCGCTCCACCTGGTCATGCGGGCTACCATTATAACCGATCTTTCCCATGTCGCGCTCGTCCAGAGAGGTGAGCAGCGTGACGCCGACCACTTTCGTGTTGATCCCCGCCGCGGCCTTAGCATCTTCCATCATCGCCCGCCCGCCAGAAGCGTGGATGGTGACGATAGCGGGCTCGAGGACATTAATCGCCTGCATCGCTTTTGCGACCGTGTTGGGAATATCATGGAGTTTAAGGTCGAGGAAAATGGGTAGGCCGATTTTCTGAATTTCATGAACGCCATGATGACCATTGGCGCAAAAAAATTCGAGGCCGAGTTTCAAGCCGCCAACATGACCTTTGACCGAATTGGCCAATGTAATAGCATTGTCGAGTATAGGGGTATCAATCGCCACAAATATCGGGTTGCTCATGCGCCGGTTGCCTTGTCATTGGTAACGGGTGACACTGCTGGTGTAGGTTCGGTGATCTGTTCTTTGCCCAAATCAAGCGGCGCAGCAGCGGGTTTTGCTTGCGTTGCTGGTGCGGGCGGTGTTTTGGGTGCAGTGCTAGTTGCAGCCGTTGGCGCTGGTGTCGGTCGTGCTGCGGCTTCCAATGTTTTTATCCGGCGGCTGAGGCGCCATTTTGATGTCCGGTGGATCAGCCACAACGGAACGAAGCCTAGCAAAAAGGCACCGATTACCAGGACAGGCAATTTGGTGTCGATGCGAACATCTTCCCAGATCAATACCGATGTCGGTGACCAGTTATTAGCAGCAAAAACAACCAATACGACCGCCAATATCACCCAGAAAAGCGTTTTGATAAACTGCATATGAAACCCTCAATTTGCATTTTTTTACATATTACGCGTAAATTCGATCGGTGACCAGAGCTGTTACCAATTAGGGTTAAGCACCAAATTTATTCACCAAAAACGCGGATAAAAATCGTATCGATATGCTTGAAGTGGTAGTCGAGATTAAACCGCTCTTCCAGTTCTTCATCGGTCAGCTTTGCTGTGACATCAGGATCCGCTTTGAGCAGATCGAGCAAAGCAATTTCGCCATCGGATTCCCAGACCTTCATCGCATTGCGCTGAACGATCCGGTAGCTGTCCTCGCGGCTGATACCGGCCTGTGTAAGCGCCAACAGGACACGTTGCGAGTGGACGAGACCGCCCATCCGATCGAGATTTTTCTGCATGCGTTCTGGGTAAATCAGCAGTTTTTCAATCACGCCGGTAAGGCGCGCCAAGGCGAAGTCTAAGGTGATGGTGGCGTCTGGGCCAATCATCCGTTCCACTGAACTGTGCGAGATATCGCGCTCATGCCAAAGCGCTACGTTTTCCATTGCTGGCAAGGCATAGCTACGAACCATGCGGGCGAGGCCCGTGAGATTCTCGGTCAGGATCGGGTTGCGCTTGTGCGGCATCGCGCTGGAGCCTTTTTGACCGGGAGAGAAATATTCTTCAGCCTCCAACACTTCGGTGCGCTGCAAGTGGCGAACCTCGACCGCCAGCCGTTCGACGGACGAAGCGATTACAGCGAGCGTTGCAAAATATTGGGCATGGCGATCGCGGGGAATAACCTGTGTCGAGACCGGCTCGATTTCTAGGCCCATTTTTTCCGCCACATGTGCTTCGACTTTCGGGTCGATATTGGCAAAAGTGCCGACCGCGCCCGATATCGCGCAGGTTGCGATTTCCTCGCGGGCCAACACCAAGCGCGCGCGATTGCGTTTGAACTCGGCATAGGCCTGCGCCAGTTTCATGCCGAAGGTCACCGGTTCTCCGTGGATGCCATGGCTGCGGCCGATGGTTGGGGTCAATTTATGCTCATAAGCGCGGGTCTTGATCGCCGCGAGCAGCTTGTCCAAATCGGCGAGTAAAATGTCTGTTGCGCGGGTTAACTGGACTGCAACGCAGGTGTCGAGCACATCGCTTGATGTCATGCCCTGATGCATGAAGCGCGCTTCTTCGCCGACATTTTCCGCGACATTGGTCAGAAAGGCGATGACATCATGCTTCACTTCGCGCTCGATCTCATCAATCCGCTCGACGTCAAACTTGCCTTTAGCCCAAATGGCTGCTGCTGCTTCTTTAGGTACAACACCCAATTCAGCCAAGGCATCAGTGGCATGCGCCTCAATCTCAAACCAGATCTGGAATTTGGATTCGGGTTCCCAAATGGCAACCATTTCGGGGCGGGAATAGCGAGGTACCATTTTTTCTTTCCTTGAATCTGTAAAAGCTGGTTTAATCTGGCCATACCATGATCAGAGATTTGCCGACGCGCTAGCAGCTACATTATGAGTCGGCAACGGGTGGATCATTGGGGAGAAGAATATGCGTCTGGCAGTATTAACCGGCGGCGGCGATGTTCCGGGGCTTAACCCGTGTATCCGCTCGATTGCAATGTCGGCTTGGCAGCGTGGCTGGGATGTCATTGGTCTGCGGCGCGGCTGGGAAGGGGTCTTGGAAACCGATCCCACGGATCCATGGTCACTCGAAAATTGTGCCATGGTGCTCGATAAGGATGCCGTGCGCGGTATTGACCGGCAAGGCGGAACCATATTGCACAGTTCCCGCTGCGACCCCCGGAACACCAGCGAAGGGGACCAGACACAAAAGGTGCTCGACATATTGGACGCGCTAAAGGTCGATGCGCTCATCACCATGGGCGGCGACGGAACGTTAAGGTTCTCCGCGCATCTGGCCAGTCTGGGCCGCAACGTCATTTCTATACCCAAGACGATGGACAATGATGTTTTTGGTACGGACTATTGTATTGGCTTTTCAACCGCCGTCACGCGGTCGGTAGAGGCGATAAACGCATTGCGGACAACGGTGGCAAGCCATGAGCGGATCGCCGTGATTGAGCTTTTTGGGCGCCGGTCTGGGGAAACCGCTTTGTTATCCGGTTTCTTGTCGCAATCCGATCGCACTGTCATTGCAGAGGTGCCTGCGGATATGGACGTGCTGTTACCGCTATTGCTCGCAGACAAAGCGAATAACCCTGAAAGCTATGCGATTTGTTTGGTTTCGGAAGGGGCAAAACTGGCTGGCAGCGATACTGATGACGGTCAAATCAGCAAATCAAACACCAATCGCGTCGGTGTAAATATCGGTACACAATTGGCACGAGAAATAGAAGCGCGGTCGCCGGAACGTACGATTGTTCAGGAACTGGCCTATCTGATGCGCGCCGGGGAGCCGGATGCGATGGATCGGATGGTCGGCTTTGCATTTGGCGCGCTGGCGGTGCAATTGATCGAGGAAGGTCGCACGTCCAACATGGTTTGCCTGACCGATGGAAATTATGACGTCGTTCCAATCGGCACATTGCTTGAGGGTACTAAGGGCGTGAATGTTTCGGGTCTGTATGACGCGCGCCAATATCGCGCTAATCTTGTGCAGATAGAGGGCATGCCGATGTTTCTATATTGAGCGTGCAGCGGCGGCTGTAACTTACATGCCGTTTCTGCGAATAGGGTGATGAGGGGATCATGAAATGACTATCGATCAAGCTGTGCTGCAAGAAGAACGCCTGTCACCCTTTTTACGGGTTACGCTCCGTATATGGGTCAAGAGCTATCGATCAATCATTTCCCTGATCAGCCCAGTTTTTGATTTGCTCGTCCGGCTGTTGGTTGCGCAGGCCATATTTCGGTCAGGTGTGGTGAAGCTTTCCGATTGGGATACGGCCTTAAGCCTTGCGCGTTTTGAATATCCGGTTTCCTGGATGGCACCTGAAACGGCCGCACTAATTGGTGTGACAATAGAAATAGTAGCGCCGATATTGCTATTATTCGGACTTTTCACACGCGGAGCAGTGCTAGCGATATTAACGCTACTGGCAGTGAGCCAGATCGAATATATTCCGATCGACCTCAATCTTTGGTTGATCGCGATATTGGGTTGGTATGTCCTGCGCGGGGCAGGGGGATTCTCCTTTGATCGCGCTGTGGCTGGCGGATTGGGCGGAAGCGCCTTGCCATTTGCGCGTCCAGTCATGCGTTTTTTCAAGTTTTTGACGGACAAGGCGGCACCCGCATGGCTGCTCGCCGTTCGGATATGGCTGGCTGTGACTTTGCTGGCTGTCGCGGGCATGGTTGGTATGGCGGGTCCGGAAGTATTTCTGCCTGTGAATAGCTTTGTTGGCATCAGTCCCGCTTTGGCAATTGGTCTGGCGATCTTGCTGATTGCTGGATTCATCATTCCGATCACAGGCCTAGCGCTGATAATTGTCCTCAGCACTTTGGCGGTGATGGGTTTGCATCCCGATTTGACGCTTTATCCGATGCTGCTTTTCGGATTGATGATCGTTTTTGGTGCAGGTTATCTGTCGATCGACAGGATGATTTCCGGTTGGCTGGAGTCGAATATCTTGTTCGATCGGAAATATGAGGATGTGCCAGATCATTGGCCGCATATTGTGGTTGTGGGTGCTGGCTTTGGCGGGCTGGCCTGTGTCGCCAAGCTCAAGAACCTGCCTGTCCGTATCACTCTTATTGACCGGCATAATTATCACCTGTTTCAACCGCTGCTCTATCAAATTGCAACGGCCGCGCTGTCGCCAGCGGATGTGGCTACGCCTATACGGGGGTTGTTCCGCAACGATGGAAACGTCCGCGTTTTGCTGGGTGAAGTACGAAGCATTGATAGCGCAAAGAAAACGCTGACCTATGGCCAGAATAGTCTGGATTATGATCATCTCGTACTGGCTACAGGCGCTTCCCATAGCTATTTTGGCAAAGATGAATGGGCACCCTTTGCACCAGGGCTGAAAACAATCGAAGACGGCGTTTCGGTTCGTGGCCATGTTTTGCGCGCGTTTGAGCGGGCGGAATCGTCCAGTGACCCGGAACGGGTAAAACGTCTGATGACTTTTGTCATTGTCGGTGCTGGTCCGACGGGTGTCGAGCTGGCCGGTGCCATTGCCGAGCTTGCCCATCACGGCCTCAAGGACGAGTTCAGCCGGATTGATCCAGAACAAGCACAAATCATCCTTGTGCAATCAGGCGATCGAATATTGCCAGCCTTTCCGGAAGACCTGTCTGCCCATGCTGCGGCGTCGCTTAGCAATTTGGGTGTGGATATTCGTTTGAAATCACGCGTGACCAATATAGCTGCCGATCGCGTTAAAATCGGCGACGATATAGAGATCGCGACGGAGACGGTCCTTTGGGCTGCGGGTGTCATTGCTTCTCCTGCTGGCAAATGGCTCGAAGCCGATACGGATCGGGCTGGCCGGGTTGCGGTAGATGATCATATGCGGGTGGCTGGCCATGAAAATGTCTTCGCGATTGGCGACACAGCCGGCAGCAACGCTTGGGATGGCAATCCGGTTCCTGGACTAGCGCCTGCGGCCAAGCAAGCGGGCGTCTATGTCGCCAACTATATCCAGCAACAGCTTCTGGACGGCCAACAAATCGGGCCCTTCAAATATAAACATCAGGGCAGCCTTGCGACTATCGGTCGGAAAAGTGCAGTGGCTGATTTTGGCTTTGTGAAATTGCATGGCGCTTTGGCTTGGTGGCTTTGGGGCGCGGTACATGTTGGCTTTCTCTCCGGTATGCGAAACCGGATAGCGGTGTTGGTGAACTGGATATGGTCCTATTTCACGCTGCAGCTTGGTATTCGCCTGATCACTGGCAAGGATAGCGGTGCTTAGAGAGTTTTTAAATCAGGCCTTTTGACCGGAAGGACGTGTGTCCGTCCTTGCCGATGATGATATGGTCATGAACAGCAATGCCGAGTTTTCTTCCGGCATCGCAAATATCCTTGGTGATAGCGATATCCTGGCGACTGGGCGCGCTATCACCGCTCGGGTGGTTATGGACCAATATGATCGCTGCTGACCCCAGTTCCAGTGCGCGCTTTATCACTTCGCGCGTGTAAATGGCGGCTTGATCGATTGATCCTTCGCTTACTAGCTCGTCACGGATCAAACGGTTTTTGCTGTTGAGATGCAGCACCCGGACCCGTTCATGGACGAGATGTGCCATGTCGGCACGCAGATAATCTAGCAGCGCTTGCCAACTGGTCAGGATGGGCTGGTCGCGCACGGGTTCGGAAATCAGGCGCAGCGCGGCAGCCTGAACAATTTTAATGGCGGCGGTACTGGTCTCGCCCATGCCCGGGACTTTCTTGATCGACTCGCCGTCCGCTGTCAGCACGGCCGATAGACTTCCAAATGTATCGATCAGCTCTTTGGCAAGCGGCTTCATGTCTCGTCGCCGGATGGCAAGGGAAAGAAGATATTCGATCAACTCGTGATCCAACAACGCGTTGCTTCCACCTTCGAGCAAGCGTTCTCTTAAACGCGCGCGATGGCCCTCGCCATGATGAGTCTTGGACTTTCCATTGAGTTTTTTGGCATTGTCTAAGTCGGGGTCCAAGTCAGGCATATCCGAACCATAATCAGTTTGTTTGAGAATGGGATGGGAAAGCCCGCTAATGCCGTGAATTGGCCGAATATGTCCAATCCAAAATAAATAGCGTAAAAACTGTGCAGTCCATACACTTGTACATTGCAACTTAAGCTAGACTTCTGCATCTCAACTGAGATGGAGGAAGAAATTGAACCTAGCCCTTTGGGCAGCCGATTGCGGCCTCGACTATTTGTCTATGTAATCCTTTTTCTATTGCTGGTCGGCTTTCTTGTTCTGTGGTTCAGCCGGATCACTATTGCCGATAATTTTATACGGTCGGAGCTCGATAAACTGGGCGTGGAAGCCAGTTACGAGATTGAGGATATTGGTTTTCGCAAACAGACCATTCGTAATCTGGTTTTCGGCGATCCTAACAAGCCTGACCTGACAGCGGATCTGGTTGAGATAGGCAATAGTCTCGGCACTGAAGGCGCAGGCATAAACTGGGTCAGAGCGACTGGGGTCAAGGCGTTTGGCCGATTGAAGGATGGCAAGCTATCCTTCGGAGCGCTCGATAAATTTTCTGATCCGGAAGATGACAGTCCCTTGGCGCTGCCAGATATCTCACTGACGGTTGAAAAGGCGCAGTTGCGGATTGATAGCGATTTTGGTGCGATGGGGCTGGCCCTGAACGGAGCCGGTAACTTGCATGATGGATTTGAAGGCGAATTGGCTGCGGTGAGTGAGCAACTCACGTTGGGCAGCTGCAATCTCTCCAATGCCAGTTACTTCGGTACAATCGCGATTAGCGAGCGCAAACCGCAGTTAGACGGTCCATTGCGATTGCCCACAGTCAAATGTCCGGATCTGGATATGTCTGCGCAGGACGTCGGTATACAGCTTGCAATGGAATTGGGGCGGGATTTTACGAGCTGGTCTGGCGATGCTGGCATATCCGGTGGGCCTCTGGTTTATGCAGATTATAGCGCCAAGGCAGTCAAATCGGCTATTTCCTTCACCGGTGATTTTGACCGTAGCAGCGGTAAAATTGATCTTACCACAAATGGCGTAAAATCACCTTATGGCCGCGCCGATATTGGGCGGGTCAGCGGACCCTTTCAAATTGGCTATGGCGATGATCCGATGACAGCGCGGTTCGAGGGAGCACCGGAAATCAGATCTGCACAGATATCTGACAGCCTGATGCGACAAACCGCTGGATTAGCAACTTCGACTGAAGGGACGCCGGTTGGACCGATTGTCGAAAAGCTTGCCACCGCGATCCGCAATTCGGGCAATGGTCTCAATTTAACCAGTGATGTTCGTTTTGACATGGGCCCGGCCGGAACCAAATTGGCAGTTAACAAATTGAACGCAACATCCCGTTCCGGTGGAGAAATGGCGCTCGACGATGCGATTCTATTGACCTTTGTGGGCAATGACGTGAAGATGCTGGCAGACGGCGATCTTCTGCTAAATGGCGGTGGTTTTCCGGACGCTAGAATAGATTTGAAGGATGGCAGCTTGTCTCGTGGGTTTTCCGGCAGTGTGCAAATGGCCGCCTATCAAGCAGGGACGGCGAAGCTTAATATTCCCAACCTTAATTTTTCACCCTCTACTGGCGGCGGCACGAATATCGATGGTCGCATCATGCTCTCGGGCCCGCTGCCCGACGGACAGGTTACGGGGCTGCAGATACCGATAAAGGGTGTTGTTGGCGGACGTGGCGGATTTTCCCTGTACCGAGAATGTGTCGACCTACAATTTGCTAGCCTTCGAATGGCGGCATTTGTGGCTGGTCCGACACGGACAAGATTATGTCCAGCGGGCAACACTGGCATTGTTTCCAGCAGCGGCGGTGGGGTGAATATCGCCGCCAGTGCTCCGTCGTTTAATCTGGATGGCTCGGTTAGCGGCACCCCGCTTGCTGTGTCCAGCGGCGCCCTTAGCTTTGCGATGAACAGAGGCATTACGGCACAAAATGTCTCGGTTCGCATGGGCACTACTGACAGCATGACGAAATTCGACATGGCATTGGTCAGCGCTGCATTTGGCCAGATCATTGCCGGTAAGGTCGCGGGTGGAGAGGGGCAGCTTGCCGATATTCCGTTACTGTTTGATGATGTGAATGGTGATTGGCGCTTTGTTGACGGGGCTTTTCTGGCGGACGCGCAACTGCGGGTGCGGGATGAAAAGCAAGTCGAACGCTATCGGCCTTTGATTAGCAATAATGTGCAGCTAAAATTTGCAGACGGGTTGATTACGGCTGAGGGTCTTTTGCGAGAGCCGACCACCCAGCGCGCAGTCGCCGCCGTCACGATGCAGCATATGATGGATACGAGCATTGGTGAGGCCGTTATTGATGTCTCGGGATTGAACTTTGACGATCAGCTTCAGCCGGAACTGCTGACGCCATTGACGCTTGGCGTAATAGCCAATGTCAAAGGCGCGGTCACTGGTATCGGGAGAATTAATTGGGATGCGGCAAAGGATGGCGTTCGCAGCACGGGTGTTTTCCGTACCGACTCCATGAATCTGGCTGCGGCTTTTGGCCCAGTCACAGGGCTTTCGGGCGAAATTAGATTTTCTGATCTGCTCGGACTTGAATCAGAAGCGGGTCAATTGGTTCGCATGGCAGAGGTTAATCCCGGCGTCGCAGCCTTTAACGGACAACTCTTCTATCGTCTTTTACCGGATTATAAAATGCAGATAGAGGGTGGCCAATGGCCCTTTGCCGGCGGGATGCTTTATTTGGAGCCAACGCTTCTTGATCTGGGCGAAGATGCGGAAAGAAGGCTGGAATTTTCCGTTGTCGGTGTCGACGCGGCGCAGTTCCTGACGCAATTTGATTTCGAGAATTTAACTGCCACTGGGGTGTTCGATGGAAAGTTACCTATGGTTTTTGATCAGGATGGCGGCCGGATCGCCGGTGGCTATCTGGTTGCGCGGAAAGGTGGCGGTTCGCTCGCTTATATTGGTGAGCTGACCTATGAAGATATGGGAACCTTCGCAAACTTCGCCTTTAATGCTCTGAAATCATTGAAATATGAACAACTCACCATCGGCATGGATGGCGCGATTGACGGTGAGATTATCACCGAAGTAAAATTTGCCGGGCTGCAGCAGGGCGATGGAACGAGCAGAAACTTCATCACCAAGCAGATTGCCAAGATTCCCTTGGAGTTTAATGTTCGTATTCAGGCGCCTTTCATGCAGCTAATGAGCAGCGCTAAGGCATTTTATGATCCGGGAATATTGGTTGGCCAGAATTTACCAGCCCTGATTAGAGCGCAAGAAGAAGGCGCTTTGGAAGCGACAAAGGCACTAGAAAACAATTCTGAATCATCTGTTCAGCCACGGGAAAGCGATAATGAGCCATAAGATAAGTCAATTGACGGATCCGTCTGGAAATGCGATTCGGTCAATTATGAAGAATAGGAAGACAACCGGCCTGATTTCGGGTGTCGCCTTGGGGCTAAGTGCCGTTCTGGCAGGATGTGTGCAGGTTTCTGCGCCCGATAAACCCATCGTGATCAACCTGAATATCAATATAAAACAAGAAGTCGTCTATCGGCTGGATGGTGACGCACAGGATTTGATTAACAGTGAAGCGGAGATTTTCTGATGTTTGAGTTTATACGGAAAAATAAAGCGGTTGCCATCGTTGGCGGATTGGCTTTGACCGCAATTGTCGCAACGCCGGTCATGGCGCAGCGCGATCCGGCTTATGCCGCCGCGCGCTCCTCTGGCGCAATTGGCGAGAAGCCGGATGGCTATCTGGGCTATGTGACAGCGCCGTCTGGCTCGGTAAAAGCGCTGGTCGAGGATCTGAATATCAAGCGTAAGGCGGCTTATACCCGCAAGGCGCAGGAAACAAACTCGACGGTGGAGCAATTTGCTTTTACCTCTGGCTGCAACCTTATCAAGCGGACAGTTGCAGGCGAAAAATACCAAGCGCCTGACGGTAGCTGGCAGACTCGGACATCGGCCGATCCCGTGCGTGATTCGCGCTGCCCGTAACGCCGACATAAAGTAATATTTTGATATCGGGCGCGCTGACAATGTCAGTGCGCCCTTTTTTGTTTCAAATTGCCGATATTTAGCTGAATTTTCTGCAGTGCAGCATCGCTGTTGACTTGGCGCACCCGCTTTTCTAAACGGGCGCGGTTAGCGGGACTGCTCGCTGTCGTGGGTAGAACCAAGTAAATCGGCTTTTCCGCTGATTTTCGTTAGTTTTCTAAAGAATCACGACAGAGAATGGACCCGGTAAATCTGATGGACGATGATGCTAAGATAGAGGCGCTGAAAAAGCGGATCGATCAGGCAACATCAGAAGAAGTGGTCAGATCAGGCAAAACCCAAAAAGGGGTCGATGATAATTATCGGCTCGGAAACCGGGTTTTGGCGGATTTGATTGCAGGAATTGGTGGCGGTGCATTGGTCGGCTGGGTGCTGGATCATTTTATCGGAACCGGGCCTTGGCTTCTTTTGATTTTCCTGTTTCTGGGAATTATCGTGGCTTTCAGGAATATTATTAAACTCTCAAATGAGAGCGCAAAAAAACATAAGTGATTTTGCGAACCGTTTGAAAAACAGGGGTCCCTTGCGTGGCGACTGAAGAAGGTAAAATCGATCCAATGCACCAATTTGAGGTGCAGACGATTTTGGAAGGCTTTGCACTAGGCGGTCAGCAGATTGCGCTGACCAATAGCGCGGTCTGGATGTTGGTTGCTGTTGCTGGCCTATGGGCGTTCATGCTGGGCGGTATGAAGCGCGAACTGGTTCCCGGTCGTTGGCAGATGATGGTAGAAGGCTTTACCGGTTTTATCGATAATATGATGGAGGCCAATATTGGTCCCGCGGGCCGGAAATACGCGCCTTACGTGTTTTCACTGTTCATGTTCATATTATTCTCGAATATATTCGGCCTCCTTCCGGTTGGTGTATTGGGATTGCATCCTTTCACGGTGACAAGCCATTTAACGGTTACTGGCGTATTGGCGATCATGAGCTTTTCCATTGTTTTGATTGTAGGCTTTGCCAAGCATAAACTTCACTTCTTCTCACTGTTCATTCCCGATGGAACGCCGCTTCCGATGATACCTTTCATTTTCATCGTTGAGTTGCTGTCCTTTCTGGTTCGTCCTTTCAGCCTCGCACTGCGTCTTTTTGTCGCGATGACCGCGGGTCATATTCTGCTGAAGGTTCTGGCTGGTTTCGTGATCAACAGTTCCAATGCGGGCGCCGGTTATGGCGTGCTCGTTGGTATCCCAAGTTTTGCACTGATGATTGGTATCAGTGCCCTCGAATTGCTGGTGGCAGTTGTGCAGGCCTATGTGTTTGCATTGCTCACATCGCTTTACATAAACGATGCAGAAAACCTGCATTGATTTGAAACAAGACTGAATTTTCCAAACGATATTTTTGAACAGGAGTAACTATCATGGACGCAGAAGCAGCAAAATTATTGGGTGCAGGCCTGGCAGCAATTGGTGCCGGTGTAGCAGCCGTAGGTGTGGGTAACGTATTCGGAAGCTTCCTGGAAAGCGCACTGCGTAATCCATCCGCTGCTGACGGCCAACAGGGTCGTTTGTTCATCGGCTTTGCGGCTGCCGAGCTTTTGGGTCTGCTGGCATTTGTTGTCGCAATGATCCTGATTTTCGTTGCCTAATAAATGATGTGAAACCGGCGGGGTGGCTTCATTGCCACTCCGCTGTTTCAAAATATTGGAGCCTCTGGTTCGATGCCACAAATTGATCAAATTGCCCTAACTTATGGATCCCAGATTTTCTGGGTTTTGCTGACTTTCGGGTTCACATTCATTGTTATCGGTTTGGGCATGTTTCCAAAGATTCAGGGCACGGTTGATGCTCGGGACAAGCGGATTGCTGACGATCTGGAAGCGGCACGTACTGCCAATGTGACGGCGGATAAGCTGGAAGAAAGCTATCGCGTCAAAATGGAAAATGACCGTAGTGACGCACAGGCTCTGGTAGAGGCGAGTAAGGCGAAAGCCAATGCGGCTGCCGAAAAGCGCAAAAACAAGGCCAATGCTGATATTGCTGCGAAAGTAGCGACGGCAGAAGCTGACATAAGAGCGCGTGCAGGCGAGGCATTGAAAGAGATTGAAACCGTCTCTGCCGAAGTCGCACAAGACATGGTTGCCAAAATCTCTGGTGCGAAAGTGACCAAAGCGGCAGCATTGAAAGAAGCAAAGGCAGCGTTGAAACATGGTTGATTTCGCTAATTTAGCAACCGTAGCGGCTGACGTCGCAATGCTGGCCTCTGGCGCTGCTGAAGAGCATGTCACGCCGTCTGTATTCGGTGTGTTCAACGCGACCGTATTCGTGTCGCTTTCGATGCTAGTCGTTATTGGCTTGGTGCTCTGGAAGAAAGTACCTGCTGCCATTGGTGCATCGCTCGACAAGAAAATTGCCGACATTCGAGAGCAATTGGACGAAGCCAAGAAGTTGCGCGAAGAGTCCGAAGAATTACGGGCCAAATATGAATCCCGTTTGCGGGCTGCGGATGACGAAGCTGCTGAAATTTTGGCGCAAGCTGAGAGTGAAGCAGAGCTGGTTGTTGCGAACGCAAAGAAAGCCACTACCGATCTGATCGCGCGGCGCAAGAAGATGGCCGAAGATAAGATTAGCGCTGCGGAGCGTTCAGCCATTGCTGAAGTTCGCGCCAAAGCTGCTGGAGCGGCCACCATTGCAGCGCAAAACCTTATCGCTGCCAAGCATGATGCCGCCGCCGACAAGGGCCTGATCGACCAAACGATCAGTGATTTGGGCTCTAAGCTCAACTAAATTATAGTTTATTGCTTTGGATTAGGCGCTGGTAATAACCGGCGTCGGAGCCTAGATATACGCTATGTCTGGCCCACAATCTCCCGACCGTTTTAACGAGGATAAGGCAACTTATGCCGTGCGCGGGAATGAAACGCCGGACCTTGAAACCGGCATGGCGGCAATCCGTGAAACATTGAATACTTTGCCAACGCGGCCTGGCGTCTATCGGATGCAGGACAGTCGCGGCGACGTGCTTTATGTCGGCAAAGCGCGATCACTGAAAAACCGCGTCGGGTCCTATGTCCAGATGAACCGGCTACCGCATCGTTTGTTGCGCATGGTTGCACAAACCCGGTCTATGACCATTGTAACCACAGGTAGTGAGGCAGAGGCGCTGCTGCTCGAAGCGCAGCTAATCAAGAAGTTCCGGCCCGCATATAATGTGCTGCTGCGCGACGATAAGAGTTTCCCGTTCATCCTGTTACGCGAAGATCATGACTTTCCACGTATCCAGAAGCATCGCGGAGCGCAGAAAACCAAGGGCAAATATTTCGGACCCTTTGCGAGCGCTGGTTCTGTCAATCAAACACTCAACGCATTGCAGAAATTATTCCTGCTCCGTTCCTGCACGGAC
This sequence comes from uncultured Sphingomonadaceae bacterium, assembly GCA_947489315.1. Taxonomy (GTDB): domain Bacteria; phylum Pseudomonadota; class Alphaproteobacteria; order Sphingomonadales; family Sphingomonadaceae; genus Parasphingorhabdus. Next base: position 1,261,316 of record CANLCX010000001.1, read on the forward strand.
AGCTTCTTCAATAACCGCTCGCGCCCTTGCTTGCTCTATCAAATCAAGCGCTGTTCGGCACCTTGCGTGGATCGGATCACCAAAGACGAATATGCTGAATTGGTCGAAGATTCACGGAACTTCCTCTCCGGAAAATCCACCGAGGTGCAGAAAAAGCTCGGTGCACAGATGGAAAAGGCGGCTGAGGAACTCGATTTCGAAATGGCCGCCCTCCACCGGGACCGATTAAAGGCTCTAACCTTCATCCAGGGCAATCAGGCGGTCAATGCAGCCGGTTTGCCAGATGCTGATATATTCGCGTTGGCGGCCAAAGGCTCGACAGTGTGCATACAGGCCTTTTTCATTCGCGGCGGCCAGAATTGGGGGCATCGCAGCTTCTTCCCCGCCCATACGACCAATGTGGAGATTGAAGAGGTATTCTCCAGCTTTCTGATGCAATTTTATGATCGGATGCCGCCGCCAAAGCTGGTGTTACTGGATCGCGAACTGCCGGATGAAGCCTTGCTGTCCGAAGCGCTGGGAACGCGTGCCGATTATAAAGTAAGCGTGTCCAAGCCACAGCGCGGCGATCGCGTGAAGCTGCTGAAGCAAGCGAGCCGTAATGCAGAAGAGGCGCTTGATCGTCGCTTGGCGGAATCCTCCACGCAAGCCAAAATCATGCGCGAGATGGTGGATTTACTGGAATTAGAAGCGGTGCCAGATCGCATCGAAATCTACGATAACAGCCATATTCAGGGAACCAACATGGTTGGGGGGATGGTTGTTGCCGGGCCTGAGGGCTTTCGCAAAAATGCCTATCGCAAATTCAATATTAAAAACCCTGACACCGCCCCTGGCGATGATTTTGCGATGATGCGCGAAGTGCTAGAGCGGCGCTTTGCACGTGCCCAGAAAGAAGATCCCGATCGGGAAAAGGGCGAGTGGCCGGACCTGGTTCTGATCGATGGCGGCAAAGGCCAGATGAGTGCCGCGAAAGATGCTCTGGCAGAAATTGGTGTCGAGGATGTCAACATGATCGGCGTGTCGAAAGGACCGGATCGCAATGCCGGGCGTGAGACGTTCCACTTCATGGATGGCCGGGAACTAAATCTGCCGATTAACAGTCCTGTACTATTCTACCTCCAGCGCTTGCGCGATGAGGCACACCGGTTCGCCATCGGCGCGCATCGTCAGAAACGCGCCAAAACCGTCGGCCATAGCTCGCTCGATGATGTGCCGGGTATTGGCCCCGCCCGGAAAAAGGCGATGTTGCTACACTTTGGAACCGCGCGGGCCGTAAAGAACGCATCGCTCGAAGATCTTCAGGGCGCTCCCGGGGTTTCCGCGACAGTGGCGCAAAAAGTGTACGACTATTTTCATGGCTAGCCTGCGCACCTCTGCGATTATCTGCTCCGTCCGACAGCATGGAGAGCATGGCGCTGTTGTGCGCTCTCTAACGCCGGACAATGGATTGATGGCTGGTTATGTGCGCGGGGCTAGGTCTCGGACGATGCGACCTATATTGATCCCGTCCAATATTGTGCAGGCTGACTATCGCGCTCGGACGGAAGATCAACTCGCCTCGATGACGGCTGAGTTGCAGGAAAGTCGCGGGCCGTATCTCGGTGAGCCTTTGGCTAGTTCTGCGTTGGATTGGGTGACCGCATTGACCTCAGCAATATTGCCAGAAGAGCAAAGCTATCCGAGGCTTCATAGCGCTCTATCAGCTTTGCTGGACGCGATTTGTGGTGCGCCATCGGCCAAGGGTTGGGCGGTGGCTCTGGTGCGCTATGAATTACTGCTTCTATCGGAATTGGGGTTTGGCCTATCGCTCGAGAAATGTGCTGTGACCGGCAGCACGGAGGAGTTGGTCTTTATCAGCCCCAAAAGCGCGACAGCGGTGAGCAAGGGGGCAGGGCAGATTTACAAGGACAAGCTCCTACCGCTACCGGCTTTTCTTAAGGAACCGGACAATCCCGAATGGGATGATATTTTTGATGGTTTGAAAGTCACCGGTTTTTTCCTGAAGCGACATTTTTTCGAAGATCGTCGCAATGACGTCATGGCGGCACGCTCGGTTTTAGTGGATCGCCTAAAAAGGGTGGTTGCCTAATCGCTATTTGCGCGGCAGGAATGCGCTCAAACTTCTAAGGAAATATAATGCATATTGCGGTGCTCGCCGGGGACGGCATTGGTCAGGAAATCATGGTGGAAGCCTTGCGTGTATTGGACGCGTTGGATTTGGCTGACTTGCGACTAGATCATGCAGATGTGGGCGGTGTGGCGTATAAGAACCATGGCCATCCTCTGCCGCCGGCAACGCTGGATCTGGCCAAAACGGCCGATGCTGTTTTGTTTGGCGCAGTGGGTGATCCCGATTGTGACAATCTCGATCGTCATTTGCGCCCGGAACAGGCGGTACTTGGCCTGCGCAAGGAAATGCAGACATTTGCCAATTTGCGGCCTGCCAAAGCCTTTGTTGGACTTGAAAATCTCTCGGCGCTGAAGCCTGACATCGCAGGGGCGATTGACTTGTTGATCTTGCGCGAATTAACCGGCGACATCTATTTTGGCGAAAAGGGTCAGCGTAAGACCGATGCCGGTTTGCGTGAAGGCTATGATGTCATGGCCTATGATGAGGAAGAAATTGCTCGCATCGCGCACGTCGCGTTCAAGGCGGCTCAGGGTCGCCGGAAAAAGCTATGCTCGGTGGATAAGGCCAATGTGTTGCAAACCTCCGTATTGTGGCGGGAAGTTGTGAATGAGGTCGCGTCGGATTATCCTGATGTCGAGCTGAGTCATATGTATGTCGACAACGCTGCGATGCAGTTGGTGCGTAATCCGGGGCAGTTTGACGTGATGCTGACGGGTAATATTTTTGGCGATATTCTCTCCGACCAAGCCAGCATGTGTGTCGGGTCGATCGGTCTGCTTGCATCGGCATCCGTGGGTACCGGGACCAAGGGACTTTTTGAACCCATCCACGGCAGCGCGCCAGATATTGCAGGGCAGGGCATCGCTAATCCCTCGGCCATGATATTATCCGCTGCGATGATGCTCCGGCACAGCTTTGGGATGGAGAGCGAAGCCGTCCGTATTGAACAGGCTGTTGCGACGGTTCTGCAAAAGGGCATATTGGGGCATGATCTTGGCGGCAGTGCCTCGACACAAGAAATTGGCGATGCGGTTGTCGCGCAGCTTGCCAGTTAAGCGCTGATCGGCTTAGGAAAAGATATGAAAAGAGATACCGGCCAGAATCGAGAGATTACGAAGAAGTGGCGCCCTGCAACCAAGGCCATTCGCAGTGGTACGATGCGCAGTGAGTTTGGCGAGACATCGGAGGCCTTGTTCCTGACCTCTGGCTATACTTATGACTGCGCCGAGGATGCCGCCGCCCGTTTTAGCGGCGAGCAACCGGGCATGACCTATAGCCGCCTGCAAAATCCGACGGTGCAAATGCTGGAAGAACGAATTGCGATAATGGAAGGCTCAGAGGCTTGCCGTGCTACGGCGTCCGGTATGGCGGCGATGACGGCGGCTTTGCTGTGCCAGTTGCAAGCGGGTGATCACGTGGTAGCAAGCCGCGCTCTATTTGGTTCTTGCCGCTGGCTAACCGACACGCTGTTGCCGAAATTTGGAATCGAAACCACAGTTATCGATGGTCGTGACATCGAAAATTGGGAGCAAGCGATTACGCCCAAGACCAAGGTGTTTTTCTTTGAAACACCAGCAAACCCGACCATGGACGTGATTGATCTACGATCTGTATGCGATCTGGCACGGGCGAAGGGCATTACCAGTGTGGTGGACAATGCTTTTGCCACCAATGTCCTGCAACGTCCGATGGAATTTGGCGCTGATGTGGTCGCCTATAGCGCGACCAAAATGATGGATGGGCAGGGCCGCGTGTTGGCCGGTGCCGTTTGCGGTACAGAGGAGTTTATCGAGGAGACTTTGCTCGCCTTCACCCGCAATACGGGACCGACTCTGAGTGCGTTTAATGCGTGGGTTGTTTTAAAGGGACTCGAGACTCTCGACCTGCGTATTCGCAAACAGAGCAATAACGCCATAGAGGTCGGCAAGTTTTTAGAGCAGCGGGTAGAAAAAATGTTATACCCGGGTCTGCCAAGCCATCCGCAGCATAATCTTGCGATGAGCCAGATGGAGGCGGCGGGACCGATCTTTTCGCTCTATGTGGGTGGCGGTCGCAAGCAAGCGCACGGTCTGCTTAATGCATTGAATCTTATAGATATTTCAAACAATATCGGAGACAGCAGATCCCTGATGTGTCACCCGTCGTCGACCACGCATCATGGGCTCGGTGAGGAAGCCCGTTTGGAGATTGGGATTACCGAAGACATGTTGCGGATCAATGTCGGGCTGGAAGATCCGATCGATTTGATTGAAGATTTGGATCAAGCCCTTTCGTCTGTTGGTCTTTGACGCTATTATAGTGTGATGATGCAGGCGTTCTTTCCATTCTCAGAAACCACCGACGGGGTGACCGTGCGGGTATCGGTGACATTTTTGCCGGAGCAATCCGATATTGATGGTTTACGCTGGTTTTGGGCCTATCACATTCGTATCGAAAATGAGCGCGACAGCGCGGTTCAGTTACTGACCCGCCATTGGCGTATTTCCGATGCGCGCGGTGCTTTGCACAGGGTTGATGGCGACGGCGTGATTGGGGAACAGCCGATTGTTCAGCCCGGTAAATCCCATGACTATGTTTCGGGTTGTCCGCTTAATACGCCGAGCGGGGCCATGGCCGGGCATTTCATGTTTGTCGGTGAAGAGCCGGATGCATTTGAAGTTCGAATTCCCCATTTTCCTCTTACAGCACCAACCGTAGAGCAATGAAGCGCACCCATTTGCCGTTGAACGGGCTTCGCGTGCTCGACGCCGCCGCGCGGCATCTTAGCTTTACGCGGGCCGCGGATGAGCTCGCTGTAACGCCCGCTGCCGTTGGACAGCAGATTAGAGCATTGGAAGACATGCTGGGTGTTGTGATGTTCCGGCGGACGCCAAAAGGACTGGAGCTGACGGATGAAGCCGCTGCTGGTCTGGATGCTTTGCGATCCGGTTTTTTGGAGTTCGAAGACGCCGTGAGGGCTATGCAGGCGGGGCAATCATCCCATAAGCTGACTATTGCAGCACCGCGGGATTTGACCGCAAAATGGCTGAATGAGAGGCTCGCGAAATTTTCGCAGGATAATAAAGACGTTAGCTTTGCGGTCGTTGCTTCAGAAGGTGGCGCAGATTTTACAGAAGCCAATCTGGATGTGGCCATTGGACTGACCGATGGCCCCGGCGATAATGAAGGTGTGATCATTGGCGACACCATGTTCGTTAAAGTGGCCGCACCCGGCGGCAAGCCAGGCCAGAAAATTGACTGGCCGGGCTGCCCGATTTCCGAAGGTGAAGAGACTCTAATGCGGGTCGCGGACGGCGGGTTAGCGATTGAAGCTGCTGCCAATGGCTTTGGCCATGCCTGGGTCCCCAAAATGTTGGTACAGCAGGATATTGCCGCGGGCCGTGTCGAGGTAATCGGTGAGGATAGCAAATCCTCGCGCGGCTACTGGTTGGTTGCTCCGCTCCCACAATGGCGACAAAAAAAGGTCAAGGCACTGGTTGCTGCGCTTTCGGCATGAGTTTTCCAGATTTGATGACGGAACGGCTGCGTTTGCGCCCGTTGCGACTGGAAGATGCCGATGCCCTTCATCCTGTTTTTGCAGATGAGGATCTAATGCGCTGGTGGTCCAGCGGGCCCCATAAATCTGTTGCAGAAACGCGGGAATATGTGACGCAAAATTGCGAAGGCGAGCGCTGGCAAACCTGGGCCATAACCACAATTCAAGAGGATGTGGCTCTGGGTTGGGTTGTTTTTATACATTCGGAAGATCGCCCGAATGTCAGAGAAATTGGTTATATCTTGAACCGTGCTGCTTGGGGAACGGGAATAGCGCGAGAGGCCGTTGACCGGGTGATCCGCTATGGATTCGAAGAACTTGGCCTCCGACGCATCTGCGCAGATGTTGATCCCGAAAATATGTCTTCGATCAAGCTGTTAAAAATTCTTGGTTTTCAACAGGAAGCGCATTTGCGGCAGGAATCGGAAACGCATATTGGAACCCGGGACAGTTTGATTTTTGGATTGCTGCGTGATGACTGGCAAAACGTCAGTCCGTAATCTAACGAGCCGCAACCAGGTTCAACAATCGGTTCATCATCAAAGTGAATTTGTCATTGTCGACAGGCGCTTTGCTGTTGTTCCAGCTTCCTGAAACCGCATAGCTTCTGCCTGATTTTGACTTGGTCAAAAAGGCCAAGGATATAACGCCCGGTTCCGAACCTCCTTTGCCGCCAATATAGCGCCAGCGCAAAGCATCTCCTGGCGGGATCAAGGAATTGATCTTGAGAATGTTCTGTACCACTGGGTCTTCAATTTCTCCGACTATCTTTAGCAGTCCGGTAATATCGGAAGGTGCGGCAAACCATTCGATCGTATCGATATGTTGCGGTTTGTTTGCCAGGTTTCCGATTTCGATCGATTCCGGGGAGAGCCCGATGCTATATTTGTTGAGCAAATCCCTTTGTTCATTGTTGCTTGCAGCTACGTAGAGCGCCCGAACATCCGCATTATCTGGCATTTTCAGGTCAAAAAACTCGACGGTGTTCAACATCGGAAGTATCTTGTCAGGCGCGCGATGGCCGCTTTTATACACGATATCATCAATGGCTTTACTGCCGAGTTCGGTCATCAAAATATCTGTAGCAGTATTATCGCTTACGGAAATCATCAGCGTAGCCAAGGCTTGCAGCGTCATCGGTGTTCCGTCCGGCCAGGTTTGTAAAACTCCGGACGGTAAGGACTTTCTATAGAGTGGAACAACATCGCTCCAGCTTCGGTCGCTATTGGTTATCCTGGATGAGAGTGCGGCAAGGACATAGAGTTTGAACGTCGAGCCGATGGCAAGTTGCCGATCAGCATTCAGAGATGCCATGATGCTCGTCTGATCGGCACTGATTTCGGCGATCTCAAATCCAGCAGCACCAGGTAATGCTTCCATCTCGCGCTTGATCTTGTCGATGCTGTCGTCGGTCATATTGGCACCAGTGACTTGCAGTCCGATCACGGGATAGGGTGCAGAACTATCCAGAACCATGCGCATTGCCAAAGTCGCCTTGGTATAAGCAATTTCGACGGTCCCATCCTGATTGCTCGCAGGGATGACGCGGGCGATGGAGAGGGGTTCTCCATATTGTGCTTGAAGCTGTGCTACCAACGTCCGAAACTGAGCCAAAGGGATTGCATCGAGAAACGAACTTGCGAAGAACCGCTCCTCTTTATGCGATCCTTTGAGAATTTCGAGTAATTCGGACGCGCGGTCCTGATATTCAGAGGAAACAGTCGACATTTGTTCCGCCCTTGCTGGAGAGGGAACCCCTAAGACGGCCATAATGGCAAAAGCAGCAAAAATCCATAACCGGCTTAACCGATCAAGCATCAATCGCCTCTTCATCAAGACTGGCGGCATTTTGCTGGATGAAGTTGAACCGATGTTCCGGGTTTTTACCCATCAAGCGATCCACCAGATCCTTAACCACGGCGCGGTTTTCATATTCCTGCGGCAGTGTTACGCGAAATAAAGACCGCGTGCCCGGATCCATCGTGGTTTCTTTCAACTGGCTTGGGTTCATTTCGCCAAGACCCTTGAACCGGCTGACGTCAACCTTCTTGCCCTTAAACGGCCCGTTTTCAATAACGGCACGTGCCTGATCATCCTGTGCATAAAGGCTCTTGCCGCCAGCGGTCAGGCGATAAAGCGGCGGACGGGCGAGGAATAAATGCCCCTGCCGGACAAGCTCGGGCATTTCCTGAAAGAAATAGGTCATCAGCAGCGTTGCGATATGCGCGCCATCGACATCAGCGTCGGTCATGATAATCACGCGTTCATAGCGCAAATTGTCTGGATCGCAGTCTTTGCGTGTCCCACAGCCCAGAGCCAGTGTCAGATCGGCAATTTCCGAATTGGCAAAAATCTTGGCACTATTGGCCGATGCGACATTGAGAATCTTGCCGCGTATCGGCAGGATCGCCTGCGTCTTGCGGTTGCGCGCCTGTTTGGCCGAGCCGCCAGCACTATCGCCTTCGACGATGAACATTTCCGTGCCTGCCGGGTCATTGCCGGAACAATCGGTGAGCTTGCCGGGCAGGCGAACCTTGCGCCCGCTGGTGGCGGTTTTGCGCTTCACTTCGCGTTCGGCTTTGCGCTTCAGTCGCTCGTCCATGCGTTCCATGACGAAACCGAGCAGCGCCTTGCCGCGATCCATATTGTCGGTCAGAAAATGATCGAAGTGATCGCGTACCGCGTTTTCTACATATTTCGACGCTTCTGGAGATGTGAGGCGGTCCTTGGTTTGACTCTGAAACTGCGGTTCGCGGATGAAGACAGAAAGCATCATCTCTCCGCCCGAAATAATATCATCAGCGGTTAGCTGAGATGCCTTTTTAAGCTGCACCAACTCACCAAAGGCCCGCATGCCTTTGACTAGAGCATTTCGCAGTCCCGTTTCATGAGTGCCGCCATTGGGCGTGGGGATGGTGTTACAATACCAGCTATAGCTGCCGTCAGTCCAAATCGGCCACGTAATGGCCCATTCGACGCGGCCAGCGCTGTCGGGAAAGTCCTGACTACCAGCAAAGAAATCGGTCGTGACACATTCGCGGCCACTGAGTTGTTCGCGTAGATGGTCGGACAATCCGCCCGGGAACTGGAACACTGCTTCAGCAGGAACATCGTCACTGGCTTGCTCTGCGTCGCATTTCCAACGGATTTCAACGCCCGCATAAAGATAGGCCTTGGATCGCGCCATTTTGAACAAGCGCGATGGTTTGAATTTATTGCCTTCGCCGAAAATTTCAATGTCCGGAATGAAGGAGATGCTTGTGCCGCGGCGGTTGGGTGTACTGCCGACTTCTTCCAGTTTCGATGCGGCATTGCCTTGCGAGAATTTCTGGCGATAAATGGTCTTGTTGCGCGCCACTTCCACTACGGTATCGGACGATAAGGCGTTGACTACGGATACACCAACACCATGCAGGCCACCCGAAGTCGCATAGGCTTTGTCAGAAAACTTACCACCAGAGTGCAAGGTCGTCATAATGACTTCCAGCGCAGACTTGCCTGGAAATTTAGGATGGGGATCAACAGGAATGCCGCGGCCGTTATCGGTAACGGTTAGACGATTTTCACTATCAAGTGTAATCTCTATACGGCTTGCATGACCCGCAACTGCCTCGTCCATACTGTTGTCGATGACTTCGGCAGCCAAATGATGGAGTGCGCGTTCATCAACGCCGCCAATATACATGCCTGGCCGTTTGCGAACAGGTTCCAGACCTTCCAATACCTCAATAGCAGAAGCATCATATTCACCGGACTTTGAAGTGGTTGGCGGATCGGCGCCAAAAAGATCATCGGACATAATGATCCTATAAGAGCGTCAGAGTCAGGCTGGCAAGAGGCTTATTGAGCCTCTTGCCAAATGGTCTGTAAAATATTGCCTTATCAGCTGATTTAGCGGACTCTTGGGCCACCAAAAGGCAGTGGCGGAGGTGCCCGTCGCGCGCCGCGTGGTAGCTGAGCCTGAAACGCCCGGCCGCAATGCTCTACGCAATAAGGAAAGCCGGGATTGACCTCTTCACCACAGAAGTGGAAATCCGGTTCACCGGGATGGTTCATCGGCCAGCGACAGATTCTGTCATTCAGATCAAGCAAGCTGGTTTTGTCAGCAATTTCATCACTGGGCTTGGCAGGAACCAGACGACGCGGCGGAGCCGGCGGGATGGGTGCCTGCTGATCGCCGGGCCCTTGACGTAAAAAGCCGCCAGGTCCGACAGACACGATTTTTGGACCATCAGGTTTCGGCATTTTGGATTGCTGGGCCGCATGGGTCCGAGCTGCCGGCGTTGGCGGTGGCATCGCGCGGCGCGCTACATGCTCTTCTTTTTGTTTCGGTTTTTTGGTGGCCTTGACCGCTGCCTTTTTCGGTTTGGCGGGTGGTTTTTCACCTTTCGCGGTTTTTGCTTTGGCCTTTACCGGCGAGGGACGCGATTTTAGACCAAGGCGGTGCGCCTTGCCAATAACAGCATTGCGGCTAACGCCACCCAGTTCTTCAGCGATCTGGCTCGCTGTCAGGCCTTTTTCCCACATCTGTTTCAGATGATCGATACGTTCGTCGGTCCAAGCCATGCAAAATCCTAATTATTCCAAAATCAAACCCAATATAAGCCATATAGCCACATATTCAATCAGACATAATATGGTCAGCAAATATTGGTTGTGATTGCTCTCGGGAGCCGATAGGCGAAAAGCCTATGTTAGACCAGCCCAAAAATAGCAATTCTGATCAACCGGAATTTATTCCACAAAGCTATCCTGAACCCGGCGTCGCGGTCATTAAGGGTATAAATTGGGGCGGTTTTTTTGCACTTTACTGGAAAGAAGTGCGGCGCTTTTTCAAGGTTCAGCTGCAAACCGTTTGGGCTCCCTCGATTACCACCCTGTTATTTCTGGTTATTTTTACTGTCGCATTGGGCAGGGGGGATCGCACCGTTTTGGGCGTACCTTTTGCCGATTTCATCGCGCCAGGCCTGATTTGCATGGGTATGATCCAAAATGCGTTTGCAAATACCAGTTTTTCGCTCCTGGTCGGCAAGATTCAGGGAACGATTGTCGATTATCTGATGCCACCCTTGTCGGTAGGCGAATTGCTCGCTGGTTTGGTCAGCGCGGCCATAACCCGCGCGGTGTTGGTCGGTTTCGCTGTTTGGCTGGCCATGGCCCTGTGGCCTGGCGTTAGCGTGAGTGTCACACACTGGTGGGCGGTTATCTGGTTTGGTTTCATGGGCTCGGCGATGCTGGCACTTTTGGGTGTCTTGACGTCAATATGGGCTGAGAAATTCGATCATGCAGCGGCGGTCACCAATTTTGTTGTCGCACCAGCAGCGTTATTATCTGGTACCTTTTATTCCATAGACCGATTGGCTCCGACATTTCAGGCGGTGAGCCATTTTAACCCATTTTTCTATGCGATATCAGGCTTCCGATACGGATTTCTCGGTGAAGCGGATTCGCCCGTAATTGTCGGCTCTATCGTGCTGCTATGTATCAATATCGTTTTAACGGCGATTTGCTACATCCTGCTCAAAAAAGGCTGGAAGATTAAGTCATAGCTTAATGGACTGGTCTAGTGCCGGTGGATGCGGTGCAATCTATATTTTCCGCCATCCACGGCTTTAAACATCCGCCCCACTTCCGGGTGCATTACGGGCTCTCCGCTATCATCTTCCAACAAATTTTGTTGGCTGACATAAGCGACATAACTGCTGTCGGCATTTTCAGCGAGAAGGTGATAAAAAGGTTGGTCTTTTGCCGGCTGCAGGTCTTTTGGAATGGCTTCGTACCACTCGTCGCTATTGGCGAAAACCGGATCAATATCATAAATTACGCCGCGAAAATCGAACAGCCGATGTTTCACCACATCACCAATCGTAAAATTTGCGTCGAGGACGGAGGGAGTGCCCTTCGGTAACGGATTGGATGAAGCAAGATGTTTGGTTTGGACCATGTTTACAATTTAGTCAGTTAACCGGCAGATGCAAGCACGCGCTAAATACCGATGCTTTATAGTTTCCAGCTTGGCAAATTTGCCGACGGAGTCTGTGCGCACTGAACGTTCGATACAGATGGTCTCTAAGGCTATGACTTCCATACTATTTTTCGCCCAGCTGAGCGGCACGAGAGCGGTGGTTTCGAAAACCATTCTGCGAACGATGATACTAATGTTTGGATTATCGCGAATACCGATACTGCGTAACGAATGAGAGCGTTGTAAAGGATCGCCGGTGGGAAAGCGTCATGTGTACGCAGATGCAAAACAGGTGTCATGGAGGTGCGTGTCGGATTCGAACCGACGGTACCATCGCTGGCACACCGCATTTCGAGTGCGGCGCTTTCGACCACTCAGCCAACGCACCTCATTGACGCGCCGCATCTAACGATCATAGCGAAGCCCTGCAACCCCGCGTTTTAAACTCTTTCATTTTCTGCCATTGGGCTGCCAATTTTGGCTGATATGATCCAAAAAGACAGTTGATTGATACGGTACGACCGACGACTATTAAAACCAGTTATGATCAAGGATTAGAAATGGACCGATTGGCCATTGTTGCGGATAAGCTGGAATGCACCGAACTGGTGACCCGCGTTGCGCGTGCAATTGATCGATGTGATGCTGCTTTACTGAAGACGCTTTTTCACCCTGATGCCACCGATGATCATGGCATTTTCGCTGGATCTGCTGAGGAATTTATCGATTGGGTTATGCCCGTACTCGCTACGATGAAACGCACGCAGCATATTATTGGGCAAGTGCTGATTGAGGTCGACGGTGATCATGCCGCAGGCGAGAGTTATTTTATCGCGCATCATGCCATGAGCGGGCCCGATGGAGATGTTCTCATGATCGCAGCGGGGCGTTATCTTGATCGTTTTGAGCGCAGAGATGGTTGTTGGAAAATTTTCCATCGGCATGCTGTATATGACTGGAGCAGCGAAACACCGTTGACCGATAAATATGATCGCGCCGAACCGGGGCCAATGGTGTTTGGCATGCGCGGCAGGGACGATGCATCATATTTCCATCTGGCTGGACGAGGCGTTCCTACATCCTGAGGTCGGATTTTAGGGTTTGTGAACGCGATAGGCTGCTTTGGCGACGACGAAAAATGCGAAGGAAAATCGATTATGGCTGACTATGATTCACACGATATGGACAGCAGATTGGCAGATGTTTCCAAACAACCCGAACCTGAGTTGCGGGGAACGCCCATCACACCGGACCGCTATTTTTCCAAGGATTTTATGGAAAGAGAATGGGATACCATTTGGACGCGCACTTGGCAGATAGCGGGCTTGGATCGTGAGCTGGTAAAGACCGGCGATTTCATTACCACTTCATTGGGCAAAGAGCAGATTTTATGCGCCCGTAGCGATGATGGCAAAATTCGCGCCTTTTACAATGTATGCCAACATCGTGGATTGCAGCTCATGTCGGAACCTTCCGGCAATACGCGGCGGTTCACTTGCCCCTATCATGGCTGGGCCTATGATCTTAGCGGGGAGTTGAAAGCAGTACCGGATGAAGCCGATTATCCCCAAGGAAGTCCGTGCGGAAAATTGAATCTAGTGGAAATTCCATGCGAAAGCTGGGCGGGATTTGTCTGGTTTAATATGGACGAAAACTGTGTGTCATTGAGAGAGTTTCTGGGTCCGATTGCGGACCAGATAGATTCTTATCCGATGGAAGAAATGCGGCGCACACATTGGGTTACTATTGAAGGCGATTTTAACTGGAAGTTGGTGCAAGATAATTTCAGTGAATCCTACCATGTGCCATTTGTTCATCCGAGTTCAAAATTCGTGATCGAATATAGCCATCACCACTGTCAGTTTGATCATTTTCCCCAAGGGCATTGCCGGATGTTTATGCCAGGTGCTGGCCCCGCGGAATCAATCAAGGGTGGCGAGAAAGAAACGATTGAATCATTGAGCGAAGAGTTGAAACTTTGGGAGTTAAATCCAGACGATTATCGTGGTGGCAAGACGCGAAACATTCGCAAGGATTTACAGCGCCAGAAAAGAAAGCTTGGTGCGTCGAAGGGCTATGACTTTTCAACCTATCATGATGACCAGCTGACCGATAATTGGCACTACACGATATTCCCAAATCTATCATTTAGTTTGAAACCGGATGGCAACATCTGGCTGCGTGCAAGGCCGCATGAGACAGACCCAGAAAAATGCTATTTTGATATGTGGTATATGACGCTCTTTCCCAAGGACGAGACGGAATATTATTCTTGGGTGATGCGGGAATTTGTCGGAATAGATACGCCGGTTGAACATGTGCAAGGCAAGGCCGGCGAGATTTCCGCTGGTCCGGCCATTGATGAGGATCTTGAGATTTGGCCGCTGCAGCAGCGCGGTCTGCATTCTCGAGGCTACAAACGTGACTATCTTGCAGGTCAAGAGAGCAGGATGCGTTATTTTCATGAAACACTGGAAGACTGGATGGCACGTTAGCTTCGAGTGTAACTTTGTTTCGCAGACGTTGTTAAATCAACCAGCTTTACGTTTTAGTGCAGTGTTTGAAAATGGAATGACCGCTGGTGCTTCGTTAGCGCTAACTACCGGCTTGGAGACCGATTGAGTCGGCCGCGAAAACAGATAGCCCTGTAATTGTGTACAACCAAGGTCGCGCATCACGTCCATTTCTCTTATTTTCTCAATACCTTCGGCGGTTGTTTTCATGCCCAATTCTTCCGCCATCGATACAATGGCTCGGATAATCGCCAAGCTTTCCGTTGATCCTTGTGTTGCAGATTTCACAAAGCTTCGGTCGATTTTGATGGTCGAAAAACTGGCGCGGCGTAGATAGCCGAGTGAGGAATAGCCGGTCCCGAAATCGTCCAAAACAAGATTTATACCTAGTGACCGGAGATTTTCTAGTGTCGCGTCGGTTTTTTCATGATTATCGAGAAATACGCTCTCGGTTACTTCCAGTTCGAGGCGCTCAGGGCTTAGGCCACTGGCGGCTAGTGCTCCGATTATGCTGTTGGCCAAGCCACCGCCTTCAACCTGGAGTGCGGAAACATTAACCGAAAGCCGCACGTGATCAGGCCAGCTTTTTGCCTGGGCGCAGGCAGTCCGTAATACCCAGTTGCCAATATTGCCGATTAATCGCGCTTCTTCGGCAATCGGAATGAAAATAGCAGGAGAAATCTCTCCACGCGTCGGATGATTCCATCGCAATAAAGCTTCGTAGCCGATGATTTCTTCGCTGTTCGCGTCGACAATAGATTGATAGGCAATTGATAAGTCGCCATTTTCTAGTGCACCACGGAGATCGTTTTCCAGAATGTGCCGCTCATCAGCTTCAACCTGCATGAACTGCTTATAACGGACGCACTGGCCGCGGCCTGAATCTTTGCCATGATAGAGCGCCAGGTCTGCACAGCGAGTCAGCGTCTGAACATCGTCGCCATCTAGCGGGCCGACAGCAAAGCCGATTGTAGCACCGATATTAACGGACGTTCCATCGATCGAATGTGTACCACAGAGATCCTCAATTACTTTTTGACCCAGCTTTTCAATTTCATGGTCGCTCTCGATGTTCGGGATCACAAGCGCAAATTCATCACCGCCTAGACGCACCGCATGAAGTTTGTCGCCAGCAGCTTGTTTGAGATGCTCTGCAACATGGCAAAGAAGGTTATCGCCGATATTATGGCCAAGTGTATCATTCACGGTTTTGAAGCGGTCGAGATCGATTAACATGACGGCGCAACGATCACCGTTTTCGTTTGCGCTAACAAGTGCATCGGATAGTAAATCCCGGAAGTAACGGCGATTTGCCAGGCCGGTTAACAGATCATGACGGGCGGCGTGTGATAGCTTTGCATTGGCCGCGCTAATAGCTTTTCGTCTGCGGCGGACGGATACTATCGTGAAAAACAACGCGCCGATAACCGCAAATGCCACAACCAACACCAAACTTGTATAGCGCAAGATTGTGCGTGATTTAGCTAGCATTAAATCGCGCTGTGCTTGTTTTGCTTCCAGTTTGGAAATTTCCAGTTCGCGATTGGCGTCATCAAACTGCGCCGCCAGCAACGCTGAATTGGTCGATGCGGCTAGTTCTCGGCCGTTATCGTCGAGGCGTTTAAATGCGCTAAGGTGTTGGAGTGCTTCCTTATAACGCCCGAGCGCGTTGAACACTTGATAGGCTGTTGAATGATAGTCTCGGTAAGACATTGTCGAGCTTTGCAGATCGACGCCTTTAAACGCTTTGAGCACATAGCGTTCAGCTGCCGGAAGGCGGTTGGCGGCTAGCGCGATTTGTGCTCGCGTGCCCCATAGGAAGGGTTCCCAGTCGGTTGCTCCCGACTGTGCAATGCTTAGCCCGGACAATGTGGTCTTCTCGGCTTTTTTGAGATCGCCTTGAGAATATTGGGCAAAAGCCAGATTGGTCAATATCCGCGTTTCCAGAAGAGGGCTGTCCATCTCTTTCGCAACATTCAGGGCTTCAGCATATTCCATTTCCGCTTCGCCAAATTTACCCATATCCCTGAGGGCGTTGCCACGGTTATTGTGGGAGGACAGATTAAGTGCCGGATCGTCTGCATAGACTGATTTGGCTTGATCATAATAGTCCAGCACCCGTGGATAATCACGCGCTTCATAGTAAATCGACCCGATATTATGCAATATGATCGCCTGGCTACGTTTTTGATCTAGCTTTTCATAAATACGATATGCGTCGTAAAGCATGGCCAAGGCCTGCTCCACTCGACCAGTTTGCTTGGCGATTGCGGCTGAGGATTTTAGCAAATCCGCATTTAATTTAGTGTTGGGAGCAACCCGTTTTACCGTCTTAAGTGCGCTGGCAATAACCGGCGTTGCCTGTTTAGGTTTGTTCAATCGCGTAAGGGCTTCGCCTTCAAGCCATTGGCTAGTTGCAATGGCTAAGGCCGCTTCCGTTTTAGGCATCGCATTGGCAATCATCGCTGCTTTACGAGCCGATTTTAATGCAGTGCCAGGATCTGACATCATCGAAGATTTGGTATCTGCGATTTGCGCTTCAAATGCAGACGGTGCCGGTTCCGTTTGCGCATAGGCAAATGGAACGTTGCAAGCGGAGCTCAGCAACAATGCTGCTATTGTCTTTTTCCCCAACATAAGCCCCCGCTTTCGCAAATTAACGAACTAGGGGTGAATATGGTTACCCATTGCATCCCTAGTAAATCATTTAGAATGGGACACTTAGCACGCCACCTGCTATTATTTCGTTAACGTTGTTTCGGGCCGAAGCATCATATTGCGCACGTCCGAAGAAGGATAGTTCACCGCCGCCCATGAAGGGAGTGGCATAGAGGAATTCCCCAGTGAACCGGCGGCTTTTGTCCGCAATGCTAAAGTCGCGCGTTACAGAGCCTATTTCACCGGTTGAGCGGTCTATGACCTCAACTGCGCTATATTCGAGCGTACCATTTTCTACGTGCAGTGGCTGCGTGAAAGAAACCCGCAAACGGTCATCTTTGCCCATCAATCCCTGCTTACCGATTGAGAAAGCATAAGCCGAACTTCTTACATTTCCGTTTGTACGCAAATTTTGATCAGTACCACCATTGGACTTGGTCATGGCAGCCGTTGCTGATGCAGCGATGTTTATGCCATGTGGCAGATCGAAACTAGCGCCCACGGTCATTGTTCTGCTGTTCGAACCATGCCGCAGGTCGTTATCAAGAGCTGACTGCACCCCAAGTAACCCGTCTTTTTCGTTCAACGAGGCAAAGCTGACACTTATCGTTGCAGCTTTTAGAGGCTTATGAGTCATGCGGAGGTTGAAAGCGCTGGCCTGATAGTCTTTTGCACCGCGAAGTTGATTACGTTCAGCATCAGTCAGTGCTTGGTTTTCCGAATGATCCAGGCGTCGATTGGTCAAACCAAATGCAACTGTCGTGTTTTTGGCGATCGCAAATTCGGCGTCAAGAAATCCACCGCCAGAGGCAAGGCCCAGTACCGGATTCAAACCGCCGGTTGCGGTATCATAATCCGATGTCAGACCGAAAGACTGCTGACCAAGTAAAGCAACGGCACCTTGCCCATAGCCTGCGTTAAAGGAGAATTGGCCAGCTGCGTCGCCAAACTTGACGGCGCTGTGCGGCAATTCGCCCTGACGGCCATTGGTAAGATAGCGAGTAGGGTTGCTTGCTGAGATTGCAAAATTCCAACCTTCCCGTTTCGGGCTGGCATAGCTGGCAATATCAGTAAATCCGTCGGTTCCGCTAATATGGGCTGGACCATTATTCCAATCAACAAAGCGATCAGTAATATATGATTGAAAATATTCACTGGAGCCTGTGACACTTGATTTTTGGCCTATAAGTTGACCTGAAAAAGGTACAACAAAGTCGCGATATGTATCCCCAATGTTCTCAAACATCGTCAGAAAAACGCCGTCTGCGTTCCAGGTTTCTCCGATACCACCGGCTCGGATTTCGTCTGAAGTGCGTGTTGTCAATCTACCAAAGCGATATTCACGGATCTCTAGAGTCGCGAAATCCAATGGGGACTGCGATGCTTCCACATCCAGTAAACCAACTCCGTAAACATCATCGATGCCAGGTGCGCCCAAATCTTGAGCAGAATCGAGAATGATACTCACCGATTCTTCGGGGTGCTGAGCAAGCCAAGGCCAGCGGTCATGCAGCAAGGTAATCGCGCCTGATACCAACGGAGCCGCGAAAGACGTTCCAGACCGACGTGTGACACCGCCTTCACCATCGGCCAGCAAGATAAGCTCGCCTGGAGCTACTATGAACCGGTCACGAAGATAGGCATTGTCTTTGCAAACGCCATTTTCGAGCAGACAGGTCGAACCTGGACGGTTCGATATGCTAGAGATATTACCTAGTGGATCAATCGAGCCCACGACAATCAAGCCGTTGTCTTTCACGGCTTGCCACTCAATGTCCTGCGTTTGAGTCAGACCGTCATTGCCAGCTGCGATGACGAAAACAGTATTTTTGCTGCTTCCCGCTACATCATTAAAAACATTGTTCCATTCAGGGTGCAATGTCCAACCCGAGACACCTAGCGACATGTTAATGACGCTGGCATTTGCGCTTTTGAGCGAAACTATTCCGTCGCGAATGTCATCCCATGAGGCACTTCCCGTATGATCAAAAGGGTTATAAGTCGCTACCGAAGCGTTAGGCGCGATACCCATTACGCCGCGACCGTCATGATCGGCAATCAAGAGACTGGCAACGCCTGTTCCGTGCCCGCCAACATGAGCTTGATAGCCCCCAGAATGGAAGACATTGCCTTCCAAGTCGGGATCGTTGACGATAGAAGAGTCCAAAATACCGATGACGCTATCAGCGCCGCTGCCCTGAATTTTTGTGAGTTCCGGTGTCCAATTGATGGTTCTCATCCAATGATCAACATGATCACGGCCGCTATATTCCATCAGGCCATCATACCACTCGGTTACCAACTGCGCGCGTTGTCCCTGCGTCAAGTTAATCAATCCGACTGGATTATTGGCTGAGACACCATATTTGGCAAGCAGAGGGGTTAGAAAACTAGACCTAGTAGACGAGCCTTCTCTGGCTACGACCGCATCATTCCAAACATCCTCAGAATGGCTTATGAGGAGATTGCTCAACGTTTGAATTTGTTGGTATCTGGCAGACGAAAGCCCCTGATTCTGGATTTCATTCACCAGAAGATTTACTTCTCTCCAATTCGAACCAAATTCGTGCCAGAATGAGTTTATCTCTAAATAACTTGGCAGTACAACGCCGCTTAACGGATCGGTTTGCCCTTGGAACGGGTCGATATTGCCGTAAAAAGGGTCCACGTTGCCCGCAAACGGATCAACATTGCCCGCGAACGGATCTAGATTGCCGCCAAATGGATCAATGGCGCCCCAGAGCGCTCTGATTTCCCCGTGGAATGGATTTAGATTTCCTGAGAAAGGATCGATATTGCCTTCAAACGGATTAATATTACCAGCGAAAGGGTCAATCGAGCCGCTAAACGGATCTAGTGAACCCGAGAAGGGATCGATGCTACCGGAGAAAGGATCAATGCTGCCGCCCATGGGAACAATCGGCCGTAGATCCTGATCTGCAGAAGGAGCAGGGCTTTGCGCCTGCACGTTTGCGTCAGCAGTCGGCGCTTCCACGGCGGGATCGATGGTCTGCGCCAAAGATGGCACAGCCGTTCCGAATATGATCGTTGCAATAGCCAATTTGCTAGAGCGATAGTTTGATGGTCGTTTCATTTGTTCCCCGTTCACCCACGAACTTATAATGAATGAAATAGGGGTCAGTTGTTAACCAGCGCGCAAAAAGATGGATTAATAACAATGTAACCAAAGAAGGGCGCAGATTTCCGGTCGGTTTTTTTAGCCGAGACACAAAATTGATGCCTCTAACGTTAAGATTTTGCACAATTTTGTGAATTCAGACCATGATTCTGGTCCAAATTGTTAAAGACTTTCACTGCTTCAAATCTGGACATGCCAGTAATATGAGTGGCCTATTATCTCTCAAGCCCAATAAAGACTGTGAAACGCAGCATTTTTTTGGCAGGATAGCATAGGGCCAACTAGGCCAGAGTGATTTGAGGGACAATATGGCTGATCGGGATTCTCATCTGCAAGATGTACTAAAGGCACCTGAAGGGCCGCATATTGCTGCGCTATTTGATTTTGATGGTACTATAATTGCAGGATATTCTGCCACTGCTATGTTGTGGGAAAAGATCAAGCGCAGAGAGATGACCGCTGAAGAATTGGTCGAAACCGCGAACGTCATGGCGCAATATAGCATGGGCAGCATGGGTTTCTCTGGCCTGATGATGGCGGCATCTAAATTCATGAAAGGTGTCACCGAAGACAGCTATTTTGAATTTGGTGAGGAGCTGTATCAAAAGCATATCGCACGTAAAGTCTATCCAGAATCAAGGGATTTGATCGAAGCCCATATGGCAAAAGGCCATACGGTTGCGATCGTGTCGTCAGCAACTATCTATCAGATCGAACCCACGGCTCGGGATCTGAATATCGAGCATGTATTATGTTCTCAATATGAGGTTGAGAACGGAGAATTTACTGGAAATATCATTCGCCCGCTTTGCTTTGGCGAAGGAAAGGTTCTCGCGGCGGAAAAGCTAGCGAAAGAATATAAGCTCGACCTTAAAAAGAGCTATTTTTATTCGGATAGCTACGACGATATTGAATTGTTAGAACGGGTTGGCAAGCCCCGTCCCTTGAACCCCAATAGCAAGCTTACGGAAGTCGCCAAAGAGCGCGGCTGGCCGTTGCAGAAATTCGATAGTCGAGGGCAGGGTAAGCCAGTCGACTATCTGCGGACTATTTACGCAACAGGATCACTCGTTACATCTTTTGTGGCGGGATTACCCATCTGGGCGCTGACTGGATCGCAACGTGAGGCGACGAATTTCTCAACCGGTCTGTTCGGTGATATAGCCACCGCGTTAACCGGCGTGGAACTGGATGTTAGCGGGGAGGAAAACCTTTGGGTAAACCGGCCCTGCATTTTTGTCTTCAATCATCAAAGCAAAGCCGATGTGATGATTATGGCAAAGCTGGTGCGCAAGGACGTGGGTGGTATCGCCAAAAAAGAAGTCAAGGATACACCGGTAATCGGTAAAGTCATGGAGATGGCGGGAACTATCTTTGTTGACCGGGCAGATGGCCGTAATGCGATTAAGGCTATGGAGCCGCTAATTGATGCTATCAAGGTCGACGGTAAGTCGATCTGTATCGCTCCAGAAGGAACGAGGACCTTATCGCCCAAAATAGGGCCATTTAAGAAAGGCGCTTTCCATCTCGCGATGCAGGCTGGAGTGCCGATGGTTCCGATTGTTATCCATAATGCAGGCGATGTGGCGCCCAAAAACGAATTTGTGATGCGGCCAGCTACGGTGAAAGTCGATATTCTGCCACCGGTTGATACAAGCAAATGGAAAAAAACAACTTTGGATCAACATGTCGCTGAAGTCCGAGGGATGTTCCTGAAAGCACTTGGGCAAAGTGATGACGATGCAGCAATGGCTGAAGTTGCCGAAGTAGCCGCACGATTGCCACGGAAGGCTAGCGTGAAGCAGACGACTCCTGTAAAGGCTAAGGCGCGGAAACCGGCCGCAACGATTGCACCAAAAAAGGCCCCAACCGCAAAAAAAGCAACGCCGCGGAAAAAGCCTGCCGTCGCAAAAACCGCGACTACAACAAAGGCAAGTCGCCGACCTGCGACCGCAAAAAAGACAGCGCGCAAATCCGTAACGCAGAAGGTAAGCGCCGCAAAACCGACGGCAAAAAGGCCGGCAGCGAAGAAAGCGGTAACTAGGAAGGCACCGCCAAAAAAAACAGCGGTGTCCAAAAAATAGTGAGGCAGAATGGATGAATCGACGGCAATAGCAAAAGCGGTTCCTCTGCTGACGCAGGGGCCGAAGCTATTTGTCATCGATGCGCGTAACCGTGTTGAACGTCGTTACTTGCTGGACTGGCTTCATACCTCCCTTGCCGAAGGAGGGCCGGGTCAGGAAATCAACTGGGTTAGTCTTCCCATATCGGATGAACGCGCGCGTTTGCGGTTGAAAGAGCTGACCCGAAAACTGGAAGCTGAGTCAGATACACTTGTGATACCCGTGCGTATCGCATGGCGAATACCTAATTTTGAAAAGAGTCGGGCGCTCAAAAAGCGTCACGCCTTGTTTGGTGATCCCCGGACGCCGGGCAGCTTTAGGGCGCGTACGATCCTACTCCGCAATAAACGCCGGGCGCATTGTCTGATTGGGCAACCAGCGACAATAAGCGACCTCAGACAACGCTTTGAGCAGCAAAATGCAGTCGAAGTTCAAAGCGATGACGAGCACGAATTTGCGGGTTTTGTCGTGCGTCAGGCTGGTCTTGTTCTCGATATTGAAGAGCGTGGCCTTCGTGGACGCCGTTACAAGGTACCACGGTTTGTTGCCGATGGCTTGCGCACAAATTCGAAATTTCGTGCGGCGATGACTGAACTGGCAATCGATCTCGATAAGCCAGAGACGGTATTATACGACGAAGCCAGCAAATATATGAAGGAGTTGATCGCCCGGCCGAGTGCTTTCTTCATAGATATGAAGGCAAAGCTCGACCGTTTCATGTTGTCGCAAGGCTATGAAGATGAGGTTGTGTTCAAAAAGAGTGAGCTAGCCCGGTTGCGCAAGACGATGCGGGATCATCCAACGTTGCTGCTGTTCACGCATAAGACCTATATTGATGGTGTGACACCTACCGATCTGGCTTATCAAAATGATCTGCCGATGGTGCATGTCTTTGGCGGCATTAATCTTGACTTTTTCGGCCTTGGCTTTGTTCTGCGCCGAGCAGGGACGATTTTCATTCGCCGCAGCTTTGAGAATAACCCGGTCTACAAGCTCGTATTGCGTCACTATGTCAGCTATTTGCTGGAAAAACGTTTCCCTATGACTTGGGCTTTTGAAGGGACGCGCTCGCGGCTCGGAAAGCTTATGCCACCACGCTATGGTTTGCTGAAATATGTCATGGATAGCGCCAATGTAAATGACATCGAAAACGTCCATATCATTCCGGTGGTGACCAGCTTCGACCTCATCCGCGATGTCGAGGAATATGCCAGTGAGCAAACCGGGCGAGCCAAGAAGGCTGAATCGCTGAGCTGGTTTATCGGTTATCTCCGCAGCCTGCGGGAACCAATGGGCAAAGTCTATGTCGATTTTGGCGAGCCGGTCATTGTGGAAAAGGCACCTGAACCTGATGATCGGATCGGGCTTTCCAAAATTGCCTTTGAAGTGGCGGTGGAGGCCAATCGCGCGACGCCGCTAACACTGACATCGTTAATGTGCCTGAGCTTGCTGGGCACTGCGCCTCGAGCCATGACGGCAGATGAATTGCGCGCGGTAATCAATTTCTTTGTAGAATGGGCGCAAGAGCGCAAAATTCGGTTCAGCGATGATTTGATCACGCAAAATCTAGAGGGCATTCAGAAGGTTGTTGATACGCTAGTCAATAGCGGCTTGTTCGTGCGTTACGATCAGGGATCAAGCACGGTGTATGCAATTCAGCCAGAAAAACATCCGTTGGCGAGCTACTACCGTAACTCCATCATTCACCATTTTCTTGATAAAGCAATTATTGAGCTATCGCTGCTAAAAGCAAGAGAAGACAAGGATAATGTCGCCAAGGAAGTGTTCTGGGCAGAAACCGAACGTTTGCGTGATCTGTTCAAATTTGAATTTTTCTATCCACCTAAGGAAGAATATCGGAAAAACCTGGAAGCTGAACTGACGCGCGCTTGCCCTGACTGGGAAATGAAGCTGGATAAGGGTGGCGTTCTACTCAAAAGCCTAACCAACCGGTTTCAGCCTCTGATTGGTCATGCGGTTTTCCTGCCATTCGTGGAATCCTATACTGTGGTGCTAGATATACTGTCACGGTTGGAGCCAGGGCAGGCTATCGATAAGAAGCAATGTGTGGAAGACGCTCTGAAAGAGGGGCGCCAGGCCTATTTGCTACGGAGGATTACGAGCGAAGCCTCTATTGGCAAGATTCTGTTCGAAAATGGTTTTAAAATGGCAGCCAGTCAGGGTTTGACCGGCGAAACAACCGACGAAACCATCGCTAAACGCAAAGCTTTGTTACGCAAATTCCGGGCCTTGTCCCGGCGGATGGAAAAATCCCGCCTGGAAGTTTTGAGTCTCGCCGACAAGATTTTTGATTAAGATCATCCGATTTAGAGGAGCCGCATATGTTGCATCAGCTTAGTGCCCAAGACGCCCAGTTTCTCTACATCCAGACAGCGGAAAACCTGACCCATGTCATGGCGGTCTATGTCTATGATCCTTCAACGGCACCTACCAAAAAGGTGCGCTTTAAGGATATTATCGAGCATGTGCGAAGCCGTTTGCATATTTCACCGGTATTCAAACGAAAGCTCTACCGCCTGCCATTTGATATTGATCATCCCTATTGGGTGGAGGACCAGCATTTCGACATAGAAGCACATATTTCCCACGGGAGATTGCCGGAACCGGGCGATTGGCGACAGTTTTGTATCCATGTGGCGCGCCATTTCAGCAAGCCGATGGATATGAATCGGCCGCTCTGGGATATGTATGTGGTCGAAGGACTGGATAAGGTCGCAGGCTATGGCAAAGGCAGTTATGCAATTTTGACGCGGGTTCATCACTCCGCAATTGATGGGGCATCGGCTGCTTATTTTTTCACAGCGCTCGGTGATATGGACAATAAAGGTAAGCCGTTGATTGAGGTCCCGCCATCGGATTGGGATTATGGCGATGTGCCATCGTCTTCGGATGTCATGAATCGCGCTGTTTCGAGCAACTTGTCGTCGCCTGTCAAATTGGCCAACGCTGTATTGAAATTAACTCCTACTCTGTGGGATGCAGCACAGAAAAACATATCTGGTGATGGGGAGGGTGGCGGCCTAACTGTTCCTGAAACCCGGTTTAATGGCAATGTTTCACCACATAAGATGTTCGATGCTGTCAGTTTCGATTTGAACGAACTCAAAGCCATGCGCACCAAAGTGGAAGGCGCGACAATCAACGATGTTGTGCTGACTGTTTGCAGTGGTGCGCTGCGTAAATATCTGATGAAGCACAAGGAATTGCCAAAAGAAACGCTGGTTGCGGTTGCTCCGGTCAATGCCCGGAAGCGGGATGGTCAGGAAAACACGCCAGGCAACAAGATTACCGCAATGACCGTCAAACTTTGGACGAATATTGCCAATCCACTGGAACGATTGGAAGCTGTCCGCAATACCACGCGAGAGACGAAGGCAGCGAAATCCGGTCTGAGTGCGCGGATCATGACGGATTTGACTCAACATATCCCCGGCGCAACTATGGCCGGAGTAGCCAAAATCCTGACCAGTGAGCGTTTCGCGCCCAAGATGAGCAATGTTTTCATTTCCAACGTGCCGGGACCACAAGTGCCCATGTATATGAATGGCGCTAAACTGACCCATCAATATGGTATGGCGCCGCTGGGCAACGGTATGGGGTTATTTATTGCGACGCCTAGTTACAATGGCACGATGTCCTTTGCGATCACAACCGACAGAAAAATAATGCCGGACATAGAGTTTTTCCGGGAATGTATTGAAACAGCCTTTGCCCAGTTGCGGGATGCCAAACCAGCCGCTGGTAAACGCAAAGCAAAGGCAAAGGCCGCGCCAACCAAAAAGGCGGAGCAACCCAAAGATGCTTCGGTCATGTACCGGCGGGTATCCAAGACACCAAGAAGAGCGCAACCGAATAAGGCTAAATAAGTAGTGGATAACTACCTAAATTTCCCGTTAACGGGTGTCTTTCCCCAGCAATGCGTGTATTCGGCCTCAAAGTAAGCGAGTAAAATATGATTTTGAATACCACTTTGAAGATGGAAAAGGCGATGAGCCAGGCGGAAAATTATTCCGACTGGTCCGATGCCGCCGCCGCACATGATCGCTCCACTGGAGTCGACAAGTGGAAGGCATCTGACGATAGCAAGCATTTTGACAATGTCTCTATCCGCCGCCGCCTGAAACGCCTTTCAAAGCTCTGGAAAGCTCAAGATAATGCTGGCCTGCTCTATGCGCTGAACGAAGGTATCCATGGCAACATGGACGGCATGGGTAATGATCGCCTGCATCAGAAAGCCAAATTCGGTACCAAGCAGCTTATTCAGGATTATGTCGATGCTATCGTCAATTCGCTGGAATATCTGGCGAGCGATAAGGTTGACGATATTCCTTTCGAAGAAAAACTCGATTTCTTCCGCCGGGCGCAGCATTGCTATGGCCGTTCCGCGTTCTTGATGAGCGGTTCTGGCGCTTTTCTCTATTTTCATATGGGGGTCGTGAAGTCTCTATGGTCTGAAGGCCTATTGCCGCACATCATGTCGGGATCCAGTGGTGGTTCGGTCGTCGGTGCGTTGATTAGCACTCATGTAGATGATGAAATTCCTCCATTTTTTATACCTGAAAATCTGGTGACCGACGGTGCGGACGACATTGTAGCACAGACCGGCTTTGGAATATTAGGTGGTACGAAGCGGTTGAAAATCGACGAGATCCGCGCTCGCATCAGCAATATGATTCCCGATCTTACTTTTCAGGAAGCTTATGAGTTGACCGGAAGGCACTTGAATGTGTCGATTGCACCGGCGGAAAAGCACCAGACATCGCGTCTTTTAAACGCCATTGCTTCTCCCAATGTCTATATTCGCGAAGCGGTTATGGCTTCTTGCGCTGTGCCAGGCGTTTATCCGCCGGTGACATTGGCGGCCAAGGACCATACCGGAGAACGCAAACCTTATTTGCCCAATCGCAAATGGGTGGATGGTTCCGTAACACACGATCTGCCAGCCAAACGGCTTGGGCGACTTTATGGAGTTAATCATCACATTGTCAGCCAGGCCAATCCACTGATTACGCCCTTTGCGACTGATGTGAAACAACAGAGAACTCCGATCTCCGCGATCAGAAACGCAACAACCTCGACAATGAAGGCTTGGCTCAACGCCAATGTTGAGATCATGCAAAAGCCGCTGTCCTATTTCCCGCGACTGAACAGCATGGCGAATATGACGCTGTCGGTGATCAATCAGGATTATACCGGTGATATCAATATCATACGTCCAACGATGTTCTGGAGTCCGGCGAAAATACTTAGCGATCTGTCGGTAGAGGAAATTGGCGAACTTATCCAGTTGGGTGAGCGCACTACATGGCCGAAAATTGAAATGGTCCGTACCCAGACGAAGATTAGTCAGACATTGGATCGGATATTATTCGAATATGAAAATGAACTGGCGCATGATCATGTCGCGGCGATGAAAAGGAACATCGCTTGAAACACGAAGAAGGAACCTTGGTGCTAGCAGCTCCGTCAGCTGCTGCAGGCGCAAATCTTTTTTGCCAAAGCTGGGCTCCGGAAAAAGCTCCCAAGGCGATCATCATATTAGTGCACGGCTATGATGAACATAGCGGCCGCTATGCTTATTTCGCTGAGCATTGTGTAAATCACGGCCTTGCTGTCCATACATTGGATCATTGGGGACATGGGAAATCGGACGGAGAGAATGGCTTTGTACCTGATTTTTCTGTCTATCATGATGGATTGGACGCACTGCTTGGTCAGATGCCAGCCGACCAGCGGGCGTTACCACTGATATTGGTTGGTCATAGTCTTGGTGGTCTGATTAGCGCATCATATTTGCTTGATAATCAATCCAATTTTGCTGCTGCCGTATTATCGGGCCCCGCGATTAAAGCGACTGACGAACCATCTTCTTTCATGAAGGGCTTGAGTAGGTTCCTTTCCAAGGTTGCTCCGAAAATGGGCGTGCTGGGTCTAGATGCCAGTGGCGTTAGCCGTGATCCAAAAGTTGTGGCTGACTATCTTGCCGATCCGCTGGTGTCTGGCACCAAGATCAGTGCGCGGTTAGCAGCCGAAATGATGGGTAATATGGAAACCGTGCAAAACCAAGCGGCCGAGATTACACTGCCCATGTTGTTACTTCATGGAGAAGAGGATCGTCTCACAGCGCCGGAGGGGTCGGTTTTTCTTCACGACCATATTAGTTCGAAAGAAAAAATGTTGAAAATCTATCCAGGGCTATTTCACGAGATTTTTAACGAGCCGGAAAAAGATGCTGTGCTGACCGATATGACTAATTGGATTGATCGCATAATAGCAAAATAGGCGCGAAAATGCGAGCGGGGGAATTTTGCAATGATGATCATTCTATATTTTTTAGGCGCGATAATTCTGGCTTTTTTAGTCAGCTATTTTGTCCTTCCGAAAGCGCTATATGACCTGATGACGGCTATGCTTCGCTTGCGCGGCGGCCTGCGGCAAAAATCCGTTAGGGTTGGTGATAATGTTTGGCCTTATCTGGAAGGCGGACGAGGGGATGAGGTGCCAGTTGTTTTGCTGCATGGCTTTGGCGGCGACAAGGACAATTGGTCTATATATGCACCGCATATCACCAAATATCATCGATTGATTGCGCCAGACTTACCCGGCTTTGGCGAAAATGACAGATCTCTGGATCGCGATTATGATATTCCCTCACAAGTGCACCGACTAAACGCATTTCTGGACGCTATGAATATCACCAAATGCCATATTGGTGGCAATAGTATGGGCGGTTTTATCGCCTTGCAATTTGCAATGGAATATCCGGAAAAAGTTTCGTCGCTCACCTTGTTTAACAATGCGGGTGTCGTTGGTGACGAAAAGAGCGAGTTGGCCGTCGCCGCGGAAAGAGGCGAAAATTCGTTGGCCTTAAGCAACCTTTCAGACGTAGATCGTCTAATGGCTTTCGTTTCCTATAAGCCGGTACCAATGCCCAAAAACTTCAAGAAAATATTCTTTGCAGAGGCCGAGGCCCATAGAGAAGTTCTCGATAAGATATTCTGGCAAATTGCCGGTGCCGGTATCAATCATCCCCTTAACGATCGTCTTGGTGAAGTGATGGCGCCAAGTTTAATCATCTGGGGCCGGCATGACCGTTTGATTGATGTCAGCTGTGTTGCGGTGCTGGATGAAGGGATCAAGAATAGCGAAGCGGTGATCTTTGAAGAGACCGGGCATATCCCGATGATCGAAAAACCCAAAGAAACCGCTGCTGCACACCGGGCATTTCTTGCAAAACACTAAAATTGCAGCCAGTTTAGTCGCATAGAACTTCTCAAAAAGAGGAGTCGCGGAAAAATTTGGGGAAAAGCTATGAAATTGCGCGTCGGACTATTGGGTGGCGGGTCCTGGGGAACAACAGTAGCCTCGCTGGTATCGCGCAATGCACCGATCAAAATCTGGGCAAGAGACAGCGACACCGTTAATGACATTAACGAGAATCATCGTAACAGCAAATATCTGCCCGATGCCGATCTGCCGGAAGCATTAGAGGCTACTGGCAATATCGGGGAAGCGGTCTCAGACGCCGATGTGCTCGTCATGGGAATTCCCTCCAGCAATTTTCGCGATGTACTAGAAGAAGCCAAATCCTTTTTGCGGCCCTGGGTTCCGGTGATCAGCCTGACCAAAGGTCTGGAACTTTCCACCGGCAAACGCATGACGGAGGTTATCGAAGATGTATTGCCCGGTCATCCGGTAGGTGTGTTGACTGGCCCCAATCTGGCACGAGAAATTATGGCGGGGCAGGCGGCTGCCAGTGTGATCTCCATGGAAGACGAAATTATCGTCAAACAGCTACAGCAACTTTTCCATTCTGGTTTGTTCCGTGTGTACACAAATACCGATTTGCTCGGCTGTGAGCTTGGCGGTGTACTCAAAAATATCATCGCAATCGCGGTTGGTATGGGTGATGGACTCGGGGCAGGGGACAATACGCGTTCAGCATTGATTACGCGCGGATTAGCTGAAATTACGCGCTTAGGCGTCGCTATGGGAGGGCGCGCTGAGACTTTTTCCGGTTTGACGGGAATGGGAGACATGATTGCGACCTGTACCAGCCCGCTGAGCAGAAACAGGCATGTTGGCGTGGAACTCGGAAAAGGCCGCAAGATCGATGATATTATTGAAGAGATGCTGATGGTGGCGGAGGGCGTAAAAAGCGCACCAACGGTTATAGCGCTAGCCAAAAAATATAATGTGGCAATGCCGATTGCCGAAGATGTGTATGAAGTTACGAAGGGAACGCGGTCTGCTGCACGAGCTTACCGAGGCTTGATCAGCGCATCTGCAGGTTCAGAGGCTGATGCGGGATGAATTAACCGGCTTATGCATATTCAAACGATCAATTCGAGCAGGTTTTGATGTCACTGAGTGTTTATTATTTCCTTACCCAATCAAAAAATTTTCTGGTGGGCGATGATCCAATTATTAAACCGGCATCGCCAAACCATATCCGTTAACTCTTAATTTACCAGATTTTACAATGAGCTATCGGCTATTAAGTCCCGCCAAAGATGAAGAAATAAAATCATCCATTCTGGACTTTCTTTAATCATGTTGCTTTTACTTGCTTCTTTTTGGGGCGTGCCATAAAAATATCTCCCAAGCACTTCGGAAATTGTTACGCCAGAGTTTCGACGTAACCCCGATTATGTGGAGAGTATGTATGGATTTGAGAAGCCAAGCCGTAAATGATGTTGAGGGTGATTTGATCCTTGATGAAACTGAATCATTGATCATTCCGCAGCATGGTTTTGGCCAGAATATACTCCAACAAAAATTCAATGAAATCGACTTGCGGTTCGATAAATCCGACGAAATTTTCTGGTGCTATATGAACCAGAAATCGCGCCCCAGCTATACATATGCACTGGGTGATGAAATCCAGCTCGTACAGGATTGGATTCAAACGAACTATGGGGCCGGTGCTGCTAAGCCCACCGATCCTTTGCGATATTTCGTTTCTGGGTCACGTACTCCGGGCATCTACAATCTCGGGGGCGACCTGAAACATTTTGCCGATTGTATCAGGCGGCGCGATCTGGGTGCATTGAAAAAATATGCACGTACCTGCGTCCACATGCAGCATGCCAATAGCACGGGATTTGGTGCCCCGATTATTACCATGGCGTTAGTCCAGGGTGATGCGCTGGGCGGTGGTTTTGAACATGCTCTGGCATTCGATCTCTTAGTAGCAGAAAAAAGCGCAAGATTGGGATTGCCGGAGATTTTGTTCAATCTTTTCCCGGGTATGGGCGCTTATAGTTATCTTAGGCAGCGTCTTAGTCGCCGCGAGACGGAACGGTTTATATTGGAAGGTAAACTGTTCACGGCCGAGGAACTTTATGACATAGGGGTCGTGGATATCCTTGCTGAGGACGGCAAGGGTGAAGAGGCTATTGTTGAATATACCAAACAAAACCGCAAACGCTTTCATGCAGAGCGGGCAGTCTACAAAGCTCGACGCCTATCGAACCCGGTCACAATAGATGAATTGCTTGAAATTACTGACATGTGGGCAGAAACCGCAATTCATCTTGAGGATACGGATGTCCGCAAAATGGAGCGCTTGGCTAACGCACAACAACGCCGCATGGAACGCTCTCTTCAAGCTGTTTAGCCCGCAGCGCTGAAGTCATCACCAATTGCTGCGGGTTGATCGCTCGGTGGATTGCTTAAAAAGTTTGTGATCCTAACAACTTCTAGTTTTATCTCTTCGAGATAATCAAACCGCTTCTCGATGAATTCTGCTTCCGTTATCACTTCAAGATGACTGCACATTTGCGCGAGCTTCTTTGCACCAACATTGTTGGCGCCGCTTTTAAATGCGTGTGCTTGAAAGCGAAAATCATCAACATTTGTTTGTTCAACGGATTGCGCAAATGCGCTCATTATGTCGACCGTATCCTCAATATATGCACCGATGATCGATTGGATAAAAGAGTCGTCACCGATGGATTTTAGATAATCCATTTGAACGCCGTCAATGGGGGGCTCATCTTGTTCGGTTGCTTTGGTTCCGATGCTTCGGACCACATTAAATGGATCGCTGGCTTGGCTGACTGCTTGGTTTGTATCTGCTTCGAGAAAATTGCCCGTTTGTTCTGCGACGGTGTCTAGCAGAACGCCGGCTTCAATAGGTTTGGTAAGACGAAGGTCCATGCCCGCATCGAGGCATTTTTTCTCTGTTTCCGGGGTTGAGTCGGCGGTCAGACCAATAATGGGCACATGATTGCGAGCACCTTCGATCTGACGCCACAACTTACAGCATTCTATACCACCAATATTAGGCATATTGACGTCGAGAAACACAATATCGAACGTGTATTTCTCGAGTTCATCCAATGCTTGTTCGCCGTCCGAAACGGCAACAACTTTATGGCCGGCATTGACCAATATAGTCTGCAATACCATTTGGTTTGTGCGGTTGTCATCGGCAATCAATATGTTGAGCGACACGTCGGTACGAATGATCCGATCGGGATCGTCCTCCGCCTTTTTACCGGTGCGGTTGAATGAGCAACCGATCTGGACAACGCTGCGCACCGCATCAAAGTCCGGCGAAGCGGGTAAGACCGAAGCAAAAGCGGCACGTAATTTTATGTCGTCCAGGCTTTTGCTGTCATCATTAGATAGTAGGACGGGAGGCAGGCTGGCTTCTTGAAAAACATTCCAGAAGGCGGTGTCGTCCTTGTGCTGCTCGACTATTGCGCTGTCGAGCAAAGCCAGATCATAAGAATGAAGTGGGCGGTTTGCGAGTATTTTTTCCAGCCTGTCAGTAGCTAAGCACTGGATATGATCGACTTTTACGCCTCTGGCATCCTGGCCGGTTATCTTGGGGCCATCTAGTCCAAAACCAAGCGATAAAATCTGGAAACTGTCTTGCGTTGAGTCGGTTTGCACGTCCTCTGTGAAAGTAATCGGGCATGACAAGGTAAATGTGCTGCCTTCTCCTAATGTGCTATCCAGGCCAACTATTCCGCCCATTTGTATCGCCAGTTGCTGACATATAGCCAATCCAAGACCGGTTCCGCCAAAATTGTCGATGATACTGTCATCGGCTTGTTGGAAAACTTCGAAAATTTTCTCATGTGCCTCGGTGGCTATGCCAGGCCCGGTATCTGTTACCGAACACCAAAGAAGCGGACTATCGGCATCGACCTCAATACCACACTTTAACGTTATGGAGCCTGTTTCGGTAAATTTGACAGCGTTACTGGTAAGATTGATTAGTATGTTTCGGATATATTCCAGTTGCCCGTCAACAAGTTGATCACTCATAGCTTCGGCCTGCAAATTGATGGTCAAATCTTTTTCATTTGCTGCAAGCTGCATGATATCGCGAACTTCAGCAAGCACATCTACGATGCTAAATGTTTTTGGCTCCGGCAATTCTTCCTGTGTGTCCGATCGCGCGAAACTTAGAAGCTGGTTGATCAAGTGCAGGAGGTGCTGGCCAGCAGAAACGCTAGTGCTGACCATTTGTTGTTGCGCTTCCGGCAGCTTCATATCCAGCAAGTGGGTGCCATAGCCAATGATAGCGTTAAGCGGTGTCCGCAATTCGTGACTGATACTGGCCAGGAACAGGCTTTTTGCCTTATTGGCTTCCTCCGCCTCTTTAGTGGCTTTAGATATTTTTATAATCAACGTTGAACAATATGCTGGAATAATTATCAGACCGAACAACAGTCCCATTGAGAGCGATAGATTCTGTTGCCAAAATGGAACGCTATAAACGGTCCAGCCAAATGATATCGTTCCCATGGCTGCAGAAACACCAAGCCACTTGATACCAAAACGAAAACCGTAACCCAATATTACCCATAGATATAAGGGGTAAAGTGCGGCCACAGAACTGCCACCTATTTCGAACAGGTAAGTCGCTACACCGAAATCTGTGATCAGTCCGGCGAAACGTCTGGCATTGCTTGGACCCGGATTCAAGCGATAGGCAGTGAAGATCGCCAGGCTCGCCACCAGGTGCAGCTTGAAGCCAAGCATAATATCCGTTGCAGCATCTAGGAAGAAAGAGATAGATAGAGTTATGATGATCAAAACCAGTCGGTTTATAATCATTTCCCGCTCACGATCGCGGCCACGCGCCGCTACACTTTGGCTATGATGATGCCGATGATGATGGTGGTGAGACTTATTTTGCTTATGTCTTTTGTGCCTGGATTTCGGGCTGAATGTGAGCATCCTGCCTAACCTTTCGCCGCGTTGGAAGCATGGTTTTGCGGTGTAAGGAACAGTTTCGGTAAGTCTTCTACTCGCTGGGGCCGAGCTATTTTGAAGCCTTGAATTTCGTCAACGCCTGAAACCTGCAGCAGTTCCAATTGTGCGTCATTCTCAACGCCCTCGGCGATGACTCGCATGTCGAGCGCGTGGGCGAGATGCGAAATTGTACCGATAATGGCGCGGTCAGCCGCAGAATGCTCGATGCGTGATATGAACGTGCGGTCGATCTTCAGGCAATTAGCCGGCAAGTCGCGAAGATACTGCAGCGAAGAATAGCCGGTGCCAAAATCATCGATAGAGATACCCACACCGGTATCGCGTAAGCGATTCAAAGTCTGGCGGACATGATCGTTATTATCCAGCAGCAATTCTTCGGTGATTTCAACGACAATTTTCGACGGATCAATTTTGTTTTTCTCGATATTTTTCAATATCTCTTCACAGACATTCTGGTTCTGGAATTGGCGAGGGGATACGTTAATCGCTACGCGTGGAAGATCGATGCCATCATCTGCAAATTGCCGGATTTGTCTGCAAACCTCGGCAATAACCCATTTTCCCAAACTGTCCATAATCCCTGTGTCTTCAGCAACCCTGATAAACTGGATAGGTAGCAGGCGGCCTCGGGTAGGATGATCCCAACGGAGAAGTGCTTCCAGTCCGACATAGTTTAGGGTCTTCGCATCAACAATGGGTTGGTATTCGAGAGCAAACTGGTCTTGGCTCAACGCGTCGCGCAATTCTATTTCCAGAGCAGCATCTGCCTGTGCGATCTGGTTCATGCCTTCTGAGAAGAAACGATGGCAATTACGACCATTGGCTTTTGCATCATACATTGCCAGATCGGCTAGGCGCAGCAATTCTTCATATTCATTACCATCTGTTGGAATCAAGCTCACGCCAATACTCGCACCGATCACCTGCTCTATACCGCTAATGGAATAAGGCTGATTTATGGCTTTCAATATTTTGGTGCAGCGCGAGTTGATGGAATCTGGACCATCCACTTTGCCCAATATGATGGCAAATTCATCACCGCCAATACGAGCGGCAAAGTCATCTGGACCGATCATCTCGACAAGCCGATCAGCCACTTCCCGCAGCAAAGTGTCGCCACTATGATGACCACGCGTATCATTGATCACTTTGAAGCGATCAAGATCAAGCAGCAACAACGCAGCTTCCTGGCCAGTTTTTGCGCACGTATCGATGGCTTTTCGAACCTTCTCGGCTAATAAGGCGCGATTGGGTAATCCGGTTAACATATCGTGTAAAGCAAGATGCGTACGATGTTCTTCAGCAAATTTGCGGGCGGTAATATCAACCGCTGTTGTCAATACGCCGATGGTCTCACCGTTGTGGTTCAACAGCGGAGATTTGTTACAGTGGAAGATGAGCTCTACGCCATCACTGGTGAATTTCTCCTCATAATGAGGGATTGGTTGTTCTGACTTGAGCACGCTCTTATTTCTGCGCTCCGAATTTTGCGCGAGTTCCGGCCCCAGCAATTCACCAAAATCCTTGCCGACCATTTGATCGGGCGTCTTGTCGAACAGCGCGGACTGATAGGCATTGGTGAACAAGCACCGACCAGATCGATCTGTGGCGTTGATCATTATCGGTATGGTATCGATGATCTGTTCCAACATGCTTTTGCTTGCTGGCATGTCGTTATCAACAGCGTCAGACAGTGCTGCGTGTTTTCGTTCAATCGCGGACGCCCGCTTTCTCAAGTTTACGCTTTTCTCGTTTTTCGTCAAAAGCGACATGGCACGCTTGCAAAATTCTACGTGAGATACTGGACTTTGAAGGAAGTCTGTTGCGCCGGCATCCAGCGCAGACAATCGACATTCGCGGTCCTGATGCGCGGTGATAACGATTGCAGGCACATCACTACAACTGGCCATCTTGCGGACTTTTCTGATGAATTCCGCACCGTTCATTTGCGGCATCCGATAGTCAACTACGAGCAATTCAGCGCTGTTGTTCCGAAGCCATTCGAGCGCTTCAACGGGATCAGCAAATGTCACAGAGGAGTATTTCTCCCCCATGATAGTCACGAACTGGGCATAAATCCTGAGATTTGTTGGCCGGTCATCGACGATGAGAACGCGCGTTGTCATAGCTCTGCACTACGCAGCGATGATCAAAATAAGGTTAACGTATCATTGGTATTGTGCATCGTTGTTTTTAAACGGCCAAATAGAAAAATTCGTTAGAAAATAGGGCTTTTCAAGCATTCAATAAAGACACATCTCCCCCGGCGGCGGCGATATTGCGTGTAACCGTTTTCTCATGGACATAGCGGTCATGCATATCAGCCAAGGTCAGCATTGGTAAAATTGGACCTTTTCTTGACGCGATCGCTACTCCAAGGGTTGTTATATCGGGGTCATTCGGTTCGATGATAAGAGCCCCGATCGATGAATTCTGCAGCTGGCTCGCAATGTCATCTAATTTGGAACTGGTCCATTGAACAAGATTTTCGGTGCCCATTGCTTGGTTTATACTCTCAAACCATTGAGCAATTTCTGCGTTCGAGTTGTTTTGGTCCACTTGAAGAAAACTGTTGCCAGTCACAATTGCGCGAGCACATGCGGTTAAAATGGTATCTGGGTCTCGAACCATCGAAATCGCAAGGCCGCGTCCTTGAACGCTATAAAGGTTGGTTTCTCCTGCAGGCGACGAGAGCGTCACATCATTTGTAAGAATTCGGTTTCTTGATATGAGCTCTTCGTCGATGAGTTGTCCAAACCGACCACCGATAACTCGTGATAGAAACATGATGCTGTCGGTATTGTTGAAATCAACGTCCAATTTGCAGTATGCCGCGATACCTCTGGATATTTTTTCCGAAAGATTTTTGGAAACAATCTGACTGTCGGAATCTTCTGGAACCACGTATTTCTGGGAAATACGGGCATTGGTGTTCCTTTGTTTTGAAAGACGAGGCAGATAAAGCGGCCCGCCAGCTTTGGGTCCTGTCCCGGATAGTCCTTGTCCACCAAATGGTTGCACACCGACGACAGCGCCGATCTGATTGCGATTGATATAGATATTACCAACATGCGCCTGATCGGCCATCACATCGCATATGTTGTCAATCCGGCTCTGAATGCCAAGCGTCAAACCAAATCCACTTTGGTTTACTCTATTAATCATCTCGATTTTTTCGCTGGCAGCAAATCTTACGATATGGAGCACGGGTCCGAATATCTCCTGGTCGATATCGGAAAAATGATCCAACTCATAAGCGACCGGGCCAACGAAATGCCCATTTTGCATATTGCCCTTTGGCGTCTCCCCGATCTTTTGCCCTATGCCGTTCAGTCGCTCTATGTGGCTGTCAATATTTCGTTTCGCGATAGCATCAATGACTGGGCCAATATCGCAGTAGATTTGACCAGGGTCGCCGATTTTCAATGCATCCATTGCGCCGCTCAATAAGTCAGTAAATGCGTCGGCGATATCCTCTTGCACGCATAGGATACGCAAAGCTGAGCAGCGCTGCCCTGCACTTTGAAAGGCCGAAGATACTACGTCATCAACCGTTTGCTCCAACAGGGCAGAAGAATCGACTATCATCGCGTTGATGCCACCCGTTTCTGCGATTAGCGGCGTAAGCGGGCGGCCAGCATCTGCCAGACGGCTTGCGATGCGTTTGGCTGTCGCTGTGGATCCAGTAAAACAAACAGCCGCAACTGTGGGATGGGAGATCAAGGCTTCACCAACATGGGCGCCATCACCGAGAACTAGATTTACCGCAGCCGGATCAATCCCTGCATCATGTAGCAGCCGTATTGCCTCTGCAGCAATGAGAGGCGTCTGTTCGGCGGGTTTGGCTACGACCGTATTCCCAGCCGCTAGCGCTGCGGTGATTTGCCCCAGGAATATAGCAAGCGGGAAATTCCATGGAGATATGCAAATGGCTACGCCTAGTGGCTCTCGGTCTGCAAAGGCATTGGCTTTCATCTGCTGGGCATAATAGCGGCAGAAATCGACTGCTTCACGCACTTCATCAATGGCATCTGACCAGGTTTTTCCTGCCTCCTTGACAGCCAGATAATGGAAAGTTCCGGCGCGTTGCTCGAGTAGGTCGGCGGCATTTTCCAGTGCGGTGGCGCGTTCAGCGATGGGGCGACGAGACCAGGATCCAAAAGCTTTGCTGGCGGCTTCGATCGCTGCTTTCGCAAGTTTCTCGTCTGCAGCTATGACTTTACCAATATGCTCGTTGAGCATTGCTGGGTTCGCAACAGGGCGCTCATTTCCAGTGGCCTGTTTGCCAGCGATAATTGATGTGGCAAGATAGGTTTGGCGAGCTGCCTGGGCCAGGTCTTTTTGAAAACGAGATATGATCGTTGGATTGGACAGGTCCCAACCGGCAGCGATATTCCTAGTGCCATCAAGATAAGCGCGAGGCGCAGGGATTTTGCTGTTTGCGGTTGAATGATATTGTGCGAGTGTAGTAATTGGGTCGCGGATCAGCGTGGATAGCTCAACATTCTGGTCGGCCAATTTATGTACGAAAGAACTGTTGGCTCCGTTCTCCAGCAATCGCCGGATCAGATAGGATAAGAGGTCTTTTTGCGTGCCCACCGGCGCATATATACGGCTATGAACATTGGGCTGGGACAATATAGTGTCGTGTAGCTGTTGGCCCATGCCAAAGAGTCGCTGGAACTCAATGTTTTTATTGGTACCAGCTAACTCCTGTACGGCAGCGATACTATATGCATTATGCGTCGCAAATTGCGGCTCGAAGCAATGCGGATGGTCCAGCAGTTTCTGGGCGCAGGCCAGATAGCTGAGATCGGTCATCTCCTTGCGCGTAAACACTGGATAACTTTCCAATCCCATTTCCTGGGCGCGTTTAATTTCACTGTCCCAGTAGGCGCCTTTCACTAACCTTATGAATAGAGGGGCTTCCAATTGCCGCGCCTTTTCGCCCAGCCAGTCAATTAAGGGCAGGGCGCGTCGCTGATAAGCTTGCACGACAAAGCCGAGTCCTTGCCAGCCTTTTAGATCAGGGTTGGCGATAAGCGCAGCGAGAACGTCCATTGATATGTCCAGCCGCTCGGTTTCCTCAGCATCGATGGTAATCTGAACATTCGCTTCCCGTGCCCTGATCGCGAGCTTCAGCAATTTGGCTGTTATCTGGGGTACAACATGTTCTGAATGTGCATATTCGTAGCGCGGGTGCAGGGCAGATAGTTTTATCGAAATTCCATGATTCTGACGCGGATCATCAGAAATCGCGTTATTTGCAACCTTTTCTAGAGCGTTGGAATAAGCTGTATAATAATGTTCTGCGTCCTCAGACGTTCGTGCTGCCTCCCCGAGCATGTCGAATGAAAAAAGATAACCGTTTCGGCCATATTGCTTCGCCCGTTTCAAAGCCTGATCGAGTGTTTGGGCAAACACAAATTGCGACGATAGAGCTTTAATCGCTGTCCGGGTTGCAAAGCGCAATTTTGCATTTCCGATCCTTGCCAAAGCGTTTTCGGGATTTTTAGTCCATTGCAGCCATTTATCGATTAAGTGCAAAACTCGGCCGGACAGGCTCATGGCAAGAGTGTGGCCAGAGCCGCTGTGCGAAAGCCAATGCCGACCTGTGAGCTTGTCGCGGATCAGCTCATTGGCCGTAATTGCGTCGGTCGTACGGGACAATGCCTCGGCCAGCCGCATCAGTTGCACACCTTCGTCGCTCGATAGACCATATTCCGTCAGGAACTGCTCGATTAGGGGCTGTTTTCGATTGTTTCGCAGTTGTTCGATCAGGGCGCTGCTGCTGTTCGATATTCTGCTCCAGGCTGCGTGATCTAGCTTCAAGTCTTTGGCCATTTGTGCTCGTAAAGCGTCCTCGGAGCGCCATGTCGCAGCCGACATAGCAGTCCGGAGTTTTTGTTCGGACGGATGGACGGGGATTTGCTGATTCATCTTGCGAATTTATTGACTCATACTAGGTAGGTCATACCCAAATTTGGAAAATATTGGGAATGTATACCTATTATATATAAGGTATTAGAACAAAAGGACTACTATGCGATGGAAGGCAAAGGGCTTGATAAATTTGATTGGCGTATATTAAAGGCAGTTCAGACCGATGGCCGGCTTTCACTTTCTTCGCTTTCTGCTCAAGTCGGTCTATCGAAAACGCCGTGTCAGATCCGTCTGAAGCGCCTCGAGGAAGAAGGCTATATCACTGGCTATCACGCGCAGCTCAACATGCGGAAAATTCGAAAAAACTATGTTGTTTTCATTCAAGTGAAACTGGAGGCAACCAGTCGTCGGCATCTTGAACAATTTAACGCGGCGGCAAGAAAAATGGATGCGATCCAGTCATGCCATATGATGGCAGGTGGCTTTGATTATCTACTCAAGGTTCGCTGCCGCAATATGGAGGAATATCGGGTGATCCTGACAGATTGCATTAATGATTTGCCGGGAGTCTACCAAACAACCACCTTCCCAGTAATGGAGGAAG
This sequence comes from uncultured Sphingomonadaceae bacterium, assembly GCA_947489315.1. GTDB lineage: Bacteria > Pseudomonadota > Alphaproteobacteria > Sphingomonadales > Sphingomonadaceae > Parasphingorhabdus. The sequence goes on from CANLCX010000001.1 coordinate 1,302,125, forward strand.
TGAAGCGCGCTATCGGCGTCGATCTAACTGAACTCATTTAGAGCCAAATCCTCCGGTGCTTGTGTTCGGTTTTGACAGCTACCTAGATCAGCCCAATTTGGGAATAACGGTGCTTGCTAAATATCTCTAACGTGGCCAGTCTATGAACAATAACAATATTGTTCATAGACTTTGGCATTGCGGTTAGTAGCTGACGGACTGAACAATTATAACGATGTCGGGGACGGTGATGGAATTCTCTTATTCTGAAATATTGGATATTCTTTCGATAAAACATAAGGTGACTAAGAGTAAGGTTGTCGCATTTCGAGGAAGGCTACAGCATTTCCAACGACTTGGTTTCCCCGCTGGAGCGAACACTGGAAAAGGCCATATGGTTGCCTATTCATGGCGAGAATTATTTCTGATTGGCCTTGCTCTTGATTGCTTGGAAATTGGCTCAACTCCGGATCGTAGTGTCAATGAGATCGTAAAGTTTGAAGATGTTTTTCTGTCAGCCGTGGCCCGCGTAGCGCGAGGAGGACAAACCGATGACGGTGAAGACTTTGCCTGCTTCCTCATTGTGGAATTGTCGAACCTTATGTCGCTAAAAGCGGAGGACGATTGGAGTCAAACTGTTAAATTGCTCTCTCACCATGATCTGATGGAAATTTTATCCAGCGAGGGCTTGGATGCGCATCGCTCGCCTTATGCGTTGATTGATTTGCGACAATTTTTGGCGGGAATATTGAATGCCGCCTTTGAAACGCTCGATCGCTCAAAAGGAAAAATTGTTAGTGATTTGAAAAACTGGGCCAGTCGACAACCGGAAATTCAATAGCTGCGCTATCCGCTGCTCATTCTAATCAACAGCAACTTCTAGTTTCTGTAGCTGTGAGACGAGCTGTTCAAATATTTTTTTAGGTAAAGGTCGGGTGAATTGGCATCCGTAGTCCTTAAACCCTTCCCATTTTATGTTAGCGCTTAGGGATTGTATGCTTGGCAATCTGATAAAAACAGGTTGTTGCGGATCTAAGCTTTTGCGGCTCGTCATTTTGAATCCGGACAGGGAGATGTCTGATAGAGTGGCGCGACATAGTTTATTTTCGGATTGTGTCACGAAAATCTCGGTCCTAATAGCCTCCCTATGATTTATTCTGCTTTCGAAATCAGATGCGCTCTGATCTGTGTCATCAAGACGCTGTGAATTGGCCATTTATCATCCCATTTTGGTCATCGCAGAGATAAACACGGTTTGTCGGGTCATTTATTAAGACAAACAAATCAGCAATTCCGATAATATTCTGAGGATATCGAATAATCGCGATGCCGATGAGAATAGACTGATCAAAATGGTCTTATTAACTGGTGGGGAGAACGGGTTAGAGTCTCTAGGATACCTGTCTTAGCCGGAGTGTTCCAAGCTGTCGCAATGATTGTCGATGACTTTGGTCAATTGCTCGGTTGAGGAAAGTAAGAGAGCTGTATAGCGTTGCAGTAATATCTATGGAGTAAGCATTGTGATTCCTGACCAGCATTATGAGCAACAGTATCTTGATTTAATGCGGCATATTTGGACTAGCGGCGACGAGCGGGTTGATCGAACGGGTGTCGGTACCCGGGCGGTATTTGGTGCGACCATGCGATTTGATCTTGCAGATGATGCCATTCCTCTTCTGACGACAAAACGGGTTTTTTGGAAAACGGCTACTCGGGAAATGCTTTGGTTTCTTACCGGTGATACAAATATCCGTTCGTTGGTAGAGCAAAATGTACACATCTGGACTGATTGGCCATTGGACAAATATCGCAAAGAAACGGGTGATGATATAAGCCGGGATGGTTTCGAGCAGCGGATTATTGAAGATAGTGTATTTGCTGAACAGTGGGGCGATTTAGGACCTGTCTATGGAAAGCAATGGGTCAATTGGCCGCGCTATACACCGGCGGGTGAAGGGCTGTATCGCCTCGAAGAAAAGGGCATCAACCAGATAAAACTGCTAATTGATGGCCTTAAAAATAATCCAGGTTCGCGCCGCCATATTTTTACAGGTTGGAATGTTGCGGAACTAGATCAAATGGCTTTGCCGCCCTGTCATAAAACGTATCAATTTTATGTGTCTAAAGGCAAGTTGTCCGGCATATTATATCAGCGCAGTTGCGACTTAGGGTTGGGTTTTGCATTCAATATATATTCTGCTGCACTGCTTGTTCGTATGATAGCCCAGCAGTGCGATTTGGAACCGGGGGAGTTGATCTGGAATGGCGGTGACGTGCACCTGTATCTGAACCATGCAGAGCTTGTTGAAGAGCAGCTTTCGCGTAAACCTATTGGGGCGCCAAAGCTTAAAATAGTGGGTAGGCCGAAATCCATTTTCGATTACGAGATCACTGATTTTGAAGTGCAGGATTATGCGCCGCAACCCCATATTTCTGCACCTGTTGCGGTTTGATATCTGCGGTAACCAACCCAGCTAAAGTTGTTATGATTTAATATTCAATATCACCTGCAGATAATTTTATTTCAGAGCAGGAATGTAATCTGGTGTTAATCTATGCTAATAGCGATTCGGTAACGAGTCGCGTAACACCATAAAATTAGTAGTAAAGTTCGTCCCAAGATTAGTGAGGAGTAGTCCAAACAATTTTTAAGGGAGCTTTCAAATGCAATTTCGCAACATCGACCGCTTATTACTGATAAACGCATCATCAATCGCCTGCATCGCAGGATTAGTCGCACCGGCTCAAGCGCAAACAGCCTTAACTGTCGCAGAGGATTCCGCGCAATCCCGACCTGTAATGGTCGAGAATGCTCCTAACATTGTCATTCGCGATGATCTCACTTTGGACGACCCGCCCCCGGTTGGTATATTTGATAATATTGTTGATGTAACTGGCGTAGGGCAAATGACTGTACGCGGTGATCAAACTTCTTTCGGACTAGGTCTTTGCACAGGTACTTTAATCAATCCCCGCACCGTCATATTCGCAGCTCACTGCGTAAATAGCCGGGAAGCCGATGATTATGGCTTCGCCTCAGGTGGCACAGCGATCGCCTTTGGTTTTAGCGCTGACAATCGTCCTGCTGTGCGCCGTTGGGTTGGACTTGATGACGGTGTCGCAAATCAGACAGACGTGGATTTCAATATCTATAACGTTGAACAGGTCTGGTATGATGAACGCTCCATTCCAACCGGCTTTCTCGAGGCAGATGTTGCTCTCGCGACGCTCGATACCCATGCTGATGGCGTCCCGACTTGGACCCTCTTGTTCTCGCCGCTAAGAGAAGAAACCCACGGTGTGATCAACGGTTACGGGGCAAGGGGGTTAGGCCCTGATGGATCCAATCTCGGCATCGATTTTCGACGGCGTATTGCAGAAAATATGATTTCATCCGCTAGTTCTCTTGACGACAGGAATAACTTCCTCTTTGGCCCTGGCGATCCGAATTTGCCACAAACGCTGTACAACACGGATTTTGATAGTCCCGAAGGTCAAGCAGCTTTTGACTCAGAAAATGGCCGGTTCGATTTCGATCTCTACGATGGCGCTGCGTTACCACGTGAAGGAACAACCGCGGGCGGCGATTCCGGCAGCGCATTGGTTGCGGATGAGCTGTTCGATACACCGGTAATTACGTCGGTGCTTTCTGGCGGTTCGCGGTTTTTCGGTTCTGAGGAGGATCCTGATCCAGCGCTTACATTCCAGCCATTTTCATCTTATGGAACGCAAAGCTTTTACCAACCGCTTTACCTGTTCTGGGATCAGATCGTTGCGAATAACAGCTACGTTTATGCTTCCAGTCGTCCGGGGACACGCAACTGGATGAACCCGCGTCACTGGGTGCAGGATATGGACCCGAACTATGGTATTAGTGTTGATGGTGAACTCGTTAACGCACTCCCGGGTTTTGAAGCGCAAGGTGTCACGGGCGACACTCCCAAATTTGGCAATGTCTGCTTTCTCGATGACTGTCTCGATCTCTCAACCTTAAGTGTCGATTTTGATGAAGGCACACCTAATAGTGTCTTTATCGAAGGTGGTCCGGGTAGCCGCAATTTCGTTCCGAACAATATAGTCGCTGATCCATCAGCCGACGTTCGGGCGCGCTATTATGAAGTGACACTGGCCGCAAACGGAGCGACAAGACTGCGCGACGACGTGACCATCGACCGCCTGAATATAGAAGGTGCAGCCCGGCTCGATATTCGCAGGCGAGGGAACCTTAAAGTTTGGGGCGATTATACGCAGACTGGTGGTTGGCTTGATCTGAGAGGTACTCTGACAACTGGTGAAGCATTCCTTGGTGTAGGACTGTTAACAGGTGATGGTTTGTTCGATCCGACATTCTTGACGTCTGTCAACGGTTCAATAGCACCCGGGCGTAACTTTGGAGACAGGGGCACGCTGACAATTGCAGGTGATGTCATATTAGCTTCTGGTACGTTGGCTATTTTTGATGTCAGCCGGCGTGGCAATGACAAACTAGCGGTAATTGGCGATGCCGACAACTCTGGTGTTATTTCGCTGGGTGGTACCGCGGCTGTGGTAAACGCCTTTGGGCGTCTTAGCGCGCGCTTCGGTCAGACGTTTGAGATTATTACGGCCGAAGGTGGCGTCGAAAATGCTTTTGACGATGTTGTTGGACGGATTGGTGTTCTTTATCCGGAACTGATTTACGGTCCGAATAACGTTACCGCGAGGATGCGGGCTCTCCGTTTCTCTGATTTCTTCAATAGCGGCGGTGTCACCAACCCATTTGCTCTGGCATTTGGCCGTGCACTAGATGGTGCTCGAGGCAACTCTTACTCTGATTTGAGTAATGTCTTTGGGTTGATTGATGTCATGGAAGTGGGCCAGTTAAGCGCTACCTTCCAAAGCCTGTCTGCAACGCAAGCAGGCCGTACGACGACGCTCGATCAACAACAAAGTTCTGTTATGCGCAGTCTGGTGTCCGATCGGCTATCACTACTGGGTGCCAAAGAAGGTGTGAAAGGCAAGATCAGAATTATCGGTGCTCCGGGGGTTCTCAATAATCGCCAGCTGACCAACAGTTCGGCCTCACAGATCAGCTTTGCTGGAAATTACCAGTCTTCAAACTGGAATGCCGTACAACTGCCTGAGAATATGAGCGGTTTCATGTCGGCTGGATATAACCAGTCCACATTGGCCTTCGGTGGCAATGGCGCGCAAGACCGACAAGGAAGCTGGCATATAGCGATGGGGCTGGAATTTGGTCTCAATGATCGCACAACTCTTGGTACAGCCTTTGGCTATGCCGATGGTGCCCAGCAAGTCAGCGGAAGTCTAGCGAATGTTGAGACTAACCAGGCATCGGTTTATGGTAATTATCGTCTTGGTGGTAATTTCTATATCGGCGGACAAGCATCAATGTCTCATTCTCGGATCGGTAGTGACAGCAGAATAACTGGCGGCACTTCGCTCAGTAATCTGAATACCAATTCTTTGGCTTTCGCGAGTGAGATTGAGGCCGGTTACAATATAGATATGGATGGTTTACTGCTGACGCCACGCGCCAGTATTGGTTATTCATCCTATAGTGTTGATGGCTTCCGTGATAATGCAGGTAGTCTGGCGATGGCGGTGGATGAGATAAACCGGTCTGGCCTGGAAGCAAAAGTAGGTTTGAAAATATCCGGCAGTACAAAAATGGGCTATGCCTCGGGATGGTCTTTCCAGCCTGAAATGAAGCTGGATTATGTGAACCGGATTTCTGGGAATGACACAAATTTCCGTTTGCGGTTCCTAGATGCTGAGAACCTGCCGTTTGCATTGCCTATTGGATTGCAAGATGCGTCTTATGGCGAGGTTAAGGGCGGATTTACCTTGATCAATGGGCCGCTTAGCTTTGGTGCAGCAGTGGAAAGCCGGATAGGTCAGCAAATCTATCGTGACGATCGAGCAGTTGTGAATATGGCAATTCGTTTCTGAATATAGACATTCTCTAGATTAGAGTTGAAAAGGGGGAGCAGATATCTGCTCCCCCTTTTTATCAGGATGCATAGGGCAGTCATATTGACCTTTTGAATGGAATGAAATAATATAACAACCAATTGAAATAAATATTGCGCTGCAATAGTGTGGCGAAGCAGGAGATTTTGGATGGCTGACGAAAATAGCAAAACCAACTTGCCGCCGTTGTCCCTGCATATACCTGAACCAAAATATCGTCCGGGCGATCCGGTTGACTATAGTGATGTCGACATTCCCAAGGCAGGCGACCTATCGCGCCCCGATGTTAACAGCGATCCAGCGACTATGCGCGACATGGTCTATGACATGGTCCGCGTGTTGGATGATGATTATACGGCTGTCGGGCCTTGGGACCCGAAACTGTCTGATGATACGCTGCTAAAAATGCTCAAGACCATGGCTCAGGTTCGCGCCTTTGACGACCGGCTTCACCGGATGCAGCGGCAAGGTAAGACCAGCTTCTATATGAAATGTACCGGCGAAGAGGCGACCTCTGTCGCCGCGACTATGGCCCTGCATAGTGACGACATGTGTTTTCCCAGCTATCGCCAGCAGGGTATATTGTTCGTCCGAGGCTATCCTATGGTTGATATGATCAATCAGATATTCTCAAATCGCGAGGACAAGTTGAAAGGGCGTCAATTGCCCATCATGTACTGTTCGCGGGAACTTGGCTTTTTTTCTATCTCTGGAAATTTGGCCACCCAATATCCTCAAGCTGTCGGCTGGGCGATGGCCAGCGCAGCCAAAGGCGACACGCGTATCGCCGCTACATGGTGCGGCGAGGGATCCACTGCTGAAGGCGATTTCCACAGCGCGATGACTTTTGCGACTGTTTATAACGCGCCCATCATCATGAATGTCGTTAATAACCAATGGGCTATCTCTTCATTTTCTGGCTTTGCAGGTGCTGAAAGGACAACTTTCGCAGCACGGGCCGCAGGTTATGGAATTGCAGGCTTAAGAGTGGATGGCAATGATCCACTCGCTGTTTATTCTGCTACGCAGTGGGCTGCAGAGCGCGCGAGAACCAACAATGGCCCGACACTGATTGAACATTTTACCTATCGTGCGGAAGCGCACAGCACTTCTGATGATCCTGGTGCCTATCGCAGCGCGCAAGAACGAGAAGAATGGCCGTTGGGCGATCCGATCACGCGACTGAAACGCCATCTGATCCATCGAGGTGTTTGGAGTAAGGACCAGCATGAGGCGCTCGACAAAGAATGCATCGAAGCGGTGAAGGTAGCAACCAAGGAAGCCGAGAAAAACGGTATTTTGGGGCACGGTCTACACCAGCCTTTCGAAACCATGTTCCAGGATGTCTTTGAGGAAATGCCTTGGCACCTGAAAGAGCAGAGCGATCAAGCGAATAGAGAACGGGAAATCAAATGGCCGTCATGAACATGATAGAAGCCATCAACAGTGGCCTCGACAATATGATGGCGCGTGATGATGATGTCGTCGTCTTGGGTGAAGATGTCGGCTATTTCGGCGGCGTGTTCCGGGCGACTGCTGGACTTCAGGAAAAGCATGGCAAAACGCGTTGCTTTGACACGCCGATTAGTGAGTGCGGGATTATTGGTGTGGCGGTCGGTATGGCGGCTTATGGTATGCGGCCTGTGCCGGAGATCCAGTTTGCCGATTATATCTATCCGGGTCTTGATCAGTTGGTATCGGAAGCGGCGCGTTTGCGCTATCGGTCGGCTGCAGAATTTACCAGTGCGATCACTGTGCGTTCGCCCTTTGGCGGTGGTATCTTTGGCGGGCAGACGCATAGTCAGTCGCCTGAAAGTATGTTTACGCATGTCTGTGGTTTGAAAACCGTGATTCCATCGACACCTTATGATGCCAAAGGACTACTGATCTCAGCGATTGAAGATAATGATCCGGTGATGTTCTTTGAACCCAAGCGGATATATAATGGGCCGTTCAGCGGTTACTATGACAAGCCGGTTGAGCCGTGGTCGAAGTTTGAAGCTTCCGAGGTTCCTGAGAACTATTATAAGATACCGCTAGGTAAGGCGAATATTGTTCGTGCTGGCGAAGCGGTGACTATTTTGACCTACGGCACAATGGTGCATGTCGCCAAAGCGGTGGTGGAAGAACATGGCGTGGATGCCGAAGTGATTGATTTGCGTACGCTCGTACCCCTGGATATTGAAACGATCGAAGAGTCGGTGAAGAAGACCGGGCGCTGCTTGATCATTCATGAGGCGACGCGGACAAGCGGTTTTGGTGCCGAGCTATCGGCTTTGGTTCAAGAGCGGTGCTTCTACCATCTGGAAGCACCTATCGAACGCGTCACTGGTTTTGATACGCCTTACCCCCATTCGCTGGAATGGGCTTACTTCCCGGGACCGATTCGGATTGGTGAGGCTTTGGATAAGATAGTCGGGGAGCTGACATCATGAGCATTTATACTTTCAACCTGCCAGACATTGGCGAAGGCATTGCCGAAGCAGAGATTGTCAAATGGCATGTGAAGGTTGGTGATCGGGTCGAGGAAGATGATCAGATTGCCGATATGATGACCGACAAAGCAACCGTCGAAATGGAAGCGCCAGTGACCGGAACAGTGGTTGCTGTTGCGGGTGAGGAGGGTGACATTATCGCCATTGGATCGATGCTAGTTCAGATAGAGTCTGAAGGTGACCAAAGCGCCGTGGAAAGCGAAAAGTCAGAAGCTGGTACAGCCCTTGTTGAGAGCGAAAATGACGTCGTGAAGTCGGGTCAAGGCTCTGATATAAAAGAAAATAATGTGACATCCTCTATCCCTCCTGTTCCGCCATCGAAAACGCCCGAAGTTCACGTTGACGCCTCCAAAAGTGACGTCATGGCAGCAGATAATGCACCATCGACAAAGGTTCTCGCAACCCCCGCAGTGCGCAAGCGCGCGGCTGATTTGGGTGTCGATCTGAGCCTCGTAAAGGCGCAGGGCGAGCATATCCGGCACAGCGATCTTGATGCCTATTTGAGCTATGGCAGCGGGCAGGGCTATCGGCCCTCGGGTGCGTCTCACAAGCGTGATGACGAGACCATCAAGGTCATTGGTATGCGCCGCAAGATTGCTCAGAACATGGCAGAATCGAAACGCCATATTCCGCATTTTTCCTATGTCGATGAAATTGATATGACCGCGGTGGAAGACATGCGCGCGGACCTGAATGCCAATCGCGGCGACCGGCCAAAGATCACCATGTTGCCATTGATGATCGTGGCCATCTGCAAAGCGCTGCCGCAATATCCGATGCTCAACGCCACCTATGACGACGAAGCAGGGCTCGTAACGCGTCATGGTGCTGTGCACCTGGGCATGGCAACCCAGACCGATCAGGGGCTCATGGTGCCGGTTATACGGGACGCACAGGACAAGAATATATGGCAATTGGCCGCAGATATTGGCCGTTTATCGGCCGCTGCGCGCGATGGCAGGGCAAAACCGGAGGAATTGTCGGGATCTACGCTGACTTTGACGTCTCTGGGGCCTTTGGGCGGCATAGCGACCACACCCGTGATTCAACGCCCGCAGGTTGCGATTATCGGCCCTAACAAGATCGTCGAACGCCCCATGATCATTGACGGCGAGATTCAGGCGCGCAAGCTCATGAATCTGTCGATCTCGTGTGATCACAGGGTCGTGGACGGCTATGATGCCGCCAGTTATGTGCAAGCGCTCAAGCATTTGCTCGAGACACCTGTTTTATTGTTCACTGATTGACCATTGCGGTTTCCGGCGCTCCCCAAAAGCGCTGGTTTTGCGATAATCGTATAGCGACAAGACACAGAGCAACGTGCTCCGCATCAAGTGCGGGGCACAAACCTATGTAACTCTATAAGATCCGCCGACTAAAAGGCAGCGAATTTGCGACACAGCTAACGCTCTAGAACCCCAAATTCCCGAGTGTTTGCTGGTCAAATTTCAGCCGGAAGGTGATGAAGGGCCCATCTCTGGTATAGCGGCTTTCTTCAAAGTCGCGGTCTTCAAAACCCACCACATTATAGCCGAGCGAGATATAGCCGTTTTTAAACGGCGTGATCCCGATACTCGGTCCCCCGCTATAGGCAATTGTATCAAAATCAGTGCCTATGCGCGCAGTCGCCTGTCCGCCGATGTCAATGGTGTCGGAAAGGTCGAACTTGACGTCCGCTCCGATCACATTGCTCCAGCCTTTGACATCATCTTCACCAAATTTATCGAAAACATAGCGGCTTCCCCAAAAGAAGCTATATTCTCCGGCCTCGGTGAAAATGCCGTCATCCGCGTCAATCGGCGTATAATTGACGCTTAAACTATTGATAATTCTACGAGAAGTGACGTCCCCATTGACGAGCAAAGGTGCGCCGCCAATCGGTCCGGACGTGCCAGCCGTTGCATTGCGGACTTTGTCCTCGCGGAATTCCAGTTTCTCGAGCCAGGACCACTGGCTGTCTGCCGGACGATGTGCCCAGCTGGCTTCGGCCTCGATCACCTGCGTGCTCGTGCCCGTTTCATCTTCCGCATGGAAAATACTGCCGAGCGCGCCCACAGAGCTGCCTTCGCCGATTTGTTTCAAAACGGCAGAGGTGAAACCATAGCGTTCACTAATATCACCATCGCGATATTCTGCGCGGGATACCCAGCTCCAGTCATCATCGCGATAGGTCGCCCCGGCGGTGACCGCGACGAAATCTTCCGTCAAAGAGCCATCATTGCCGAGGAAACCACCCGATGCGACAGGCTGTTCGTCATTAATCACATCGCTGCGGTCAAAACCCCCCAAGGTTTCGTTGCCATCGAGTGAGAAATCAATCGTCCACTTGTCATTGAGCGGAATGCTTTGCGTCAGTCCATAGGCGGCAAAGGTGCGCGGACCAAATTCGGTAATTTCCTGCTGATTGGCGCTAACCACGGCGCGAGCACCATCCCACGGAGCCACATCAACACCAATGCGTGCGGTGCGCGCATCGATATTTTCACCATCGGCTATTTCATATGTACCAACCAATTTGATGTCGTTGGTGATGGCATAGCGCGCGGTAAAGCTGTGACGGGCGGGGAAGTCGATGCTTTCATCCTGTCCGCCGAGCGCGAATTCGGTCTGCGCATCCAGCTCCAACTTGCCGTCGAATAATTTCTGAGTCGCGCCAAGACGCGCCAATGTAGAGCGATTGACCGTGCCATCCGACAATCTATCTTCGGCATGGACAACGCCAGCACGCAGGGCCGTATCATTGTTGCGATATTCGACTTCCGCCGTGCCAGACCGCCGACGCGCATTGGTAGTCAGGAAATTCTCCTGATAACCGCTGGCTGAGAGCGATAGCTTGTCACTGAGGCGTACACGCGCGTCGATGCCAAATTTGCGTGTGCCGCTTTCCGAAGCATTGAGCTGACCCAGGCCAAAACCGGCAGATTGCTTGCGAACATAAGCGAGCACGTCAAATTTGGAGCCATGATGTTCTGCTTCGATCAGCCACGCGACAGCGCTATCCGAGCCTTCCGGCTCGCCGCTCAATGTGCTGGCGGCTTTCGCTTCGCTATCGCTCGAAGCGACTTCTGCGCGAAATTCTGTTTTCAGATTGGGACGATAGCGGACATCAACGCCCACCAAATCGCTTTTCACGCTTTCGTCTTCGTCATGAATGGCCGTCGCACCGATTTTGAACTTCTGATCCTTCGACTGATATGTCAAACGGCCACCAGCGTTGATATCCCGGCCGCCAACACCCAAAACTTCATATTCAGCGATGATGAATTGCGGATCGAGACCGCTGCTGCGGCTCAAAATAGGCTCGCGGAAACGCAAGGTACCGGCGAGATAGTCGATATCATAATCGATATGACGGGTTAGCTCTTTGCGCTCGACGATCCGGTCAGAACGCAGGCGATCGCGGGTTTCCAGCGTGATACGCTCGCTATTCGCGATAATATCCCGAGTGGCCAGCGCATAAGGACCGGAAAGGCCGTTGCCCTGAATTTCTTCACGGCGGAAACGGTTGGCTGCATCCGCGCCAAAGGCGAGGGCGCTAACCTGATCGTTGCGATATTCCGCTTTCACACCGTTAAAGGCGCGCTGATAGCGAGCCAGTTCAGGCTCATTGATACCGGTCTCATAGTCACCAAATAACGCATAAAACTGCGGACGTTCAAGCTTTAGGTACAGGCGGCGGACCGAAGCGGCATCGTAACGTTGCTCGGAACGATCGGCATAAACCGTGTAGTAGCGGCGCGGATCGATAACGCCGGCAAAGCGGGTTTCATCTTCTTTCTTGTCCGTGTCATAAGCCAGTGTCATCAGCCATTTGCCGGTGACACGGCCTTTGGCGTAAAGCGCAACACGGCCATCGACATTAATATTATCATCATCATCGACAAGGTCTTCAAGACGCTCGTCCAATGTGTTGAAACCCACGGTTCCTGCGGCAAAGCCAACAACAGTCCACGGACGATTGCCGGGATCAAGCCATGTTTCTATGCGTTGTTCGCGGGACACTTCACCGTCCTGGAACGGGAAGGTGACGCTGACTGAGCCGGAAGCCGTTGTTGGAGCGAGTTCGATGTAAGCAATGCCCTCGTCGCCCTCTACGCGCCACACAGGGGCACCGCGTTCTAGGCCGGAAAGCTGGTTCGCCTGTTGTGCATCCACCTCAATGGCGGGCGCATAAGGGGCAGGGACGCTGAAATCGCCAACAAGGCCGTGATGCGCAGGCTTACCGTCGCGATCGGTCAGGCGTACGGCGATAATGGGTCGTGTAACGCCATCGGCGATTAATACCGATCTGTCTTTTAGCAGCTCTGCATTGAGCGGACTGGCCGAATAATGCACGTCGCGGCTCAGTTCCTGCACCAATCTGCCGTTTTTATCGACAACCCGGGCGGTCAGCTTGTTCGAACGGTCTTCAATTTCGAGGCCGCGCCATACGCTAACCCGCACTTTGCCGTCTGGGCTTTTCTTGGTTCCGTCAAAAGACAGGCCGTTAACCGCTTTACCGTTAACCGAAAGCTCGACTTTCTGGCCGGGAAGATGCTTGATAGCGACACGCAGCGCTTTAACTCGTGGATTATAGTTTTCCCCAGGAAACACCCATTCAATACCGGGTGCTTGGCCGGTCAGCCAGTCGCTTTCAGCGCCAGCAGCTTGTGGATCCGATAGGATTTCAGGCTTTTGATAGGTTTCGACAGCTTGCATTTCACGAGCTGCGACTTTGTGTGCACGGAAATCTGCGCGTTTCAGGGCGCCGCCACGGCCTTCGACAAAGCGAGAAATGTCGCTGCCAGCGGCGCGTGTGTTCTGCGCGCAGTTAATCGGGGCCATATCGGCCGCGAAAGTCGACGGATCAACCTGTACGACGTGCAAACCCGGCTTGATGCCTTCGAAATGATAGCGGCCTTCTTCGTCGGTAATGGCGTAGGTTCCATCCTGCAACATGACCCGAATTCCGCCAATTCCATTGGCTTCACGTGGATCTACGTTACATCCGCCGTCGGTTACGCGGCCAATAATCGTGAACCTTTCGGAGATACCGTCGCGCTCGATACGGACGGGTACGCTGGTCACCAGGCTTTCGGCACCGCGATTATCGCGCGCTTGGGCCGTGTTGATGGCATCGCCGGGCTGTGCGTCCTGACGCACTTCCGCCAAATAAGTAAGCAATCCGCTCGCCGCAGGGGCGAGAGCGGGAACGCTGACCGAGAAATTCTGTCCATTGGGCTGGACAACGGGCGTGACGAGAGCGCCGTTATAGCGAACGGTGTTGATGCGCAGGCGCATTGCGTTCGGTAACTGGTCCTCAATCGTAATCGCGCCGGTGGTGCGCGCGGGATCGCTATTCTGCACCGTAACCCGATATTGAATGGCATCACCCGGCACAGCAATCGCAGTGGATGCCGTTTTAGTGATGGTTATGGGCACGCCGGGCCGGTCGAGCGGGACATCGACCCTTACCGGAGCGGGGTCATTCAGCGTGATGATACCGCCGTAGGAGCCATCCACAATCGTGAAAGGCAGTCCGTCGGTCCGCTGAAAGCCCGCCAGTTGCGCCGGCGTTGCCGTCGATGGCGCTGTATAGGGCGCTGGGGGCTCTATCAGCAGCCGGTATTGTCCGGGGCGGGCAAAGGGGAAGCGATAGAAGCCTTCGGTGAAATTATACACATTGCCGCCGCTATCGGTCACGGATCCGCCGGAAATCACTGTGCTGGGGAACACAGAAACACCGTCATCACCGAAAACCTCTGCCGGTAGGCCTGTGGCAACGTCTATCAACGTTACCCGTGTACCATCAACAGGGGCGCCATCGCCGCTGTCAAAGGTTTCACCAAAGGGATCGATCAAAATCCCTATTTCGACTGTGCCAATGGCACTACCGCTGACTTCATCAATACCGACATTGAGCTGATCGCCAGGCTGCACGGACAGGACGCAATCGCCCTGGACCGGCGCAGGCGGTATCGCTGCGGTATTGATCATGCCAACGAAACGGCCGCTATTTACCTCAGTTTCGATGATATTGATTGTCTCACGGTCGCCAGAAGGCGTCGTGAGAACAATATCGAAACTGTCGATAGCGGCGCTACTCAAATTCTTGTTTGGGGCAAGAACTGAGACAATTAATGGCTCTCCAGCACGGATTCTGTCCGTTTCCATGATGGAAGCCGGGCTGGTATTGGTTCCGGCGAACACACCGCGGAGCTCAACGGGGACATTGCCGCCGGAGCCTCTGCAGATAGTGCCGGGAAGGGGAATCTGTTCCGCGCCGGGCGGATCATCAAAATGGAATAATGTGATCTCAGGCGGCACTGTTGGGGGTGCCACGACCTGAATATCGACGCGATTGGACGGGGTTTGCAGGCGTTGATTGCCCACATCCCATTCGGCCTCTGCGACGTTCGTTATAAGAGGAAAGCTTTGTGCATGTACGGGAACCATAGAGGCAGGCGCGATCATCGCTCCTGCAGCAAGCGCCAGGCCAACTGGCTTAAAAAATTTGGTTAACCGTTTCATGCAAAAAAGGGGAGGTGGCGGCCTACCGGAAAGCCCGGTAAGCCGCCACATTCCGCTATTTTCTAGTCTACCGTCACACGGAAGATCAGAGCACGGGCCGAGTTGGCCGCGATGTCTGACAAGGTGCCGCTGACGACTGGATCGGCGAACGAACCACCGGCAGTACCACCTGAACAGACCTGTGATGCGCCCGGAGAGGCCACAGTACCGTCAACGAGGATAGAACCTGCTGAGAAGGTCACGCCACCGGCAGGAGTATCTGCTGGCAGTGTATCCGAAATCGTCACGCTGGTGGCCGTTGCCGACAGTGGAGCGTTAGCGACAGAGATACAATATTCAACAACTGCACCCGGAATAGCCTTTGGATTGGTCGTTCCGTTGATCGGATCGCTGACAACACGGCTACTTTTGAACACCGAAATGTCGGCGGCAGAAACGGTATAGTCATCGCCAGCCGCTTCCGTTGCGTCTTCGCCAGCATCTGCAAATACGGTTTCAACCGTGTTCGCACCGTTTGCGGAGCCGCTGTCATTGGTCAATGCAGCACCAAGGGTCGCTGCACCGTCATCTTCACGCGCAACGGCTGTCAAAACAACACCCGATACATCGCCCGTGCTCTGTCCAGCGTCTACATCGCCGAGGATATAGACGGTCTGGTTATCATCAGCGGCAAGCGCATTGATGAATGTCGCGGTGTCTTCACCGGGCTGATAGCCAGGTGTAGCGCCGGATTCGACGAATACCTGGAGGCCCGTGACATCAAAATTGTCGGTTCCACCGTTTGTGGCTGGACCCTGAGATGCTGCGAGGCTGAAATCCAGCGAAGCGTTGGATGTGTTGGTCACAACAAACGTCGTCACCGCGTCATTTTGACCCGGCGATACGTTGGTTGTTGCCGTATCCGATGCCGCAACAGTCAAGTTAATCTGTCTATCGACGACAAACGTGTCTGAATCGGTCTCGGCCGTCTGTGTGACGCCCCCAACTTGAAAGCTGACGCTCACATTGTTGGTTATATCGGTGCCTGACGTCGTTCCTGCAGCAAATGCCGGGTTTGCACCCAGCATAGCGGCAGTAACAGCGCCTGTGGCAACGAGAAGCTTCAGTTTACTGGTCATTACTGGTCTCCTGTTTCACTAATTTTGGATCGCCAAACCCCCGCGGCGATCCGATACGGTTTGCGGTCACTTTACAGTACCGCGAAAGACAAGTTTCCCTTCAGAACCCACTGAAAGGGCACTATTAAATTTCCACTTGATATGCGTTACGTCGCTCATCAGGGCAGGGCGGACCTCCCCATTTTCGCGCGTATAGGTAAGAGCCGCGAGCGACCCCCATTTTTTGCCTCCGTCAACGGAGACAATTTCGGTGCCATCAGACGTTCCATTGAACGCGACCGCTTTGGGGAGCGGATTGGTGACAGAGAAATCAGTTGCCGGCGTGCTGCCAACATTCTTATATTTGACAACGAACACCAGATTATCGCCCGGAACGACGGTTTTTGGCTCTTCGAGCATGACGGCCGTCTTGCCATCCGGCTTTTCCACCGTACGTTCGACAAAAACGTCGCTGGAAAGCGAAACATTGTTAGCCGCTATTGCTGTTCCTGGAATTGCCAGGGCAGCCAACATAGCTAAGCGCTTTAGAAGATTGATTTTCATCATATTTCTCAGTCAATTGTTACTTGGAAAGTGATGGTGCGGGTTTGGCCGCCGGGGACAGTGCCTAGGCTGACTGCAATTTCGCTGCCATCATATGAGCCCGCATCAGCATCGGCATCGCTATCGGTCAGGCCTGCGCCCTCCAGCGTGATGCTTTCCGCCGTATAGGTAGTGTCTGCCGGTATATCATCGGTGACATTCAGGTTGGTGAGACTGCCTGACCCGGTAATCGTTGCAACCAGTTGATAGGTGATAGTTGCACCCGGTACGGCTTCGTTGCCACCAAACTGGTCCGTAATGGTCGCGCTTTTTACCAAAGCGACCTGTGCTGCTTGAATAAGGAAGAAGCTGCTGGCTTCGCCATCTGCACCGGTTGAGCCAACAACTGCGTCCCCGCCGCCATCGCCTTGTCCGGCAAAGCTTGTTCCCGGTGTTCCGCTGCCGGTTATGGCTACAGCGGAAAGCTCGACTTCGGCCCGCTGCCCATCCGTTGCGGACACGGGGATGTCGGAAAGAATGAAAATATTGACGCTGGCATCTGGAGCCAGAACCGGGTCGTTTGAGCCCGGAGAGTATAGAGTGTCTACACCGGCATCAAAAACGCCGTTATCATCGGTATCAATATAGATAACCGCATTGCTGGTATCAAAGTCGTCACCACCCTTGGCGGTATCAGCTGTGAGCGTGAAGGCTTCGTTACCATTTCCGGTATTGGTAACCTGATAGGTTGTGACTTGTTGTGTGACACCGCTATCTACGGCGATATCGCCGGGGTCGCTGGACGCGACGGTAACGTCGAGCAATTCATCAACTGTGATGGTCACCGTATTGGAATCGATGACTACTGGTCCACCTGGGCCGTCATAAGAGGCCTGAGCGGTGTTTAATATGTCGGTACCCGCAATTGTTCCCGCTGCATGGGCAATAGAGGAACCAAAGGCGAGAGCAGACAGGCTCGTCGCTAGGGTCATGGCGCCACGGAACGCGAGCCAGCTTTTCGATCGCTTGGAGCCGATCACAAGTGCTTTAGGTACATATTTCATGGGTTTGATATGCAGGAAAAAGGCAAATATTTCGTAAAGATGACGTCAGAAACTTGGTGACGGCAGTTTCACGAAAAACCCCTGAAATCAGGGATTTATGTGCGATCCAAAGGGTGTTTTTGGCGTTTTGCTTAACGCTCTATTAACTGTAACATATTGTAACATGAGCAAACACCTGTAACATTTGATCCGAATTGAGTGTTTTTGATAGACGTTGTGGAAAGCAGGCCGAACCGGTCAAATTGACGTCAGATGGATCCGTGTGGCGGTTGGAATTGTTTATGCAAATCAGCGCTAACCAAAATTTCTTTGCTTGATTGCAAGAGTGTTGTTGACAGTCAGGCAGAGCTCTTATACTTGCGCTTCTCCACCGCATAACCCGGCAAACATGCCGGTGCATAAGCGGGTGTAGCTCAGTTGGTTAGAGCGCCGGCCTGTCACGCCGGAGGTCGCGAGTTCAAGTCTCGTCACTCGCGCCATTCCCTCAAAAAGGAGGGAATTGGCGGTTCAGGAACGGAATTTCCCGGTATTCATCCACAATAGCAGCGGTTTGATGGGAAATATCCAGATGATCCCTGCTATTATGTAGATGGGAAGTTGCAGCCAAAAGTTCAGGTCACTGATCCAGTCCATCAGGCTGACCACGATACCGCACCAGATCAGGATAAAGACCAATATCAAGATCATACCAAATGGCGTGCGCCAATTGGGTGCATCTGGAGGGTTATGAGGGGTTTGATTGTCCGGTTCTGTCGTCATGACGTCACATTAACCTTTTGAATTATCTCACATTCTGTGATGATCATATGTAAGGTAACGTCATGCGGCTCAGCTGGAAGAATATCGGCTTCCTGCACGGACCATGCGAACCCTATTCGGGTCGCTTGCGGATATTTTTCAAAGGTCCGATCATAATGGCCGCCGCCTTGTCCGAGTCGACCCATGGATCGATCAAAAGCGACCATCGGAGCTATGATCAGGTCCGGAACCACCAAAGGACAATCTGAGCCGGGTTCGGATATACTCTTAAATCCCGATTCCAACAGATCGATATTGTCGACTTGGCGGAATTCCAAGGGGGAATCACCGGTAACTGCTGGAAAGGCGAGCGTTTTACCCGCCTCGATAAGATATTCCGCGAGTCTGATCGTCGGTGCTTCTGAGCCCATCGAGCTATAGAGAGCGATGGTTTCGCTTTGTTCAATCAGCTTTGCCAGTGGGGACGGCGGGCGGCGGAAAGCCAAGCCTCGCGTAGCGGCATCCAATTGGCCGTGAAAGGCGTCGCGCCGACGCCGATATTCTTCACGTAACTTCTTCTTTTGTTCTGATAAGCTATTCAAAGAAATATCTTTCTTGGGAAAGGTGACGGGACCGCCATGGTCGTTTGCCGGAAAATCCTCTGACGCCTATTACGTCAGGTGGGCGCCATATGCTTCGGACCCGACTTCCGAAGAAATCCGCAATCCGGGCAGGGACAGCTCCCTATGTTGTTATATCGCCTCAGGGATGTTCGCTTCTAGCTCGTATCAGGCAGTACCCGTCGCCTACTATCTAGGGATGATTGCTGCTCTGCTCAAGGCTGTTCGCAAAAGCTTCCGCACGATCGGCTAGTTTCTCCAGTGCAACTAACACGCGTTCGTCCTCAGCATCATTGGTTTTCTGGGCCTTAGAGGCTGATGGAATCGCTGGTTGGGGCGTTGGTGTATTGGCAGTTGCCGTCTTGGTGCCGTGCAGTTCGTCAGCCAGCAAAAGCGATGTAAACAGCAGCATCCGGCTCTCGGTCAATCCGGCAGGATCGCCTGCTTCTCCGGCCTTTGCGTCGACCATTGCGCCCAGCTTGACGAGATGATCCTCTTCGCCGTCCTGACAGGTCACCATGAAGGTACGACCGCCAATTTCCAGCTTTACCTGGGCCATATCAGTGCTCCTGCCGAGCGATCAGCCCGTCTATTGTGTGAATGGCCTGTTTCATTTCTTGTTTTAAGGCCGCATGGCGCTGTTCCAGCGCTTGATCGGGTTGTTGGCCGATTGCTGCTTCCTTGGTCGCTTGAATGCGACTGAGCGCTCGTTCTATGCGACCTATCGCTAGGATCACTCGTTCGTTTTCCATGACTTGGTTCCGACATATAAGTTATTGTGTTTCATTGATAACAATCTAACGCCGTCGCGTAAACAGGAGATCGGTGAAGCGTAGCCTTGACGATATGAGCGTAGGCCAGCAAAGGGTGTGTGAAAATGGCGAATCGGTAGATTTCCTAAGTCCACCGTTGTCATCACTTGATCACTGCTGGGGATCCGAAAAATATGACCGCTTCCGAAAAAATCTCTGAAAAAACAATGGCTAACGCAATTCGCGCCCTTTCGATGGATGCGGTGCAAGCGGCCAATAGCGGCCATCCCGGCATGCCAATGGGTATGGCGGATGTCGCTACGGTACTTTTTAGCGATTTTCTGAAATTTGATCCGAAAGCGCCGAAATGGGCTGACAGGGACCGGTTCGTGCTTTCGGCAGGACATGGATCGATGTTGATCTACTCGTTGCTGCATCTGACCGGCTATGAGCGGCCCACTCTGCAGGATATTAAGGATTTCAGGCAATTATCGTCGCCTTGTGCGGGACATCCTGAAAATTTCAAGCTGGAAGGCGTCGAGGCGACCACCGGTCCATTAGGGCAGGGCTTCGCCATGGCCGTGGGTATGGCGATCGCAGAACGGCATTTGAACGCGCATTTTGGCGATGATCTGGTGGATCACAAAACCTGGGTCATTGCGGGCGATGGCTGCCTTATGGAAGCGATCAACCATGAAGCGGTTGGTTTGGGCGGGCATCTTGGGCTCGGCCGCCTTAACGTGCTGTGGGACGATAACGGTATCACCATCGATGGTGGGACAGAATTGTCGACCAGCGAGGATATTCCGGCGCGTTACCGGGCTTCTGGCTGGCATGTGGTCAGCTGTGACGGGCATGATTTCGACGATATTCGCAAAGCCTTGAAAGAAGCAGAGGCCGATCCGCGGCCCTCACTGGTCGCCTGTAAAACAGTTATTGGCTACGGAGCGCCCACAAAACAGGGTACATCCGCAACTCATGGCGCGCCGCTGGGTGACGACGAAATCGCTGGAACCCGGGCTGCATTGGGCTGGGAAAGCGAGCCGTTTGTTGTTCCTGATGATGTGCGGGGCGCATGGTTGGCATTAGGCGAAAAGGGCGCAGCGGCGCATGAAGCCTGGAACGGGCGTCTTAGCGGTCATAGCGATAAGGTAGAGTTTGAACGGCGGATGTCTGGCGCTTTGCCCGATAGCTGCGCGATGCAGGACTATCTGGAAGGTCTGGCACAAGATCCTCCCAAGGTGGCAACCCGTAAGGCTTCGGAAATGGCTTTGGGAGCAATTACCGCCGCCTTGCCCGAAATGGTTGGTGGTAGCGCGGATTTGACAGGTTCAAACAATACCAAAACTCCTTCCACTAAGCCTTTGACTAAAGATGATTATTCTGGACGCTATATCTATTATGGTATCCGTGAATTTGGTATGGCCGCTGCCATGAACGGCATGGCGCTACACGGCGGTATCATTCCTTATGGCGGTACATTCCTGGTGTTTACCGACTATTGTCGCGGCGCGATGCGACTTTCGGCCATTCAGAACACGCGTGCCATCTATGTAATGACCCATGACAGCATCGGATTGGGCGAAGATGGACCGACGCACCAACCGATTGAACATGTCCAAAGTCTGCGTCTCATGCCAAACATGCATGTGTTCCGGCCTGCCGATGCGATTGAGACGGCAGAATGCTGGGCGCTTGCTATCAAGCGTTCTGACGGACCTTCGACGCTGGCTTTGACCCGTCAGGGCCTGCCGCCGTTACGCCATGACGTCAGCGTAAACCTTTGTGAAAAAGGCGCTTATTCTATTAAGGCGGCTGAGAACGAAAAACGGGTGGTCTTAGTTGCCACCGGTTCTGAAGTTTCGTTGGCAGTGGATGTGGCAGCGCAACTTGAGGCCAAGGGCGTCGGTGCCGAAGTCGTGTCCATGCCTTGCACGGAATTATTCGATGCACAATCGGACGATTATAAATCGGAACTGCTTGGCGGGTCCAGAATATTACGGGTTTCCATTGAAGCGGGAACGACCTTTGGTTGGGAACGTTACACGGGGTTGAACGGTCTGCGCTTCGGCATAGATAGTTTCGGAGCCTCCGCTCCGATTAACGACCTGTTCGAGCATTTTGGTCTCACTGCCGATGCAATTACACCGCAAATAATAGCTAAACTAGGCTGAAAACAGCTATAAACTGGAATTCAAAGGAGCAACATCATGACAAAAGTAGCAATTAACGGATTTGGTCGTATCGGTCGTCTCGTCGCCCGCGCCATCATGGAGCGCCCTGACTGCGGTCTGGAACTGGTCGCCATTAACGACCTTGCCGATGCGGATGCCAATGCGCTTTTGTTCGGTTTTGACAGCGTTCACGGCCGTTTCCCGGGCGAAGTGACCTCCGATGGCGATAGCATCTCTGTTAACGGCAAGAAAATTGCTGTGACGTCGGAGCGCGATCCAGGCAATTTGCCACATGGCGAGATGGGCATTGATATCGTATTGGAGTGCACCGGCTTCTTCCAATCCAAAGAAGCAGCGCAGCCGCATATTGATGCTGGCGCGAAACGCGTTTTAATCTCTGCTCCTGCTAAAAATGTTGACCAAACGGTCGTCTATGGGGTGAACCATGACGTATTGACGTCAGCGGATGTCATTGTTTCTAATGCATCTTGTACAACAAACTGCCTCGCGCCGGTTGCCAAGGTGTTGAACGACGCGGTTGGTATCGAACGCGGCTTCATGACCACCATTCACAGCTACACCAATGATCAGCGTATGCTCGATCAGATGCATAGCGACATGCGTCGCGCTCGCGCTGGTGCGGTTAACATGATCCCAACCACCACGGGCGCTGCCCGTGCTGTTGGCCTCGTGTTGCCAGAACTAAACGGCAAGCTAGATGGGTCTTCGGTTCGTGTGCCCACGCCGAATGTCAGTCTGGTCGATCTCGTGTTCACACCAAACCGTGATACCAGCGTAGAAGAAATCAACGCAGCCCTGAAAGCCGCGGCTGACGGTCCTATGAACGGGGTTCTCGTCTTTGAAGACAAGCCTTTGGTGTCCAGCGATTTCAACCATCAGCCAGCTAGTTCTTCCGTGGATAGCCTAGAAACGACCGTTATGGACGGCAAGTTGGTTCGCGTTGTCAGCTGGTATGATAACGAATGGGGCTTCTCCAACCGCATGCTTGACACTGCAGGCGTAATGGCAGGCTTGCTCTAAACAGAAAGGTTCTGAGCAATGACTGGTAACAATTTTAAAACGCTAGATGATTTGGGCGATGTAACTGGAAAGCCTGGCTTGGTCCGGGTGGACCTGAATGTCCCGATGGCGGACGGCAAGGTTACCGACGATACGCGGCTGAAAGCCGTTATTCCAACGGTCACCGAATTGGCCGATCGCGGCGCTAAAGTATTGTTACTGGCCCATTTTGGGCGACCAAAGGGCAAGGCGGATATGCAATATTCGCTGGAACCCGTGGTTGCGCCATTGGCTAAAGTTCTCGGCCGCGATGTTGGTTTTATGCAAATGCCGGATCGTGATACGATCGACGCCTTGCCAAATGGCAGCATCGTTGTGGTCGAAAATAGCCGCTTCGCACCGGGTGAAGAGAAAAATAGCCCGGACATGGCCAAAGCCATTGCTTCGTTTGGCGAATTTTACGTCAACGATGCTTTCTCGGCGGCGCACCGGGCCCATGTTACCACCGTTGGCTTGGCGGAGCACTTACCAGCCTATGCCGGGCGTTCTATGGAACGGGAGCTGAGCGCGCTCAACAAGGCGCTCGGTGATCCAGAACATCCGGTGGTTGCTGTGGTTGGCGGAGCTAAAGTCTCAAGCAAACTCGACGTATTGCGGCAAATGGTCGAAAAAGTAGATCATCTGATCATCGGCGGCGGCATGGCCAATACGTTTCTGGCTGCGCGCGGCGTTAATGTCGGCAAATCGCTATGCGAGCATGACCTGACCGATATAGCCAATGAAATCCTGGAAGCAGCCGATAAAGCCGATTGCACGGTGCATCTGCCTTATGATGTCGTTGTATCGAAAGAATTTGCCCCCAACCCGCCAACCCGCACCGTGAATGTGCATGAGGTGGCCGCTGATGAAATGATCTTGGACGTTGGACCGGCAGCGGTTGAAGCTCTGTCCGATGTACTGAAAACTTGTAAAACGCTGGTTTGGAACGGTCCGATGGGCGCGTTTGAGACACCGCCCTTTGATATGGCCACGGTAGCCCTCGCAAAAACGGCGGCTGCGCTTACCAAAGAAGGGTCATTGCTATCCGTAGCCGGCGGCGGCGACACGGTTGCTGCGCTTAATCATGCCGGTGTGGCCGATGATTTCAGCTTCGTGTCAACCGCTGGCGGCGCCTTCCTCGAATGGATGGAAGGCAAAGACCTGCCGGGTGTAAAGGCTCTGCAAAAATGAATATCCGGCCTGCAGAGGATAAAGACAGGCCGATAATCGCCGAAATCCATGCGCGTAGCTGGCAGGAAAACTATCGCGACTATTTGTCCGAAGAACTGCTGGATGAGCGGATTTCCGAATTGATGGCCGAGCGCTGGAAAAATGCCGAAATTGGCCCGAAGGACATCGTGCTGGTGGCCGAAGATGAGCAAGTTCAGGGCTTTGTTGCGGCCTGGGATGACGAGATGGTCTATGTCGACAATCTTCATGTCCGCAGCGACTGTCGTTCCCAGGGCATTGGCCGCAAATTGCTTGCCGCCGCTGCCGGTGCAGCCAAGAGAAATGGCCGGAAAGCGATATGGCTGCATGTTGTTGTCGGAAACGACCGCGCCAGAAGCCTATATACCCGCCTTGGCGGCATAGCTGACGGGATTGAAGACAAAGACCTTTATGGAACCATGGTTCCCAATGAACGTATTTTATGGCGGGATATCAATATTCTAACCGAACAATCTAACTAAACGAGGACGAAATTCATGCATGATCCGAAGATGATGGACAAAATCGAAAACGGCGCCGGCTTTATCGCAGCCTTGGACCAAAGCGGTGGTTCTACGCCGAAAGCATTGGCTGGATATGGCGTCGAAGCGGATGCTTTTTCGAACGATGATGAGATGTTCGCTCTAATCCACCAGATGCGCAGCCGCATCGTCACCGCGCCTAGCTTTGGCAGCGGCAAGGTTATCGGTGCGATCTTGTTTGAAAAGACCATGGACGGTGAAGCGGGCGGCAAGCCTGTGCCCACACTGCTCTGGGAACGCGGCGTTGTGCCCTTTTTGAAAGTGGACAAAGGTCTGGAAGATGAAGCTGATGGTGTTCAGTTGATGAAACCGAATCCCGGTCTTGGCGAATTGTTGGAGCGGGCCAAGGCAAAGGGCGTGTTTGGCACCAAGATGCGTTCGGTCATTAACTTGGCGTCGCCAACCGGCATTGCAGCCATCGTCAAACAGCAGTTTGAAGTTGCCGGACAGATTTTGGATCACGGCTTGATGCCGATGATTGAGCCTGAAGTGAACATCAAAAGCGCAGAGCGCGCGCAATGTGATGCCATATTGCTCGAAGAGATCACAAAACAGCTCGATGCTTTGCCAGCGGATCGCAAAGTGATGTTGAAATTGTCGATTCCGACGGAAGCCAATCTCTACGCACCGCTCGTCGATCATCCCCGCGTCGCGCGCGTTGTTGCGCTTTCTGGTGGTTTCTCCCGTGATGAGGCCTGTGCCGAGCTAGCCAAGAACCGCGGCATGATTGCGAGTTTCTCACGGGCACTGTTGCAGGACCTCCGTCATTCGATGACTGATGCAGAGTTTGATCAGTCGCTCGATGGCGCTATCGATCAAATACAAAAGGCATCAATCGAGAAGGTCTAAGGGAACAAAGCATTTGGCAAAGTCAGATCCAAGCTGGTCAGAGGTGGATGATTATATCGTCCAGCAGCTGATTGGCGACGATCCGGTTCAGGATGCCTGTTTGGCTGCCAACGCGCGCGCAGGCCTTCCCGCTATTGACGTTTCGCCCGCTCAAGGCCGGATGCTTGAACTGTTGGCCCGAGGCGTGCGTGCGCAACAGATTCTCGAAATTGGCACGCTGGGCGGATATTCGGCTATTTGGCTGGCCCGCGCGCTGCCCGATGACGGCCATCTTGTCTCATTGGAACTGGAACCGAAATATGCTGCCATGGCCCGCTCCAATATTGAAAGAGCGGGGCTGGCTGACAAGGTTGAAATAATGGTTGGTGAGGCGGTCGGCTCTCTGGCTGCGCTAGAAGCGAATGAAGTGCTTCGGTTTGACTTTATTTTCGTAGATGCCGACAAAGAAAATTATTCGATCTATCTGGATTATGCCGTTCGGCTGTCACGACCTGGCGCAATGGTGGTTTTTGACAATGTGGTCAGAGAGGGCGGGTTGATTGATCCCGCCAGTTCTGATCCCAAGGTTCCGGGGACACGCGAACTTTACAATGCATTGCAAAATCATCCGCGTGTTGATGCAACGGCCATTCAAACCGTTGGTTCGAAAAAATGGGATGGGTTCCTGCTTGGAATTGTGCGGGATGATTAGAGGTCAACGCGATTCTGAAATTTCAGCATCTCGCAATGATGATCATCAGTTTTTTCATTACCATCGATCTGTCGCGCCGATGATGTGGGTGTTGCTAGTGCTGTCGTTCATAGAATTGTTTGTCGTTCATTTTCTAATTTCGTTTTTTTACCCAACAGCCGCAATTATCATTTCAATAATTACAGTGATTTCAATAGGCTGGTTGATCCGTTTTTTGTTATCCATGAAGAAGTTACCAGTACGTTTGGGCCCTGAACAATTGGTGCTGTGCCTCGGCAATACCGTTAAAATTGTTGTCGATAGGGACAATATCGCGGGTACTCGGGACAGTTGGTCTGACGAGAGTTTGAAAAAAGACAAGGTGCTGCGTTTGTCGCTACTCGCATACCCTAATCTGGTTCTGGATTTGAAAGAGCCTGTAACCTATACGCACTTTTGGAAAAAGCGCAGCACGATGTCGATTGCACATCGTTTGGACGATATAGATGCTTTTCATCGGGCTCTAAAAAGCTAACACCAATAACAAGTTTGGATGGAAGAAAAATTGAGTAATGGACAGTCAAACGAGCTGCCGTGCCAGCTTTACCTAATTTCGCCGCTCGACGTTGGTGGAGGTTTTCCGGAGCGTTTGCAAACTGCGTTGGAAGCCGGGCCGGTCGCCGCGTTTCAGTTTCGCGTAAAAGATATCGAACAGGATGAAGCTGCGCGTCTAGCCGAACCGCTCAAAGCGATCTGTGATGCACATGATGTTGCGTTTATCGTGAATGATGATGTCGCTCTGGCCAAACAACTCGGTGCTGACGGAGTTCATCTGGGGCAGGGCGATGACAATCTGAAAGACGCGCGAACGGAACTGGGCGATCAGGTTCAGATTGGCATTACTTGTCACGATAGCCGGCATCTGGCGATGGAAGCAGGAGAGGGTGGCGCTAACTATGTCGCCTTTGGGGCCTTTTTCCCGACCGAGACAAAGGAAACCCATCATCGGCCCGGGCTCGATGTGTTGCAACGTTGGTCAAAAATTATGGAGATTCCTTGTGTCGCCATTGGCGGTATTACGCCGGACAATTGCCAGCCATTGATTGACGCTGGGGCGGATTTTCTGGCGGTTAGTGGATCGATTTGGAATGATCCCAAAGGTCCAGCGCATGCTGTGAAGCGATTTACCGAGATATTGTCTGCAGATTAATTTTATCAGGAAGAGCTTCTGGTCACACCGATGTTGGATATAACATATTGCGCCATAAACCGATCAATCGAAGGCAGCGCAAAATTAGGCAATTGTTCCAAATCCCTGACATAGCCGGGTAAGGGAATGAAGCGCGGTGTGGCGCTGTCCCGAATGGAATAACCGAATAAACCGGCTGCAACAGGTTTGTTCGGGTCTGCTCCAGCCTGAAAGCGGGTTTTCGTGCGTTCTAAGGGTTCTGCTTGTGCCATGGGCCCTAGTTACATTGATGTCAGCGTGGCGTATTGTACGAAACGGACAGCCGGCATGTAATTACGGTTCGACTACAAAAAGCCCTTTACGTCCTTTCATAAAATTTCTCACGAAACTTGCCTCCGACGGGATACCGAAATGCGGCATCCGTTCTATTTCACTGAGAAACCCGACATAAGATGTTGGCGTTGGAGCAGGGACGCGGGCTATCATCCCGCTGAATAAACCAGCAGCCGGGGGCAATTTTTCTTCGGGCGACACCGGGTCCGAGATTTTTTCCATCACTATTCACTTAGATTGCTTCCAGAGAAATCTATTGTATGAAATCGCCATATTCGATTCCCGCTGCGCTTGCCTATCTTCGTCCGTCGTTATAGAGGGCCGCAACACCAGATTTCCGAAAGCGAGACGTATCATGAAAATCAGCGGCGTAGATATCCGTCCCGGCAACATATTGGATTATGAAAAAGGCCTCTGGAAGGTCGCCAAGATTCAGCATACGCAGCCCGGCAAAGGCGGCGCTTACATGCAGGTCGAAATGAAGAACCTGGTTGATGGCCGCAAAACCAATGTCCGCTTTCGCAGTGCCGATACGGTGGAAAAGGTCCGTCTGGATACCAAGACGTTTCAGTATCTTTTCGCCGATGGTGATATGCTGACCTTCATGGACAAGGAAAATTACGAGCAGATCACATTGCCGGCCGATTTGCTCGGTGATGCGGTTGAGTTTTTGCAAGACGGTATGGATGTGCAGCTTGAGCTTTACGAAGAAAAGCCGATTTCTGTGCAGCTGCCCGACCAGATTGAAGCTGAAATTGTGGAGGCGGATGGTGTTGTTAAAGGCCAGACGGCTTCTTCCAGCTATAAACCTGCGGTGCTCGACAATGGCGTCCGCGTCATGGTGCCGCCGTTTATCTCAGCCGGTACCCGGATCATTGTCGACGTTTATGCCCGTGAATATGTCGGTAAAGTGTCGTAAGAATATTGATGTCGGTTAGTGGTGCGCCTGTCGAACCACGCTGATTTGACGCAGAGCGTCTGTTAAATGGCTCGGAGCTATTGGTTCTGGATCTAAACCCGTTGAATATGGAAAATTAAATGCCAGCACATTCCGCCCTTATCACCGTTATGGAACGCGCCGCGCGCATGGCCGGATCACGCCTGCGCCGTGACTTTGGTGAAGTCGAGCATCTTCAGGTATCGAAAAAAGGCCCAGCCGATTTCGTATCCAAAGCCGATATGCGGTCCGAACGCATCCTTTATGATGAGCTGATGAAGGTTCGCCCGGGTTGGGGCTTTGTGCTCGAAGAGGGCGGCATGATTGAGGGCGAAGAAGGCAAGCCGCGCTGGATTGTTGATCCGCTTGATGGCACCACGAATTTTCTCCACGGCATTCCGCATTTCGCGATTTCCATCGCTGTTCAGGAGCGATCCTTTGACGGACAGAGTTGGGGCAAGATAACCAGTGGTTTGATCTATGAACCAGTTTCCGACCAGACTTGGTGGGCGGAAATGGACAAAGGCGCTTATCTCGGCGAGAAGCGTTTGCGGGTCTCTGCACGGCGTGATTTGTCCGAAGCAATTATCGCCACCGGTATTCCGTTTAAAGGCCATGGCGACCTGAATGAATGGGCGCGTATCTTTGGTTCGATTGCACCACAAGTGGCGGGTATCAGGCGCAATGGCGCTGCATCACTTGACCTCGCATGGCTGGCTGCTGGCCGCTATGATGGGTTCTGGGAAGCGGATTTGCAGGTTTGGGATGTGGCTGCAGGCATATTGATGGTGCGCGAAGCAGGCGGTTTCGTAAGCGATTATACTGGCGGCGATCAGCCCATCGGACAGCGCGAAATATTGGCATCAAACGAAGCGCTCCACAGCAAGCTGCACAAAATTCTCGCCAAGTCGCTGCTCTAACGCAAATAACAGCAATAGATACCGCCAATTCGAGCCATTTGGCCCTTGCAGCTTTACGAGCCTATCCCTAAAAGCGGCGCACAATCTATAGAGAAACGAGTCTTTTGTGGTCGATCTATCCGAATATGCGCCGATACTGCTTTTTCTTGCAGTGGCTCTAAGCCTGTCTGCCCTGTTTGTGTTTCTACCCATGGGTGTGTCACGATTGACCGGAACCCATAGTCCAGATCCAGAGAAACTGTCCGAATATGAGTGCGGTTTTCCTGCTTTTGAAGATTCTCGCAGCCAGTTTGATGTGCGCTTTTATTTGGTCGCGATCCTGTTTATCATTTTTGATCTAGAGGCGGCATTCCTGTTTCCTTGGGCCGTGTCCCTTGGTCAAATCGGGTGGATTGGCTGGTCATCGATGATGGTCTTCCTGGTGATCCTGACGGTTGGATTTATTTACGAATGGAAAATGGGAGCGCTCGATTGGGAGTAGAAACTACCAGCAACGTAATCGTGAATGCGGATGGTACGCCTATGGCGGCCAATACGCAGCCAGATGAAGCGTTTTTCAAAGACCTGAATTCGGAAGTGAATGACAAGGGCTTCCTTGTTACGTCCACCGAAGATCTGTTCCAATGGGCGCGCACCGGTTCGCTCTGGTGGATGACCTTTGGTTTGGCCTGCTGTGCGGTCGAGATGATCCACGTCAATATGCCGCGCTATGATATGGAGCGTTTTGGCGCCGCCCCGCGCGCTAGTCCGCGGCAATCGGATGTGATGATTGTGGCCGGAACGCTTTGCAACAAAATGGCGCCGGCACTGCGCAAGGTTTATGATCAAATGTCTGAGCCGAAATATGTGATCTCCATGGGATCATGTGCGAATGGCGGCGGCTATTATCACTATAGCTATTCCGTGGTGCGTGGCTGTGATCGGATCGTTCCGGTTGATATCTATGTGCCCGGATGCCCGCCGACTGCCGAAGCTTTGCTTTACGGCGTAATGCAATTGCAGCGTAAAATTCGCCGCATCGGGACGTTAGAGCGCTAATATGGCAAACGGGGCCCCGATCATTTCCAGCAACGAAGGTGTTGCTGCTGCACTCGCCAAATCTTTGGGCGCTGCTGTGCTTGATACCGTCGAAGCCTATGACGAGATCAGCTTTACGGTCGATCGTAAAAAGCTGCCTGCCGTTTTGGACAAGTTGCGCGACAAGCATGAATATCAGCAACTGGTCGAGATTGCTGGTGTGGATTACCCCGAACGGCCGGAACGATTTGAAGTTTGCTATCATCTGCTCAGCCTGACGAAAAATCACCGTATCCGTATCAAGGTTACGACGGACGAAGATACACCGGTTCCGACAGTGACGCATATCTGGGAAGTGGCTGGCTGGCTTGAGCGCGAAGTGTTCGACATGTACGGTGTGCTGTTTGACGGTAATCCTGACTTGCGCCGGATACTCACCGACTATGGTTTTCAAGGGCATCCGTTCCGCAAAGATTTCCCGCTCACTGGCTATGTCGAAATGCGCTATTCCGAAGAAGCCAAGCGCGTGGTCTACGAGCCCGTAAAATTGGCACAGGATTTCCGCAGCTTTGACTTTATGTCACCCTGGGAAGGCGCGGACTACATCCTGCCCGGCGATGAAAAATCAGATGATGGTGACGATAAGGGAGCCAAGACATAATGGCTGATTATCTCGATGAAATGGACCATTTGGCGGACGATGCTGATCCGACAGTTGGTGATCTGGAAATCCAGAATTACACGATTAACTTCGGCCCCCAGCATCCCGCTGCCCATGGCGTTTTGCGGCTTGTGATGGAGCTGGACGGAGAAATTGTTGAGCGGCTTGATCCCCATGTTGGATTGCTTCACCGCGGCACCGAAAAGCTGATTGAGCATAAAACATACTTGCAGGCTTTGCCCTATTTTGACCGGCTCGATTATTGTTCGCCGCTCGCGATGGAGCATAGCTATGTGCTGGCGATTGAAAAACTGCTTGACCTCGAAGTGCCCTTGCGCGGTCAATATCTGCGGGTTTTGTTCGCAGAGCTAACACGTATCTGCAATCACATGCTCAACATCGGTGCGCACGTGATGGATGTGGGCGCGATGACGCCGAACCTCTGGGTCTTCGAAATTCGCGAGCAGTGCCTGGAATTTTTCGAGCGTGCCAGCGGCGCCCGTATGCACAGCGCCTGGTTCCGGCCCGGTGGCGTGCATCAGGATGTGCCATTGAAATTACTGACCGATATGGCCGATTGGCTTGATGAGTTTCCGACCTTGTTCGAGGATGCGATGAGCCTAGTTATTGACAATCGTATCTTCAAACAGCGTAATGTTGATATCGCGACTGTTTCCAAAGAGGATGCGGTGCGCTGGGGCTTTTCTGGCCCCATGATCCGCGGCAGCGGCATCGCATGGGATTTGCGCAAGTCGCAACCTTATGATGTTTATGGTCGCATGGAATTTGACGTGCCCGTTGGTACGCGCGGCGATTGCTATGACCGGTTCATGGTTCGAGTTGAGGAAGTGCGCCAGTCGGCTCGCATCATGCGGCAGTGCCTCAACGAAATGCCCGAAGGGCCTGTTTCTAGCTCCGATCGCAAGGTCGTCCCGCCCAAGCGCGCCGAGATGAAACAGTCGATGGAAGCTTTGATCCATCACTTTAAACTTTATACTGAAGGCTTCCATGTGCCTGCCGGCGAAGTCTATGTCGCGACCGAAAGTCCCAAAGGCGAATTCGGCGTGTATCTGGTCAGCGATGGCAGCAACAAGCCCTATCGCTGTAAAATCCGTCCGACCGCTTTCTCGCATCTGCAAGCCATGGATTTCATGACCAAGGGGCATATGCTCTCTGACGCCACCGCCATATTGGGCGCGATGGATATCGTGTTCGGGGAGTGTGACCGTTGATCTTGCGCGAAATATTCATTTTCATCGGAGCATTTGCGGCATTCGCATTGGCCGTAGCGGCCTATTTGGCGGCCTTTCACGGTGAAGTCAGCCTCAAGGAAATGTTGTCGACCGCTTTCGCGGCGGTCGTCGGGCTCTATGCCGGTCGCTATCTCGAACGGAAATTGCGCCATGTCTGATGCTCCCAACAGCTCCAAGCGCTGGACATTGGGCGGCGGTGCTACGGTGTTTGTGATCGTAGGTATCATGTTGCTTTGGGAATTGTGGCAGCCGGCGAATATGCTCTGGAACATTATATTATTGATCCTGACGGTGGGAATAATCGGTGCCGGATTCTGGTTGAACATATATTTTTCAAAGAATTGGGACCAAATTGGAGAAGCGCGTTTTGATACGCGAAACAAAAGTGATTTAGATGGCTGAAGCTGCAAATATCCCAGACGAAATTGAAGTCCGCGCCAAATGGGGTGACTTTAAATTCACGCCAGCGAATGAAAAACTCGCCAAATGGCAGATTGCGAAATATCCGGAAGGCCGCCAGAAATCGGCGGTCATGGCTTTGCTCGATCTGGCCCAGCGTCAAGTCGGTGCAGATACCAAAACGCAAGGCTGGTTGCCGGTTTCGGTGATCGAATATGTCGCCGCCTATTTGGATATGCCTTATATGCGCGCCTATGAAGTCGCGACTTTCTACACCATGTATAATTTGGCTCCTGTTGGTCGTTTTCATGTACAGGTTTGCGGCACGACGCCTTGCATGCTGCGCGGCAGCGATGATGTCATGGCGGCTTGCAAAAATAAGGGCATGGCCAAAGGCAAAACGACGCCAGATGGCTTGTTTACGCTGACCGAAGTCGAATGCATGGGCAATTGTTCCAACGCGCCGATGGTCCAGATTAACGACGATAATTACGAAGACCTCGATTACGATATCATGACCCGCATTTTGGAAGACCTGGCCGAAGGCAAAAAAATCAAAGTCGGTTCGCAAATTGGTCGTAAGACCAGCGAACCCAAAGGCGGTCCGGTGATTTTGAAAGATATGGTCAAGGCCAATCATGACTATCGGAAGGAGTGGTAACATGCTGCTCGACGGATATGCCGGATGGGTCGCGGTGGCGGTTATCGTGATTGCCGTGGCTGGTGGTCTTTGGGGCCGCAGGAGTAAGAAATAATGGGTTTTGATTTCCTGCAGGACAAAGATCGGATCTTCACCAATGTCTATGGCTTTCAGTCATGGGACCTGAAAGCTGCCCAAAAACGTGGTGATTGGGATAAAACCGCTGATATTATCAAGCGCGGCAATGACAAGATTATCAACGAGATGAAGGAAAGCGGCCTGCGCGGTCGTGGTGGCGCGGGTTTCCCGACTGGTCTGAAATGGTCCTTCATGCCGAAAGAGTCTCCGGATGGACGGCCAAGCTTTCTCGTCATCAATGCTGATGAGTCCGAGCCCGGTTCATGCAAAGACCGGGAAATCCTGCGTAACGATCCGCATAAGTTGATCGAAGGCGCGCTGATTGCCGGTTTCGCGATGCGGGCTCGTGCCGCCTATATCTATATTCGCGGCGAATATATCATGGAAGCCAAGGTCATGGAGGCGGCCGTTAAGGAGGCCTATGACGCTGGCTTGATCGGTAAGAATGCTTCCAAATCCGGTTATGATTTTGACGTCTTTGTCCATCGTGGTGCAGGCGCTTATATTTGCGGTGAAGAAACCGCGATGATTGAAAGCCTGGAAGGCAAAAAAGGTCAACCGCGCCTCAAACCGCCATTTCCTGCCGGTGCCGGTCTCTACGGCTGCCCGACAACCGTGAACAACGTCGAGTCGATCGCAGTCGTCCCGACGATCTTGCGCCGCGGCGCGGCCTGGTTCGCCAGCTTTGGCCGCGAAGGCAATCACGGGACGAAATTGTTCCAGGTTTCCGGTCATGTCGACAAGCCAGCCGTATTCGAAGAAGCGATGTCGATCCCGTTCAAGGACATGATCGAAAAACATTGCGGCGGGATTACCGGCGGTTGGGACAATCTGCTCGCGGTCATTCCTGGCGGATCATCCGTGCCCCTGGTGCCTGCCGAGCAGATCATGGACGCGCCGATGGACTTTGACGGGCTCAAGGATCTGGGCTCCGGCCTCGGCACGGCGGCGGTCATCGTGATGGACAAGTCCACCGATATCGTCCGCGCAATCTCGCGGCTCGCCTATTTCTACAAGCACGAAAGCTGCGGCCAGTGCACGCCATGCCGCGAAGGCACGGGCTGGATGTGGCGGGTGATGGAAAAAATGCGCGATGGTGACGCGGATATCGGCGACATTGATACGCTTTATGAAGTGACTAAACAGGTCGAAGGTCACACGATCTGCGCGCTTGGCGACGCGGCGGCATGGCCGATCCAAGGGCTGATCCGGCATTTCCGTCCAGAGATGGAGCGGCGGATAAACGAAAACAAAGGCGCAGAAGTGCTGGAGGCGGCGGAATGATGCTGCATCGCCAAGATGGGCAGGGGAGGGGTTACCGAGCTTTTCGCGAAGGCTCTAAGGGAATTCCGATGACTGATCGTTCTGCAGTGCAAGATAGTGACAAATGGTCTGCTCGCGTTCACGTCGCTGATGAATCTGCGGCAGCTGCGAAGCTCAAAGTGGGCTGGCATCTTTGGATGGAGCGCGAAGATGGTTCTTCAACGCGACCGTCTTTGATTACGCCGACAAGTGTGGAGGGTTGGCGCTAATGCCTAAAGTCACCGTAGATGGTATCGAACTGGAAGTGCCGCAGGGCGCGACTGTGCTGCAGGCTGCCGAGCTTGCGGGGAAAGAGATTCCGCGTTTCTGCTACCACGAACGGCTGTCCATCGCGGGCAACTGCCGGATGTGTCTGGTCGAAGTGAAGCCGGGGCCGCCGAAGCCTCAAGCGAGCTGTGCTTTGCCAGCTGCTGAAGGTCAGGAAATCCGTACTGACAGTGCAATGGTCAAAAAGGCCCGCGAAGGGGTGATGGAATTTCTCCTGATCAACCATCCGCTCGACTGTCCGATTTGCGATCAAGGCGGCGAATGCGATCTTCAGGATCAGGCGATGGCTTATGGCAAGGGCGGCTCGCGCTACGAAGAGAATAAGCGTGCGGTTACCGAAAAATATATGGGTCCGATCGTCAAGACGGTGATGACCCGCTGCATTCACTGCACCCGCTGTGTCCGGTTTAGTGAAGAAGTCGCAGGCGTTGAAGAAATTGGCGCAATTGGCCGTGGCGAGGGGATGGAGATTACCTCTTATCTCGAAGGCGCGGTGCATAGCGAATTGAGCGGCAATGTCGTTGATCTTTGTCCTGTTGGCGCCTTGACGTCAAAACCCTATGCATTTGAAGCGCGGCCTTGGGAGTTGACCAAAACCATGGGCATTGAT
The DNA here is from genome assembly GCA_947489315.1 of uncultured Sphingomonadaceae bacterium. Taxonomy (GTDB): domain Bacteria; phylum Pseudomonadota; class Alphaproteobacteria; order Sphingomonadales; family Sphingomonadaceae; genus Parasphingorhabdus. The sequence continues at coordinate 1,338,086 of CANLCX010000001.1, forward strand.
GTCATGGACGGCGTAGGCACGAATATCCGCATCGACAGTCGTGGCCGTGAAGTGCTGCGCGCGCTGCCTCGCGTCAATGATGATGTGAATGAGGAATGGGCGACCGACAAGACGCGTCATGCTGTCGACGGCCTGATGAAGCGCCGCCTCGACAAACCTTATATCCGGCAGAATGGCACATTGATGCCGGCGAGCTGGAATGAAGCTTTTAACGCCATTGCAGCGGCAAAAGCGGGTAGCTCGGTGGCTGCGATTGCTGGCGATCTCGTCGATTGTGAAACCATGTACGCGACCAAGCGACTGCTGAAATCCATGCGGTCCGATATGCTAGAAGGGCGTCAGACGGGATTGTCTTATGACGTGTCCAATTTGGCGGCGGTCAATTTTAATACGACCATAGCGGGTATCGAAGAAGCCGATGTAATCGTCTTGGTCTCGACCAACCCGCGCTGGGAAGCGTCGCTGGTCAATACGCGCATCCGCAAGGCTGTGCGCAAGGGCGGAGCGAAAGTCTTTGGCATTGGGCCAGAGGCGGATCAAACCTATCCGATGGAATGGTTGGGTGACGATATGGGCTTGCTGGCGAAGCTCCCCAAAGCGGCAGCGGATGCTCTAAAAAATGCGGAGAGACCAGCGTTAATCCTAGGCGGTGGCGCCTTGAGTGTTGAAGGTGCACATGGCGCGGCCCTGAAACTGGCGACGAAGTACAAATTGGTCCGGGATGACTGGAATGGTTTCAACGTGCTCCACATTGGTGCCTCGCGCACCGGCGGATTGATGCTGGGCTATGCTTATGATGGCGGTATCAAAGCGATTGCTGCGAAGAAACCAAAGCTGCTTTTCTCGCTCGGCGCGGATGAAATGAATTACGATGCGTTCGAAAAAAGCTTTAAAGTTTACATCGGCCATCATGGTGACGCTGGCGCGCATGCGGCGGATGTCATCCTGCCAGCGGCTGCCTATACCGAGAAAAACGGGACTTATGTGAACCTTGAAGGCCGCGTGCAACGCTCCAGCAAAGCGATTTTCGCTCCTGGTGATGCGCGCGAAGACTGGAGCATCTTGCGAGCTCTGTCAGAGGTGATCGGAAAAACTTTACCGTTTGATAGCTTTGAAGAGCTGCGCGGCAAAATGTACAAAGATCATCCGGAAATGGCGGAAGAAGGCCTTGCTTCCTTTGATTGGGCACCGCCAATTGGATTGCCCGATAAGCCCAAAGGGCAGGGCGTACACCCGATCAAGGATTTCTACCTGACCAACAGTATCGCCCGCGCCAGCGCGACGATGCAGCGTTGTTCGGCTGAATTGCTGCATGGTGATGATATGCTGGAGGCCGCGGAATGATTGATATTCTAATCATTATTGGGTCCGTCGCGACTACGTTGGTCTCGCTCTATGTTTTAGTTCGAATTTTGATGTGGTTGAGTGATAGGAAAGTTCGAAAGCAAGCACGTCGATGGCATTCCAGAGGACCCGGTATTGTAGCGGGTGGTTCTTATGGAGAATATGGTCTCGGTAGCACCGATGTTGGCGGTGGCGATGGCTGCGGAGGTGGCGACTGATGACCGAATATCTCCAATCAACTTTTCTAGGCCCTGAGATTGGCTGGTTTGTTGCGACATTGGCGCTGATCCTGCTTATCGCGCTGCCGCTGATGCTGGCTGTGGCGATGATCATCTATGTCGATCGCAAGATTATTGCTGCCGTGGCGCTGCGTCGTGGCCCCAATGTGGTCGGTCCGTTCGGTTTGTTGCAGAGTTTTGCTGACGGTCTGAAAGTGTTCCTTCAGGAAACGATTATTCCATCCAGCGCGAATAAAGGTCTGTTCCTGCTGGCACCGATCATCACGTTCACCGTGGCTTTGCTGGCTTGGGCAGTCATTCCATTTAGCGAGGAAATGGTTCTCGCGAATATCAATATCGGTTTGCTGTACATTCTCGCGATAAGCTCGCTTGGGGTTTATGGTGTGGTGATTTCCGGTTGGGCGAGTAACTCCAAATATCCGTTTTTCTCGGCCATGCGTGCGGCCGCGCAGATGATTTCTTATGAAGTTTCCATCGGTTTCATTCTGATTTCGGTGGTGCTGTTTGCCGGTACGTTCAATCTCAACGAAATTATCAAAGCCCAGGAAGGCCATGTTTTCGGTGTTATAAACGCTTACGGCCTCAATCCGCTGCTGTTTCCGATGGCGGTGATGTTCCTTATCAGTTCGATGGCGGAAACGGCGCGGGCACCTTTCGATCTCACCGAAGCAGAGAGCGAACTGGTAGCCGGATATCAGACCGAATATTCGTCCATGTCCTTCGCACTGTTCTGGCTGGGGGAATATGCCAACATCCTGCTCATGTGTGCGCTTAATGTGATCCTGTTCTGGGGAGGCTGGTTACCGCCAATTGATTGGGAACCGCTTTATGCTGTGCCTGGCATTATTTGGTTGTTTTTGAAGATGTTTGTGGTTTTTTTCATCTTCGGTTTGGCATGGGCTACGGTTCCGCGGTACCGCTATGACCAGCTCATGCGTTTGGGTTGGAAAGTGTTCCTGCCGATCAGCCTGTTCTGGGTCTTTCTGGTCAGTGGATATGTCATGATTGATAAATTTGGGTGGCCGCTATGAGAATATTAGAAATCATAAAAGCGTTCACGCTGTACGAAATTGTTTTGGCGCATATTTTGACGCTGAAATATTTCTTCAAAAAGAAGAAGACGATCAACTACCCCTACGAAAAGAACCCGATTTCGCCGCGGTTCCGGGGGGAGCATGTGCTGCGCCGCTATCCTAATGGCGAAGAACGCTGCATTGCCTGCAAGCTGTGTGAAGCCGTTTGCCCGGCGCAGGCGATTACGATTGAAGCCGAACCGCGCGAAGATGGCAGTCGCCGTACCACGCGATATGATATCGACATGACAAAATGCATTTACTGTGGTTTCTGTCAGGAAGCCTGTCCGGTGGATGCAGTTGTTGAAGGCCCGAATTTTGAATATTCGACTGAGACACGCGAAGAACTAATCTACGACAAGGCGAAACTGCTTGAAAATGGTGACAAATGGGAGCGAGCCATCGCATCCAACCTTGCCGCCGACGCGCCCTACCGTTAAGGCGCTGACAAGATTCTAAGGGGGTTACGGAAACCGTTATAATGCAAATATTTGCTTTCTATCTGTTCGCATCAATCGTCATTGCCAGCGCGGCTTTTTGTATCTTTGCGCGCAATCCGGTGCATAGCGTTTTATGGCTGATTTTGGCGTTTTTCAACGCTGCTGGCTTGATGCTGCTAGTGGGTGCGGAATTTATCGCCGCCCTGCTGGTTATAGTTTATGTCGGTGCCGTGGCGGTCCTGTTCCTGTTCGTGGTGATGATGCTCGACATTGATTTTGCCGAGCTGCGCGCTGGTTTCATGAAAAACCTGCCCTTGGGTTTGGTACTGGCTTTGATACTTGCGGCAGAATTTATCATTTTTGGTGCACTGTCTTGGTCCTCTGCTGGCATGGGCGACGCCAATGCGGTTGTCGGGCCTCCTGCGGGCGGGCCTTCCAATATCGAGGCGTTGGGCACGTTACTCTATACTAAATATATCTTTCTGTTTGAGGCAGCGGGAATGATCCTGCTCGTCGCCATGGTTGGCGCCATTGTCCTAACCAACCGCAAACGCGGCGGTGTCCGGTCTCAAAATATCCAAGAGCAAGTTAGACGGCGTCCCGAAGATGCCACACGCAATACTCAGCCTGAAGTAGGCAAGGGGGTCGAGCTATGATCGGCATTGAACATTATCTGGTGGTCAGTTCCATCCTGTTTGTGATGGGGATGCTTGGCATTTTCCTGAACCGCAAAAATATCATTATCATCTTGATGGCGATTGAATTGATATTGCTGGCGGTAAACCTGAACCTTGTCGCGTTTAGTGCTTTTCTTGGCGATATGACCGGTCAGGTTTTTGCGATGTTTGTGCTCACTGTTGCGGCAGGTGAGGCTGCAATCGGCCTTGCGATATTGGTTATCTATTTCCGTCAGCGCGGCACGATCGCCGTTGATGACGTCAACCGGATGAAGGGTTAGGGACTTGACGATCCAGCTTATCGTTTTCCTGCCCTTGTTGGCAGCAATAGTCGCAGGTTTTGGCAATCGTATGATTGGCAATGTTGCAGCGAAATTTGTCACGACCGCCGCTTTGTTCGCATCATGCGCGCTCAGTTGGCCGATATTTATCGACTATATCATGCTGTCCCGAGCTGCCGAAGTGGTGCCGGTACTGACATGGGTGCAGTCGGGTGATCTGAACTTTGAATGGGCGTTGCGCGTTGATGCGCTGACGGCCGTTATGCTGGTGGTGGTGACTACGGTTTCGGCCTTGGTCCACCTATATAGCTGGGGCTATATGGATGAAGATCCTGATCAACCGCGGTTTTTCGCTTATTTGTCGCTCTTTACCTTCGCGATGTTGATGCTGGTGACGGCCAATAATCTCGTTCAGATGTTCTTCGGTTGGGAAGGGGTTGGTCTTGCCTCCTACCTGCTCATTGGTTTCTGGTTCAAGAAACCAAGCGCTAGCGCGGCGGCGATCAAAGCCTTTGTCGTTAACCGGGTTGGTGACCTTGGCTTCATGCTCGGTATTTTCGGCACCTTCCTCGTCTTTGGAACCGTTTCCATTCCTGAAATTTTAGAAGCTGCCCCTGCTATGGCAGGATCGACAATTACCTTTGCGGGTATGCGTCTGGATACGATGACCATTCTCTGCCTGCTGCTGTTTATTGGTGCGATGGGCAAATCGGCGCAATTGGGCCTGCACACGTGGTTGCCTGATGCGATGGAAGGGCCGACTCCTGTGTCCGCGCTCATCCACGCAGCGACAATGGTTACAGCCGGTGTCTTTATGGTTTGCCGTCTCTCGCCGATGTTTGAAACCAGCGATGTGGCTTTGACTGTCATTACGGTAGTTGGTGCTTCTACGGCGATTTTTGCCGCGACAGTTGGCCTTGTCCAAACCGATATTAAGCGGGTGATCGCTTATTCCACCTGTTCACAGCTGGGCTATATGTTCTTCGCTGCTGGCGTCGGCGCCTATAGCGCCGCAATGTTCCACCTGTTCACCCACGCTTTCTTCAAGGCGCTTCTGTTCCTTGGTGCAGGCTCGGTGATCCATGCGATGCATCATGAGCAGGACATGCGCTACTATGGCGGGCTTCGGAAAGAAATTCCGCTGACTTTCTGGGCGATGATGGCCGGTACACTGGCAATTACCGGTGTTGGTATCATCCACATGGGGGCTATCCCAGCAATCGGCTTTGCAGGATTTTTCTCGAAAGATGCGATTATCGAGGCGGCTTTTGCTAGTGGCACGAGTACGGGGCAGTTTGCTTTTGCAATCGGTGTGCTTGCAGCCTTGCTGACCAGCTTTTATAGCTGGCGTTTGATGTTCCTAACCTTCTGGGGCAAGCCACGTTGGATCCAGTCTGAGCATATTCAGCATAGCGTTCACAAGACGCCAGAGACAGCCGAAGATTCAACTGGCGGTTATCATCCTCATGAAAGTCCGATGTCGATATTGATTCCGCTTGGTGTGCTTAGCCTCGGTGCGATTGGGGCGGGCTTCCTATTCCACAATCAGTTTATTGACGCGACGGAAGGTTTCCGCTTCTGGGCGGGTAGCTTGGCGTTTGATCGCCATCTGATGCATGCAATTCACGAGGTGCCCCTTTGGGTGAAGCTGGCTTCGACCGTTGCGATGTTGACCGGACTGCTGACCGCTTATCTAATGTACTTCCGCGGGAAAGATCGTCCAGCGCGTTTGGCAGCGACCTTCCAGCCGCTCTATAATTTCTTCTTCAACAAATGGTATTTTGACGAGCTTTATGACCTGATCTTTGTTCGCCCGGCCTTCTGGTTTGGACGGCTGTTCTGGAAAGCTGGTGACGAAGGTACGATTGATCGCTTTGGTCCCAATGGTGTTGCGGCCGTCGTGGCAAGTGGCGCCGGTATCGCGAAACGGTTCCAGACCGGATATCTCTACAGCTATGCGCTGGTCATGTTGCTTGGACTGGCGGCTGCGGTGACGTGGCTTATCGTGCGGGGAGCAAACTGATGAACCAGCTTGATTTCCCAATCCTGTCGTTGATGATGGGCCTGCCGATGCTGGCCGCGATCATTTGTTTGTTTGTTGGCGCAAAAGCCGCGCGCTGGCTGGCACTTGTTACGACGCTGGTGCTGTTTGCTCTCGGCGTAGTTCTTTGGGCCAGTTATGATATTGGCGGTCCCCAATGGCAATATGTTGAGCGGGTTGAGCTTTTCGGCAATTTTGCCTGGGCGCTGGGCATAGATGGCATCTCGATGATGTTGATCATGCTGACGGTGTTCCTGATGCCTATCTGTATCGGTGCGAGCTGGGAATCTATCCAGAAACGCGTTGGCGAATATATGGCGGCCTTCCTGTTCATGGAAGTGTTGATGATCGGCGTGTTTGCGGCGCAGGATATCTTCCTGTTCTACATCCTGTTCGAAGCTGGCCTGATCCCGATGTATTTGATTATCGGTATCTGGGGCGGTGCCAACAGAATTTACGCGAGCTATAAATTTTTCCTCTACACCTTGCTTGGCTCTGTAGTGATGCTGATCGCGATGCTGTGGATGGTGCAGGATGCGGGAACCAGCGACATTCCGACTTTGCTCAACTATGACTTTGCGCCTGAAGCACAGACTTGGCTCTGGCTCGCGTTTTTTGCTAGCTTCGCAGTGAAAATGCCGATGTGGCCGGTTCATACGTGGCTCCCCGATGCGCACGTTCAGGCGCCGACAGCAGGGTCCGTGATCCTCGCGGGCGTGTTGCTGAAAATGGGTGGCTACGGCTTCCTGCGTTTCTCGATCCCGATGTTCCCGGAAGCATCAGAGCAATTTATCTGGCTGATCTTCGGTCTGTCGATGGTGGCAGTGATTTATACGTCGCTCGTGGCCTTGGTGCAGCAGGACATGAAGAAGTTAATCGCTTATTCTTCTGTTGCCCATATGGCGATTGTGACCGTCGGTCTGTTTGCGTTTAACCGTCAGGGTATCGAAGGCGCGATCATTGTGATGTTGAGTCACGGCTTGGTATCGGGTGCGCTATTCCTGTGCGTTGGCGTAATTTATGACCGGCTGCATACGCGGGAAATTGACCGTTATGGCGGGCTTGCGATCAACATGCCGAAATATGCGGTGTTGTTCCTGTTGTTTACAATGGCTTCAATCGGCTTGCCGGGAACCAGCGGTTTCGTTGGCGAGTTCCTGTCGCTGATCGGCCTTTACAAGGTCAACAGCTGGGTCACGTTGGTCTGTACCATAGGCATCATTTTAGGCGCTGGTTACATGCTCTATCTCTATCGCCGGGTCGCTTTCGGTGAACTGGTTCATGACGACGTGAAGGCGATGCCAGACTTGTCGGCTCGTGAAATGGCGCTGCTGGCACCGACCGCTGCTGCGGTTATGTGGATGGGCGTTTATCCCGAGAGCTTCATGGCGCCGATCCGCGGTGATGTTGGAGCGATCGTCGCCCGGATTGATCGTGCTGCGCCAGAAGGGGATGCACATTTGAAAATGGGTGAAGCTAAAGCGGCTACAAAAGGCCATGAGATCGAGACTGGTCATGGGGAGTCGCACTGATGGACTATAGACTTTCACTGATATTTACGCTGCCTGAGATCATCCTGACGGTTAGCAGTCTGATTTTGCTACTTGTCGCGGCGTTTGCCGGCGTCAAATCGGCGCGGTTGGTTACGATCCTTTCGGTGGTGGCTCTGTTTGGTGCATCCGCTTATGCACTTGAATTTCTCACCAACCCTTCCTTTGAATTTGGCGGTGATGCGTTTTACGGGCTTTACCGCATGGACGGTTTTGGCAGTTTTGCGAAACTGCTGATCTATTTTGCCGCGATTGTCTCGTTGATGGTGGCCCCGCGTTTCTTCAAGGATAGCGGTGCCTATCGCCCGGAATATCCAGTTCTGATCCTGTTCGCCACCATCGGTATGGGGATGATGGTATCGGCTGTTGATCTGATGACGCTGTATATCGGTCTCGAATTGAACAGCTTGTCTGCCTATGTGCTGGCGAGTTTCATTCGCAACGACGTCCGCTCTTCTGAGGCGGGCTTGAAATATTTCGTATTGGGCGCTTTGGCGAGCGGTATGCTGCTCTTTGGCATGTCGCTGGTATACGGATTTGCAGGATCCACCAGTTTCTCTGTGATCAGCGACACACTAACGGGTCAGCTTTCCATCGGACCGCTTATTGGTGTGGTCTTGGTCCTTGCTGGCCTAGCGTTTAAAATAAGCGCTGTGCCTTTCCATATGTGGACACCAGATGTTTATGAAGGCGCGCCAACGCCGGTTACCGCCTTTTTTGCAAGCGCGCCCAAAGTCGCCGCGATTGCGCTAACCGTTCGGGTGATCATTGACGCCTTTGGTGGTCAGACATCAACATGGCAGCAGATCATTGTCTTCGTTGCACTCGCGTCGATTGTGCTCGGCGCAGTAGCGGCGATCGGCCAACATAATATCAAACGTCTGCTTGCCTATAGCTCGATCAATAATGTTGGTTTTCTGCTCATCGGCTTGGCCGCTGGTACCGCGCAAGGTATCTCTGCGATGCTTTTCTACCTCGTCATCTATTTGGCGATGACGCTGGGCAGTTTTATCTGCGTCATGGAAATGCGAGATGTCGACGGCAAACCACTTGAATCACTGTCTAGCTTAGCCGGTTTGTCGCAAACCCGTCCGGGTCTGGCTGCGGCATTTGCTGTGTTCATGTTCTCACTGGCCGGTATTCCGCCGCTTTTCGGTTTCTGGGGCAAGTTCCTTGTTTTTGATGCCGCCGTTGCTGCGGGTATGTTGCCTCTGGCCGTGATCGGTATTGCCGCTTCGGTTATTGGCGCTTTCTATTATATCAAAGTCGTCAAGATCATCTATTTTGATGATCCCGCCAATCAGATTGTTCAGACCGGACATAAAACCGAAAATGGGTTGATCGCGTTGATGGCTCTGGCTGTTTCGCCGCTGGGATATTTAGCTATTCCGCTCCTCGCACCGGTTACAGCGACGGCGGCCCAGGCTTTATTCTGACCCTCAATATAGAGACAATAGCTGAAACCGCATCGACCAATGCGGATATGAAAGCGCGCGTGTTAAACGGTGCCGAGGAAGGACTTTGGCTCCGCGCGGAAAAACAGAGCGGCGGTATTGGGCGATTAGGCCGAAAATGGGAAAGTCCAGAAGGCAATCTCTATTGCAGCACGATAGTGACCTGCCGCCGCGAAGATCCCGCACCTTCAACATTGTCTTTTGTAGCCGCAGTCGCAGTGCATAAAGCGATTAGCGCGCATCTTTCGCTTGAGGATATCTGGTTGAAATGGCCGAATGATATATTGGTCTCTGGCCTGAAAATTTGCGGTATCTTGCTGGAGCGCTCGGGCGATGCGGTCGTAGTTGGGATCGGAGTGAACGTCGCGATCGCGCCGGAGGTGGACGGACGTATCGTTACCAGCCTGCATCAGGCAGGAAGCAAAGCTGATCTGACGGCAGCAGAGTTTTTAGAGTCGCTGGCGCAATGTTTTGCCGATACGCTGAATGACTGGCGACAAATGGGTCTGGTCGCGATTTTGAGTGAATGGCAAAAACGGGCACACCCATTGGGAACGCGTTTATCGACCAGTGATGCAAATGGGGAACGCCTGGAAGGCGAATATGCTGGTCTTTCAGATGGTGGCGCGCTGCGCTTGAGAAAGCCGGATGGAACGCTTATCGAGATACATGCCGGCGATATCGATGTCGGATAGAAGAAAGGGCCAAGAATGCTACTCGCTATAGATGCCGGCAACACGAATGTCGTATTCGCACTTTTCGATGGCTCTGAAGTCAAGGCTCGCTGGCGGATTGCTACGGACCCGCGCCGTACTGCCGATGAATATGTTGTATGGCTGCGACAGCTGCTAGAATTGAACGATCTGGGTCTGAGTGCTGTCGAGGCTGTGATTATTGGCACGGTGGTTCCGCGTGCATTGCATAACTTGACGGTGCTGTCGGAGAAATATTTTGGTGTAACACCCCTAATAGCCGGCCGCGGAGATGCTGAATGGGGAGTTGCACTGGATGTTGCTCAACCGGACACGGTGGGAGCCGACCGGGTACTGAACATCATTGCCGCGCATGAGACATATAAACAAGATATCGTGATTATCGATTTCGGCACTGCCACGACTTTCGATGTCGCAGACTATGACGGCGCCTATAAAGGCGGTGTAATCGCGCCTGGCATCAATCTGTCGCTAGACGCATTGGTCGGCAAGACCGCTCAATTACCGCGTATCGCACTAGAGGCGCCGGATGATGATAATGTCATCGGACGGACGACCGAGAGTCAGATGCTGATTGGTATCTTCTGGGGCTATGTTGGTATGATTGAGGGGTTAGTCAAACGTACCAAAGTGCAAATAGGGCGACCGACCAAAGTTATCGCTACTGGCGGCCTTGCCGTGCTATTTGATGAACATACAGACGTATTTGATCACCTTGAGTCCGACCTTACCTTGCGCGGACTATTAATCCTCTACCAGAGAGCAACCAACACCTAATGATAAAACCTAAAAACGAACTTCTCTTCCTGGCCCTTGGCGGGTCAGCGGAGATTGGCATGAACGTCAATCTTTATGGTTGCGACGGTAAATGGGTGATGGTGGACCTCGGCATGACATTTGCTGATCCCGGTTACCCCGGTATTGACCTGATCCTGCCCGACTTGGAATTTATTGAAAAACAGTCAAAAAATCTGCTCGGAATAGTGCTGACTCATGGCCATGAAGATCATATTGGCGCGATACCCTATTTCGCGAATGAATTGGATGTTCCACTTTATGCGACACCTTTTACAGCAGGCTTGATACGGCGGAAGCTGGAAGAAGCTGGCTTGGAAAATGATGTAGAAATGAACATCATTCCCAATGAAGGCAGTTTTGATCTTGGGCCATTCGGTTTCCGTTATTTACCGATTGCGCATAGCATCGCAGAAGGCAACGCGCTGCTGATCGACACACCTTATGGCAAGATATTCCACACCGGCGATTGGAAACTGGACGACGAACCTATGCTGGGTGTTCCGTCAACGCCGGAGCAGCTCACTGCCGTTGGTGATGAAGGCATATTGGCGATGGTGTGTGATTCCACCAATGTCTTCAATGAATCCGCATCGGGTTCTGAAGGCGATGTGTATCGCAATTTGATGCGTGTTGTTGAAAATCTGGACAACCGGGTTCTGGTAACGACATTTGCTTCCAATGCAGCACGGCTTCAAACACTGGGCGAAGTTGCTAAACATGCCGGGCGACAATTATGTGTCGCAGGGCGATCGCTTGACCGGATGATCGAAAATTGCCGCGAAAATGGCTATCTGAAAGATTTTCCACCAACGGTTAGTTTTGACGAGGCGATGAATGTTCCACGCGACGAGATCATGATTATCGCAACGGGTGGGCAGGGCGAGGCCCGCGCTGCGCTGGGCCGGATTGCGGGCGAGAGTCACAAGATCAAACTGACGGAAGGCGATAATGTCCTGTTCTCCTCCAAACAGATACCGGGCAACGAAATCGCCATTGGCCGCATCCAGAATCAGTTGGCGGCCAAAGGGATCGTGATGATCACCGATCGGCAAGAGGATATCCATGTATCGGGCCATCCCGGTCGTCCGGAATTGGCCGAAATGTACAAATGGATCCGTCCAGAGATATTGGTGCCGGTCCATGGCGAAATTCGGCATATGAAAGAGCAAGCGCGCTTTGCGGATGAGCAGGGCGTTCCTCAGACGATTTTCCAGCAAAATGGCGACGTTGTTCGCCTGTCGCCAGATGGTCCCAAAGTCTTGAAGCAGGAGCGGACCGGGCGGCTCGTTGTCGACGGTGACGTGATAATTCCGGCAGATGGAAAAACGCTTAACGAGCGGCGGAAAATTGCTTATAATGGCATGATTTCAGTGGCCATCGGCCTTGATGGCAAAGGCAAAATATCGGGTCAGCCCATGCTCCGTCTATTGGGTGTGCCGTTGGAAGAAGACGAAGAAGAGTTTCTCGACGAGATTTGCGCAAAGATTATGAAGACCTTCAAAAAGCCGGTTGGTGATATCAACAGATTTTCCGAAGACGTTCGTTTGATGGTTCGGCGCAGCGCTACGGAATGGACCGGAAAGAAGCCGATTGTCGCAGTCATGATAGTGGAAGCCTGATTTTATGGATTGGACATCCATCCTCGCCATATATGTTCTGTTCTGGGTTATTTCCGCGTTCATCGTTTTGCCCGTTGGCATCCGCAGTCATGCGGAAACGGGCGCTGATATGATCAAGGGCCAAGCTGACGGCGCGCCGGTTAATTTCAGACCGGGCAGGGTGCTAATGTTCACGACGTTGCTCGCCACGCTGGCGTTCCTGTTGTTCTATTTCAACTATACGAACCAGTGGGTAACGGTCGAGGATATCGACTTTTTCGGTAGTAGAGAACGTCTCGGCAAATAGCTTGCAGTTGCAATTAGCTGCGAAGGCGTTCGATTGCCTGCGCCAATGCGACGTAGAGCTTACCAATGTCAGATGATAGCAAGGTAACGCTGACCGCACTGCCATCGCGTGTAGCTAGGACGCCGCGGAGCATGGTTTCGAAATCATGGATATAGCGATTTACATGCTCGCGGAATTCGGAATTATTGTCATATTCTGACAATATCTCGCGGACTTCACCTGCATCCAGCAAGCGCACGGCACGGCGCGTAAAGATACCACGGTCGCCTTTCAGATAGGCGGCCCATTCCGTGTCGGTTACTTCGTTAGAAAGCAATTTGGTAACATCAATAGCGGTCGAGTTTAGTGATTCAGTCAGCGAGGCAACGCGACGCGTGAAATTCTCTTCGCTGCTCTGCTCTGCTTTTTCTTTGGCAAACAGGATGCGTTGCTCAAGCTTGACCGTCATTTCCTCGATTGCGTTGAGTTGACTAGTCAGGTGGCCCGCCGTTGACTCTGTGGTCGCGACCGCATTGGAGACGGCCTTTTCCAACTTCGGCGCGATTGACGTAATCTTCTCGTCGATAATCTTGTTAAGGGCTTCTTCGCTGACTTTCTCAAACGCTTCTGCAGATCCAGATATTGAGTTCTCCAGTGCTTCGCGGGAATGTTCTGATGCCTGTCGTGCCGTTTCCTTCACCCGGAGCAAGGCACTGATCATTTTCTCTCCGGCGCTTTCAGCCAAAGCTTCATTTTGTTCACGAACGTCTTGCAGTTCTTTCGCTAGACCTTCGATCTTTCCGAGAACATTATCTGTGGCGACATCCCCATCATGGCTTAGCTTAGCTAGCTTCGCACGTTGTTCTTCAATTGCTTCGTCCGATTTTTCAATTTTCGCCGTTACCTCTTCGGTCACCGTACCGACTTTCGATGCTTCCTCGGTCATCCGGTTAAATGAGGCAAAGCTAAGCTCTGTTTTTTCATTCATTCGATCAAATGCTGCTGGTAGCGTCTCATCCAACTCTCTGGCGCTGCTATCGAGCGCGACCAGCAACTGCTCTATCCGTTCTATCATTCCATTGGCAGTACCATGCCCTTCCTCGATGGATTTCTTGAGGGCGCTGCTATTTTGTTCGAGAGCAGTCATTGCAAAGGCCAGCTTGGCCGTCTTCTCGCCGCTTTCATTATCCAGCGTTTCCACTTTCGTAGAAATTTCGACTATGTTTTGATCGAGTTCTGCAACCAATTCTTTTAGACGCGCTTCTTCATCATCCGCGGCCTTGCCAAGCGTAGCCAGGGTCTCTTCCAATGCGGCGAGATCGGCCTTGATGGCCTGTGAGCTTTCCGATGTCTCCGTCGCTAAATTTGCGCGAGTTTCATGGAGCGCCTCAATCACTTCAGCAGATGCATTTTTCAAAACGCCTGCGATGCGAGTCGTTCCAGTCTCAGCTTCAGCTAATTGGACAGTGAATTTCTTTTTGATATCTTCGGCTGTCGTCGCCAAATTCTCCAACGATTCTTCGGACCGCTGTGTCAACTCATCTAGGCTTTTCTTAGCCGCCGTACCAACATCTCCAACGCGCTTTAGGGTGGTAACCATAGCGGCGATTTCCGCCTGTGCAGACCGGCCTGAATTTCCGATTTGATTCGTCACATCTTTGGCTGTGTTTATCACCACAGGAAGATGCTCACGCAGCTGTTCGAGATTTTTATAGGCGGCACCACCGACGTCATCCAATTTTTTCATTTTGGACAAGCCGTCACTCAGTGCAGATTTGATGTTGCCGGCCGCTTTATTCAATTTCTCGGAAGACTGGCTTCCCAATGTTTCCAGTTCTCTAGTTTCACCAGCTAGAAACTCCCGTGCCATCGCGAGTTCATTGTTCACTGTCTTTAAGCGATATTCCAGTTGCTCGGATTCTGCCCGCAATGATGAACCCACATCGTCAAAGCGTTTCGCTTCCCGGGTGCTGTTGCGCATGTAGAGCATATACAAGACAGCCAGCGTCGCAACAGGCATGCAATATTGTGAGAAAAGATCAATTCCGCCCTTCATAGAAGGAATCGTGGCAAAAATGTCGCGGTTGACCCATAAGAATAAGCCTGTCCAGACGGCTATCGAAAGCCCCAACAGCGTGGGTGCAATATAGGGGGCTTTTGAAGGCGAACCAACATCTTCATCACCATAATGGCTCCAGTCTTCATCGCCATTAGACTTATCAACTTGTTGATCCGCATCGATTTCCTCCGCACTCGCGCGATCATCGTCGCTGAGCTCGAGGGCTTCGCTGCCATCAGTTTCGTCAATTTCGACATGCTCCATATGAGGTTCTGCACCCCGGTCACGCCTGATTCCGATAATTTTTGATCCACCTGTCATGAGTCGCATTTACCATTAAAATTCGTTCGGAGAAACTATAAGTTAACCATAGCATCCTAGAAAAGCCTCATGTCATTTGATTACGGAGCGCTCGACGCGGCATTGGCCGCAGCAGTAGGTGACGATCAGTCACTCATCGCCGAGCTACGCACAGCCTTTTTGGATAGCGCAAAACGGCAAGTGGATTTGCTGCATCGCGCGCGTTGTGATGCCAATTGGCAATATGCCGCGTGGCGCCTGAAAGGCTTAGCTGCCAGTTTCGGAGCAACGCAGGTTATACAATTGGCCGAAGAAGCCGCGAATGGCGCACCCGGAGAGCCAACCGTGTTGAGAAAGCTGGAACGGGCGATTGTGGCAATCGAAGATCATCGCGATTGAGTCGATTCACTACCGCCGATAGACTGTCAGCAGATATCGCTTTGATGCTACTGCCGTAAATCCTATATGAAGCTAAGGTCGTTCGACTAGCTATTTGGGATGTTTTATTGAGACTGGCACTAATTTCGTTATCGGCCGAGAGTTCTGCGGGAAATACCCCCGTGGGCATGTTGCCTCTTTTCGATAGTAATATCCTTTCGCGGCAAGTGCAGTCCGTCCGGCAAATGGGCGCAGAAAAAATCATCTTCTTGAGTCCCACGATGCATGGCGGCCTCCTACAATATGCCGACGATCTGAAAAGCCACGATATCCAAGCGGACGTTGCCCGCACGGCCATGGATTTGCAGCAATATATTTCGCAAGACGATGACTTGATCTTCCTTGGCGATGGCGTTTTTCCAGATCATTCCATTGAACAGAAGCTGCGGAGACAATCTGACGAGTTGATTTATGTGGTCTCCAACGCCGATAATTACGAAAATTTTGAACGTATTGATTTGACCCATAGATGGCTTGGTATCGCCATTTTGAAAACGCAACATTTGGCAGAAATAGCCGAAATTCCTGATGACTGGGACATTGGATCGGCATTATTGCGAACCGCCGTGCAGGCTGAATGCAAACGGGAACTTGTTACCGACGCGGATATGCAAGCCGATGCTGTGCCGCAATTGCTGAATTTGGAAGCGACCGAAGCTTATGCCAAGAGGCAGCTCAGTGAGATTGAGTTACCAAAGCAGAATTTTTTTGATAAATTTGTTACTTGGCCGCTGATGCGCAGGCTAATGCCGTTTCTTTGGCAATCGCCAAGCGCAAAAAACTATAGCGGGTTCGCTAGTCTAGGTGCCGCAACCGTTGCGCTTATGATAGGTCTATTGGGTTGGCCAATTCTATCACTTGGCTTGCTGTTCGCGGGATCTATTGCGCTGGTTTTTCATCATCGCATCTCGATTTTTTCAGTACAGAATACCAGAACTGATTTGGTCGGCCTGTGTTTCTATCTGCTGGCGGCGATCGTCTTGACAGTTGCGGTCTTTCATCACGCGACGCCGGAAGCATTGTTGGGAGATATAACCATATTGCTCCTGCTGTGCGGTAATTTGTGGCTTGCTTATACACTATCGGACAATCGCCGACTAAGCAGAGTCATGCCTGATATACCATTGATTTTATTAGTTTTATTGCTGGCCACCGCTCTTGGTGCATTTGCGATTGGTCTTTATTTTGCCACTCTCTTATGTCTTGCCTATCTCATCTTCGCGCAGCGCGACCGCAGCAGGCCAGAATCGCAGGATGATCCAACCAAATAGTGGATGTTGCACTTAGCCAGTTATTAACCACATTAGCGTAAGGCTAACTCTATGGCGAAGCGAGATTTTCTAATGGATCGAAATCCAGGCGTTGACCTTGTCCAGCAGGCTGCTGAGATAGGCTCTTCCAGCGCGCATATATCTGATGATCTCGCGTCTGCTTTGTTTCCGAAATCCGATGTAATTCTATCCGATCGGATGCTGTCCAATGGCCGTCAGTATCTGCGCGCCATCGTTCAAGAAATCGAGACTGAAATTTGCATGATCGCCGCCAAAGACTTCGGTATGCAGCAGGATACAATTATTGAGATTGGAAACAGCAGCAGAGTGCATAGTTATGCGCTGCTCCAAAATGCCGGCTTATTGGAAAGCAAAATCCTGCTCGACAATGTTTTTACCGCCGTTCAGCGAGTAGAACTGGGCGCCCGCCTATTGCAGAAAATATCCCAAGCGGATCTGGAATCGGTTCTCACCCGTTATCTTGACGATGAAGATGCGTCGATTGCCGATGCTGCCATGGCATTGTTGGTCGCGCAAAGTCGTGACAATGCCGGACCCGGATCCCTTCAAGCCCATATTGCAAACCTGCCCGCAGAGATATTATTCGCACTGACATGGCCGATTACAGCGGCCTTGCAGAAATTGTCAGGTGACGAGGGGCCAGAACTTACACAGGCTGCAGAAAAGCTGCTTGGCGGACATGATGAGGGTATCGGCACGCAAAACCGATCAGCGAGGCTGGCTCAACTTGTGGATCAAGCCGAGGGCAGCGACCAAAATTTACACCCTATGCATGATGGTCTCGATCTGTTTCTAGCCCGTTTGGCGCGGCGTTCGGGATTATCTGTTAACCAACTCATATTGTTTACAGCCGAGCCCCATATGATCCGGCTTGTTCTGACCATGCGCGCGATTAAGATTCCGTTGGATCAAGCCTTGTCGATTTTCAGCGCGCTCGATGGCGGCGGACAATTGCTTACGCGTGCCTCCTATAATGAAATTGACGAAAACAAAGCATCGGAACTCGTTTCCAGCTGGTCGGCCAATCCGCTCTACCAGGATGCACAGCGCCGGTTGAATGTCCATTTGTCGGACTTGCCGGCTTAATGACTATCCCTGGCAATCTGGCCGAGCCGGTACGCGGACAATTGGATGCCGATGGCCGGCTGATTTCGGCCGATCCTCCCTTGCTGCGTTTGCATTTGCATTGCGGCGGATATGAAGGCGGACCGCTCGCTGTTCCGCAACTTTTGAGCCTTTGCCGATTGAGTCGCCAACTTGACATGAATTTGTCGCGCTCGGTGCAGGCTGCCGACGAAGAGAATTTGATCAGCATGTGGGTCGAGATTCGACTTCACCGCGAGAAACAAGACGGCGCCATTACAATTAACATTATCGACTGGAAGGAATCACCTGCACCTTCGACAAACGGCGAAGAGCCTGGGCGACGTCGCGATTTTGACCGGTTGAATGGTCGCGGATCAATCCGCACCGATGCGTCCTTGCGGATCATGGCCTTGTCTTTACCCGGTGATCTGGATGCGGTTGAAAACTATATCGGCCACTCCCTTTTGGACGTCCTCGATTTAGTTGAGCCATCAAAACAAAGCGTATTGGTTGAGTCCATTTCGGAGCGTCAACCGGTACGCGGTCAACATGTGCGCCAGAGGCATGGCAAGAAGTCGTTCTATACTCTTTCGGGTCAGCCGTTGATTGATAATGAAGGTCTTTTCTCCGGCTATCGTTTCTCGCTTGAGCTAGATGAAAAGCAGGTCGCGGAAGAAAATCGCGATGAGGCTGGAATGGGCTTTGGCCAAGGTGACCTCATTAGCGATTCCTTATTCGGCTCGCAGCTGGGCCCCGCCTTGCGTCAGCCTTTGGGCAAGATCATCGCCAATGCTGAAACAATCGGTAGTCGTTTGGAAGGGCCGTTGCGCGGTGATTATTCCGACTATGCAAAAGATATCGCATCCGCTGGCCGCCATTTGATGGATTTGGTCAATGACTTGTCTGATCTAGAAGCAATTCAACGCACCAGTTTCTCAGTTGCGGCGGATGATATTGATCTGGTTGATCTTGCGCATCGGGCCGCAGGTTTACTTGCGGTAAAGGCTGCCGATCACCAAATCCGGATTGACCTTCCGGACAAAGATATTGAAATGCCTGTTAAGGGTGAGTTCCGGCGTGTTTTGCAGATATTGGTGAACCTTATCGGCAATGCGATCCGCTATTCACCCGATGGCTCGGTGATAAAATTGCAGGTGATCAATGATGGAGAAATCTCATCGGTAACCGTTCGTGATCAAGGGGACGGTATTGCTGAAGAAGATCACCAGCGCATCTTTGAGAAATTTGAAAGATTGGGTCGCTCGGGCGATGGTGGCAGCGGTTTGGGATTGTTCATTTCCCGCCGCTTGGCCAATGCCATGGATGGCAGCCTGACCGTCGAAAGCGCGATTGGTAAAGGCGCTACATTTAAGTTGAGCTTGCCAACCCGCGCCGTTTAGGCACAAAAAAGGGAGCGACGAAGCTCCCTTTTCTATTTCGTCTTTATCGGAATTACCGTTTGCCGATTTCAACATAATCGCGATGGGTCGGGCCAGTATAAAGCTGACGCGGACGACCGATAACCTGACCGGGATCAGAAATCATTTCGTTCCACTGCGCAACCCAGCCAACTGTCCGGGCTAGTGCGAAGAGTGCGGTAAACATGGAGGTCGGGAAGCCGATTGCCGAGAGGATGATTCCGGAATAGAAATCCACATTCGGGAAAAGCTTCTTCTCGATGAAATAAGGATCGTTGAGCGCCATTTCTTCCAGTTGCAGGGCAACTTCGAAGACCGGATCGGAAACTTTCAATGCATCAAACACTTCACGAACGGTTTTCTGCATGACGGTCGCACGAGGGTCATGGTTTTTATAAACACGATGACCAAAGCCCATGAGGCGGAACGGATCATTTTTGTCTTTTGCGCGGGCGATATATTCAGGAATGCGGTCCGGATGCCCGATTTCGTGGAGCATGTTGAGCGCGGCTTCATTGGCCCCACCATGAGCTGGGCCCCAGAGACAGGCAATGCCGGCCGCGATGCAAGCAAAAGGATTGGCACCTGAAGAACCGGCAAGTCGCACGGTAGAAGTCGAAGCATTTTGCTCATGGTCAGCGTGGAGGATGAAGATCCTGTCCATTGCTTTTTCGATCACCGGGTTCACTTCATAAGGCTCAGCTGGAACACCAAAGGTCATGCGCAGGAAGTTTCCTGTATAAGACAGGCTGTTATCCGGGTGCATGAAGGGTTGGCCAACGGAATATTTATACGCCATGGCCGCAATGGTTGGCATTTTCGCGATCAACCGATGGCTTGCGATCATCCGTTGTTCTGGGTCGCTGATATCCGTGCTGTCATGATAGAAAGCAGACAGGGCGCCTACGACACCGCACATGATCGCCATCGGGTGTGCATCACGGCGGAAACCGTTATAAAAAGTTGAAAATTGATCATGCAGCATGGTGTGGCGCGTGATCGTATTGGTGAAATCAGCATATTCGCTTGATGTCGGAAGCTCGCCGCGAAGCAGCAAATGAGCCACTTCCATGAAGCTGCTCTTTTCAGCCAATTGACCAATGGGATAGCCACGATGCAGCAATACACCTTCACCACCATCGATGAAGGTCAATTCTGATTCGCAGCTAGCCGTTGATTTAAAGCCGGGATCATAGGTGAACGCACCAGTTTGCCCGTAAAGTTTCCGAATATCTACTACATCCGGTCCTTCGGTACCTTGCATGACGGGAAATTCGTAGTTTTCGCCGCCGAGGCCGAATGATGCGCTATTGTTGCCCACAATATTGTCCTTTCTGCTCCTGAAAAATTCAGGTTATTTTATTTGATCTGCAAGACGACCCAATGACTCTTCCTTGCCTAAGAGTATCAGCACGTCAAAAATACCGGGTGAACTGGTACTCCCTGTTAAGGCTGCCCGCATGGGTTGTGCAAGCTTTCCTAACCCCAATTCGGCGGCTTCCGCTATAGCCTTCACTCTGTCTTCGGTTGCCTCAATCGTCCAGTCGTCAAGGTCAGCCAATGTAGAATGAATCGATTCAAGCAGTTGCCTTGCGTCAGCGTCTAGCAGAGATTGTGCCTTCTCGTCGAGGTCAAGTGGTCGTTTTTTATAGAGAAAAAGGCTATTATTAGCCAATTCGATAAGGTTTTTCGCTCGGCTTTTCAAAACAGGCATTGCTTGGGCCAATAAATCGGCGTTGGCAGGTGCCAAGTTCGATCCAAGTTCTTCTTCAATCCAAGGTACAGTCAGTGTCACAAGAGCACTATCATCGGTCTCGCGAATATATTGGCCATTAAGGTTTTGGAGCTTCTTGGCGTCAAAACGTGATGGTGATTTTCCAACACCAGACAATCCAAACCATTCGATAGCTTGTTCGCGCGAAATAATCTCGTCATCGCCGTGTCCCCACCCTAAACGGAGCAGATAATTGAACATCGCGTCCGACACGATGCCCATATCGCGATAGGCCTCGACACCCAATGCGCCATGTCGTTTGGAAAGCTTCGCGCCGTCATTGCCGTGGATCAGAGGAATATGAGCATAAATGGGTTCTTTCCAACCCATAGCGCGGATCATAGCAAGCTGACGGAAAGCATTATTGAGATGGTCATCGCCGCGGATCAAATGGGTGACGCCCATGTCGTGGTCATCGACCACAACCGCTAGCATATAAGTAGGTGTGCCGTCTGAGCGCAGCAGGATAAAGTCATCAATCTCGCTATTCTGAACCGATACTTCACCTTGGACCGCATCGGTGATGGTCATTTTACCGCCGGTTTCCGTTTTTAACCGGATCACATAAGGGGCGCCTTCAGATGCTTCAGACGGGTCGCGGTCGCGCCAGCGGCCATCATAGCGCATCGTTTTTTTCTCGGCCTTTTGTTGCTCGCGCATGGCTGCCAGCTCTTCTGGCGTAGCAAAACATTTATAAGCATTTCCTGCCGCGAGCAATTCGTGGGCTACTTCAGCATGCCGGGCGGCGCGCTCGGATTGAAATACGGGTTCATCGTCCCAATCCAATCCCAACCATTCGAGCCCTTCTAAAATGGCATCTATCGCTTCTTGGGTCGAACGCGCCTTGTCGGTGTCTTCGATCCGCAACAGCGCTTTACCGCCATGATGCCTTGCAAACAGCCAGTTGAACATTGCGGTGCGAGCACCGCCAATGTGCAAAAACCCTGTTGGTGAGGGGGCAAAACGTGTGACGACGGGATCAGTTTCTTTAAGAGTCACGCTTGATTTCATCCTGTGTTAGGCAAATGCGATGCAGAGTAGCTTTGATCTTGATAGCTCTGACGCAGCGCATGAAAATTTACATAAGGCCAGCATTGCTGATGGTGATGGCAAGGCCCTTAGCATGCTGTTTCGCGCGCGACAATTGCCTGAATATCTTAGAAATTTGCAAATTTTCAGCCAGCTGGAATTTCAACTGGAAAAGGAACGCGACCAACTGCCTCTTTGGGCACCGGTTGGTTTTGGCTTGGGTATTACGGGGTGGTTTTTGCTGGCCGATTCTCATTTATGGATTGCATTTATGGCGCTCTGTGCAGGCGTGGCTGTTTTTGTCAAACTGATAGGACAGGGGACGCGGGTCAGTTCTGTGGTTTTCTGGTTCCTGCTATTTCTGGCTACGGGATGTGCGATAATGTGGTTGCGATCCTGGTCGGTTGCCGCCCCTATATTGGAGCGCCCGACGGTCACATCTTTTTATGGCGAGATAGAGAAGACAGAAGTCGTGAGCGCTCGCGATATGGTCCGTTTGACGCTTGATACGCATGAGAAACAGGGCTTGCCGCCGAGGGTGCGGGTGAATGTACCGATTGATAAAGCGAACGCGGATTTGCGCGCCGGTGCGGTCATTCAGCTGCGTGCGCGGTTGATGCCGCCCGCGATGGCATCGCTGCCAGGCGCTTATGATTTTTCGCGCCGTGCCTGGTTCATGGGATTGGGGGCATCCGGCCAACTATTGGGCGATATAGAGATTGTTCAACCAGCGAAGCCTCTGTGGGCCCCAATCTCCACATTGCCGGAGTATCGCCAGCGGCTCTCCAACCATGTCCAATCGCAAATGGATGGCGGAGCCGGTGCGATTGGTGCAACGCTTGCAACCGGCGATCGCGGTGCGATTAAGGACGAAGATGCAGAGGCCATGCGTCGCAGCGGACTAGCGCATCTTTTATCGATAAGCGGACTGCATGTGACCGCTGTTGTTGGAGCGGTTTATCTGCTTATCATGCGGCTATTGGCCTTATTTCCGCACTTGGCTCTGCGATTTCGATTGCCGCTGGTAGCTGCGAGCTGTGCGGCGGTAGCTGCACTGAGCTATACGTTGCTAACCGGCGCACAAGTGCCGACCATTCGCGCCTGTATCGCCGCACTGCTTGTCTTGATCGCCCTTATTATCGGGCGAAGCGCAATCACGCTGCGGATGGTTGCCGCAGGTGCGTTGTTGGTACTTCTTTTATGGCCGGAGTCGCTGGTTGGTCCCAGTTTTCAACTCAGCTTTGCGGCCGTTACCGCCATTATCGCGTTACATACACATCCTAAAGTCCAATCTCTTTTCGCTCGACGGGATGAAGGCATCGGCAAGCGTTTTGGAAGGGCCATATTTGCCCTTTTCTTGACTGGACTTGTCGTGGAACTGGCGCTGATGCCGATCGCCTTGTTTCATTTCCATAAAGCAGGAATTTACGGTGCTTTGGCAAATATCGTGGCAATTCCCCTCACGACATTTGTCATCATGCCGCTTGAGGCTCTCGCGCTGTTGCTCGATACGGTCGGCTTAGGTGCACCGATCTGGTGGATCTGCGAAAAGGCGCTCAACAGCCTTCTGATCCTGGCCCATTATGTATCCAGTAGTCCGGGATCAGTCACGATGCTTCCCACTATGCCATTGGCTGCTTTTGGTTTTTTGATTTTTGGTGGCCTATGGTTGGCGCTATGGACCCGGCGTTGGCGTATATGGGGCTTAGTTCCCATATTCTGTGGGACGCTGATACTCGTCACAAACCGTCCGCCGGACCTCTATATTTCCGGCGATGGCCGTCATGTCGGTATTCGCAACGCTGCAGGAGATCTGGCGATGTTGCGGACGAGTAAAGGCGGTTTCATGCACGATATGCTTTTGGAAAATGCTGGCGTGGACGGTGAGGCATTGGCGCTCGATGATTGGCATAATGCGCAATGCAATGCGGATAGTTGTACGGTGACGATAGAGGCATCGGACCGAAACTGGACTATCGTGGCGATGCGCAGTTCTTACTATATCCCGGCATTGGCCTTATCTGCAGCCTGCCGTCGGGCCGATATTGTCATCAGCGAACGGCGTCTTCCCGCAAGCTGCCAGCCTCGGTGGATAAAGGCCGACCGCCCACTTTTGCAACAAGTGGGCGGTATGACGATAGACTTTGAAAGCCAATATGTCGGGACGGTGTTAAACCGTTCCGGAAGCCATGCCTGGACGCGTTTTGCTGATCCAGATAAACCAGCGCTGAAACGCCCAAGGCCCGAAAATCCCGACCCTAAAAAACCCTAGAGGACTGGCGGGCGTCTAATTATAGCGCCGCAACAGTCCAGCCATTTTGCCCTGTATCCGCACTTCATTGGGGCCAAAAATCTGCGGTTCATAGGCGGGATTTGCGGGATCAAGGCGAACCTGACCATTGTCTTTGAACAGATATTTCAATGTTGCTTCCTCATCATGGACTAATGCCACAACAATTTCGCCATTGCGGGCGGTCTCGGTGCGTTGGATCAAGGCATAGTCGCCGTCCAGAATGCCGGCTTCGATCATCGAGTCGCCAGAAACTTCCAAAGCATAATGCTCGCCGGAGCCCAGCAGAGCCGCCGGAACGCTAAGGGCCGATTGGCCTTCTAGCGCTTCTATCGGAACGCCAGCGGCAATTTTGCCGTGGAGTGGGATTTCAATAACATCATTGGAGGCAACCGGAATCTCTTTCATTGGAGCCGAACGAACCGGATCGGGCATGATATTGACAACATTGGATCCAGCCGGTTTCATAGTACCGCCTTCTGGAAGCTTGGTTACTTCCAGGGCCCGAGCGCGATTAGGTAACCGCCGCAAAAAGCCGCGTTCTTCAAGGGCGCTGATCAAACGATGAACGCCGGATTTGGATTTTAATCCCAATGCGTCCTTCATCTCTTCGAAAGAGGGGGATACGCCCGATTCTTCCAAGCTATTATGGATGAAGCAGAGCAATTCATGTTGTTTCGGTGTGAGCATGTTTCATGTCCTTATCGGGAACGAATAAGGAACAATTATGAAACAAATGGTGTCAAGTCAAGCTATTTCAAATTGATATGTAGGAAACTTCCGCACCTTTTTGCTGCTCGGGGCTATGGGCCGGTCGATAAAGAAGCGCATTGGCTGCCGCTAGGACGGAAAGCTTCGCGCTATCCTGACTATTAAAGGGGGTGATGCCTGAGCCATCGACGGTTGCTCTTAAGAATTCCGCGCGCTGCGTTGTCGCAGGTAAGACCGTGTTTGTGATCGCACTTTGCATTGCTGGTAGATAATTTGCTGCACCAGCCAGATAGCGGATCAGCGGCAGCAGGAATAATGTAGCGGTGACAAAGGCAGAGCCTGGGTTGCCGGGCAGGGCAAGGACTAAGCTGTTGCCAAGCTTTCCTGCCATTAGCGGTTTGCCCGGTTTCATAGCTATTTTCCAGAAGTCCGTTTCGCCGCCCAGTTGTTTGAACGCCGGTGCGACCAGATCATGGTCGCCGACTGATGCCCCGCCAATGGTGACGATGACATCGCAGTCCTTGGCGCTTTCCAATGCTTGACACAGACTATCCAAATCATCTTTTATCCGACTGATAGAACGTGTTTGTGCGGGCAATTGTGAAAGCATGGCAGATACCATGACATCATTGCTCGCCGGTATCTGATGCGGTTTCGTCTCGATGCCGGGTAGGACCAATTCATCACCAGTTGAGAGGATGGCGACTTTGGGGCATCTACCCACAGACAGGCTACCAAGCCCTGCGATTACCGCATGACCCAAGGCGGCGGCATTGAGATATGTTCCTGCCTTTAATGCTATTTCGCCTGTTTTGAAGTCACCGCCTTGGTGGCGGACATGACGGCCTTTGACGGGCGAAGGATCGCTGATCAGCTTGATCATGATATCATCGCGCTCGACATTTTCCTGCATGACGACTGTATCTGCGCCGTCCGGCAGCAGAGCCCCAGTGAAAATACGGGCCGCTTGTCCGGTCTCTATCGGTGGGCAGGGAGGACTTCCCGCCTTGCATTCGCCGACCACCTGCCAAGGTCCAGCACGGTCGTCAAAGCGGATCGCATAGCCGTCCATCGCGGACATATCGGTGGCGGGCTGGCTGCGCTTGGTAATTAGATTTTTCGTAAGATAACGGCCCAATGCGTCTGCGATCGGAACCGATTCTGATGGCAAAGGCTGCGCCATGGCAATCAATCGCTGTTGCGCTTCTTCTAAAGGCAGCAATGGCTTCATTCGGCTGTCCAGTCTCCTGATTTGCCGCCAGATTTGGATAATAGGCGGATATCACTAATGACCATGTCCTTCTGCATGGCTTTGGACATGTCATATACTGTTAAAAGAGCTGTTGAAGCGGCTGTTAGAGCCTCCATTTCAACGCCCGTCTTCCCAGTCAGGCGTGCCATCGCGCGAACCTTTATTCCGGCATCCAGAAATTCGAAATCCACCGCCACCTTGCTGAGCGCCAGAGGATGGCAAAGCGGAATGAGGTCGCTGGTCTTTTTTGCTGCCATGATCCCGGCAATCCGGGCCGTAGCGAGCACATCACCCTTTTTCATGCTATTGGCTTTAATAGCTTCCAGCACTTCCAACTTCATGCTGATAAAGCCCTCGGCATGGGCCTCACGCACAGTCTCGCGCTTAGCCGAAATATCGACCATATGGGCGGCGCCATCGCCATCAATATGCGTAAGTTTGCTCATCTAAGCCTCGCTGCCTGTCAAAAGTAGGCGGGTGGCCGCCTCGACATCATCCTGCCGCATCAGCGACTCCCCGACCAGAAATGCTCGTGCGCCTGAGCCGGATAGCCGCTCGCAATCATCATGCGTAAAAATACCACTTTCCGATACCATGATCCTGTCATCAGGAACCAGTTTGGAAAGACGTTCGGTTTGTTCCAGACTGGTTTCGAAGGTTTTGAGATTACGATTATTAATACCCAAAAGACGGGATTTCAGGTTCAGCGCCCGCTCAAGTTCAGCCTCGTCATGAACCTCGATCAGGGCGTCCATATCCATTGCCATCGCTGCAGCCTCGATCTCCAAGGCCTGATCATCGTCGAGGGCGGCCATGATGATCAAAATTGCATCAGCGCCAAGTGCGCGCGATTCCTCCACCTGCCACGGATCAATCATGAAATCTTTGCGTAAACAGGGCAGGGTGCAAGCGGTCTGTGCCGCAACCAGATATTCGTCGGCTCCCTGAAAATAAGGAATATCGGTCAGGACCGACAGACAGGCAGCCCCGCCAGCTTCATAGGCGCGAGCGTGAGCCGGAGGATCAAAGTCCTCACGGATCAGCCCTTTTGATGGGCTCGCTTTCTTGATCTCGGCAATCAGCGCAAAGCCGTTTTGCGACTTTTCCTCAATTGCTTTTATGAACCCTCGTGGGGCGTCTTGATGGCGTACCTGATCATGCATAGCCGACGTTGAAATATTGGACCGGCGATTGCGCACATGATCCCGTTTTGCTTCACATATCTCGATGAGTTTGTTCATTGGTCAGGTCTCATTGATTGGCGATCCAACAGTTGAGCAGAGCATTAGCCAATCCTTTGTCGAGCGCTTCGGCCGCTTCTTCAGCGCTCGCTTCCCAACTTTCGACTTCGCCTGCGACCATCAAGGCTGCCGCGCTGTTGAGTATCACAGCATCGCGATAAGCAGATAGTTCGCCCTTTAACAAATCACGTAAAGCCGCTGCATTATGGTTGGCATCGCCACCTTTTATGGATTCGGCATCATGGCATGGCAGACCGATATCATCCGGTGTGATCCGGCTATGTGTGATCGATTGTCCCTCAACAATTGCTAGCTTGGAAGGCCCGGAAATACTGAGCTCATCGAGACCTTCTTCGCCTGATACGATCATGATTTTCTCATAACCCAGCTGCGTTGCCGCTTCTGCATAGGTTTCCACCAAGTCGGGAGAAGCAACGCCGATTAGCTGTCGTTTAACCCGGGCGGGATTGCATAGCGGGCCGAGCAGGTTGAAAATCGTCCGTCGGCCAATAGCTTTGCGGATGGGTGCTAGCGGTCCCAGCGCCGGATGATGATTGGGCGCAAAGAAAAAGGCGATACCGATATCGCGCAAGGATTGTTCGCCGCCCGTTGCTGCTTTTGCCAGATCAAGGCCCAAAGCCTCTAACGTATCCGCTGCTCCTGATTTGCTGGACGCAGCGCGGTTGCCATGCTTGGCCATTGGTATATCGCAGGCGCCAACGACCAAGGCGGTTGCCGTAGAGATATTCAGACTGTGGCTGCCATCGCCGCCAGTGCCACATACATCAATAGCTCCCGCAGGGGCGTCAACGGTGACCATACGGGCGCGCATTTCTTGGGCTGCGGCAGCAATTTCGGTTGCCGTTTCTCCGCGATCAGCGAGCGTGACGAGAAAAGTGCCGATGGCGTCGCCGTCCACCTTGCCGTCCAATATGGCTGCAAAAGCGGCGCGGGCGTCTGTTTCGGAAAGCGGCATTTTCGGATTTGGCAGGGCCATTACGGTTTTTCCTCTCCCGGTACGCCGGCATCTTGAAGACGCCGGATCAATCCATCTTTATGTGCCGGATCTTTGAAAATCCGAGCGGGCAGAAAATTGAACAGTTGATCGGATCGGTAAAGCAAAACAATTTTGTCATTGGCCTGCCATTTGACCATGTCCGCAAAAGTCAAATGCGCATGGCCTTGCTCATTGCCGGAATAGAGCTTTTCATCATCCCACCATGTCGTTGTTTCCAGGCGTAAGTCTTTTTGCTGTTTATAGATTTTCCTCGAATGTCGAGGAACCCACCAGATCGGAATCAGCATCGACATAACAAGGGCAACAATGCCAGCCCAGATGGTCATGCCGACAATTAGACCGAGCGCTTGGTTCATATTATCAAAGCCACCCAAGGCCGCCATAACAACACCGACAAACAATCCAAATATAATAAAATAGCCGAGCCGTTTCCATCCCATTTGCTTCATATGCAGGGCATAAGCTGCACGGAGATCTTCTTCGCTAGGCGTAAAGATGAGCTTTTCAATCATGCGCGAGGTTTCGGCTGCAGACCAGCCAAGCGCATGAAATTGGCGAGCAGTTCATGACCATATTCGGTGGCGATGCTTTCAGGATGAAATTGCACACCATGAATGGGCAGGCTTTCGTGATGAAAACCCATCACAGACCCATCTTCAGCCGTTGCATTTACTGGTAAGCATGGTGGAATATCCTCTACGATCAGGGAATGATATCGGGTCGCCGTATAGGGTGACGGAATGTTTTTAAACACGCCGCTATTATTATGCGCCACGGGCGAAGTCTTGCCGTGCATTAGTCCGCCGCGCACGACTTTGCCGCCAAAATGCTGACCAATGCTTTGATGACCTAGACAAACGCCAAGCAACGGTTTTTCGGCGTCAGCGCAAGCCGCCACCAGATCAAGCGATATACCGGCTTCATTGGGCGTGCATGGCCCCGGCGAGATTAAAAATGCGTCAGCGCTGGTTGCAAGTGCCTCGTTCGCGCTTATTGCATCATTACGCTCGACACGAACTTCGGCGCCCAGTTCCATCAGATAATGGACTAGGTTGAAAGTGAAGCTGTCATAATTGTCGATAACCAAGATCATGCAACGGTGCCTAATGATAAAAACACCACAGGCCAAGTTTTTCTGCCGCTTATCGCGCAGATCGTTTGACGGAGGCAATTGGGGTGATATTGATGGGGCAGGGGAGATTGCACTATGGGCGCACCGGTAACCGTTAATATTCCGCACAAACTGGGACTGACTGAGGCCCGCAGCCGGATCGGCAACGGCGTCCATACGCTGAGTGAGTCCGTTCCCGGCGCAACTATGACGGACCATCATTGGGAAGGCGATACGATGCATTGTACGCTCGAAGCCATGGGCCAGCGGATCGGTGGCGAAATGCAAGTGCGAGAAGACGAGGTTTACGCCATTTTCGATTTACCGCCATTGCTCGCGATGTTCGCCAACAAGATTAAGGAAAAGCTTCAGAAAGAAGCGCCTAAAATGTTGGAATAAGGCACTCGCAATCTTTCTAATCAAAGTTTGCGATCTTACCGGCGGATTAGAAGACAATCTCATTTAAGATACTGGCGATTCACAACCTCTGAGCAAAAGCAACACTTGAGTTTTTGCTAGCAACTTCAGATATTTGCATGCGCTGCGATGTTGTGCCATGCATCGAGCGATAGGAGACAAAAGTGGCATCATCATTGACAGTAGTAATCGGACGGGTCCTGCTAGGGCTCTATTTTTTGATACCAGGCTTAATGAAAGTCGCCGGGTCGGCCGGAACGATTGCGTATATGCAAGGACACGGCATTCCATTTGCACAGCCACTTATGTGGTTCGCTGCCGGCGTGAATATCATCGGTGGCCTGTTTCTTATCTCAGGGCGGCATACCAAATTCGTCGCTTATGGTTTTGTTGTCTACATTCTTATGGTGAACTTTTTGCTGCATGACTTCTGGAACATGGAGGGCGATGGTGTCGCCCATGAAACCCAAAACTTTATCAAAAACCTTGGCATCTTGGCTGGACTTCTGGTGCTTGCTGGAAGCTCTTCCGTTCGCAACCTGTCGCTGGTCGGGTGGTGGCGAAGTGACCGCTCAGTTCTAACTAAGCGGCCAGACTTCTAAGCCCATAATAAGTCATATCTAAATCTGCCCGATCCAATCGCCATACTGGCCATCTTCATCGGCTAGCGTCCGCAATATCCTGCGATTTCAACTGGTGGACGCAACACTTTAATCTTTGGATTTGAAGATGGAGTGTTGGATATGAAGCAGAGACGAC